>NZ_GL892004.1:0-672490 GCF_000213575.1 Dysgonomonas mossii DSM 22836
GGGTTATTCCCCTGATGTAGGTAGGTTGCATACGTGTTACTCACCCGTGCGCCGGTCGCCATCAAAGTATTGCTACTCTATGCTGCCCCTCGACTTGCATGTGTTAGGCCTATCGCTAGCGTTCATCCTGAGCCAGGATCAAACTCTTCTTTGTATATTCTTTTTTTCTAAGTCTTTCGTGATCCTGTCCTGCTCTTTTTACTTATTAAGTAAATTGACGGTATAATATTTCTTAGCACCAAAGTGCTATTGTACTACACTCATATGTTGTCATTATTTCAAAGATCGTTTTCTAATCGCTTTTCCCTTTTTCACCGTCCGAGTCCCTAGCTCTAAATCTTGTCTGTTGCCAAAACTCGCTCTCGAAAACCCGCCGGCTCTATCGGTAAAGCGGGTGCAAAAGTAATAACCTTTTCCTTACACTCCAAATCTTTTACCAATTAATTTTAAAATATTTTTTGGCAGAACTACAAAGTTAATACCTATATACCTTATTTGCAAACTGTTGTTAAACATATTTTTCCTTGATGATTTTTTGAAGATTTTAATGGGGAATGAAGAAGGGACGGGGAAAAGGAGTGATTGATTAATTTTAGAAAAGTACATCACTTGTCCATTAATTTGCAAAGAACCTCGTATGCGATTGGACAAGTACTCGCATTTTTTACAGTTAATTTATAAATCTGCTCGAAATTTTTCCGATCCGTATGAGGATATTCCCGACAAGCTTTCGGTCGAGATTCGTATATCGAACAATAATTATCGTCCATAAGAAAAGGACAAGGCATAGACTTGAAGACATAATCGCCATCTTCATCTATCCGCAAATAGGAAGAAACAACTTCCGACGGTTTTATGCGAAGCGCCTTTGCTATCCGCTCAATATCCTTATCGTAGATAGCCGGCCCTAAACTCCGGCAACAATTAGCGCACGTCAGGCAGTCAATCTTTTCGGAAACCTCATCGTGCAATTGCTGCACAATGGTATCCATTTTGCTGAGACGCTTTTTATTCTTTTTATAATATTGAAGAAACAGCGGTTTAGCTTTCTCAGCTAATACCTGCAAATTTTCATATTGTTTCATTGTCTCTGTCTTCGGGTCTTGTAATTTCTCCTATTAGAGGCACACGCATTCGTATCTTTATATCCTCTTTATCGTACTTATGCCCGATAAGAAACATCAGCTTAGCTAAAGCGGCTTCGAATGTAGCATCAAATCCACTGATAACACCTGCACGCAAAAGTTCACGTCCCGTCTCGTAGCGCTGCATATTTACAAGTCCAATTTCACATTGGGATATATTGACTATAATAACTCCCCGCTTTACCGTTTCGCGGATCAGATCAAGGAACCAAGGCGAGAGAGGAGCATTTCCCGAACCGTAGGTCTCAAGAATCACAGCTCTTATATTCTTCAATGTCAAGATTGCTTCCACAGTTTGCTTGTCAATTCCCGGAAACAACTTTAATGAAGCTATCCTATTATCTAATCGATAATGGAAGATCGTTTTCTTCTCATAGTCGGGCGTATGAATAGCCTTTCTCTCATACCTTATCTGAATACCAGATTTTCCCAAATTAGGATAATTATACGACTTGAATGCATTAAAATTGTCTGCATTCACTTTGGTACTCCTATTTCCTCGAAGCAAATCGTTCTGAAAGAAAACACATACCTCGGGAACAATTGGGTAGCCTAACTGATTCTTATCGGCGGCTATCTCCAAGGCGGTAATCAAATTCTCCTTTGCATCTGTTCTCAATTTACCGATAGGCAGCTGAGCTCCGGTAAGCACTACAGGTTTATGCAAGTTCTCGAGCATAAAGCTGAGAGCCGAGGCCGTATATGCCATTGTGTCGGTACCATGCAGCACAACAAATCCATCGTAATCGTCATAATTATCTTCGATGATGTGCACCATCTTTTTCCAATGTTCGGGCGTAATCTCCGAAGAATCTATAACAGGATCGAAAACAATATGATCTACATGAAACTTGAAACGCTGAAGTTCAGGTATATGATTGTTCAGATGAGCAAAGTCGAAGGGCTCTAAAGAACCCGTAGCAGGATTTTCGACCATCCCGATTGTACCTCCTGTATAAATTAATAATATGTGAGCATTAACATCAATCATAGTTTACCTGAAAAGAATTAATAACCTAATATACTTTTGTCAATTATTTAAATACCCGACCTACATTATCGGCCACTAAAATAGCAAAATGATTTTTATTTACACCAAATACACTTGAAATATTTTCATACACCTTACAAATAGTCAAATAAGATTCGTCTGTTTCACAAAAAATATCAGTCAATGGAATATTCTTAAGCGAATCTGGATTAAACTTTTCTCCTATTGAAAATTTGAAGCCAACTTTACTCAATTGCTCTGTCTGCTGGGGATTGCCTCTATAGCCATGAATAATCCAAGGAATATTACTCCCTTCATATTCCTTATACAATCGAATCAGCTCATCCCATGCCTTTACGCAATGTATAATAAGAGGTTTATTTGCAGAAAGAGCCAACTCGATCTGTTTCCGAAACACATCTATCTGGACAGACATTTCGGCTCCCCTTAATTTATCAAGGCCGGCTTCACCAACGGCTACAACATTGGGGTCGACAATAATCTCTTCTAAAAGGCGGAGTTGCAGATCAGAATCTTCCGTATTCCACGGATGCACACCACAAGAAAACCAACAATCAGGATGCTGATTCCTTTTTTCATAAAAATCTTCCGGATAGGTATTCAGAATAGACTTCACCTCATACTCTTGGCATGAAGCGTCATCTATTTTATGTGTATGAATATTATATAAATACATAGTCCGAAATAAAAAAACGAGATTATCTTCTGTTCAGAAAAAATCTCGTTATTTTTTATATTGTTATAACATCTCTATCTTATAAGATTAATAAATTCTTCCCGAGTTTTAGCCTGATTAAATACTCCTGTAAAGTCGGAGGTGGTAGTAGTCGAATTCTGTTTCTCCACCCCTCGCATCTGCATACACATATGCTGAGCTTCTATCACGACCATTACCCCCAAAGGATTAAGAGTTTGCTGTATACATTCCTTTATCTGTAAGGTCATACGCTCCTGTACCTGCAAACGACGTGCAAACACATCGACTACACGAGCAATCTTACTCAATCCCGTTATATATCCGTTGGGTATATATGCTACATGAGCTTTACCCCAAAATGGAAGCATGTGATGCTCGCACAAGGAGTAAAAATCTATATCTTTTACAATTACCATTTGACGGTAATCTTCTTTAAACAAAGCTTTATTTAAAATAGCTTCGGGGCTTTCACTGTAGCCCTTTGTCAAAAACCGCATAGCCTTGGCAACTCTGTGAGGTGTCATTAACAGGCCTTCGCGCTCCGGATCTTCGCCTAACAAAGAAATTACATTCTTATAGTGCTCCTCCAGAAGGTTCATTTTGTTTTCTTCTTGCATTATGAAGATTATATATTATCGTTTAACGACCTCCGACACGACGGTCATCTCTCGTCCGAATGAAGGGAATGTTTTGCGCATATCATGCATCATTTGCTCAGCTTCTTCTTTTGTACGGAAATTTCCTACCCGTAGACGCCAAAATGGAGACTGGAATGAAACCGAAGTTCTCAGCTCGGGATAAGCATTCCTTATCTGTGCCTGCTTCGATTCAGCTTCTCGTTTGGATTGTTGCTGATTATTTCCCATAAAAACTTGAATTTTGTACTCTCTCACTCTGGTTCCGGGAGCTACATTCGCATTCGAAGATGTAGACGGCTCAGGTTCACCAAGAGAGTCTATAGGCTCGGTACTCCGAACCGCTATTTTACCCTGCAACACATCATCTTGCATTACTTTTACATCCCCTTGCCCCCATTTAGATGAGTTCAGTTCATCAATGATTGTTTTCTGACTGTTTTGTGCAATCGCAGAAGCCGAAAACAATCCTAATAAAAAGAAAATATAAAAACTTTTTTTCATGTGTGTGTTATTTAAAAATGTTGCGGATATTCGGTCAGGGTTCATCCGCAACATTATATATAAACTTTAGTCGATCTCTTAGAATCCTTCAATTACAGGAATAAATTTCTCAACATCGAGAGAAGCTCCACCTATAAGTCCACCGTCGATATCAGGACATGAGAAAAGCTCTTTTGCATTTCCTCCGTTTGCGCTACCACCATATAGGATTGAAGTGTTATCTGCAACTTCTTTACCATATTTGTCAGCAATTGTTTGACGAATGAAAGCGTGCATTTCCTGAGCCTGAGCAGATGTAGCAGTAAGACCTGTACCAATAGCCCAAACCGGTTCGTAAGCAATAACTATTTTAGCGAAGTCTTCAGCAGATAGATTAAACAAAGCATCTACTGTTTGTCTTTTCACAACATCGAAATGTACATTTGTTTCTCTTTCTTCTTTTGTTTCGCCGATGCAGAAAATCGGGCTTAATCCGTTAGCTAAAGCCAATAGTACTTTTTCTTTCAAGATAGCATCTGTTTCTCCGTAGTATGTACGACGCTCAGAGTGGCCGAGGATTACATATTTTGCACCTGTAGAAGCTACCATTGCAGCTGATACTTCGCCTGTATATGCGCCTGAAACTTTATCAGCACAGTTTTGAGCAGCAACACCTAGTTTAGTAGACGAAGCTACACTTGCCAAATGAATGAATGGAGTACCTACAATTACTTCACATTTTAATGTTTTCCCGGCTAATGCAGCTTCTAATTCTTTAGCAAACGCAACACCTTCTTGTAGATTCTTGTTCATTTTCCAGTTTCCTGCAACAATATTCTTTCTCATGATTTTAATATTTGTTTTTATTGATTAATATATTATTCTTTAATTTCTTCTTCATTTTCTTCTTCTGTAATAGCTTCTTTCTTCATCTTTCTGAAAAACAGGAAATCCAATCCTTTCAGAAATAACAATGGTAAAAAGAATGCAACACACACAGCTATCAAATTCTTTTTGTCTTTGGCCTTCGTATCTATCATCTGTCCATAAGGCAAATCGGTCAAAGGTTTTGTAAGATACTCTTCAGCAGGAACATTTATATCCGCCCATTTGTTGACTACAATACCTTCTTTTAACAGAATAAGCCCCGGATTGGAACGAATTACAGTTTTCAGCATGCGTCCGTCAGCTGTACAGAAATCAAAATTTATCGTATTCTCTTTCGACCATTTCATTATTTCATCGGTAGGCGATGCGGTCACACAAAAGAAATGATAATTATGATCTTTTGCATAGTTTTCTATATCCTCGAATCGGCTGAGATAAGAATCACTCATATTGATTAGCGAAGGTGTTATCATCAAGAAAACGTAATTTGAATCCGACAACACTTCTTGCGTAATATCTAATTGCGTTTCGACCTCTGTCCTATCCGAATTAAACACCAATCTATTTATAGAAAAATCGTTAACAACAGGCTTTTCTCCTTCCCGTATAACATGGTTATCCATTCGCACAAACACCCATGTACTATCTTCCCATGGATAATTTTCTTCAGTAAATTCTTTTTCTACTCCATCCTTCGCATAAACAAGCACAGTCTTCTCTTCTCTACCTTTTCCACTCTCTACATTCATCAATTTAGGCAGATTAGCTCCTATTTTGTATGGTCGGAAGTCGAACAAGGGATCGTATAAATAATTGCGGAATGTGAAAAGACCAATAAAAATAAAGATATACAAGAATGCCAGCCAGTATGTTTTACCTGTAAACCAATTGCTGATACGTTCACAATACACAAATACAATGACAGAACATATAAGAAGTACTATATTTTTATAGAATGTCTGCCAATTGGTAATTATCAATGCATCGCCAAAGCATCCGCAATCTTCTACCGGATCTGTTATAGCCAAATAAAGAGTAAGCCCGGTCATAAAGACCATAACCAGCAATATCAGTCGGGAGTTCCACTTACGGTACAAGCCGAAAAGCATACATGCCCCCATTGCAAATTCCACAACACTTTGCAGAACAGAACCTGACAGAGACAAAAAAGAAAGCGAAGTAAGATTGAATGCAGCAAAGTAATCTTCGATTTTATAAGCCGTACCAAAAGGGTCGACAGCCTTTACAAAGCCGGAGAAAATAAAGGTAACACCCAGTATAATTCTGGATATTTCTACTAAAATCTTTATAATTACATCCTTCTTTTTGCCCATTTATTTAATTATCCTTCTTCAGGAAACTCTAACTTTATCAAGCCAAAGAGAGAATAGTTGACCATATCCATATAGTTGGCATCTATCCCTTCCGAAACAATGGTCTTACCTTTGTTTTCTTCTATCTGCTTTGTGCGATATATCTTTGTCAGAATAAGATCGGTATATGAACTAATCCGCATAGATCGCCATGCCTCGTCATAATCATGATTTTTGGCATACATCAATTCTTTGGTTTCGGTCATATGTTTATCATACAATGCGAGAGCCTGTTCTTCGGTAATATCTATACTATCCGAAAAGCCCAATTCCAATTGCATCAAGCCAATGATACCATAATTCACGATTCCGATAAACTCCGGAGCAATACCTTCATCAATAAGGCTCACGCCCTTCTCTTCGATACTTCTTATACGTTTTGCTTTTATCAGTATCTGGTCAGTAACCGATTGTGGGCGGAGTATGCGCCATGAAGCACCATAATCTTTCAACTTTTTGGCAAAAAGAGTACGGCATATTGCTATTACATGTTCAAATTGCTGTTTGGTATCGGCCATGTGGATCTCTCTATTTTTAAGGAAGCAAAGGTATGAAAAATTGTTTAATGATAAGATTCATAAGTTGTCAATAATAAGTTGTCTTCACTTTTTATAAGTTTTAATACTCTAAAGCTTATATAATAACAAACTGTAAAAACCCTTTTTAGTGAAAAGGTGACAAAAGTGACACCTTTTACGCACTTTTTTCATTGCCACTTTTCTCGCCTTATTATAAAACAAAAACATCCTTTATAAGATAATTCTAGCATCAAAAAAAATGAAAAGGGGCTATCAGAACAATCTGATAACCCCCAATCTATTATGAACATTTTATCACTTTTTCGCCATTCGCTTACGATCATTCTCGTCCAGATAGATTTTACGCAAACGTATCGCATGTGGCGTTACCTCTACGTACTCATCTCCTTTTATATATTCCAAAGCATCTTCGAGACTGAAAATAACAGGAGGAGCGAGCTTCACCTTATCATCTGTCCCCGAAGCACGCACATTGGTCAGCTTCTTCGATTTTGTAAGATTTACAACCAAATCTCCTTCTTTGCTATGTTCCCCTACAATTTGACCCATATAAATATCGGTCTGCGGCTCAAGGAAGAACTTACCTCTATCTTGCAATTTATCAATAGCATATGCATACGCATTACCGGATTCGCTAGCAATGATAGATCCATTCAAACGTTTTTCGATATCACCCTTCCATGGCTGGAATTCTAAGAATCGGTGTGCAACGACAGCTTCTCCCGCCGAGAGTGTAAGTGCAGCATTGTTTAGCCCGATAATACCACGTGAAGGAATATTGAATTCGAGATAGATGCGATCTTTCTTGTTACCCATCATCGTCAATTCTCCACGACGACGTGTCACAAGGTCTATAATTTTACTTGAATATTCTTCCGGCAAATTGATAGTCAATTGCTCTACCGGTTCATATTTTTGTCCGTCAATGTCTTTTATGATAACCTTTGGCTGACCAACTTGCAGCTCATATCCTTCGCGGCGCATTGTTTCGATAAGGATTGACAAATGCAGAATTCCACGTCCATAAACAATCCACGAATCGGAATTGTCCGTTGTTTCAACACGTAGTGCCAAGTTACGGTCGAGCTCCCTCATCAAGCGGTCGTGAATATGCCTTGATGTCACAAATTTACCATCTTTCCCAAAGAAAGGAGAATCATTGATGGTAAACAACATCGACATAGTAGGTTCGTCGATATCGATTGTTGGTAACGCTTCCGGATTCTCCAAATCGGCAATCGAGTCGCCAATTTCAAAGCCTTCGATTCCTATCAGGGCACAAATGTCGCCACACTGAACTTTCGGTACTTTTATACGTCCCAGTCCTTCGAATATATTTATTTCTTTTATTCTCGTTTTCACAAAACTCCCATCACGCTTGCACAAAGAGACATCCATATTTTCTCTGAGTTCTCCACGATGTACACGCCCGATAGCAATCCGTCCTACATATTTAGAATAGTCTAATGATGTAATCAGCATTTGCGGTGTTCCTTCCAAATATTCGGGAGCCGGAATATATTTTACAATCGCATCCAGCAATGGACTTATATCTTCTGTTGGTTTACTCCAGTCATCAGACATCCAAGCTTGTTTTGCAGATCCATAGATGGTAGGAAAATCTAACTGTTCCTCGGATGCGTCGAGGCTAAACATCAAGTCGAAAACCATCTCGTGCACTTCATCAGGACGACAGTTGGGTTTATCCACTTTATTAATTACCACAATTGGCTTCAACCCCATCTGTATAGCTTTTTGCAACACAAAACGAGTTTGAGGCATCGGACCTTCGAATGCATCGACCAACAGCAAACAACCATCAGCCATATTCAATACACGTTCAACTTCGCCACCAAAGTCGGCGTGTCCGGGTGTATCTATTATATTGATTTTAGTTCCTTTATAATTAATCGAAACATTTTTAGAAAGGATGGTAATTCCTCGCTCACGTTCCAAATCATTATTGTCTAGTATTAATTCGCCTGAAGATTGATTTTCTCTGAACAATTGTCCGGCAAGAAGCATCTTATCAACAAGAGTAGTCTTACCATGATCGACGTGTGCGATAATCGCAATATTTCTAATATTTTGCATATATATAAATTGAGGGTGCAAAGGTACAATATTTTTATAAAAAAATAATCCATTTAGAACATCTAAATGGATCACAATTTATTCTTTTTACAATACTTACCCCAAATAACCCCTGACAATGCCTCGTGGCGAACCTTTAACAAAGTCAACAATCAGTCTCATCTCAGGTGTTTCTTCAAATTCACTCTCAATCTTATTGATAGCATCAGAAAAATTGAATCCCGACTGATAGATTACACGGTATATTTCTTGTATTTCATTTATCTTTTCATTGCTGTAAGCATGCCTGCGCAATCCTACAAGATTTACTCCGGAAAAACAAACCGGCTCACGTCCTGCAATAATATACGGAGGAATATCTTTCCCTAAACGTGTTCCGCCCTGTATCATGGCATGCGCCCCGATACGAGTAAATTGATGCACAAGCGTTCCACCGCTCAATATTGCATGGTGCTCTACTTCTACTTCTCCTGCCAGTTGGGTAGCATTACCAAGTATGATGTTGTCATTCAGCACGCAGTCATGTGCAACATGGCTATATGCCATCAACAAGCAGCTATTACCTACTTTAGTATATCCTTTCGAAGCTGTACCTCTATTTATGGTAACACACTCTCTTATTGTAGTATTATTTCCTACTATAGCAAGACTTTCCTCTCCTCTGAATTTCAAATCCTGAGGTATTCCGCCTACTACAGCTCCTGGAAATATGCGGCAGTTACTTCCTACTCGGGCTCCGTTTCTTACATTAGCACCCGACATAACGATAGTGCCATCGCCAACTTCTGTATTTTTGTCAATAAAGGCAAAAGGTTCAATTGTTACATTTTCACCCAATTTAGCTTCCGGGTGTACATAAGCCTGATTCGATATGTTTGACATAATACTTTAATTATTTATTTTTTACAATTTGCGCAGTAAACTCAGCTTCAGAAACCAGTTTGTCTCCAATAAAAGTAAACCCTTTCATGTTGGCAATTCCACGACGAATCTCAGACATCATATTTAGTCTGAAAATAAGCGTATCTCCGGGCACTACTTTGCTTCTGAATTTCACATTATCTATTTTCAGAAAGTAGGTAGAATATCTTTCCGGCTCATCAATCTGAGAAAGAACCAACAATCCTCCCACCTGTGCCATTGCTTCTACCTGCAATACTCCCGGCATAACCGGTTCTTGAGGGAAGTGCCCTTGAAAGTAGGGTTCGTTTGTTGTAATATTTTTTATACCTACAATATGTTTTTGCCCTACCTCAATCACTTTATCCACCATCAAAAAAGGATACCTGTGAGGCAATAGCTCTTTAATTCTGTTTATATCAAACACTGCCGGTTTATTAGGCTCATATACAGGTGGCTGAACTTCATTCAGCTTAATCTGTTTGCGAACTAAACGTGCCAGCTTATTATTGATCTTATGTCCCGGACGAGTAGCAATAATTCTACCTCTGATAGGTTTTCCTATCAAGGCCATATCTCCTATTATATCCAATAGTTTGTGGCGAGCGGGCTCATTCGGATACATTATTTGCTTGTTATTCAAATACCCAAGCTCTGTAGCATCTTTATATGGTACACCAAGCAAATCAGCTAAACTGTCAAGATCTTGCTGAGATATTTGGCGTTCATAAATAACGATTGCATTATCTAGGTCTCCACCTTTTATCAATCCGGCTTCAAGCAGCTTTTGTATTTCACGCACAAAAACAAAAGTTCTCGCATTGGCTATTTCTTTAGGAAAATCAGCAAGATTTTCGAGAGTAGCCGATTGGTTCGGAATATATTTAGATTCGAATTCAATAAACGAGTTGATGCAAAAACGATCGTCAGGCAATAGAGTCAGTTTAGAGCCGGTTTCCTCATCCACCACTTCCATCTTGCTGCGGACAACAAAATAATCTCTTTCCTCTGTTTGCTCTTCGGTTCCCACTCCGAATATTCCCTGTACATATTGTATCGAACTCCCATCCAATATCGGAAACTCAGGTGCATTCACTTCAATAAGACAGTTATCTATCTTGAGAGCATACAAAGCAGCCATAGCATGCTCTATAGTACTCACCTGCACATTATCCTTTATAAGAACAGTACCACGCTGCGTATTTCCTACATTTTCGGCAACTGCATCAATTATAGGCTGACCTTCCAGGTCTACTCTTTTTATTTTATATCCGTGATTGTCCGGGGCAGGATTAAATGTTATGGTTATAGGTAATCCTGTATGCAGCCCTTTTCCTTGCAATGTAAAACTGCCTTTCAGAGTGTGCTGTTTGCTCATTTTTTTAAAATATATTATTCATGTTTATTTGCTTTCAATGCATCAATCTCCTTTTGTAACTGGGCTAACTGCCTGTACATTTCAGGTAATTTAGGAAATATGATACTTGATCTGAAGAAATCTTTCACTGGTACTGCCGGAGACCCAAGTATTTTTGCTTCGGGTGCAATATTGCTTATTATACCGGACTGAGCTCCTATATTCGCATTATCACCAATGGTAATATGTCCGCCCAATCCTACCTGTCCGCCAAACATACAATGCTTGCCGACTTTAGTAGAGCCGGATATGCCGACCTGAGCCGCCATTACTGTATTTTCTCCGACTTCGACATTATGTGCAATCTGAATCAGGTTATCTAATTTAACCCCTTTATGTATAACAGTCGCATCCATCACGGCGCGATCGATAGTTGTATTTGCTCCTATTTCCACATCATCCTCAATACGTACAATACCCATCTGAGGAATTTTTTTATAAATCTCACCTTCGGGTGCAAAACCAAAGCCATCGCTTCCGATAACCGCACCACTGTGTATGATACAATTATTACCGATAATACATCCTTGATATATTTTCACTCCGGGATAGATGATTGTATTATCCCCGATTGTAACATTGTCTCCAATATAAGATTGTGGATATATCTGAGAATTATTGCCCACTACCGCACCTTCTGCAATATATGAGAATGCTCCCACATATACATTTTCGCCAAGCTTAGCAGTATCTGCAACAAAAGACATTGCTTCTATTCCTTTTTTCTGAGGTTTCATTTTCTCTACCATATCCAATAATATGGCAAGAGCTGCATAGGCATTAAAACAACGCACCAGCGTTGCCTTTATCGGGCGTTCTGCTACAAAATCATTATTCACCAATACAATACTGGCGTCTGTTGTATATATGTAATGGGTATATTTGGGATTTGCTAAAAATGTCAACGTCCCGGGTTTACCGTCTTCTATACGTGAAAAATTATTCACTTCAACTGAAGAATCCCCTTCAATAGTTCCATTTAAGACTGTCGCAATCTGCTTTGCAGTGAAGGATATTTGCATAAAAATAGACTAAAAAATATTTGGCACCCCTTATTAAGGGTGCGAAATAACTAATAATTTTCCAAATATATTACTTTTATGCTAAAAAAACGGCTGATCAAAGCGAAATATTATTAATTATTCTATCTTTCCGTAAAAAGAGATTGGTTGTCTATTATTTTCATTCACGACTAAAGTAGCATATCCCGTGTCTCCGATAGAGAGGCTGAGAGTGTATTTGCGTGGAGTATCTTTTGTGGTTATAGACACATCCCACATTCCTTTTTTGTTTTTTGTTATAGAATAGTCAAATTCTTCACTTGTAAATTTTATTCCTCCATCTGTTGGAGAAATCGGAGCAGTGTATGCTCTGCCGAAATAAGGCAGATAAGAATCTATAGTATCCTTTGAAACTTTGAGGGAGTAAGAGTAATTCAAACTTATTGATTTCCCATTCATCGGCAAAGCCGTTTGAGGGACAAAAGTATAATTTGCTGATTCTATTTTTTCAGTCAGTTTAGAAACGGCCTCCTCTTTAGTCAGGCTGTCTCCCGCTTTACAACTAAACCCTAAAATGATGATAGCAGTCAGTACAAGTATTGTTCTCATGTTAAAGCCCTCCATTTTGTTTTATAATAAATAACGCTTGGACACAAAACATTGTTTAAACATTTCAGTATAAACACACTAAAAAAACAAGAACTTCTATCTATTACCCAAATCAAGATACATCATCTGAAAAAATGATTTGGCTTTTTTCTCCATATCAGCCACATCGCCTTTGTGATGGATAATACTTTGCTTATCATTATCGTAAGTTACCATTCTCGTAGAATCTGTCATGCTAAAGCCATTGACATAAGAATAGAATGCAAACTTATTACCTTCGGGATTCATGATGTTTTTACTGAACCTAAAGTCATCATGCTTCAAGTTTAGCTGGGACAGCAAAGTTGCAGCTATGTCGTTTTGCGAAGCATAAGATGATACTGTTACCGGCTGTTTTATAGTGCCTCCTATCCATATAAGAGGAATACGAAAACGCTCCGGATCACTATTACTCAAACCTTTGGGATACGACTGCATTGCATGATCGGCAACAAACAGAATCAAGGTATTATCCCACTGCTTTGTCTTTTTCAATTGTTCTACGAAATTCCCCAGACACTCATCGGTATAGTGTACTGCATCAAGAAACGGTTCTTTAAACCCAGCTCGGGGCACATCGAATGGCTCATGGCTACTAAGGGTAAGCACAACTTTGACATAAGGTTCACTTTGCTCTTTTGAGAGTAGATCTTCGTGCAGCCTGTTAATCAAAAACTTATCAGGAACTCCCCATTTGGTAAGGCGCTCGCTCAAAGGAAATTTTTTATCAGAGACAATGTCTTTTATTCCGCATGCTCCTACAAAATAAGAGCGCATATTAGCGAAATCAGCATCACCGCCATAATAAAAAGAGAGATTATTATAGCCTGCATCTTTCAATGTTTTGGGAATAGTAGCTAATGTTCCTGTCTTTTGCGGATATTTCATTATAGCCACAGTAGGGTGTGCGGGATACCCACTTAGGATAGAAACAAGTCCCCGATCGGTGCGAAAGCTGTTTGCATAGAAGTTTTTGAAGAACACGCCTTCCTTCGCATAGCGACTCATATTAGGAGCCACAACAGAATCTAAAGCCACATTAGCAGAAAAACTCTCGAGAATAAACAATATGATATTAGGCCTATCTGTTTTCAATAGATTAGGAACACTATCACTTTTAGGCTGAAAGTTTAGTTGAGCAAATACCTTTTCAGCCTCTTTTTTATCATAAAATTGATATTGCGAAGCAAAATTATCAGATTTAAAGAACGACGACATCAGGTTGAATTCGGGATTGATAGCCGCATGATTAAAGAACATATTATCGCTATAGTACACCTTACCTATATTCATCGTAGAAACTGTGACCCCACCCCTGATAGGAAGAAAGAGTGCTGCCAGCAGAACCACCAGCACAATACAAGATTTAGCGATACTCTTTGGAACCGTAAAATTAAGTATTTGCCTCCTTATAATATAAATATACCCTAGGTAAGATACTACAAAGTACACAGCCATACCCAGTATGCCAAATACGAAGTCGAGAACAGAGGCACTTGCAAAAGTTTCTTTTGGCTTTTTCAGATAAAGAAAAACCGTAGAGTCGAAGTGAAATCCCCAATATGGATATACAACAAGGTCGACAACGGTGATTATTGCTATCAACAATAATATAATCCCAAAATAAATATTGTATGTCCGTGCTATAAATTTAGGTTTAATCCAAATAGAAGCAATAAGTATAAGAACCGGAAGCACTGTGAGGTATCCACTCATCGACAAATCGAGAGGTAAACCATTATATAGTATGTCAAGCATATCTTTTGCCGAAACACCTCCACCCAAAGAGGCATGGATAAAAGCAAATAGAATTTTGCCGATAAGGAATAGAAAAACGAAATAGAAAAAAACAGTAAAATATAGGATTATTCTTTGCTTCATTTGGATCTAAAAGATTGGATGAGGCACAAAGATAATTTATCTAAAAAAAAAGTCATAGTAATTTATGGAAATTCAACATCTGTTATCTCTATTAAGTAAAAATAGATGTTTAACCTCTTAAAGAATAAATATTATGGCTAACATAGATACTACAGGTAAGAGCGAAACTAAAAAAGGCAAACCTGAACGCAAGATATTAAGAGTAGACTTTACTCCGATGGTAGACATGAATCTTTTATTGATTACATTCTTCATGTTTTGCACAACATTAAGCATTCCTCAAATAATGGATGTAGCTATGCCAACAGATAAGGGGGAACAACCGGTGCCCGACTCAAAATCTGTAACAGTAATTTTGGGAGAAAATGATAAGGTTTACTATTATGAAGGCTTAGCAAATTATGAAGATTATACATCATTGAAAGAAACAAACACTCTTGGTTTACGCAATATGTTGCTAACCCGAAACAATGCAAACATGTCTAAGATAAAAGAATTGAGACAAAAACGTTATAAAAAGCAAATCACTGAAAAGGAATTTAAAGAGATGTCTAGCAATATTAAAAAATCAAAGGACGGACTTATTGTTTTGATAAAGCCAACAGAAAAATCCAATTATAAAAATTTGGTAGACGCTCTCGATGAAATGCAAATATGCGGTGTTGGGAAATACACAATTGTAGATGTTGAAGATGGCGACAAGGTACTGATGGAAAACCTGAAAACAAAGGGTAAATTAACCGCCATGGCCGACAGACCTGAATAATTCTTCCTTACACATATATATAATATCAGTATGGGGTTGCAGTAAATAGCTGCAACCTCTTTTTTCAGAAAAAGCAGATGTTAGAAAAGGAAAAAAGTACTTGCTAATATTTTTTCAAACATATTGCTTGTGTTAATATCTTTTGTACCTTTATCTCAAAGAGAGCAGCCATTCTCTAATAGCCTTTTGATACCAATAATGAATACAAAAAATAGACTTAGATGAAATATTTGTTTTTTACATTATCTACAATTTTAATCTTCACATCATGTAGTTCTACATTTTTCTACTCTACCCTAAATACGCCTAACGAATATGTTGAAAAAGTAGATAATGGAGATTTTCTTTTAGAAACGGATAGTCTATGGATTGCTTATTGTTTTAAGGGACAGGATGGGCCGGTACAAATTACGGTGTTCAATAAATCTGATAAGCCATTATATGTAGACTGGGGAAAATCTGCCCTTATCATAGATAATGTAGCGACAACATATTCGGGAGAAGAAATTAGTTATTCGGGAGATTGGGATAGTGCTATCAACAGCAACTCATCCTCATGGGGCACCTTTAGTGGAGCTGCATCGCTTCCAAAGAGTGTGAGTTTTGTTCCTCCACAGACCATGGTAAGTGAAATACCTTTGATCTTAAGCCCCAAGTTTGATCATATAAATAAGAAAAGTTATAAGAATGCGACAATGGGAGGGCAAGGTGATGTCGCTTTAAAAATCAGAAGACGAGACTTTGATCAAACCGATACTCCATTGGCTTTTAAAAGTTATCTGACAATTTATTCTCAACCCGATAAACCAATGGTTTTTGAACAAGACTTCTATTTATCGAGCCTCATAAGAACAGAAGCAAAACCTTCTGAGATGTTTAATCAATTACTAGATCGCGGAGATCTATTCTATGTAGAAAAACCCGCCAATAATGATGCCTTATATACAACATTAGGAATTATAGGTGGAGCCGGACTAATAGTGGTTGGTGTCATGTATGGCGAACCGGAGAAAACCACCTACTATGATGACTATTAACCTAATCTATCTCAGTTTTAGCTTATAAAGATAAGAATCCAGAGCCTGTATGCTATCCGAGAAGATATAGCGTTCTGATAGCTGATATTGATATTTCCTAAAGTCCGCACTAATTTCTTTGGGCTCATGGTGCACCAATATAAAATTGCGAAGAGGAATAGAATCTATTTCTTGAAATACAAAAGGGCTGAAATCATTATCAACAGCTCTATTCAAGATATAAAAATGATTGTTGGGAACAATAATCTGCAACCTTGGCATTACCGAGTAAGAAGAATCAGCGGCGAGAAGAATCGACTTTTCTCCATTGCTGGCAGTAAACTCACGTATTTTATGATATAAAGATTCTGTTTCGTTGTAATATTTCACCCCTGAATATATGCGAACTCCCCCCACAAAAACCATTAACACAAAGAATACATTTGTTAACCTTCTATAAGCCGGATACTCGTATGCCTTGGCAAGAATAAAAGCCAAGCTTAAAACGAAAAGCCCAAAAGAACATGTCATATAACGGCTTGCCAGTATTGGAACATATAGTATTGAAATCAAAGCCGCGATTAAAACAGGAAAAAGAAATACAAGAAAAGAGATGACCGCCAGATAAGTCTTTTTATCTCTGTCTTTAATCCCCGAACGCAAAACTTTGAGTGTTATTATCAATTGAATACTCATCACAATAATGAGTCCTATCATCATCTGTATTTTAGAAAAATCGGCAAATGGCCTCCAAATCTCTTTAGGAGAATAAAAATAATAGATGTTCAAGAACAGATCGTTTAATGTCAGCGGTTTTATCCAATACTCGTTAGCTACATCTGAAAACTGCCATATCAGTTGTAAGAGCCAAGGGGCATACAAAGCAGAGAATATTATACCACAGTAAATCAAACGCCTCCACTCCTTCTTTCCCTGTACTAAAAATATAAGCAGGAAAATATAAATACCTACAACACTCAGTAGTCCATAGTTATGTAAATAAGCGGCACAAAGTCCGGTTACCAGAAACAACACCCAATTTCGGAAATAACCTTCTGAGTAAATCTTATAGCCACAAATAGCACAAGCCAATACAAAAAACATAGTCCACGAGTACATCCGTATATCTGTTATCAAGTATTGTGTAACGGGAAACATAATGAGGAGGGAGATAAATATAAGTGCTACTCTATCTCCAAACAGTTTCCTTATTGGAAAGTATCCCAGTAAGAATGTAGCAAATATGCCCAATGCGGAAAAGAGCCTTAATGAAAAAATTGTATCTCCGAAGATCGAACTGAATGCTTTGAGTCCCCAATAATAGAGGGGCGGATGAACATCTTCTGCGGTAATTTTTGCTATATCGAAGTATGACGATTTTACCATAAACATGGAGTATGCATCATCATAAGGTATAGCTAAGTCGGCAAAGTCGAGGTAAGTAAACAGGCTAATCCCTATCGCGAAAAGCAGGATATAAGCATAAGAAACTTTCCGATTTTTATTTCTAAATTTCATTACCGTACTACCATTGCAGCGACTCCATCATGCGAACAATATCATCACGCAAAAAAGCAACGACAGGAGCGATTGAGTCAGATTTTACAACATCGTCAAAATATAACGCACCTCTCATAAATCTTGAAGAGCTATTGGTTACGTAAAATTGGACAGGAGATGCAACAGAGCCCTTTATATCATATATCAAGCCTGACAAATGTTTTAGTGAATCAGAAAATTGTGTTTGGGATATACTCTCCGCTTTCACCGCATGGCTATATGCCAATTGATGACTATCGTCAAGCATCTTGGATAATTCTTTATTATTGGTGGGAATATAGGTACAATAAATTTTTGCCTTGTATGTGGGATAATAAATATTGAACCAAACCTCATTTTTAACTTCGGGATTCAAGTATTCTATTTTTGCAAGTGAGGAGTATAGAAAAGAAAAACCGGAACCTTGCAGTCTAACAGTGTCAGCCACTACCTTTTCTATACGGGCATACCCGATAGGTTTAGGCGTATATTCGCTACAGGAAATTAAAGCAAATGCACAGGCAAAAAAAAGAATACTAAATATTTTCATCGTAACAATACAAAGAACAGATTAATCAAACAGTGGCTACTATTTTATTTAATCTGTTCAGTTTTATATTTATTCTATACACTTCCTCTAAGGAAGTATTATAATATTTTTGTATAAATCAGAATGGTAGATCGTCCTCCTCTCCCATCATTGGAGGGGTTTGATACCCTGTATTCTCAGTCGGTGTGTTATCCGAACCATACCCCGTAGGTGAACCATAGCCGGCAGGAGAATCTCCGCCTTCACGCTTACGGCTTCCCAGTAGTTCAAGATTGTCTGCATATATCTCATTAACGTAACGTTTTACTCCATTGGCATCATCGTAAGTACGCGAACGAATTTTTCCTTCAACATACACCTGAGTGCCTTTCCTCACAAACTGTTCTGCTACTTTAGCTAAGCCTCGCCAGCAGACAATATTATGCCACTCTGTACGGTCAGGTATCTGAGTTCCATTTGCAGCGGTGTAGCCTCTTTCGGTAGTAGCCAAGGTAAAGTTTGCAACAACGCTCCCGTTATCAAAATATTTTACATCAGGGTCTTTCCCTACATTTCCTACAAGTATTACTTTATTTATCGACATATTCTAAAATATTTTTTAACTATAGATACACAAATATAGAAAAAAAAATTGCTTGTTGCTATTTGATTATTCTTCTTTCGGTTTGCCAACCGATACTATTTTTTGAAGAAATAAAGAATTGGGTATTATAATTTGTTCTCCATCCATTGTTCTGAGGTATGTATGGAAAGTAAGCACATTTTCTATTATAGCCTCTATCGGTGTATCCTTATCGAGGATATGTATCTTATCTCCTATTCTGAACGGCATAGAAAAGAAAATTATAATGCCTGCCGTAATATTGCTCAATATAGACCATTGCGCAAATAAGGCAACCCCAATAACGGCAAATATCGAAGAAACAGCAACCAACATATTCTGAGGTTGTACTCCCCATATAATTGCAAGTGCAACAACACAAACAAAATTAATAAGTATATTAATTACCTGTATTATCTGAAATATTCGGGCTTCAGCCTTTAAGGTTAGTTGCCCATATTTTATTATTATCTTTCTTGATACATATTTAGATAGTGGCGTTAGTAATATAATAAAAACTGACGCTATAATTTGAGGTAAATACTCTTCTACAACTTCAATCATTCGTTATCGTTTTTTTAATATTAATATAAAAATTATTTATAACAAAAAAGCACAACTTTTGATTGTTGTGCCTTCTCATATATTTCATTGTATACTTTTATCAAGATGCTGAGTCAAAGTATAGGAGATATTTGGCAGATGAGTCGGTGTTCCAATTACCATCTAATGTTTCTTTTACAACATTTTGGCCATTTTCTGTCACGGTCTTGTTATAACGGAATTTTATAGGGATAGAAACACTTTTTTCATTATTGAAGCTGAATTTTCCGCTCTGATATTGGAAGTATGATCTTAGTTGTGACATTTTCGCTACATACAATATAGGTCTACTACCTAGAGCTCCATTACCTTCAAGCCTTTTTCCAAATCTAACATCAATAATTATCTTATTATTTCCTATTTCTTGAACTACTCCATTGACTTCTTCTTTTTGATTAGAAGGGTCATAATAAAAATACATATCTGCAACAGTGCCTTCTTTCAATTCAGCCTGAGCTCCAAAAACCCATCCGTCTCCAAAAAAATCTTTTATCGGATAAGGAAATGGAGAAGTGAATATTGTTGGGTTAAAGTCATCCACTCTATCTGGAGCTTTAACGGCTACACTGGTTTGTTCTATTCTAACCAAAGGTTCACCATAATCTGCTCCTTGATAAATCCCATTACCTAATGATTGCGAAGTATTTATAGAATAGCCCATAGTGTAATACTGTCCTTCTATAGTATTCGACGCATTTACCTGATCTGTTACGATCCATGTTCTGTAACTTGCTACAGCAGCAACTTTCATACCGTCTTTGGTGGTTACAAAAACATAGTCATTGTTAATATTTATCTTATTGTCGCTGTCTCCAAGGCAAGAAGAAAATAAAAGCCCTACAGCAAATACCCCACAGATCAATTTTAGTATTGATGTTTTCATGTTTTAAATTAATTATTCGTAAATATTAAAAATCGAACTTAACACCCAGATTAAAATCCAATTGAATTTTTCGATCTGAGTATATTGTGGAGTACTTATTTCCGGCATCAAAATAATAAGCACCTCCAATCGTTCCGTAAAGATACAATTTTTTATAAATAGGATATGCACCTCCTATCCCTACATTTGCAGAAAATTGAGGATTAGCCTGTTTTATTGATTCTTTTATATAGTATGGCTCTGAATAATACAGATCTCGAGGGAGCCCCATAACAATAAGGGTAGATTCTGTATACGCTATCTTACTTTCATACTGCCCCTTAATATCTTTTTGCACCATCCCTCCGGCAGATAAATAAAATTTAGCCTTACCCAGTTCATAGAATTTATAATTCAACGTTAATGGTACCCCCAAATAATGGAAGTATTGATTCTCTCGAATATTAAAGGCACTATTTGACGTTATCTTAGAAGAAAGATAAGTGTATACAATACCCGTTTCTAAAGACAAATTAGGAGTAATACTTTTAGAAACCTTCAATCCGAATGAAATTGGCAAGTTATGTTGTAATTTAAATTCTTTATTTTCTTTAGCAAGGGCATCATTGAAAAATTTGCCTCTGGTAGGATAAGAGAATAATAAGCGCCCCCCATTTTGATTGATATTCTGACCAAATAATGCAGAGTTAGTAGACAGTCCGACAGAAAGACCTGAACCCGAATTCTTCTTCGGTAGCAATCTCACTTCTTTATGATCCCCGCTACTGCGCAAAGACTTCTCTTTTGCCACATCTTCTTTCTTTTCGGGTTTACCCGATTCTTTCTGCGGCTGCTGTGAAGAAGTTGAAACCTGCACATCAACAACTGCTTTCTTCTCCTGTTGTAGCTCGGCCCTTGCTATAATAGGTCTTATCGCAGGTCGTGGAGAAATCACGATCGTTGTATCATCAAGCTTGATTGTATCCTGAATAGCTTCTTCTATTGTAGCTACTTTTGGCTCTTCGGGTACAACCAAATTACTCCCTTTTGGGATAAGCAGTACACCGGTAACAACTGCCGCAGCAACACCTACTGTTATCAATGCAGTCTTTATTAGAGAGACCTTAGAGGCTGTTGCAACAGAAGAACCCGAAGAAGAAGAGGAGCTGGACGCAGAAGATGGGTCAGCAGGTGCTGCCTGCTGAGACAAAAGCTGATCTAACCCACCCCATAGGGATGCAGGCACTTCCGGCTCAAAGTCTTTCAACTTTGAGGAGAATAGATCCTTTATTTTGTCTTTATCTTCTATCATCTTTACACTCTCTCGTTTACATATTTTTTTACCCTATCCTGCAATATTTGCCTGGCCCTCACATACTGTGAGCGAGAAGTTCCTTCACTTATACCAAGCATATCAGCAATTTCTTTATGGGAGTAATCTTCTATAGCATACAAATTAAAAACAGTAGAGTAACCTTTCGGCAATTCTTGTACCATTTTCAATAGTTCCGTTTCCGATATCCTGTACATTTGATCGTCTTCTGTTGATTCATCAACGACCTCCGGGAGATTTTGGATATCCTCAGAAGAATGAAATATCGACTTTTTCTTTCTTAAGTTTTCTAAAGCAAGGTTTATAAATACGCGTTTCATCCATCCTTCAAAAGAACCTCTTTCCTGATATGAACCGATATTTGAAAAAACTTTCATGAAGCCATCCTGTAAAAGATCCTGCGCAGCATCCTGATCCGAACTATAACGGAGACATATGCTATACATCTTACGTGCATACGTTTCGTAGAGCATTTTTTGTGCGTCTCGCTTTTGTTCTTTACAGCCTGCTATCATTTGCAGTTCATTCATATTGGCTAAGCCTCACTTTAAAGATGCATTTTTTGTGGAAGTGTTGCATCTGTCAGTGATAAAAATAATTATACCACCTCTTTTTTTAACTTTATAATATAAAGATTATTAAGTATAAATCATTCAGGTTTTTGAGTGAAAAGAACCATCTTGACCTGAAGTTTATTTCCTATATCTATAACATCTACAACATCCTGTAAGCTCAACGACTTATCGGCTTGTAGCAAAACGTTCATCTCTACATTTGGGTTGTCAGTCTTCTCTTTTGCCAGAACTGAACCCAGTGCAGACTCTAATTCACTTTTCTGTAGTTCTTTGTCATCAATGTAATATCGTAGATCTTTTGTTATGATCACGTTTATATTTTTCTTTGTCACCACCTTTTCCGAGGTTGCGGCATTGGGAAGTAGCACCCTGATGGCAGCAGGTGTCACCATCGTGGATATAATAAGAAAGAATAATAATAAAAAGAACATTATATCATTCAATGATGCAGTATATACCTCGGCTGTTCTTGTTTTTCTTCGTTCTATCTTCATTTCTGTTCAATGTCTTTACTCAAAACAAATATTACGCTACTATTGTTCCCTTCTTATATGCACGTATAGCTTTAAGCACTTCGTTTGAGTCTTTATCTATATTTACTACTACTTTATCAATACGTCCATTGAGTATATAGTAGCCTGAATATGCAACAATACCTACCAACAAACCGGCTGCCGAACATATCATTTTCTGATACAATCCGGTAGAGATAGTATCAATAGCGAGATCATTTGTTCGTGCAATATCATAAAATATCTTTATAACTCCAAATATTGTTCCTAAAAATCCGAGCATAGGTGCAATAGAAGCGGTAATTCCCAGCCAGTTCATTTGGTTTTCAAGGATATTTACCTGTTGGCGTGCTTCAACCTCCATTGCTTCTTCTATCTCTTTTTCGCTCAATTCAAATTCTTTCAATCCGGCTGCAATAACTTTCGCCGAAGCATAAGGACGTTCTATACAGAATTTCAAGGCCTTATCTATCTTACCCTCATTCACCAACTCAATAACGCGAGACAGCCAAATAGAGTCTTTCTTTCCCAAACGACTTATTACAAGCCACTTGTTTATTATAACATAAATGGAGAGTAACGATAGAAGAAATATAGGTAGAAGTACCCATCCCCCTTTCAAGACAAGACTAAGATAAGTTTCTTCAGGTGCAGTCTGTGCAGCTTGATCTGCCATTTCGATCACGGGGCTTGCTGCTTGTAGTAAAATGAATAAATTCATATATATTGATTCCTTATTATTACATAAAATTCGACAGAAGTCCCAAAGATAAGGCCTTCTGTCGAATTATTTTTATTCTTTAATATTCTTTAATATATACCAAAGCTAACGTGTGCTATATACTCATAGAAGTAACTTACTACACCTACGGCAAAAATACCGATCATTGATATTACTAAAGAGGCTTTCATATACTTATCTGTATCTAGCGATTCGATAGGAGAATCTGCCTTTTTTATAAACATTGCCTTCACTACCAACAAATAGTAGAAGAGTGATATAACAGTATTGAGGAACGCTAAGAAAACCAACAAAGTGTGTCCTTGTTCCATAGCTGCCATAAAGACAAACAGCTTACTGAAAAATCCTGCGGCAAATGGAATTCCTCCAAGAGAGAACATGGCGATCATCATAGCCAATGCTAATTTCGGATTTGAATAATACAATCCGTTATAGTCGTCCATATTCACTTTACCTGTTTTATCTTCCACTGCTGAAATAACGCCAAAGGCTGCAAGGTTGGAAAAGACATAAACAAATACGTAAAATATAGTTGCTGCCATACCTGCCGATGTCCCGGTAAATACACTCAGCATAATATATCCTGCCTGCGAAATAGATGAGAAGGCAAGGAAGCGTTTCATGTTTTTCTGACGAAGAGCAAACAAGTTACCAACAGTAATGGTAACAAGGATTACAATCCATATTATATTTTGCCATACATCCTGCAATGCCGGGAATACCTTAAACAAGATAGTCATAAGAGCAAATACAGCCGCTCCTTTCGATATGGTAGATAAATATAAAGTCACATTAGTAGGTGCTCCCTGATATGTGTCCGGTGCCCAAAGATGGAAAGGAACCAAAGATATCTTGAAGAACAATCCACTCATAACAAAAACCATTGCCATAACCACGAGTGGTGTAGAGTAGATGTTTGCAGCTATATCTGTATAATAAAGAGTTCCGCAAGCTCCGTATAGGAAAGACAATCCGAATGTCATGATCGCTGAAGAGAATATAGCATTAAAGATATATTTTGCTCCGGCTTCGGCCGATTCTTTTTTATATTTATTAAAAGCAACTAAAGCTGCGATAGGCAGAGATGCTGTTTCGAGTCCGATGTAGAATAACAAGAAGTTTCCTGAAGATATCATCAAGTACATCCCAATCAGAGTAAGAGTTGTGAGCATAAAAAACTCTCCTCGTTTCAATATCGAATCGGGTTTCTTAAGCCATGAGTTTGCTTGCAAGAAAATAAGGAAGACGCCTATATTAAGAATATTCTTTATCGTAAGATAAGCAGGGCCTGTAACATACATTCCGGCAAAAGAGCTTCCGTCGTCTTTGATAAAGAAACAAAAAACTGTATGTATAAGAAATATGCCACAAGCTACCGGAAAATAATATTTCTTAGCGTTGTCTGAAGCAAACAAATCATAACAAATGAGTAAGAGAAATACCACAATCAGTGATAGTTCATGCTTCATCAACAAATAATTACTTAAATCCATCTTTATATCTTAAAATTACAATGTTTACTATTTATCCTTACTTATTTTATATATGCCAAACTTGCACTGATAAGATCGGAAATCCAACTCGGAAACAATCCCATTCCGGCAACACAAACAATCAGCCCTACTGTAGCTACCTTTTCATGCCATACTGCATCTGTCAGCTCCAAGTGATGAGGATCTTGTACTGGTCCATATAAAATTTTTCCAACCACTTTCAATATATAAACTGCTGTTGCAACAATTGAAGAAACAGCAACAATCGTGAAAATACGATGGAAAAGATCGCTATGCTGGAACGAACCTACAAAGATTGTCATCTCGGCGACGAATCCACTCAATCCGGGAAGCCCCAGAGAAGCCATACCCGCAATAACATAACACACGCTAAGGAATGGCATGATTTTCATGAGTCCTCCCATCTGTCTAATATCACGTGTATGAGTACGTCCGTATATCATACCTATCAGAGCAAAGAATAGGGCAGTCATCAATCCGTGTGAAAGCATCTGCATCACAGCACCTGTCATCGCAGTCTGATTCATCATCAATATTGCAAACAATACCAGTCCGCAGTGACTCACCGAAGAGTATGCATTGATATATTTCAAGTCAGTTTGAGAAATAGCTCCCAGTGCCCCGTAGATAACACTGATACCTGTTAGTATAATGAATATCCATGAAAGCTCGTGAGCCGCTTCCGGCATCAGGCGCATTGCGATGCGGAAACATCCGTATCCCCCTAGTTTCATCAATACTCCGGCATGAAGCATAGACACAGCCGTAGGTGCCGATGCATGACCATCAGGAGACCATGTATGGAATGGGAAAAGTGCTCCCAATACTCCAAATCCTAAGAACGTAAGTGGAAATATCCAATATTGAGTAGCTACAGGTATTGCATTGTTTGCAGCTACCTCTAGTATATTAAATGTATAATCTCCCGTTGTTGAGGAGTTGAAGTATATACCGAATATACCAACTGCAAGGAAAGCAGAGCCTCCCATCAACATCAGGGTAAGTTTCATTGCCGAATATTCTTTTCGTCCTGTTCCCCAAAGCCCGATAAGCAGATACATCGGAATCAAAGCAATCTCATAGAAGAAGAACATGGTGAACATATCCAATGAGATAAAGAATCCATATACCCCCACCGAAAGTAAGGTCAACCACATAAAGAAATCTTTAGGCAGCGGATTCATATTCCATGATGCAAATGTTCCGGTAAATATAATAACAGCGGTAAGCAAAAGCATTAATACCGAAATACCATCAACACCGATAGCATAATGGATATTCAACGCCGCAAACCAAACCTTATCATAAGTAAACAACATCTCGGCTGTATTGCCGGCACTGCGTTCTGCATAGAACATAAAGAGTAAAGCAACAGCCAATACTATTTCAATGGCTGCACCGATTACCGCTACGGTACGGATTTGTTTAATGTTGCGGCATGGTATAAATGCTAACAACATCAACACAGGTACAAGAACAAATAATGAAAGAATATTCATTGTTTTATATTTTAATCTTTATCTTACTTACAAATAAAACATATCAGCCATCCGGCAAAACCCACAACTAAAATCAAGGCTCCCAACAAGTATGCCAATGCGTACTGCTGAATATAGCCCGATTGTAGTCCTTTGATAGAACGGGCGGCAGCCTGAGTCACGTATGCCAAAGAGTCCATAAAGGCATCTACAATATTACGGTCAAACCATGCAATAGGCTTAGATATACGCTTGAATATAATGCTACGGGTTACAAACAACCACAATTCGTCGAAATAGAACTTATGCAAAGCCCATGTATACAACGTACTGATACTTGTTGAAATTTTATCCGGTATTTCATTTTTCTTATAGTATAGTTTAAATGCAATACCCATTCCTATCAGTGAAATCACAACGCTTGTTATAGCCACCTGCATATTAATATGCGCATCATATGGCATTCTGTCTGAAGTCACAAACTGACTGAAAGGGACATACCCTGCTCCGAATGCAAAAATGGCTAGTATGATCAACGGGATAGCCATTGCAGGACCAGCCTCATGCGGCTCGTGATGATAGTGTTTCTTTTCGTAGAAGAATATACGAAGGAACAAACGAGTCATATAGAATGCTGTAAGACCGGCAGCGAAAGATAGTATAAAGTATATAATCTTATTGTGCTCGTATGCCGCAGCTAATATTTCATCTTTACTATAAAACCCGGAGAAGAAAGGAATACCTGCTATCGCAAACAAAGCTACAGCAAAGGCAACACCTGTAATTGGTAATTTTTTCCAGAGTCCTCCCATATCGTCCATCTCGTTGCTATGAACAGCATGAATAATAGCACCCGCACACAAGAACAATAATGCTTTGAAGAATGCGTGAGTAAACAAATGGAACATACCGGCCATGTATCCTAAACCTTCGTGGCCTCCATATTCGGAAACACCAAGAGAGGTTAGCATAAATGCGATTTGAGATATGGTAGAGAATGCCAACACACGTTTTATATCGGTTTGTGTACAAGCTACAATAGCTGCAAACAATGCGGTTATTGCACCTACATAACCAATAAAATGCAATATATCAGGTGCTCCGAACGCATACACAGGGAATAGACGTGCAACAAGGAACACTCCGGCTACAACCATCGTTGCGGCGTGGATCAATGCCGAAGCAGGTGTAGGACCTTCCATCGCATCGGGCAACCAGATGTGGAATGGCATCATCGCTGATTTTCCGGCTCCACCCATAAATATAAGTAGCATCGCCCACGATATAATAGACAAGCCTAAGAAAGATGAACCTTGCATTGTAGCAATAAACGGTGCACCTTGAGCTGTTATATCTGTGAAATCGAATGAGCCTGAGAAATATGATAACAATAAAATTCCTACAAGGAAAAAGAAGTCGGCAAAACGAGTAACAATGAATGCCTTCTTTGAAGCTGCCACTGCAGAAGGTTTGATATAATAGAAACTGATAAGCAAGAAGGATGATACCCCCACAAGCTCCCAGAAAATATACATCTGGAAAATATTGGTTGCAACAACCAGTCCCAGCATGGCAAAACTAAACAGTGAAAGGAAGGCATAATAACGTTGAAAACCTTTTTCTCCTTTCATATAACCTAAACTGTAAACGTGCACCATCAATGATACTGTAGTGATTACAACAAGCATCATTACCGAAATAGGATCAAGATAAACACCCAAATCAATATGCAGTTTATCGGTAAATGTAAGCCATCTTACTGCTGTATGAATCGCCTGATAGGCTCCGTCTACCTTACCCACAACAAAGAAATATTGATATGCCGTCAAGTAGGATAGTATTGTCATTACACTCAGAGAGGTTGTTCCCAGTATTCCGGCAACAACAGGTTTCATATATTTTCCACCCAGTCCGAGTATAACAAACATAATAGCCGGCAAAGCAACTATCAGTATCGAATATGTAAAATCAAAATGTTCCATATCTTATTACTATTTCCCTGCTTAGTTTTTCATTTTAGTTATATTCTCATCCACATATATACTTTTCACATTACGGTATATATTGATGATAATAGCTATAGCAATAGCTGTTTCTGCCGCAGCAATACCTATTGCAAACAATGTGAAGAAGAATCCTTCAAGCTGTCCCGGATATAAATAGCGGTTAAACACCACAAAGTTTAAATCGGTAGCATTCAGCATCAACTCAACGGATATCAGTACCATCAACATGTTTTTACGAGACAGGAAACCATATACTCCTGCAAAAAACATGATGGTGCTCACAACCAGATATGCTTCGATTGGCACCGGCCCGGACAGAAAATTTGTTATAAACTCACCCATAACTTATATCTTTCTTTTTCTTATCTTTTTCTAGCAATCATGATTCCTCCAATGATACAAGCAAGGAGCAATATACTTATCGCTTCAAATGGCAGCAAATATTGATATTTGTCTGTTCCCATCATTCCCATACCTATATCCTGCATATTCAATTCTTGTTGCGTGATGTAGGTATAAAACTTGTTGACATTGTAAAATATAATGTGTCCGCAAATAGCCAAACCAGCCAGCGCAGCTAAAGCAGAAATAAATATCCTGCCCGGCTTCTCGAACTTAACATCTACTCCCGGCTCGTGAGTAAGCAAAATAGCGAATATAAACAGCACCATCACCCCTCCGCCATATACAGCAATCTGCACAGCCATCAGAAAATGATAATCCAACAATAAGTACAAGCCCGCAGTACCAAGAAGTACAAACAACAGGAATGTAGCCGAGCGAATAATCTTTTGTGTTGTTACTGCCATAATAGTAGAAAACACAATGATTGTTGCTAAAATGTAAAATATAATTTGTTCTGCCATAATCTATTGATTATCGTATATGTTTATTCTTTGTCTTCTTTTACCTCTTGAACAGGTGCTGATGGTGCAGGTGCAGGAGCAGCACTGTCAACAGCAACTTCTGCTTTAGCCACAGGCTTACCCACTACAGGTTTTGGTTCCTTCTTCTTTTCACGAAGTTTAGATCCATCCCTATTCAATTGTTCTATCAGCTTGCTACGTGTAAACAGTGAGTTTTCGAACGTATTCGCAAACTTGATAGCATCAGACGGACAGGTAATCACACATAGGTTACAAAATGTACATAACCCCAAGTCGTATATATACTTGTCAAGAACTTTCTTTTTCTTGCCATCCTCTGTTTCTATCGATCTCGATATTACCTGTATTGTTCCGTTCGGACAATTCATTTGGCAAATACCACAAGCAGTACAAGCATGCTCATTGTTTTCATCGTGAGGCATAGTCAACTCTCCACGAAAGCGATCGGGAATAACAAGGGTTGCTCTATTCTCAGGGTACTGCTCTGTGATTTTCTTAGTCCACAGCTCACCCCATGTAATTCTCATCCCTGTGAGAAGAGATTTAATACCTCCAAATAATCCTGAAAAATATTCTGAAACTGAACTCATTTTCTTATACTATAATTTATTATTTCAGAGTCAAACCAAATACGACAAGAACTACCATCAACAAAATATTGAAGAGGTTGATAGGCAGTAAATATTTCCATTCCAGATTCAACAACTGGTCGATACGCAAACGAGGGAATGTCCATCTTACCCACAAGCTGAGGAAGATAAGGAATCCTGCTTTTCCGAAGAACCACAAGAATGATGGTATGTAATTCATAACCTCATTAAAGGCATCCCACCCTTGAATCTGAATAGGCATCCATCCTCCCAAAAATACAGTAGTGGCAATACCGGCTACGATAAACATATTCAGATATTCTGCCAAATAGAAGAAACCGAACTGTAGTCCCGAATATTCGGTATGATATCCGGCTGTCAACTCCGACTCGGCTTCAGGTAAGTCAAACGGTCCACGATTTGTTTCAGCATGTCCCGAAATCAGATAAATAATGAATGCAATAAGTGCCGGAACGTGTCCTGCAATTATATTCCATTGATGAAGATATGTTTGTCCTTCTATTATTTTAGAAAAGCTCATTGTTCCCGACAACACCACCATAGTCATCAGGGCGAAACCTGCAGACAATTCATAACTTATAAATTGCGCACCGCTTCGCATAGCACCAATCATCGAGTATTTGTTGTTACTAGACCATCCGGCCAGCAAAACTCCAATAATACCAAGTGAAGATACAGCCACAACGTAAAACACTCCAATATTAAAATCTATAGCTTGCAACCCCTTACCAAAAGGCAAAGCACCGAATGTAAGCATAGATGCTATAATCATGAAGAAAGGAGCTGTGAAAAACAGAAATCTGTCGGACTGTCTTACATGGATAATTTCCTTGATAAGGATCTTTACCATATCGGCAACACTCTGAACTAATCCATATTTACCGACACGGTTAGGACCGAGACGAGCCTGAAAGAAAGCTGTGATTTTACGTTCTACATATATCAGGATCAAGGCTAATACGGCGTACAAGGTCAGCAATGCGACGGCAACCAATACAAACTCTATAGCCAAGACCGCCCATGTAGGTAAATTCTTAGTCAGAAATACATCGAACTGGCTAAGCCAATATGATACTTCTACTACTTGAGAATCAAATAACAACATATATCTTCTTATATTGATAAAATAAATATTCAATTAATTAGTCGTCCGGTGTGACTTGGCAAAATCCAAATAAACTTTGTCCCTGCTCTAGCAACCCTAAAACGCTCTTGATCAACGGTCGATATCCGGAATCACATAGTCCATAGATCCACCGATACCGATAAAGTCTGATATCTTCTCATCCGCACAGATCAATGGCATAGCCGAAACAGCAGCCATAGAGGGCGAACGGAACTTGAGACGATAAGGAGCTTTATCTCCACGGCTTTCTATATATATACCAAACTCTCCACGTCCGGCTTCTACTCGCTGATAATATTCACCTTCAGGTAGTTTTATTATCGCTTTTGTTTTTGCCAGATAGTCTCCGTCAGGTATATTATCGATTAGTTGTTCTATGATTTTTAAAGATTCTTCTATTTCGTCAAGGCGATTCAAATATCGGTCGAAAGAGTCTCCATTTTCGCGAATAACTTCGTTAAATTCAACCTTATCGTACAACGCATAAGGCATATGTTTACGTATATCGCAAGAAAATCCTGATGCACGTCCTGCAGGTCCGGTAACAGCATACGAAATGGCGTCTTCTTTCGACAGAAGTCCCAATCCTTTCATACGGCCTACTGCGATCACGTTTCCGGTGAATAATTTATCATATTCGATCAGTGCCTTACGCATTACAGGTATAAATGCTTTTACATCCGACTGAAAATCAGGCTGTATATCAAACATCACACCACCAAGGACATTGTAGTTAATAATCAGACGGCCTCCTGTGTTTTTCTCAAATATCTTAAGGATATCTTCCCTTTCGCGCATACCGTATATAAAGGCTGTAGTAGAACCCAAGTCCATACACATCGTACCCCATGCAACCAAGTGAGAATCGATACGATTCAACTCATCCATGATAGTACGTATATATTGAGCTCTTTCGGGAACTTCTATCTGAGCAGCCTTTTCTACACACATACACAATCCATGACGGTTTATGTTGGCAGAAAGATAATCAAGGCGGTCTGTAAAGTGTAGTATTTGCGGATAGGTGAGTTTCTCACTCAGCTTCTCTATTCCGCGATGAATGTAACCACTATGCACATCGATCTTCTTAACGATCTCACCTTCCAAAGCTACACGAAAATGCATTACTCCGTGTGTGGATGGGTGCTGTGGCCCTATATTTATTATATAATCGTCTTTTTCGAAAATATCAGCTCGCTCCTCTTTCAGCTTACCATCAGGCATTTCTACAATACGTGGAGCAGTATCTATAATATCCTTACTTTCTATCGATACGGGATTCTTTACGGGACTCGCATCATAGTCTTTTCTCAAAGGAAAACCAACCCAGTCTGAGTTGAGAAAGAAACGGCGCATATCAGGGTTGTTGATAAAGCGAATACCCAGCATAGCAAAAACTTCACGCTCATTATAGTGTGCAGTTTCCCAAATATCGGTAACTGTATACAATAATGGATTTACGCGATTTGCTGTTCCTGTTTTTACCGCTATTTCTTTCGACAAATCTGTTGAAGGGCACAGCAAATAAGTTACCATCAGCATCTCTCCTTCATCAGTTCCTGTCAACATTGCCAAGTAATCGAAAGGCATCGCAGCATAGTTGCGAAGTGCTTTTACTAAATGACGTAGTTTGTTAGGTTCTACAGTTACAGTTAAAGGTGTTTTATCTTCAATAGCCGCTTCAGGTACAGCTTCGAGTATTACCTTCTTGATATTTTCCATTGTCTCTTTGTTTCTTAGTCTTTTTGGGAAAAGTAAGGGATCTCAGTTCTATATTATTCTTATTTATCCCGTTTGATGTTCTTGTGTCCTTTACGGAACATAAAACGCTCTACTTTTATCTTACGTTGCAATTGCATCAAACCATAAAATAAAGCTTCAGGACGCGGAGGGCATCCCGGCACATATACATCTACAGGAATTATTTCATCAATACCCTTCACAACATGGTATGAATCAACAAATGGACCTCCCGAAATAGCGCAACTACCCATCGCAACTACATATTTCGGTTCTGCCATCTGATCATATACACGTTTCAAAAGTGGAGCCATCTTGTGCACAATCGTACCGGCCACCACCATTGTATCGGCCTGACGCGGACTATTGCGAGTTACCTCCATCCCAAAACGAGCCAAATCGTAACGAGCTGCTGCTGAAGCCATAAACTCAATGCCGCAACAACTTGTAGCAAAAGCTAATGGCCACACTGAATTTGAACGACCCCAGTTGATCAGATCATCGAGCTTACCCACTATAACAGGAACCCCGCCTTCGTTGAGCTCTTTGACATAATCCTCAAGGTATTCATTGTCTCTAAACTCCTCGTTAGGAATACCTTTTATATATATTTTCTTTATTTCCATTTTAATGCTCCTTTCTTCCAGGCATAAGCTAAGCCCAGACCCAATATTATTACGAAAAACAATATACAATACAGACCGGGTACACCCAATTGCCTTACAACTGTAGCCCAAGGAAAGAGGAATATAGCCTCAACGTCGAACATTAAGTAAAGAATTGCATACAGGTAATAACCTACCTTAAACTGCATCCAGGAAGTTCCATGCGTAGGAATACCACATTCGTATGGTTCTCCTTTCTGAGGATTGAAAGATTTTGGTGATAACAGTAAGGCCATGCCTAATCCGGCACAAACGAGTGTGATTCCAGTTAAGAAAACTACTAAAAAAAGAGCGGAAGAACTCATATTTTTATATTAAAATTAAGACTTTTCTATCGATTGTCTTTAGTTTTTGATAATATTCATAGCGTTTTGCTACAGGCATGAGACACAGACTCGGTTAGAGCCTTCCTGACAATCGGCGCAAAATTAATCTTTTATTTCAGAAACGCAAAAAATAAAACGCCAAATTATGCAAATTTGGCAACTATAGATTGCAAAATAGCGAATTAAGCCCGCTCTCTTACGATATAAATAGGTCGTTTTTTTGCCTCCATATATGTTTTTGATAAATATTGCCCCAAAATACCAAGGCAAAACAACTGGATTCCTCCGATAAAGAAAATGATACAAAGAGTAGACGCATAACCTTGCACCGGATCACCGAACAATATCTTTTTGAAGATAATAAAGCATATCATAATGAATGCTATTATACAAAAAAGGATACCAAAAACGGATGCAATAATCAACGGGCGGGTAGAGAATGCAATTATCCCCTCCAGAGAATACAAAAATAATCCGATAAATGACCACTTTGTTTCTCCGGCCACACGTTCGACATTCTCAAAGGCAATCCATTTTGTTTTGAATCCGACCCAACCGAAAATACCTTTCGAAAAACGGTTGTATTCGCCCATTTCCAATATAGAATCAACCATCTGCCGCGTCATAAGACGAAAATCACGAGCTCCGTCTACAACTTCAGTATCTGATATCTTATTTATTAGCTTATAGAACTGCTTGGCAAAAAACGAACGGATAGGCGGCTCTCCTTTTCGGTCTACCCGGCGAGTAGCCACACAGTCGTAGTCTTCTGTTTTCAAGGTTTCATACATTTCCTTTATCAAGGACGGCGGGTCTTGTAAGTCTGCATCAATTAACGATACAAAATTTCCGGTAGCTGCTTGCAAGCCGGCATATATACCTGCTTCTTTACCGAAATTGCGGGAAAAAGACACAAAATGCACTCTTTCGTCCGACTCTCTTAGTTCTTTAATTACTGTTAAGGTTTTGTCCCTCGAACCATCATTTATAAAAATAAATTCAAATTCCTGATCAGGCATTCCTTCCGCAAGTTTCACTACTTCTTTATACAAATACGGAAGAGCTTGTTCTTCATTGTAGCAAGGGACAATCAATGATATTTTATCCATATCGCTCTATTATTTGATTACAAAGTTAATTTTTTTTCGATCTTACACAAGCCCCAGAATATATAAGTCACAACTGTTCCAGATATTTATGCACCAATCGCGAAACCGGGTAATCGTCAACATCGCCAACTCCGATTTTTAGATATTCTTTTTCCAATCGAATTTCCGACACCTCTACTTTATAAAATATTGCATAAATAATTTGATGCGATAAAACATGTTTTATTTGCCGGATGTATTGTATTTTAACATCAGAAGCAGCCTCAAACAACGGTTTAAATTTTTCATCTTTTTGCAATTCCTCAATCGTCAGTTCTTTTTCCGTCTCCACAAGGGGTAATTCGTATAAATTCTGCCAGATATCTTTATCCCCTCGTTTGCGTAAGTACATAGATTCGCCATGTCGGATATCAAAATAATTAAAATAACGGTTTCGCACTTTTTGCTTACCCGCCTTTTTAGGATATTGGGCTACTTTGTTTTGAGCATACGCCAAACATATCGAGGATGCCGGACAAATATCACAACGAGGCGAAACAGGCACACATTGTAATGCACCAAATTCCATTATTGCCTGATTATACAAGCCTGCATTAGCATCATCGAGCAACTCTTGAGCCAATTCTGCAAATACTTTTTTACCTTTGCCACTATCGATGGGTTCGTTAATAGCAAAAATACGCGACAGCACCCGGTACACATTACCATCTACCACAGCATAAGGCTCGTTGTAAGAGATGGAAACTATAGCCGCGGCAGTATAATCGCCCACCCCCTTCAACTTCAATACATCTTTGTGTTGGCGAGGAAAAACACCATTATAATCTTTCACTATCAACCTTGCCGCCGCCTGAAGGTTTCGCGCCCTGCTATAATAGCCAAGTCCCTGCCAAAGCTTCAAAACTTCATCTTCGTCAGCCATTGCCAACATATCCACTTTCGGGTATTTTTGTATAAACTTATTATAATAAGAATAACCTTGATCTACACGTGTCTGCTGCAAGATAACCTCTGAAAGCCATATTGCATACGGATCGGACGTATTGCGCCATGGCAAATCTCTCTTATTAGCTTCATACCACCTTATTAATATAGAGCTTAGTCTTAAATCTTTTTCCATATTCATTTTAGAACACATTAATATCCGCTCAAAACAAGCTATAGTTGAACGTTAATTTCTTTATCTAGGAGAAAAAATGATAATTATTTGTTTCAAAGGTAAATAAAAAGCTATATATTTGCAGTCCAAAAAATTAATTGTTTCGAATTTAAAAAGATAAGAAAATGACAAAAGCTGACATCGTTAACGAAATTGCGAAAAATACAGGAATAGACAAAGCTACTGTATTAAAAACAGTTGAATCATTCATGGATGTTGTAAAAGACTCGTTAAGCAAGAATGAAAATGTTTATTTAAGAGGTTTCGGTAGTTTCATCGTGAAGACAAGAGCTCAAAAAACAGCTCGTAATATCTCTAAAAACACTACTATCATCATACCTGCTCACTCAATTCCGGCATTCAAACCTGCCAAAACTTTCATAACTCAAGTGAGAAAGTAATCTTGCCTTTTATTAAATTAATTTCTAAATATAAATAACATGCCAAGCGGAAAGAAAAGAAAAAGACATAAAATGTCTACGCACAAGCGCAAAAAAAGATTAAGAAAGAACAGACACAAAAAGAAAAAATAATCTGTAATTCTTTTATTTAATGAAATATACGAGAACAAACTTGCAAATTGTTGAATTTCTAAGTTTGTTCTTTGTGTATTTAATGAAAAAGCTTCTTGATAAACAAAGAAGTAAACTCTACTATCAGATTTAAATAGGGAATTTAAATCTTATTTTTAATTCTAAAACATAGTTATGAATAGCGAACTAATAGTCGATGTTCAGCCCAATGAAGTCTCAATCGCAGTCTTGGAAGACAAGAAACTTGTCGAACTGCAAAAAGAAGGAAGAGACGCTTCATACGCGGTAGGAAACATCTATGCCGGCAAAGTTAAAAAACTGATGCCCGGATTAAATGCTGCTTTTGTAGACATAGGATACAAAAAGGACGCTTTTCTTCACTATTTAGATCTAGGTGCTCAATTCAAATCCGTTGATAAGTTTTACAAACAGGCTTTAGCTGATAAGAAAAAGTTTCCTAACATCTCGAAGATGAAAATGGAAGCAGACATAGACAAAAATGGGTCTATCAGCGACGTTCTCAAACCAGGACAAGAAATACTGGTACAAATAGCCAAAGAACCTATATCAACAAAAGGCCCCCGCCTCACAGCCGAGCTTTCACTGGCCGGCCGTTTTCTAGTTGTCATTCCGTTCAACGACAAAGTATCTGTCTCTCAAAAAATTAAATCGAAAGAGGAGCGTGCTCGTCTAAGACAACTTATACAAAGCATAAAACCAAAAAACTTCGGAGTAATAGTAAGAACTGTAGCTGAAGGGAAAAAGGTAGCTGATCTGGATACAGAACTGAAAACATTGGTAAAACGTTGGGAGGATAATCTTCCTAAGATTCAGAAAAATAAACTTCCAACCCTCGTTTTTGAAGAAACAGGCCGTATTGTGGCCTTACTGAGAGACATCTTCAATCCTACCTTTCAGGAAATCCATGTCAATGATTTAGATACCTGCAACCAGATTAAGGATTATATATCATTTATAGCACCCGACAAAAAAAACATTGTAAAAAGTTATGATGGCGGGTTACCTATCTTTGATAATTTCAATGTAACAAAACAGGTAAAAGCCTTGTTTGGAAAAACAGTTACATTCCGTAATGGCGCATACCTTATCTTGGAACATACCGAAGCCCTTCACGTTGTAGACGTAAACAGCGGCAACAGGTCGAAGAATCCTGAAGCAGGACAAGAGAATAATGCATGGGAAGTGAATTCCGCAGCAGCAGAAGAAATAGCACGTCAATTGAGATTACGAGACATGGGGGGAATCATCGTAATCGACTTCATAGATATGACGGAAGGTGAGCACAAAGCACAACTAATGGCCAAAATGCAGGAGCTGATGGCAAATGATCGGGCAAAGCATAATATACTCCCACTGAGCAAGTTCGGGCTAATGCAGATCACACGTCAGCGTGTACGTCCAGAGATGGAAATATCAACCACCGAAGCATGTCCTACATGTTTTGGGAAGGGAGAAATAAGACCATCCATACTGTTTACAGATACCCTGCGCATGAAAATAAGCTATCTAGTAAAAGATCTAAAAGTAAAGAATTTCAAACTCTACATACATCCGTATGTAGCAGCATTTATCAATAAAGGTTTTCCTTCATTAAAATGGCAATGGAAATGGCGTTATGGCATGGGAGTGAAGATCATTCCAAACCAGAATCTGGCATTCCTCGAATATCATTTTATGGATGAAAATGGAGAAGAAATTGATATGAAACAAGATTTTGAAGTAAAGTAACAATTACTCAGAATATATGAAAAGAGCTGTTTTTAATGATTAAAAACAGCTCTTTTCATTATTCACACACATCGTCGCAACTATTATTAGACTACAAATTAGCAAATAAGAAGAATATCCTTAAATTTGTATATTGATACAAAACGCATGAGTCCGGAAAAAAACATTTATCAACTAGGTCTCTCCCTTAGCGGAGGTGGTGCCAAAGGTTTTGCTCATTTAGGCGTATTGCAAGCACTAAATGAAATTGGTCTTTATCCTCAAATTATATCCGGAACCAGCGCAGGAGCTTTTGCCGGAGTATTATATGCGGATGGGTATACTCCTGAGGAAATATTATCATTCTTCAAGAAGAAGGTATTCAGAGAGTTTGCAGAATTTACGATACCACATGGCGGCTTTTTCAAAAGCGATGGGTTTCGTTCATTTCTAAAAAAACATCTCCGAGCTAAAACCTTTGAGGATCTGAAAATACCCCTGCGAACTGTGGCTACTGATATAGAATATGGTGAAACAAAGGTGTTTTCTACAGGAGCTTTGATACCGGCCGTTATTGCATCATGTTCGGTACCTATCATTTTCCGTCCTGTGGAAATCAACCAACATTATTATGTTGACGGAGGTCTATTTAAGAACTTCCCAGTTTCCACGATACGCAAAGATTGCGTTAAAATTATAGGAGTCAATGTTAGCCCCATCATAAAAGCAGAATTCAGGAGCTCTATTAAATATATTGCAGAAAGGTCTTTCCACTATATGTCCGGCTCCAATACCTTATTAGACCGAAACTTGTGTGACTATCTGATCGAATCAACATCTTTGTCTCAATATTCAATGTTTGATCTAGAACATGTTGAAGAAATATATAAGGCAGGATATAACTTGACAACAAAATTTTTTGAAGAAAAAAAAGAAGCCTTAACAAAAGATTTTCCACATATCAACCTTATTACATGCATAACACATGCACAATAATAAAATTAGCAGCTATGGCAGAAAAGATTTTTATATACCAAGTACTTCCCCGATTATTCGGCAACGACAACAGCACAAATAAGGAAAGCGGCACCATAGAAGAAAATGGAGTAGGTAAGTTCTCAGCCTTCGACAATAAGGCATTGAAAGAAATAAAAAAAATGGGATTTACCCATATCTGGTATACCGGCATACTTGAACATGCCTCTACTACCGACTACACAGCAAATGGAATAGCCAAAGATCATCCCGATGTAATAAAAGGAAAAGCAGGCTCGCCTTATGCGATCCGTGATTATTATGATGTTTCTCCCGATCTGGCTGATACTGTAGACAACAGGATGCAAGAATTTGAAGCCCTCATAGAACGTACGCACAAAAATGGAATGAAAGTCATTATTGATTTTGTTCCCAATCATGTTGCACGACAATATCATTCTGATGCAAAACCTAAAAAGATAAAAGATCTGGGTGCAGATGATAATAAAAACGTAGCGTTCGATCCGGATAATAATTTCTATTATATACCCAATCAAAAACTAGAATTGCAATTCCCTACTCAACAAGGAGAAAACGCATACATAGAATATCCGGCTAAAGCAACCGGCAATGACTGCTTCAGCAATAAGCCATCGGTAACAGATTGGTACGAAACGGTTAAATTAAATTATGGAATAGACTATACCAATAACAACACAAGCTGCTTTATACCAACCCCTGACACATGGCTAAAGATGAAAGACATTCTTCTATTCTGGGCAGCCAAAGGGGTAGACGGATTTAGATGTGATATGGCGGAGATGGTCCCTGTGGAATTTTGGAACTGGGTAATACCGAGAGTAAAAGCAAAAAACAAGACACTTATCTTTATTGCAGAGGTATATAATCCCGACTTGTATCACAAATATGTAGATTGGGGACTGTTTGATTATCTATACGACAAAGTTGGGCTCTATGATACACTACGTAATGTAATCACCCATCAACAACCTTCATCGGACATTACCTTTTCTTGGCAAAGCATTGACGGGCTACAAACCAAAATGCTAAACTTCCTCGAAAACCATGACGAACAGCGCATAGCATCTGATTTCTTTGCAGGCGATGCTTTTAAAGCCATTCCGGGAATGATTGTAGCCGCAACAATGAATACCAATCCCGTAATGATCTACTTCGGACAAGAACTGGGTGAACGGGGAATGGATAAAGAAGGTTTTAGCGGACTAGATGGACGTACAACCATCTTTGATTATTGGTCGGTAGACTCTATAAGAAGCTGGAGGAACAAAGGAACGTTCAGAGAAGGAGGACTAAAGGAGGAACAGATAAAACTTCGGAAGTTTTATATTCAGCTTCTAAAGATCGCAAAAGAAGAGTCAATCAGAACAGGTAAATTCTTTGATCTGATGTATGCTAATTATAACAACATGGACTTTGATTCTACAAAACAATACGCTTTCTTGAGGTCTGGCAAAGATGAATTCTTGATTGTAGTCGCTAATTTTGATTCCAAGCCTGTGGATATTTCTGTGCATATTCCTTTTCATGCTTTCGAATATATGGAAATAAAACCGCACGAAATAAAAAAAGCGAAAGAACTGCTCACTAAAAAGAATTTTACATTAAGTCCACAATGGGATCGGAACCTGTTTTTAAACATAGAAGAATATTCTGGGAAAATAATTAAATTTTCTATGAGCTAATTGTGTTGTTTTTCCTAATTTTACAGTCTCATATAAATCTATTAAAAAACTTTCCATAAAGATTAAAAAAATTAAAGAAGAGATGGACAATAATCTACCTTTCAAAATTTTCTCGGGAACTAATTCTCGTTACTTAGCTGAAAAAATATGTACTAGCCTTGGATGCCCTTTGGGTAAAATGAAAATTGAACGCTTCGCCGATGGAGAATTCTCTGTTTCATACGAAGAGTCAATCAGGGGGGGTCAGGTTTTTTTGATACAGTCTACGTTCCCTTCTTCAGATAATCTTATGGAACTCCTATTGATGATCGATGCCGCAAAAAGGGCGTCTGCCTCATCTATAATAGCTGTAATACCATACTTCGGTTGGGCTCGCCAAGACCGCAAAGATAAGCCTCGTGTTTCTATCGGAGCTAAACTTATTGCGGACATGCTTAGTGCAGCGGGCATCAACAGACTAATAACTATGGACTTGCATGCCGACCAGATACAAGGATTCTTCAATGTTCCGGTAGACCACTTATACGCATCTGCAATATTCGTTGACTATATCAAAACATTGGATACCGATAACCTAGTGATAGCAACACCCGATGTGGGAGGTACAAAACGCGCAAGCTCATACGCCAAATACTTTGGTTTGCCGATGGTTATATGCTATAAACTTCGTAAAAAAGCAAACGAAATATCCGAAATGCAAATCATCGGGGACGTTACTGGAATGGATGTGCTGTTGGTAGATGACATTGTGGATACAGCAGGTACAATAACAAAAGCTGCCGACATAATGAAAGCCAGTGGAGCGAGATCGGTGAGAGCTATAGCCAGTCATGCGGTGATGTCTGACCCTGCATCGGAAAGAGTAACCCAATCGGGACTTACAGAAATGGTATTTACAGACAGCATACCTTACTCTAAGAAGTGCGAAAAGGTAGTTATCTTATCTGTAGCTGATGTGTTTGCAAATGCTATCCGCAGAGTATTAAGCAACGAATCTATCAGTTCACTGTATATCCTATAAATACAAAATAGGTATAAAATACATACATCAGAGAGGTGATTCGTTCATCTCTCTTTTCTTTTGTACTAAAATTCAGATTCCAAATTTGTATATATCGCCAAATAAAGATACTTTTGCACCTTACATTAAATATGTTTATCACAAAATAATGAAGGTTCATCACGAAGGACGAGACGTTTTAACAACATATTTTATAATCCTGTTTGTATTAAACGGGATACTTTGGTATTTCTTCCGTCACACATTTTTATCCTATCTTGCAGGTGGAGCATCACTTGTTTTTTTCGGTATAGTGCTCAACTTCTATCGGAGCCCGTATAGGCAATTCAAAGGCGACAGCAACGGTGTTGTGGTAGCGTCTGCCGATGGAAAGATAGTGGCTATAGAAGAAGTGTACGAAGGCGAATACTTTAAAGACAAACGTATTATCGTATCTATATTCATGTCTCCATTCAATGTTCATGCAAACTGGTATCCGATCAACGGGAAAGTATTGATGTCTAAGCATCATGATGGACGCTTTATGGCGGCATACCTGCCAAAATCGAGTACAGAAAACGAGAGATCGACTGTAGTCATGGAAACCGAAGACGGTAAAAACCAAATATTGCTACGTCAGGTAGCAGGAGCTATGGCCCGACGGATTGTAACCTATGCGCAGGTTGGAGAAACAGGCAGCATAGACGAACATCTCGGCTTCATCAAACTTGGATCAAGAGTTGACGTATATCTACCGTTAGGTACTGAGATACTTGTAGAAATGGATCAAAAGGTAACCGGAAACCAGACTGTAATAGCAAAGTTCCGAGCATAAAGAGATGAAAAAGCATATCCCAAACACACTCACTTCTCTCAATCTGTTTTCAGGATCGATAGCCACGGTTATGGCATTTCAGGGAGAATATACATGGGTAGTAGTATGGGTTATCATCGCAGCCCTGTTCGATTTCTCCGATGGGTTTGCAGCTCGCTTGCTGAAGGCCTATTCTCCAATCGGTAAAGAGCTCGACTCTTTGGCCGACATGGTCAGTTTCGGATTGGCTCCGAGTATTGCAGCCTTCCGCTTCCTGTCAGACAACACGATACGCATATCTCAGAATCCCATTATAGTAGAATATCTGCCATATATAGCATTCCTACTCGCTATTTTCTCTGCTTTGCGCTTAGCAAAGTTCAATGTAGACGAAAGGCAAAGCGAGTCTTTTATCGGGTTAAACACTCCGGCTAATGCTATGTTTTGGGTTAGCTTCTGTTATGGTCTTGCATACAAAGTTCCAATGATTACTCCATCGTTGATATATACTTTTCTGGTTGCCATTGTAGTATTCTCATTACTCATGGTATCTGAAATTCCAATGTTCTCGTTGAAAATAAAAAATATCAAGTTTAAAGGAAACGAGTATCGCTATTTTCTTGCAGCATTCATTATCGTAGCTACAATAACAATCGGAGTATTAGGAATAGCAGCAGGAATATTGCTATATATCACCTTATCTATCTTTCAGCAAACGGGAATGTTAAAGAAGTAAATCCCTTCTCAATCATCACCCTCAATCCAATTACCCTTTTGTTTAATTGTTAAAAAGCAACAAAAGTAACAGGTTTTGCACTCTTTTGCTGTGTCACTTTTTGCCGCACACTAGAAACTCAGCATACAATCACTTCAAAGACCTCTTATTATAAGATAAATCCTTAAAAAAGAATTACCTCTATACTGAGATCTTTATTTCATTCAGAAGGATAAAAAGATTATCAACCTGCTCTTACCTATTCATAGATGGATAAAACACATACGGACTTAATACACCCCGAACCGAAATGGTAAACAATGCGGTATAAGAAGCCGATGTGCCACCATTGTTGACTTGCATATAAACTATTTGTTTGCTGGGATTATAATACACAACCATATCTTCAATATCGGGCTCGAGCAAGTGCTCAAATACCTTCTGAGGAACAGGAATATTCCGTCCTTTTATAGACACCGTAATAGATTTATAGTGCAACTGAGGAGAAGACCACCTTGAGACGCCATAAGCCTTCTTCCCGTTTACCATATAGGTACCATCAGCACCTTTTTTCACTGAAGTATCTTTTGTACCGATGGGTGCAACGGAAACAACGACTCGTACATCTGCATTCTTGAAAGATATGCTACCATGAGCCGATAGACGTTCTACCTCTACTATATCATAATCATCCACCCGCATCAGTTTCCTACCATGTATATATCCGCCGCTGACGCTTCTATCAGGCATATAGCGATAGACCTGACGCCACGGATCTGTACTCTGATCTATAGGCAGCATATAAAAAACCGAATCGTTGGGAATCTCTACAGCATTATGCAAATCTCCAAGACGAGGACAAAAGTCAATTCGTCCGCGAACGGTGTCTTGTGCCACCACAAATTGTGCGTTAGCGTTCTGTGCGCACATACTCAAAATAAATAATACAAGTAAAACTGTGTAAATCCTTTTCATGTGCTTATTATTTTAGAATTACAAATATATCTTTCGAAAGAAAAAGAAAAGCGTTATTCAATAACCTTATACAACTTGCGGGCTTCTATAAGACTTACAGCATTGAAGTGCCACCATTCGCCACGTATAGTCAAAAAACCGGCATGCCTCATCACTTTGCGCAATAGTTCACGATTTGCGACTTGCTGTTTTGTAAGAACCCTTCGTTGCACCAATTCAGCTTCCTTATTAATACCGGCAGCACCACCAAAAAAATCGAAGGGAGTGCCCATATCCAAAGGTACACCTTTTTTGTTACAAATAGTAAGATCTACTGCCATTCCATAATTATGAAGACCTGTACGTGAAGGGTTTGCGACATAAGCCGCATATTTGGTATTCTGCACCACCCGATACATCTTATGCTGCACACTCAATGGACGTACGGCATCATAAACCAATAAACTATAATCAGGGTGGAGAGTTTTCAAATATTTCTGTGCAGCCACCAGCTTTTTTGCAGCCAAAGGATGCAGATATATATTTGCCAACGAATCGTAAAGGATTGTTTTTGTAAAGTTATCTGTTGTTGCATACTTTAGATCTACACGAATACTACTATCTAAAGCATTGACATTTACCAGCTCCTGCGTTTGCAGATATTCTTCGAGACTAATAGATGCTGTCTTTTGCTGCTGAGCAAATAAAGCACAAGGCAACAACAAAAGACAGCAATATAGAAATATATATTTTTTAATCTTCCTCATCCTCTTCATCGAAGTCATACTCAACATATTCCCTGCTCAATATTTCGTCGATAATTTCACATGTTTGTACAAACAGCTCTGTATTCTTTAATCTGTCGATAGACTGATATGCTTCTTTAAGAGATTGCAGCATGATCACATCATCTTCGCTGGCTCCCATCTCAGGACTTTCTACAAACCAATGCAGTTCATTTTTCAAGTTCTCACGGGCAGCATTATAAAAAACAAGAGCGGCATCAGTCTCCCCCACCCGTTCCTTTATTTTAGCAGCTTCTATCATATCATGCCCTACTATATTTTTATAGTTGCTCATGATAGACAGCGTAAGCTTGGTTCTCATAACCGTGGCGAAGTGTAGTCCTTCAACATCTTCTTTTTCACGAAAATAATAAGCCAATGTATTCAATGACATACGAATCGACGAAGCTTCTTTGATTACAATTTCGGAAACAGGCCTCATCGGGTATCCTTGGGTCTCCTTTTGCAACTGCTCAATCATATCGAGTGTAAAATCGAAAATCTTGTTCAAGATCAACTCTTTTATTTCATCATAATTTCCATTGATATCTGATGCAAAAATGAAACGAACCAAATCTCTGAATAAACTACTATTGGGCTCTTTGACAGTTACAAAATCGTATGCATCCAGAGTATCGCTTTTACCCTCTGTAAAAAGTTCGGCAAGTATTTTATTGATATGCTCATCTTCTTCCGATAATACCGGGTGCAATTCTTCGGTTTTGTTTTCTATTATCAAATCCCATATTAGCTGGTTTTCGGTACTAAAAAATGGTTTCAATTCGTCATTCAGCGTCAGTCTTTTGTTTGTCATTGGTATTAGTATTAGTTATATTTATTTCTTGTAATACAGTTCCTTTTTTCATCGCCGAATATATCTCTTCCTGAATACGTGTACGTATATTTAAAGTAGATATCGCATTATGAGTTCGCTTATCGTTCACTCTGTTCGACAAAAATATATAAATTAAATTATTATCAGGATCGACCCAGAAGCAAGTTCCTGTAAAACCTGTATGCCCGTATGTACTTGCAGGTGCGCTTAACGCTGTCGGACTCGATTTGCTCGTTGTTGTTTCCGGCTTATCAAATCCCAGTCCACGGCGTGAAATTCCGCTCTTTGCCTGAAGAAACAGTTGACAAGTTTTTGGCGACAAATACTCCTCACCGCCATACGTACCCATATTCAGCCACATCTGATACAGTTTGGCAATATCATTCGCATCCGAAAATAAGCCGGCATTACCCGAGATTCCACCTATAAAGGCTGCGCCTTCGTCATGTACATAGCCTTGCAAGAGTTGTTTGCGTAGAAAATCATCTTTCTCGGTAGGGACAATTCTTTGCTTATCGAATTTTGTCAAGGGATTGTAAGTCGTTGTTGTAGCACCTAGCTTGCTGAAAAAGTTTTCCTGTACAAATGTATTCAAATCCTCTTTCGATATTTTTTCCACAACTTCTTTCAGTAGCATGAAATTGAGACAACTATATACATATTGTTTCCTTTTAGACAATTTCGACTTCGCAATTTCAGAAATAATAGTATCTGCATAAGTTTCGTTGATGTAAAGCCCCTCGGCCAAAGGCAAGAAGCCCACTTTAGGAGTTTGAGACACCATCGAAGGTTTAAATTTATAATCTGTACGAGCCCATGTATTCGCATCGAACTGAGCAGAATAAAGAGAAGTCTGCGTACGATTGAACAATTTACCTTCATAGCTCTCCTCGTCTATCGCATTCATATAGTAAGGAATAAAGGCAGGAAGTCGGCTCTCGTGCAAGAGCGCATCCCGTACTGTTATATCCGATTTGTCCGTACCTTTCAGTGCAGATACATAGTTGCTGATAGGTGTATTGAGTTTCAATTTGGCATCGTCATACAATTTCATCACAGCAGGAACGGTAGCCGTAGCCTTCGTCATGGAGGCAAGGTCGTACAAATCGGTATTCGTTACCTTTTGCTTGCCATCATATTCGAACGAACCGAATGATCTATTATAAATAACTTCTCCATCTTTGGCTATCAATATCTGACATCCGGGAAAAGCCTGAGCTTTTATACCTTCGTGTACAATAGTCTCTATACCATCCAGGCGGCTTGTTGCTATGCCTACATCTTCGGGCACAGCATAGCTTAGTCTTATCTTTTTAGTATTGATCCCTTTTCCTTCTTTAAACACTCCTTTCACGGTCACAGGAGCTTTTCCTGTAATAGCATTTCCGCCAAATATAGCTTGAGCCGCATAGTTCTGAGCCAGATCGGTATCTTCATAAGCCAGCAAAACTCCATCGGCATTTTTGACTGTAGAGGCATAAGCTGCTACCCGATAAGGATTAATGAAAAAGGTCAGTACAGTTTCTTTTCCTTGTATTACATTTTGTATAGCAGTACTAAAATTTGTTCTTGCAGTGTGCACCGATACTATAATTGTATTATATGGCTCAAGTACTTTTTTCAACTGCAAAAGGGCATCACTATCCGAAACATTGAAGCAGGTAACATCTCCATACATTTTCAAAATATTATGAAATGTATTGTCCACCGAAGCGCCTATCGATATCGCTGCAATTTTTCTTTTATCAAGCCCCTTTAGCGGGACGATTTTATCATCATCTTTTATCAATGTCATTGCATCCCGATGCAGGTTTCGGTTTATCCACTCGGCATTCGCATTATTCAGATTTTGGATAAGACCCGAAGTTTCTATAGTCCCGACATGATTTAATCCCAGAATATATTTATATGCCAATACCTTCTTACACTTAACCTCTATTTGCGATTCCGTGAGTAAGGTATCTGTTATCGCTTTCTTTACCGCATTGAATTCTTTTGCTGTATTAACCGGCCCGAGAAGAACATCATTGCCCGCCAACAAAGCCCTTACACAATAGTTATCTTCACCCGAAACTCCTTTCATCTGTAAGCCATCTGTAAAAATCAATCCCGAAAAGCCAAGATCATTTTGCAACAGCTTCGTAGTGATGGGTTCAGATAGAGAGCTGGGTTGCCTTTTAGGGTCGAGAGCAGGAATATTCAAATGCCCGATCATCATTCCCGACAAACCTGCATCAATATATTTTCTGAAAGGCTTTATCTCAAAATCATCAAGCCTGTCTTTGTCATGCGTAATAGTAGGCAAAGTTTTATGAGAGTCAGTGGATGTATCGCCATGTCCCGGAAAATGTTTTGCTACAGCCATCACACCGCCTGCTTCCAAACCTTTCGAATACATAACACCAAGTTGGGCTACACGGTCGGGGTCTTCACCGAACGAACGGTTCCCGATCACAGGGTTATTTGGATTGCTATTAACATCGAGTGCCGGAGCAAAATTAACCTGCACGCCTATCTGTCGGCACTGTCGAGCAACTTCGAGACCATAGTAATATAACAGGGAATCATTTTGAATTGCACCTAGCATCATATTGCGAGGAAACTGTGTTGTATTATCTAACCTCATCGATAAGCCCCACTCTCCATCGAGCGAGATCATCAAAGGAGTTTTAGCCGTTTGTTGCGCATAATTGGTGAGTTCCGCTTGATTTTGGGGAGAGCCTTTAGAAAACAATAGTCCGCCGACATACTGGTTCGTTATCAGATTTTTTATTGTGGTTTTATTCGATTCTGTATTATCTCCGCTAACAATAGGCATAAAAAGCTGTCCTATACGCTCATCCAGAGACATTTGATTATAGACTGAGTCGACCCAATGTCCCATTTTTTCTTTATCGACCGTATCGTAGAGACTAGTTGTTTTACTTCCCAAAGCAGCAACATTGAGGCATATCGTTGCAAAGAATGCAGTTGCAGCTGCTATATATTTTATTTTCATTTTATACTTGATAATAAATTAAAAGGCTTTTTCTCCTGTATATACAAAAGTATAACGAATAAGCTTTACAAAACCAATAAGAACCTTTAATTAAACATAGATTAACAAAGATATAATACCTTGTCTTATGATTATTTAACCTTAAAATATATCCAATAAATAACGAAATAAAAACTTCTTCGTTATATATTTATCATCAATAAACTATCAAATTTGACATATATGAATGTGTTTAGAAAAGTAAGTCTTTTTATCATTATACTACTTACACAAACAGGCATTATACATGTGTATGCCCAAGAATATAAGCCGTTAATTACATCGAAACCTAAATTATTGCAAAGTAGTACCTTGCCGAACAAGACATTATTTCCCAAAATAGATTTATCCGCATCACCTCAAGTTCCCTTAAATATCGACTCCGACAAATGGGAAAACAAAATTCCTGAATTGAATATTAAACAAATAAGCTTTAACTCAACCTATCCCAGATTAATTGCCCCTACTCTATTTATTGCTTATGGTATCATGGCTCACGAGAATCATATGCTCAAAGATTTGGACAAAAGCACAAATAATGAAGTTGGCGAACATTTTAAGAATAAGATGATATATGATGATTATCTACAGTTTGCCCCTGCCGTTTCTGTATATACATTAAATCTTGCCGGAATTAAAGGGAATCACGATCTGAAAGATGTAACTATCATAATGGCTACGTCTCACCTTCTGATGGCGGGAACTGTCAACATTCTAAAGAACAGTACCGGAGTGCTTAGACCGGACGGGTCGACACGCAATTCGTTCCCGTCGGGCCATACGGCTACAAGTTTTGTAGGTGCACACATCCTGTTTCGTGAGTATATAGGCAAATCTCCCTATATAGCTTTTAGTGGATATATAGCATCTTCGACAACAGGCGTATTGCGGGTACTCAATAAAAGGCATTGGGTAAGTGATGTATTAATGGGAGCCGGCATAGGCATATTTAGTGTCGAAGCCAGCTATCTTTTATTACCCACAATCAATAAAATTTTATACCCGAATCACTTAAATTCGAAACACACACTGGCAATAGCTCCAAATATAGGAGATAACTGCTACGGAATAGGAATGGAATACACCTTCTGATACCCATCCTAATAGTTTCAAAAATAGAGGTTAAGGTATTGCAATTTTCGGAAATATCGTTATCTTTGCATCCGCTTTGCGTAATCTCTGACGGGAGGTGCTCGTGTATATTGCGTATATTAACAACAAAACCATATATAATCATGGACTTAATTAAAGTTGCAGAAGAAGCATTTGCTACAGGAAAAGAGTTTCCTAAATTCAAAAGTGGTGACACAGTGACAATTGCTTACCGTATCAAAGAAGGTAACAAGGAACGTGTTCAGCAGTACCGCGGTGTGGTTATTAAAATTGCAGGACACGGAACAAAAAAACGTTTCACTGTTCGTAAAATGTCTGACAACATCGGTGTAGAAAGAATTTTCCCTATCGAATCACCATTTATTGACAGTATCACTGTAAACAAAGTGGGTAAAGTTCGTCGTGCTAAATTGTATTACCTTCGTAATCTTACAGGTAAGAAAGCTAGAATCAAAGAAAAAAGAGTTGTATCTAACAAAGCTTAATTCTTTATCCTACAACAAAGTACGAAAAAGATACAGAAGAGTCTGCCTACAATGCAGGCTCTTTTTTAATATCTATGTACTGCTACCTCTTGCAGATTATTCTTACCTTTAGCCCATTATACCAAATCCTGTGCAAAAAACTTTAATTATGAGATTCTATAAACCATCGCTCATCCTGATTATTCTTTTCTGCTCGATACTCATAAATACAAATGATCTCTTTGCTCAACAGAGGAAGACAAAGAACGAATATGTTTACCTCTTTATGGGTACAGCCGGAGATAACGGACAGGTAGACCCTGCCGCATGTGTTCCATATGGCATGGCAAGGGTTTGTCCCGATTCCGACCCTAGAACTCATGTCGGATACGATTATGATGTAAGCAAGATTTCGGGGTTCTCAGTCAATCGCATATCAGGTATCGGATGCAGTGGCGCAGGGGGTAATTTAAGTATAAAACCTGTAACGAAAGACGTTAGCATCAGTATGAATAAAGAGTTGGAATCTGCTGCTCCGGGTTACTATACCACCACTCTTACCAATGGAATAAAAGCGGAATTGACAGCAACTCACAATGTAGCCATAGAACGTTATCACTACCCAAAGGGAGAGGCGCAAAAGATGTCAATAAATTTTGCCTCATCTTTCACCAGAGTATTAGGCTGTGATTACAAAATTGTTTCAGACAAGGAAATACAAGGATATATACATGCAGGCAACACATGCGATCATGGTGCTTACAAACTATACTTCAACATAAGTATAAACAAGCCCTTTACAGTAAATGTAAAGCATGGGCAAGATCTAGAGCTGGCTTTTGAGAGCAGGGATAATCAACCGATAGAAGTGAGAGTTGCACTTTCTCCGATTAGCACAGAAACAGCAAGCTTAGAAAACGAAGGTGTAAAAAACCTTTCTTTCGAACAAATAAAATCACAAGCCGCTAATGCATGGGAAAATATCTTGTCGCGAATAGAAATAAAAGGAGCTGGCGAAGACGAAAAGAAACTATTCTACACCTCTCTGTACAGAGTATTTCTTAGTCCGGCGAATACAACGTCGATCGACGGAAAGTATTTGGCTACAAATGGAGAAGTACAGCAAAAAAAGGACTATACATACTACAGTTGCTGGTCTATGTGGGATACATATCGCACCAAGTTTCCGTTGATCACCCTACTCGATTCCAAATCGATGAGAGATATTGCAAACTCTTTGTGTAATCTGTATATATATGGCAAAAAAGATTGGGCTACAGACTTCGAATCCGCCCCTACAGTACGTACCGAGCATTCGCAAGTAGTGTTACTGGATGCGTACAAGAAAGGGATCACCAATATCAATTTAGCTAAAGCTTACAATGGAATAAAAAAAGAAATGGACAACCTTCCTACCAATCGTCCCGATCAGACACTGGAGAGCTGTATAGACTGGTGGGCTATGGCTCAGATAGCGGAGATATTAAACAAAACGGATGACGCTAATTACTATAGCGACAAAGCAAAAAGCACATTTATAAAAACATGGAATACAGATTTTAATAACATTGACGATTCTTTTACAAAGATGCGAGGCAGCGGGCTTTATCAAGGTACACGCTGGGCAATATCGCTGGGCTTTGCCTCAATACCTGAACGAAATGGCTGACAGTGCAGGAGGACAAGACATCTTAGCGAAGCAGCTCAACTATTTCTTTGAAAACAATCTGTTTAATCAAGGAAACGAACCGGGAATACATGCTCCGTATATTTTCAATCGCTTGCAACAATATGAGAAAGCTCAGGCGAATGTAAGACGCATCATAAAGGATGATTTGAACCACCTGTATGGAGGGAATGCCGAATATCCGACTCCTTATTATGGCAAACCCTTTAAGGCAGAACCAAAAGGATACATGCCCGAAATGGACGAAGACGATGGCACAATGAGTGCATGGTATGTATTCTCTACAATAGGACTATATCCTCTGGTAGTAGGCGAACCGTGGTACGAAATCGTTTCCCCGCTTTATGATAATATTACCATACAGTTGGATAACGGAAAAAAATTAAACATTACAACTAAGAACCGTAAATCACCCGAGGCTATAATCAAACAGGTGAAGTATAACGGAAAAATTATCTCCGATTTCAGAATAAACCACAATGATATTCTCAATGGTGGAACTTTGGAGTTAGAGTACAAATAGGATTTAAAATCTTTAGAGATTAAAAGATTATATGAAAGACTTTATTATATCAGAATCAAAAAACGAACAAGCAGTTCTAGTAGGGCTTATCACTCAATACCAAACAGAAGAACAGGTAAAAGAGTACCTCGATGAGCTTGCATTCCTTGCCGAAACGGCGAGCATCGTTCCTGTAAAAAAATTCACACAAAAGCTCGAAAAAGCAAATCCCGTTACCTTCGTAGGTACAGGAAAATTACAGGAAATAAAGCAATATATGGAAGATAATGAGATAGGTCTAGTCATTTTCGATGACGAACTTTCTCCAAAGCAAATAAGAAATATAGAGAAGGAGCTGCAAGTGAAAATTCTTGACCGTACAAGCCTCATTCTCGATATATTTGCCATGCGTGCCCAAACAGCCTATGCAAAAACACAGGTAGAACTGGCACAATATCAATACCTACTCCCACGTTTGACTCGTTTGTGGACACACTTAGACCGTCAACGAGGGGGAGGCGTAATGATGCGTGGTGTGGGTGAGACTCAGCTGGAGACCGACCGCCGTATCATTCTTACCAAGATAGCATTCCTAAAAGAAGAACTGAAAGGGATTGACAAACAAATGGCTTCTCAGAGAAAGAACAGAGGCAAAATGGTACGTGCGGCCTTAGTAGGATATACCAATGTAGGTAAATCAACCCTTATGACGCTACTAAGCAAATCGGAAGTTTTTGCGGAGAACAAGCTTTTTGCGACACTGGATACGACAGTAAGAAAGGTTATCATTGACAACCTCCCATTTCTGTTATCCGACACTGTAGGATTTATCCGCAAGTTGCCTACTCATTTGGTCGAGTCATTTAAGTCTACATTGGACGAAGTAAGAGAGGCTGATCTGTTATTACATGTAGTGGATATCTCTCATCCTAACTTCGAAGAGCAAATAGAGGTAGTGAATAAAACATTACTTGAAATAGACAAAGAGGAAAAGCCAACTATATTGATTTTTAACAAAGTGGACTCTTTTTCTTATAAGCCTAAAGATGAAGACGACCTGACTCCTAAAACCAAGGAGAACATTTCTTTGGAGGAACTCAAAAACTCGTGGATGAATAAAATGCACAACGATTGTATTTTTATTTCGGCTACAGAGAAATTGAATTTTGATGAACTGAAACAGAAATTGTACGACAGAATAAAAGAGATTCATATAGAACGCTACCCTTACAACGATTTCCTCTTTCAGAAGTACGACGAAGAAATGGAATAAGGATATTTCGATAAATTTATCTTATTATATAGATACAGGTAAACCAGACATGAAAATCTACCTTTGTATATCAAAATGAAACCTTTATATGGACTTTTGCAAATCATTAAAAACCGGAACTAACTACTTTATATATCTTTTATTCCTTATTTTATCTATCTTCTTTCTACTGATATTTTCAGGAAGTACCAGTCCTTTATATAATATGTCGGGGGTAGATAGTTCTATATTTGTAATGATGGGCAAAATGTTCCTAGAAGGCAAAACGCCATATGTAGACTTTTTCGACCATAAAGGCCCTATTCTCATTTTAGTCGAAGCACTGGGCCTTAGTCTGTACCCTAGTGGCAATACAGGTATCTTTATTATACAAATAATAAATCTCACCATTGCGCAGATATTGATATTTCATATTTGCCGGCATTTTACACCAGTACTTATCAGCTTCAGTATCGTTTTATTCTGTCTATTCATGTTCTCTTTGAGTATCGGAGAAGGAAATCTTACCGAAGAATACACATTACCTTTTATCCTTTCTTCTTTACTATTTACCATTCAGTATCATTTATCAGGAAGAAAGAGTATTCTCATATGGAAATATTTCATCATGGGGATAAGCGTCGCTTTCCTTTTCTGGATGCGGATGAATAATATGGGAGTAATATGCGCCTGCATATCATTTATACTCGTATTCACTATTAAAGGTAAAGACTGGAAGGGTATAAAAAATTTACTTGTAGGTTTATCATTGGGATTTTTACTCATAACCATCCCCATCATATTGTATTTTGCATATAAAGAAGGTTTCTACGAAATGATTTACGCAACCTTTATATTCAACATGAAATACATCGGATATGAACCGAAAACTCATTTTACCATCAGGTCATTTATCATCTATTTTTTTAAATACTGGCCATCATTTATAATACTCGTCCTTGGAACAGTTCTTTATTGTCATAAAACGAGGAAGAAGGATATTTTAGTCTTAACCTGTTTTCTCGTATTATGGGGAGTCGTAAGCACTAGATTTGGGCTGTATGTTCCTCATTACATGACATTAAACATTCCTTTACTTGCATTAGGCTTCGCATTATTACTAAATACATACACATACCAGAGATACTCCAAATTATTAACTTACACCTATCTAATTGTCTCATTTTCTTTATTATGCGGATATAGTATATGGAAATACAACAGTCCCAGATATAGAGAAATGCTGGATGATTCTATTTTTATCAAACAATCGTCAGATATAATTTCTCATATACCAGATAATGAAAAAGACAAAATATACACCTATAATGTACAATCCCGTTTCTTTCTCAATACAGGGATAAAACCATATTACAGATTCTTTATTTTTCAGGAATGGCACGGAGTTCATGATAAGAAGATATTTGAGGATATCAATTCCATGATGATTAAGCATTCTCCTCTATGGGTTATCATACCTGCGGATAATATGTCTGAATCAGGTTATACGCCTGCAAATTCTTCTTTTTATGAGATTTTAGACAGAGAGTATTCTCTGCTTTACAAAAATGAAGGACTTGTTCTTTACAAGAAAAAATGATTTAAAAACAGTAGACCAAGTGCAAAAAACAATATCCTACATAAAAGAATACCTAAAAACGTGTTATCCCGAAAACGAAATCTCGGTATTTATACGTATTATAATAGAACATATAACCAAGCGTTCGTACCCTCAGGCTGTGATATCAGGTACAAAGCTGACAGAAGAACAAACAATCCTGCTGCACTCTATACTAGATCGCTTAAAAACGTTCGAACCAATACAGTATATTATTGGTGAAACCGAATTTTTCGGACTTCCATTCCATGTAACGAAGGATGTATTGATACCTCGCCCCGAAACGGAAGAGCTTGTGGAACTGATTTTGAACGAAAACAAAAAATCAGGATTAAAAGTACTCGACATCGGCACAGGTAGCGGAGCTATTGCAATAGCATTAGCAAAGCATTTAGAAAAGGCAGATATCGAAGCATGGGATATATCAGAAGAGGCATTAAAGATCGCTACACTAAACTCAGATTCAAATGCTGTGAATATAATTTTCAGAAATGTGGATGTTCTAAAAAATTATCCTACAGACACTAAATTTGATATCATTGTCAGCAATCCTCCTTATATCTTGGAAAAAGAGAAATCCGGAATGGATCAGAATGTTCTGGACTATGAACCACACACCGCACTCTTTGTACCCGACAATAACGGACTTTTGTTTTATGACCGGATTGCCGATATTGCCTTAGACTTGCTAGAGCCAAATGGTAAATTATACTTTGAAATAAATCAGAGAAAAGGAGAGGATACAGTACAATTAGTCAAAAGCAAAGGTTTTATAAACGTTTGCCTATTTCAAGATTTAAACAAAAACGATAGGATGGTGAGAGCAGAGATAGACAGATAATGTGCTAAATTTTACCAAAACAAAAAACTTTACTACATTCAGGATAATATTTTTCCTACTTTTGAGTGTTATTCTAAAAACAAGAGAAATTGAAGTTATCCGAACCACAAGCACTCAACCGTGTTGCAGCCTATTGTTCCAGAGCCGAACGATCTGAATTTGCAGTACGCAGAAAACTACTTGCATGGGAATTACCTCCCGATGCTATAGAACGAATTATGGACAGGCTAAGGAAAGAAAAATACCTTGATAACACACGTTTTGCAAGAAGCTTTATCAACGATAAATTACGATTCAACAAATGGGGAAAGACCAAAATTGTTTTCGAACTCCGAAAACTTAACATTCCAGAATCGATCTACAACCCGATCTTGGAAGACCTTGCAGGAGATGAATTCGAAAAACAACTGATGCACATCCTCTCCATAAAAGAGAAATCAGTAAAGGCAAAGAATGACTACGATAAGAAAACCAAACTAATACGTTTTGCTTTGGGGCGAGGTTTTTCTATGGATTTGTGTATTAAATGTGTAGATAAAATCTTAGGCGGTACTTATGAAGACAATATTCCATAATTTTCTCGATCTCTTTTTCCCGAACCTCTGTGTTGTCTGCAAACAACGATTGAGCGAAGGAGAGCAGCACATCTGTACCGACTGCCTGCTGCTCTTACCTAAAACAAATTTCCACCTGCAACCCGACAACCGTCTGGAACAGTTTTTCGCCGGACGATTCCCTTTCCAACATATTGCTGCTTTTGCCTATTTTGTAAAAGGTGGCAGCATACAGCATATTATTCACGAATTGAAATACAATCGAAACCCTCACATCGGCAGATTTATCGGTGAGCTATGTGGAGAAAATATAAAAAACAGCGATTTTATTTCTTCTATAGATATGCTCGTCCCCGTTCCACTTCATCCAAAACGTCAAAAAGAAAGAGGATACAATCAGTCACTTGAAATATGCAAAGGGATTTCACACATCACCGGAATACCTATTAATAGTGATACCCTTCTACGAAAAGTAAATAATCCTTCACAAACAAAGAATGCCCGCTTCGACCGCTGGAAAAACGTAGAAGACATTTTCCATGTAGTAACTCCGGAAACCTTCGCCAACAAACACATCTTATTAGTGGATGATATTATTACAACAGGCTCTACCCTAGAGTCATGTGCTAAAGAGATCTTGGAATGCATAAACAGTAAAATAAGTATCTACAGCGTAGGCACCGCTAACTAGCCCCGAAGCCTCCAATCCCTATTTATTGTTATATACAGGTTAAAATTTCATTATATATTGTGATTGTGCGACAGTACAATTATAAAGACCTTTGCCGTCGAATAATTTTATCTATTAACGTATAAACTATATATATATCAACTATGAAGAAGATCATTACTCTATTTCTTTTTCTAATCATAAGCATTACAGTTGTTAATGCTCAAGTTATAAAAGGAAGGGTACTCGACGAAAATGGAGATCCTATAGCATCTGCTACTGTAGCGATCAAAGAGTTACAAAAAGGCGTATCTACTGACGAATCAGGGAAATTTAGATTCACAAACCTACCTAAAAGGGAGCTCACTCTAATAGTAAGCTTTGTAGGATACAATAACAATGAAAAGAAAGTAGACCTAAAAAATAATGAAGAAGTTCATATCCAGTTTGATATGATTTCGAATGCAAACCTAAGCGAGATTGAAGTATTCGGCGAACGATACAAGCAACCCGAAAAGCTCGACGCTATCACACGTATGCCATTGCGTCCTAGCGAACAGATACAAAGTATATCTGTAATTTCCGATAAGGTAATAGCTGAACAAGGAGCCCTTACTATTACAGATGCGGTAAGAAATGTACCGGGTGTAACACTGTTTGGCTCTTATGGTGGTGTAAAAGAAAGTATGTCATCCAGAGGCTTCAGAGGTATCCCTGTTTTGAAGAACGGAGTGAGAATGGACTCTCAGTTCCAAACTGCATCTGGTATAGCCGATATGCAGGGGGTTGAAAGCATCCAGATGATAAAAGGCTCCGCTGCTATCACACAAGGAGTTATCACAGACTTAGGAAATGCCGGAGGTGTAATAAACGTAGTAACCAAAACACCTAAATTCGTAAATGGAGGAGAAGTAGGAGTACGCGTAGGAAGCTGGGGGCAGTTTCGTCCAACATTCGACGTACAATCTGTTCTAGATAAAAACAAAACGGTTGCATTTCGCTTGAATGGAGCTTATGAACGTAAAGATAACTACAGGCCTGTAGTATCTATGGACAGGGTGTATATCAATCCTTCTTTGGAATGGCGTCCGGATGACAAAACATCTGTAACCCTCGAAATGGATTATCTGAATGACAACACAACTCCAGTAACCAGTACTGTAAATTTTGCAGACATTAGTACAAATGCATTGTATGACATGCCACATAGCAAATTTTTAGGTTTTGAAAATGATAATGTCAATACGAAGCTATTAACTTATTCAGCTCGCATCAACAGAAAACTTACAGATAACCTAAGTGTTCGCGCAGCCTATTTCAATTCAGCATACAATGTTGACAACACATCAACTGCACTCGACACTATCAATATTTACGGGGCTAAAGATATTCGTAACTACGAAGACCCTCGAAGAAAAAGAACACTAGGCAGATCGTTAAGAGATGACAAAAATACGACATTCCAATTAGACTTGATCGGTCAGGATGTTTATACAGGAACAGTTAAGCATACTTTCCAATTAGGATTTGATTATAGAACAGCAAACGCACAGACAAAGGCTTTAGGATCTAAGTTTATAGATGTTGTAGATGTTCTGAACGGCAAAATCAATAACGCGAGACAGAACGTAACTTTTGCAAATCCTGAATCCATAATGCCTATAATTTCCGAATATACTACATACGGAATTATGGCACAGGAGGTGATTACATTCAACAAATATCTGAAAGCTATCTTGGGATTACGTTACAGTTCTATCTCTACATTGTCTGCAACAGGCAAAACATCCGATGCCGGAAGAACAGAAAATGATGCTTGGGATCCAAGTTTTGGTATCATGGTATCTCCTATCGAAAATGTAAACATATTCGGATCATATACAACAAGCACCAGTTTGAGATCTGCCGCTCTGATATTGACTGATAGCACACTAGCCGGCCCTTCAAGAACAAAGCAATGGGAGGTTGGATTTAAATCAGATTGGCTCGACAATAGGCTTCGCTTCAATTTCACCTACTTCCATATCTTTACAGATAACCTGACAAATGCAGAGTATGTGGGAACTCAACCAACAGGACTTTATTATAAGGCGGGAGACTTAAAACGTGATGGTATCGAGGTTGAACTGAATGGTCGTATTTTATCAAATCTGCAAGTAATGTTAGGATATGCTTATCTGAATGCAAGATATGACGACAGCCCTTCTTATGTAAACGGTTCAGCCCCGATGAATGCACCAAAACATACTGCTAACGGATGGGTATATTATACTGTAGACAGAGGCCCGGTTAAAGGATTATCTCTAGGATTAGGAGCATATTATGTAGGTAAACGTCCGGTGAACGAATTCAGTACACAATACGATGGCCACACATACAATCCGGGTGTAAAACCATTTGATATGCCTGCCTATACAACAGTAAATGCACAGGTAGCATATACATACAAGAAAGTGACGGCACGCGTGTTCTTCAATAATATTTTTGACGAACTTGGATACAACTCATATTTCCGTGGAGGCTACATCAACCAGATCGACCCTCGCAACTTTGCCGGAGTAGTATCTTATCGCTTTTAATCACTATTTATTGTGATTGAACGACACAAATATCATCATTTATTGTGATTGTAAGATAATATCAAAACACCGACCTTTGTAATGATGATAGTTTAAAGAATTACTTAACTTTGATGATAGTTTGATTCCGGTGTCTTAGCAGTGCTAACTCACCGGAATTTTTCTTTATAAACGCTTAATAATAGTATATGAGACCATTCTTAAAAAAACTCCATAAATGGCTTTCCCTTCCTGTAGGAATCATAATAACAATCGTTTGCCTAACAGGAGCTATTCTTGTTTTTCAGGACGAGATATTAGAGCTATCCAATCCCTCTCACTACTTTGTAGATGAGGTAAAGGAAAAGCCTATGCCGTTGGAAGAGCTCATCCCAAAAGTAAACGCTCAATTAGATAGTAATTCTGTAGCAAGTGTACAGATATCTGACGACCCCAAGCGCACCTACCGTATGACCTTATCCGAAGGATTCAGGATCACCGCATTTGTCAACCAATATACAGGAGAAGTGACAGGAATGTATAAATTTCAGGAAAGCCCATTCTATACCATCATGGTACTACACCGCTGGCTGATGGATGGCAGCCGCACATGGGGTAAATATACGGTAGGAATCTCTACACTCATTTTCGTATTCATTCTTATTTCGGGGGTTATTATCTGGATGCCCAAAAGATGGAATAGAAGCCGCTTCAAAATTCAATTCAGAAAAGGGCGTAAACGCCTCTTCTACGATATGCACAATGTACTCGGAGTATATGCTTGTTTGGTGTTGCTCATCTGTGCACTCACAGGTATGGTTTGGTCGTTCGAATGGTATCGGAATGGATTGTTCAGGCTCTTTGGCGTGGAAGTTGCCGAATCCGGAGGACATGGAGGAGGAAGAGGAGCACGTGGCGGTGGTCGTGGCGGACAACAGGAAGAAAAGAAAGAATTGAATGTAGCTAATTGGCAAACAGTATTCAACTCATTACAAGCATCAAACCCTGATTATGAATATATACGGGTGCAAGACGGCTCTGCCGCCGTTCACCTGAAATCATCTGTTACATCACGAGCTACAGACCAATATAAATTTGATAAAAAAACAGGAGAGATCACCTCTACAACCTTATTTAAGGATCAGGAAGGTACTACGAAAATATGGGCTTGGGTGTATTCACTCCATGTAGGAAACTATTGGGGGATATGGTCAAAAATATTCACCTGTATATTCGCCCTCATCGGGGCAAGCCTTCCACTTACAGGTTACTACATCTTTTTTGTGAAAAGAAAAAACAAAAAAACCGTACGGAAACGAAAAGAAATAGAGATCGCTTAATTGCATAATTTCGACAAGGGAGTAATTCATATTACTCCCTTTTTCGTTCCTCTCATCATCCCTTTTACTATTATTATATAAATGACTGATCTACACATCACCAAAAAATATTACCTTTGTACACTAGGGCAAGAGCACTTCTAATTGTTATTATTTAGAATAGCATTATTCCGACACACTAGAGATATTGCATTGCTTTATTGAGGTATCTTATCCTCTAAAATAACGAAGAAATATAATTTATAACCTATTAATACCTTACTTATGTTCAATAAAAGACATTCGAAATTCTATGTAAGTTTGATGATATTAATGCTAATGTCATTGGTACAAATCAACGCTCAAGATTTTATTCCGGGCCAACTCTGGACAGGATTGAAGCAACCACAACCTCAATCTGAATTACCTAAAGGAAAAGCTCCCTTTCAGACATCAGAAAGAGTTGCAAAAAGAAATATACCAACAACCCTTGTTCCTGTACAAACCGGAGAATGGATTATCTCGGACGGATGGGAAATGATAGACGGAAAAACAGCAATGGCGTCAAACAAATCTATTTTCGACCCTCAATATAGTACTTCTGCATGGTATAATGCAACTGTTCCGGGGACAGTGCTTACCACTCTAGTTAATCAAGGAGTGTATCCAGACCCTTACTTCGGGTTGAACAACATGAATATACCGGAATCACTAAGTCGCACCGACTGGTGGTACAGATGTAAGTTTACAGTACCAAAAGATATTGACGGCAACAAGCTACGCTTACTTTTCAATGGTATCAACTATAAAGCAGATATATACCTCAACGGAAAAAGCCTGGGAGATATGAAAGGTGCTTTTATCCGAGGCGAATTTAATATAACTGACCTTGTAAATAAAAATGGAGAAAACATACTTGCTGTTCATGTTTTCCCTCCATACAATCCGGGTATCCCTCACGAACAATCTATGATTGCCGGACAGGGACTAAACGGAGGAGTACTCAGCACAGACGGACCGACATTTATCTCTTCGATAGGATGGGACTGGATTCCCGGGATACGTGACCGCAACACAGGAATCTGGCAAGATGTAAGACTAAAAGCCGGGGGCGACATCGTTATCGGTGATCCTCTTGTAACCACAGATATCTTACTTCCCGATACTACACAGGCTAAAATATCAATAAAGAATATTGTAAAAAATATTACCTCTAAAACTGTAAATGGTACACTAACTGCAAAAATTGAAAATATAAACATATCGCTACCTTTTACGCTGGCTGCGAATGAAGAAAAAGAAATAACATTTACACCCGAGCAGTTTAAAGAACTCAATATAAAAAATCCACGTTTGTGGTGGCCAAACGGTTACGGAAGGCCTGAGTTATATAATCTGGAATTAACCGTACAGGCAAACAATAAAGTATCGGATACAAAATCTCTGAAATTTGGGATAAGGGAAATGTCGTACGAACTGATGGTAAATGACAATAGCCAAAACAAGCGCGTTCTTTATACTCCAAATGAAACAGTAAATAAAGGAAAACCGATATTCGACTATATCAACCGTGTTCCATTCACCAAAGACAACAACCTTCCTACTATTGCTAAAGATGCAGACACCTCGGGGTTACAACCGCTATCGAGCGATGATCCTGTAGGTCCATTTTTTGCGATAAGAGTAAACGGAGTAAGAATTTTCTGCCGTGGTGGCAACTGGGGAATGGACGATGGCATGAAACGTGTATCAAGAGAACGTCTTGAGCCATATATCAGACTGCACAAAGATGCAAACTTCAATATTATCCGCAACTGGACAGGAGAAACAACCGAAGAGGATTTCTACGCATTGTGCGACGAATACGGTATGCTTGTATGGAACGACTTCTGGATTACAACAGACGATACGGTAGAACCTAGCGACTTTCCTCTATTTGTAAGAAATGCGACAGATGCAGTTCGCCGCTTCCGCAACCACCCATCCATAGCAGTGTGGTGCCCACGAAACGAAGGATTCGCTCCTAAACAATTAGAAGAGAGCATCTCTGTAATGATGGCAAAAGAAGATCCAACCCGCCACTATCACGGACAATCCCGCTTCTTGAATATGGGAACAAGCGGCCCTTGGGGATACTTCAAAGATCCATCTAAATATTACACCGAGAATGCGAAAGGATTCAATACCGAGATGGGAAGCTATGCAATCCCTACGGCAAATACAATCCGTAAATTTATTGCACCGGAAGACCAGTGGCCTATCAATGACGTATGGGCTTATCACGATCTGCACCATACAACCCAGAATTTCGGAGACTTTATCAATGCAGTAGACCGCTATGGAAAAGCCGAAAGCATGGAAGATTTTTCACGCAAATCGCAATTTGTAACTTACGATGCGTGGCGCAATATGCTCGAAGCATGGAACAGCAAAATGTGGAACAACACCACAGGTCTTGTTCTTTGGATGAGCCATCCGGCATGGCCAAGTATGATATGGCAAACATATACTTACGATTACGAAACACCGGGATCTTATTTCGGAGCAAAGAAAGCATGTGAGCCTATTCACATACAGATGAATTTGCCAGAAAATGATGTTATGATTATTAATACAACATTGAATGATTATAAAACTGTAACAGCAGGCCTGCGCTTCATTGACCTTCAAGGAAAAGAATTATACAAGAAAAACATAAAGCTGGACGCAAAAGCAAACTCAGCAACGAAATGTTTTGTTCCCGAAAAAGGAAATAACTTACCGCAGTTATATCTGGCTCGCCTTGAACTAAAAGATGCAAAAGGGAAAGTACTGTCAATCAATGATTACTGGATGACAAATGGAGATAAAAAATCATACGAGGCCATAAATACGTTACCGTCAACAACTGTAACTATTAAAACAATCAGCAACAAAGGTAAAACATGGGTAGAGGTATCAAATCCATCGAAAACATTAGCTGTTGCAGTAAAACTAAATGTAGTGGACAAAAACTCTAAAGAGATATTACTCCCTGCTTACTTCTCTGATGGATATATCAACCTGCTAGGTGGCGAAAAAAGATTAATAGAATTGGATATACCTAAAAGTATCACCAACTACAGCATCGTAGCCGAAGGTTACAATACAAAAAGTAAATAGTAATTTATCTATTATCAGATAATAAATGTAATACAAAAGGTGACAAATAAGAATGAGTGAAAACCTGTTACTTTTGTCACCTTTTTTAGATAATACCCTGTCACCCAGTGTAACAAAAAAACATACAAATGAAAAGAATACTATTAACAATAAGCATAGCACTAGTAACAGCCAACCTATTTGCTCAAACAGACCCTGTTGACTATGTAAATCCATTTATAGGAACAACAAACTACGGAACAACGAACCCCGGAGCGATGTGTCCTCAAGGATTTATGTCGGTAACACCATTCAACGTAATGGGCTCGCCCGAAAACAAAAGGGACAAAGACACCGGATGGTGGTCTACTCCCTATTCGTACGACAATAGCGTATTTACGGGTTATGCGCATGTCAACCTCAGTGGTGTGGGATGCCCCGATATGAGTAGTCTACTCTTAATGCCGATAAGCGGCGAACTGGAAGTAGATTATAAAAAATACGGGAGTAAGTACAAAGATGAAAAAGCCACACCGGGATATTATACTAATTTCCTGACCAAGTATAATATCAAAACCGAAGTTAGTGCAACGCCACGGGTAGGTATAGCTCGTTTCACATTCCCTAAAGGTCAGAATCATATTTTGCTAAATCTAGGTGAAGGTCTTACAAACGAAACAGGCGCAATGGTTCGTAAGGTGAACGATACCGAGATAGAGGGAACAAAACTACTTGGAACATTCTGCTATACTCAAAATCAAGCTGTATTCCCTATTTACTTTGTGATGCGAGTAAGCAAAGCTCCACAAAAATCGGGCTACTGGAAATTCCAACGCCCCGGAGGAGAATGGGAAAAGGACTGGAACAAAGATGCAGGAACATATAAGATTTACACAAAATACGAAAAGGAAATAGCCGGCGATGATGTAGGTGCTTATTTCACTTTCGACTGCGCAGAAGGAGAAACAGTAGAAGTACAAATGGGAGTTTCTTTTGTAAGCATGGAGAATGCACGCGAGAACCTCGAAAAGGAACAACCAAAACCCGACTTCAATGCAATCCGTCTTGCAGCACGCAAAATGTGGAATGACGACCTGTCACGCATTCTTGTAGAAGGAGGCTCGGAAGACCAAAAGGTAGTATTCTACACAGGGCTTTACCACATGCTTATCCACCCGAATATCTTACAGGATGTAAACGGACAATACCCGGCAATGGAAAGCTCGGAGATAAAAACAACGAAAGAAAACCGCTATACCGTATATTCATTGTGGGATACATACCGAAACCTTCACCAGATGATGACCCTCTTGTATCCCGATCGTCAGTTGCAGATGGTACGCACCATGATAGATATGTATAAAGAGTCGGGCTGGATGCCAAAATGGGAATTGTACTCTCGCGAATCGCTAACAATGGAGGGTGATCCTGCCATCCCTGTAATTACAGACACATGGATGAAAGGATTAAGAGATTTTGATATCAATACAGCATACGAGGCTTTCATAAAGTCTGCAACTACTCCGGGACCTCAAAACTTACTACGTCCCGATAATGACGATTATATGAAACTCGGCTATGTACCATTAAGAGAAAAATATGACAACTCTGTTTCTCATGCCTTAGAGTATTATATGGCAGACTGGACATTGGCCGAATTGGCAAACTCTTTGGGAAAAAAAGAAGATGCAGAGAAGTTCTATAAGCGTTCGCTAGGCTATAAGAACTATTACAGCAAAGAATATGGTACATTCAGACCAATCTTGCCTAACGGAGAATTCTTAACTCCTTTCAACCCTTTACAAGGTGCGAACTTTGAGCCTAATCCGGGTTTTCACGAAGGGAATGCGTGGAATTATACATTTGCTGTTCCGCATGACATACCGGGACTTATCAAATTGATGGGAGGCAAGAAAAGCTTTGTAGATAAGCTACAATCTGTATTCGATAACGGTTATTTCGACGTCACAAATGAACCTGACATACACTATCCGTACCTGTTTAGCCAGATAAAAGGAGAGGAATGGCGCACACAAAAACTTGTGACAGAGATACTAGCAAAGCATTTCACGAATACACCGGGAGGACTTCCGGGCAATGATGACACAGGTACTATATCGGGTTGGGCTGTATTCAGTATGATGGGCATGTATCCCGAATGTCCGGGAAAACCAGACTATACACTGATAACTCCTACATTCAGCAAAATAACAATCAAACTTGATCCTAAGTACTATAAGTCGGATAAAGTTGTTATCAATGTGATTAAACCTCAGGATGTAGCAGCTAATTATATAAAAGAAGTGAGGGTTGATGGCAAAACACTAAATGGATATGCTCTATCTCATGAAGCATTGACAGGTGCTAAAGAAATCACCTATATACTGAAACCAAGTAAATAAGATACAATGTCATTGTAAACGGAGTGAAGGATTTAATCCTTCACTCCGTTTAGATTTATAAAGAATTACAAGTTGCTCTTAAACCTCTCGAACTCATTTTTAGACCTGTTCACACAATCTTCCAAAGACAAACCGTAGTAATAATTGCCCAGCAGATAAACACTAGCGTTCTTTCGCTTTGCCTGTACTTTTTCATCCATATGCAAATGCTCCAATCGCATTGCAGGCAAACTATGTTCTATGAATGAAGTCTCTATTATATCAGATTGTTTAATATTCAACACATTGCATATTAGCTCCAGTTTTTCTCCCTCTGATTTTTTGCCTTTCTCAAAGTGAAAAGTAAAGCTTCTATACTCGCCATTCCCTATCAGATCTCTGGATACTGCCGAAAGGAAATCGTCTGACAAAGGAATAATACCTGCTATTTCTTTCAGGTCTATTTTATCTTTCTTTATGGTGATGTTCAAAGATTCGGAGTCGAATATCGGGATTGAAGACAACAACCCAGCTAATTCGGGTTCTATATTCTTCAGCAGACTAGAGCTCACTTTCGGATTTGCCCCCATAGCAATATTTCGTGCATAAAAGATCTGCCCGCTTGCTGTTGAAAGTAAAAAGACATCGCCTTCTTTCTTTATATCAATCACTTCGCTTGAAGTATTGACTTCAATATCTCCGCTCTCTATTACTGCATTGATAAAGGATGATAAGCCACCTTTGAAGGTAAAGCGTCGTGAAATTTCCTTTTCTCTTTTATCTCTCTTTTTAAGGAATATTTCCGCAGGGTAATCATCCGCCGGTTGACAAATCACAGCTTTGAAGGCATTCGTAAAGAGCCGGTCATAATTAGAAGCCCCTACGATAGGACGAAAATATTCGCGGGTAGTTTTCCCGGCTTTGTCTGAAAAGAAATACTTCGGAAAGTGAAGCAAACATGATAGCTTGGATACTTCCGACATAATACTTTTTATCTTACCCGAAGCATAGAGCACATAACTGAATTTTCGGAGAGGTACTATTATGTCTGTTCTCCGTATTTCTTTCACGATAGACAACAAGCTGGTATATGAATTGTAGCATGTATGAGAACCAAGCTCGTACCAGAAGTCGGGTTGGGCTGAAAGATGCCCTGTTTGCAATTGCCCTCCGGTATTCTTATTTTTCTCCAAGACCAATACGGCTTTACCTTCTTTTTTCAGATAGTGCGCAAAAGTAACCCCACTTATGCCCCCACCTACAACGATACAATCATATACTTTTTGGCTCATGCTCTTCAATTTTTTACTCTATACAAATATACAAGGAATGTATGGAATAAAGATATTTTACTCTTCAACCACACCCTTAAAAAAGCTGTTTAAAATTACCTGTTTATAGTTGAGGTGTTTTTCATCTATCCTAATAGACTGCAAGTCAAAACCAAAGAGATAAATTCTTTAATAATTATTTTCATTTTAAGGATTGGACTACTCTTATTTTGCAATGAGTATCCAAATATTTTTCTTACTTTTGTCCTTTCTTTTTAGAGTCTAAAAAAATAAAACGTAAAGTCGTGGCTAATACGAAGTATATATTTGTTACAGGAGGAGTCATATCTTCCTTAGGTAAAGGTATTATAGCATCCTCACTAGGTAAACTACTACAAGCCAGAGGTTATAAAGTAACTATCCAGAAATTAGACCCCTACATCAACATCGACCCCGGTACATTAAACCCTTACGAGCATGGCGAATGCTATGTAACCGTTGATGGGCATGAAGCCGATCTCGATTTGGGACACTATGAAAGATTTCTGAATCAGCCTACACATAAAGATAACAACATCACCACAGGACGCATCTATCAGAATGTGATCAACAAAGAAAGAAAAGGTGATTATCTGGGTAAAACGGTTCAGATCGTACCTCATATCACAGATGAGATTAAGCGCAACATCAAAATGTTGGGCACAAAATACAACTATGATTTTGTTATTACCGAAATTGGCGGTACAGTAGGTGACATAGAGTCACTTCCTTTTATCGAAAGCGTACGCCAGTTGCGTTGGGAACTAGGCAAAAACTGCCTGTGTGTACACCTTACTTATGTTCCTTATATTGCAGCAGCAAAAGAGGTGAAAACAAAACCGACACAGCACTCTGTAAAACAATTACAGTCGGAAGGAGTACAGCCCGACATGCTTGTTCTGCGTACCGAGCATCCGTTGAATAAAGATATATTGCGTAAGGTTGCCCTATTTTGTAATGTAGAAGTAGACGCTGTGATGCAGTCTGTCGATGTATCTACCATCTACGAAGTTCCGCTCAAGATGCAGGAACAGAATATGGACGAAATCGTTCTTCGCAAATTGGGAATGCCAATAGGAGAAAAACCTGAAATGCAATCTTGGCGTGACTTCTTAAGCAAGAAAAAACATGCCAAAAATACAATTAAAATAGGACTGGTAGGTAAGTATGTTGAGCTACCCGATGCATACAAATCTATCAACGAATCGTTGCTACAAGCGGCAACATACAACGAGCATAAGCTCGACCTGCACTTTATACTATCTGACAAACTGACCGAAGAGAATATAGAGAAAACACTGTCATCAATGGATGGCATACTTATTGCTCCGGGATTTGGACAAAGAGGAATGGAAGGTAAAATCCATGCATTAAAATATGCCCGCGAACATGACATCCCTACATTTGGAGTTTGTTTGGGTATGCAATGTATGGTTGTTGAATTCGCTCGCAACGTGTTAGGGCTTGAAGAAGCCAATTCTACCGAGATGAATACTCATACTCCATTTAAGGTGATAGACCTAATGGAAGAGCAAAAGAATATCACCAATATGGGTGGAACAATGCGTCTCGGAGCATATAAATGCGAATTGGAGAAAGGTTCTCTTGTATACAAAGCCTATGGCAAAAAGATGATAGAAGAACGTCATCGCCATCGCTTTGAATTCAATAACGATTTCAGAGAAGACTTTGAAAAGAATGGAATGAAGTGCACAGGAATCAATCCGGAAATGGATCTTGTGGAAGTGGTAGAAATTCCCGGAAAAAAATGGTACTTAGGCGTACAATTCCATCCGGAATACAACAGCACGGTCGTTTCACCCAATCCATTGTTTTTAAGCTTTATAAAAGCCGTTGTAGAGAATAAAGAAAAAAAATAAGAAAGGAATAAAACATATAATTATAAATGGACAAGAATACGATTACCGGGTTTATCCTGATCGCAGCCGTAATTATTGGATTCACATTATTGAGTAGGCCTTCGTCGGAAGACATCGAACGCCAGAAACAACAGCGCATAAAAGATTCGATCGAATATGCTCAAACTCTGCAACGTGAGCAAGAAAATAAAATAGACACCTCTGTAGTTGATAAAAAGACTGAGAAGATTGATGATTTCTTCAGTGCTTCCGCTCAGCAAAGCGACTCTACTGTAGCAGTTACAGACTCACTTCCATCAGCAGAACAAAAACCGGAACAATTCATAACCCTTGAAAACAGCAAACTAAAAGCTACATTTTCTACTAAAGGGGGAAGAATGGTTCGTGTTCAGCTCAAGGATTACATGAGCTACAACAGAGACGACAAGAAAAATACCGACTCTCTCTATCTGTTCAACAATGATGCCGACTTTACCTTATTGCTGACAAACAAGCAACAGAAGGTTTTGAGCACAGGCAAATTGATATTTACTCCTATACAAAAAGAAGGAGACAATTCGCTGATCATGCGCTATGCATACTCAGACAGCCAGTATATCGATTTTGTGTACAAACTGGCTGATGACGACTACATGATGAAATACGACATCAATATGGTAGGCATGCAGCCGATGCTAGCTCGCACCTATAGCGATGTATTCGAGATGAAGTGGTCACAGAGAATGCGCAGACAAGAGAAAAGCGTGAAGAACGAACAGCGTTATTCTCACCTCACTTACAAATATGTAGGTGGCGATGTGAAGGAAATGAGCAGTGATAAGAATGAAGAAGTAGAGGTTAAAGAGCCTGCAAAATGGATAGCCTTCAAAAATCAATTCTTTGCTCCAATCCTAATTGCTGACGACAAAATAGAAACAGCTCTCCTTAACTCGAAAGTCTTGCAAACAGACGAGAACAGCGAGTATCTGAAAAGCTTTGAAGCAACACTATATGTACCTGCAAAACCGGGATCAGCACCAGAGAGCATCACAGCAGGATTCTCTTATTACCTAGGACCAATGTCTTACTCTTTGTTGAAGAACTATGACAGTAATGTTAAAGACGCAAACAAAGAATTGGATCTAGACAAACTGGTTCCACTGGGTTGGACTTTATTCCGTTGGGTTAATCAATACTTTATAGTTCCTATATTTAATTTATTGAGCAATACCGGACTATCTATGGGTATTGTAATCTTACTACTAACAATCATTGTTAAATTAGTGATTTCCCCTCTGACATACAAGTCATTTATGTCTTCTGCCAAAATGCGTGTTTTACGCCCTCAGGTAGAAGAAATAAACGAAAAGTATCCGAAGCAGGAACAAGCAATGGAAAAGCAACAGGCTACAATGGCACTCTATAGCAAGGCGGGGGTCAACCCAATGAGTGGTTGCGTACCGATGCTGCTTCAGATGCCGATACTGATCGCCTTGTTCTCGTTCTTCCCAAATGCGATAGAGCTGCGTCAGCAAAGCTTCTTGTGGGCTACCGACTTATCCACTTATGATGCCATCTTTGAATGGAAAAATCATATCCCATTGATTGGAACTCATATTAGTTTGTTCTGTATTCTGATGACCATTACAAATATTGTCTATACAAAATTCAATATGGAAATGACCAACACCGGACAACAGCAGATGCCGGGTATGAAATGGATGATGTATCTGATGCCGCTTATATTCTTGTTTATGTTGAATGATTATCCGTCAGGACTTACATACTATTACTTCCTTTCACTATTGATTACAATATTGCTTACTATTGCTTTCCGTTATATTATCAACGAAGAAAAAGTATTAGCTAAATTGGAAGCAAACAAAGCTAAGCCGAAAAAGAAATCTGGCTTTATGGCACGTCTGGCAGAAGCTCAACGTATACAACAGCAACAGCTGAACGAAAGAAACAAATCGAACAGTACAAAAAAGAAACGATAATATTATCACCACTAAATAAAAAGAGACTGATTCCTATACAGAATCAGTCTCTTTTTATTTGTATCCAAAATCTTTGGATTATCTTTCTCTTGTTGCGCTTGAAGAGCTGCTCTCTTCTGTTTTTTTCTCTGCACTTCTTCCACTACTTTTATCGTTTGTGTTGGTCGGTCTTCCGCTAGTAGATGTAGATGGACGAGAGCTTTCGTTTGGCTTGGCTGCCGGACGCTCATTGGATGGACGTTCGTTCGATGGGCGCTCAGGCCTTGTAGGCTCATTAGGCGTACCGGGTCTACCCGAACTTGAATTTCCGGGACGAGTTGTTTCTCCGGGACGACTAGGACGGCCGGAGCTTGAATTTCCCGGACGATCTGTTTCTGGACGGCTAGGGCGACTCGGTCTGCTTGGACGACTAGGACGACTAGGACGATCGATATAGATAGGTCTGCCATAGTCCGGCAATATCATCGGAGGAGCCGGTGCTATATATTCAACATCTTCGTACAAAAATTCATATCCTACAAGATAGTCATCAATAAATTCTAAAGCATAAACCTCATTTCTCGGGGTTCTGTATTCTAAAACCTCCTGATATCCATTCTGTGTATTATTCACGGCTAATATGCGGCTAGGGTCACCAACAGCTTCCACCACCTGCTCTTTTGTCATACCCGTTCTCAATTTACTCAAATCAAGAGTCTTAAACAGCCCGCAGGATATGAATAAAACAGATATAATCAAAAACGAAATCAGTTTTTTCATCTTTAATAGTTTTGTTTCGTTATTATCATTAATACTTATAATAGATTAAACAATATTTGAGTCTGAGAGTTCTTTAAATACATCAAAAAGAATACAATGTAAAAAGGTCGCCTTTTAAACAAAGCGACCTTCTATATTCTAATTTAGCACTTCATTTCTCAGAAATTATTTTTATTTTTCTATATCAAGGAGCTCCACTTCAAATATAAGATTAGAGAATGGCTTGATTTTGCCTGCATCTCTTCCTCCGTAAGCAAGATCGTAAGGTATATACAGAATCCATTTTGAACCAACCGGCATCAACTCCAGTGCCTCTGTCCATCCTTTTATCACCTGACCAACTCCAAAAACAGCCGGTTCTCCACGCTCCACACTACTGTCGAACACTGTGCCATCCATCAATGTGCCGTGATAATGAACTTTCACTCGATCCGTAGCTGTTGGTTTTTCTCCTGTACCATTTGTGATAACCTTATATTGCAAGCCGCTAGGTAAAGTGACAACTCCATCCTTCGCCTTATTTTCTTCCATAAACTTATCACCTTCTGCTATCTGATCTGCATACTGAGCTTTCTGTGCCTCTTCTTGTTTTGCCTGCATCTTAGCTTGAGCATCTTGCATTTTTTCATTGAATGCTTCTGCCGGATTTTCTATATCAAAAGTACCGCCGCTCATAGCAGTATACATCGCCGATATAAAAGCATCATTGTTAAACTTTTCTGTATATCCTTCACCATACATCTGCTGCAAAAGTCCCGGCATCATTTGTTTCAGGATCTGTCCCCCTACGGAAAGTCCTGTGTTGTATGCATTTTTTGCCTCAGGAGCATCCAATCCGGCTTTAAGCCCTGCAATAAACTCAGACCTGTTACTCTTATTAGCGTTCACAATAGAATCACGCTTTATTGCAGACTCTACTCCTGTAGTATCGGCAACCACTCCAAGTTGACGTAGATACATAGACAATCCTTGCTCGTAAAGACTGGCGCCAAACATATAAGACAATGAGTCCATCTCTGTCTTAAGAATAGGTTTCGCCGCTGCAACACCTGCTTTTAGAGGCTGCTTTTGTGCCGAAGTTTTTTTCTGTGCCGACAAACCCAATGGACTTAGCATGACACAAGAAGCAAAAGAGAAAAGTAAAAATTTCTTCATATTATTTCAAAATTTAATAGATATGCGATTTTATAGTTTCTTAAAATGTGTTTTTTTACATCAAGTTACAAAAATAGCATTTTTATTCTTTAATTTGACAACGGCTTTAGTTTTGTTAAATATTTATGCACAGGCGTTTCCGCAACAACAAAAAGAAGGCTATAATACGAAATTATATCCATTTTAAACCTTCTATTTATATCACTATCTAGCCTTTACAAGACAGTTAAAGCAAAGTTATTACCCAATCATTGTATAAACTTGAAAACTAATTACTACCTTTGCGCGTCCTTTTGACAGGCTCTCTTATGTCGAATAATTTTGGGGTGGGAGTAAGTCAAAAAAATGAAGGGCTTTTTACCACAAAAGATATTTGAAAATTTTTAATGAAAACATTTGAAGAGTTAGGGGTTGCTGCGAATATTCGCAAAGCAATCGAAGAAATGGGTTATGAGAACCCAATGCCTGTGCAAGAAGAAGTGATTCCATATTTGCTTGGCGAAACGAATGATGTAATTGCGCTTGCGCAAACCGGAACAGGAAAGACTGCAGCTTTTGGTCTTCCTATACTACAAAAAATTGATATAAAACAGAACGTTCCTCAGGCACTTATCCTTTGTCCTACACGTGAACTATGTCTGCAAATAGCAGGAGACTTATCCGACTACTCAAAATATATAGATAATCTAAGAGTTCTTCCTGTATATGGAGGATCAAGCATTGAGAGTCAGATAAAATCACTAAAGAGAGGCGTACAGATTATTGTTGCCACTCCGGGACGACTGATTGACCTTATCAATCGTAGAACAGTAGAGCTGTCGAATGTAAAATATGTAGTACTCGACGAGTCGGACGAAATGCTTAACATGGGATTCATGGAAAGTATCGACGAGATATTGTCTAAAGTGCCGGATGAAAGATTGATGCTATTATTCTCGGCTACTATGCCTAAAGAAATAGCTAAGATTACAAAAAAATACATGCAGAACCCGAAAGAAATTACTATCGGAAGAAAGAACGAAGGTTCGAACAGCGTGAAGCATGTATACTATCTTGTTCATGCTAAAGATAAATATCTGGCATTAAAACGCATAGCAGACTATTACCCGAATATATACGGAATTATATTTTGTCGTACCCGTCGCGAGACACAAGAAATTGCCGACAAGCTGATACAAGATGGTTACAATGCAGACTCCCTGCACGGTGATCTGTCTCAAGCTCAGCGTGACTATGTGATGCAAAAATTCCGCATAAAAAACATACAGTTGCTTGTAGCTACAGACGTAGCAGCAAGAGGGCTGGATGTAGATAGCTTGACACACGTTATCAATTATGGTTTGCCGGATGATATAGAGTCATATACTCATAGAAGTGGACGTACCGGTCGTGCCGGAAAAACAGGTACTTCTATCGCAATTATCCACGTAAAAGAAAAAGGAAAAGTAAGAGAGATTGAGAAAATAATCAACAAAAAGTTTGAGCAGGGAGCTATACCTTCGGGTGAAGCTATTTGCGAAAAACAGTTGTTCAGTCTGGTAGACAGAATAGAGAAAGTAAAAGTAAATGAAGATGAAATCTCAAACATACTTCCTTCTGTTTACAGAAAACTCGATTGGCTCGAAAAAGAAGATATCATCAAACGTGTAGTAGCGCTTGAGTTCAATCGTCTTATCGATTACTACCGCGATGCACAAGAAATAGAATCACCATCCGAACGTTCGTCTCGCGATGATAAGTCATTCCCTAAACGTAAAGACAGAGACCGTTCCGATCGCTCGGACCGCTCGGATCGTTCATCCGGCGGACGCTCTGCCGAAAGAGGGTACTCTCGTTTATTTATTAATGTAGGACGTACCGACAATGTAAATCCGGCAACGCTGATGGGACTTGTTAACGACTATGTTCCGGAAAAGGTAAATATCGGACGGATTGACATAATGCAAAACTTCTCTTTCTTCGAAGTGCCTGAAAAAGATGCGCAAAAAGTTATAAAATCCATGAGCAAACAAGAACAGAACGGACGACGTATTTCTGTAGAGGTAGCTCAGGGCGGAGGAGGCGGAAACGCTAAAGACCGTGGCGGAGATAGAGGCCGTAAAAACTTCAGTACTCGCTCAGATATCGGAACACGAAAAAGCTCTGATTATAATTCACCAAAACACTCTGATAAGAATAAAGGACGGAGTGGGCGAAAACCAAAATATTCTTAAATATCCATTTATAGGAAAAGCACCGAATTTTAAAATTCGGTGCTTTTTTTATTAAAAAACATTCTATATTTACACCTACCAGTAACAATAGATAATAAAAAAGGGAATCTCAGAAAAAAATCTAAATACTTTGTCCCGAAATTAAACACCCGATTGTCTTATAAGTACATAACAGAATTATTAACTTAGAATAAAAAATAATGAAAGAATTTTTATTACTCATTCGGGAAAATGCAGATTATGGAGATCTGTCCGTAGAAGATATGCAAGCAGACATTCAGGAACACATCAAATGGGTAGAAACACTGGTTGAAAACGGGAACTTTAAAGATGGAAATCCCCTCGATTCTGCTGGTGTTACCTTCAAAGATGGTATTGCTACAGACGGTCCTTACGTTGAGACCAAAGAATGTGTGAGCGGCTATTATTTCCTCCTTGCCAACTCTTTAGACGAAGCAAAAGAACTGGCAAAAGGCTGTCCCGATCTGAAACGTGGAGCAACCCTAGAAATCCGTAGAATCATCAACACTGATGAAGAACAACACTGAGGAAAATATAAAAACACTTACGAGCCATCTTTTCAGAGAACATTATGGAAAGATGGTTTCCTATTTATCTCAAAAGTATGGCTATTATAAGATTGAGGATATACTAGACGCAGTTCAAGAATCTTTCGAAACAGCTCTAAATACATGGAGGTTTGGAGAAGTTCCCGAGAATCCCTTTGCGTGGCTTTATAGAGTTGCAAACAACAAGTTACTGAATAAAATCCGGCAATCAAACATCGCACAAACACACCTCAATTACCTTGCATCCACAGAAAAAGACAATGACGAATACTCCGAAAAGGAAGTAGAGGACAGCTTACTTAAATTATTGATTTTCTTTTCAAAAGCGTCTTCCTCTAAAAGGAATAAGCTAATTATTTCACTTTATTTCCTGTGTGGATTCAACTATTCGGAAATTGCCAATGCGCTGATCATTAAAACAGAAACCGTCAAGAAAGTTGTTTTAAGGAGCAAAGAAACGATCAAGAAATTTTCAGAAATTTACGATGATTTTCAGATTCAGACCATTGAGGAATTAAGCCATCTGCTTAAGATTATATACCTGCTCTACAATGAAGGATATAAAAGTTCGCAGAAAGCCGGAACCATAAATTTAGACTTGTGCTTTGAAGCCATCAGGTTAGGAAAATTATTACACCAATATCATCCCAAAAACCCTGAAATCAATTCTCTGCTGGCTGGTATGTTTTTCAACTCCTCAAGATTTCCTGCACGAACAGAGAACGATACGTGGATCTCGTTGGAAAATCAAAACAGAACCCTTTGGAATAATGATTTAATAAAAGAAGGTTTCTATTATTTGGAAATAGCAAAGCAGCACCAGCAAACTTTAGATAAATATTATTTAGAAGCTTTGATTTCGTCCTTGCATTGCACTTCTGAATCGTATGAAAAAACAGACTGGAAAACGATTGCTTATCTATATAGACAACTCGAGAAAATAGAACCATACTCGATTGCAGTAAAGCTAAACAGGATTATTGCAGAAAGTAATTTTAAGGATTTGCATGATTTGCTACGAGAGCTAGTTACTATGGAAAACATGATAAACGAAGAAGCAAAATTTACCTATCTCAGTACCAAAGCTCACTTTTATGCAAAAATGGAGGAATGGAATTTGGCCATTCATAATTATAAATTGTCGCTGAATTACACGAAAAATAAAACCGATATAAACTTCATCAACACAAAAATAAATCTTACAAAGAAAGAGTTGGAGAATCAATAACAATTCATTTTCTAAGAAAGGCCCAAGAGTATATTTTGATCAAAAACCAAAACATTTTACTTTACATATCCTCCCGATAAATAGCAACAAATACAGACTACAAGCTTGTTTACATTCTATTTACAAAGAACATTAATCAGTCTCTTTTGTTTATATTATTATAACTAGGTCTAATCCTGTCTTATTTTTAAGAGAATATCTTATACTAAATAGCTTTTGTTTTATATATTTGCTTGTTTATTACAATAGTAATAAAGATTTTTCTTCATTCCAATAGAATTTTTATGGACGAACAAAACAACAATATATCAGTATTACAGACAATAAACTCTCCCTCTGACCTTAAAAATCTCAGCATTGAGGAGCTTAAGTCTCTATGTACTGAACTTAGAAGTTTTCTTATTGATCAACTAAGCAAAAATCCCGGGCATTTTGGCTCCAGTCTAGGTACAGTAGAACTTACTGTAGCCCTGCATTACATATACAATACACCCTACGACCGCATTGTATGGGATGTGGGTCACCAAGCATATAGCCACAAGATACTGACAGGCAGAAGAGACCTGTTTCATACCAATCGTAAATTCGGGGGTCTTTCAGGATTTCCAAATCCAAAAGAAAGCGAATACGATGCCTTTATTGCAGGACATGCGTCAAATTCAATCTCGGCAGCGTTGGGGATGGCTGTTGCTTCTTCCCTAAAGCATGAAAACAGGCATGTGGTAGCCGTAATAGGTGATGGCTCAATGACCGGAGGGTTAGCTTATGAAGCTCTCAACAATGCAAGTTCTCAGCCAAATGATATACTTATCATACTCAATGATAATGATATGGCTATAGATGATAATGTTGGGGGTATGCGCGATTATTTGGTAAAAATGACTACCTCACCCACCTATAACAGGGTAAGGAATGATGTTTATCAAAAGTTTAAAAAAGGAAACCTTATTACCGAACAGGGTAAAAATCTTATCCTTCGTTTCAACAATAGTTTGAAATCACTGTTGACCAAACAACAGAACATGTTTGAAGGGTTTAATATACGATATTTTGGTCCTATTGATGGGCACGACTTACCAAACCTGATTCGGATATTACAAAATATAAAGGATATGAAAGGACCTAAGATTCTACATATCCATACGATTAAAGGAAAAGGATTTAAACCGGCAGAAGTTTCTGCTACAGTATGGCATGCTCCGGGTAAGTTTGACAAAGAAACCGGAGAACGTATTGTGACAAAGTCAAAAGATCAGCCACAACTCTTTCAAGATGTGTTTGGACATACACTTGTAGAACTGGCTAAGAAAGATAAGCGTGTTGTAGGGATTACTCCTGCTATGCCAACCGGATCGTCTATGACCTATATGATGAAAGAATTCCCGGACAGGGCATTCGATGTAGGTATTGCCGAAGCACATGCTGTCACCTATTCGGCCGGATTGGCAAAAGAAGGATTATTACCGTTCTGCAACATCTACTCATCATTTATGCAACGAGCTTACGATCAGGTCATACATGATGTAGCACTTCAAAAACTACATGTAATTATGTGTCTCGACCGAGCAGGATTGGTAGGAGAAGACGGGCCAACACACCATGGAGCATTCGATCTTGCTTATATGCGCTGTGTTCCGAACCTGACTATCGCCGCTCCTTTCGACGAGCATTATCTGCGCCACCTGATGTATACAGCCGCTTACGGAAACGAAGGCCCATTTGTGATCCGATATCCAAGAGGACAGGGTATACTGAAAGATTGGGAGTGCGAAATGCAAAAACTGGAAATAGGAAAAGGGCGCAAGCTGAAAGATGGTAAAGATCTTGCCGTTTTATCAATAGGTGCAATAGGAAATACCGCACGCGAAGCTATCCACATCGTTGAAGACGAAGGCTACTCTATCGCACATTACGACATGATATTCCTTAAACCTCTGGATACTGCAATCTTGAAAGAGGTGGCAGAGAACTTTACCCATGTATTGACTATCGAAAACGGTGTTATCAACGGAGGATTCGGAAGTGCGGTTTTGGAATACTTTGCAGACAATAACTATTTGAACATAAATGTAGTGCGTGTAGGCATACAGGATAAATTTGTAACACACGGATCGGTTGCTGACCTGAAAAAACTATGTGAGCTTGACATACAAGGATTGGTAAAACGGATGCAGTCGATTTTGCATAAGCAAATAAGCCCTAATAACATAGAAGAAAAAATATATAAGTAAGAGTCGATGAGAATTGTAATTGCAGGTGCGGGTGCTGTAGGAACACATTTAGCAAAACTATTATCAGCAGAAAACCAAGACGTTGTACTCATGGACGCTGATAAGGAGAAGCTCAACTTCCTTGGCTCTAATCTTGAAATAATGACAATGACCGGGTCTTGCACTTCCCTGAAAGATTTGATGGAAGTGGATATAAAAGAAGCGGATTTCTTTATCGGTGTCACCCCTGACGAATCTACAAACATAACAGCCTGCTTATTGGCTGCGAATATGGGAGCGAAGAAGACCTTTGCTCGCATCGATAATTACGAATACCTCTTACCCAAGAATAAAGAGTTTTTTGAGAAGCTAGGGATCAACTCTATGGTTTACCCGGAAATGCTGGCGGCTAAAGAAATAGTGTCAGCCTTAAAACGTCCGTGGGTACGCCAATGGATAGAACTTTGCGATGGCAATATATTACTCGCCGGAATCAAGATAAGAGAAAACTCGGAGTTGGTAAATAAATACCTCTTCGATTTAAGCAGCAAGGACAAGAAATTCCACATCGTTGCTATCAAACGAAAGAACGTCACTATCATTCCTACAGGAAAGGATATGATTTTAGCGGGCGACATCGTATTCTTTACCGCAACAAAAGAAAACGTAAATGAATTGCCCGTAATAGCAGGTAAAGCTAGTTTTGAGGTTAAAAACATTATGATAATGGGCGGAAGCCGTATCGCTATCCGCACCTGCCAGTACTTACCCGACAGCACAAATATCAAACTATTAGAATCCGATAAAGAGAAAAGCTACCAACTCTTAGAAAAGCTGCCAAAGAACGTAACCGTGTTTCACAATGACGGACGCAATGCCGAGTTTCTTTTGCAAGAGGGAATCAAGGATATAGACGCATTTGTGGCTGTAACCGGGAACTCGGAAGCTAACATTCTCGCATGTATGGCTGCCAAACGCTTTGGTGTACGCAAAACTGTAGCCGAAGTAGAAAATATGGACTATATGTCGATGGCCGAGAATCTAGATATCGGCTCTATTATAAATAAGAAACTAATAACAGTAAGCAACATATACAGATTTCTGCTCAGTGCAGACGTATCTAACGTAAAGTCATTAACAATCGCCAATGCAGACGTAGCGGAGATTATAGCTCGACCAAACTCTTATGTAACCAAGAAGGAGGTAAAGAAGCTAACGCTACCCAAGAATGTCACTTTGGGCGGATTGATACGCAATGGAGAACCGATGATGATCGATGGTGATACTTTGATAGAGCCTTACGATCATGTGGTCGTTTTCTGTTTGGATGACACGCTGCGTGATGCCGAGAAAATGTTCCATTAACAGGATAAAAAGTCCATGAGCAATTTTAATTACCGGTTTGTACTAAAAACAATTGGATTTTTGCTTGTCATCGAATCGCTATTCATGATGAGTGCTACCATTGTTTCTTTTTACTTACACGAAGCGGCCGGCGATGCAATGCTCATAAGCTCTACAATAACATTCTTTGCAGGAGCTTTTATCCGATTGGTAGGAACCGAAGATTTCCCAAAACCAATCGGCAAGCGAGAGAGCTTCTTTATGGTGGCTGTTTCGTGGATCGTATTATCGGCATTCGGTATGCTTCCTTATTATCTGAGCAACTCGATACCCAGTGTCAGTAATGCCTACTTCGAAACCATTTCGGGACTGACTGCAACCGGTGCAACCATCCTAAACGACATAGAGAGTATGCCCAAGGGACTTCTCTTCTGGCGCAGTATAACCCAATGGATGGGAGGATTGGGAATCGTATTGTTCGTGGCCACGATCCTACCCATGGGAGGTAATGCATCTGTAATGTACGATGCCGAAGTCACAGGGATAGGGTACGACCGTTTTCGCCCGCGCATATCACAAATAGCCAAACGGCTATGGCTGGTTTATATATTCCTCACAGGAATTCTTGTCGTACTGCTTTGGATAGGCCCAATGAGCTTGTTCGATGCTGTTTGTCATGCTTTTACAACAATATCCACTGCCGGATTTTCCACAAAACAAGATAGTATCGCCCATTGGAACTCGGCTTACATAGAATATGTCATTACACTCTTTATGTTCATCGGGGGAATAAACTTTACACTGATCTACTTCTTCATGAAAGGCAGTGCTAAAAAGTTGTACCAAAATGAAGAGTTTAAGTGGTATGTATCTATTATCATTCTCTTTGTTGTCATTATTGCCATCGGGCTTTACAGCACGGGTAAAATAGAAGGAGTAGAAAAAGCCTTTCGTACATCTCTGTTTCAGGTAGTAGCAATGCTTACAACCACCTGTTACTCTACAGATAACATAATAGGGTGGGGCTCTTTCTATCAGTTCTTAGTTATCATATTTATGGTCTTCGGAGCATGTGCCGGATCTACTGCGGGAGGTATCAAGATAGTGAGGATCATTATTTTGTTTAAGAATTCGATCAATGAGTTTAAACGTCAGGTACACCCCAATGCGATACTCCCTATCCGATTGAATAACCATGTGATTTCAATAGACGTAGTAACCAAGGTCTTGGCTTTTATCTTCCTATACCTTGCCATCCTTATTTTCAGCTGTTTACTTTTGTCCTTATCGGGAATGCAATTCGAGAATGCTCTCGGAGCAGCAGTTTCATGTCTCGGAAACGTGGGAGGTGGATTGGCTGAGATAGGCAATACAGGCAGTTTTTCAGAAGTACCAACCGAGTCGAAATGGTATCTCAGCTTCCTTATGCTGACAGGGCGTTTAGAGCTATTTACTGTACTCTCTTTATTTATGCCTGCTTTCTGGAGAAGATAACAATCACATATTCTTCCACTTACACAAGATGCTATCTAACAGGTCTACAATCAGGAATAAGATAAAACCGATCAGAGAAAGAACAATTATACCAAAATACATTTGGACGTAATCCACACGCATTTGTGAATCGGTAATATAAAATCCCAATCCTTTATCCGTTCCGAATGTCTCAATAAAGAACAAAGCCGATGTTGCGATACCCAATGCCACACGAAGCGAAGAAAAAACTTCGGGCAAAATAGCAGGCAAGGTAATATGTCTCATTTTTTGTAGGCCCGTTGCCCCAAATGAAATAAGGACGTAGTAATTTTCTTTCGATATATTTTTTACAGCATCACGTATCGTTATGATCAACTGAAAAACGACAATCAATATAACAATAACAATCTTTGACGTCTCACCCAGATCAAATAATACCATGATGATAGGCAAAAGAGCTAATTTGGGAATCGGGTAAGAAAAATAGATCATTGGACCTAAAAGACTATTCACCCTCTTACTATATCCCATCCATACGCCTAACACTAAAGCTATTCCCAAAGATATACCTATACTATATGCTATCCGCCGCAAGCTGGCGAATGCATGGTCTAATATGCCGTTTTCGAAAGCTTTGGAGTATCCACTATAAACCTCTGTAGGGAAAGGCAGTGCCTTCAAACTAAGACAGGCAGCAAGAATATACCATATAACATTAAACAAGATAAAGCCGCCTATTATATAGCCGAAATAATTGAAAATATGTTTTCTACGCTTTGTCATCAGTACCCTATTTTATTGATAATAGATGCCACAAACCTCAACTTTTCCTCTTGGTACTCGGATACGTTGAACAAGGGGTTTTCTACCTGATGAATAATTCTTCCCGGCGATTTGCTCATTACAATAATATGCTCACCAATAGATACAGCCTCATGTATATTGTGCGTGATAAACAGGGTAGTTACTTTATATTTCTCCCACAGACGGAGGAAAAGCCGTTGAGATGCTTCGGAAGTAAATGTATCTAATGATGAAAACGGTTCGTCCATCAACAGAATATCAGGCTGAGAGATGAAGGCACGAGCCAGAGCCACACGTTGTTTCTGCCCCCCACTCAATTGCGAAGGATAGCGGTTTTGAATATCATTGATCTCCAACGAGTTGATAATCTCTGAAACTTCAGCCTCTCTCAACACCTTAGTGCTATTGAGCTTATAAGAGAGGAAGATATTCTCTTCCACTGTTTTCCACTCCAGCAAACCATAGTGTTGTGGTACATATCCGATAGATACTCCTCTGGGAGTAAATGCTTCTCCATTAAAAGCAATCTGCCCGCTATAATTTCTTATGATCCCGCAAAGCACTTTCAACAAAGTAGACTTGCCGCATCCCGAAGGGCCTATAAGCGAATATATTTCCCCCTTTTTTATAGTTAGGGAGAAATCATTCAACGCTACAGTATTTCCGTATTTTACCTCCAGGTTTTCTATCGACAGCATGTCTATTATTTAGTCAGTTGATCATTTATAAGATTCTCAACTTTGAAATCAGCTTTAAGCAGATTTTTGCCTCCAAGCCAGCTTATCACTTGTTGTATATCTTTGTCTGCAACAGTTACAGGCTGAGCATCGGTATAAGCAGGTAGAGTGACTTTCTCTGCAACGGGCTCAGGAAACTGAAGCTCTTTTACCAATATATCTTTTATATCTGCTACAGTATGTGAGTTCAGATAAGCCACACCCTCATTGTAAGCCGCATACATTTTCTTAATAGCTTCACTCTTCGTGTCTATTACCTTCTGGGAAAAGACAATACCTGTAACAGTATATTTCAGGCTATCCATAGATACAAGCAGTTTGCAACCTTCGCTTGCAGCGATCAGGGCAAACGGATTAGGTAATCCTGTAGCATCTATTTTATTATTCCGCAACATCTCGAAGCGAGTCGGTATTTTATTTATCTCCACTTTCTCTACATCGTTAGAAGTTAGGCCTACGCTAGCCAAAGCCATATCTACACAGAAATCGATCACTGTATTTTGAGAAACAGCTATCTTCTTGCCTTTCAGCTCCACCAAGTTATTTATCCCCGACTGTGCCCCGGCTACAATATAAAATGGCGCTTGACACTTAGAAGTAAGCTTCATATCAAACCCTCCCGATGCCAGCAATGCAGCACTGGTATAGTCGGTTACACCTCCGTCTACAGTTCCGCTCTGAAAAGCCATATCTCGTTCATTGGCAGACATAAATTTCTGAATTTTTACGTCTACACCATGTTTTGCAAAGTAACCTTCACGCTGAGCTACTGCAAGAGGAAGATAATCCATTGAAGACATTACCCCCACTGTAAGCGTTTGTACGGCTGCACTTTCTTGTTTTTTGCCGGAACAAGCGTTTAACAATAAACTGATAGATAAAATTGAAAATATAATATGTTTCATAATTTGTATAAATAAAATAATATGTGATTGCAAAAATAAGGGAAATAAATCAATAAAATTAGCAGAACGACCACAAAGAAGCATCACAGCCTCTCTCATATATTCAACCCCAAATTGTTAAAAGGTGACAACCAGCGGTCACAGGAGCGAAGCGTATGTAAAGGTGACAGTTTTCAGTACTTTTTATATTGTCACTTTTCATTGCAATTAAACAACACGAAGAGCCACTCATATATAAGACAATTATCTCATTAATAAATAATAGGACAATCAGATAAAGCTGAAAATTACACCCCGACATTAAATATCTCATAGCCCTGACCTTTTACTCACAACTTCTTTTTACCTTTGCATCCTGAATATTTTTAATCGATAAGTAATGTCACAACCTTCAATTCCTAAAGGAACAAGAGATTTTTCGCCGGAAGAAATGGCGAAGCGTAACTATATTTTCGACACTATCCGTGAAGTTTTCAAACTCTATGGCTTTCGTCAGATAGAAACTCCGGCAATGGAAAACCTATCAACACTGATGGGAAAATACGGAGAAGAGGGCGATAAGCTTCTATTCAAAATACTCAACTCGGGCGATTACCTGAAAGATTTATCCAATGAAGAATTATTGGAGAAAAACTCTACCCGCCTTGCAACTAAAATAAGCGAGAAAGGACTTCGTTACGACCTCACTGTGCCATTTGCACGCTATGTTGTAATGCACCGAAACGAAATAACATTCCCCTTCAAACGCTATCAGATACAACCCGTTTGGCGTGCCGACCGACCACAAAAAGGACGTTACCGCGAATTCTTCCAATGCGACGCTGACATCGTTGGCTCCGATTCCCTTATCAACGAAGTGGAATTGATTCAAATTGCAGATGAAGTATTCAGCCGCTTCGGCATCCGGGTGAGTATCAAACTTAACAACCGCAAGATACTATCCGGTATTGCTGAGATTATTGGAGAGGCAGAAAAAATTACAGACATTACTGTTGCCATCGACAAACTGGATAAAATAGGTCTCGAAAAGGTAAACGAAGAGCTTGCCTCAAAGGGTATCCCACAAAAAGCGATCGAGCAACTTCAACCTATTATCCTTTTGCAAGGAACAAACGAAGAGAAATTAAATACCTTGAAAACAGTTCTCAAAGATTCTGAGACCGGAATACAGGGTGTTAACGAACTCGAATATATACTCAACAAACTAAAAATTGTAGGAATGCGCTGCGAGCTTGAGCTCGATCTTACTCTTGCCAGAGGATTGAATTACTACACGGGTGCCATCATCGAAGTAAAGGCTCTCGATGTGCAAATAGGCAGTATCACCGGAGGTGGACGCTATGATAACCTGACAGGTATTTTCGGATTGTCGGGCGTTTCGGGCGTAGGGATTTCCTTCGGGGCAGACCGCATATTCGATGTATTAAACCAGCTCGATTTATACCCAAAAGATTCGATACAAAACACACAGGTTTTGTTTGTCAACTTCGGCGAAAAAGAAGAAGCTCACATATTGCCTCTGATCTTAAAAATGCGTCAGACAGGAATCTCTACAGAGATATTCCCCGAAGCGGCGAAGATGAAAAAACAAATGTCGTATGCCGACTCTAATAAAATTCCTTATGTAGCTATAGTTGGTGAAAATGAGATAAATGAACACAAAATCACACTGAAAGATATGACATCGGGCGAACAGAAATCATTGAGCCTCGAAGAATGCATATCCATCCTTAGCTAATTTATTAACAGACATATTAATAAGTCCTGCCTTGTTAACAACTAAGGCAGGACTTATTTTATATAAATACCTAGTAATCAATAAACATACTCCACCTATCCAGTGTTAATATCATGTTTATAACCTGTTCATTTCATGTTGAAAACTTTTTCATACATTTTAAGTGGGGAAAGGTGGGGAAAAGTGTATAAATTTTATACCTTTACGTCGAATATTGTATATTGTTAAAATTCAAAGTATTAATGCTACAGTTTTTGGGAAATATCGAAGCAAAAATAGACGCAAAAGCACGTCTTTTTGTACCTGCTTCTTTTCGTAAGATATTGCAATCTTGCGACCAGAACACATTGATACTCAGAAAAGACCTATTTCAGAACTGTCTCGTTCTCTACCCACTGGTAGTATGGGAGGAGGAAGTTGCAAAATTACGTTCACGCCTCAACAGGTGGGATATGGAGCAGCAAGCGCTGTTCCGTCAATTTGTTGTTGACGCCGAACGCCTCGAGATGGACACCAACGGGCGTATCCTTATACCAAAACGATACTGTCAGATGGTGGGAATTACTACAGATGTAAGATTCTTAGGAGTAGACAATACAATCGAAATTTGGACAAACGATGCTCTGGACAAAACACTGATACCTGCCGAGGAATTCAGTGCTCGCATTCAGGCATTAATGAATAACAGCTCACAAAACGACTAATCATGGCCGATGCATATCACATACCGGTTTTGCTTCACGAAAGTATTGACGGGATGAATATTCACCCTGATAGTATTTGCGTCGATGTTACATTTGGCGGAGGCGGACACTCAAGAGAAATTCTGTCACGTCTCGGAGATAAAGGGCATCTCTATGCCTTCGATCAGGATGAAGATGCGATAAAAAACATTGAACCTAGCAATAAGTTCACTTTCATCCGCAGCAATTTCCGATATCTTAAAAATTTCATCAAGTATCATAATGTAGACGGTGTAGATGCTATACTGGCTGATTTGGGCGTTTCGTCACATCACTTCGATGCCGAAGACAGAGGGTTCTCTTTTCGTTTCGAAGATAGCGACTTGGATATGCGTATGAATCGCAAGGGAGGAAAAACGGCTGCACAGATACTAAATACATACACAGAGGAAAAACTGGCAGATGTTTTTTACCTGTATGGTGAACTGAAACAATCGCGGCGGATTGCTTCCGTGATTGTGAAAACAAGAAAAGAAAAACCTTACAAGAAAACAAGTGATTTGCTTGCAACACTCAATTCATTTGTAGGGAGAGGAGAAAAAGAGAAAAAGATACTGGCTCAGGCATTCCAGGCTCTTCGCATAGAAGTAAATGAAGAGATGGAGGTGCTGAAGGAGATGCTGACGCAAGCTCTTGACATACTAAAACCAGGAGGACGGTTGTCAGTCATTACATACCATTCGCTCGAAGACCGTATTGTCAAAAACTTCTTCAAGACAGGAAATTTTGAAGGCAAAGTAGAAAAAGACTTCTTCGGAAACTTCGAAACTCCGTTCAAACTGATAAACAATAAAGTAATCACTCCATCAAAGGACGAGGAAGAACGCAACCCCCGATCAAGGAGTGCCAAACTAAGAGTTGCAGAAAAAGTTTGATATGACAGTAAAAGATATAAAAAAGAAGATCATGTATATTCTTGGCGGGACTGTTCTCACCGAGGATTTCTTTTGGAAAAACGCACGTTTTATCATCACGGTCTTCGTTATCATTGTGCTGTACATCAGCAACAGGTATAGCTGTATCGAGAAAATGGCGAAAATAGAATCTCTTCAACGCGAACTAAAAGACGCAAAGTATGAGTCTCTCACCATATCGGCCGAGCTGATGGGTGTAAGCCGTGAATCGAAAGTAGAAGATATGGTTCAGAAAAACGGAGTTGATCTGAAACAAACAAAAGACCCAATATATAAGCTGGGAAAGAAATAAATAGTAAGAAAGAATAGAAGATGGCGAAAAAATCTGAAGGAACATCAAAGAATATAGCGATCAGCCGATATGGGTGGATTGCACTTATTATGTCCCTGATATTTATTGCAATTCTAGTATGTATATTTAATATAAAGTATGTAGAAGGCTCTATGTGGAGGGAACTTGGCATACAGGAAACCGTAAAGAAAGATAGAGAAATACGCCCCAATAGAGGTAATATTTATTCCGACGACGGACGCCTGTTGGCAACAAGCGAACCCCTCTACGGTGTATATGTCGACTTTATGGCTGACGGCATAAAGAAAGATACATTAATGAAATACGTTACGCCTCTGTCACAAGCTCTGGCGAAGAAGTTTCCCGACAGAAGTGCAGCCCAGTACAAAAGAGTAATATTAGACGGATGGGACTTGAGTCGTAAAGAATTAGCCCAAATAGAAAGAAATAGGGAGAGCGGTTCAAACAAAAAAGTAAAAGTTCGCAGCCGCTACGTGCGCATTATCCGCCCCGATATAAACTATATAGACCTGAAAGAAGTTCTCACCTATCCATTCTTTAGTCAGAGAAGCAATAGAAGCGGCTTGTTTACAGAAGAAAAAACAATGCGCTTAAAGCCTTTTGGTCGCCTTGCCGGAAGAACCGTAGGATCTATATACAAAGACTTTGACGCAGGAGGAACCAGTGGTCTGGAACTAAAATACGACTCTATACTAAAAGGGATTCCGGGGCTAAAAACACGCCAACGTGTGCAAGGTCGTTGGATAGACGTGGTACTGAACGAACCAACCGATGGATGGGATATAAAGACCACATTGAATGTAGATATCCAGGACTTAGCAGAGAAAGCGCTATACAACAAGCTGGTAGAAACCAATGCCGAATCAGGATGTGCTATCGTGATGGAAGTAGCTACAGGAGAGATAAAAGCCATAACCAATCTCGACCGCTTGTCGCCGGGTGTTTATGCAGAAGGTAATCCAAATGCTTTTTCTTACATGTCTGAGCCGGGGTCTACCTTCAAGACAGTGTCACTGATGATTGCTCTTGAAGACGGAGTAGTTACACCCGATGAAGAAATTTTTGTCGGTAATGGATTGTTCGAATACAAGGGACGCATTGTAAAAGACCACGACTGGCGCAAAGGACAAGACAAAGGCTATGTAACAGTGGCGAGAGGAATGTACTCTTCGCTGAATGTTGCTATCGCAAAAATGATATTAAAGGGTTATGAAAATAATCCTCAAAAATATGTACAGCGTATCCATGATCTGGGTCTTACGAAGAAGATAGAATGGGATGTTCCACTGCAAGGAAAAGAGGGGACTTCTGTCATTCGTTTCCCTGATGACAAATCAAACCCATGGTCTAAAACCACATTACCGTGGATGTCATTCGGTTATGAGACACAAGTGCCGCCTATTTACATGCTGATGTTTTATAATGGTATCGCAAATAAAGGAAAGATGATTAAGCCGTTTCTCACCAAAGCCTTCATGAGAGACGGAAAAATAGAAGAAGAATTTGAAACCGAGATTATAAATCCTTCATTATGTTCCGAGAAGACCCTCAAAGAAGTGCAAGACATCCTAAGAGGTGTTGTAACCGATGGAACAGGAAAAACCATTGAATCGGAAATGTTTCCTATCTCAGGAAAAACAGGAACGGCGATGATTGCAGCCAGAGGGGGATACGAAGGATATTATGTATCATTTTGCGGATATTTTCCTTCCGACAATCCCAAATATACTTGCTTTGTAGGTATACGCAGACCGCAGGGAATTCCATCAGGGGGACTTATGCCGGGAGCGGTATTTAAAACCATAGCCGAGGGAATATATACACGAAATACTGTAGCAACTCCGATATTAGCTCAGAAAGATACAGTAAACTCACTTATACCTATCGTTAAAAGTGGCTCGTTCAAAAATACAGAGATTGTTTTGAAAAAATTAAAACAAGATTATAACTATTCGGGTGACAAAGTAGACTGGATAAGTACAGACTCTTCGATCAATGGTATTCTTCTTCAAAGCAATTCTTCTATCAAGCAGGGATTAGTTCCTAACGTCATAGGAATGGGAGCACGTGATGCCATATATTTATTAGAGCTTGAGGGACTGAAAGTAAACCTTATCGGTGCAGGAAAGGTGAGACAGCAATCTATAGCTCCGGGAACAAGAACAACGAAAGGAGCAACCATAACCATAGAATTAAATTAACAAAAAAAATACAGATATGAAGTTGCAGGATTTACTTAAAAACATAGATGTAATAGAAATAAAGGGAGAACAGGATATAAATGTAACCGGAGTTTTTACAGACTCCCGCAAGGCAACTCCCGGATCGGTTTTCATTGCCCTTAAAGGCGTTCAGGTGGATGGTCACCTCTATATAAAAAATGCTTTGGAACTAGGAGCTAAAGTTATTCTTCACGAAAACAAAATAGATACTTCTAACGAAGGCATCACATATATAAAAGTAAAAGACAGTGCTGATGCTGCCGGAAAGATAGCGACACATTGGTATGGCGATCCTTCAAACAATCTGAAACTCGTAGGTGTGACAGGCACAAACGGAAAAACAACAACAGCCACACTCCTTTATGAGATGTTCCGCAAGCTGGGATATAAAGTAGGCTTGTTGTCAACCGTAGCCAATTATATAGATGGCAAAGTATATCATGCCACACATACTACCCCAGACCCTATTTCGCTGAACGAAATGCTGAAAAACATGGTAGATGCAGGGTGCGAATATGCCTTTATGGAAGTAAGCTCGCACGCCATTCATCAGAAACGTATAAGTGGTCTAAAATTCGAAGGCGGAATATTTACCAACCTCACACAAGACCATTTGGATTATCATAAAACAATGGGCGAATACCTAAAAGCGAAGAAAGCTTTCTTCGACCAACTACCCGATACTGCATTCGCTCTTACCAATATCGATGACAAAAACGGATTGGTAATGTTACAAAATACAAAGGCTAAAACAAGTACTTATTCTGTTCATTCTTTAGCCGACTTCAAAGCACGAATCATCGAAAAGCACTTCGATGGTACTGCAATAGAAATCAATGGCAAAGAGTTGCAAGTACAGTTTGTGGGAGTATTTAATGTATACAACCTGCTTGCTGTTTACGGGGCAACCATGTTGCTAGGACAAAGCTCGGAAGAGGCTTTGCTTGTGCTTAGTACTCTGAAGCCGGTATCAGGCCGGTTCGAGACAATACGTTCATCTCAAGGCTTTACAGCTATTGTAGACTATGCCCATACGCCTGATGCACTTACCAATGTATTGGAAGCAATACATGAGGTATTGGAAGGAAACGGCCGTGTAATAACAGTTGTAGGTTGCGGAGGAAACAGAGATAAGACAAAACGTCCAATCATGGCACGCGAAGCTGTTCGTTTGAGCGATCAGGTCATCCTCACATCCGACAATCCTCGCTACGAAGAGCCGCAAGCTATAATCAACGATATGGCAGACGGGCTAAACAGCGAACAATTAAAAAAAGCACTTCTGATTGTAGAACGTGAACAGGCAATAAAAACAGCATGCGCACTCGCTAAAGCGGGAGATGTAATCCTCATTGCAGGAAAAGGACACGAAGATTATCAAGATGTAAAAGGTGTAAAACATCATTTTGATGATAAAGAAATAGTTAAGAATATTTTTGGAGAATAATTAGAAAAATAAGAAAGACAAAATGCTATATTATTTATTCGATTACTTAGACAAATTAGATTTCCCGGGAGCAGGGATGTTTCGCTATGTCTCATTCAGGGCAGCGATGGCTGTAATATTCTCCTTGCTGATTTCTACGATTATAGGAAGACGGATCATCGACAAATTGCAAAAGCTGCAAATCGGTGAAACAGTCCGTAATCTTGGTCTTGAAGGACAACTAAGTAAAAAAGGAACCCCTACCATGGGCGGTGTTATCATTATTATAGCAATACTAACACCTGTGCTACTTTTTGCCCGAATAGACAATGTATATATCATTCTCATGTTGATTACAACAATATGGCTTGGTGCACTGGGTTTTCTGGACGACTATATAAAAGTTTTCAAAAAAGATAAAGAAGGGCTACAAGGTAAATTTAAAATAGTAGCACAGGTCGGACTCGGCTTGATAGTAGGTCTGACAATATACCTGAGCCCCGATATAATTATCCGCGAAAATATAGAATATCGTAATCAGGATAATGTAATAGAGCGTGTAAGCTATGTAGCCGAAGGAGTAAAATCCACTCAAACAACAATCCCATTTATGAAAAATAACAACCTCGACTACGAGGATCTTGTTAGCTTTATGGGAGAATATGCCGAACCGGCAGCATGGATACTGTTTGTATTCATCGTTATTTTTATTGTAACTGCTGTATCCAATGGAGCCAACCTTACCGACGGACTCGATGGATTAGCAGCCGGAAGCTCTGCCATTATCGGGGTAACACTCGGGATACTCGCGTATGTATCCGGACACATGGAGTTTGCCTCTTACCTCAACATTATGTTTATACCCGGCAGTCAGGAGCTCGTGATATTTGCCGCTGCATTTATCGGAGCTACAATCGGGTTTCTTTGGTATAACTCTTTCCCGGCACAGGTTTTCATGGGAGATACGGGAAGCCTCACACTAGGGGGAATTATCGGAGTTTTTGCGGTTGTCATTCACAAAGAACTGCTACTCCCTATACTATGCGGAATATTCTTTGTTGAGAGTATTTCGGTAATGATGCAAGTGGCGTTCTTCAAACTCACAAAGAAAAAATACGGAGAAGGTAGACGCATTTTCAAAATGACTCCTTTGCACCATCATTTCCAGAAAGCAGGAAATTCGGGAATACAAGCCTTGTTTCAAAAGCCAATAGGACCTATACCCGAATCGAAAATTGTAGTGCGTTTTTGGATTATTGGAATTATTCTGGCAGTACTTACATTGGCAACATTAAAAATGCGATAAAATAAATGATGAACAAGATTATCATATTAGGAGGAGGAGAGAGTGGCGTAGGCTCGGCTATACTGGCACAAGCAAAAGGATTTGATGTTTTTTTATCTGACAGCGGGCCATTAAAAGACCAGTACAAAGCCGAACTAGATCAGTATGGCATCCCTTATGAAGAAAAAGGACATACCGAAGACCTCATACTGGCTGCATCCGAGATCATCAAAAGCCCGGGTATTCCTAATTATGCACCCCTTGTTCACAAAGCAGCAGAGAAGGGAATTCCTATCCTATCGGAGATGGAATTTGCCAAACGCTACACATCGGCAAAAATGATCTGTATTACAGGCAGTAATGGGAAGACAACTACTACCAGCCTCATCTATCATATACTGAAATCGGCAGGACTAAATGTAGGTCTTGGAGGTAACATCGGAAGAAGTTTTGCACGTCAGGTAGCAGAAGATAATTTCGACTATTATGTATTGGAACTAAGCAGTTTCCAATTGGAAAATATGTACTCGTTTAAAGCAGATATCGCCATTCTTTTAAATATCACACCCGATCATCTCGACAGATACGATCATGATATGCAAAAGTATGTAGATGCCAAAATGCGTATTGTACAAAACCAAACAGAAGAAGATGCTTTTATATTTTGGGAAGAAGACCCGATTGTAAGCAAAGAAATACAAAAGCTGGTATCGAAAGGCAAACAATATACATTTGCCGACCACAAAGTGGGTAATGCTATTGCATACCCCGAAAACAATGAAATAAAAATAGATACTCCTAAATCGATTTTCATTATGAAAGAAGATTTACTAGCACTCGAAGGAACACATAACCTGTATAACTCGCTTGCATCAGGCATTACGGCAAAGTTGCTGGATATAACAGATGAAAACCTGCGCCACTCACTTAGTGATTTTCAGGGAGTAGAACATCGCCTCGAAAAAGTAGCCAGAGTGAGAGGTATACAGTTTATAAACGACTCCAAGGCGACTAATGTTAATTCGTGCTGGTATGCTTTACAAAGCATGAAAACGAAGGTTGTACTCATCTTAGGAGGAACAGATAAGGGGAATGACTATACGGAGATCGAGCAATTGGTTAAAGATAAAGTTCGGGCTTTGGTTTTCCTCGGAGTTGACAACAGTAAGCTGCACAAATTCTTTGATGGTAAAATAGACAATATCGTAGATACCTCATCAATGAAGGATGCAGTAGAAAAATCTTACGCATTGGCTCAAGAAGGAGATACGGTTTTGTTATCGCCTTGCTGTGCCAGTTTCGACCTCTTCCAAAATTATGAGGATAGAGGTGATCAGTTTAAAGAATACGTCAGAAAACTGTAATCAAAAATGGAATTCAATTTTTTAGGGCGGGCATTCAAAGGAGATAAAGTTATATGGTGCATATTTATCGCACTGTGTATTATCTCTTTGCTTGAAGTATTTAGTGCTACAAGTACAATTGCCTACCGCCAACATAGCCACTGGGCACCGATACTGCGACATGCGGCATTCCTGCTTATTGGTTTTGCCCTCGTAATGTTTTTGCAGAGAGTTCCCAGCAAATATTTCTCAGTATTGCTACTGGGAATACCGCTATCTGCTGTTCTCCTTGTTATCACCATGTTTATGGGGCAAGATGTGAATGGAGCACAACGCTGGCTTGGAATCGGAGCATTTACGATACAACCTTCCGAGTTTGCTAAAATTTCGGCAATCGGTTTTGTCTCCTTCTTTTTAAGTAAGATGAAGCCTGATAATGAAGGTTGGATATTCAAAACCCTTATCATTGGTATTGGAGCTCTATGCTTGCTTATTGCACCCGAAAACTTATCTACGGCATGTCTCCTTTTTGGCGTCTGCTTTATGCTTATGTTTATCGGACAGGTAAGCCTCAGGAAGTTAGGATTGATTGCTTTTGTTGGGCTTGCTGCTGTAGCTATTTTACTAGGCAGCCTTACGCTCCTCCCCGACTCTTTTGCAAAAGAATATTTACCGGGACGTTTGGCTACATGGAAAAACCGTATAGAAAGGCACTCGGGAGAAGATAAAGAGATGAGGAACGCCGACGGAACTATTGCTTATAAAATAACTGACGACAATTATCAGGTATCGCATGCCAAGATAGCTATAGCCAACGGCGGTATAATCGGCTTGCCGGGAAGCGGCGTGGAGCGAGATTTTCTTCCACAGGCCTACTCCGATTTTATATTTGCCATCATTCTTGAAGAAACCGGGCTGCTCGGGGGGCTATTCGTCTTGCTCTTATATGTCGCTCTGATGTTCAGGTGCGGCGTTCTAGCTTCAAAATGCGAAAAAAAGTTCCCGAGGTATCTTATACTCGGGTCTGCACTTATACTCACAATACAGGCTTTGGCTAACATGGCCGTAGCTGTCAATCTGATTCCTGTTACAGGACAACCTCTGCCTCTGGTAAGCCGGGGTGGAACGTCTACCATTATCACATGTGCCTATTTTGGCATTATTCTGGCATGCTCATCCCGACTCAACGATTCAGATCATGAAGATGTGGACGAAAGTATTGCCAATATAGATTTTGAACCCTATGTAAAAGATACAGAAGAACAATGAAAAATCTGAGAGTTATTATTAGCGGAGGTGGAACAGGAGGCCATATATTTCCGGCAATAGCTATAGCTAACACCATCATGAAACGTTACGCTGACTCCGAAATACTTTTTGTTGGAGCCGAAGGACGCATGGAAATGGAAAAAGTTCCAAATGCAGGATACAAAATAGAAGGGTTAAATGTAGTTGGGCTTAGCAGAAAAAATCCGATCAAGATATTTTCTACAATCTGGAAATTTCAGAAGAGCCTGAATCGGGCTAGCAAAATTATAAAAGAATTCAATCCCGATATAGTGATTGGCGTGGGAGGATATGCCAGTGGACCAACTTTGTATAAAGCAAGTAAACTAGGTATCCCGACACTCATTCAAGAGCAAAATTCGTATGCCGGAATTACAAATAAGTTCTTAGGGAAGAAGGCTTCCAGCATTTGTGTTGCTTACGAAAATATGGAAAGATTCTTTCCAAAAAATAGGATAGTAATGACCGGCAACCCTTGTCGTGAAGAATTATTATCATCGAATATAACAAAAGAGGATGCCTATAGAGAGTTTAACCTCGACCCGAATAAGAAAACAATTTTGGTTGTAGGTGGCAGTCTTGGTTCGAGAACAATAAACAAAAGTATATTTAGTGGAATAGATGCTTTGTCAGAGTCAGATATACAAATCATTTGGCAATGTGGGAAATTATACTTTTTCGAACTGAATATGGATCTGGCATCGAAAGGGAATCCACAGAATGTTCATATCCATGAATTCATCTCCCGAATGGATCTAGCATATAAAGCTGCCGACTTGGTTATCTCCAGAGCAGGGGCAAGCTCTATCTCCGAACTATGTTTGTTGGGCAAACCTGTAATTCTTGTTCCTTCTCCAAATGTATCGGAAGATCATCAAACCAAAAATGCAATGGCACTGGTAAATAAAGATGCCGCTATCCTCATAAAGGATATTGAAGCAAATGATTTGCTGGTTAAAACAGCTTTGGAGACTATAAAAGATAAGGACAAGTTAAAAACCCTATCAGAAAATATTTTAAAATTGGCGCAACATGATTCGGCAAACCGAATTGTAGACGAAGCAATAAGACTAATAAAGCGAAAATAAAACATGAATAATATAAAAGCAGTATACTTCATCGGGATCGGTGGCATCGGGATGAGCAATCTGGCTCGCTACTTTATGTCGAAAGGCAAAAAGGTAGCAGGGTATGATCGTACCGAAACACCATTGACAAAAGAACTGGTAAAAGAAGGCGCAGAAATTCACTATTCGGACAGTGTAAGCCTGATACCCGAATACTGCAAAGAGAAGGATACGACATTAGTGGTGTATACTCCGGCTGTTCCGTCGGAGAACGAAGAGGTTATATATTTTCATCAGCAGGATTTTACCATACAGAAACGTGCTCAGGTTTTAGGAACTATCACCAAATCGAGTAAAGCACTCTGTTGTGCAGGAACACACGGAAAAACAACTACCTCAAGTATGTTGGCACATATACTTAAACAATCCCACCTCGATTGTAATGCTTTCTTAGGCGGTATATTGAAAAATTATAGCAGCAATCTTATGCTTTCAGACAAAAGTGAGTTTACCGTTATCGAAGCTGATGAGTACGACCGATCTTTTCACTGGCTGCATCCGTATATGGCTCTCATTACCTCTGTAGATCCCGATCATCTGGATATCTACAGAACGGAAGAAGAGTATCTCAAAAGCTTTGAAAAATTCACCACTCTCATCCAACAGGGAGGAGCATTGGTGATGAAACACAATATAAAACTCTCACCCAAAGTTGGAGAAGATATTAAGGTATATACCTACTCCGAGGACAAAGGGGATTTCCATGCAAAGAATATAAAAATAGGCAACGGCGAAATTCGCTTCGACTTTGTTACTCCAAAGGAAGTAATAGACAACATACAACTTGGCGTTCCTGTAAGAATCAACATAGAAAATAGTATCGGAGCAATGGCTCTGGCATGGCTCAATGGTGCTACACCTGACGAACTGAGACATGCAATGCTTACATTTCAGGGGGCAAAGCGTCGTTTCGATTTTATCCTTAAAACAGATAAGATCGTGATGATAGACGACTATGCACATCACCCTCAAGAGCTGGCAGCAAGCATTACATCTGTTAAGGAATTATATCCTGACCGCAAGGTTACAGGCGTTTTTCAGCCTCACCTCTATAGCCGAACAAAAGATTTTGCCGATGAGTTTGCGAAGAGTCTTTCTTTGCTTGACGAACTCATTTTACTGGATATATATCCTGCAAGGGAAAAACCGATAGAGGGTGTGACTTCAAAAATAATTTTCGATAAGGTTACCTGTCCTAAAACATTGTGTAACAAGCAAGAATTATTACCTTTATTGGAAAATAAAAATGATATTGAGGTTCTATTAACAGTCGGAGCAGGAGATATCGATCAATTGTTGGAAGCAATAAAAGAAGTTTTAGAAGATAAATGATAAAAAAAATATTAGTCATCGGGGGAATATGCCTTCTTGCAGGCTATCTTATTTTCTCGGCTTTTTATTTCGAAAAAAAGCCGCAGGATGACTTTTGCACAAGTTTTGAAGTAGAAATAAAAAATAGCGCCGAGGGCAATAAGTTTATCGAAACAAAAGATATTGTAAGTTATATCAAAGATAAAGGACTTGATCCTACAGGCAAACAATTAAAAAACATTAATACAAACAAGATAGAAGAGGCCATAATGGCCAATCAGCTGATAAAAGAAGCCAACGTATTTGTTACAAACAATAGAGCCGTAAAAGCCGTAATTGAAGAGCGGAAGCCGATTCTACGTGTTATAAGCAGCCTTGGAGGAAACTATTATATAGATAACACGGGCAATAAAATGCCTCTTTCTAATCGCTCTACGGCATACCTTCCTATAGCAACAGGAGCAATAAAAGAAGAGTTTGCAAAGACCGACTTATATAAATTTGCATTATTTTTGCATAATGATGAGTTTTGGAATGCACAAATTGAACAAATAGTCGTACTACCTAACCAGGATATTAAATTAATACCCCGTGTCGGTGATCATCAGGTCATACTAGGCAGTGTGGACGGATGTAAAGAGAAGCTTGCCAAATTGCTCACCTTTTATCAAAACGGGCTTAACGAGACCGGGTGGAATAAATATTCAGTCATAAATCTGAAGTTTAACAAACAAGTTGTTTGTACAAAACGTTGAATAAAGAAAAAGATCTGGACAATTCTTTCGAATTGGACTGTAAAGGAGAAGAAGATATATGGAACAATCAGGATTTATTGTAGGTATTGACCTTGGCACATCAAAAATTGTTGGTGTACTGGGACGTAAGAATGAACAAGGCGTTATTTCCATCTTGGCATCGGAATGTATACCTGCCGATTCATGTGTAAAATATGGGACAATATATAATATAGATGATGCCGCGGGCAAAATCAAAGGACTTATCCACCTGTTAGAAAACAAGACAGGGAAGAAAATAGGAAAAGCTTATGTTTCTGTTGCCGGAAAATCACTTCGGGCAATAGAACACAAAGAGACTAAATTGCTCGATGGTACTACCCCTATCACATTTGCCATACTCGATGGCATGGAACAGCAAGCGAAGCTGAACAAGCCCGATTTCTTTGCCAACTATAGCGTTCTCGCTCCTGAATATTACCTAGATGGACAATATGAAGAAGACCCGATTGATAAGGTTGCTTCTGTAATTGAAGGCCATTATCGTCTGGTTATCGGACGCCCTAATATAAAAAGTAATCTTGCGAAAAGTACAGAGAAGGCTCAGATTGATATTGCCGGATTTATTGTAGGCCCTGTAGCCGCAGGTGCTCTCGTTCTGGAAGAACAAGACAGACAAGCAGGATGTGCACTCGTCGATTTCGGTGCAGGTACGACTACACTATCTATATACAAGGGCGGATTGCTTCGCTATATGGCAGTCATTCCGTTTGGAGGACGTACGATTACGAAAGATGTTCAGGGATTAGGTTTTGTTTTCGAATCTGCCGAAACATACAAAATACGTTATGCAAAATTAGGTAAAGAAAAAGCAAGACCAACCAGCGATACTTCAGCCGATATAGACCTCAGAGAGTTGAACAAAGTGATACAACTACGTCAGGACGAAATTATCCTGAACGTTATTCATCAGATAAAAGAATCAGGATTTGGAGATAAACTGGATGCCGGAATTATTATAATAGGTGGAGCATCGCAAATGACAGGGCTGGAAGAATACTTTGCAGACAAAGCACAACTCCCGGTAAAACGGGCAACACCTAAACGTGTATACATAAACAATGCAGCAGAATTGCTGCAAAATCCGGTATATACACAGGCTCTTAGCTTATTGCTTTTTGCAAATGAAAATTGCGAAAGAAAAGAAGCCTTCAGACCAGAACCTGTAGCGGTTCAACAAACAACTCCTACCCCGCCTGCTACCGAAATAGAGGAAGATGAGGATGAGGAAGAAGCTCCTAAGCCTAAGAAGGGAAAGAAAGATAAAAACAAAGGGCAAACATCGCTCTTTAGGTTCTTCGAAAAAGTACAAAACTTTGGAGGAACAGTATTCAACGATGAAGAATAATCGAAGTAAATCCCTTAAGTTATAACAAAACAAATACGCTAAGATATGGATGAAAAAATACTGGATTTTCAATTCCCAAGAAAAACTCAGACAATCATAAAGGTAATCGGTGTAGGTGGTGGTGGCGGTAATGCCGTAAACCACATGTTTAATGAAGGTATACATGATGTGTCATTTGCATTGTGCAATACCGATAATCAAGCATTGTGCGAATCTCCGGTAGAAACACGTGTCCAACTGGGAAGGAAAACAACGGAAGGACTTGGAGCAGGAAACCGTCCCGAGGTTGCAAAAGCAGCAGCAGAAGAGAGCCGTGAAGATCTGGAAAAACTATTGGGAGACGGAACCAAAATGGTATTTATCACTGCCGGAATGGGAGGTGGTACCGGAACAGGAGCAGCCCCTGTAGTAGCCCGTATTGCTAAAGACCTGGGAATACTTACAGTTGGTATTGTTACCATACCATTTGTATTCGAAGGCCGTAAAAAGATTATACAAGCACTGAAAGGTGTAGAAAATATAGCACGCAACGTTGATGCACTGCTTGTGATCAACAATGAGAGACTGATTGATATATATGCCGACCTGACTATCCCCAATGCTTTTGCAAAAGCTGACGACACGCTCACGATTGCAGCGAAGGGCATTGCCGAGATAATTACAGTACACGGACATATAAATCTGGACTTTGCAGATGTGAAAACCATTCTGAAAGATGGAGGAGTAGCCATCATGAGTAGTGGACGAGGCGAAGGAGAAAATCGTGTGGAAGATGCAATTGTAAACGCACTTCACTCTCCATTATTGAATAACAATGATGTATTTGATGCCAAGAAAATTCTATTCAATATCTATTCGAGCGAAGAAGAACCGCTGATAGTAGAAGAGATGGAAGCTGTTGCCAACTTTATGAAACGCTTTGGCCCTGAGATAGAAGTTATTTGGGGTACTGCTATAGACAAAAATCTAGGCAAGCAGGTAAAAATAACCTTACTGGCTACAGGATTCGGTATGTCGAGCATCCCGGGCATGGAAAGTGATCTTATCGAAATTGATGAGGAAGAAGAAGAGGAAAGAATCAGACAGGAAGAAGAAGAAAAACGCCGTATCAACGAAATGATTGAAAAACATTACGGAAAAGATGGCGTACAGACTGTCGCTGTTCGCTCCTCATTTTTCGGACAAAAGCCAATTATCCTATCTACAGAAGAATTGGATAATGATAAGATTATTGACGCTTTGGAAAACACTCCGGTATTCAAACGTGATGAGAAATTCAACCCAAGCGAATACAAGCCGGAAATGAAGAAACAAGGTGGCCTTTTTAATGACTAAATCATAATAAAAAATACAACAATGAACTTATTTGATAAAGTAAGCGAAGATATCAAAGACGCAATGCGCGCAAAAGACAAAATAAGACTGGAAGCATTGCGGGGAGTAAAAAAGGAGTTTCTTGAAGCAAAAACAGCGAAAGGAGCTAATGATGAATTATCTGACGAAGCAGCAACTCTTATCTTGCAAAAGATGGTGAAGCAACGTAAAGATAGCGCAGAAATATATAAAAATCAGGGGCGTGAGGATCTGGCTGGAGATGAATTAGCACAGATTGCTGTTATAGAAGCATACCTGCCAAAGCAATTATCACAAGAAGAACTGGATGTAAGAATCACCGAAATTATAGCTCAAGTAGGAGCTTCATCTCCTGCGGATATGGGTAAAGTGATGGGTGTAGCTACAAAAGCTCTTGCAGGCATTGCTGCCGGAAAAGCTATTTCTGAAACAGTAAAAAAGCTGTTGAATAAATAACACTGATATAATTTTATTATAAATATAAAAAGCAGAATATTCGAATATTCTGCTTTTTGTATCTTATAGAGTATGAGAAATGACCGTCTCCAGCATACTACTATTAAAAATAGATGCAGGGGAAATTACGACCTCATCTTTCGGAATTTTATCTCCGTATCGTTCTTTTAGTTTTTGTTGGACTTCTTCCCCTGTCAAGTTAAAGTCTCTTAAGTATTGCAGCTTGCCAACTTCAACTTCTGCGCCTCGCTTATAGATTTTCCAGACAAGCTCAGAACAGTATATTTTCTCGTCCGACCAGTCAAATGCAGAGTCATAACTTTTCCCCAAGAGCTTAGCCCCCTCCTCTTTCATTTTCTTCAGCGTGTTAAAGGTTAATATCTGATTTGCAATTCTCAGACGCTTGATTACATAATGCCCATCCTTTCCCTTTGCGACCCATTCATCCAAAGGTGTCAACTTTACAGTTTCAGCAGCCTCATAGACATAGAATCTACCATTATTCTTATAAATAATGCCACAGTGAGAGTACTTTGAATTTGTAGCTTGTTGGATAGCCTCACTCTGAGCCGAGAGCGAAGTCTGAAAGATTATATCGCCATCCTCTATCTGTTCTTCCCTAGTAGCTTTAGCCCTATCGGTAGAGACCGTCGTTGATGGATAAAAGTAGTAGCCACATAGCCCTAAAATAAAAAAGATAGTAAAGATGAGAGAGATAATTTTCGCCTTTCTCATAGATAAATAATTTATGGTTTACTTGAACATCTTCTCTATCGCATCATCTTCGAGCATAGAGATAATTGTTTTTCCGTCAGGAGTATGTTTATATGCTGAGGAAGCAAAAAGCTGATCGACAATCTTATTCATCTCCTCTGTAGACAAAGTATGCCCATAAGGGATTGATGCAGCATAAGCCATCGAAAGTGCCAGTGCCTCGCGTATTTCTTCTTTTACATCGCTACCGCTCTCTATACTCTTATTTATAATGTTGTGCACAAGCTGTACAGAGTCTATATTAGTTATTTCGGCAGGTGTACCATTTATAGCATAAGAACTATTTCCTAAATGGCTGAGATCGAAGCCTACGGCCTCAAGATCGTCTTTCAGATAAGGCATCATAGCAGCCTCCGATGGAGACAGCTCGATAATCTCGGGAAATAGTGCACGCTGTGAGATGCCTCTTTTATGCTCTATCTGAGATAAAAACTGATCGAACAATATACGAATATGAGCACGATGCTGATCGATAAGCATTAGTCCCGATTTAACGGAAGTAAGGATATAGCGGTTCTTGTATTGATAATGTACCACCATTTCGGGAACTATCTTTTCAGAATCGCCTGTTTGTTGCTGACTAAAAATATCAACATCGGGGGCAACCTCTGTAGAAAAATCGGCAGTATTTTTATCACTTTCAAAACCTTTGTATAACTGATCCAAATCGAACTTTGGACGCTGATAGTTTGTTCTTGCAGGCGACTTGAATGGATTATATGACGGATCTATATTTACTCGAGGTTGAGATATATTTTTTGAAGGATCGTGAATCGGTATATCTATAGCTCCTTCGGTATCAAAGTCTATTGTAGGCACTTCATTAAACTTACCCAATGCCTCCTTGATGGCTGCGGTAAGAATTTGCCAGATAGGTTGCTCATTTTCAAACTTTATCTCTGTCTTTGTCGGATGTATATTTACATCGATAGTAGAAGGATCAACTTGAAAATAAATAAAATAGTTTGGATACTCCCCGTTCAGAATCAGAGGCTCAAAGGCAGATTGTACAGCCTTATTAAAATATGCATGACGCATATACCTGTTGTTCACAAAAAAGAATTGCTGAGCTCTGGCCTTTCTAGCAGATTCGGGCTTACCTATAAAGCCGGTTATCTTAGCCAGTGAAGTATCTATATCAATAGAGATAAGCTGCTGATTGAAATTCTTGCCTACAACATTTACGATACGCTGCCGTAAACCTCCGGCCGGAAATTTTAATACTTCTACATCATTATCTATAAAGGTAAATTCGATGGAAGGATTTACCAGAACAATACGCTCCAGTTCGGTAAGAATATTTCTACGTTCGGTATCGTTCGATTTCAAAAATTTACGACGGGCAGGAACATTATAGAATATGTTCTTTACAGAGAAATTACTCCCTACCGGACAAGCCACAGGTTCCTGATTTTCGACTCTCGACCCCGCTATTTGCAGCAAAGTACCCAGCTCGTCTTCAGCCCTTCTTGTTTTAACTTCCACATGCGAGATAGCGGCAATAGAGGGCAAAGCCTCACCCCTGAACCCCATGGTGTGAAGATCAAACAAATCATCCGCCTTTCTTATCTTAGATGTAGCATGCCGTTCAAAGGCCATACGGGCATCTGTTGCCGACATTCCTTTTCCGTTATCTATCACCTGAATCAGTGTACGGCCGGCATCCTTAATGATAAGCTGTATACTGTCTGCGCCGGCATCGATGGCATTTTCAACTAATTCCTTCACCACTGACGAAGGCCGTTGAATAACCTCTCCTGCCGCGATTTGATTGGCTATAGAATCGGGTAAAAGATGTATTATATCACTCATTATTATTCTATGGTTATTCTTCCCGATTAAAGACTGATGTTTTACTCCGTTGAGGTTTCACATCTGATGCTTTACGAGAAACTTTCCTGAATATATCATCTTTATCTAAAGGTCGTAAATAATCGTACCAATAGAAGTCTGTTAAACGCAATTGTTCGGGAGTAATCAGATCGAAAGGTGTTGTTTTCCCTACAGATTTGGGCCATGTAACAAGCTTCTCGAATGCACCATCCTTCATGAATATCTGTAGATAACTGCTTTCAAGCCAATTGAGAATACCTGATAGTTCTTTATTTTTCTCTTCGGGATACGATATTGTCTCCACATTACCTTCTGCTAATACTCTTTCAAGCTGTTTGTTCTGGAAGAAAAGCTTCATAGAACGGGATTTCAGCTGATTGTAATGTAGCGAGTCTTTTTGCTCTATCGAGAAACTATATCGTTTGACATGCATATGATCGATTGTACTATCATTCATATAAATGTCTATCGTATCGCCATAAAGTTGCCTGTTTGTATTCCACAGTACAGGATCTTTATACATATGGAGTATAGAATCTCTTGAGTTGAACTGTAAAGAGTCACAAACTCCTTGCATATCGGAGCGATAGAAACGGACTCCGTAATATGCTTTTATCTCTCTGAAAGTAGTCACTTTAGATTCTTCCTTTTTCCCGGGAGGTAATGCCGATGGCAGAGAGTCAAGCGAAAAAGAGATGTTTGGCTGAGCATGAAATGAATCTGAATGAACTTTACCAATAGAATCGCTATATAAGGAATCCGCAGCGACTTTATCATGCTTTTGTATCTTCAGATTGGTGGGCTTGATGCTATCTACTATTGCAATCAACTTAAGAGTATCGGCATGAATATATAGTGTATCGCCTTGCGAATACTCGATACAGTAAGCCGAATCGGTAGCCAGCGCATAGTCTGTCAACTCATTATAGAAACCATAATGACCTCTTAGGATGACTTTTTTAGTCGTATCTTGCAAAAACATATTGCCAAATACCTCGCCATATCCTTTTGCCTTATGGTACGAGATGGAATCTCCTCTCAAGATACGATTGCCCTCCTTGTTTACAATTGTAGATTGATCCAACAAGAGAGACTCCTCGGTTGAAGTATTATACCAACCTTTGCTGGAATAAATAATACCACTGTCGGAAACAATTTTGGTAGGTGTATAGATTGTTGCTATTTTACTATCCGTATTATATTTGAGACGATCGGAATATAACTTAAACTTATTATTCACAAGAATCACACTATCCTTGAATGTTGCCAGCTTGAGTGCAGGCTCATATTGCCCCCAGTAGGACGTAAGTTCATTCAACGAATCGACGAGCATACCACCATCAAAGTAATAACCGATATTCATCATACGGTCATAATTTAAACTGTCGGTAAACAATGTTCCGCTACCATGTTCGAGGCGTACGTTCTCTCTGAACATTACAACCCTTGTATTTCCATCATAATGCATATAATTGCCATACAGAAAAAGGGTATCGCCCTGTTCCATTCGTACGTTGCTAAATGCATTAAAAGAGTTCATCTTTTCGTCATAGTAGGCACTGTCGCAATACAGATACGCCCCATCGTGAAAGAATATAACACTATCTTTCAATATCTTAACATCTGAACCCGCTCGGGCAAACAGTTCCTTACTAAATACAATGTCTATTACTTTCTGTTTTCCTTTTGCCTGTTGAGGTTTTTGCTGACTCTGAGGCTTTTGAGGCACTTGAAGGCTATCCACATCCATATGTGGAGAAATCATCATTTGTGCCGATGCATAAATAGCAATCAGGCATAAAACACTGATTGCAGATATTCTATGCCTTTGCGTTATGTATGTAATAAATTTCTTAAACACTTGTTATATTTACTTGCTAGCCTGATCTTTTTTAATCCAGTCGGGATATTGGAAATCACAGTTTTCCCAATCCTTATCTATTCTTACATAAGTACTCTTTATTTTTGTTTGGAGCCACTTTTTCAGAACCTCTTCATGCTTCTTGTTTTCTACAATCGCCTTCAATGTCTGATAGTCGTCAGATACATTTGCGATATGTCCTTCGGTTTTGCTTTTCAACTTTATAATGGCAACAACTTCTTTACCGCTATTCTGCTTCATTGTGAATGCAGGCGATATATCTCCTACCTTCATATTGTTTACAATCTTACCTATTTCGGTAGGAAGTTCTTCCATTGTAAAGCGAGGAGTACCATAGTTTGTACTCTCTTTGTAGTTTACCATCAGCCCGTTATTCTTCCTTGTATTTTTATCGAAAGATAGTACTGTAGCATCTTCGAATGTAAACTTGTTTGCTCTTATATCATTTGCAATAGAGTCTAGTCTGAATTTTGCTTTATTCATATCTTCTGTCGACACCTTCGGACGAAGCAGTATGTGACGGAAGTTAGCCCTATCACCTCTTCTTTCTATCAACTGAATGATATGGAAGCCATATTCTGTTTCTACAATATTTGATACTTTTTTAGGGTCAGATAAAGAGAATCCTACACTGGAGAACTCCGGCAATAACTCGGCACGTCCCATAAAGCCCAGTTCACCACCATTTGGAGCCGAACCCGGATCTTCGGAATACATGATTGCTAAAGTAGCAAAGTCGGCAGTTCCCGAGTTTATCCTGTTTGTATAATCTCTCAGCCGATCTTTTACCTGATCAATATCTTTTAATGGAATCACAGGTTCATTCGTTATAATCTGCACTTCAACCATTGTAGGGATATAAGGCAAACTGTCTTTTGGCAGCTGAGCGTAATATTTACGGACTTCGGAAGGAGTCAGATTTGTTTTTTTCCCAACCAAGCTCTTCTTTACTTCTGAAACCAGATATTCATTACGAATTTGTTCGCGCCATTCGTCCCTGAGCTGTGACATAGTAGAGCCTAGATACTCTTCGGCTTTCTCTTTTGAGCCCAGATTGGCTATAACATTATTCTCATATCTCGATAGCTGGCTGTTAACTGCTGATGCCGGCACTTCTATACTATCTATCTTTGCCTGATCGAGGAACAGCTTCTGAACAGCAAGTTGCTCCGGAATCAAACAATAAGGGTCTCCCTCGATGCGTTCACCGCGAGACAACATTCCCAAGCGAACTTTTTCCACATCCGATTTCAGGATAGCTTCATCCCCTACTACCCATATTATTTCATCTATAACATTATTCTGAGCATAGGATAAAATACCCGACCCCAATAGTATTATTAATAAAATTAATTTTCTTGCCTTTTGCATCATTTTTGTCTGTTTATTAAAAAGTGGCGTAAATATAGTGATAATGTATCACTTTTTCTTAACGTAAAAAAAGAAGTTATAGTCTACTTATTATAAAACTTAATTTCATTATCCGAAATGGCCTTATTATACAAGTCCTGTTGCACCTTATTAAGGTAATCACTTTTCCTTTGTTCTGTATAAATTTCCATCAATTGATTTTTTATATACTCATAAGGAGCTTCACTTCCCACTGTCCTGTATTCTTTCACATTCAATAGATATACGAATGAAGAATCCCGGGCTTCTATATTCTTATTGATTTTCAAAAAGTCTGCCCCGTTATCCACCGACAGTGGCATATTATCTATAATCTCATTGAAGCTCACCCACCTATTGTAGAAATATTCGTACCCGACTGCATTCTTCAATGTATTCTTCTCTATATTTTCTACAGCTGCATCTGTCGGTTGTTTATACCACTTGAGAAAATTATTGAGTTCTTTTGAGTCAAGCGGAACTTTCAGATACAATCCCTTTATTATATTTTCTTTAAGCTTCAGCTTATCTTTATTCTGTTCGTAAAAAGATTGCAATTCAGCATCGGAGACAGATTTTAATAAATGCTCCTTCAACAATTGCTCTTGATATAGATTCGAAATAAGAGTCTTGCGATAATTTTCTATCAATCGTTCTATCTCCTCTTTATTTACTATATTTTTTTTCGCCTTGTCATACAACAGCTGATCATTTATCCACATTTTTATGTAGGCATCTGCCGCAGCAGTACTATCTTGCGCAGACAGTGTACGGGGAACCGTATTGTTGAGCTCATCCATATACAAGGTCTTATCCCCGACTGTGACTACAGGAACTTGGCTCAGATCAGGCGCATCAGTACTTCCTTTACTGCATGACAGCATAGATATCAAAATCGATGCAGGTATTATAATAATATTATAGATTCTCATTTTATTGTATTCAATACAGAATTATTTATCTCCACTTTATATTTCTTGCGTAAATCAGCCTTCCATTGTTGTTCGAGCAGAGCTTGATAATCAGACTCAACAGCATATCTCACATCATTATAGTCTGTTGGCTTTGAAACAAAATCACCCAAAACAATAAAGTACGGATAGCCCATTTTTGCTTTCACTTCTTTTCCCGCAAAGACCTTATTATCTACATACGGGTTTTCACCCTTAGCCCATATTCCGGGTTCCATCAGCACCCTGAGAGAATCTTTATTCAGAGCATGTCTTATTTTTTCAATAAGAATATCTCTGTTCTTCTCACTCTTGGACAATGATGTAGCAACAGTTAGTGCTTTTTCATCTTTTGCATAAACAATCAGCCCTCTATACTTTGTTCCGCCAAAGGAATATTTATTTTTATTTTTCTTGAAATATTCCGACAAACCTTTTTCGTCAGTAGTGGCACGTTCCCATATATTCTTATTCATTACGCCAAAAGATAAAAGTCCATTAGAGATTTCATCTAATTGCTTCTTATATTCAGGTTCTCTATTTGGTAGAGATAAGTAATAATAATCAGTCAGGCAACGTGAATAATATGCATTAAAATATTCTTTCAGCACATCTGTGGATAACGAATTATTGATAGCCTCAGTGTATACTACCGTTTCAGGAGCATCGGTCGGCTTATTATCCATCAAGTTTTGCCTCAATCGAATATATTCAACAAAGTTAGCAACTGTATATATCTTCTTATCTCCAAACGAAAATAAAATATCGTTATTATTATCAACATTTTTCAAAAAGGAAGAATCTTTAGGAGATATCTTATTTGCTATTTCATTCAGTCTGTCATAAGCCACACGATTGAAGTTAAAACCTAATTCTTGTGACATTCTTTTCCGTTTTTCAATAGTCATTTCTTCCGACTTGTCACTTTCCAGTATGCGAGCTTTCAGCGCGCTCTTCATATCAGCATAAGACGGAACTGGAATTTTTTTCAGTAGCCGGATAATATGAAATCCATATTCCGATTGTACAGGTTCGCTCACATCTCCTTCTTTTTTGAGATTAAAAGCTGCTTCTATAAAGGTTGGAGATAGACGGGATTCCAAATTCAAAACCCCAAAATGGCATCCCTTTTCACCCATTTGCATTACACGAGTAAACTCATCACACAATGATTGATAATCTGAAGCTGTACGGATATTCCGATACTCTCTCCAAGCAACCTTCCCCACACTGTCTATTTGATTAAGATCGGCAGGGATACGAGAAAAATTAAATAACACTTGCTCTATATCTACCGAACCTACAGCCGGGCGTTTATTTAAGACCTGTATGATATGATACCCATCCGAACACCTTATCGGCATACTAACCTCGTTAACATGAAGAGAGTAAATCGCCTGCTCTACTTTAGCATTAAACATAAAAGGAGCAACCCAGCCAATATAGCCGTTTTGTCGATTATAATCCAAAACAGTAGAAGACGATAATACTTTACTATACCCTTCGGCTGCGAACCCATTTTTAGATAATCTCCCTTGCAAATCTATCGCTTTTTGGTATAGAACAACTGTATCGGCAGGATATATTATTTTTTCTTCGAATGGAACAAGTACGTGATTTATTTCCACGTTTTGCTGCATCCTATTATATATCTTCAACAAATAATCATTTTCGCAAATCGTATCTTGCATATATTTACGAGACATGCCTACTCTTGCCGCAGATAAATCTCTTATATAATTTCCGGTTGTATCGATTCGCTGAGCTTTAGCCTCTGCAATATTCAACCTAAAATCTATGTATGATTGAACAAAGTCGGGAAGAGATTCTTTTTCACCATCAGACCTTGAGACATTACTTTCTCTGTAAGCTTTCTCCAACTCTGATTTGAATACAGGTTTTCCATCAATCTGAATAGCGACAGGGTCTACCTGCTGTGCATGCAGATAGAAAGTAGCATGTAGTGTGATAAGAAAGAATACAAGTCGTCTTTTATTCATATATCAAGCTGATAAACTTATAAAAAACAAAGATACAAGAAATAAAGGCTCGTAATGTTTTAAAATATTCTAAAATAAAGGAATACCAATAGTTTTTTAATATGAGGGACGATTAGTTAGCAGAAGTAACACCATCAAACGAGCCGATAGATATTAACAAAAACGAATGGCTGCCGATTGGCAACCATTCGTATTATAATAAATTCTGTCCAATCAAATTTTATTCTCCTCTGCTGTAATTTGGAGCTTCGCTTGTAATGGCTACATCGTGAGGATGACTTTCTGCAACACCCGCATTCGTGATACGAGTAAACTTAGCATTGTGCAGCTCGTCAATATTCTTTGCTCCGCAATACCCCATTCCGGCACGAAGACCACCGGTCATCTGATAAACAACTTCAAACAATGAGCCTTTGAAAGGAACACGGGCAGCAATACCTTCCGGCACAAGCTTTTTAATATCAGCTTCCATATCTTGGAAATAACGGTCTTTTGAGCCTTTTTCCATTGCTTCCAAAGATCCCATACCACGATATGACTTAAACTTACGCCCATTGAAAATAATTGTTTCGCCCGGAGACTCCTCTACTCCGGCAAGTAACGATCCCATCATAACAGAGTAGCCTCCTGCTGCAAGAGCTTTCACAATATCTCCCGAATAGCGCAAACCGCCATCTGCAATCAACGGAACATCTGTCCCTCTCAGTGCTTTCGCAACATCATAGATAGCCGATAACTGAGGAACCCCGATACCTGCGACTACACGTGTAGTACAGATTGAACCCGGACCGATTCCCACTTTTACTGCATCTGCTCCGGCATCAACCAGATATTTTGCAGCATCGCCGGTTGCTATATTACCCACAACAATATCGATGTTGGAATAAGTAGTTTTTACTTTTTTCAGCATCTCAACCACTCCTCTTGAGTGTCCATGAGCAGTATCAATAACAATTGCATCTACTCCGGCCTGAACAAGAGCATCAACACGCTCCAGCGTATCATAGGTTACTCCCACACCGGCAGCAACACGCAAACGTCCGTGTTCGTCTTTGCAGGCAAACGGTTTATCTTTTGCCTTTGTAATATCTTTATATGTGATTAGTCCGATTAGTTTATTATCGGAATCAACTACAGGTAGTTTTTCTATCTTATGTTGCTGAAGAATATCTGCTGCTGCTTCAAGGTCTGTAGTCTGGCGTGTTGTAATGATATTTTCTTTTGTCATCACATCATCGATCAACTCATTCATATCACGTCTGAAGCGCAGGTCACGATTGGTCACAATACCAACCAAACGGTTGTTTGTGTCCACAACAGGAATCCCCCCGATTTTGTATTCAGCCATCATTGCCAAGGCATGACCAACTGTTTTGTCACGAAGAATACTTACAGGATTTGAGATCATTCCGTTTTCTGCACGTTTAACAAATCGAACTTGCTGTGCCTGGGCTTCTATAGACATGTTTTTGTGTATAACACCTATACCACCTTCACGAGCTATGGCGATAGCAAGCTTAGCCTCGGTAACAGTATCCATTGCAGCCGAAACGAACGGAATGTTTAATTTGATATTGCGTGAGAAATTTGTCGACAAATCGACTTCGCGGGGGAGAACTTCTGAATAAGCGGGGATCAACAATACATCATCGAATGTCAATCCATCCATTACAACTTTATCTGCAATAAACGACATATATTAAAGAGCTTTTGAAATTTATTGCGCGCAAATATACATATTTTTGATGAATTATAAGCAACAAACTTTCAAAAAACAATGCTTTTTTAACTTAAGAGGTTCTTTCAATATTGAAATAGGCTTATCTAACTTCCACATTAGATAAGCCTATTTAATATAACCTGAAAAGATTGTCAGGAAAATATATTTTTATTTATCAAATCATTTTTTTCTTATCAGTCTCACCAATTCGCCAATCCAGAGAACAACAGATGTGCCGCCTATAATAATGCCCCAGTCTTGAATGGTTAGCGGCATAGTACGAAATACATCGCCACCAAAAGTAACAATCAATATCTGTCCTACAAGAATAATCAAGGCTACCAACTCAAAGCCTGCGCTTTTATTTAATCCTGCAAAAGCGGATTTACCTGTTGCATAGGCTTTGGCATTAAACATATTCCAGAATTGCAGTAGAACGAAGACTGTAAAGAAATACGACAAGAAGTAACGCTCCCTATCTCCTTCGGCAACATAGCTAAAGAATGAATTCAAGTGAACAGGACCTGAAAAATAATACATCATTCCGAGGAGTAATATAACAAACATTACGCCTGTAAAAAGAATATGTTTAGCAATGGAAGGCGTCACAATAAAATCACTGTTTTTCCTCGGCTTAGTTTTCATCACATTCGGGTCAGGAGGTAATGAAGCTAATGCTCCGGCCGCAAAAGTATCCATAATCAGGTTTACCCAAAGCATCTGCGTTACGGTTAACGGCAGCTGCTGCCCAAACACAGAACCCAAAAATACGATCAAAAGTGCAGCCACGTTGATAGTCAACTGAAACAACATAAAGCGCTGTATGTTCTTATAGAGCGAACGCCCCCACATCACAGCAGTAGCAATACTACTGAAGGAATCGTCGAGTAGGGTTATATCACTCGCCTCTTTGGCAACTGATGTTCCCGAGCCCATCGACAAACCTACATCAGCATAATTGAGAGCAGGAGCATCGTTTGTCCCGTCACCGGTTACAGCAACGATCTCCCCTTTCTGTTTCAGGAGATGCACAAGCCGCTGCTTGTCTGTCGGACGAGCACGACACATTATCTTCAAGCCTTGTACTCTATTGAGCGCTTCTTCATCTGAGAGTTTTTCGAAATCAACACCACCAATAATATTCAGATCGGTATCCTCATCATCTTTCCAAATACCAATCTGACGTCCTATTTCTTTAGCCGTACCATACGTGTCGCCTGTAACAATTTTTACGCCGACACCCGCACTCAAACAATGCTGCACAGCCTCAGGCACATCAGAACGTACAGGATCGGAAATACCTGCTATTCCAAGAAATACCAATTCTCCTTTAATCAAATCTTCCACAGCCGCTTTTGCATCATCTACATACTGGTATGCAAAACCGAGCGTACGCATTGCCTGATTCTGATATTGCAATAGCTGACTATTAATTTTTTCTTTGTATTCATTTACCGGAACGAGACCTTCGGTAGTAATTACATGTTTGCATTTACTCAAAACTACTTCTGGCGCACCTTTTACATACAGAACTTTCTTCCTCAGTTTTGGAGAGTCTACAAAAGTTGCCATAAACTTACGTTCGGTAGAGAATGGCAATTGCTCTATGATAGCTTCTTTGTTACGAATATTACTATATAGGATTTTACTATTGTTGAGCCAAAGCAGCAAAGCTCCTTCGGTAGGATTTCCTAAAGCCGCCACTTTCTTAGGGTCTGAGAAATCTAAAAATGCAGTAGAGTTTACCGATATATTCCCTATCACAAGACGGCTGATTTCGCTGTCGGTCAATCGCTGATCTTCCAATCCGTAGAAATTAGTGCTGGCAACCTGCATTTGGTTTTGAGTCAATGTTCCTGTCTTATCTGTACAGATAACAGTGGTAGCTCCCATTGTTTCCACAGCATGCATTTTGCGCACAAGATTATTCATCTTCAACATGCGACGCATACTAAGCGCAAGACTAAGCGTAACACTCATCGGCAAACCTTCGGGAACAGCAACAACAACCAATGTAACCGCCACCATAAAGGCCTGTAAAATCTCTGTAGCCGTATCAAGATTTATCCACGAACTACTATTCAGCGGATCTACGCCAAAAACATATCCGATCGATGAAATGGCAACCGTCACCAATACTCCTGTCAAAAGCCATCTCAACCATCCTCCTTCTTTCACAGACTTAGGAAGTTTAGAGTCTTTGCCCAGCAATTCGAGACCTCCATATATAATAGGCAGCCATACTTTTATCATGCCCACTGCTACCCCCAACATTGCACCGGCAAGCAAAGCAAGCTGTCTTTTTTGCATAGGTACAATAGGATCGAAAACAACATCCTTAAGAACAAGGACTAAAAATGTGAAAAGGGCTAATATAAGACCAACAACACCGATAAACTTAGCCAAAGAGTCTAACTGACGGTTCAATGGTGTTTCGCCTTCAACTTTTTCGGTCGCCTTCACCGCCACTTTTCCGAATTCGGTATTATCTCCAATACGATGTACTTCAAAAACACCGTGCCCATTTATGACCTTCGTTCCTCTAAGCACCCAGTTTGAAGGATAAGTAACTCCTTCTTCGAAATGTTCGGGGTCTGTAGTCTTATCTATACTCAGCTCTCCTGTAAGGCAGGACTCATCTATTTGCATTGATACAGCTTCGAGTAATTCGCCGTCAGCCGGAACCTCGTTGCCTATCTCAAGCAAAACAATATCACCAACTACAATATCTTTTTTGGCAACCTGCTTTACATTTCCGTTGCGCATCACCATAATCTGGTCTTCGTCGTTCACCTGATTGAGGACGTCAAACTTTTTGTTGGCATCCATTTCGAACCAAAAAGAGACGCCTGTTGCCAGAAGAATAGCACAAAAAATACCGATAGTCTCTATATACTCATTATGTATAATAGAAATCCCTAAGGACAAGAATGCGGCAATAAGCAATATACGAATGATCGGATCTTCAAACTTTTTCAAAAAAAGTTTCCAAAGAGGTTCTTTTTTGGGGGGAGTGAGAATATTTGCACCATGCTTCTGCCTGCTTGCTTTCACTTCACTATCGGAGAGACCTATGTATTTTTTTCTACCTTCCATTATTTATTGGTTATTTATCTTTAACGTCTTTAAAACCTTATTGGTTATTCAAAACCGACAAAGTTACGTTCATTTAACATAAGATGGAATATCTGTCGGTTAAATTATTGTTACAAAATCACCTCCCCCATCATTCGATCATCATAGAAACCGGGATTTAGAATCATATTTTTATTTACTATCCTAAGTATTAGCTGAGATATAAATTTGATATTTTCTTATTTTTACTCAACAAAGTAGAATGTTAATGCAGATGAAAAAAAATTATCTTATATAAAAGGGATTGATATGATTGGGGGAGAAAAGTTACAATCAAATATGAACTAAACCTGTTACTTTTGTGACTTTTTTATCTTTATCCAATTCTTTTATATTCCTTATATTTGCAAATAAGATTCAATAACATGATTAAAGAACTATTAAATAAAAATCCTTTATACGTTTTTGCACTCGAGAGTGAAGCCTCAGATAAGTTTGTAAATGAAAGTCCGCTTTTTATTGGTGTGGGCAAGGTTAACGCAGCTTATCATTTAACAAAGCGGATTGCACAGAATAAACCAAGTATTATTATCAACCTTGGATCGGCTGGCAGCAACTTTTTTGAAAGAGGGTCGGTAATCTGCTGCACCCAGTTTATACAACGAGACATGAATGTAACAACACTCGGTTGTGAGTTATATGAAACACCTTTTTCTAACACAAAACCGATCCTAGAATATGGGATTCGGATCGACAGCCTGCAAGAAGGTGTTTGTGGAACCGGAGACAGCTTCGAAATGAGCCACAATACATCAGATTATAACATTGTAGATATGGAAGCCTATCCATTGGCGTATATTGCGAAGAAAGAAGACATTCCGTTCCTGTGCCTGAAATATATTTCGGATGGCGCTGACGATAATGCTGCCGACGACTGGAGCGTTACAGTAAAAAAAGCAGCAGAAGCACTCAGACAAGCAATAGACGAGCTAAAAAGATAGTAGTATTCAACCGTATAATAGCATGGGGGGCTTTCATTTTTTAAGTTAATAAGGTGAACGAAAAGAATCACTCTTTCTCATCATCAAATAAAAAGTCATCGGAACATAGTTCTTCTATAGCAAGTGCGAGTTGCACATTAGAACTATCTTTCCTGTCAAGAGATTCGATTTCTTTCTTAGGAGCGTATTTCAAATTCTCCTTCTTGTTCTTGTCATCTTTCATATCCAACGTTCTTATTAGTGTATTTATCTAATTAGACGATTTAGATTTAAAAATATTTCAATTTACTTCTTTTTTTCTTTTTTTATGATTTTACCTTTATTACGGCTTCAAAGGGAATATATTTGCTAATTTTACACCTTCAATAAGCCAATCATGCTGAATAAGATTAAATCGTACATGATGCCCATAGCTATGCTTACCGGCATTCTGTTACACAAATATATGGGCGAACTGTCGTTCCTTACCCCTTACCTCATAGCATTAATGCTATTGATCACCTATTGCAATATTTCGTTTAAGGAGATACATTTTTCCCGACTGCATTTTTGGCTTATTGCCATACAGATATTGGGGAGTATTGGGGTTTACGTATTACTTCGCCCTTTAAATCCCATTGTCGCTCAAGGGGCAATGATTTGCGTTTTAGCCCCCACAGCCACATCTGCGCCTGTAATAACAGGCATGCTTGGAGGAAATGTCCCTAGCCTGATGGCTTATAGTTTACTCTGCAACATGGTTATTGTTATTGTTGCACCCATCCTATTTTCATATACGGGAGAAATAGAGTCAAGTTCATTTCTTCAATCATTCTGGATTGTATTTCAAAAAGTCTCAATACTATTATTTCTTCCTCTGTTTGGCGCATTCTTACTCAAGAGGTTATTACCCAGAGTACATCATGAGATTCAAAAAGCAAAAGGATTGTCTTTTTATCTTTGGTCGATAGCGTTGGTTATTATTACAGGGAAAACCGTACAGTTTATAATTGACCAAGAAAGTCCCAATTTTATAATAGAACTGTCGGTCGCTTTCTCGGCTTTGGCTATTTGCATAGCTCAATTTCTTGTAGGACGCCGTTTAGGCACTTATTACAACGACACGATAGCCGGAGGGCAGGGATTAGGGCAAAAAAATACCATCCTTGCTATCTGGATGGCTCAAACATATCTAAATCCTATATCATCTTTAGGACCCGGAGCTTATGTATTGTGGCAAAATGTAGTTAATTCTTATCAGGTATGGAAAAAGAGAAAAACCCTGTGAAGAGAGGTTTTATACAGATTGGCTCCCCTGATTCTCAGGAGATAGTAATACCATATTTTTAAGGTATTCAAATTCCAGTTCAAAACATTCACTAAAGATTTCATCGGCAAAACCCGCCTCTAATTGTTTTATAGTCCAGAACTTTCCATTCAATTTTCCGGTTCTCTTTATACTAAACTCATCGTCAACATTGGCTACAAACAAGAAATTCAAACGCTTTGTATCGTCATTCTCAAATACGTATTTGAGGACAAATTTTAATGGAATATTTGTTTCTTGGCCAAGCATTCGTCTTATACTGTTTCGTGCCGATAGGTTGATCTCATGATTGAAGAGCATATATTTTTCGAACGGATAATCCAGCTTTGAAGGGTTCAGCAAATCATTCTTGGGACGTTCTTGCAAATATATCTTCGATCCTGAGATGAGAGCCACCCGAACAACGGGATGCATGAATCGGTTTTTCATATTCAAAGATACGCTCTTCGCTATTTTGCCTGTAACCTCCCCCTTCTCTGTAACGATAGGAATCCAATCTTCTTGTTTAAGCTTCGAGACCAGATTACCTACTTTCACCGTTTGATATACCCCTATCAGGGAGACAATAAAGACCGGCGTAGCAACGAATATAATTATATCCGATGAGTGTAAGAAATTATAATTAAAAGAAAATTGTCGATATAACAGTATGGCAAAAATATGTAAAGTCAAACCATACTGAACAAGTGTAGCACAACCATAGAACTCGCTCATGAGTGCCTTCTGAAGATGGTTTCTATGTCGAAAAAATCGTGTAGCAATATATGTCTTACTTACTCTTAAGAGCATGAACAGGCATATTATTACAATTTCGCATATCACCAGATAGGTGTTTAATTGCGAATTATATTTATGAGTCAGCAACCAGATAAGCAAAGTGATAAAAATAGCTATTGCCGAAATATAGAATGTCATACTAAACCCTCGGGTTTTGTAACAGACACGCACTAGAAGTTCTCCAATTATAGCAGAGAAAAGGCTGATAATTAGCGCTAATCCTTCTTCCACATTTGCTATATGAAGTATTACATATAAGAGAAATGGTAAAAGCCCGATTACCGGGTTGGACACATATTTTTTTATACTGTTGTTAAGCATTCCACATTAAAAGTTCAAAAAAAATATAGCTGAAATAGACAATAAACACTACTGAATATCCCTTCTTATCGGTAGTTCATTGTAAAATTTTTAGAATACAAAATAAGTAAGGTTATCGTTATCCCTTATAGAACAATTAATATGGAATTTTGTTTTTAGTTGCTCGTGTAATTATTGCATTTATAATGTTAAAATGTAACATCCTATCTAGACTTACTTTTGCTTGAAAGTAAAAAACTTATTAATTATAAATTGAATAGCAGCCACAATACATATAGCAAATGCTTTTGCCAACATATCATCTATCTTCATAACGCCAATAAACAATGTAAGCAGCATAGAGCTTATAACCATGCCTACCAAAGCTATACCGGCAAAAGAAGTAAACCGCTTCAGCTTGTTGTCGGTTACCTTAAATGTAAAATAGCTGTTTAGTATAAAGTTATTAATCACTGCCAAAGTTGAACTTATAATATTGGAAATAAGAATATCAAGCATCCCAATAGACATCCTTCCACCCAAAAGAGTACTGATATGAACTGAAAAAGGGTAATGCACAGAATATTTAGTAACCAGTAAGTAGTAAACACCCATATCAATAACAAGTCCCACTACACCTACGAGACCATATTTTATCAATTGTTTTATCGAATCACTTTTAACCAGTTTACTAATTTGTTGCTTCATGTGTCTCTAATCGTTTGCTAAGGCTGAGTTAATTCCTCGATTTTATTCTATAAAATAACATCGAAGTTCTGTATTCGTTTAGCTTGTCGCTTTTTTCTAAAAGTTCAAACTCATATCTATTTCCATATTCTTGACGAATACTATCTGAATATTTCTCCAAAGTCACAAAATAACCTTCTTTTGGAGATTCTATATCTATGTTCTTAAAGTTATTGTGCAGATAAAAATTTAACGCATACAGATTGAAATACTTTTTCAGATTATTCGTAACGTATATCTCTCCATCGGGCTTATATTTCTCAGAAACCATTTCAGCAAATGGGCGAGCCGAATAAGTATCTTTAAAATTAGACAGCAAATAAGAATCCATGAAAACATTGATAGAAAACATGATTCCAAAACCTGCCATCAATATTTTTATATTGATCTTTTTGCGCAACAAATAAATGCTGTTAATCGTAGCGCATAGCAAAATCGAAATTCCAAATAAGCCTAACCAACCCGGGGACTTGAACATATCCGAGAAGATTTTGATATCCTGAAGGGTTCTCTCTCTCTTGGCAAAATGTCCTGCAATAACTTCTATATCAACAACTCGTGTATATGCGAGTCCTATTATCAGAAGAGCGATAATTGAAATCGCTAACAGAATAGAGGTTGATATACGAACCGCTTTCGGTTTTGCATCAACAAGATAAATAAAAAAGCGAGCGATAAATATTGAGATAAACGGATACACGAGCATTATATATACACTCCTTTTCGACACAGGAATAGAGTAGAAGAGTAGCGAAACAACAATAACTATAAGACTATATAGGAGTGCTTTGTCCATAGCCATTATTTTACCTACAATATTGTTTATGATTTGTTTTACCGATCCACTCACTCTTTTATATTTCAAAAAGAAAAGAGAAATCACAAGCAAAATAGTCCAAGGCAAAAAGCCTGATACCAGATATACGATGTAAATCCAAAACGGCCCATCATGCCCCAGCTCATAGCTTGCATCCATATCAGCAGCCTTCAGATGAAGGAATCTGCCAAAATTCTCATAAAACACACGATCGAAGAACGCCTCCCCTTTTATCTTATAAGCAGCATAATACCAAATTAGGGGTATGATAAATGCAGGAAGTGCAACCAAGATACATTTTAGTGCTGCTTTGAAAAAGTTTTCCTTTTGGAAAAGCAAAAATACGCCGAATATCATACATGGCAGTAGTACCCCTATCGGTCCCTTGGTAAGGGTAGCCATACTAAGAAGCAGCCAGATGGAAATAAGCTGATACACCCGCCGCTTTTGATACCATGCATACATTTGAATAATAGATGCCACGAGCAAGAAAGTGAGTACCATATCTACCCGAGTAGTCATGGCAGCCCTGTGTATTTCGAAACAGGTAATCAGAATAAGACACGAAACGAAAGCCTCTATAACAGGTCTGCGACGAGCAAAAAACATAAAGCAGACCCCAATCATAGCAATAAATGCAATTGCAGATGGCAGGCGCGACGTAAAGGGGGTAACTTCGCCATGCGTCAAGGCTAAAGAAAAGCCGGCTATAAGCCAATGATTCAATGGTGGTTTATATGCAAATTCATCCGCATAACTAGAAGGGATAACCCACTCTCCTTTCTCGATCATCGATACCGCCAGTGCAGCCTCACGAGGCTCACCCTTGGTATAAAAATCTCCTAATCCTATCCAAGGAAGAGTCGATAAGGTCGCTATAAGAAGAATCAGGAAGAGAGGTTTTTGCAAGTATAATGTTTGCAGAAAATGGGATTTCTTCATAGATAGTTATGACTGAATATTTCTGCAAATATAAGTTTTTATTTTTTTAATTATAGGTACTTGCTACAGTTATAATTTTGATATTGGACAAAATAACATACTAAAATATTGTTTCTGAATAGAGAAAAATTTTAAGTCCTAAAACTATTTTCTCCGTTCAGAAACAACATATATGAATTTACAAAGCTGTGAGACAACTGGTCATCATATCATAAAATGGAGGCGATTTTGTAAGTTCACCTCTGCAATACCTCCATCGATATCCAGATACAAGATATTCATATTCGGATAGATTTCCTTAATCCGCTTTTCTACCCCCTTGGCTACAATATGATTTGCAATACACCCGAACGGTTGCAGACAAACAACTTTATTTACACCCTTACGAGCATAATGAGCAATTTCTCCGGGGATAAGCCAACCTTCCCCAAACTGATTGGAGAGGTTTAAAACTTCTGAAGCCGCTTCTGCTTTCGCATATATAGATTCTGAAGGTTCATAAAACTTGAACTTGCTCAATATCTTCTCCGACCTTTTCACTTTACTATTTATATACCACCAAATAAGGGGCTTTAGAGTCTTCGAAAAAATCGTTTCTTCACTAAGTCCATTTTCTACATTCACCTTACTATTAACAAAAAACTGCATAAGAAAGTCTAACAATGGAGGAGTAGAAACTTCTACATTACGAGACCGTAACCATTCGGATATATTTGACTGAGCATAATTATTGTACTTCACAAATATTTCTCCGATAAGCCCCACTTTCGAATATTCTTTATCGTAGATAGGTACATTGTTAAAATCCTCGACAGCCTCTTTCAGTAATCTATACAATGTTTTTGCATCCTTTGCACGAACAGCATCAATCCCTCGTTCGATATAAAAATCAAATATCTGCTGCGACGCTCCTTCCTTTTTTTCACGCACAGAAATAGCACTATGCATCTGTTGCAGACCATCGCCATATAATACAATTGGAACTGCGATCTTTGCTATTTTTTTCCATTCCAACGTAAATTCACTCTCGTCATTCTGATACGTTTCCCCCGAGCTGAGTGCTATTACAGGAATATCATTGAATCCTGCATTTTGCAATCCGGTCTTGATCTGTGCTATATAGTTTGTAGCACGACACTGACCTCCTGTTTGAGTAATTGCCAGCACAATATCTTTCGCTTCATGGTTTCCCGACTGGAGTGCATTGATAATATCTCCCAGAATGAGGGTAGACGGATAGCACACTTCATTGTTTCCATACATCAAACCAAGATCAGCGGAGACTTTATTTGATTTAGGAAGATTCTCTACCTTCAGCCCAAGAATTTCACCCAATGCCGGGGCAAATGGGGAGATAAAATCACAAAGCCAAGGAATCAGAACCGTTTTATTTTTGTCTTTCTCTTTTTTATATGGAGCAGAATAGCCTTTATACGAATCGCTTGCTACCAGATCATAAGACTTTACAGCTTTGAGTGACTCTACCAATGAGCGCAAACGCAAACGAATAGAACCCGGACTGGCTATTTCATCGATACGAAGAACAGTTATATTTTTGCCGGCAGCCTTCAATATATCACGCGTCTCGTCCATAAAGAAGGAATCGGGACCACAACCAAAGGAGTTGAGCTGTACCAATTGTATATTTTGAGGCAACTTGGCTACTTCCATCGCAGCCTGTACTACACGGTTGGGGTAAGACCATTGCGAAATAATATTCAACTTACTAAAGCCTTGACTTTCGGGTTTACGAAACACATCATCGGTAAGTACTATAACCCCGAGGTCTGAAAATATCTGACCAACTTTCTGATGAATCAACGGGTCTGTATGATATGGACGACCTGCAACGATAAATGTCAACTCTCCCGTCTCTAAGGCTTTATCCAACAACTCTTTCTGATAGCCATAAAGTTCTTGTTTTAAACTATCCTTTACAACTAAAGCTTGTTGAAATGCCTTATCAAAAACATCTTTAGATACTCCCAAGCCTGACAAGTAATTATAACAGCCTTTAGCCAAGGCCTTATCACTACTGAATGTTATCACCGGCTCATCATAAGGGATACCGTGTCTGCCCGATGGGTTTATCGAACTTTGGATAACGTCAGGGTAGCCACTAACTACGGGGCAGTTGAATGAGTTGGACGATTGCCCGAATTCTTTTTCTTCTTTAGGTACAATCGGATAAAAAATCCGATCTACCTTTTGCTCTATCAGAGCGAGTATATGTCCGTGCACAAGTTTGGCAGGGAAACAAATATTATCAGACATCACCCCTCCCACTCCTTTTTGATATAACGGGAAGGTAGATTCGGGAGATAGTCTCACATTAAATCCGCATGCTGTAAATAAAGTATGCCAGAATGGATAATTATCGAACATGTTCAGCACACGAGGGATACCTATCGTTTTTCCTTTTTCTATATTATCAGCTTTTACAGGACGATTGAAAAGTATTTCATTTTTCCTGTCAAAAGCATTATAGCCTTCCTTGCGGTCATTATTTTTATTATAGAAAACTTTCTCACACTTATTTCCGGCATAACTGATATTCCCATTGTTAAATTTGAATCGTAATACCGAGCATAGGTTTGTACAACCTTTGCAAGTCAACTCCTTAGAGTTAATTGTAGACAGATCAAACAATGCCTCTTCTCCTGAAAAAGTTGTTACGTTTTGGTTTTTCTCCCATAATCGCTGAGAGTATAATGCGGCTCCCAAAGCTCCCATCAATTCAGGATGATCGGTAGAACTTACAGTTTTACCCGAAAGCATTTCCAATGCACGATAAACGGCATCGTTACGGAATGTACCTCCTTGTACAACGATATGGTCTCCAAGCTGTTTCAGGTTAGAAATTTTGAGTACTTTAAATAAACAGTTCTTAACAACAGAGTAAGCTAAACCAGCCGCAATATCATCATTCCCTGCATTCTCCCTTAAAGACTGCTTTACCTTTGAGTTCATAAACACCGTACAACGAGACCCCAGATCACTCGGATACTTAGCCAAACAAGCAGCACGAGCAAAATCAGAAAGTTCCATGCTCATTGTAGATGCAAAGTTTTGCAGAAACGAGCCACAGCCCGCAGAACAAGCTTCATTCAGCTCTATATTCGAGATCAACCCATTGTTGATAAAGATTGACTTAATATCTTGCCCTCCTATATCGAGCACGAACGACACATCGGGATCAACATATTGTGCCCCTGACAAGTGCGCTATGGTCTCTACAATTCCGTAATCAAGTCCGAGAGCAGACTTCATCAAATCTTCGCCGTAGCCGGTAGCTGCTGACGAAAGGAATTTCACGGACACACCCTTCTCTTGAGCTTCTTTATAGAATAAGGATAGCCCCTCCATCACTTTTCTCAGAGGATTTCCTTCGTTATTACCGTAAAACTTATATATGATGTTGGCTTCTGTATCCATCACTACTACTTTAGATGTAGTAGATCCGGAATCTATGCCCAAAAAGCATTCTACATACTTCTCTTCTCCCAGAGGTTTAAACTTCAAGGCTTTTACATTGCGGTTCGCATCCCACTCAATATATTCAAGTTCGTCTTTGAAAAGTGGTTCGAGTGCATCACTATGATTTGATGACGTAGATTCCGAAAGTTTATCCACCAGTTCGTGCAAATTAAACGTTTTTGCATCAGCTTCGTGATAAAGAGCAGAACCCCATGCTGGGAAGTATTCCCCATTCTCGGGAACAATTATATCTTCGCTCTGTATCTTAAGAACCTCACGAAAAGCATTTCGCAACGCAGGAATAAAAGTCAACGGTCCCCCAATACAGATTATCTTAGGGATAATCTCGCACCCACGCGCAAGGGTAGTAACCGATTGTAAAGCAACAGCATGAAGTATCGAAGCAGAGATATCCGAAACAGGGATATTCCGGCTAATAAGATTCTGCACGTCGGTTTTAGCAAATACACCACATCGTGAAGCTATCGGATATATTTTGTCAAAATCCAGCGCCTTTACCCCCAACTCTTCGATGGTAATATTCATCAGACTCGCCATCTGATCTATAAAAGCACCTGTCCCTCCAGCACAACTCCCATTCATTCGTATATCAGGGTGGCGACCCTCGCTGAAAAACACCATCTTAGCATCTTCCCCTCCCAAGTCGATTAATGTATGAGCAGCAGGATAAACATTCTTTACTACCTCCACGGCAGCAACAACTTCCTGAACAAATGAAATACCGACACGTTCGCCAATACCCATTCCCGCTGATCCTGATATATTTATTGTAAACTTTGTTTGGGTATATACTTCAATCACCTTTTGCAGTTCGGCTATCAGAGTCTGCTGTATATTCGCCTGATGCCTACAGTATGATTTGTAAATAATTGTATTATTATCATCCAAAACTACAATTTTCACGGTTGTTGACCCAACATCAATTCCCATTTTATATTGTTGTTCCTTGTTCATAATTATTGTGTTAATTTATTTCGTTTGATCTCATTATCGCACGGTTTCAGTGCGTTTATAGTAAATTCTATCACATATTTTTCATGATTGGCTATCAGCTCATTGTAGACGCCAGAAGGAATCTCCATCAAAGTTTTAGCTAAATTTCCGAACATAAAAGGGAACATGCATAAAGACAAGATATTCAATAAGAGATCAGCTGCCGGGGTTTCTCTTATTGTACCCTTCTCCACTTCTTCGGCTATACGCTTTTCTATCTTACTGAAAGAACTATAGGGGTTTTTATTCTTTATACGCTGAGTAAATGCTTCTGGATTGAGGCTCACTTCATTTAGAATAAATGCTGCAATTTCCGGATATTGGAAAAGAATTTCATAGTAGGCGTGTATCCAGGTTTCGATTAATTCAAAAAATGGAAGATCGGAGGTTACAGTCTCGAATATCCTTTTGGTAAGCACATCCAATGCGTCTTCGAATATGATCTCAAATAAGTTATATTTCGACTGGAAATAATAATTTACCATTGCCACATTCGTACCCGAAGCCTTAGCTATATCCCTGACACTAGTGCCTTTGTAGCCATTTTTTATGAAAAGGATTTGCGCTTCACTCAGAATCCGTTTCCTTACTTCCGAAGAATCTTCATTATTAAACATGTGTTCTAAACGATTGTTTAAGAAGCAAAAATAAAAAATAAAATCAACCTAAACAAGCGTTTAACTCATAAACAGAAATCTATATTGTTGTTTAAGGCTTACTTATTTCAGCAGCTTAATCGCTCTTTCCATATCTTCGGGGGTATCGATACCAATTGTTTCCACATCTGTATAACCCACTCGTATACGGTAGCCATTTTCTATCCAACGGAGTTGCTCCAGCGATTCTGCTTTCTCTAGTGAAGATTGTGGCAGTTGTGTGATTTCTTTTAACACATCCACTCGATAGGCATACATCCCTATATGCTTATAAAATATATGTTTATCAAGCCATTCTGTGTGATGAGCATCTCGTATATATGGAACAATGGAACGACTAAAATAGATTGCTTCGTTCTTCTTATTTATAACGACCTTGGGAGAATTAGGATTGAACAAAACATCAAAGCCATCTTCTTTTTTGAAAGGTTTTACCAATGTTGCCAATTCTACATCTTTACTATCAAAGCACTCTTTCAGAGATTCAATCTGCTCGGGCCGAATGAACGGTTCATCCCCTTGAACATTTATAACTACATCAAAATCTTCCCCAATTTTAGAATAAGCTTCTTGAATACGGTCGGTTCCACTCCGATGTTCGGTTGAAGTCATAACTGCTTTTCCCCCGAATGACTGTACAATTTGGAAGATACGGGAATCATCTGTTGCCACCCATACACCGTGAACGGCTCGCTTCACCTGTTCATATACACGTTGTATCATCGGTTTACCCCCCATATCCGCCAGTGGCTTTCCGGGAAAACGAGTAGAGGCATATCGAGCCGGAATGATTGCTATAAACTTCATATTTTTACTATTATCCTACAAATGTATAAAAATGCCCCATAAATAAAGTTTCATCGTTCATCCTATTTCGAAAATGCAGTGTATATTTGCACCTAATTATGAATAAGGCGCTTCTCTGCATAGGAACAAATGAAGATACAGAAACAAATTTAAGACTCTGTCATCAACTACTCAACAGCTCTTTTGGAGAGATATCTTACTCCGACACTTCTGTCACTACTCCTTATGGAGCACACTATAAGAATGACTTCCTAAACCAACTGGCCGTTGTATATACCGATCAGGACAAAGAGAAAGTTCACCTCCAACTTAAGTCTATAGAGCGACAAATGGGACGTGAGTCTCACGACAAAGAAAAAGGGATTGTAAAAATCGACATAGACCTTGTTATCTGGAATGATGAAGTTCTGAAACCTGCCGATATAAGTCGCAGGTATATCGCAGACCTATTACCCAGCTTAAAAAAATAAGTATCTGAGACAATCTAGTATACTTTTGTGACACACCTCCAATTTGTTCTTTAACAAATACATATAGATTATACAAACAAAGTATTTTTACATAAGGATTTTTTAATCCATAAAACATTTGTTATCACCATAATCTATTAACACATGAATAAATTTAATCTAATTATTATTAGCCTATTATTGGTTGCAACCGGTTGTGCGCAAAGACAACAAATAAGGTATACAGACTATGTAAACCCGTTTTTAGGAACAGCCACACTATGGGATAGTATCGACTTAGGCTACAAGCCAACTCGCAGAACTTGGGGAGCCGAAGTATTCCCGGGATCATCTCTCCCCAATGCAATGGTTCAGGTAAGCCCGGTAACATTGTTCAGAAGCGGCTCCGGCTACCAATACGAAGACACTGTTATATATGCCTTTACACATACCAACAAAGGTCATTGGAACCTATGTCATATCCCTATTCTTCCCGCAACAGGGAACTTCAGTGCAGATGACTATTGTTCGGCATACAGCCACGACAATGAATCTGCCCATCCCGGCTATTATCAGGTTTTCCTCAAACGATATGGGATAAATGCAGAAATGACATCAACCCTGCGCTGTGCCTATCACCGGTTTACATTTGAAGAGGAAAAGGATAAAAAGCTGATAGTAGATCTTTCGACATCAAATGAAAGGATTAAGGATTGGCAAATAACACAAGAAGGCGAAAACGTATTCACAGGTTTTCAGGAGAATAGCGAAAAGATGTACTTCTATGCAGTTTCCAATCAAGCAATAAAGAATATAGATTCTATAAGGGGTGAAAGCAAAAGCCTGTCAATAGTTAACTTTGCGAATAACAAAGAACCTCTAGAATTAAAAATAGGATTCTCTTTCGTTAGCATCAAGAATGCAAAAGAAAACCTAGAAAAAGAAATAGGGAGCAAAGACTTTGCACAAGTAAGGAGTGAAGCTACGGAAACATGGGAAAGCCTATTATCAAAAATAAAAGTCTCGGGTGGCACTAAAAAGCAAAGATGGGTATTCTATTCCTCATTATATCGTTCATTCCTATGGCCGGCACTAAGAAGTGATGTAAATGGAGAGTTTACGGATGCGAAAGGCGAAGTTGTAAACAAGGGCTACCGCTACTATACAGACCCTTCGTTTTGGGACGACTATCGTAATAAACTTATCTTGCTCGGAATGATTTCGCCCGATGTTGCAACAGATGTAATTAACTCCATCACCGACAAAGGAGAAAAGACCGGGTTTATGCCTACGTTCTTTCATGGCGACCATGCTTCCACTTTCGTGACAGGCTCTTATCTTAGAGGGCTTAGAGGATTTGATGTGAACAAAGCATATCACCTCATCCTGAAAAATGCTACAGTAGAAGGAGGTCGTCCTCATCTGATGGAATATATAGCAAAAGGATATATTTCTGAGATGGACATCAAAAATCCGAAGATAGAAACCGTAGCGAAAGCAGCTGTTACAAAAACGCTAGAATATGCCTACGACGACTACGCTGTTGCTCTATTAGCTAAAGAGTTGGGAGACGGGGAGAACTACAATATGCTGATGAAAAGAACCGGCAATTACAAGAATCTCTTCGACCCTTCCACCGAACTGATGAGAGGTCGACTCGAAAACGGTGAATGGGTTACTCCATTTGACCCTGAATTCCCTTACTATGAATACCTGTATCGTGAAGCGAATGCCTGGCAATCATCGTTCTTTTCACCACACGATACTAAAGGGTTGATTAATCTTTATAAGAGTAAAGATGACTTCGAAAAGAAAGTTGACTCTCTATTTACTATTCCTTGGGGAGGATATGAGGCACATAACCTGTCGGGATTTATCGGGCAATATTGCCACGGAAATCAGCCCGATCATAGCTTCCCTTTCCTATATTATTTTGTCGACAAACAAGAGAAATCACAAGTCATATTAGATAGCTGCCTCAATCACTTCTACGGAATGGGCAAGCATCAACTGGCTCTTGCCGGAATGGACGACGCCGGAGAAATGTCTTCATGGTATGTATTTAACGCCATCGGGCTTTATACATATTCCCCTGCCGACCCTTCGTACATCATATCAGTTCCCCTTTTCGACAAGGTAGAATTCACGTTCGGCGATGGCACTCAGTTTTCTGTAAGCAAGAAAAACTCAGGCAGGAAAATTACCAATATTACTTACGGAGGTAAAAAAGTTGACGGTTACTTTATACCTCATAGCGATTTGAAGAAAGGCAAAGAACTGGTAATTACTACCAATCAATAGCCGCTTAAGCTATATGATTTCTTAGAAGAGGATTCTACTAAACTAATCTTGTTTCCAAAGTACGGTACTAATCCTCTCTATAATACTTTCACTATCATCATTAAACTTACGTGCAAAATAAGGGAATCGCTGCCCAAACTCATCATTGAATTCAATATGAGTTTCTAACAGATCAACATGACGCTGCTCTATTGTAGCAGGAGGATTAGGAACATTCCAATCAGTATATGTAAGGTTTGCTTCTGTTTTATATACAAAGCTAGAGTTACCTATAATTGTCTGGAAGAAAGCTTCATCAGGCACTAATGTATGACGGAAAAAATCAAGATACCTTCTGTCATCCTTTACGGTATTCAGAATATATCCGATGCATTCGCGGGTAAGAGCAAACCATTGTGAACCGGCATATATCTGAAAAGGAGCTTTCCTTTTTATCTTCAACTTTTTAAGCAACACCTCAATTAGGAACTTGGGATTGTAATGCTTCAGATTGCGCCGATTGTAATCGAAGTAATAATACTCGTAACGCTCGGCCGGCTTGTATGGAACAGGGAGAGGTGCAATATCTATATACTCTTTCCTCTTTTCTAATAGCTTATGCAAGAAAGCTTTGGATCGGATGGGGTAATCGACCCCACTAAGCAAAATATAATAATCGGCATCAGAGGAACGTTGCACTCCAAATTCCAAGAGAGCCAATGTAGCCTCTACCATAGAAATCCCCCCCCAGTTTATATCAATGGAGGTGGGAATAATTGTAGCATCACTCTTTTTAGGGATATAGTCCTGCCCTGCCTTCTTGTCTAAATGAATATAGAAAGTGCTATCCGTATCATCCAAAGCATCAATCAGACGATCTAAATGCCTGAAATTATTATGGGCTAATATAAGGTAGCAGATCTTCATCAGACTATATTTTTTTAAGATATCAATACAAATGTACTGAAAAAGGTTATTCCTTTCGAAATAACCTTTTCATATTTCGTGAATGTCTGATCAAAATACAATCTGCATTTGACCTAATACTACATTCGAATTTTTCTCACCCCAACTCTTTGAGTAATCTGAGTAAGTATAATTTACCTGAAAACGGCATGCTCCGTAAAAATAATAATTCAAGCCCAGTGTATAATCAATCACCTCCTTGCTTGTGTCTCTATTCTGATTCAGATAGTCTACCTTTGCAAAAGCATTGAACTTTTTAGGAACAAAATAATATAGCCCCATTCCATGAAGACCTTCTTTGCTGATACCGCCATCATTACCTCTTATCCATTCAGCACGAGCATACACTCTCTCTGAACGATAATCGGAGCTTGCAATCCAACGATTACGAACATGATCATTCTTCTCTGTTTCTCCGGGTTTTATATACTTAGCTTCTCCAAGATATACCCCTCCACCGATTCTAAAATTCTTTATGGGTTGAAGCATCAAGTTTGCAGCGAAGTCTTTCGAGTTATTATTTTCTGTGGTATTAATACCTGTCCCCTGAAACAAACCTACCTTATATTCGAGTAGGTCATGCGTTTGCGTTTTTAACAAGTTACCGTATGCCATCACACCGGCATCACGTCCTGTATTATTCTTATTATTTTGTTGTCTCTGTACATCATCTCCCATTCCGATAAGAGCAGAAATAGAACGAGTATTGAAAACTCCTTCAATATCGGTTAATGATATTTGATTTTCGAGAGAAAGAGGCGTCTTCATCTGTCCCAACCTGATATTAAACTCTTTAGCCGGAGTCCATTCTCCCCAAAACTCGTATGGCATTGGGTTAACAAACTCTGCCAAAATAAAATATTTCAGATTTTTGGTCAGTTCACCACGCATCGATAAGAATATTACTCTTGGCTCGAAGTCATGCTTAACATTCGCTACATCGCTATATCTGTACATGAATAATCCATATCCTCCGAAACGCATGTATGGAGTATTAAAAGCCTGCCTGATTTTCTCGGTAGTCCCGTTTCCCAATACACTTTTTGCCGATGCATTTCCTCGTATCGAGTCGGCTTCACTTTGAGTCAATATATTTTTCTCTACTAATTTTTTTAACAGTTCACTATTTGAGTCCTGAGCATATACAAGGGTGCATGCTACACATAAAGAGAGCACGAATAAGAGCTTTTTCATTAATATAATTTATTATTGTTTAAATTAACCTTATTTAAAGAAGCGACAAAATTAGTGTTTCCATCTAATATCAGCAAGACCATAATTCTTAAAAGATTTCAGATTTTAATTTTTTCTCCCAGATACTTTGGCTCTTTGCCTGTAGCGATATCCACAAAGACTTTTACCCTTGCAAACAACTCCCTTATTTTAGTTCTGTATGACGAGCGGTTAAGCGATAAATCTTTTGCATTATATCCATAGGCTGTCAGCCCGTAATTCTGAGCCAAAAACACAGCCCTTTCGTTATGAAACTCTTGCGACACGATAATAAACGAATCCTGACCAAATATTTCATTCATCCTCACTACCGAATCGAGTGTACGCAAGCCCGCATAATCGCAATGTATAATACTGTCGGGCACGCCGGCTTCGACAAGAGCGGCACGCATATCGTCTGCCTCATTATAATCTTTGCGACTATTGTCTCCGCTTACAACAAAGGCCTGTACCTTACCGGCATCATATAATTCTTTTGCAGCCTGAATGCGGTATGTAAAATATAAATTGGGGCGATTGCCTATATTCTTAGCAGCACCCAAAACCAACGCGGCTTTCTGAGGGGGTATGCTATCTACTTCATTATATACAAAACCTTTAGAATCGTGAGGAATTTTCCAGTTAGCAAAAAGGATTGCTAAAACCGCTAAAATAAGTCCGGTTGATAATACCCAAAACATACGCTTGAGCCTCTTTTTTGTTTGTGTCTTCATTAAATACGCTCCAATACTTTCTTTATTAAATCTTCTATCGAACCCTTGTAATTTGAATTCGACTCTCCTGCCAAACGATTGGCTATTATTGTACATACAGTCATGGCTTTATGCCCCATCAACCGGCTCATTCCTGCCAACGGTGCGCTTTCCATCTCATAGTTGGTAATAGAATCTTCTCCAAACCGGAATGACTCTATTTTACTATTCAGATCGGGATTGGCCAACGGCATACGCACATATCGCCCCTGTGGCCCATAAAAGCCAATGGCAGATATGGTAACACCTTTTATCATGTCATGCCCTATGCGTTCTACCAATTCCTCATCGGCCTTTACAACATACGGAGCACAGTGTTGGGGATTCCAGCCAACATGTTTCTTAAAGGTATCCTCAAAGTCACCCAATGTCACTTTATCACGATTTGCATAATAATTGAGTACTCCGTCGAAACCGATCGACTTTGCTGCAACGACATACGAACCGATTGGGCAATGAGGCTGCAAGCCTCCTGATGTTCCTACACGAACCATCGTCAGCTGTTTGAAGTCTTTCTTTACTTCACGTGTCTTGAAATCGACATTAGCCAACGCATCCAATTCTGTAATTACAATATCTATATTATCGGGGCCGATACCATGCGAAAGAGCGGTAATGCGCTTCCCTTTATACGTTCCGGTAATCGTATGAAACTCCCGGCTTTGGATATCACATTCTATACTATCAAAAAAAGATGCGGTAAGGCTCACTCTGTCGGGGTCGCCCATCATTATTATTTTGTCTGATAGTTGCTTGGGTTTTATATGTAAGTGAAAGACACTGCCATCACTATTTATAATCAGTTCTGAATCGGGAATTATTCTCATATCGTTTATTTGTGTTTATTTACAAAGATATAAATTGTTTTACTTGGTTCTATGCTTTAGTTACTATTCATCTAAAAAGTGACAAAAGCCGAAAAGAACTCAACGCTATATATCAGCACTTTATAGCCAAAAGGTGACAAAAGTGACACTTTTTGAAATGTTTTTTGTTGTTACCTTTTTCTTTTATTTTGCATATCAAAGCTTACTCTATTAGATAATTTTATTCTTAGAAAGCGAATTGCTATAAAGGAAATCATTCGATTGTCAACTCTTCGGTAGGATCCCAGAATACTTTCTTCCAATTGATGATTCGGTCATTTATAATATTGACTCCTTCCTCTTCTAAGAGCTTCTGCATTTCGTTCGAGTTTCCAAATGCTTCTTTGGCTGAGAGTACTCCCTGACTATTTACTACCCTATGCGCCGGAATACCGGATATAGTAGAATTGCATTCTCCCATCACCCGACCTACCAAACGTGACATATTCGGATAGCCGATAGCTTTAGCTATTGCGCCATAGCTTGTAGCCCGACCATACGGAATGCTCCTCACAACGTCATACACTCCTCGTCTGAAATCCTCTTTATCCAAATGTGTCATTCTCCTTTTATTATAAGCTCTATTTAATAAAATATAAAGATATAAGCTTTGGGTATAAGGATATATTATTCTATGAGAATTGTTATATTTGTGCACCGTGATGATCTTAAATAAAAATCTAAATATCTAAAAAAGTAACCCATGAGTAAAACACTAAGATTATTCCTACTTTTAGTGTGCGCGCACACAACAATTCTTTTTGCCAATGAACCCGAGAAAACGCAACGAGATGATGGCGAATTATTTAAGGTAGCCATAGCCGGATATACATTTGTAAATTTCAATCTGGATGAGACCCTCAAAATGATGCAAGAGGTAGATGTGCATTATCTTTGTATCAAAGATTTTCATCTTCCGCTGAATAGCACCGACGAAGAAATTGCTGCATTCCATGCTAAGCTGGCAAAGTATGATGTGACAGGTTATGCTGTAGGCCCTATCTATATGAAGACCAAAGAAGAGGTGGACAAAGCTTTTGATTATGCCAAACGTGTGGGAGTAAAACTAATTGTAGGTGTTCCCAACCATGAACTACTGCCTTATGTAGACAAGAAAGTAAAAGAATATGATTTCAAATATGCCATTCACCTTCATGGCCCCGACATCGAACTATATCCGCATGCAGCTGATATCTACGAACATGTAAAAGACCTCGACCCTCGTATCGGAATGTGTCTCGACATCGGTCATGATGCACGTGCAGGACATGATCCGATTGCCGACCTGAAAAAGTACAGCGACAGAGTGTTCGACATCCATATGAAGAATACAACCGCAGCAACTAAAGCCGGAAAGACAGGTGAAATCGGTCGGGGCATAATAGACATTCCTGCTTTTGTGAGAATGCTTCGCGAAGTAAAATACTCGGGAGCTTGCAGCCTCGAATACGAGCGAAACATGAAAGCCCCTTTAGCGGGAATAGCCGAATCTATAGGTTATTTCAGAGGGGTAATTGATGCAACGAAGTAAGGAGACAACTTATTTTTGATATAACAGGATAGGCAGCAAGAAATTGTTGCCTATTTTTGTAATGAAAAAACTAGAAAGTATGAAAATCATTCTTCTCGCTATAGGCAAAACCGATGCAGGCTATTTTGTAGAGGCTATAAACGAATACCAGAAAAGGTTAGAGCATTATATCCCTTTCGAAATACAAATTATACCTGATATAAAAAACACCAAAAGCCTTACGATGGAACAGCAAAAGGAGAAGGAAGGTGAGTTGATATTAAAAAACATACAGCCGGGAGATTATCTCGTTCTGCTGGATGATAAGGGAAAAGAATATACCTCCATGCAATTTGCCACCTATATAGAAAAGAAAACACATACCGTAAGCAAGCGGCTTATATTTGCCATCGGAGGTCCTTATGGTTTCTCGGAAGCAGTATATCAAAAGGCGAATGAAAAACTAACTTTATCACGCATGACTTTTTCGCACCAGATGGTACGTCTTATATTTGTGGAACAGCTGTATAGAGCAATGACAATCTTAAACAACGAACCTTACCATCACGAATAATCTCTTATTCGAAACGAAGTGATTTTGCAGGAGATATTTTTGCTATCAGATAAGAAGGCCCAACCATAGCCAATACCGACAAGGTTAAGGTAGCAATGTTTATAAGAATAATGTGTAATATATTTATATCCACCGGCATTTCGGATACATAGTAAGTATTGGGATCTAGCTTTATCAAGCCAAAATACCGTTGAAGCAACAGCACAGTCAAGGCTATAATATTTCCCCACAACATACCTTTCAGGATCAAGAATGAAGACACATAGAGAAATGTTTTACGGATATTAAAATTTCGTGCACCAAGGGTTTTAAGTATACCAATCATATTGGTGCGCTCCAAGATTATAATAAGCAATCCCGATATCATCGTAAAAACGGAAATAGAAAACATCAAGATCATGATTACCCATACATTCATATCCAACAGATCGAGCCAACTGAATATCATCGGGTTCATCTCTTTAATAGATCGGGTTAGAAAAGTATTACCATCCACATCCCGATAAGTCATCATATCTAAATAGATATTTTGTGTAAGCTGATCCAGTTGGTCAAAATCGTTAACGAGCAGCTCTATACCGCTCACCTGATCGGGTTGCCACTTATTAAGCCTTTGTATAAGCCGTACGTCTGTTACAACAAACAGTTTGTCGTAATCTTCAAAATTGGTGCTGTATATACCCGTGATATTAAACTTACGGGCACTGCGTTCCTGAACAAAGTACGAAATAAAACTATCGCCTGTCTTCAGATTAAGTTTATCGGCTATATTCTTCGAGATAATAACCTGATTGGTGATTGTTGTATCATCAGGGTTGATGATCTTACCGTCAATCATATTCTTCTTGAAGAAGTCCCAATCGTAATCTTTCCCTACTCCTTTTAGAATTATCCCCTGAAATGCACTATCTGTTTTTATGATACCCGGTTTTGTAGCATATATTTGCGCATGTGCTATACCCGTCTCATGGCTCAATGTATCCAAAAGCCCGGGAGTAACAGCTACCGGCAATGTTTCGTAAGACGTGGTGTTATTCAGGTTGGTAATCTGAATATGAGAGCCGAAGCCAACAACCTTGTTGCGCACCTCTTTCTTAAAACCGATAACAATAGACAATGCCAGAATCATAGCTGCCAATCCTATTGCAACACCTGCAATAGCGATTTTAATAGCAGGTGAAGAGGCTTTTTTCTCTCCTTCGCCTTTACTAAAATGGATTCGCTTAGCTATAAATAATTCTAAGTTCAATGTTTTATTCTTTTAAAATAGAAATCCTTGCTCACTGTCTCTCTTCCTTCCCAGATGCTTGTAGGCAAGGTCTGTCACTTCACGTCCGCGCGGAGTACGTTTCATAAAACCTTCCTTGATAAGGAACGGCTCATATACTTCTTCGATCGTTCCTCCGTCTTCTCCCAGTGCGGTTGCTATTGTGGAAATTCCTACCGGCCCCCCCTTGAATTTATCAATCAGAATAAGCAATATTTTATTATCTATCTCATCCAATCCATACTTATCTATATTCAATGCTTCGAGAGCATAAGAAGCGATATCCTTGTCTATCTTCCCAGACCCTTTTACCTGAGCGAAGTCACGCACACGACGCAGCAAAGCATTTGCAATACGAGGTGTACCACGACTGCGTGAAGCAATTTCTATAGCAGAATCTTTCGAAGCAGGTACATTCAATATATCTGCCGATCGTAAGATAATATGTACAAGGGTATCTATATCGTAATATTCGAGGTGCATGTTTATCCCAAAACGGGCACGCAAAGGGCTTGTAAGCAAACCACTACGAGTAGTTGCACCAACAAGGGTAAACGGATTGAGCTCTATTTGTACCGAACGTGCGCTAGGCCCTTTATCTATCATTATATCGATGCGATAGTCCTCCATCGCACTATACAGATATTCTTCCACAACGGGCGATAGGCGGTGTATTTCATCTATAAAAAGGACATCGTTTGGTTCGAGCGAAGTAAGCAGTCCAGCCAAGTCTCCGGGCTTATCCAATACAGGGCCTGATGTGATCTTGAACCCGACACCAAGTTCGTTGGCTATAATATTCGACAGGGTTGTTTTACCAAGTCCGGGAGGGCCATGCAACAGCGTATGGTCGAGCGATTCGCCACGCATTTTTGCAGCTGTCACAAAGACTTGTAAATTTTCTACAACTTTACTCTGTCCACGAAAACTCTGAAAGGTGAGAGGGCGCAACGCATTCTCAAACTCCTTCTCATTTTCATTTATATTCTCCCTGTGTATATTAAATGTTCCTTCCATAATGTATAGTTGCAAATTTACATCAATATATTCAATTTACAGACAGATACCGATTGATTTGCAATTACTAAAAATATAAAAGATTTAAATATTCTTTATTTTATTCGTAAAATAATATTTCTTTGTGGTTCATTTTCAAGATATACGCCAATGCTCCACAAAATTATAGAATGGGATAAAGAACTCTTTTTGTATCTGAACAGTAAACATATGGGTTGGCTCGACCCTGTTATGTTATTTTTCAGTTCGTACCATTTCTGGGTGATTATGTGTATTCTGATGGCTGTATTTATCTATTACAGATTAGAGACATGGAGGAAAACATCTGTTACTTTTTTTCTGCTTTCTATCGGTGCAAGTGCATTATTAACCAATATTATTAAGATGATGGTAGAACGTCCACGTCCGATACACAATCAAGATTGGACAGGTATTATACATGCAATAGAAAGATATAGCTCAAGCACAAGCTTCTTCTCATCCCATTCTGCAACAACGTTTACGATGGCTACTTTTTTCCTTTTATTATTCCGTAAGACCGGCTCTAAGTATTATGGTTATCTGGCAATAATTTGGGCTACAATTGTCGCATATAGCCGCATCTATCTTGCCAAGCATTATCCTATCGATGTTATTTGCGGTATATTATTTGGAATAGCAATCGGGCTTATGGGATATAAGCTCCTTGAATATTATAAAAACAAGAAGAAAGGATTAAAACCTTAAAAGATCTCTATCGAGAGTTGATGAAGATCAATCCAAATGTAACTAAAAAAGAAGCTATTACAATAAATAAAAATGATATCGTCATGCTCATAAATGTCTTAAATACAGCTTTTATCCATGAATCTTGACCAAACAATTGTATATATACCCAAAAGTGATATAAATAGCAAAATAAAAAAATCAGCATGACAACCCATACGGAGAGTGTAAAGTAATAAATAGGATAAGTTAAAATAAGAATTAGAATCTGCATTCCTACTATATATGAGCTTATTACAAGAAACTCCACAAAATTGTAGCCTGACTTCTTAAATACGATATAGGATGCTAATGCATAAAATGGAATAAAAGCCAGCATAACAAAAGAATAATGCCCATACATCCAATCGAAAACCAATTGACTGTAATTATTGGCTGCAGCATCTGTCTGAAGATAGGCAAATGAGTTTTCAGGATATACTTTTAGAAAAAAACATATAAATCCATATATAGTCCCTAAAATAAGAATAAATGAAAACGGTTTGAAATGGGTAATCCTTTTACCCGATAAATATTCGCGAATAGACTCACCGGGTCTCGTAATGAGTTCTTTTATCGTATACAAAATTCCTCTATCTACATGAAAAACACTATGCTGTATTTCGTGGATAATATAATGGAAATTAATACGTTCAGTAGTTGTTGATTGCCCACAGTTTGAACAATATTTCCCGGAGATAGGAGTACTACAATTTTTACATATATCTGACATATTATTTACTCTATTAGATTTAAATTCTGTAATTACAACCATTTTCTAACCTTCAGCTTTTCCAACCCGGAATATATTTTCAGGAAAAGAGGGAAAGCCCTTCCAATGGGGAAAAAGAAACGAAACAATAAGGATGGATAAATATTCCCCTTCCCTTTTTCGATACCTCTGATAATTTTTTTTGCTACAGTTTGTGAGTTTTGTGTAGGAAATGGCAAAGGCGTATTATCTTCTCCGGTTGCCTTATCAAAAAATTCAGTGCGGGTGGCAACAGGGTAAACTGCTGTTATTTGTAAATTTTCGGACTGTTCGTACCTATAGGTTTGCACAAAATGGTGTAGTGCGGCTTTTGTAGAACAGTAGAGCGAATATGCAGGCAAAGAAACCAGACCTGCACCCGATATAGTACAAGCAAATGCAACTCTTTTATTGTTACTGTCAGCTACTAGCTTCTCCAGTGAATAGATAGCGGAAAATACGTTCAGATTGAAAATATCTTCTATATGCTGCCAATCGGGGTTATTTATTTTTTCGAGGTAAGCAAAACCGGCATTAGCGATAAAGACATCAACTCCGCCATCAAATATTTCCTGAGCATAATTGAATACATTATCAACTCCATCTTTACTGCTTACATCAGCAGCATAGGGATATACAACTCCCTCTTTTTGAGGGATACGGTCAGCATGACGGGCAACAGCTACAATTTTGACATTCGGATATAAGGCTAAAATATCGAGCATATCTCTCCCAATTCCTGAAGAGGCGCCTGTGAGAATGATATTTTTACCTTTCAAGTCCATGATTTTATGTCCTTATCTTATCAAAGCCTTCTCCATAAACACCCCGAACAGTACTTTGTGAGATAAATGCTTTTTCGTCAATACTTTTAATCAGGCGGAATATTTCCAGTGCTTCGTTGCGTTTGGCTAAGACAATCAGAACCTTTGTAGGCTTCTTCGTATACCATCCCATACCATCCAGGACAGTACAGCCCCGGTGCAATTCATGATTTATGGCAGTGGCTATAATCTCATATTTATCGGAGAAAACAAGTATCTGAACCGACTGACGGAATCCATTGATAACCATATCTATACTATATGTCATCACACCCATCACAATAAGCCCGTATATAATAGTCTGATAATTCTGGAATACAAAATACGAACAACTAATTATCACAAAGTCGCACAAAAGCATTCCTCGCCCAAAAGCTATATTCTTATACTTATTGATAAGTGCTACAACGATATCCGTACCTCCTGTACTACCATTCGAACTGAATACCAACCCTATCCCAACTCCGCACATCATCCCTCCGATAACACCCGAAAGAAGCGGCTCATTTTTCACAATGGGCTCGGTTATCATGGACTGACAAATAGTAAGCAGAAAAGTGAGCACAACAACTCCATAGATGGTCTTTATCATAAACTTAAGACCAAGAACTTTAAGAGCCACAAACAACAATCCACAGTTTACAAGAAAATAGGTGTATTGCAAAGGAATCTTATTGCTTGTAGCATATTCTACAAGCAGGGCTATCCCCGTTAATCCTCCGGTAACAATACCTCCGGGTTTTATAAAACCAATAAGCCCTACGGCATACAGAGCCAGTCCAACAAATATAGTTGCGTAATCCTTCCAGTAAAACTCCTTTAAATATCTTTTAGGCATGGATTGTTATTGATTACAATACGACATTTATCATTTTCTTGGGAACAAAGATTACTTTCTTCGGTGTTTTTCCGTCAAGCCATTTCTGAGCCAGTTCATGACTTAACACTGCTTTCTCTACATCAGCCTGCACGGCATCTGCTGAAAAATCAAGTTCGAAGCGAACCTTACCGTTAAAAGCAACTCCATATTTGAATGAATCTTCTGCAAGATATTCTTCATTAAAAGTAGGCCATTGGGCATCACAAACAGATGTTGTATTGCCCAATGCAGACCAAAGCTCTTCGGAAACGAATGGAGCAAAAGGAGCAAGCAAGGTAATCAACTCTTTCAAAATCGCTTTTTTACTGCATTTTAAAGAAGTCAATTCATTCACACAAATCATAAATGCTGAAACAGATGTATTGAATGAGAATGATTCGATATCGGCAGAGACCTTCTTTATGAGCTTATGCAATGATTTTAGCTCTTCCTTTGTTGGCTCTTCATCAATAACAACAAACTCTTCACCTTTATAGAACAGACTCCACACTTTACGTAAGAAGCGGTGAACACCATCGATACCATTCATATCCCAAGGTTTGGACTGCTCCAATGGCCCAAGGAACATTTCGTACATACGCAGTGTGTCTGCTCCGTACTTTTCAGCTACATCGTCAGGATTTACGACATTGTGATATCGTTTACCCATTTTTTCGATATTCCATCCGCAAACATACTTACCATCTTCAAGTATAAATTCGGCAGTCTCGTATTCAGGTCTCCATGCTTTGAATCTATCTATATCAAGCACATCATTATGCACAATATTTACATCCACATGGATTTCTGAAGTTTCATATTCATCTTTCAGGTTATAAGAGACAAATGTATTTGTTCCGTTGATACGATATACCAAGCTGCTACGCCCTTGTATCATACCCTGATTAATCAGCTTTTTGAATGGCTCATCTTCACACGAAACGCCTATGTCGAATAAAAATTTATCCCAGAAACGGCTGTATATCAAGTGACCCGTAGCATGCTCTGTACCACCGATATACAAATCAACATTGCGCCAGTATTCATCTTTTTCTTTCGAAACCAGCTCCTGATCATTATATGGATCCATGTAATGCAGATAATATGCCGATGAACCGGCAAATCCCGGCATTGTATTTAGCTCGAGTGGGAATATTGTCTTGTGGTCTACCTTAGCAGTATCTACAACCTTTTCATTGGCTTCATCCCATGCCCATTTAGTAGCACGGCCTAATGGCGGTTCTCCCGATTCGGTAGGCAAATATTTATCTACTTCGGGTAACTCAAGAGGTAGTTTATCTAATGGCAACATGTAAGGAAGACCCTCTTTGTAGTATACAGGGAATGGCTCTCCCCAGTAACGCTGGCGGGAGAAAATAGCATCACGAAGACGGTAATTTACTTTTACACGTCCTAGCTTGTTTTCTCTTACATATTCTTTTGTTTTCTCAATCGCTTCTTTAACAGTCAAACCATCGAGGAATCCTGAGTTCATCATGATCCCTTCTTTTGCGTCAAAACTTTCTTCCGAAACATCACACCCCTCAATCAAAGGTATAATCGGCAAGTCGAAATGTTTAGCAAAAGCATAGTCACGGCTATCGTGTCCCGGTACGGCCATTATTGCTCCTGTACCGTAACCGGCAAGTACATAGTCAGAAACCCAGATCGGTATTTCTTTGCCGTTAAGAGGATTTATAGCATACGAACCGGTGAATACTCCTGATATTTTTTTATCCATCAGGCGATCACGCTCAGTACGGCGTTTTGTAGCATCCAGATATTTCTCTATTTCAGCCTTTTGCTCCGCTGTTGTCACCTGAGGAACGTATTCGCTTTCGGGAGCAAGTACCATAAATGTAACACCAAAGATGGTATCGGCACGGGTAGTAAAGATTTCGAATTCAACATCCGAATCTTTTACTTTGAATTTCATTTCTGCACCTTCGCTACGCCCAATCCAGTTGCGTTGTGTTTCTTTGATAGAATCACTCCAGTCTATTTTATCCAAACCTTCGAGCAAACGCTGTGCATAGGCCGACACACGCAAGCTCCACTGGCGCATCAAGCGTTGTTCTACAGGGTATCCCCCACGCTCCGACAAGCCATTTATAACCTCATCGTTAGCCAACACAGTTCCTAAAGCCTGACACCAGTTTACAGTTGTTTCGCTACGGTAGGCTATACGGTAGTTGAGCAATATTTCTTGCTTTTGTTTTTCGGTATATGATTTCCAGTCGGCAGCGCTAAATTGCAATTCTTCGCTGCAAGCTATATTTAAACCTTCTGTACCAACTTGTTCGAAAGCTGCGATTAGTTCCGCAATCGGGCGTGCCTGATTTTCATCATAGCAGTAGTAGCTGTTAAACATTTGGATAAATGCCCATTGCGTCCATTTATAATATCTGGGGTCGCAGGTCTGAATCTCACGGCTCCAATCGTATGAGAAGCCAATCTTATCCAACTGCTCACGGTAGCGGTTTATATTCTGTGCCGTAGTAATGGCAGGATGCTGCCCTGTCTGTATAGCATATTGTTCGGCAGGAAGTCCGTAAGCATCATAACCCATTGGATGGAGAACATTGAAACCTTTCAGCCTTTTGTAGCGGGAATATATATCGGATGCGATATATCCGAGCGGATGCCCTACATGCAGCCCTGCTCCTGAGGGATAAGGGAACATATCAAGGACATAATATTTAGGTTTGCTTTTATCCTCTTTTACTTTGTAAGTTTTATTATCAATCCAATATTGATGCCAACGTTTTTCTATTTCTTTAAAGTTGTATTCCATAGCCGAATATCTTGCAATTTTTTATTGGCGCAAATATAGTTATTTCTTCAGATTTAAACGAATTAATAATGAAGCTTTCAGAGCATAATTTATATGTTCTATTTTTATATATAAAAGGAATTGAGGGATTTTAGTGTAAATCTGAGGATATAGTATAAAAAGAGAGCAGCAGGGGAAACGATGTATCCTCTGCTGCTCTATTTTTATAATTTTTTAGTTTTCGGGCTCTACCCAATCACCATTTTCTTTTATAAGCTGAACAAGACGTTCTACAGCTTCCGCTGAAGAAATATTTTTCTCTATTAGGTTCTTCTTTTTGTAAAGAGAAATTTTGCCTTTCTCTGCACCTACATAGCCATAATCGGCATCAGCCATTTCTCCGGGACCATTGACAATACATCCCATCACACCTATTTTAAGATGTTTCAGGTGCGAAGTTGCCCCTTTCACCAATGCAACGGTTGTTTGTAGATCAAATAAGGTACGTCCACAGCTCGGACACGAAATATATTCGGTTTTGCTTGTACGCACTCGTGATGCCTGCAAAATACCAAACATATACGCATCGATATTTTTTAGAGGAATTGCTCCTTCGTTCTGCAACATAATGCCATTCCCAAATCCATCGAGATACAATGTCCCGAAGTCTGCTGCGGCTTTTATCTGAATGTCTTCCGACTCATTTTCTGTATAGCGGCGATTGAGAACAACAGGTGTATCGCAATCGTTATTCATCAATGCGTGGATAAAAGCACGCTGTTCGCCTACTCCGTTGATATGATCGGTAGAAAGAATAACAACGATAGACTTATCATTCTTCAACAATGCTAAAATATCTTTATCCAACTCAGGATAAGACAAGCGGAGGAATTTTATAGCCGAATCTGTTTCGCTGATTTTATTCCAATTCGATTTATCAAACAACGGATAAGTATTTTTCTCACCTTTCCAGCCCTCAAAGTCTATAATAGAAGGAATTGCCCGAGGTGCAGCAATAGGAAGCTCCTTGCCTACATATAAATAATCAGGCAAGAAATGGCTATTTAGCTCAAAATTACCTTGCGAACGATCTGAAATGACAACAGGAACACTATCACCTCCTATATTTCGGACTACATACGTCTCACGTCTGTCAGTAGAAAAAGGAGAGAACTTATCGCTTGCTGTGGCTACTATTTCAGGATGATTTTCTTTTTGCTTAATATATGCTATCAGCTTACGAGCAACCGGCACTTCATACTCAGGGTCTTCACTCAACGATACACGAATCGTATCTCCGATTCCATCCGAAAGAAGCGAGCCTATACCAACCGCTGACTTGATACGTCCGTCTTCACCGTCTCCGGCCTCGGTTACACCCAAATGCAAAGGAAAATTAAGACCTTCTTTTTCCATACGGGCAATCAGCAGGCGTACAGCCTTCGACATTACCACCGTGTTTGATGTCTTCATCGAAATGGCAATATCCTTAAATCTTTCTTCGAGGCAGATATGTAAAAATTCCATACAGGATTCTACCATTCCTTCAGGTGTATCACCATAGCGGCTCATAATACGATCGGAGAGAGAACCGTGATTTACTCCGATACGGATAGCTGTCTTATGTTCTTTACAGATATCAAGTAGAGGAACGAGTTTAGCTCGTATTTTATCTATTTCCTGAGCATATTCTTCATCGGTATACTCAAATGTTTCGAACGTTTTTACTCTGTCTACAAAGTTTCCCGGATTGATCCGCACTTTTTCTACAACCTTAGCTGCGGCCTCGGCTGCACGAGGGTTGAAGTGTATATCGGCAATGAGCGGAGTATTATATCCTCGCCCACGCACCACTTCTTTTATATTTTTCAGATTATCAGCTTCGCGAACCCCCTGTGCTGTAAGGCGCACATAGTCGGCTCCGGCTTCTACTATTCTTATTACCTGTTCGGCACTTGCTTCTGTATCGTTCGTATTGGTGTTTGTCATCGACTGTACCCTGATAGGGTTATTTCCGCCCAGTGGAGTATTCCCTATTCTGGTTTCGGATGACAGACGTCTTTTATAATTAAAGTAATTCATATGAATTTTATGTTGTTTTTTAGTTGGGATCCGAATATTATAACAAAGATAAACTTTTTTTGTTTCACTGATAATGAATACCTGTGAGCCTTAACAAGGCAAGAGAAAAATACTTGTTTCACATTTGCTTTAAAAATAAATTTTTAATGTTTATTTTTACAGAAAAGATTTAATACCATGACAAAAAGAACATTACTCTTACCCTTTTTCTGCTTTTTGTGCTTTGCATCAGTACTTCACGCAGAAGTAAAACTAGCTAACATCTTCTCCAACAACATGGTTCTTCAGCGTGACAAACCTATCAAAATATGGGGTTGGGCTGACAAGAATGAAGCTGTTGAAGTACACTTCCTGAATCAAATAAAAAAAGTAAAGGCTGATAAGAACGGAGCTTGGGTTGCAACACTCAATCCTGTATCGTATGGCGGTCCTTATACAATGGAAGTAAAAGGAAAGAAGAATAGCATCACATTGAATGATATCCTTATCGGTGAAGTATGGCTATGTTCGGGACAATCGAACATGGAAATGGCTGTACACGGATGGGGGTCAGTTTATAATTATGAACAGGAAATAAAGGATGCCAATTACCCTCAGATACGTGCGTTCAACGTAGTGAAAGATATCAGCATGAAACCCAAAGACAATCTAGGCGGAACATGGCAGGTATGTTCCCCTCAAACAGTATCGGAGTTTTCTGCCGTTGCATACTTTTTTGCGCGCAAATTGAATAAAGAACTGAACATTCCTGTAGGGATTATCAACTCCTCGTGGGGAGGAACAGATATAGAAACATGGACAAGTAGTGATGCTTTTAACAGCCTTCCCGAGAAATTCAGAGAAAGATACAAAGACTTTAAGGTTGACAACTTTGATGAGTTTGCCAAAACCAATGAAGAAAACAAAGCCCAATATCTGAATGCACTGAATAACGATCCGGGCATCAGTGAAAAATGGTACGACCCTTCATTCAATACCTCAGCGTGGAACAAGATGCAATTGCCGCAGATGTGGGAAAATGTGATAGGCAATGTTGATGGTATCGTATGGTTCAAATATAACATTTCACTACCAAAAGAAAGTGAAGGAAAAGCTGCAACAATAGACTTAAGCGTAATAGACGACAATGACATTGTATGGATAAACGGCATAAAAATTGGAGAAACAGAAGGTTATGCAGTGAAGAGGAGCTACAAGATACCGGAAAATGTACTAAAAAGTGGAGACAATACCATTGTTGTAAAAATCACCGATAACGGTGGCGGCGGCGGTATATATGGAAAAGCTGAACAAATGTATCTGCAAGTGCAAGGCAAACAATACCCTTTGGCCGGAGAATGGCAATACAAAGAAGCCGTAACCAACAGAATGTATAAGTTTATCGATATTTCTCCGAATATGTATTATTCGCTGCTATACAACGGCATGATAAACCCTATAACCGGATTAGCCATCAAAGGAGCTATCTGGTATCAGGGAGAAAATAATGCATCGCAGGCTTACAATTACCGTACCCTATTCCCCACAATGATAAACAACTGGCGTACAAAATGGGGCTACGAGTTCCCATTCTACTGGGTACAGCTGGCTAGCTATACGGCAAAGGACGACAAGCCGGTGAATAGCGAATGGGCGGAATTGCGTGAAGCCCAAACAATGACACTTTCTCTTTCTCAAACAGGTGAAGCTGTGATTACAGATATAGGCGATGCAGATGACATTCACCCTCGCAACAAACAGGATGTTGGTCTTCGCCTTGCTCTTATCGCACTCAATAAAGATTATGGCAAGAAAGATATCGTATATTCAGGTCCTACATTTAAGGCAATGAATATTGAAGGTAATAAAGCAATCATTTCGTACAACAACACAGGCAAAGGGCTATGCGTAAAGAACAAGTACGGATACGTTGAAGGTTTTGCCATTGCAGGAGCAGATCAGAAATTTGAATGGGCGAAGGCTTATATCGACGGAGATAAAGTGGTGGTTTATTCAGAGAAGATAGCTAATCCTGTGGCTGTACGCTATTCTTGGGCGAATAATCCTGATGTGAATCTGTTTAACGAAGAAGGATTGCCTGCCGCACCTTTCAGAACTGATAGTTGGAAAGGGGTTACGCAGCACGATTAAAAGAATAGAAAGAATAAAATAGGCTGTCCTAAAAGTATTTTTTACATCCTCTTTGTCATGTTGAACGAAGTGAAACATCTCGTGTCCCGAGAGTCAAGATTCTTCATTACATTCAGAATGGCAAAGAGAGTAGCTCTATGGTTATGTAATTTTACTTTTAGGACAGCCTATTTTATATAAGTCTCTATCGCCTATTACGTGGGTGATGTTCTATGATTTCCTGACGCAAATACTCTCTGTCCATATGCGTGTAGATCTCGGTAGTGGTGATCTTTTCGTGTCCGAGCATCAACTGAATGGCTCTGATATTTGCCCCACCTTCAAGCAAGTGCGTCGCAAACGAATGGCGGAAGGTATGCGGACTGATCGTTTTCTTTATGCCGGCCTGTATAGCGTATTCTTTAATGAAATGAAAGACCATAATACGGGATATCGCAGTACCTCTGTTGCTTAGAAAGAGGGCATCCTCCGAACCTTTCTTTACATTTATTTCCTTGCGGTATATCAAATATTTTTCTATTTCCTTGATTGCCGTATGCGATATAGGGACAAGACGCTGCTTACTCCCCTTGCCTTGTACCTTGATAAAACCTTCATCAAAAAACAGATCGGAGAATTTGAGTGTAGTAAGTTCCGATATACGCAAACCGCAACTATAGAGGGTTTCTAAGATTGCACGATTGCGTTGTCCTTCTTTTGTTGACAGATCGATCACCGACATTAATTTTTCTATTTCGTCAAGAGCAAGTACGGTTGGTAACTTCAATCCGATCTTCGGGCTATCAAGCAATTCGGTCGGGTCGTTTTGCATATAGCCATCCAACACCAAGAAATCATAAAACGACTTTATCCCTGAGATGATCCTTGCTACAGAACGTGCATTTATTCCTATATCATACAACTGAGCTACAAACTGTTGCAGATTATCGAGCGTAACGTCTTCTACTTTCAGATTCTCATTTTGGAGAAAGCCTGACAGTTTAGCCAAATCAGTCATATATGCATCAATGGAATTGGGCGATAATGATTTCTCCAACAATAGATAATTCCTGTATTTCCTGACTATATTATCTTCTTTTGCCATCCTGCTATATTGATAAGCTGATATCCATAAAGAATATCTTTTAACCTTATTTCATTTATTTATAACTACAAATATATATCTTTGTAGACGGAGTATAGTACATCCGGATTATCTTAATTGTTTTTGGTTTTTATGAAGATTTTCAAATCTATATTCAACTATCTTATTACCAGATATACAAAAGTACAGTTACTTATTATATTGGTAATCATATTTTTTGCATTCTTTATCAGCGATAGTAATATATTTGCCCGCTTTGGATACGATGCAAAAATAATGGAGTTGAATAGTCAGATAGATTATTACCGTGAGAAAACGGAACAAGATAAGGAAAAATTGAAGTTGCTGGAATCTGATAAAGACCAGATCGAAAAATTCGCACGCGAAAACTACCTGCTTAAAAAAGACGATGAAGATGTCTTTGTGGTAGAATAACATATCTAATTTTGTAATGAAGCAAAATCCTAAGCTTAAAAACATCCTGTTTCAAATATCAGCTATACTAATTCTTTTAGCTGCAATTATTTATTATTTCCAGCCCGAAATAGCCAAATATATACTGATAGCTGGAGCTGTGGGGTATACAGCCATTACCTTTACGACGCCTTATCCGGGAAAGAGCTTCCGAGGGAAGCGACTCTTCAATATAATGGTGTTTGCGGCACTGCTGATGTGCGTATCAGCCTATCTGATGTTTGTAAATATTACAGGATGGGTAGTCACCATACTTATTGCCGCTATACTTACTTTATATGGTACCATTGCCATGTCGATGGAATATAAAAAAGAGCAAAAAGACGAGGAGTAAAAAATGAAAGGGACTACTATATTTCTATAACGTAATCCCTTTCCCAATCTCTATTTACAATAAATGCTTAATCACTAAGCGAGGAGATTATATTTTCAGACCCAACATCAGGGCTTCATGCCCAATGCGGAAATGTATCCGGCGTTTTTCTTGCAATGTTTAAATTTCATATTTTCCAGCAAATCAGTCATCGCTTTTTTCACCACCTCTTGATTTGGTCTTGCTGCTCGTATTTTTGCAAAATTTCCCCTGTCTTGCTTGGTGTATTCTACTATCACATCCCAGTTTTCGGGCTTAGGTATCGTTACCATACAGCTATTCGGAACCATTTTCTTATATGGCCAGTAATGCCATCCTATATTATTACGCTCCATCAGGCGTGTCCATCCGGCAATCCACTGGTCTGTATTTTCGCCCGTTTCGCCCATATAAATTGGTAAATTCACGCTATCTCTAAACTGCACAAAATCCTGAATATTAGACTGCAATGTGTCGCACCAGTAGCGATGACAGGTATACATCAGTTTATCATCAAATTTAGAGTCTTTAAACACCTTGAAGTTTCCATTCCACTGTGCTCCGCCAAGCAACACAATGTGATTCTTATCTACCATGCGGATCGTGTCTACACATCTTTTGTATAGCGGCTCTAACGAATCGTTCAGATGAGCATGTTCTTCGAGAAAATAATGTGCTATGGGCTCATTCAACAGGTCATAACCCAGTATGATGGTGTCATTAGCATAATGCTCTGCCACTTTTTTCCATATATCACAAAACAACTCTTTGCTCGGCTCACTTTCCATCAGCCAAGGATATCCATAGCTATCATCAATATTATCTCCGGTTTGCCCCCCCGGAGCATCATGCATATCCAGTATAACGTACAAACCTTCTTGACGACACCACTCCACTACCTGATCTATCATTCCAAAACCGTTATGATCGGAAGCCTGTCCCATATAATCTTCATTCGTAAAGAGTTTATAATGAAACGGTATCCTCACTGAATTCATACCGGTTTGTTTGATATATTTTATATCGTCTTCTGTTATATAATTCTTTTTAAATTCATTCCAAAACCAATTTGTAAAATCAGGCCCAACCATTTCACAAAAAGCCTCATTGATCAGGCGATATGAGCTTGCATCCTGAAAGAAAAACATATATCCTTCGGGATTAAGCCAGTTACCCAAATTGATTCCTTGAATAAGAAACTTTTTACCATCGGGCTTTATCAAATCAGGTCCCTCTACACGGATGAAACGATCGGAGGATTGTTTCTCTTCCTTCTTCGATTGACAGGATAGAAAGATTATAAGCAAGGGCAATAAGTAAAATAATTTTCTCATAGTTTTTATATTATAATTGCATTTTGACATAAGAAGAGGCTGTCTTAAAAATCCGTTACCATTCTTAGATAAGACAGCCTCTTGTTGTACTTTATTCTGTCACAGAGAAAGTACCCTTTAGGGTAGCGTTGCTATGACCGCCTACCCAAACATTAAAATCACCTTTTTCAGCCTTCTTTACTAAATCTCGACCGTAGAATGCTAAGTCATCAGTTGTAAGTTTAAATTCAATTGTTTTTGTCTCTCCTGCTTTCAGTGCTACTCGTTGAAAGCCTTTCAATTCCTTTACAGGGCGTACAACAGAGCCTACAATATCCTGTACATACAGTTGGGCAACCTCTGTTCCATCTACACTTCCTGTATTTTTAAGAGTTGCTTTTACTGTCAGTGTACCATCCATAGGAATGGTTGAAGCGGAGAGCGTTATATTTGAATATTCGAATGTCGTATAAGAAAGTCCATATCCGAAAGGAAACAGCGGATCTTTACCCGAATCTAAGTAAAAGGATGTATTACCAAGAGAGGTCTGTCCTGCTTCGAGCGCAATATCATCGAGTGTCATCACCTTTTCAGGAGCCGGACGTCCTGTATTGTTGTGATTGTAATACATCGGTATCTGTCCCACCTCACGTACAAACGTAGCTGGAAGCTTTCCACTTGGGTTAGCTTTCCCGAATAATAGATCGAGAATAGCAGGGCCTCCCATTGTTCCGGGATGGAAGTTAAATAACACAGCATCGGCATACGGAAGATCTCGCTCTATCGTCAGTGGGCGACCTGCCATAATGACTAATACTACAGGTTTACCTGCACTTTTTACCGCCTTCAGCAAGTCTGATTGTAATCCTATCAGATTGATATTGGATAAAGAGTGAGCTTCTCCCGAAAGGATTGCTTCTTCTCCCAAGAAAACTACAGCCACATCAGCCGAGGCTGCAGCTTGTTTTGCTTTCTCAAAATTGGCTGTACTTTTATCACGGGAATATGCTAATCCTTGTTCATACACATAATTAACATCTTTATATTCTCCTTTGAGTGCAGCAACAGGAGTTACTGTGTAATTCTTATCTCCGTCAAAAACCCATGTTCCCATCTGATCGTGTGGCGCATCTGCCATTGGTCCTATAATAGCCACCTTTTTGCTCCGAGACAAGGGTAATATATTATTATCATTCTTCAACAAGATAGCGGACTCTATAGCAGCCTGTCTTGCTGCTTTTAGATGTGCATCTGCGTATAAAACAGATTCTTTTTTGATATCTACATAAGGGTTTTCGAACAGCCCCATCCCGAATTTGATACGGAGTATATTACGCACCGCATTATCTATCGTTTCTACCGAAACTTTTCCTTCTTTTACCAATTGCGGCAAATACTGAACATACGAACCGCTAACCATTTCCATATCCAGACCCGCATTGGCTGATATTTCAGCTACTTGCTTGCCATCCTTAGCAAATCCGTGAGCGATCATCTCTGTCATGGAAGCCCAATCGGAAACAACAAATCCATCAAATTTCCATTCGTCACGCAAAACCTTTTTCAGTATATAACTATTCCCCGAAGCAGGAATACCATCATTATCATTAAATGAAGTCATAACTGTTGCAGCACCTGCTTTAATTGCCTGTTGGAATGGAGACAGATATACATTGTGCAATAAAATCGGAGGTATATTTGTACTGTTATAGTCACGTCCGCCTTCGGCTGCGCCATATCCCACAAAATGCTTTACACATGCAGCAACAGAATTCGGATCATTGAGATTTCCATTTCCTTGAAATCCCTTTACCATAGCAGCTCCCAGTATACCTGCCAGATATGGATCTTCCCCAAGACTTTCGGCTATACGTCCCCAACGTGCATCACGAGATATATCAAGCATCGGAGCGAATGTCCATGTCACTCCTGTAGAACGAGCTTCTACGGCAGCAACACGTGCCCCCTCTTCCACTATTTGTGGACTGAAAGAAGCTGCCTGCCCTAATGGAATTGGAAATATTGTTTTAAATCCGTGAATTACATCACGTCCTATAATCAGAGGAATACCCAGCCGGCTGTTTTCCATCGCTTCTTTCTGAAGCTTGTTAACCATTTCCGGATCGGTAACATTCAGTAAAGAGCCTATCCCACCCGCCTTAATAGGCTGAATGATGCTATTATCCAACATCTGCGCCGCAGCTTGCCGGATGAGAGCAACCTTTTCAGTCTTGGTCATCTGCGAAGTCTTTTTCTGCCCCTGACCACCGGCAATGCCCATTCTTTCGAGGAAGGTATTCATATCATCTTCGCTATATTGAGCTATAGCCTTATCGTCTACAGCGAAGAAACTAACCTGATTCATTTGCCCTATCTTTTCTTCAAGGGTCATTTTTGAAAGGAGGTTTTCAATACGTTTTTCTAGATTGTCTTGAGCCAAACATGTTGAATACAAACCAAACAATACGGATATACCTAACAATCCTAATTTTTTAATTATCATATATTTTATTCTTTTTGATATACTCTTACATAATCAATCTCATAAGTAGCCGGCAAGGCTGATTCGTCAACACCCTGAGCTCCTCCCCAATTGCCTCCCCATGCAAGGTTTAGCTTGAGATAAAACGGGGCATTAAAGGGCCAGGTATCTTTGTTCCCTTTTTTATCATTTTCGAAAGTAAAAACAACTTTACCATCTATATATGTCGTTATTTTATCTGCCGTCCACTCAAGGGCATATACATGAAACTCAGTCTCGAGATCCGCAACCGCTTTTTCTGCCTCTTTTTGGGTATTTATACTATGATTGTAAGATTTAGTATGAATCGCAGAGTGTGTTACATCTTTTTGATAACCTACATATTCCATAATATCAATTTCGCCATCATCGGGCCAAGCCGTGAAATTTTTAGGCATCATCCAGAAAGCCGGCCAAGTACCTTTTCCTCCCGGAAGCTTCAATCGTGCTTCAAAATATCCGTACTGCCAACTTTTATTTGTATTCACACGAGCAGATAATATCTCTTTTCCAATCTTTTTAGCAATTATTTTCAGTGAACCATCGTATATCATGGCACAGGTATCTGTTCCTCTATGACCTGCAATATAAGTTTGCAACTCATTGTTTACCCAACCCGGGGCAGCCGTTTCATAAAACCATTCGGTTGAATTGGGAAGGACTGCTTTCCCTTCATTTGTTCTTGGATCATTAAATTCATCTTGCCAAACAAGGGTGTATCCCGAAGGAACATAATTGACTTCTTTACCTGCCTCTTGCTTGATGATATATTCTTTTTTGTCAGCACCTCTACTAAAGGTTAAGGTAGCTGTACGTTCTGATGTCGTGTTATTGGTTGTTACATTTACTTTTATAGTTGTAGTCTCATCGGCATAGCCTACCGTAGGTGTGATTGTACACCACGATTGGTTCGACGAAATTGTATAGTACCTGTTTGATTTTATTATTATTTCTTTCTCTCCAACATCGCTTGTAAAAGTCAATTGAGTCGGCTCAAATGTTATATCAAACACAGTAACTGGTGCGGGATCTTTCTCTGAATCTCCACAAGCAAAAAGAAATATGGGTATTATTGCTAGTAGTGTAATATAATATCTTATCATTATTATTCGCTTTTTCTAAAAAAATAGGAGGATCTTAGAGTTAGAATATATAAAGAATAAGAAGCCTGCTTTCAAGCTATACCCGAAAACAGGCTTCTATCAACTTATTCTCATTCCATTCTTATCTTAAAAGTCTGAGACTTACTTCTTCTCTTGTGGTTTAAATGCCCATATCCAGCCAGTTCCTCCCAAAGCATGTGGTACCCATAATACCAATCTGGTACTAGTTAGCTCGAGGATTTGGAACTCTTTATTATTACGTGAGTTAGTATGATCTGATCCCAAAATATTAGTTTCTCCTTTGATATAAAGTTTCGTAAAATCGGCATTGAAAGTATACGAACCTTTCTTCGGGCTTACGTCGCTTGGTGATAAATAAGTCGTAAAATTCAACCCTCCAGTAACATCAAATGTCATATGTCCTGTATACCCCTCAGGAGTAGCTTGATTTATGCCCCCTGCATTCCACCAGATATCTCCTGAATTTTCAGGATTTGTCATTGCCCACCACACTTTATTATCTCCCAAAGTTCCGTCAAAAACCCATGATTTACCGCTCAGATCTTCTCCAACCAAAGCATAATAGGCTTCAGGAAGAGGAGTATCAAGCTGTGTGATCTTAATATTTATGGTCTTTTTGATATACTCCGGATTATCAACACCTGACGATATATAAGGCGTAGTTACATAATAAGATAGGGTATGTTCTCCAGTAAATGGGAATATAATATCCTTAATCTCATCTGTATACTTTTGATTAAGTATGTAATCCCAATATCCGGTAACTCCCTTGGTTGCCATTTTTATAGAAACTTTGTTGCCTCCGGGAGTAGATTGAGTTGCCTCCAGAACAATATTGTCCGCAGAGAAACTATTACTTAATTCGTCCCTATCTTCAATAGGAGAACAAGCATATATGAAAATCAACAAAAAAAGTATAGAAGCTGATTTTATTCCTTTAAAAATATTTATATTCATATTTTTCTATTTTTTATTGTATTAAAAATCACCATCCCGGATTTTGTGTATAAACTCCGTTTGACAGACGTACTTCAGATTCAGGTATAGTAACAAGGCCTTTAGTTTCAGTACGGTAAGTTACTTTATATTTCCCTGTACTTCCCGAGTTATTCACATCAATCTCTGTACCGTAATAATTTTTGTCTGCTTTCGCTACATCTCCCCAACGAACGAGGTCGAACCAGCGAAGCCCTTCGAATGCGAACTCATATTTACGTTCATTTTTAAGTGCATCTAGAGAATAAGCAACAGGAGGTAAACTCACGCGAGCACGTACCTTGTTTATACCATCAGCTGTTTCAGTAAGCTCAGAGTGCATTAAATAAATGTCTGAAAATCTTAGATAATAGAAGTCCTGTGCAGCCCACAACTGCATTGGATCTCCATTCACCATATTGTATAAATAGTAGAACATCCCTTTGATACTTTCTTCATCTTTACCTCGCTTTCCATTATGCTGGAGAGTAGTATATTTTCTGTTTACAAGACCTGTTTCTTGATCTCCTTTACTGCTCTGCCAATTTGCTGCTCCATCATCCGAGCTTTTCTTAGACAGGTTTATTACAGAAGCCTCTTTGCGTAAGTCTCCGTCTGCCCATGAATTATAGAAAGCAGTATGAATGGTTCCCCATCCCCATCCTTCACCGAATGGCACCATAGAGTTTCCGCGAATACCGAAGAATAAAGGAATACGGTTGTTGTATTTTTGACCAATACTCCAATTTGCCAAACCATAACGCAAAGCAAACATTACCTCTTTGTTTCCTGTACCTATTGTTGATTTTGGTCCATCTTGTCCAACCCATTTCAGTCCAAGTTTATCAGCCCAAGGTAATGGAGGGTTTTGGGAATCAAATTTTGGATCAAAATTCTTTGCATTTTCATTTACATAAGCATACGGCCATAAGTTTCTAAAATCAGGAGTTAATTCATAGCCACTATTATCTCTTACATCTTCAAGTTCTTTTACCACTTTATCTTTTGTCAGACTTCCTTCGGCAAGAGGGATGTCGTTGGTTGCAGTACCTTCTATATTAGTCATGTAACCTGTATAAAAAAGATATGTGCGTGCCAGATAAGCTTTTGCTACCCAAAGATTAGCATGTCCGTAGTCTTCCAACGGAAGATCAGTGCCTTTAATCCGAGGCAAATGCTCTATAGCTTTAAGAAAATCTTCTGCAATAAACGAGAATGTCTCTTGAAAAGATGCACGAGGTACTTTACGGTCAGCTTTTGTTGTAGGAATTAGAGGCATTCCTCCAAAGAATCTGGCAGCTCTGTACATCAAGAACCCTCTCATGAAATAAGCTTCGCCTAAAGTATTGTTTAAAAATTCGTCTGTCTCTTCTTTAGTCTTAAAATAAGAAGAGAAATCTTTGGATTGAACTGCTTCAATAATGGCATTCGCTCTATAGACTCCATTGTATGTTTCTACCCAAAGTGATTTGTAGGTATCTTCAACCGGATCTTTGAAATCATCAACATTCTTAGCATTTACGTCGTCAGGGCCTCCTCCACCCAACATACAGTCATCTAATAAGTTTGCAGCACAATGCTCTTCACTGAAAACACCATCAACATAAAGTGCACTGTAAACTCCGTTCATTGCCTCATCTATATCTTTAGGTGAACTGTAAAAACTGTCCAAGTCTTTTTGATAGAGATTTTTTGTATCTAGCTGATCTTCGCAGCTAATAAAAAAAGGCAATAAAGCATATATTATATATACTATTTTTTTCATATTCAATAATTATAAAGTTATATTAACACCAAACATTACTGTACGAGGAAGAGGGAATAATCCTAAATCTACGCCTCCAGCCCATCCATAATTATAATATATACCATTATCTTTTGCATCATTTCCAGACCAACCTCTTTCAGGATCCATACCATCATATTTAGTAAAGGTGTATAAGTTGTTAATAGAAACATATACGGAAGCCCTCTTAATAAAATTGGTTTTCTTCAACAGTTTGTCGAAATGATATCCAAGGGTTAGATTACTTACTCTCAAATAGTCCGCATCATGCATATATATATCTGATATTAACATATTATTTGCACTGGTAGTATAAGTCAATCGTGGTATCCTGTTAGAAGTTCCTTCACCATGCCAACGGTCAAAAATTTGAGTTGTATAGTTTTGCCATGGACTATCAGCAAACGAACGATAAGACTGCATTACCTGCATACCAAATTTTCCTACTAATGTAGAGTTTACATAAAAACCTTTATATTCTGCATTCAATTGTATACCTAATTCAAAATCAGGCTGATATTTCCCCAACATCACCTTATCTTTTTCGTCAATTATTCCATCATCATTCTGATCAACAAAACGAACGTCTCCCGGCTTACGAGCAACACTTTCTTCATCTCCACCTATCTTAATTGGTACTCCTTTTGAAGTTACATACGCATCTACTTCTTGTTGGTTTTGGAAGATCCCTGTAGTTTTATAGCCATAGAAAAATCCCATCGGATGACCAACTTCTATACGCGAGATATACGAAGTCCCTTGTGAAAGAACATCAACAGGCCCGGTAATAATTCCTTCTGCATTAGCTATACGAATAACTTCATTTTTATTATGAGCTCCACTTAGAGTAACTCCATATTTGAAGTCATTGTAAGAGTCGTTCCAGTTTAAAGCAATCTCATATCCAGAGTTACGGACATCACCACCATTTACAAATGGAGCATCTGCTCCATTTGTACCTAAAATCGGAGGTTGAACGAGCCAGTCCTTAGTAGTTTTAACATAGTAGTCGAAAGTTAATCCAAGCCTAGAGGCCAAGAATCTAGTATCTAAACCGACATTAACCTGTTCTGAGGTTTCCCACTTAATATCAGGATTAGGAACATTTGCAGGAAGTGCTCCTGCAGATGGCACCTCTTTGTTTGAACCAAAATAATAACCATTATCTACATATCTGATATTCGAAGAATAAACAAAGTTTGGTATACTTTCATTACCATTCTGTCCCCAGCTAGCTCTTAATTTACCGTAATTCAACCATGATGAAGTTGATTGCATAAATTCTTCTTCCGTAAAATTCCATCCTGCCGAAACAGACGGGAAGTATCCCCAGCGATTACCGCGAGCAAAATTGGAAGAACCATCAGCACGGAATGTAAAGTCAACCATGTATCGTTCTTTGAAATTGTAGCTTAAACGGCCAATGTAAGAGAATAGTCCACCTCCTTGAGCCCACCAGTCTGCACCTGTTGTTGATATTTGAGAAACAGTCGTCGGAACTTCCGCATTATTTAAATATGCATGATCGAATGAGCCCGGATATTTTGAATTAGACTTATGACCATTAAGTTCTGTATTGGTCATATTTTTGACCCATTCTGTACCTAATAATCCACTGATTTTATGATCATTTATTTTTGTTTCATAAGATATAGTGTTGGTCCATGTTGTTGCTGCTCCCATATTCATACCTTGGTCAATACCATCCGTTGTATTCTCTTGAAATTTACCTAGCATATAAATTGGAGCGTACGACCTGCTTTTACCAAACCATGAATTAACACCAAATGAAGACCTGAACTTTAATCCATCCATTGGCTCAAATACTGCGAAAACGTTTCCTACAATTGTGTTACCACTTCCTGCATTGTATTGGTGACGGAAATACATTCTTGCTAAAGGATTTATAAGATTAGCAGAAATACCCTCAAGAGCAGGTCCATAACCCCAAGTCTTTGGCAATATATTCTCATTCTCTGTCCAATATGCCGGTATTAATGGTGTAGAAACTAAAGCGTCATGCAAGTCGTTCCAATAGATATTACCATTGGCTACAGATCTGTTTATAGTATTTGTGTAAGTTACATTTTCACCTACTGTCAACATTGGTTTAGTACCTCTTTTTAATAAAGTAAATTCGGTGTTCATCCTTCCGGTAATACGCCTATAGCCGGCATCCGTCACATTTCCTCCAACAATACTTTTCTGGTCATAATATGAAAATCCAAGAGCATAAACAACATCTGTACCCGATCCGGTAATATTGATTGTATGGCTCTGAACAGGTGCATCTTTTTGAGTGATTTCATCCACCCAGTCTGTCCCTTTCCATCCCGATTGGAGTCTGTCCCAAATATACTGGCCATACTGCTTACCTACATTTCCGGCAAAAACATTAGTATTGTCCAAATATGTATTATCATTTATCATCTTATTCTTCCAATCGAAAAGAGGAAGCCCTTCATTAGAACGCGCTTCATCAATAATATACATATATTCCTGAGCATTCAGAGCGGGTAATTTTTTATAAATATTTTGGACACCGAAATACCCATCATAGCTTATTGTTGGAGAAGAGTTCTTCTCCCCTCTTTTTGTAGTTACTAGAATTACACCATTCGCCGCACGCGAACCATAAATAGCTGTAGAAGCTCCATCCTTCAATACATCAATAGACTGAATATCAGACGGGCTAAGATAATCTATCCCCCCTACGGCTACACCATCTACGATGTAAAGAGGATCGGAATTACCAATGGTACCCATACCACGAATCGTAACTTTTGTTCCCGATCCAGGTGCTCCACTATTACGTGTAATGCTAAGCCCTGGTGCTACACCTTGGAGAGCTTCCATAGCTGTAGTCGGCTTGACTTCTGTTATCTTATCTCCTTTTATATTCGTATTAGCTCCCGTTAACAGAGCTTTTTTCTGTACTCCATATCCAACAACAACAACTTCATCAAGTTCTTTTGCCGATTCGATCAGAACAACATTTATTTGTTTCTGATTTCCTACTTTTATTTCCTGACGGATATACCCTACATAGGAAAATACAAGCACATCGTTGCTATTGTCAACTTTGATTGAATATTTTCCGTCAATATCGGTCAATGATCCAACCGTTTTACCCTTAAGGGCAACAGTGGCTCCGATGATCGGTTCTCCTGTATTGTCAGAAACTACTCCTGTAATCTCTTGTGAAAACAATTGAATGTAACAGGATAATGTTAATAATAATAACAAAATTTTTCTCATGCTTAATTAATTTTGCTGAATTCAATTTGCTGATTAATGCTACTAAATTCTGTTTTGTTTATAAATTCTTTGACTGAAGTGAGATGATTCGTATTTTTCTAGAGTCTTGTATATAGACTTATGAAATCGGTAAATAAGTTCTCTAGTAAAATGAAGTAAATTGTATTTATCTTATGATATAATGAAATAAGTTTGTTTGTTTTTCTCACTCTTATGCAATCGGTTCATGTTTTTCATACTAGATTTTCGTTAGCCATGTCTATAAGTTTTTTTAGTTTAGTTAGATTAAGTTAAATATATAAGAATCATAACCTCTTTATTCTTTTAGTAACAGGGCGGCTTCTTTTCCCTTAAAAAACCAAAAAGCTTAAATATTTACGATTCCGTATCATTTGATTATGAAAATTTTAAACTATTTGAAAATAATTCAAGTAAAAATATTTTTCATATTTGTTAGGTCTTTATAAAATTTTACATATAAATATATGTATTAGGGGGATTTGGATTTATAAATAAGGTAATTAGATTAGATTTAGAACTACTATTGATCAGATTTAGGATTATGTATAATTAAAGTTAACATGTAAGAGAAATAGGCAACTCTTGTTTTTATTTGTTAATACAAAAATAAGGCTCAAGTTTTTGTTTTTACATATTTTCACTACAACAAAAACTCAAAAAAGAGCTAAATTGAACACTACATTAATACTACATATAAAATGTAATTGTCTATATAAAAGACACATATGAAATTTAACAAGAATTGAATAATTTCCCATAGATCAAAAAAAGTATCGCCAAGTCTCCCGAAAATAATATAAATAATAATTCTTTACCCAATTTTAAAAATCTCAAAAAGTAGTAATATTAAAAATTTATTCATTACTTTTTCTAATCAATTTAAACTCAATATATAACATTTCCATTACTACAAAAACAACAAAAACAACTGTATATATGATAGTTATAACAAAAACAAACTTTACACCCATTTTTTATAATTATATTTGTATATTTGATACCAATAGGAATATAAATGTAGGTATCCGGAACAAAACATTAACTTCATATGATATCAACTGCCCATTTGAAATTTCGATAGTTAACCATATTTTATAAAAAAATATAACAATAAAAATTAAATTCAAATATATAAGAGGATTTATCCAGTAGTAGCGCAACTCGATGGATCATATGATAAACACATCGTTGGGAAGATGAATAAACACATACTATGTTTTATATTTTCAGTAATAATTGGAATATCACTAGTTGTTCCTGCACATTCCACGTCTATCTGGCAACGTAAAATCACGAATTATGAACGAAGCCAATACAAAGCCGGATTTCAGAACTGGATGATAACACAATCTGACAAAGGATGGATATATTCGGCAAACTCAAATGGCTTGTTAGAGTTCGATGGAGTAAACTGGACATCATATCCAATAAGAAATAATGTGATACGAATTATTAAAATTATTGATAACAATATATATATTGGCGGGAGTTCCGAATTTGGTCTTTTTAAACCAAATGCAATCGGTCAGCTAACATACCGCTCCCTATCAGACAAATCAAAAAATTGGGGAGGAGAAGTTTGGAATATAGAGGATGGGGGAGATGTGATCTACTTTATAAGTGAACGTTATATCCATATATACCACAAGAAGGTAGGAAATGTCAGCATGATAGATTCCGATACAAAAATAGACTGTTCTCTTTTACATGAAGGAACATTGTATCTGGCAACACCGAATGGAATCTTTTATCTAAACTCGAATAACAAACTAACATTTCTGGAAGCATCCGAACCATTGAGTGGGCATAAAATTGTAAGCCTATTATCATACAATAAAGATATATTAGTAACATCGGCGAAGAAAGGTTTATATCTGTTAAATAAAAGCAACATACAACAAATTAACTCCATAGCTGATAGCTTCATACAGAAGAATCAATTATTTAGCACAGCCATATCAGGATCAAAAATCGCTATTGGATCAGTCCAAAACGGCGTCATCATATTCGACCTAAAAGATCCGTTCTACAAAGAAGAGTTTAATATTAATAGTGGCTTAAAGAATAATACAGTTTTAGGGTGTTTTTTTGATAGTAATCAAAACTTATGGCTCGGACTTGATAAAGGAATAAGCTATATAAGCCTCAATTCTCCAATTAGTCCATTATTTGCAACAGTATCACCGATCGGCACAGGATACAGTAGCGCGATGTACAATAATGAACTATATTTTGGGACTAACCAGGCTCTTTATAAGCTGGATAAAGATAATCGGTATCAATTAATAAAAGGCTCGGAAGGGCAAATCTGGTCTACCAACATAATAGATAATACGCTCTTTAGTTCGGGGGATAATGGTATAATGGTAATAACCCCCACAGAGACGTACAAAATAGACCTTCTAGGAGCTTGGGAAACTCATGCCCTAAGCGAAGACAAGAATAAGCTTATGGTTGCTACCTATTCGGGATTCTGTATTCTGAAGAGGGAAAATGGACGTTGGATGTTTTCACATAAAATCCCTGAATTTAGAGACTCATTCCGAGGATTTATAGAAGATGACGAGCCCTATAATTTTTGGGTAGCAAATGCGAATGGTACCATGCGCCGACTAACCTTCGATAAAAATTTTGAAAAAATAATCCGATACAAGACCTATACGCTAAACAATAATGCTTTCGATTCCAATATTATTATCAGGAAGATAGAGAACAACCTGGTTATATGTACCCGCAACGGAATACTCCAATATAGCCGGATAACCGACTCGTTCGATCATTATACTCAACTCGAGTTGATGCTGGAAGGACCAAAGTATTATGAATTTCTCTATCTAGATAAATACAAAAATATTTGGTTTGTTGCCGATCGCAATCTAAAAGTTTTAGCATATAGCGAAGGTAAATACCAAGAATATATACATAACTGGGGGCTTTCGAACGAACTGATAGACAGCTATGAAAATATAAACATGATCGATCCCGAAACTGCAATTGTAGCCGTCGATAATGCCTTTGCAAGAATAGACATGTCAAGAAAAAATGGTAAATTCTCAACTATAAATACTTACATCCGAGAAATAACTTGTAGTAAAAACGACAGTATCTTAAGCTATGGCAGCAGCGAAAAAAGACTTTCATTGCCATACTCATTAAATTCTATAAAAATAAATTTTGCAGCAACCTTCTACGATCATTCCTCAGATATATTATATAGCTTCAGGCTGAAAGGAATAGATGACGATTGGAGTATCCCCTCGACCAATACTGTTAAAGAATACACCGGTCTCCACGAGGGTAAATATGTTTTCGAGGTAAAAGCATTTATTGATGGCAACCCCGATTCTTCGAGCATTACGTCATTTAGTTTTACAGTCCACCCCCCTTGGTACAGGTCGGTACTAGCTTACTTGCTCTATTCATTAGCTATAGTGATTTTAATACTTATCATCTATAAAAAAACAATCAGTAAACAAAAGAAAATTATACATCAGAAGGGCGAGGAGCTAATTGCTCAAACCAGACGCTATGAAGAAGAAACAAAGCTGAAAGATGAAGCAATATATGAGCTACAAAACGAGAATCTGAAAAATGAATTGAAATATAAAACGCAAGAGCTAAATGGTTATATGCTGAATGTGATCCGTAAAAATGAAATGCTCGAAAATGTGAAACGAAACGCATTAAATATATCCAAAGCCATTGATGAAGAAAAACAAATAAGTACAATCAAACAAAAAGTCATGAGCCTAATCAGTCAGATCAATACCAATATTGAGCATGACACTGACTTCGAAATATTCCAATCAAACTTTGACCTGATACATCAGGATTTCTTCAAACTGCTTGACGAACGGTTCCCTAATCTGACACGCAATGATAAAATATTGTGTGCATACCTCAATATGAACCTTTCCTCGAAGGAAATAGCGCCACTGCTCAACATATCGATACGGGGTGTAGAAGTAAACAGATACAGATTACGAAAGAAAATGGATCTGGATAGAGATGTGAATTTATCAGACTTCCTGCAAAGCTTGAAGCAATACGTCTGACATTTTGACAACAACAGGTAGACCAAAAGACGCTGAGAATATTCAGACCTATTCGATTTTCACTGTTTAACTTACAAACATTGATATTTTGTCGTAAAACATATTGAGAAATATACTCAATATATTTTAGGATAAAAATATAAATCTTATCTTCGAGAGATGTAACCAAGAATCAAACATCATGGACATCAGACTTGATAATAGATTACCCGAATATCCGTCTTTTGTTGAAGGGATACGCCGTGCACCCGATAGGGGCTTTAGGCTCAGTGCTGCTAAGACAATAACAGCACTTAAAAATGCTTTGCGATATATTCCCGTCGAATTACATGAAACCTTAGCTCCTGAGTTTCTCAAAGAGCTCAAAACCCGGGGACGCATCTATGGATACCGTTTCCGTCCACAGGGAGACATCTTCCCGAAGTCTATCGACCAATATAAAGGAAACTGTATTGAAGGAAAAGCCTTTCAAGTAATGATAGATAACAACCTTTGCTTCGATATCGCATTATATCCGTACGAGTTGGTTACGTATGGCGAAACAGGGCAAGTTTGTCAAAACTGGATGCAATATCAATTGATTAAAAAGTATCTTGAAGTACTTACAAGGGATCAGACCTTAGTTATTGAGTCCGGACATCCTCTTGGTCTATTCAAATCGAAGCCTGATGCTCCGCGAGTCATTATCACAAATTCCATGATGGTGGGCATGTTCGACAATCAGGCTGATTGGGAAATTGCCGCACAGATGGGTGTTGCCAACTATGGGCAAATGACAGCCGGAGGATGGATGTACATAGGACCACAAGGTATAGTACATGGCACATTCAATACATTACTAAATGCCGGACGCAAAAAATTAGGCATTCCTCAAGATAAGAACCTGGGAGGCTATCTGTTTGTTTCATCAGGGTTGGGAGGCATGAGTGGAGCACAACCCAAGGCTGCTGATATAGCGGGTGCTGTTTCTATTGTAGCTGAAGTAGATCTCTCTCGTATCGAAACACGTTTCAGACAAGGATGGGTACATCATATAATATCCGAAGCAAAAGAAGCTTTTGATATGGCTAAACAAGCTCAAAAAAATAAAAAGCCTTGTTCCATAGCTTATCATGGCAATATTATTGATTTGCTGGAGTATGCAGAAAAAAATCAAATTCACATAGACCTACTTTCAGATCAGACCTCCTGTCATGCAGTATACGAAGGCGGCTATTGCCCTGTTGGGATATCATTTGAAGAGAGGACAAGATTATTAAAAGAAGATAGGCAAACATTTCACAAGCGAGTAAACGATTCTCTTAAACGTCATTTTGAAGTTATCCGCAAACTAGTTGCTAAAGGTATATATTTCTTCGATTATGGTAATTCTTTCATGAAAGCAATATACGACTCGGGTATAAAAGAAATATCTAAAAATGGCATCGACGAAAAAGATGGCTTTATCTGGCCTTCGTATGTGGAAGACATCATGGGACCCGAATTGTTCGATTATGGATATGGACCTTTCCGTTGGGTTTGCCTCAGCGGAAAGCACGAAGACCTCATCAAAACAGACCATGCAGCAATGGAATGTATCGATCCTACACGAAGAGGACAAGATAAAGACAATTACGAATGGATTCGCGAAGCTGAAAAAAATCAACTGGTAGTTGGTACACAGGCACGTATCTTATATCAAGATGCTCTAGGAAGAATGAATATTGCTTTGCGTTTCAATAAACTGGTTAGAGATGGAGAAGTCGGCCCGATAATGTTAGGACGCGATCATCATGATGTAAGCGGTACAGATTCTCCATTTCGGGAAACAGCAAATATAAAAGATGGCAGCAATGTAATGGCAGACATGGCTGTACAATGTTTTGCCGGAAATGCAGCAAGGGGAATGAGCCTCGTTGCGCTTCACAATGGTGGAGGCGTTGGCATTAGCAAAGCCATTAACGGAGGATTTGGATTAGTTTGCGATGGTAGTGAACGAATTGACGAAATTATACGTTCATCTATGTTGTGGGACGTGATGGGTGGAGTAGCACGCCGTTCGTGGGCACGAAACGAACATGCAATCGAAACTTGCGAGTCTTTTAATGAGACTCACAATGATGGTTATCATATCACAATACCCTATATTGCAGACGAAGAATTAGTAAAGAATATTATAGAAAATAATTAATGAAGAAACTTATCACAATTATACTTCTGCTTTTATCAGCTAATGTTTTTAGTCAGAATATAGACCTAAAAAAGATAGCCGAGCAAATTACAGAAGAAGGAAAATACCTTTACCGGCTCGAAATAACAGCATGGCATGGGACAGATATTTTTACAAAAAGCTTCAAAGAGAAAGAGCGGATCGGTGGATATTTCTCCTATATTGATAATGGAACTGCAAAGTGTTTGTTCTTTTCAAGAAGCGCAAACCCAAAAGTAATCGGAGTCGTTTCGTTCGGAGATATTAAAATAGTAGAAACAGCAACTATAGACTTCAAGGAACGAGACTTCAGGGAAGATGAAAAGCTGCTGTTTACTATACGGCAAAAAGCTTTAGCCGAAATACAGGAAGACAGCGTCCTATTCAAGACATATAGCAATACAAGCTTCAATCTTATCCCCTATATCCGCAACGGAGAAAAGAGAGTATATGTATTAACCGCTCCAAAGGTTACCGGAGTAATGCTCTTCGGAAACGATTATCTGCTAACGTTTGACGAACAAAACAATGTGAAAGAGAAAAAAGAAATTCACAGAAATCTAATTCCTATCGACTTTGACGGAGGAAAAGATGCCGTAGTCTCTGTTCACTCTCATGCTCCTGAAACAGGTGACTTTATTACGCCTACTGATATTTGTACGTTGATGCTTTATGCACAATATGCCGGATGGGACACACATATAGTACTTTCAGATAATTATGTAAGCATCTGGGATTGCGATACAGAATCACTTACCTTGGAGACAAGAGCAGATTATGATAAAACGAAATAAGCAGGATAATAAGTAAAATTAAATTCTGTCTGTCATCCTGAGGCACGAAGGATCTCTATTTAGAAAAAGATATGCACGCTATAAAAAGGTAGAAATAAGTCAAGTCTTAATAAAATAATACCATGAGCTCAAACAAAATCATTGAATGCGTTCCAAATTTTAGCGAAGGACGCGATCTTGAGAAGGTAGAAAAGATCGTAAATGCTTTCCGTGCCAAAGAAGGCGTTAAGCTGCTAGACTACAGCACCGACAAAGACCACAACCGAATGGTAGTAACCGTTGTAGGCGAACCCAATGCTCTAAAAAAAGCAGTGATAGAAGCTATAGGCATAGCAGTGCAAGTAATAGATCTTAATCACCACAAAGGACAACATCCCCGTATGGGAGCTGTCGACGTAGTTCCTTTCATCCCTATCCGCAATGTAAGCATGGAAGAAGCCGTCAACCTCTCGAAAGAAGTAGGACAGGAAGTCGCCGAACGCTATGGATTGCCGGTATTCCTTTACGAAAAAGCAGCATCTGCTCCTCATCGCGAAAATCTGGCTACAATCCGAAAAGGAGAGTTTGAAGGACTGAAAGAAAAGATGACTCTACCCGAATGGAAGCCCGATTTTGGACCCGATCAGCCACACCCAACAGCCGGAGGTGTTGTTATAGGGGCACGCATGCCACTGGTAGCATACAATGTAAACCTGAATACCAACAAGCTCGAGATAGCAGACTCAATAGCAAAGAAGGTGCGATTCCTAGGCGGTGGCTTACGCTTCTGTAAGGCTATGGGCGTGGAACTGACAGAAAGAGGAATCGTACAAGTATCGATGAACCTGACAGATTTTACGAAAACAGCGATATACCGTGCTCACGAATTAGTAAGAATAGAAGCAAATCGTTACGGAGTATCTGTAGTAGGAGCGGAAATCATCGGTCTCGTTCCGATGGATGCGCTGATAGATACAGCGGCTTACTATCTGGGGCTTGAAGATTTTTCGACAAAGCAGGTACTGGAAACACATTTGATGGAGTAGACTTTCCTTGTCATTCTGACCAAAGGGAAGAATCTTTTGTCTCAATAGAGTCGAGATGTTTCGTTACACTCAATATGACAATAATGGATAACACATGAAAAAAGGAAACATCATTATAAAAAACGCAGCACAATTAGTTACTTGTTCCGGCTTTTCGGCAAAGAAGGGGAGAGAAATGTCTAACCTGTCGATCATCGAAAACGGATCGGTGATTGTCACAGGAGGTATAATTACATTTGTAGGCAAAAGTGCAAATTGCCCTCCGCTGTCAGATTTCCCCGAACATACAGTCATTGACGCTACAGATAAAGCTGTACTCCCCGGATTTGTGGACTCTCACACACATTTTATTTTTGGAGGCTATCGCGAGGAAGAATTCTCATGGCGTATGCGTGGCGATAGCTATATGTCTATAATGGAGCGTGGCGGTGGTATACACAATACAATGACAGTAACTCGCAATGCTTCTTTTGAAGAGCTGAAAGAAGCCGGACGGAAAAGACTCGACAAAATGTTCGCTATGGGTGTAACCACTGTAGAAGGTAAGAGCGGTTATGGAATGAACAAAGAGACAGAGCTTAAACAACTGGAAGTGATGAAAGCTCTGGACGAAGAGCATCCTATCGATATCGTAAGCACTTTTATGGGAGCACATGCCACACCACAGGAATATAAAGGCAGAGAAGATGCCTTCTTAGACTACCTGATAAAGGAGGTGATGCCTTTAGTAAAGGACAAGAATCTGGCAGAATGCTGCGACATATTTTGCGAAAAGAATGTGTTTGACATACAACAATCACGAAGATACTTAACAGCAGCAAAAAATCTTGGCTTTAAACTAAAAATACATGCCGACGAGATAGTGACACTTGGTGGAGCTGAACTGGCCGTAGAATTAGGAGCATTGTCGGCAGATCATTTACTACAGGCATCAGACAAAGGAATTGCAGATTTAGCAAATAGCAATACTGTTGCGACGCTATTGCCATGCACCGCATTTTCTCTGAAAGAAGATTATGCACGAGGCAGATTTATGATAGACTCGGGCTGTGCTGTCGCTTTAGCCACAGATCTCAATCCGGGAAGCAGTTTTACGAATTCTATACCTCTGTTATTTGCTTTGGCATGCATTTATATGCAGCTTTCACCCGAAGAGGCTGTTACTGCACTCACTATAAACGGAGCGGCAGCTTTAGGCATAGCGGACAAGATTGGTAGTATTGATGTGGGCAAGCAGGGCGATTTAGTGATATTAGAATATCCTTCTTACAAGTTTCTGCCTTACCATATAGGAATGAATATTGTAGAAAAAACAATTAAAAATGGAGTTATTTTTAATTAACAATTAATTTTTGGGCTTAAATTTATCTATTATAGAGTATTTTATATTAAGTTAGAGGGATAAAAAGGTAACAACCAAAAACGTCTAAAAACTGTTACTTTTGTTACTTTTTAACAATTAAGCTTTTTACTATGCAGAAACAATAAAACCTATTATAAAGCTATCTTGCTTCTTGGTTTAATGTATTTTATCATGCTGCCGGTAAGAGACATTCCATATACTAATGGAAAAGGAAATGACAAAAAGAAAGAAAAATATATTGCTAATAATTTTTATCTTTCCGATAACTATCATTATTGGTATGCTTTATTTTGTCAAACTGGGTGGATACTTTATTCTGAATAATGCGGAAACAGGCATATATATAAATGATATTAAGAATAGTCCCGAGCTACCAAATAGATTCTATGAGATATACAATATAATCTATCCGGATGCTTTAGATAACAACCCTTGGAAGCATTTCTTAAATAAAACGTTAGAAAAAAATGATTCTCCCTGTGCATGTGAGGAAGCGATCTACATAAGCTGGTATCCCTTACACACTAAAACATCTGAAGTAATATTACTTACATCTTTGACAGAAGATTACGCATCACAAAAAGAGTGCTTGAAATACTATGCTTCAAAATTTGTATTCCCCAATAAAATAATAGGAGTGCGAAAAGCCTCTGTGGAATATTTTCATAAACAAATTTATTTCCTGAGCGATTCAGAGTTTACAGAACTCATACTAATGATGAAAAACCCGCCTTTCTATAACAAGAAACGCTTTCCGAGCAAAGGGCGAGCAGAAATAAATAATATTCTTAAGAAATTACATAATTCTTAACCTTTTAAATTGTAGTATCATGCTAGTAAACCTATCAGTTAAAGATTTTTTAGCAAAGACAGCAGGAAGTGATCCTGTACCCGGAGGAGGCAGCATTGCAGCATTAAATGCAGCAATAGCATCAGCATTGACAGAAATGGTAGCCAACCTTACCATTGGTAAAAAAAAGTATGAAGACAAAGAAGGATTGATGAGAAAAATTGTCGCTATAACAGAAAACTATAGGGCAAGCTTTATGAAAGATATAGATGCCGATTCGGAAGCATATAATAATGTTTTCGCCGCATTCAAACTCCCCAAAGAAACAGACGAAGAAAAAATAGAACGCAACAACCAGATACAGGAAGCAACCAAGATTGCAGCAGAAATACCAATGGAAGTAGCCCGCAAGGCCGTAGACATAATGGATGTTATAGTACAGGTAGCAGATCAAGGCAATCAGAATGCTATAACAGACGCCTGTGTCGCTATAATGACAGCCCGCACGGCTGCAATAAGTGCGATACTGAATGTAAAAATAAATCTTTCCTCGATCAAAGACATAGAATATGTAGCGCTGATGACACAGGAGGCAAACTACCTGGAGAGCGAAGCCATCATGAAAGAGCAGGAGTTATTGAGTAGAGTAAGCAAAATACTATAAGTTTATGAAGAATGTCTATTATATCGGTTCCGGAGAGTTGGACTTCGAAATCATTGAACAAATAATCAACAAAAACCTTAAACTAGAATTAGCTGCTGACGCTAAAGAACGTATACAAAAGTGTAGGGATTATCTGGATCAAAAAATAGAGTCGCAAAAAACACCGATGTATGGCATTACTACAGGTTTCGGTTCGCTCTGCAACAAGAACATATCTCCGGATGAGCTTACACGTTTGCAGGAGAACCTTGTTAAATCGCATGCTTGCAGCGTAGGTGAAGAAATATCTCCTGTTATTGTCAAACTAATGATGCTCCTCAAAGCTCACGCCTTGTCATTAGGGTATAGCGGAGTGCAAGTGATTACCGTTCAGCGGATAATCGACTTCTTCAACAACGATATTATTCCCATCGTTTGCGATCGTGGTTCGCTCGGAGCATCAGGCGATTTAGCACCACTGGCAAATCTATTTTTACCTCTCATTGGTGTGGGTGATGTTTATTATCAGGGGCGTAAACGTGAAGCAATGAGCGTTCTCGATGAGTTTGGCTGGAAGCCAATCCGCCTGATGAGCAAAGAAGGGCTGGCTCTGCTGAATGGAACGCAGTTTATGAGTGCCAATGGTGTATTCGCCATGTTGAGAGCATTCAAACTATCTAAAAAAGCGGACTTAATAGCTGCCCTTTCACTCGAAGCTTTTGACGGCTGCCTCGATCCGTTTTTAGATTGTCTCCACCAGATGCGTCCGCATAAAGGACAAATAGAAACAGCCGATAATTTCCGTAAGCTACTTGAGGGAAGTGAGCTTGTCGCCCGGGAAAAAGATCATGTACAAGACCCTTACTCTTTCAGATGTATCCCTCAGGTACATGGAGCAACAAAAGACGCTATAAGATATGTAGCTTCGGTGTTGTTGACAGAAATAAACTCAGTAACGGATAATCCGACCATCTTCCCCGATGAGGATAAAATTATATCAGGAGGAAATTTCCACGGACAACCTCTTGCTATTTCGTACGATTTTTTGGCAATTGCCTTAGCCGAATTAGGAAACATTTCGGAGAGACGTGTAGCTCAGCTAATTATGGGACTACGCGGACTACCTGAGTTTCTTGTCGCTAATCCGGGAGTAAATTCGGGATTTATGATACCTCAGTATGCTTCGGCTTCGATGGTTAGCCAGAATAAGATGTATTGTTATGCTGCATCCAGCGACTCTATTGTTTCATCCAATGGGCAAGAAGACCACGTGAGTATGGGTGCCAATGCTGCAATTAAGATATTCAAAGTAATGGATAACTTAAATCATATACTCGCCATCGAATTGATGAATGCAGCTCAGGGAATAGATTTTCGCCGTCCGGCAAAAACATCACCTATACTCGAAAACTTCCTGAAAGAGTATCGCAAAGAAGTAGCCTTCGTAAACGACGATATCGTGATGTATAAAGAAATACACAAGACTGTAGCGTTTCTGAATAGGACATCACTGGAGTTTATGGACTGATATTTGTTGTTTAGTATAAAATTCATAAAAAATATAGTAAAATAAATATCTGCATTACAGTACTGTCAATATCAATAAGTTAAAATAACTTCATTAAAATCTCTTTAGTGTGTGATTTTTAATTGGAAAGATTGTCTTATTAAATATAACATATTACAATCTAATATTTGATACCTAATCTTCTCATACTATGCGCAGATATGACATTGACAGTTTACGTGTAATCGCTTTTGCTCTATTGATTTTCTATCATGTAGGAATGTTTTTCGTTCCGTGGAGTTTTCACATAAAAAACTCGGTGATATATGAAGGAACTGTTTTTCCGATGCTTTTCCTCAACCAATGGCGGTTGGCCTTACTTTTTGTAATATCAGGAATGGGAACTTACTATGCTCTGACAAAACGAAGTGCCATCCAGTTTGCAATAGAACGTCACAAAAGGCTTCTAATTCCACTTATTGTAGGTATGATCTTTGTCGTTCCTCCGCAAGTTTATTTCGAGCGATTAGACAAAGGGCAGTTTAGCGGCAGCTACTTCGATTTCTGGCCTAAGGAGGCATTCATCGGATCATATCCCGAAGGAAATATATCGTGGCACCACCTATGGTTTATACTCTACCTGCTCATTTTTTCTATGGTAATGCTTCCTGCTTTTCTTTATCTGCGGAAGCATCCCGAAGCATGGCTGATAAGAAAACTGAGAGCCGTCGTATCAAAAGCCTTTGGACTATATATATTCATCATACCACTCTTCTTGTGGCAGTTATTTCTAGCACCTTACTTTCCGCAGACAAATGGGCTAATAAATGACTGGTACAATCTTGTTAATTATTGCACATTCTTCTTCTTTGGTTATCTGTTGATTTCATTGAAGGATTCCTTTTGGGATGCAGTAACTAAAAACAGGATGAAATTTCTGATTAGTGGTATCATTGGGTTTCCTCTGCTAATGTGCCTTTGGTATGTGATCGGCGATTTTCCCTTCAAGAGTGAGGTGCAAGCTTTGGTCAAGGTCTTTAATGCCTGGTCGTGGATTTTAACGCTGATTGGTTATGCTGCTATATACCTCAACAAACCAAGTAAAATAGTGGCATACGGAAACGAAGCTGTATATCCATTTTATATTCTGCATCAAACAATTATCATTGCTCTGGGATATTACCTGAAGTCTGTCGATATAGGGTTCTTTCCTAAATTCTCGATCATGATAATAGGAACATTTGCTATTACATGGGTGATATACGAATTTGGGATAAGACGCTATTCTATCATAAGGCCTTTCTTTGGGATGAAGCCTAAAAATAAGAATAAGGCAGATATATAAAAAAACGGCTAAAGGAGTTCAGATTATCTTCCTTTAGCCGATCTTTTATAATTTTTTTATTTCTCTGCCAGCAAATCGTCTACTACTTTATTGAAGTCTTGTTTAAACTCCTCATAAAACAGTCCGGTAGCAGGACCATTAAATCCGGTGTGTATCTTTCTTACAATACCTTTCTTATCGATAAAGATAGTAGTAGGATAACCCATGATTTTACTCACCTGTGGAAGAGCCTTAGCGGTAGCATCATCACCCAACTTACCTGCAAACAGGATTTCATAATCTACATTATAACGCTTTACCAAGCGGGAGAGCACAGTCTTTACATATTCTGGATCATCTTTACGTTCAAATGCCAGCCCGATGATTTCAACGCCTCTCTTGTTATTTTCTTTATACCATGGAGATAAGTATTCCATTTCGTCTAAGCAATTCGGACACCAACTACCAAGGATAGATATTATTACCACCTTGTCTTTGTAACGAGGATCGGATAAAGAGACTTTCTGACCTTCTACATTAGGGAATGTGAAATTGAGGCGATCCTCTCCTTTCTTCATATAAGCTAAACTATATGGATCAGCAAGAGTAGCTTCGGCATTGCGCTTACCAACAAGTTTTGTTACACCTCGTGTGGTATAGAATTCCCCTGTAAAACTATCATTTCCTTCAAACTTTCCTTTTATCAGATATGGGCTAAGACCCGCAAATGCAGAAAACTGAAACCCATCGTTTGTCAAAGCTCCTTCGAGATAACGAAGGTCTCCCGCATTGGTCAGAATAGAGCCGGTAAGAATATTTTTATCCTGACTGAAAATCCCTACATTATGAGCAGTATCTCCTTTTTGTCCTATAAACTGGATATCCCATTTACCCGCAAGAGAAATGTCTGTAGCTTTGTCCACAACTTCAAAGCGCGGAACATCACTTTTTTCTGCTGTGAAAGGCACTCCCTCATCGTTATCTATAAATAGCTTTTTGAATTTCCCTTCAAATTTTCCATTGGCTATTGTACCGGTTAATACAGCATCATAAGCTAATATCGGAATAGTTACGGTATCGTTTGAGTAAACCACACCTTTGAGCGGAACACGCTCTGCTCCGTTTATCAGATACACGGTTGTTGAGTCTGTTGCAGAACCTTCGACGTCAAACAAGAATGGAAATTTCTGATCTGAAATAGAGAATTCACCTCTCCATTTTCCGTCTGTCAGCTTATGTTCCGACGCCTTATTACAAGACATTAGTACAAATGCAGCAGCCATCATTATTAAATATTTCTTCATATCTTTATTATGCTTTTGTTTGATGTAAAGCTACAAACTACTTTTTAAACACCCACAATTTTGTTTCTATTTTATCATTACCCTGTGCAGACAGAGCTTCTTGATAGTTGGCTTTATTCACATTCTGTTCCTTAGTAGGGTAGTATAAACGTCCCGGAATACCTCCGTCTCCGAATAATGGATCGAAGCGATATGTTACTTCTGCACCATCTATCGTTCCTTGAAATACAACATCGCCTTCTTTTACCAAGAATGCAGGATAGCCTGTACGGCGATATTCACTCCATGACTCAAGACCTTGCATATAAAGAGCGATATACTTTTGTGTCAAGACATTCTCTTTGCTAGCAGCAGGCAGAGACTCCAGATAGGTATTCACATTGTCGGCTGATACTCCCCACTTTTCGAGAGAAGCCCGAACACCTAATGCATAATCAGCCTGAGACCAAGAATTATATTCTGAGACTAGGAACTTTACTTCGGCATATTCCATCAATACCTCAGCATAGTTTGCCGCATTGATAACCGCTCCCGGCAAACTCACTCCTGTTGCTGCGAATTTACCCGCCTGATCGTTTGCTAAGCCATAAGGAAGTCCTACATAAGTATTAGTAGCTGTTGCCGGCAAGGCATATATCGGTAAACGAGGATCTGAAACGGGCAAAATTGCATTCTTCCCTTGAAGCAGATCCACAAAGATATTAGATATAGCAAAGTCTTTCCGGTTGGCTGTAACCGTAGCTCTATATAAAGGAGCTTCGTTAGGAGAAGTAGTAGAATACTTGAATGCTGCATTATCAGCATTGCTTGTAAACACTCCTTTACTTAATGCATCCTCAAAGTGTTCTTGATACAAAGCCTGATTTTTGTCTTTTATACGTGTAGAAAAGCGTAGGCGCAGCGAGTTTGCAAACTTTGCCCACTTCTGATTACTACCTGCATAAATAATGTCAGCCTTGCCAAAAGTTGTTTCCGATTGATATTTGATCAATGTATCTCCGGCTGCTTTCAGCTCGCTCAATATGTCCGCATAGATTTTCTCCTGCGACACATACTTAGGAGTTATATTCTCAGGATTTTGTTGTAGTGCCTGAAAGTCCTCATCTTTATTACCGTAAGATTGATAAGGGATATTCCCAAACACATCGGTAAGAGCATAGAATGCATACGATTTCAATACACGGCTTATTGCTATCTGAGTAGCATTGCGTCCTGCTCCATTAGCGGTTGCCACATCTTTTGTTATAGGGTCAGTATTCAACTTTACTACCTCCTCCAGGTTATTTAATGTTTTATATAACCCCTTCCAGTAATCATCAGAATAACTGAAAGGAATATCATAGCGCGATTGGGTAGTATATGTATTTTGAGAAAAATACTGAACAAACAACATGGAACCTCTCAACGATGCCTGTTCGCTACGGAGATTATCAACCAGCAATTTCTCAGCAGAAGTGATCAAAGAGGTGGTTGGCACTGACGTTGGGCGGTTGGGATCTTCATTTATATCATCAACACAAGAGGACAATAAAACTGAAGCAAATAAGCCTAATATATATAGTTTATTAATTTTCATACAGATAGTTTATTTTAAAATTTGAAACCAAGATTTATACCGTAGGTTACAGGAGTAGGTAGGTTCCCGCCTTCTATACCTTGTACATTACCACTACTATTGGTCAGTTCGGGATCGATATCCTTGCTCTTGGTATAAATATTCCATAAGTTGCGGGCATAAGCCGTTACGTTTATACTCTTAACTTTCCATTTTGGAAGATTGAATGTATATCCAAGAGTTAACTCACGAAGCTTAATAAATGTAGCATCAAAAACGGTATATGCTGTTGGTCCGTTATACTGATTCTGTGCCCATGCCTGAGCAGTTACACGCTTGTCGTTTGTCGCTGTATTAGAAACAGTATATGTTCCGTCAGCATTGAATACTACATTACCGGTAACGCCATCAAGTATAATACCATCTTCACGAATATTATTCGCTGCTGTAGATTCTAAGATACCTGAGTACATACCAACCTTATATGTCTGAGAGAAGAATTTACCTCCAACACGCGAATCGATCAGAAACCCGAATGTAAAGTCTTTGTATCTCAACTGGTTCTGGAAACTCCATAAGAAATCAGGCAATACGCTCCCAAGCGAAGCAAACTGATCGGTACGCATATATACGCCATCACTGTTTACTACCTTCTTTCCATCAGGCGCATATACAAAATCATAGCCTTTTATCTGTCCGTAACTCTCGCCTTCTTGTGCGACAAGCGAAACCAAAGTATTACTCAATTGTAATGTATTGACTGCATCCGACAATTTAATAATTTTATTACTGTTTTTCGAGAAGTTTGCAATTGCTGTCCAGTCCCAATCTTTTTGACGGATCGGATTCACGGTCAACGTAGCCTCAATACCCTTGTTGTTTATCTTCCCTGCATTGATCAGTTTATAACTGTATCCGAAAGCATCTGATGTAGGTAATTGTATGATCTGATTACGACTATTATTATTGTAATAAGTAACATCTAATCCGATCAGATTATTAAATAATTGCAATTGCAATCCGGTCTCCCAAGATGATGTAATCTCAGGCTTTAGGTCAGGGTTATTTAATTTATCTGATAAAGTATAAGATATATTTCCGTCAAATGCATTCAAAGCCTCATAAGTTTTATACAACTGATAAGGATCAGTATCGTTACCAACTTCTGCCCAGCCCAAACGGACTTTACCGAATGACAGCCAGTTCTGATCTTTAAATGCCGGAAGCTCTGTGAATACAAAAGATGATGTAAGAGATGGATATAAGAACGAATTATTATCTGTAGGTAAGGTCGATGACCAGTCGTTACGGATAGTTCCATCTAGGTACAACATACTTTTCCATCCATACGAAACACTTCCGTATACTGATGATATTGCTTTCTTATAAAGACCTGTAGACGGATTTATAATAACAGAGGAAGCATTATTCAGGCTATAATATGCCGGAATAGTAAGCCCACCCGATGTTTGTATATCGCTTACACGTCTATTGCGTCTCATATAATTCGCCCCAAGATTAGCGATTAAAGAGTGATCACCCCAACGGTTATTTGATGTTGCCAAGAATTCATAATTAAACTCATCAAACTTTTGGGAATATTCCTGATACATCGACTGCGAACGAGAGTAATATGCAATACGATCTTGCGAATTGTATTGATACACATCACCATTTATCCGTCCTGTCAGACTCAACCATTTAGTCGGGGTAATCACTAAACCTATATTTCCATACAACCTGTCTCTGTTCTCTTTCAGATAACTTTCGTAGGCTGACCAATAAGGATTATCTATATATTTTGTTTTCTCGGCAGCTGTCGTATTTTCCCAGCTTGTACGATTCCATGCACGAGGTGTACCATCGGCACGTTTATATTCACTTAATCTTTTATAATCTACCTGTACTTGTCCCCATTGATATGCTTCGAGGATAATATTACGGTTCGAAGCTCCTGTCCACGGACGACCTGTAGATTTATTATTTATATAGTTTACATTTCCGAAAAATGAAACCAGATCTCCTTTTGTACTACCCGATATATTCACTGCATTTCTGCTCAAGGAAGAATTGGGTACTGTACCTTTTACATTCTTATTGGTAAATGATACACGAAATGCACTACTTGATGAATTCTTTGAGAACGCTATATTATTTGTATTGGATACTCCGGTACGAAAAAAGTCAGTAACATCATTCTTTGGATAAACCCAAGGCTCAGGATTCAGGTAATCATTGGCATACTCAGGATCGAGATTATACCAGTGTAATACAGGTGTCCCGTCAAGCTTTGGCCCCCAGCTCTCATCAGCCGCGTAATCTACCACATTGTATTCTTTTCCGTCTATCGTTACTTTCTGGAACGAAGTGCTATATCCACCGCCATATAATTTCTGACGTTTGGGTAGCCTCACTACATTTTCGAGCTCGATACCCGTATTTACTTGAATATCTAAACGATCAGTATTACTACTGCCTTTCTTTGTTGTGATCAGTATCACACCATTTGCAGCACGTGTTCCATAAAGAGCTGCAGCCGAAGGGCCTTTCAAAACATTTATATCTGCTATGTCGTCCGGATTTATATCCTGTATTGTACTTCCCACATCTTTTCCTGCACTACCATTAATTGTAGAAGAGGTATTCATGTCGGTATTATCGAGAGGTACTCCGTCGATAATATACAATGGCTGATTATTTCCTGTAATCGAATTTATACCACGCAGCGTTACACGAGAAGATCCTCCCATATTACCGCCACTAGATATAACTTGCAAGCCTGATATTTTTCCCGAAAGGGCACTCAATGCATTGGTTGGCCTTGTTTCCAGGGCTTTCCCCGATACGGCTTGTACGGCATACCCCAAAGCCTTTTTTTCGCGAGGGATATTTAGCGAAGTCACTACAACTTCATCCAGTTCGGTACTATTTTCTTTCAAAACTACATCTATTGGTTTATTCGATAATACTTCAACCTGATGTGTTTCAAATCCTAAATATGAGAATATCAGAATTTCGTTTTTTTTCACTGATATGGAGTAATGACCATCTATATCCGTCAGGGTTCCCGACTGAGCATTACCCTTCACTTGTATTGTCACCCCGGGTAGGTCTGTACCTCCAGCATCTGTTACATGTCCTTTTATAGTGTATATGTCGCCTGTTTGTGCGGAAACAAATAAAGTAAGAACAGTAAATAATAACAGTAACTTTAATTTTCTAAAATTTAGCATAACCTTTTTATAATTTAACTCAAACAATCTTTATAGATATATTAGATATTTATTTGTTAAAAACAGATAATATCTATCACAAAAGTATAATGAGCAAATTAGGTATGAAATCCCCTTGATGTGGTATATTTATACCTCAAACATGGTATGCTTTTTATGAGTTTGATAAAATGGCCATCCGTATGAAAAAATCGACATTTTCATAAAACACTAACGAGCAACAATATAAAATCGCCCAGAGATTTTAGTTTGTCTGCTTAATCTACATCTACTATTTCAGGCAATTTAACATTTAATGCCTGACCTATCTTATACAATGTTATTATTGTTGGATTTGTACGCCCTTTTTCTATTCGTATCAGATTATTATATTCTATATCCAGCATATCTGCCAAATCCATTATGGATAAGTTTTTGCCCTCCCTTATATTCCTGATTTTCAGACCAATTTTCCTTTTGAGGATCTCCTTGTCCATATTTAAACTATCATTAATGATTGTTGTTAAAGAAAATTGTTTAGATTTGCATTTCAACAATCTTTAATGATTGTTTTGTTAAAAGGAGTATGCTGAAAATCCTATTTAACAGAGTAAGCCCAAATATTAAACATTTTTAAGGAGATGCCCGCCATGAAAACATAGTATTCAAAAGCCTAAAACCAAAATCACACCACACCTTAATCAAAATCCCAAAATTTAAAGTCGATTATTAACAATTTTACTTAAAATTGATGAAGACACAACAAAAATTTAATACCCGGCCTATCAGATCATTCAAAATGTTTTCCTTATTAACTTTTACAATAGCAGGAATCACATTATGCCCATACAACCTTCAGGCCTCCGACCGAAACGATACGAATAAAGCCATAGTGCACGAAACAGCACCTTTGCAAAAAGGTAAAACAGTAACAGTAACAGTAAGCGACAATGTTGGCCCTGTAGTTGGCGCCAATGTAGCGGTAAAAGGAACTACAAATGGAAATATCACAGATATCGATGGAATAGCCAGATTGGACAACGTGCCCGAAAATGCTACTTTGCTTATTTCATTTGTAGGATATATATCGAAAGAAATATCCGTAGCCGGGCAAACATCTTTTAACGTACAGCTACAAGAAGACTCCAAAACACTGGATGAGGTAGTCGTAATTGGATATGGTACATTAGAGAAGAAGCAAGTAACCAGTTCGGTAACATCCATATCAGCAAAAGACCTGATGACAGGAGTAGGCGGATCGGACGTATCCTCCGCTTTGCAAGGTAGAGTTAGCGGACTTATTATGAACAATATCGGTAGTGCAAATGCAGGAACTACATTCCAGCTGCGAGGGATGACTTCTATAAACTCAGGGAAGTCACCTCTTATCGTTATCGATGGTTTTCCGGGGGGAGACATTCGCTCACTGTCGCAAGATGACATTTTAACGATTGATGTCCTCAAAGATGCCTCTGCCGGAGCTATCTATGGAACACGTGCTGCATCAGGAGTGATACTCATTACTACCAAAAGCGGATCGAATACAAGCGGTAAGGTGAAAATGACTTACTCGACAGAGATGACCAAGAAGCAAAACTACGGCGCTCCTGAGATGCTAACAGGAAGAGAATATGCAGAGCATAAAATCGGTACAGATTATGGTACAGATACAAATTGGTGGAAAGAACTCATAAATGATGATAATTTTTCACAAAAGCACCATCTTTCTCTCGAAGCCGGAACAGAAAATGCTCAGATATATTCTTCCTTTTTTTATGAAAAAAATCAGGGGATTTCAATCAAAGATGAACGTCAGGATTATGGGGGAAGATTTAACGCTAACTTTAAAGTTCTTGATGGATGGCTCGAAATCAGACCGAGCGTAGATTATCGTCAGGCGATGCGTAATAACAACTATCCAAACTTCCAGCAGGCGATGCGCAACAACCCAACCAGATCTCCTTACGACCCTGACAGCGAAACAGGATACAATGTATGGACTAATGAAACACTGGATTATAACGTTTTAGCTGATGCTAACCTAAGTACTTACGAAGGATTGGACAAATGGTTCAAGCCTGAAGCTACTTTCAAATTGAATATAAAACCTATACCCGGCCTGTCATTCCAGCAAGTAATAGGATATGAAAACCGCCAATGGGAATATCATTTCTACAAATCGCGCTATCACCGAGAAGAGATAGAAGACAGACGAAGAGGAGCCGCAACCCTCACTTTCGACAAAACAGAAAATCTTACTTCCGAAGGATTTGCGACTTACATCAAAGAATTTGATGGCGGACATGTACTAAATGCTGTAGCAGGGTATTCTTATTTTGAGAAAAACGGAGAAGGATTTAGTGTTTCCAATTACGATTTCGATGTAGATGGAATAAAATTTTGGAACATCGGTGCCGGATCCTACCTGAGTGATGGTAAAGCCGGAATGAGTTCAGGCAAAAGTATTACAGAACGCTTATTTTCTGTATTTGCACGTGCCAACTACTCGTATCAAAACAAGTATCTATTACAGGCTTCACTCAGACACGAAGGTTCATCGAAGTTTGCAGCAGACAACCGCTGGGCCGATTTCTGGTCTTTGTCGGGTGGATGGCGCATCTCGGGTGAAAAGTTCATGAAAAATATAAGCTGGATAGATGACCTCAAAGTCCGGGTTGGCTATGGAGTAACAGGTAATAACGACTTTAGCTCCTCTTATATGGCGGATATGCTCGGTTCTGATGCATACTGGATGCTTCCTGACGGAACATGGGCATACTCATTTGGTAAAACCCAAAATATAAATCCAAATCTAGGATGGGAAGAAAAGAAAGAATGGAACTTCGGTTTGGATTATTCTCTTTTCGATGGTCGCCTATATGGTAAGTTCGACTATTACAGACGTAAGATCGACAACCTGATTTACAGCGTTAAAGTTCCTCAACCACCATTCACTCAAGGCTCTCAGTACCAAAACATAGGAAGTATGGAGAGTAAAGGATGGGAATTTGAAATTGGTGGAGACATTATCCGTACTAAAGATTTCACATGGAACAGTAATCTCAACCTAGGCCACAACTCGGGTAAGATTCTTACACTTTGGGGTAATAATACATATTACAACGGAAATGGTTTCCCTGCTCCGGGTAGCCCGGGAGATGCAGCACGCATACAAGAAGGTTCTACAATAGGCGCATTCTATCTTTGGAAGTTTGCGGGATTCGACGATGATGGAAAATTCTTACTCTACAACAAAGAAGGAAAAATAATACCGGCATCGGAAAAAACCGAAAACGATAAACAATATATCGGAAATTATACACCTAAGCTCATCCTCGGATGGAGACACACCTTGCAGTATAAAAATCTCGACATGGGAATCAGTTTGCGAAGCTGGATCGACTTTGATGTATACAATGCTTTAAACATGTACTTCGGAATTCAGGGACAGGGAAATACGAATGTATTAAAATCAGCATATGGCGAATTCAACCACATTAAAGGGGAAAAACAAATCTGTGACTACTATCTCGAAGACGGTACATTCTTAAAGATAGATGCTATCACACTCGGGTACACCCTTCCTATGAAGAAATATACGAAACTGATAGACCGCGTACGCATATACGGAACCGTAGGCAATGTTTGCACCATTACCGGCTATAGCGGCATGAACCCCCAAGTGAATATCACAGGATGGGAAGGTGGTACGGAAAAATTCTGGTCAAGAGATGATTTTTACCCTACAACCCGCACTTATACATTAGGTCTTCAGTTAAATTTCTAAACATACACAAAAGATGAAAAAATTTAAAATATATAATTCCGTCTTAGTCGGGATTACAATTTGTCTATTCGCAATTACTTCGTGTAGCGTAGAACCTACATTTTATTCACAGGTAGTGCCTGAGACATTCTATACTTCTCAGGAAGCTGTTTGGGAACGTTTCAACCGCCCATTTACACATTGGCGCTGGTATATTGCCAACAATGAGCCTCGCTGGATGTTGCAAGAATTAGGTACCGATGAATTTTGCTTGCCTACACGTGGTAGCGACTGGTATAATGGAGCCCTGTATCAAAAATTCCATCACCATGAATATACAGAAGACATGGCATTCATAGAAACAGGATGGACTAACTTTGCTATGGGAGTGGCTCTTGCTTGGGATGCCCTTGAAGATCTGGAAAAAGTAAACTTCGATGCTTTGGGCTTTGCAGAAGGTACACGAGAATCGATGCTAAATCAGCAAAAGGCACTTGTAGCATCTTTCTATCTGGATGGTTTGGATTTCTTTGGAGGAGTACCTCTATATACTACTACACAGAGTGAAGTAAAAGGACGCTCTACAGATAAAGAGACTTTCGATTTTATAGAGAAATTACTCAAAGAGGCAATCCCCAACCTCCCAGTAAAAGAAGAGCTTGGCGGATTGGAAAACGGGAGTATCAATCGGGCTGCCGGAGCAGCTTTACTGGCTCGCCTTTATTTTAACGCCAAATCATATATCGGCGAAGAAAAGTATTCAGAAGCAGCAACAATCTGCCAGGATATCATTGACGGAAAATACGGCAAATATAAACTGGATACAGACTGGACAAATATATTCGGATTCGATAACGAAACTAGTCCCGAAATTATTTGGTCTGTACCAAGCGAGAATGCCAAGCTCGAAACTGACGGTATGTACTGGAGCTATATGGTGCCTTACAACTACAAGAATTATTTAGGAGGACTAGAAGGCTCAGGCTCTAATAACGGAATTGGACTTATACCAAGCCTCGATCCGACAGGTAAAAAATATTCTTACAAATTGGGTGGAGCTTATGCCAAGTTTAACGATAGCGATATTCGCAAACAACTATATGTATACGAAGGAGCCGGCAAGTATCGTGGAATGTTTATTGTAGGAGAACTTGTAAATCCTACAAATCCAAGCTGGACATGTACAGGGAGCCGTGAATACAGCGGAAAAACACTCGTTGTAAGAGATCAGGTTGCTTATTTTGCAAAAGTTGGATCGGCAGAATATCCGACATTGGAGTCATTGCCATCTACAATTGCGACAGCAGAAGAAGCTTCTTGTGTGCGTGTTACTAAACGTAGCCCACGTCCTAATCAGAGCGAGAAAAACCGTAAATTCGATCCGGACGTGCCTGTTATTCGCCTTGCCGAAATTTATTATACATTAGCTGAATGCAAAATGCGGGCAGGAGACAAAGATGGCGCAGCCGAATTGATCAATAGTGTACGCAAACGCTATTTTGTAAATGGCAACGACCCTGACCCTGTAACGGGCTCTAAGCTGGATAAATACCGCATGCTGGATGAATGGCAAGTAGAATTCCTGGCAGAAGGCAGAAGACGAACCGATTTAGTACGCTGGGATGCCTATGTAACAGAAAATTGGTGGGATCATAAAGCAACTAACAATACAGACCTGAATAGATTCCCTATTCACTATAGTCTGATAGGGGCGAACAACTTATTGAAGCAAAATCCCGGATATTAAAAATTAAAAATCTCTGTAGTGCATCCGTCTCTGTTTGCACTACAGAGAAAATAATTGATAAAATGACAACCAAAAGCCCTGAAACTCTCTAAAATTCTTTAATTAGACAGTATTTTAAGAACAAATGAGATATTTTCATCTAGTTCCTTAAATAATAAATATTTACCTTTGTCTTTCTATAAATATATTATATATGGAATCTTTGGAAAATGGCTCATTTAAGGTACGCTTCGGAGTTATAGGCACAAATTTTATAGTAGACAAAGTTCTGGAAGCAGCGAGACTTGACCATCGTTTCGAACTTGCAGCAATCTATTCCCGTACACAAGAACGTGCAGATGAATTTGCGAAGAAGCACAACGTTCCCCATACGTTCACTTCTCTTGAAGATATGGTTTCGAGCAATTTGATAGACGCAGTGTATATTGCATCACCAAATTCGCTACATGCTTCGCAAAGTATATTGTGTATGCAACATGGCAAGCACGTATTTTGTGAAAAACCATTTGCGTCGAATGCACATGAGGTAAAAGCCATGATAGCAGCAGCCAAGAAGTACAATGTAACGCTAATGGAAGCGATGAAGCCGACAATGACTCCAAACTTCTCTGTAATAAAAGACAACCTAAAAGAGATAGGCACAGTACGTAAATATTTTTCATGCTACTGCCAATACTCCTCTCGGTACGACAAACTAAAAGAAGGTGTTATATTAAATGCTTTCGACCCGTCGTTATCTAACGGAGCAGTAATGGATCTGGGCGTATATACCATATATCCGATGGTAGTCTTATTCGGGCGACCAAAAAAAATTAGCGCTACAGGCCTTAAACTGTTTACAGGAGCTGATGGACAAGGAAGTGTTAATTTTGAATATGAAGGCATGGATGCAACAGTCATGTATTCCAAAATAGCAGATTCGAGCCTACCAACAGAAATACAGGGAGAAGAGGGGACAATAACTGCCGACCGGATAAATATTATAAACAAAGTAACACTAAAAAAACGAGGAGGAGAGGAAACTATAATAAGTAACCCCAATCCTACACATGAGTATTATTTTGAAGTTGCAGAATTCATTGATCTAATCCAAAAAAATGAAAAAGAATCTACAATTAATAGTCTTGAAAATTCATTAATTACGATAGAAATTATTGATGAAATAAGAAAACAATTGGAGATAATTTATCCTGCAGATAGCATATAATATTAAATTGTCACAAATACGCGTTTATTTTATTACATTATTTTGAATAAAAAAAGATTTTTGCTCTAAGAGATTTACTATTGTTATACAATTTATTATAAATGCCAACTTTTTTTAACAGTAATGAGAGATTTACTTATTTAAAATATTCCTAGCTTTATTCCGCATTTTCATTTATTTTTTTAGATTGAATAAATGCTACCGTGATTGCACATTATAGCACTCATTAACAAAAACTTAAAGCCGTCTTGTTTGTCTTTGACAAAATAGGCTCATGACAACAAGAAAAATGCTCAGCTTTTTTATAAATTATATGAACAATTAAACAATCTATATTTTAACTTTCTTGAAAAAAGACAGAATTTATTATTTACTAACCCATGAATAAACTAACATCTTATTCGCGCCCTCAGACCCTCTGGCTGGTAATACTCAGATTACTGATTGGCTGGCACTTTTTATACGAAGGTCTTGTAAAACTCTTCAGTTCAAGTTGGACTGCTTATCCTTACCTCATGGATTCACGAGGATTTCTAGCAGACTTCTTCCACACTATTGCCGAAAACGCAGAATTTCTAGCCTTTTCGAATTATGTTAATATCTACGGATTAACACTTGTCGGACTCGGACTTATACTTGGTTGCTTTTCGCGTTATGCATCTATCGGAGGTATCGTTTTTCTTAGCCTATACTATTTGTCTCATATACCTTATATAGGGGCAAACTCTATGATGCCCACCGAAGGCTCTTATCTATGGATAGACAAGAACCTGATAGAGATAGGAGCATTGATGGTATTAATATATTTCCCTACCTCACACATTATCGGATTTGACCGATATATTTCAAGATTATTAAAACGCAAAACAGCTTAACAAACATGACATCCGAAGATAAGATAGTTCCAGAGCCAAATAAAGATAAAAATCAAGCTCAGTCTAACGACAGTCAACTGCCCGAATCACAAGGCAGGCGAGAAGCATTGAAGGCATTAGCAACGGTTCCTGTATTGGGAGCTTTAGCCTATGGTGTTTATAAGAAGCAAAAATATGATAAGACGATGCACGATGTGAGCGACGTCTTTAAATTAAGTAAAGAAACAGCAACTATCCCCGAACTACAGCCAAACGGAAAACAGATTCGATTAGGGATTATCGGTTGCGGCATCAGAGGAAAACAATTGTTAAGAGCTGCTGGATTTGCAACCCCAGATTCTCTCCAAAAGCTAATTGACTCTTCAAAAAAAGACAAAAAGGATAGTAGATATCAACTATTTAGAGAACAAGAAAACCTCAATATCGCATTAACAGGCGTGTGCGACATATTCGATACATTTGCCGAAGAAGGTATTGCAGCCGGATCGAATATAAACAGGGAAGGTGTAGGCGGTAAGCTGGGACCTGCTCCAAAACGATATCGCCACTATCAGGAAATGCTTGCAGCCGACGACATCGACGCTGTTATTATTGCAACACCCGATCACTGGCACAGTACAATGGCTATGGATGCAGCAAAAGCAGGAAAACATGTGTATGTAGAAAAACCGCTTTCGTGGACTGTACCCGAAACGTACATGATAAGAGAGGTTATTAAACAGACCGGCGTAGTTTTTCAGCTAGGGCATCAAGGCAGACAGGTAGACAGCTATCATAAAGCTAAAGAAATATTAGACAAAGGATTGCTCGGTCATGTTTCGCTTATTGAAGTTTGTACAAATCGTAATGATCCTAACGGAGCTTGGGTTTATGATATTCATCCTACAGCAAACCCACAGACAGTAGACTGGAAACAATTTGAGGGTGATCCTGAAAGAGTAAAAGAATATATGGACTATATGACAGCGCATAATCTTGCCAAATATGTAGGTCCGGATGCTAGAGATAAGTTTAGCCTCGAACGTTTCTTCCGTTGGCGTTGCTGGTGGGATTACAGTACAGGGCTGAGTGGAGACTTGCTTACACACGAGTACGATGCTGTAAACCAATTGATGGGCGTGGGCATTCCTCATTCTGCAACATCTTCGGGTGGTGTTTATTTCTTCAAAGATGGAAGAACCGTTCCGGACGTACTGCAAACAACATTCGAATTCCCTGACAAAGATATGACAATGCTATATAGTGCAACATTAGCCAGCAACCGCAACAGGGGGAAAGTAATCATGGGACACGATGCATCGATGGAAGTTGGGGATACACTAACCGTTAAAGTAGATAGCGGATCGACAAGATACAAGGAGAAAATCGAGAAAGGAATCATCAAACCCGATGTACCTTTCTATACATACGTTCCGGGTAAAAGCAATGTAGACGCAGTAACTTCTGCCACCGAGTTGTATTTTGCTCAACGTGGTCTGCTATATTCGTATCTGGGAGGAAAGCGGTATGATACAACATTCCTTCATATCAGAGAATGGTTGGAGTGCATCCGCGACAACAGTAAGAAAACTTCTTGTGGTATCGATGCGGCGTTCGACGAAGCCATTACAGCACACATGGGAACTCGTGCATATCTGGAGGGTCGTACAATGTATTGGGATAAAGACAAAGAAGAAATAGTAAGAGGCGAAATAAATTAATATATTTACATATTTAGTAGTGAAAAGTGAAAACTAAAATATACCATTAAATCTAAAAACAATATTAACCAAAAAACAAAAAAATTATGGCATCAGACATTTCGAGAAGAAAGTTCCTCTCAACAGGAGCAAAAGCCGCTATTGGACTGACGATCATCCCAAGCACTGTATTGGGGAAAAACTTTGGGCATGTAGCTCCGAGTGACAAATTGAATATTGCTGCTGTTGGTATTGGCGGCATGGGACATGCTAACATCAAAGCTGTGGAAGCTACAGAAAACATAGTAGGACTATGTGACGTAGACTGGAAATATGCTAAAGGCGTATTTGAAAGATTCCCAAATGCAAAAAAATATTGGGACTTCCGTAAGATGTACGACGAAATGGGTAAATCCATTGATGCGGTAATAGTAGCAACAGCAGACCATACACATGCTATCGTCTCTGCCGATGCAATGACAATGGGCAAACATGTATACTGTCAAAAACCGCTTACTCATACAGTTTATGAATCACGCTTGTTAACTAAGCTTGCTAAAAAACATAAAGTCGCTACTCAAATGGGTAACCAAGGCTCATCGGGAGAAGGCGTTAACCTGGTTTGCGAATGGATTGCAAATGGCGAGATAGGTGAAGTAACAAAAGTTGAATGTGCTACTGACCGTCCTATTTGGCCACAAGGACTGAATGCTCCTGAAAAAGTAGATAAAATACCAAGCACCCTAAATTGGGATTTATTTTCAGGCCCTGCAAAAGTGCGCCCTTATAATGCTCTATATACTCCTTGGAACTGGCGTGGCTGGTGGGATTATGGTACAGGTGCATTAGGCGATATGGCTTGCCACATCATGCATCCGGTATTCAAAGGCTTGAATTTGGGCTACCCTACTAAAGTACAAGGTTCATCTACCCTGCTGTTGCAAGATTGCGCACCACAGGCACAACACGTTAAATTGACATTTCCTGCTCGCGATAATATGCCGAAAGTGGGTATGCCTGAAGTGGAAGTACATTGGTATGATGGCGGTATGATGCCGGATCGTCCGAAAGGTTTCCCTCAAGGAAAACAATTAATGGGTGAAGGCGGTGGATTGGTTATCTTCCATGGAACAAAAGATACGCTGATTTGCGGATGCTATGGAGTAAATCCTTGGTTGTTGTCGGGTCGTGTTCCGAAAGCGCCTAAAACACAACGCCGTGTAGAAACATCTCACGAAATGGATTGGGTACGCGCTTGTAAAGAAGATGCCTCTAGTCGTGTAATGACTAAATCCGATTTCAGCGAAGCAGGTCCATTCAACGAAATGGTAGTAATGGGAGTATTGGCGATTCGTTTGCAGACCTTGAATAAGGAATTGTATTGGGATGGAGACAACATGAAGTTCACAAATATCGATCCTAACGAACAGATTAAGATATTAGTTAAGGATGACTTCAAGATCGTTGACGGCGACCCTAAGTTCAATAAGATCTGGACTGATCCTATCAATGCTCAGGAGTTTGCAAATGAACTGATCAAGCATACATATCGTCAGGGATGGAAGTTGCCTGATATGCCATAACTAAGTAATATTGTTTTAATTTAAAAATCAAAATAAAGATGAAAAAAATTATCTATTCATTAAGCTGTTGCATGATTGCCGGAGCATTTATCGCTTGTGGCGGTGGGGCTAAGAATGCTGAGAAAAAAGGGACTGATACTGATTCAACAAAAACAACTGAAGCAATGAAACCTGAATATACTGTATTAGACAAACCTCAAGTAGACCTGTCTAAATTCAAAAAAGATAAAGACGGTTATATCGTTATCTTCGATGGCAAAACATTCGACGGATGGCGTGGTTATGGAAAAGATGCTGTTCCGGGAAAATGGGTTATCGACCAAGGAGCTATCAAATTTAATGGTAGCGGCGGCGGAGAAGCTCAAGAAAAAGACGGTGGCGACATTATCTTTGCTCACAAATTCAAAAATTTCGAATTGGAACTAGAATGGAAAGTGGCTAAAGGAAGTAACTCCGGTATTTTCTATCTGGCACAAGAAGTTCAAACAAAAGATCCGAAAACCGGAGAGATGAAAATGGAACCTATCTATATTTCAGCTCCTGAAGCTCAAGTATTAGACAATGCTAATCACCCTGATGCAAAAATGGGTAAAGACAACAACCGTCAATCAATGTCATTGTATGATATGATTCCTGCTAAACCACAAAACGCTAAACCATTCGGCGAATGGAACAAAGCAAAAGTTATGGTTTACAAAGGAACTGTAGTTCATGGCCAAAATGGCGAAAACGTAGTTGAATATCACTTATGGACTCCACAATGGACAGAAATGCTTCAAGCAAGCAAATTCAGCGAAGAAAAATGGCCTTTGGCTTACGAATTGCTGAATAACTGTGGAGGACCTAACAGAGAAGGATATATTGGTCTTCAAGATCATGGTGATGATGTTTGGTTCCGTAATATCAGAATCAAAATCCTTGACTAATAACTAGTTTTTTCTATTAAAATATCTTCCAAATCCTTGAAGGGCTTGCCCCTTCTTGGATTTGGCTTTTAAATAATCTTACATTATCATGAAAGTATCAATTATTATAGCTACTACTCTCCTTATGTTAGCCTCTTGCAATCCAAAAGCAGATGCAACTCAGCAACAAGCTGCACCTGTAAAGAAAGATATTTCTCTACAATTGTACTCGTTGAGAGACGACATTGCTAAAGACTATGATGCAACAATCAAGAAAGCCGGAGAAATGGGATTCACATCGGTAGAGGCTGCCAACTATGCAGACGGAAAATTCTATGGAAAAACACCTGAAGAATTTAAGGCAAGCATAGAAAAAGCCGGAATGAAAGTGCTTTCTTCTCATACAGGAAAAGGCCTTACAGAAAAAGAACTGGCTTCTAAAGATTTTACAGAAGCACTTAAATGGTGGGATCAATGTATTGCAGCGCACAAAGCAGCAGGAATGAAATACATTGTAACTCCATGGATGGATACACCTAAAACATTGAAAGACTTACAAACATATTGTGAGTACTATAACGAAATAGGGAAAAGATGTAAAGAAAACGGCATGCTCTTTGGCTATCACAATCACGACTTCGAACTGAAAAATAAGATCGAAGATAAGGTTATGTACGACTACATGCTAGAAAACACAAACCCTGAATATGTATTCTTCGAAATGGATGTATACTGGGTAGTAAGAGGTGGAAAAAGCCCTGTAGATTATTTCAATAAATATAAAAACCGTTTCACTTTGCTGCATATCAAAGACAACAGAGAACTTGGACAAAGTGGTATGGTAGGCTTTGACGCCATCTTCAACAACACTGATGCTGCAGGAGTTAAACATCTTGTGGTAGAAGTAGAGCAATACAGCTTTACCCCTGAGGAAAGTGTAAAGAAAAGCCTTGACTATTTATTAAATTGTCCTTTAGTAAAAGAAAGCTACGACAAATAAGAAAAATTAGATATGCTTTTGTCAGATTGGACGGAGTGGTTTGAAGATCTATTTAGCAAATGTATATTTCTTTAAAGAAATTCTTCTCTCCGTTCATCATGACAAATCGCATTACGAAGAATAAGCATATAAGCGAATAGATGAACGCAATAATGGCCGACAACGGCTCCTTCTACTACAATATACAAGGTAGAGCCGAAGGAACTAGTTATAATATTATATATCAAGATAGTGAAGATAGAGATTTTCAATCTGAAATAGAAGAGCTGCTTGCCAATTTCGAAAAATCATTATCAGTATATGACAATGAATCCATTATTTCGCGAGTCAACAGAAATGAAGATGTAGAAATAGATGATTATTTCTATACAGTCTTCTCCAGAGCAAAAGAAATAAGTGCCCAAACAGAAAATACTTTCGACATCTCGGCAGAGCCGCTATTCAGGGCTTGGGGTTTTAGCTCTCAAGACAAATGTCCCCCCAACAGAGAGCAGATAGAAGAGATGAGAAAGTATATAGGAATGGACAAAATAAGCATCAAGGACAGACGCATTGTAAAAGATCATCCCAATATTGTATTGAATGTAAATGCTATTGCAAAAGGGTACTCCGCTGATATTGTAGCTTTATTCTTGGAACAGCATGAATGCCCTAATTATCTTGTAGAGATCGGAGGAGAAATTCGAGTAAGAGGAGAAAACCCTCATGGCGAAGGCTGGAGAATAGGTATTGACCGTCCATCCGAAAGCAACCTTATTCCGGGACAAGATATGCAAGCTATTTTACAAATTACAAATAAAGGAATAGCGACTTCCGGAAATTACAGACAATTTTATATCAAAAATGGAGAAAAAATAACGCATACAATCAATCCGGCAACAGGCTATCCGGCACAGCATAATCTACTATCCACAACAGTGATAGCGAACGACTGCCTCACAGCAGATGCCTATGCCACAGCATTTCTGGTTGCGGGAGTAGATAAGTCGCTGGAATGGATAAATAACAACGCTGAGATTGAGGCTATATTTATCTGTGACGAGGATGGAGAATATAAAATGTACTGTACTCCGGCATTAGAAGACAAGATCATTCAAGGAGACGAATAAGATGCCTTTCTTACTGTGTTAAAAAGAAATAAATATTAAAACATATCCGCTTTGTTAGATATTATTTGTATTATTTTGTCAACTGAAAACAATCTAACAAAATAATATCATAAAGCACTAAAAAAAACAAAAATCATGAATACCTTATTATTTTTAGGAAATCTGGGAACAGGTGAAATCATCATCATAGCCATAGTTGTACTTTTACTTTTCGGGGGACGCAAAATACCTGAACTAATGAAAGGATTAGGAAAAGGTATTAAAAACTTCAAAGAGGGAGTTAAAGGTATAGAAGATGATATAACCGGGGATAACGATACAACAACTAAAAAAGATTGATGTAGTATACTTCTATGGAAGAGAACAGTGGAGGAATGTCCTTTTGGGATCATTTAGAAGAACTACGGTGGACCCTTGTCAGGTCTATCATTGCCTTATTTGTTTTTGCGATACTTGGTTTTGCAATCATGCCATATATATACGACAGCTGGATAATGGGTCCTACCCGTGCCGACTTTGTATTGTATAAATATCTATGTTATGTGACATCATCCGTGCCATTCATGCCCGACTTCTGCGATGATACATTTCATATTAAGATTATAAATTATAATCTTACTTCGCAGTTTTTCAGGCACATGACCACTTCATTCTGGTTTGCTCTAATATTGACATTCCCATACCTTGCATTTGAAGTGTGGCGCTTTGTAAGCCCTGCTCTCTATTCTAATGAGAAGAAGAGTATCAGATGGGTATTTATGTTCGGAACAGCTATGTTCTTTATCGGATGTGCTGTAGGATATTTTCTTGTATTTCCTATGACATTCCGATTCTTATCGACATACCAATTAAGTGAGATGATCGAGAATACGATTTCACTCGATTCGTATATGGATAATTTCCTTACGTTAATATTCATCATGGGAATTGTATTCGAACTACCTTTGGTATCGTGGCTCCTATCTCAATTGGGCTTTTTAAATAGATCTTTCTTTAAGAAATTTAGAAGACATGCCATTGTTGGACTATTGGTATTATCAGCCATAATCACTCCATCAGGAGATCCATTTACCCTTTCGGTTGTATTTGTGCCGCTTTATATGCTCTTTGAATTGAGCCGCTTTATGGTAAAACCTGCACCGAAAGAAACGGATGAGGAAGATGAGGATGAGGATGAGGATGAAGATACTGCCGATATAGAAATAAAGACTTCGTAATAGTAAATATTACTTGGGAGAGAAATCATCAAAAGAATCTGCATTTCTATTAAAAGATAAAATATCGATAAATAAAAACCCCGATTGGTAACCAATCGGGGTTTTTATTATATATAAGATTTCTTATGCGCTTAAGCCTCTGCCGGAGCATCTCCGTTTGCCTTCTGTACAGGTCTTTCCGGTCTTGGAGGACGAGGAAGAAGAACCTTACGAGATAGTTTAAACTTACCTGTCTTAGGGTCGATATCGATGAGTTTCACCTCAATCTTATCACCTTCTTTCAATCCTACTTTTTCCATATCTTCTACGCGATCCCACGAAATTTCAGAGATATGAAGCAATCCGTCTTTTCCTGGAAGGAATTCACAGAACGCACCGTAAGGCATTACCGAACGTACTTTTGCAGTATACACCTCTCCTACTTCGGGTACAGTAACTATTCCTCTAATCTTAGCCATTGCAGCGTCGATAGCAGTTTTGTTAGTAGCTGAAACTTCAACGCGTCCATAACCATCAATCTCTTCGATAGTAACAGTTGCTCCTGTTTCTTCCTGAATACCTTGAATGATTTTACCTCCGGGTCCTATTACAGCTCCGATAAATTCTTTGCTGATAATTAGCACTTCGATACGTGGAGCATTTTCTTTAAAGTCGGCACGTGGTTCAGGTAATGTCTCAAGGATTTTACCCATAATATGTAGACGTCCTTCACGAGCCTGATTTAATGCCTTTTCTAAAATCTCATAAGAAAGTCCGTCTACTTTTATATCCATCTGAGTAGCCGTAATACCATCTTTTGTTCCACAAACCTTGAAGTCCATGTCTCCTAGATGATCTTCGTCACCCAAAATGTCTGAAAGCACAGCAAAGTTAGTACCTTTCTTTTCAGAGATAAGCCCCATTGCTATACCTGTCACCGGCTTTTTGATTTTCACCCCTGCATCCATTAATGCCAATGTACCGGCACAAACTGTAGCCATAGATGAAGAGCCGTTCGACTCCAATATATCTGATACCACACGTATAACGTAAGGATAATCGGAAGGGATCATTGGTTTCAATGCACGGTGTGCCAGATTTCCATGACCGATTTCACGACGACCTACTCCTCGTTGTGGTCTTGCGTCTCCTGTTGAGAATGGAGGGAAATTATAATGTAGAAGGAATCTCTCCTTACCATTGTTCAATACATCATCAATGATCTTCTCATCAAGCTTTGTACCTAATGTTACAGTTGTCAATGATTGTGTTTCACCACGTGTGAAAACAGCCGATCCGTGAGCTCCCGGAAGATAATCTACTTCGCTCCAGATAGGACGTATCTCTGTTGTTGTACGACCATCAAGACGTTTTCCTTCGTCTAAGATAGAACGACGCATCGCTTCTTTTTCTACATCATGGTAGTAACGAGAAATCAATGCACCTTTTTCTGCAAGCTCTTCCTCAGTAAGGTTGGCTTTATATTCTTCTTCTATAGCCTTGAAGTTATCTACACGCTCATGTTTGTTTGTATTTCCTGATGCTGCTACAGCATAAGCTTTATCATAGCATTTTTCCCAAACGTCTTTACGTAGATCTTCATCATTTGTTTCGTGGCTATATTCACGTTTTTTTGTAGTACCAACAAGCTCCATCAATTCGATCTGAGCCTGACATTGTACTTTTATTGCTTCGTGAGCAAACTTGATAGCTTCCAGCATTTCTACTTCCGAAACTTCTTTCATTTCTCCTTCTACCATCATGATGTTATCAATAGTAGCACCTACCATGATGTCCATATCAGCTTTAGCTAATTGAGAAAATGTTGGATTTAAAATGAATTGTCCGTCAACACGAGCTACTCTCACTTCGGAGATAGGACCATTGAACGGTATATCTGAAACAGCTAAAGCTGCTGAAGCTGCCAATCCGGCCAATGCATCAGGCATATCTTCACCGTCTGAAGAGAATAGAGTCACATTAACAAATACTTCCGCATGATAATCGTCCGGAAACAATGGACGAAGGGCACGGTCTACCAAGCGGCAAACCAATATTTCGTAATCTGAAGCACGTCCTTCTCGGCGTTGAAAACCTCCCGGGAAGCGGCCATATGCTGCAAATTTTTCTTTATACTCTACCTGTAAAGGCATAAAATCAACACCCGGATTTGCATCTTTTGCGGCACATACAGTGGCTAATAACATCGTATTACCCATCCGTACCATTACAGACCCATCAGCCTGTTTTGCCAATTTTCCGGTTTCAATGGTGATAGTCCTTCCATCACCTAAATCGATACTCTTTGTAATCGGATTAATCATAAATTTTTTTCTTAACGTCTTAAAATCAAACAAAGGTAAGTAAAGTTTTTGAAAATTAAGGGAATGGAGATCGAAAACTCCACTCAAGAAAGCGAAATACAATAATAATATCAAGGTTTTCTTTTAGTTAATTTCACTCATCTACTCATCGGTTTAAGCTCACTATTCGTATTCTAGGATTATTCTGATAATAAAAAATATCACTACATCTAGTGATTGACTGTTGTTTTAAGTTTTCATACATTTGCAGCTCAACTAAAAACTATAAATATCAACACATTAAGAAATAATGAGATCAAAGTCTTTTCTTTTGTTGACCCTCTTATTCTGTGCCATTATCAATAATACTTATGCTGATGATATTGTCATTGACAATGATACTATCAAAATGAAATATACAGCAAAAGAGGTTGTAATAGAATCATTTAAGCAAAACAGTGATTTATCGATACAACCTGTCTCAGCATCCGTTCTATCTGAAAGTATTATTAAAGAAAATAATATAACTAACATAAAAGAGGTGACGGCTTTTGTGCCTAACCTATTCATGGTAGACTATGGTTCTAAAATGTATTGCCCGGTTTTTATACGAGGAATAGGTGCCGCAAAAAACACGCCTTCTGTAGGGCTATATGTAGATGGAGTCCCTTATTTCGACCGCTCAACGTTTGATATAAACATCAGTGATGTAGACCGCATTGAAGTTCTGCGAGGGCCACAAGGAACTATCTATGGCAGAAATACGATGGGGGGCATTATTAATGTTTTCACAAAATCCCCATTAAAGACAAAAGGAACTTATTTGAATCTCTCCGCCGGCAATTACAATGCCTATCAGACCGGAATTTCGCATTATGGAAATGTAGATAATAAAGTAGGCTATTCACTATCCGGTAATTATTCCCATTTGGGAGGCTACTTTATGAATAAAACCACAGGAAAACGAGCCGACCCGATCGATGGTGTTTCTACTCGTGCCCGACTAAGCTGGCGCATTATGCCACGGCTGACGATGAACCTTATTTTTGCTTATGAATATTCCGATCAGGATGGTTACCCTTACCGTATCTATGATAAGAAAACAGGCAAAATAGAAGATATAAATTATAATGAACGAAGCTTCTACCGTCGCAATATGTCTAACAATGGACTGAATATAGAATATGTTACAGATAATTTCAAACTGAGTTCGCAATCTTCTTTTCAGTTTTATGATGGGAAACAAGGTATCGATCAGGACTTTTCGCCCAAAGACCTTTACTACGTAAATTTCTATCATCGTCAGCAAATGTACTCTCAGGAATTCAATATCAAATCAATAAAAGAAGACAGCAAGTATAAATGGCAGTTTGGAGTATTTGGATTCAACCAGAATTATTTCCAAACAAACGATACTGACTACCGCACATCAGGAAAACATGCAATCCAAAATGTAAACAATCCGACCGAAGGAATCGCCCTATATCATCAGTCTACTTTGAATGATATTTTCATCCCGGGATTATCAGCTACTCTTGGGATTCGCTACGACTGGGAGAAAACAAAATCTTCATTGATACGCATCACTGCAAATCCGAATGTAGAACCTGTTGTCGATCCCGAAGTAAAGGCTAAGGACGATTTTTCTCAAATTACACCAAAAGCATCTATCCAATATGCGTACAGTCAGGATGGATTGACATATTTATCTGTAAGTAAAGGATATAAAACAGGAGGTTTCAACAATACGGCCGATGAAGATAAAGACCGTACGTTTGATCCTGAATATAGCTGGTCTTACGAATTAGGAACAAAATCAAGCTTTCTGAACAACTTGCTTTATCTCGACTTCAGCCTCTTTTATATTAGATGGAGCAACCAACAAATTTCGCAGGTTAAACCCACAGGACAAGGCTTTTTGACTCGCAATGCAGGTAAATCGGAAAGCAAAGGCTTTGAATTGACAACTCAGATAAACCCTTCGAGAAATCTGAACTTCCAGATAGCCTATGGCTATACGCATGCTAAATACAAAGAGTATAAAGAAAGTGAGACAGTAAATTATAATAATAATTACTTGCTCATGGTGCCTAAACATACATTGGCGATATCTGCAAATTACACCATAGACACAAACCTGAGATGGCTCGACAATGTTGTGCTTAACGCTCAATATACAGGAGTAGGCAAATTATATTGGAATGATGCCAACGATGTAGAACAACCATTTTATGGAGTGTATAATGGGAAAGTTTCTTTCGTTAAAAAACAATTTTCACTAGATTTGTGGGCTAAAAATATAGGAGCTAAAGATTATATCGCATATTACTTCGCAACATCAGGTAATAATTTTGTACAAAAAGGGAAGCCTTTCACATGTGGATTAAATCTGAACCTTAAATTCTAATATGGGAATAAACATTCAAAAAGGAGAAAAGCTATTTACATTCTTTTGCCTGTACATTGCACAATCGATACCGATGAGTTTCTTCTCTACGGTGATACCTGTAATTATGCGGCAACAAAACTTCTCGCTCGAAAGTATAGGTATGCTCCAATTGCTAAAACTCCCTTGGATACTAAAATTCCTATGGTCTCCTGCGGTAGACCGTTCCACATTTAGAATAGGTGATTTTAAAAGATGGATTTTCTCCTCAGAATTAATATATGCATCCATCATATTTGCGGTCTCATTTCTCGACTTTCAAACCACACCTTATCTTATTATTGGACTTGTAGTATTATCTTTTATCGCTTCAGCCACACAAGATATTGCAACCGACTCGCTTGCTGTTCTGTCTTTTAGCAAAAAGGACAAGAGCCTTGCAAACAGCATGCAGTCGATGGGAAACTTTGCAGGTGCTATGATTGGCAGCGGCATATTATTGTTACTCTATCATAAATTCGGGTGGGGAAATCTATTACCATTCCTTGCTGTATTTGTGATTATAGCTCTGATCCCTCTAATATTTTTCAAGAGAGGGCATAACCAAGTAATCATAAAAGCAAAACAAGAGAAGAAGCCAACCCCGGACGATCTTTTTGGCTTTTTCAAACAAAAAGGTATCTGGAAACAGGTCTTCTTCCTATTTGTATATTATGCAGGACTTATTGGTGTGTTAGCCATGCTAAAGCCTATGCTGGTAGATTATGGCTACAATATGAAGGAAATAGGTGTCATGTCGGGGATTGTGGGTACATCCATCGGCTGCCTAGCCTCTTTTGGCGGTGGCTTTATCGTTCGAAAAATAGGCAGACATTTCGCACGGATATTGTTTGCTGTTTTCACATTGATGACTACTATTTATTTCTGCCTGTTAGTATCTGCTCTTCCGGTAAATATAGCAACTCTGCATTTGGGTATCTCGTTACTTTGGGCAAGTTACGGCATGGCCGTTATTGTTGTATACACCACAGCTATGGACTGTGTGCGCCCCGGATTTGAAGGAACAGACTTCACAATACAAACTGTGATTACACACCTGAGTGGGATTATTATGGGAGTAAGCTCCGGCAAAATAGCAGCAATGATAACATACAAGGGACTCTTTGTTGTGGAAATGTGTATCGCTGCAATATCTCTGGCATTTATATTATTTGCCTTCAAACTTAAAGCACCGAAAGAACAAAATGAAACAAGAATTACTGAACAAATATAGTCTCCCGGTTCCAAGATATACGAGTTATCCTCCGGCTAACTTTTTTAATGAATCATTTACTGCCGATTCATATAAGGAAGCTATTATCGAATCGAATAAACAAAATCCTCAGCATATATCCATCTATATACATATCCCTTTTTGCTATCACATGTGCTATTATTGCGGCTGCAATTCACAGCTGCTCAAAGACAAGAATGTGGTAAAAGAGTATATAGAAACCTTGAAAAAGGAGATACGGATGGTGCTTCCCCTACTCGACCATAGTCGTAAAATATCACAAATACACTATGGCGGAGGAACACCCACGTCACAACCTGTCTCCGTACTAAAAGAAATCAACCGGATAATCTTATCCGAATTTGAATGCATCGAAAATCCGGAAATTGCAATAGAGTGTCATCCCGGATATCTGGATGAAGACTATTGGAATGATCTGATTAATGCAGGATTCAATCGAATAAGCATTGGCATTCAAGATTTTAACGAAGAGGTTTTGAAGGCTTCCGCCCGTAAGCCATCACGAATGGCGATAGAGGATATAATACACATACTCAGGAGTAAAGGTATATCTGTAAATATGGATTTTATATACGGACTGCCTCTACAAACTCCTGAATCCTTTGCAGAAACTATCCGAAAAGCAATATCCCTCAAGCCGGACAGGATCGTCACTTTTTCTTACGCCCATGTTCCTTGGGTAAATGAGTTGCAAAAAAATCTCGAAAAAGTAGGCTTGCCATCAGTCTCTACAAAAAACGAAATATACGAAACAGCTAAGAAATTGCTGATAGATGCAGGATATAAAACGATAGGGCTCGACCACTTTGTATTAGCAAACGACGAGCTATACGAGGCTTTACAGACAAAATCACTGCATCGCAACTTTCAAGGGTACTGTACCCGCCGCACTACAGGTCAGGTTTATGCATTCGGAAATACCGGGATCAGCCAGCTATCTACAGCTTACAGCCAAAATGCAAAAGACCTGAACACATACATGTCATCCGTAAATGAGAGTAAGTATCCCATAACTAAAGGGTATATACTGAATAAGGAAGAGCAAATTACCCGTGAAGTAATTGCTTCACTAATGTGTAACTATACAGTAAGTTGGTCGGATATAGCACGTCGGATGAATATCTCTGAAAAGGAAGTAAGAAATGCTCTAAATTATAACAAAGAGCAGCTCTGTGATTTTCAAAAAGATGGAATTATCGAATTTTCGGAAGATTACATTACTGTATTGCCGGAGGCTGCACCCTTTGTCCGCAATGTTGCTGCTTCGTTGGATAAACTGATGGTAAATAACGAGAAACGTTATTCCAAATCGGTATAATAAAAAAATGGCTTCAATAATTTTGAAGCCATTTCTATTTTGATACAATATGTTTTTACATACCTCCTGTAACAGGAATAACTTCTCCTGTAACATAAGCAGACAAATCCGATGCAAGGAATACAGCAACATTAGCTACATCCTCAGGTGTTCCTCCACGACGTAACGGAATTTGTTCTGCCCATTTTTTCTTTACATCTTCAGACAATACTCCGGTCATTTCTGTAATGATGAATCCCGGACAAATACAGTTTGCACGAACATTTCTCGAACCCAGTTCTTTTGCTACAGATTTAGCCAAACCAATCATCCCTGCTTTAGATGCAGAATAGTTAGCTTGTCCGGCATTACCGTTAAGACCAACTACGGAACTCATATTTATGACATTTCCGCTCTTTTGCTTCATAAAGATCGGAGTAAGTGCATGGATAAAGTTGAATGCAGACTTTAGGTTTATATTGATTACCATGTCCCATTGCTGTTCAGTCATACGCATCAACAGTCCGTCACGGGTAATCCCTGCATTATTTACAAGAATATCTATCTGTCCGAAGTCTTTTGCAATTTCTTCTACCACTTTATGAGTGTCTTCAAAATTTGCAGCATTAGATGCATATCCTTTTGCTTTCACTCCAAATTTAGCAATCTCTGCTTCAGTCGCTTTTGCATTGTCATCTATAGCTAAGTCAGTAAATGCAATATTTGCTCCCTGCTCTGCAAATTTAAGTGCGATGGCTTTACCTATACCACGAGCTGCACCTGTAATAATAGCGGTTTTACCTTCTAGTAATTTCATAATTTAAAGTATAAATTAAATTTATATAGTTTACAATCTACTTTTTCTTCTTCTTGATTCCTTCAAAGATAAGGTAAGCAATATTTTCTCTTTGCGATTCGGTTTGCAGGCTCTCTGCTCTAATCTGCCCTCTGATGTAAGGTACTTCCAATCCTTTGAGCGCATGGTGAAGTATTTCGGCTGTAGCTTGAGTGTCGGGCATTTCGAAAGTGCCCTCTTCTACTCCTTTGTTCAAAATATCTTTTAATACCTGAATCTCTTTTCTATCAAACGATTTCCTTACATTTTGCACACGCCAGATATCACGGAAGAAATCAGCTTTCAATGTACCATTCCTTGCCACAACATTTTTCACTGTATCAAATCGCGTATAAAAAAACAAAAGAAGTTTCTCGTCTGCAGGAAGATTCTTATTTGCTACAGTCTGCAAAGCATGGAACATCTGATCGAGCTCCGTCTCCAGAACCGCCTGATACACTTCATTCTTATTATTGAAATATGTATATAGTGTTCTCCGCCCTTTGTGCGAAGCTACTGCAATATCATTCATGGTGGTATTTTCCACCCCCAACCTTGCAAATAGCTGACGAGCTACATCTATCAGGATATTTCGGGTTTTGTTTATGGCCATAAACTAAATTTGCACACAAATATTACAAGTGTGCAAATTTAGCATAAAAATATTGAATACATAAGATTTTCCTTTGGTTTTATAACTTTTAGGAATTTTATACATACAGGATAAGTATAAATCTACTCAGACTTTTTCATACTGTCGACTGCGTATATATCAATAGCAAATGCTAAATATAATCAAAATAGACAAGTTATTACCGGAGGTTCTAAGGGTCAAAAACCTCTCTGTCTCATCGCCTCGAACGTTAGGATAGCAGTAGAAACAGACACATTGAGCGAATCGATCTTGCCCCTCATCGGAATCTTTACACGATAGTCAGCATTATCGAGCCAAAAGAGAGTCAGACCATCGGCTTCTGTACCCATGACGATAGCGGAGGGTTTAGTAAAATCAGTATCCTGATACCATTGTGAAGCGTTTAGTTCAGCAGCATACGCTTTTATATTTCTGCTTCTCAAATAGCTCAATGCTTCCTGAGATGTACAAACGGCTGTCTGCACAGTAAAAACACATCCTACGCTAGAGCGTATTGCATTCGGATTATAGATATCAGTAGCTGGATCGCAAACAATTACAGCATCAGCTTGCGCTGCATCGGCCGTACGTAGAACGGCACCTAAATTGCCGGGTTTTTCTACAGATTCGAGTATAATAAGGAACGGGGTATCTGAAAGTTTAAGATCTGTCAACGTATGACCTTTGGGTTTAGCCAAAGTTAAAAGTCCGTCTGAGCCTTCACGATAGGCTATTTTTTCGAAAACGGCTTCCGAAACTTCAAATTTTTTATTGTCAGATATAGATTCAAGAACATGGGGATAATCTGTTTTCACAAACAGTTCGGGACATACAAACACCGAGTCAACCTCATAGCCCGCCATCAGAGCAAGATTTAATTCCCTAGCTCCTTCTATTATAAATAAATTTTGCTCTCTTCGTTCTTTTGCTTTCGAAAGCTTTACAATATTTTTTATCCTTGTATTTTGCAGGCTGACAATTTTTTCCATTATATCCTAATTGTTATCATAATGCAAAAATAAGAATTAATTACCGACAAAATCCTGTTATTTTATACCTTTGTAAGCTTTATTAGACAATCAATTTATATATACAACTCTAAACGATAATTATTTTATGAGATATATCTGGATGCTTTCCGTTGGTATTCTATTCTTAATAAGTTGCAGCACAAAAGGAAAAAATAAAGAAGAGGTTCCAACCGAGCCAAAGAAATATACTCGTTTCAACGGGAATTACAATCTCACATTCAACGATTTACCCGACTTACACATAGAGGCTGCCGAAGCAAACGGCGTTGGGCCTTTGGAGACAAGAGCAGATACGGCATTATATCAAGACAAGCTTGTACGTATCCCAATCGAACTGGATATCTACCGTGTTGATAAGCTTACACACTCAATGCCTTTTCTAGTTCCTAAAGCAGCAAATTTACTATCCGAAATCTGTATCAACTTCAGAGACTCACTCATTAGTAAAAAAATGCCGCTTTATAAGCCGATCATTACGAGCATAACACGTACCAATGATGATGTAAAAGGCCTAAGCAGAAGAAATAGAAATGCAAGTGATAATTCTGCGCATCGCTATGGAACAACAATAGATATAGCGTGGACACGATTTGACAAAGTGAACCCAACAGACAGTCGGGTTTTGGACGACGGCAGGCTAAAAGCCATATTGGGGCAGGTTTTGCATGATCTGCATGAACGCGACAGGTGCTATATAAAACATGAGAGAAAACAATCTTGCTTTCATATCACGGTAAGATAATTTTTAAATAAGCAATTAGCCGACTGCTAAAAATATGAGACGCTACTTTATATACCTTGCATACAATGGAGAGAATTACTGTGGTTGGCAGATACAGCCGAATGGCGTATCGGTACAAGAAGCCATAGAAAAAGCTCTCACAACGCTACTGCGTACTCCCATAGCAATAGTGGGTGCAGGGCGTACCGATGCGGGTGTACATGCGCGAATGATGGCAGCACATTTTGACTATGAGGCTGCAAATCTTGATTTGCCCCTTCTCGCAAAAAAACTAAATAGCATACTCCCCAAAGATATTTCGATATATAATATTGTAGAGGTAAAACCCGATGCTCACGCACGTTTTGATGCAACAAGCAGACTATACAGGTATTATATCACTACAGAAAAAGATCCTTTCCTGTATCATTTGAAATATAAAGTACATGGAAATCTTGATATAGATAAAATGAACGCATGTGCTGATATCTTATTCGAATATGAGGATTTTACGAGTTTTAGCAAGTTGCATACCGATGTAAAGACCAATAATTGTACTATTCTCGCTGCACAATGGGAGAAAAAAGGCAATGATTACATCTTCACCATCAAGGCAAATCGCTTCCTGCGCAATATGGTACGCTCCATAGTGGGCACATTGCTGGAAGCAGGAAAAGGAAAGATAGATTCGGGAGAAATGCGAAGGATTATAGAAGCTAAAAACAGAGGTGAAGCCGGAATATCCGTTCCGGGGCATGCTCTTTTTTTAGAAGAAATAGAATATAATAATGATATTTTTATACAATGAGAATAAATATTCTTAGCGGCAGGACATTAAGAGGGTTCATGGAAAGTGAAAAGTCAGGAGGGCTTGTGCTTATCGTTTGCACAATCGTCTCCATACTTTTGGCAAATTCATCATGGATCGGAGAACAATACAGAAGCATCTGGGAATTTGGAGTAGGAAGCCATAGCGTTGCCGAATGGATAAACGATGGTTTGATGGCGGTATTCTTCCTATTGGTAGGACTTGAACTTATACAGGAAATATACGAAGGAGAGCTGTCTAATATAAAACGTGCGATGCTGCCCATATCCGGCGCATTAGGCGGCATGTTAGTACCGGCAGGTATTTATATGTTTCTCAACCATGGCACACCTACCCTATCGGGTTTTGGTATTCCTATGGCTACTGATATTGCTTTTGCATTGGGTATTTTATCCTTGTTGGGCAATCGTGTGCCTACTTCCTTAAAGGTATTCCTCACAGCTCTGGCTGTTATTGATGATCTGGGCGCAATTATCGTAATTGCCATATTTTATACATCCTCTCTATCGTGGGTCAGCTTGCTGATGGCTTTAGGAATATTTGCTCTTTTATTATTATTGAATAAAAAATTCTATGTGTATAATATGATCCCTTACATTGTGGGGGGGATCTTCATGTGGTATTTTATGCTCAACTCGGGTGTACACGCCACTATTGCAGGGGTATTATTAGCTATAACTATTCCTTTCAAGAAAGGAGAGAAGAAATGTATGTCGAATCGTTGGCAGCACTTTTTGCACTATCCTATAGCTTTCGGAGTATTACCTTTGTTTGCTTTGGCCAATACAGCAATGATTATAGAAGGAAACTGGGATCAGTCGATAGGTGAACCTTTCGCACAGGGTATCCTGCTAGGGCTCATTGTAGGAAAACCAATCGGAATCACTCTCTTTAGTTTTATCTTTGTGAAAACAGGTATTTGTGCCTTGCCAAGAGGAATCAATTGGAAGGGGTTATTGGGTGCCGGCATGCTTGGAGGAATCGGATTCACAATGTCCATTTTCATTACCCTCCTTGCCTTCGATGATATACATTATATCAACGAATCAAAATTGATGATACTGCTGGCATCGTTGGCTTCAGGTATTATTGGTTATACATGGTTAAACTTCGTCATGAAAAAAGAAAGAGAACGAATTTCATAGATAATAAGATTTAAATAAATGTGGCTAGCTCTCGCCTTTGTTTCAGCGTTCTTTCTTGGATGCTATGATATTTGTAAAAAAAAATCAGTAGATAGAAATGCAGTAATCCCCGTATTGTTTCTTAACACACTTTTTTGTTCCTTACTACTGCTTCCGCTGGTGGTTATATCAAAGATATCACCCGATTCGCTGTATGGAACAATCGGATATGTACCGTCCGTTTCGATAGAAACTCATGGATACATCTTTGTAAAGTCTGTTATTGTACTTACATCATGGATATTCGGCTATTTCGCCATAAAACATCTTCCTCTGACAATTACAGGGCCGATAAACGCTACACGCCCCGTTATGACTCTGGTGGGAGCATTGTTGATATTCGGTGAGAGACTAAATCTATATCAATGGATAGGAGTGATTATCACTATTATTTCATTTTTCCTGTTATCTCTTTCGGGCAAAAAGGAGGGAATCAGCTTTCACAAAAACAAGTGGATATTCTTTCTGATTTTGGCTGCTATAGCCGGTGCAGCAAGCGGGCTATATGACAAATTTCTGATGCAGAAATTTAGTTCTACCGCAGTTCAGTTCTGGTTCAACTCGTACCAATGTCTACTGATGCTGATCGTGATGGTTGTACTATGGTATCCTAAAAGGAAGAATAATACTCCCTTCAGATGGAAATGGAGTATCATTCTGGTTTCTGTTTTCCTTACGATAGCAGACTTTGTGTACTTCTATGCCCTTACAGACCCGGATGCAATGATCTCAATCGTATCTATGGTAAGGCGCAGCAGCGTGCTTGTTTCTTTTGCCGGAGGAGTACTCTTATTCCATGAAAAAAACTTAAAAGGAAAAGCGATAGACCTTGTTTTAATAATCATAGCAATGTTTTTCCTATATTTGGGGACAAAATAATTCGATACAAAATGAGAAAGTTTATACTTGCAATTATTATCATATTGAGCATTGTTTCCGGAGTTTCGGCTCAGGATCTGAAAACAATTTTTCTTGCTATGCCCGAAAACATGATTACAGGACTCGATGCAGCCGGAAAAGAGAAACTGCTTTCCAATCCGAATGATACTACAGGCATTACAGCTCCAAGGGGTTCTTTTGGAGAAGTAGAAAGAATTAGTATTTCTTCTGATTACATATCTCTGCAAACTTCCGAGGCAGGAACAGTTCAGATAAAACTCTTGCCTTTGATAAACGAGTCGAAGATAATTTGCGTTGTGAAGACTGTTTGTGGAAAAGCGTGTGACAGTCAAATACAGTTTTATACTACACAGTGGTTTCCGATACCTCAAAATGATCTGTTTCCGAAGATAAACAAGGATACTTTCATTATAGCAAATACAGACAAGAATAGCCAAGAATTTCGCAACGCTTATGCAGCACTGGATATGAATCCGATAACAATAGATCTTTCGCCCGACAGCACATCGTTAGAAATAAGTTACGATATAGAGAATTATCTTACCGTCGAAGATTACAAGATGATAGAGCCTTTCCTTATAGAAAATCCTAAACGCTATACATGGGATAAGCTCTCTTTCAAGCCCGAATAAAGTGCTACCAGTTTAGCACATGTATAGAATGACATGCGGCTAATGCGGCAGTCTCGGTACGCAAGCGGCTTTCCCCTAAGGTGACAGGTTGAAAGCCATTTTTCATTGCCTCTTCTACTTCCTGCTCCGAAAAGTCGCCCTCAGGGCCAATCAAGATCAGAACATTCTCCCCTAATTTATAAGCATCCTTCAAGGATTTCTTTTCAGAGGGGTAGCAATGAGCTATAAATTTTTGAGCTTCAAAATCTTGTTTAACAAACTTCGAAAAAGATTGCATTTCATCCAATTGAGGAAGAATTGCTTTCTGCGATTGCTTCATTGCCGAAACGAGAATCTTCTCAATTCGCTGAAGCTTTATTTCCCTGCGCTCCGAATGGTGACATAGAAGCGGAGAAAATCGATCTACACCAATTTCTGTTGCCTTCTCGGCAAACCATTCGATGCGATCTATATTTTTTGTAGGGGCAAAAGCAATATGAATATTACATTTCCAGTTTTTTGGTTGTACTATTGTTTTCAGGATATTTACGTGACAATGTTTAGGGTTGGCCTGTATGATTTCAGCATCATAAAAACTCCCTTTCCCATCTGTTAAAAAAATCTCATCCCCCTCCTTTTTACGCAATACCTTTATACAATGTTGCGCTTCCTCGAGAGGTAACTCGGGATTACTCAATATATCGGGTGTATAGAAAATTGTCTTATCCATTCGTCTTAAAAATCAGATCCTCTTTACAAAGATACATACTTCTTCATAAAGAGGACACTACCAAAATGTTTAAATCACTTACTTCTATTCTTCAAAAATAATTTTATTCGCTCCTAATTCTTTTATTTTAGCTAACGACTCTACATGAATCCCCAGCTCGCGCAAGCGTCGTCCACCATCCTGAAAGCTTTTCTCGATGATAAAGCCCATACCGTATAGTTCAGCGCCTGATTGCTTAATAAGATCATATATGCCTACCGCAGCATTCCCGTTTGCAAGAAAGTCATCAATAAATACCACCTTATCGTCCTTTGTAAGAAAATCACCACTGACCGATACAGTATATTCCTTGTCTTTTGTAAAAGAATATACGGTGGTAGACAACATATTCAACATTGTTTTAGGTACAGCCTTCTTTACAAAAACAACAGGCAACTCGAGTAAGTATCCCAGCATAATAGCCGGAGCAATACCGCTAGCCTCAATTGTAACAACTTTGTTGATAGGCATATTCCCAAAACGACGAACAAACTCAACGCCTATCGATTTCATCAGGATAGGATCCATCTGATGATTGATAAAACTATCTACTTTAAGGATTCCTCCTTCAAAACTTTTTCCGTCTCTTAGAATACGATCTTTAAGTAATTTCATTGTAATATTTTTTTATTCCTTAATACGGATAACAACATTCGCTATTATAGCAACGACACCTCCTGTAGTAATACCGGATGAGAAAATACCGCTTATAGCAGCAGGCATCTGCGAAAGAATATTAGGTACTAGTTCAACTCCCAGCCCACATGCAAAGCTTACAGCAAGTACAAGTATTGCTTTTCTGTCGATATTCTGAGAAGCAATAATACGCACACCTGATGCAGCTACTGTTCCGAACATCAAGAGTGTAGCTCCACCCAATACAGGCTCAGGCATAATAGAGAATATACCTCCAACAAAAGGAAAGGCACTCAGAATAACCAGAAATGCGGCAATATAATAACCTACACGGCGACTGGCAACACCTGTCAACTGTATCAAACCATTGTTTTGAGCAAATATTGAATTCGGGAAAGAGTTGAGCACCCCTGCCAAAGCAGAATTTATACCATCGGCCAATACGCCTCCTTGTACACGTTTCATAAATTTAGGACCTTCAATAGGTTCTCCACCAATCATCGAGTTGGCTGTAATATCTCCATAAGCTTCTATCGAAGTTATAAAGTAGATAAGAGCAACGGCTATAAATGCCGACAGGTCGAAGCCCAAACCGTACTTAAACGGCTGAGGAATTGTTATTGCCCCTATCGCTCCCATCTTAGAGAAATCTACCCAGCCCATAAAATAAGCAGTCACATAGCCTATTATAATACCGATGATAATAGAGCTCATGCGGATATATTTATTTCTGATACTGTTCAGCACAAGTATAGAAACAAGAACAAGAGCTGCCAGACCTAAATTCTGCATACTGCCAAATGATCTTGCACCCTCAACACTCATTGCATTGAAACCTCCGCCACAAGAAATAATAGCTACTTTTATAAGAGAAAGTCCTATCATTGTAACCACGATGCCAGAAACAAGCGGAGTGATAATCTTTTTTGTATATTTAAGTAAGCGGCTAACTATCATTTCCACAGGTGATGCAGCAATACATACACCAAATATAGCAGCAAGTATCGCAGCTTCGCCCATATCACCTTTGGCGGCAAAACTAGCGGTAAGCGCACCAATAAAGGAGAAACTTGTTCCTTGTATACAAAGTAGTCCACAACCTACAGGGCCAAACTTACGGCATTGCACAAATGTAGATATACCTGATGCCAATAAAGCCATAGAAACAAGGAATCCTGTTGTTTCGACAGTAAAATTTAAAGCTTGGGAAATAATCAACGGAGGAGTTATGATTGCTATAAATATAGCCAAAAGGTGCTGTAGACCGGCAAAGACAGCCTCTTTAAATGGAGGATTATCTTCTATCTGATAAATAAGATCTGTTTTACGAATCGGTTGGATAAATTTATCAACCTCATTTTCTGTCTTTTCCATTTGAGCCTCCTTCTTTTTGATTATTAACCTTTTATATTCATCGATTCCATATTGAAGCTATATACTTCTTCAATCGGAATAGCATTTCTCTCTATAGTATTGATATCTGTTGCTTCTTCAGTCCACAAAAAAGGGAAAAAACTATATGCATAGTCAGGGCGCAAATCCATTACATCCTGTTGCCAGCCATCCCATCTGAGACCGGGATAAAACTCATCCAGATCTGTCTCGAAGCAGAATAAAAGGAATCGGCTATATTCCATTTCCAAAGGAATCCATTGAAGCATATCGGGGGCAAAGTAGTATAGGTTTCCGGTGTCTTCTCCAAGAAAACCTCCGTTAATTGCATAAAACCCGCCGATAGCATCGTCTGCAACCAGTAGGTATGGTGCAGGTTCTCCAAATTCAGAAAAAGATTTGCCCTTATTCCAGTCGGGAAGAGTTCTTTTCATACGATCACTACCTGATCCAAGAATACGAATCCATCCATTGTCGATTAACAGCCCGCCTGTTTCGTAGATAATTGCTCCCATCAGAGAGCGTGTGGTAACTTGTGTGTGTATCAGACTTTTTTCGGCTCGTTGACGCTCGCAAGGCAGAATTTCCACCTTGTTTTTGGCCTGATCAATCCATTTTTTTACAATCGGCCAACCCGGGTCTTCCGTGTTTACAAGCTCTTGTAGCGTACGCATTGGCACATATACTGATGGTAAAACGTCGTTTACCTCATTTTTTAATTAAGGTGCAAAAGTAGTATATTTATAGGTATTCTCTAAATAATTAATGAAAGAATAATAGAATATATCCGCACACACCACTAAACATCAATTTAAACAGCTGATTATAAATACAAAACATCAAATTAATCAATCATAAAATAATACAATAATCCAGCTGTTTACAGTATTAAAAATCACATTCAACAAAAAAAGAATCTCAAAGTTCCGACAATTTATATTAAATTTATACCCATAAAAGCGTGAAATACTGTATTTTTAACCATTTCCTAATTGCTAGGATTACCGAAGGTTTAAATTATATTCACAAATAATAGATTATATAGAGCATTCATTTGTAGATAAATAAACTATCCACATGAAACAGTTTTGTCTAAAAAGAAAGTTCTAGTTCACATATAAAATAAAAATAATGACTCATTTACCATCTATAATTAGCGATTTAGCTTTTATATTGATAATTGCGGGAATAATAACCATCATATTCAAGTGGTTAAAACAACCTTTAGTATTAGGATATATAGTTGCAGGATTCTTGACAGGGCCGCACTCCAGTTTTTTCCCTACAGTTACCGATTCAGAAAATATAAGTATCTGGGCAGAGATTGGCGTTATATTTCTCTTATTTGGTATGGGGCTTGAATTTAGCTTCAAGAAACTCATCAGCAACGGAAAGACAGGATTTATAACCCTCATCATGATTGCCATAGGGCTCGGTGTATCCGGTTACTTTATAGGATTATGGCTCGGATGGGGTACGTGGAACAGCCTTATACTGGGCTGTATGCTGTGTTTGTCGTCCACTACTATTATCGTAAAAGGATTTGAAGATCCGAGATACAAAGGTAAACGTTTTACAGAAGTAGTTTTCGGTATACTTATCTTCGACGACCTTTTTGCCATCCTCGTCATGGTATTTATGGGAACGATTGCCGTAAGCCGACACTTTGAAGGCACCGAAATGTTGCTCAGTTTAGGGAAACTGATCTTCTTTATGGTCGTATGGGTTGTATGTGGTATCTTCCTTATACCTACCTTTCTCAAAAAAGCAAAAAAATGGCTCAATGATGAAACACTGCTTATCATTTCCCTAGGCTTATGTTTGGGTATGGTAGTCTTTGCTACAGAGGTTGAACTTTCTTCTGCATTGGGGGCATTTATCATGGGTTCTATTTTAGCAGAAACAATAAAGCTTGAGAAAATAGAAACCCTCACCAAACCGATAAAAGATTTTTTCGGAGCTGTCTTTTTTGTTTCGGTGGGTATGATGATGAATCCTACCGTAATACAAGAGAACTTTGTAAGTGTAATCATAATTACATTGGCTGTTTTATTAGGAAAAATAATATTCACTGCTATAGGCGCACGCTTATCGGGCGAATCGATGTTAGTATCCATTCAGTCAGGGTTCAGTATGGCTCAGGTTGGCGAGTTTGCTTTTATTGTGGCAAGTTCGGCGATAGCCTATCAGTTGGCCGACAATTTTATTTATCCTATCATTATTGCCGTTTCTATACTTACTACATTTACTACTCCATACCTTATGGCTGCAAGCATCCCTTTCTATAATTGGATGATGAAAACCATACCCGACTCATGGAGGCAGAAAATACTTGAAAAAGACGAAAGGCTTGAAAATCCTAAAAATCAAAGCGACTGGAGTGTGTTTTTAACTAATTACATATCGAATGTCATTGTTTTCATATCATTATGCATTGGTGCTATTATCGTTACATCGAGCTTCATCGCTCCATTTATCAACGAACATATAGCAGAACCTTGGGGAAATATTATTTGCCTTGTAATCACTTTTCTGGCTATCTCTCCAATTCTCAAAGGGCTTGTCTATAGAGGAGGACAACAGCCTTACCTGATATTGAAACTTTGGCAACGAAGTGTAAGAAACCGGATTATACTATCTTCTTTAATACTCCTTCGGTTTATCATTGCCTTTGCTTTTATTTATGTTCTCTTATGGCTGTTTCTAGCTATCCCTGTTTGGGTATCGGTACTGATTGCTGGCGTGCTTATCTTCCTTGTGATACAGTCGAAGCACCTGCTCAAGCTATATTGGAAAATAGAATACAGGTTTGTAGTAAACTTTAACCAGAGGATATTGGAAGAAAGACGAAGAAATTCCCTAAAGCAGAACGGTGGAGTAGTCGTTTACGATCTCGACAATACAAACTGGATAGAAAGCAACCTGTATGTAGGGAAATTCAAACTGGAACCCGGTTCTGAATATGAGCATAAAATGCTTAAGGATACGGACTTCAGGCAACGGTATGATCTGATCATCATCACAGTACGTAGAGGCGAAGAAGATCTATATTTTCCCAATGGAGACTTTGTGCTAGAGTCCGGCGATCTGCTCTTAGTGGCCGGAAACATTATGAATATCGACCGCCTGATGACTATGAAGAATTGCATAACAATGTTCAAGAGCACCTTGCGGACAATACACGAATTCTCTAAGCAGCAAGACAATGATCCGCATTCTAACATCAAATGCATATCCCTCATCGTGGAAGAAAATTCTGTTCTGAACAACAAAAGCCTATACGAATCGGAAATGGGCAAAGAAAAGAAATGCTTTGTCGTGGGATTTGAAAGTAAAGGAACTGTTAAGATCAACCCTCCGGCAAATACAAACTTCTCTACAGGAGATATTTTGTGGATTATCGGAGATAAGCAAAGTATATATGGTTTTGTAAAAGAAAATCTTCATCTTTAAAACGTTAGTTTTTTTTAGAGCCTTCATATACATCCATGCGCTTAAAATTATGACAGACAAAAACAATCATCTATTTTTGTCGTTATATTTTAAACATTTTGATCACAATATATGCTGATTCAGTTTCTTTTTATACTTGCCGCAATTATTGTAGGCGCGCGTTTGCAAGGCATCGGACTTGGAGTGATGGGTGGTCTCGGATTAGCTATTCTGGTCTTCGGGTTTGGTCTCGAACCAACCTCCCCTCCTATCGACGTGATGCTGATGATAGTCGCTGTGATAGCAGCAGCAGGCTGTATGCAAGCAGCAGGCGGACTCGATCTTATGGTATCCCTTGCCGAAAAATTCCTGCGTAAACACCCCCAACGGATCACACTGTTCAGCCCAATCGTCACATATCTATTCACGTTCGTAGCCGGAACAGGGCATGTCGCCTACTCCGTACTGCCGGTGATAGCCGAAGTAGCACGAGAAACGAAAATACGGCCTGAGCGACCTCTTTCAATTGCCGTAATTGCTTCACAACAAGCCATAACCGCCAGCCCAATCTCTGCGGCAACGGTTGCCCTATTGAGCATGCTTGCCGGATACAATATATCCTTACTCAACATTCTAATGATAAGCATACCCTCAACCCTGATAGGTGTACTTCTTGGCGCATTAGTGAGTATGCGTATGGGGAAAGAATTGCATGAAGACCCCGAATATCTTAAACGCCTCAGCACAGGAATGTTCAGCCAAGATAAACCCTCTGACAAAAAAAGCTATAGTCTGAAAAGTAAAGCAGGCTTATCTGTCCTTATTTTTATATTGGCTACCGTTCTCATTATTCTTTTCGGATCTATAGATGGTTTAAAGCAGATAGGAGGTAAAACACTCAACATGCCCATCATTATAGAAATACTGATGCTTTCGGCTGCTGCACTCATCCTGCTCTTAACACGTACCGATGGGATAAAAGCGGCTCAGGGGTCTGTATTCGTTGCAGGAATGCAAGCGGTAGTTGCCATCTTTGGTATTGCATGGATGGGAGATACTTTTATCAACGGCAACATGGAGCAACTTCGTACTTCTATAGAAGGGGTTGTTACCTCCATGCCCTGGATATTTGGTGTCGCCTTATTTGTTATGTCGATTCTATTATACAGCCAAGCTGCAACCGTACGGGCTTTGATGCCATTAGGTATTGCTTTGGGAATATCGCCCTGGATGCTTATCGCATTGTTCCCTACAGTAAACGGTTACTTTTTCTTACCCAACTACCCAACAGTAGTGGCTGCTATCAACTTTGACCGTACAGGAACAACCCGCATCGGACGATGGGTACTCAATCACTCGTTTATGATTCCAGGGCTGGTGGCTACGATCACGGCTGTATGCGTAGGGTTATTAATCATCACTTTAATAGGTCTATAAAATATCAAAATGAAAACAGAGAAAGAAAAAATGCTGGCAGGCGAATATTATGATCCGGGAGATACCGAATTGATTACACGCTGGCATTTAGCAAAAAAACTAACACAGCAATACAATCAAACAGCAAGCGACGATAAAGAAACGCTAGATAAATTGCTCGGTCAGATCCTTGGATCGAAAGGAGAAAACGTTTGGATTACTGCACCTTTTTATGTCGATTATGGTGAAAATATCCATATTGGAGACAATTGCGAAATCAATATGAATTGTGTGTTTCTTGATTGCAACAAAATAACAATCGGGAATAATACAGGTATAGGCCCCAATGTACAGATATACGCTGTTTCACATCCCGTAAATCCGAATGAACGCTTATCTTACAATACCGATGAGAATGCAGCACCTTCGTTCTGGAAAATAGATTCGGCACCGGTAACTATCGGTTCCAATGTATGGATATGCGGGGGATCTATTATACTTGCCGGTGTAACTATCGGCGACAATACTACTATCGGAGCAGGGAGTGTGGTCACAAAATCGATTCCTGCAAATTGCCTTGCAGCAGGCAATCCATGTAAAGTAATAAGAGAATTAAAGTAAATTGAGTTTGCTTTTCGTTTTTTTAATTACATTTACACCGATACTCTACAACAAAACATTATTACACCAGAAATAAACTGTAAAATATTGCTTAAACCACTCCTGAAATATTACATCACAATATTCAGCTTTATCTGCTTACACTTTACTTCGCTAAATGTATTGGCACAAGATAATGCGGATGATTCTATACCTGTGCGCATTGGGCAAAATATAGAAAAACCCATCTACTCTAAGGAAAAGAAAAAGCACAGTTCGTTTTATACCTGGGCATGGGGAAAACATTACAGAGACGTATACTACAAACCCATCACAGCCAAAGCAGCGTCTTTAGATTCTTCTTATGGAGGACTATCCATTATCAGCGAACGCCCGATGCTTCATGCGTTTATTCTGAAGAACAAACGAGACCAACTCTTTATGCTAAAGCCTCTTGGCGGTTCTTCAAGCTTCTTGGAGTCCAAATTTTTCAGGGATGTATATCATCATGAAGATTTTAAAGATACATATCTGGATGATTTTATTACTGAAGCGTATACAATCGTTCATCCATATATGTTTCTTGTGTCGGAAAAGTTGGCAAGGTCGGCAAATATCTGTTCAATGAATACCCGTATTTACTACATGCTTGACGACAGAACGGACACAATTATAGACGATAATCAACTAAAGAATAAGCTCGTGAGTATATCAGAGCTGCCCGCTTTGAAGAAGAAAAAGATTCTCACAAATGTAGAGACATTAATAGATAGCCTCCACAGCACGAGCCCTACATCAGTAGATCAGGACTTATATATCAAGATGCGATTGTTTGATATGCTTATCGGTGATTGGAACAAAGTATCGGAAAACTGGTACTGGATATCAACTCCGAAAGGTGATTCCGTTGTATATCAACCTCAGGTGATAGACAGAAGCCATGCCTTCTCTAAGGTAGACGGTTTTCTCTTCAAAGGACTATTAGGAATGCTGGGTGTAGGTTTTATTACCAATTATGAAGCTCATATAAAAAATATCAAGAAAATAAACACACTGGCTCAGCCTCTCGATATTGCAATTACGCAAAGAAGCACAGCCGAAGACTGGCAAGAGCAAGCACGAATATTAAAATCAGACTTAACAGATAGGGATATAGACAATGCGTTTTCGGCACTACCGAAAGAAATGCAAAATGAGGATATCACCAAACTAAAAGAAAGACTTAAAGCCAGAAGAAAAAATCTGGAGGATATCGCTTTAAAATATTATATCACTCTACAAAAGAATCCGGTTGTAACGGGAACAGATAGAAGCGAGAAGTTTGTAATAGATCAGAATGGAAAAGAATTGCACATACGCATCTTTGATAAAAACACCAATAAACTAACTTTCGATAAGAAGTATTCACCAAAACGAACAAAAGAAATATGGCTATACGGGCTAGGAGGTGAAGACAGTTTCGAGGTAAATAAACGAAGAAGAAATATTGCGATCTTACTTATTGGGGGTAACGATAATAACGACTATGAGGTAAAACAGGGTAATAACGTATTTATTTACGAGTCGAAGTCGGAGAAAGAACAGCTAAAAGCCACCAAGAACGCAAAAGTAATTATCCCTAACGACGAAAGTGCGTTGGAGTATGACTATCAGCGATTGAGACACACATCACTTTCTGTGACGCCGATAGGAATCTATGACTCCGATTTGGGTTTGAATCTCGGGACATCATTTTCTTACACCGTATACGGTTTTAGGCGAGCTCCTTATACCCGAAGACATCAGATAAGCTACGATTTAAATAATGGGTTTATATATCAGGGGATTTTTCCGAGCTATGATGAGAAGAAAAGCCTGCACGTATTAGCCCTGTTGGGTAGCCCTTCTTATTTTAGCAACTTCTTCGGGTTCGGCAACAACACGGATGGTTATAAAAATGAGAACAAGAACTACAATCGTGTTAATATCAAAAAGTACATGCTAAAGCCGTCTTTGTATTACAATATCAACAAAGACCAGACATTCAATATCTACACTTCCATAGAATCGTATAAAGTGAAGAACCCTAAAAATCGTGATCGCTTCATCAATACATTCTACGATGATGACAACTCAATATTCTCTACCAAATACTTTGTTGATCTTGGGGCGGCGTATGAGTTCAATAAGAAAATGCAATCCTTTGTTTCGTCTGTCAAATTCTCCGTTTCGTCGGGTTGGACTGTAAACGTAACCAAACCTCAGAACAATTTTGCTTATACAACAGGAGAATTCGGGTTCAATCTTAAACTAACAGACAGAATTACTTTTGCTACTCTACTTAAAGGAAAGAGCCTGTTCTCTGATAAATATGATTTCTTTCAGGCAGCAACAACCGAGCTGAGAGGATATCGGAGCAACCGCTTCATCGGTCGTCATTCATTCTATCAATATTCGGATATACGGCTCGATATGGGACGGCTCAACAATCCCCTCACTCCGCTTAACTATGGAGTATTTCTTGGAGTAGATCATGGTCGTGTATGGTATCCTGAGGATGTTTCACAAAAATGGCATTCCTCTTATGGAGGAGGATTCTGGTTAACATTACTCCGCAAATTCACAGGTAAATTCTCTTATTTTGGTTCGAGCGATGCCAACAGGCTAATGTTTGAGCTTGGTATGGGATTTTGATTTACAACCCGAATAAGGAATAAGCTTATTTACAATTACCTTTCTGCTAACAAAGCTATCTGAAAGTCCAATAAATCTCGCTTGGATAAAAAGTAACTCCTCGATATAAAGTAATAATAATAATTTACTGCTTGAAACATTGTATCTAAATACTCCTGATCAGAGTCCGGATTTTTTGAATAAGACCAATTTCCTTCGAAGTAATTACTCAGGTTATCATTCATCGTTTTTGTAATTTCCTGTGCCAAAAGATTTTTTTTCAAAAATTGTTTTAGCTCTTGCTTCAATATTATTTCCAATTCAGAAAACTCTCTAAATATATCTTCCACCTGTTCATCTGATGTTGCCCGCCCCAAGGAATCGGCTTGTTCTGTAAACTTCGAGAAAAGCTGGAACTTTTTTTCGTAACCCATATCCTCATCAAAAAGAGTAATATATTTAGTCTTCAATTCACTTTCGATCCCTCTTATTTTCGCCTGATTATAGAAAAAGCGATAAATAGCTATATCGTTCTTTTTTATTTCTGCCTTAAGAGCTTGCATTTCGGCATCTAGTTTTACCTCCAACGCTCCGGCTTCCTTTCTCATATATTTCTTTCCATCATATTCAAACCTTTTGATAGGAACTTTCTTTGTGTAAATATTATTCAACGTGTTTCTATCTGCTTCTATCGAAATATAACTATAGACCATATCAACCTTTTCTTTCGCAAATAATCTATCCATTGCCTCTATTTGTGAAAAATCTGTTATCTCCGATAGGTCAAACGGAATAATATTCTTTTCATCATAATAACCATTATACTGTTTTGGAAAAGTATTTTTATTATAATCGTCTATAAACTCTTTCTTAAATTCGTCTATAGTCAAGCGTCTGACATCTTTGTCGAACGTAGAATAATAAAAGACTTTTACAGTCATTTTTTTCTCGATTGTACCATCATTCGAAAACAAATCTATTGCCAGATTATTCTTTACACTATCCTTCGTGATATTAATCTCTATCAAGGCATTTACTCTTTCCTCTGTAGTTGGATGCGAAGCCCATTGATCATCTACATTTAGCTTAGACTTATTGTATTTCCTGAGGTCTTCTAATGCAACCAGTGGTAAGTTATTTTTGAGTGGCGTATTATTTTCCTTTACAAGAATATCTAAAACAAACAATTGATCTTGATATAGATTCTCACTTATTATCTTATCATCGCTCTTCTTTTCATAAAAGTTGATCGCAAGATTATAAGCATGTTGCGCAAGATCGAGCCTCACCAATGATTCCTGAAGTGCTAGGCTACCTGCTACATTAGCAGCTACCTGATCGGCGTGAAATTCCATTTCTCTTGATAGTGCTAAATGTTTCAGGTTAACATAATCATATAATTTTCTCAATACCCACTGAATTCCCTGAATCACTTTGACGGCTATAATCACAAAAATAGAAAAATAGCCTGTGATACTTGCCCAGCCACTTATCATCTTGTCGAACGACTCATTTTCGTACAGCATGTTATAGATTACCTGATTCACGTTGTATACATAGCTGCCTACACTCATACTGCGTTGAGAAAAGTGCCCGAACTCATGGGCTAGTATTGCTTTCAGTTCTTGTTCTGTAACTGTATTTACAAGCCCCATGCCTATTTGCAGATTTTTAGAAATAGGGAAAAACATACTCCAGAAACTGGAATCATAAAATACGGCAGCATTTACATCACTCGACATATATACTTTCTTAGGAAACTTTGTTCCCACTTCTACTACTATTTCTTCTATCATACCAAACAACCGAGGATAGTCTTTAGAGGTAATTTCTTCTAAATGACTCCTATCTACGGAGTGTTCTTTAAATAAAAATTTAAATAAGAAAAACAGAATTATAATTCCAAAACTGGCCAACCCTATTCCTAATAAAATAGTTATAAATTTAGGAAAGTTTACTATAAGCATAATACCCCCATAGGCACATAATGCAGTAAGCATTATAGCGAGGATAAGCAACATTATATAAACAATAATGAAAACGACTATAGAAAAAATAGCACCAAGTGTTTTCTTCCTGAAATTATCAGATAACTGTATGTTCATAGTATAATAGATATAGTTTTATTTCTACTTGAGAAAACAAAAATATTAAATAAAATGAGATACAAAACAGACTGTGTTTTATAATCCATAATTTATCTTATATCAGTTGCTGATCGGAACAAAAAGGTGACGGATAAGAACAAGCAAAAAAGTGTCACTTTTGTCACCTTTTCTGCTCAAAACAGCGAGTAATAATATTATAATGTGACACTTAACGAGAGTATGAGATTATCATATAAAAGTTGTATTCTGTCACTTTTTAAGCTTTATGATGTTGGGAATAAAAAAGATGTTGGAATAAGTTCTTTTTCATAACTGTAAAAAATAATGTAGATTTGTATCTGTAATACTTTCAGAGGAAATTTGTAACCAAAAAAAATAGTTAGCCCGTGAAAACAGAAAATGAAGACAAGATAAGCGGATTACCTGAAAACGCTTTTCATGAGCTCAAAGAGGGAGAAGAGTACAACCCCATAATGTCTCCCAATAAGCAATACAAAGAAGTTACGCCATGGTCGGTTATGTGGGGACTGCTAATGGCCGTTTTGTTTAGTGCTGCAGCAGCCTATCTGGGTCTGAAAGTAGGACAAGTATTCGAAGCCGCTATCCCTATCGCTATTATTGCCGTAGGGCTATCGAGCGCCACCAAGCGTAAAAACGCACTTGGAGAAAATGTCATAATACAGTCTATTGGGGCAAGTAGCGGGGTTATTGTAGCCGGCGCTATATTCACCCTGCCTGCACTTTACATCCTGCAAGCTAAATATCCCGATATTTCGGTCGATTTCTTTCAGGTATTTCTTAGTTCGTTGCTCGGAGGTATTTTAGGAATCTTGTTCCTTATTCCTTTCCGCAAATATTTTGTTTCCGATATGCACGGAAAATATCCTTTCCCCGAAGCTACCGCTACTACACAAGTGCTGGTATCAGGCGAAAAAGGAGGAGATCAGGCCAAACCGCTTATTATAGCCGGGCTGATCGGAGGACTTTATGACTTTGTTATAGCCACATTCGGTACATGGGGCGAAACCTTCACATCACGTGTAATCCCTTACGGTGAGACCTTAGCCAATAAAGTGAAGATGCTATTCAGCGTTAATGTTGGAGCAGCAGTTCTCGGCTTGGGATATATCGTAGGACTAAGATACGCCGCTATCATCTGTGCCGGCTCTGCATTGGTTTGGTTTGTACTTGTTCCTCTTATGCCATTATTAGGAGACACGACACTGCAAATGTTAAATCCCGCCCCTTATTTGCCCGGAGGAGGGCTTATTGACGGAATAGCATCTGCCAGCCCTGAAGTGATATTCTCATCTATGGCACGCCATATTGGTATCGGAGGTATTGCAATGGCGGGGATAATCGGCATCATCCGATCATGGCCTATTATCAAAAGTGCTGTAGGACTTGCTTCTAAAGAATTTAAAGGAGGGAGTAAAGATGCATCGAAGATAGATAAGCGTACTCAGCTTGATCTCCCAATGAAAATAATTTCTATCGGAGTAATAGTAGCGTTGCTTGCAACATTCATCTTCTTCTATCTGGGTGTAATGCATAATCTGTTTTACGCTGTCATAGCTATTCTTGTGGTAGCCATAATTGCTTTCTTGTTCACCACCGTAGCTGCCAATGCCATTGCGATAGTGGGTACAAACCCTGTTTCGGGAATGACACTGATGACCCTTATCCTTGCTTCTGTTATCATGGTAGCCGTAGGACTAAAAGGTACATCTGGGATGGTGGCAGCGCTGATTATGGGAGGAGTTGTATGTACAGCCCTATCTATGGCGGGTGGATTTATAACCGACCTTAAGATCGGCTATTGGCTGGGAACTACTCCGGCTAAACAACAATCGTGGAAGTTTCTAGGAACACTCGTTTCTGCTGCAACAGTAGGAGGAGTAATGATCATATTGAACGATACGTACGGCTTTACAGGAGAGGGAGCTCTTGTAGCTCCACAGGCTAACGCAATGGCTGCCGTTATAGACCCGTTGATGTCGGGTACAGGTGCACCATGGATACTATATGGCATTGGAGCATTGATCGCTCTATTGCTTACATTCTTCAAAGTGCCGGCTCTTGCCTTTGCTTTAGGAATGTTTATCCCGCTTCAGCTGAATGTGCCGCTATTGGTTGGTGGTGCAGTAAACTGGTATGTAGGTAGTCGCAGTAAAGATAAAGCATTAAATTCGGCACGATTGGATAAAGGAACATTATTGGCTTCAGGATTCATTGCCGGAGGTGCTTTGATGGGGGTTGTTAGCGCAACCTTACGTTTCGGAGGAGTTGATCTTGTTGACAAAGAGTGGTTAGACTCTGCCGGCTCACAATGGCTCGCATTGTTGATGTATGCGGTAATCATATTCTATCTGGGCTATTCTTCAATGAAAGCGAAGAAAGACGGACTGAAATAAAACGAGATATATGTTAGTTTGAAACAAAAGCAGATGATTGATGATTTTGTAAACTTAACAATAGAAAACCTTACCAATGAGCACTTATGCTGCATTATCCGCAGTAAAAAGACTCATCAAGGTATTGAAGCAAAAAGACAATGGCTCTCAGACAGGCTGAATGAGGGCCATGTCTTTAGAAAACTAAATGCAAAAGCTACCGTTTTTATTGAATACGCCCCTCTCGAAACAGCTTGGGTTCCCATAATCGGCGACAACTATTACTATGTATATTGCTTGTGGGTTTTAGGCAATTACAAAGGAAAAGGGCATGGAAGATCGCTGATGGAGTATTGCCTGGCTGATGCAAAGAAAAAGGGCAAATCAGGTATCTGCATGCTCGGAGCGCAAAAACAAAAATCGTGGCTCTCTGACCAATCATTTGCAAAAAGATTTGGATTCGAGGTTGTTGATACAACCGACAATGGATATGAATTACTGGCACTTTCTCTTGACGGAACAACACCAAAGTTTGCACGAAATGCCAAGAGCCTGAAAATAGAAAACAAGGAGCTTACAATTTATTATGATATGCAATGTCCCTACGTCTATCAAAGTATTGATATGACAAGAGAGTATTGCGAAACAAACAATGTCCCGGTGTCATTCATTAAAGTGGATACGCTGCAAAAGGCAAAAGAGCTGCCTTGCGTTTTCAACAACTGGGGAGTGTTTTATAAAGGAACTTTTGAGACTGTGAATCTATTAGATATATCCTACTTGAAGAGAATACTCAAAGGCTGAAGATACAGGTTCTTATGCAACCTTTTTCTTCAACCCAAATCTGAATCCTTTCTCGGCAACATACACACCAAATAGAATAAACACAGAACCTAGAAGAGCAACCAATGTAATATGTTCATCTATTACAATGGCAGAAGTAAGCAGTGTTACCAGCGGTACAAAGTAGATATAGTTAGATGTCTGGACAATACCAAGTTCTTTCACGGCCGTGTTCCATGCTATAAAACAAAGCAAGGAAGCAATCAGGCCTAAGAACAACAGATTGGCTATAATGACAGGCTGCACAAGCAATTCAGGATGAAGGGATGAAGGGCTAAGAGCAAGAAAAGGCAGCATGGTAATTATACCATAAATAAATACCTTACGGGTAATAAAAAGTGTTGAATAACGCCCGTTGACTTTGCGCAATACAATCCCATAAAAAGCCCACGACAGGGCAGACAATATTGTCAGAATATCACCTAGAGGATTGATCTGCAAAATAAAGCTACCGTTGAAAACAACCAAGCCAACCCCTAGCAGAGCGGTGAGCGAGCCAAATATAAGGGATGCTTTCAACTTTTCCTTTCGGTACATCAAGTAGGAAAGGAAGGCGGTAAATATAGGAGAAGTACATATAATGAGAGATACATTGGATGCCAGCGTTATTTGCAGTGCCGTATTTTCGAATACAAAATAGAGGGAACCACCGCATAGTCCGGCAGCAACAAACAAAAGCTCATCTTTAACTGATTTAGCAAACAGCCTTTTCGGGCAGACAAACCAAATACCTATATATGCCAACAGGAAGCGATAGATCAGAATTTCGGAAGGAGATAATCCATATCCTATAAGAACCTTTGTGGAAACAAAGGTAGTACCCCAAACAATCACTGTGAGAATAGCAATAGTATGATACCAGTAGTGTTTAGATATAGCCATAGCGTTTTGTTGAGATAAACCTGAATGAGATTGCAAAAGTAATAGGTATTATCTCATACGGCAACGATCTGCTAAACAATCTTTCCAACAGAGTTCAAAAAGAATTATATCTGTCTATATATTAAGATGGTATAAAGCATATCGAGAGTGGAAACAAACAGCCTTTCTGATTTGTTTTAATTAAAATATATTCGGATATTAGAGGATAGTATTCATAAATATAATAACATATCATGAAATTCTTTATCGACACAGCGAATTTGGATCAAATCCGCGAAGCTAACAATTTAGGAGTGTTAGACGGAGTAACCACCAATCCATCCCTTATGGCAAAGGAAGGAATAAAAGGTGTAGAAAATCAACGGAATCATTATCTGGAAATCTGCAAAATTGTAGATGGAGATGTAAGCGCAGAAGTGATCTCCACAGATTATGAAGGGATGATACGCGAGGGTGAAGAGCTTGCGGCTTTACACAAAAACATTGTTGTGAAAGTCCCTTGTATAGAGGATGGAATCAAGGCTATTAAATATTTCACGAAGAAAGGAATCCGTACCAACTGCACATTGATATTTTCTGTTGGTCAGGCTTTATTAGCAGCAAAAGCTGGGGCTACCTATGTCTCTCCATTTGTTGGACGCCTTGATGATATTTCAAGTGATGGCATCGAGCTAGTAAGTAAGATCGTAGATATGTATACTACTTATGATATGTCTACTCAGGTGTTGGCTGCATCTATACGCAGTACGCAACATATTATACAGTGTATCGAAGTAGGGGCTGATGTTGCTACTTGCCCATTGTCTGCAATCAAAGGATTACTAAAACACCCTCTTACAGATAGCGGATTAGCCACATTCCTTGCTGATTATAAAAAGGTAAACGGATAAATCTGAAATATCTTTCGTTGTTCTGAGTGAAGTGAAGAATCTATTTTGAGTCTGGCTCTAAAGATGCTTCGTTTCCCTCAGGATGACAAAGAGATTATAACTAAAGTTTTAATATATAATCAGATATTCTACTACTTCTTTAGCTTGAATAAGAATTCCAAACCACCCTCTTTTCTATTTTTAGCAATAATAGAACCATTGTGAAATGCGATGGCATTCTTAACGATAGAGAGCCCTAAGCCAGAGCCCCCTGTATCACGTGTACGGCCTTCGTTGACTCTATAGAAGCGTTCGAATAAGCGTTTCAGGTGTTTTTCATCAGAGATTCCTACTCCTGTATCGTAGAATGAGAAGTAATAATAGTCTTTGTCTTCGTTGTATACACTTACACAAATCGTTACATCTTCTCCTGCATAGCGAATGACATTATCCACCAAATTACGAAAGATGGAATATAACAAACTCCTATTCCCATTTATCGTGAGACTTTCGGGAATATTATTGGTTGTCATCACTATATTTCTGCTCTGCAAGGCAGTAGCAAGATCGTCGTTCAATTCATTAAGCAACTGATAAATGTTCACTTCTTCTTTTCGGAAAGAAGTGGGAGCTTCTTCTATTTTAGTTATCAGACTCATATCTCCGATCAATTCCGAAAGGATAATCGTCTGATTGTAAGCCTTGTTTATAAAGTGTTGTTTCTTATGTTCGTCTAAGGTCGATTGTACAAGCACTGTTTCGAGATATCCCCGTATGCTTGTTACAGGTGTACGCAACTCGTGCGCTATATTGCTTGTCATTTCCTGTTTCAGCAGTCGGGTTTTCTCTTCCTCTGTCATATCATTCAGTACGATCTCAAAACTACGGTCTTCGAATATATTCAGCCGCAGAATAAAGAACCGCCCATGCTTTCTTATATGTATCTCAAAATAATTTTCTTCCTTATCCTCGCGCGACAGAAAATCATTGAGCTCATCAAAAGCACTATCTGAGAATATTTCTTTGGGGTTGCTGTTGGGCTCACTGGAAATTGTGTTAAGATATTGAATAAATAGCCCATTATAAAATTCAACATTTCTATCTGCCGAAAAGAAACAAATTCCTTCTTCGGATGAATGAACGTGTTGCAATAACTTCTCTCGTTCGAGAGCTATTCGCTTTTGGCTTCTCCTTAACTGTTTGTAATTTTCTACAAGCTTCGTACTTATTTGCCCCAATTCATCATTCGGAAAATCAAGCTTCGGAAGTTTATCACTATTTGAAGTCATTACAAAATCTCGAAGCTGCCTGATCGATTTTCCAAAACGGTTTGTTATAGCATTCAGCAGAATGAGTATAATAAAGAAAAATGCTAATATAAAATATAAAAATAAATTATCAGGCTCCAAAAAACGCCGTGTTTGTATATCATACGGAAGGGCTACCCGCACATATCCGGTCCCTATTTTTTTTGCATAATATAGATATTCCTTGTTGAGAGAAGCAGACAGTCTTATATCACTCCCCCGTCCTTTTGCTATTGCTGTTTGTACTTCGGGGCGCATTGTATGATTTTCGAGAGAATGTACATCTTTAACAGAGTTGTCGTACAATACATTCCCATCATTATCGATTAAGGTCAGGCGTATATTTGAAGGAAGAAGCTGTTCGAGGCTATCCAGAGATAAGAAGCCATGACTGGAGTTAATGATTTCGGCATAAGCATCCAATTTTTCCTCCAATGCTTCAGTTCTTAACCTCCGCTCTCTCGACTGCTCGAAAACAAAGATCCCGGCAGTAAATAGAGTGAAAATAATAGCAAAGTATAAAAATAATCGTTGCTTATAAGTCAGCTTCATTATTCTCCTATATTAAATCTATAACCATAGCCCGACCGATTGGCGATAAGTGAGGAGTACTCTCCCATTTTTTTCCTCAGGCGGGCAATATGCACATCCACAGTCCGCTCTGTAATATAAGGAGTTTCGCGCCATACTGTTTGAATAATATCTTCACGAGAAAATACCTTATCTACATTTGTAGCCAATAAGGCAAGTATCTCAAACTCGGTTTTTGTAAGTGCTACTTTTTCGCCATCAACAGTTAATTCTTTTTTGTCCATATTGATCACAATACCGGCAAAGGTTAACTCAGTAGTTGACTCCTTTGTATTCTTTTTGACTTCGAGTCTTTTTACCACAGCCTTGATACGGGCAATGACTTCCTTTATGGAGAATGGCTTGGAAATATAATCATCTCCTCCCACTGAGAAACCTGTAAGCATATCATTCTCGGTATCTTTGGCTGTTAAGAAAACAATAGGAATATTATTCCCTTCTTTCCTCAGCTTTTCCGCCATTTTGTAGCCGGACATTCCACCCATCATCACATCGAGGAGGATAAGAGAAAAATCGGGGTTCAATTTTTTTAGGGCTTCTTCTGCCGAATAAGCCAATTCAACGTCAAAGCCTTCGTTGCTTAAATTGAATTCTAATATCTCGCAAATGTCTTTCTCGTCATCAACGATCAGGATCTTATTTCCCATACATTCTGTATTTACTCTTTACAAAGATAAGCTATTCAAGAAATTACTCATCTTTTTTTTCAATTTTTCCTATTTTACCCGAGTGTTTAAGGACTTTGGCATCAACATAAAAGACAATCTCTTCTACGATATTGCTACAATGATCTCCAATGCGTTCCAACTTGCGAATAAGCAATAAAAGCTTCAAACCGCAATATATAAAAGTAGGATTCTTTTCCAGATAGAGTGTCAATACATCTATGGCATTGCGATAGATATTATCTACCTCTTCATCTTTGGCTAATATTTTACCGGCTATTTTTGTATTCTCCGACTCTAGAGCTACAAATACATCCGAAAGCATTCCTATCAGCACATCGAATACTCTTTCTAATTGCAACTCTTCCAACAATTCCGAGCCCGGCTTATTACAGTCATCATCGATCACATATCGGGCAATTCCATCACAGAAATCACCAATACGTTCCAACGTGCTACTAATCTTTATGAGTGATAAGATCAGCCTTAGGTCTACAGCTACAGGACTGTAAAGAGCAATATAGTTTTCACAATCGCTATCTATTTTCAGTTCGAATGCATTCACGCGCTTCTCACGGCTTACAATCTCACGGGCAAGCTCTACATCTCCATTAAGAAAAGATTGTTTTGCTTTTTCTAACTGAGATATAACCAGCCTCCACATCTGATTTACCTCTTCTCTCAGAGCTAACATTTCCCGTTCTGTATGTTTCATCATATTCATCTCTTCCTTCTTTTAATTGTAATTTTAAGAAACTAATTTTAATTAAACCTCCTTCTTAACCGAATCTTCCGGTTATATAATTTTGAGTTTCCTGCTTTTGCGGATTTAAGAACATCTTTTTTGTCTCACTGAATTCAACCAATTCTCCTAACATAAAGAATCCGGTTTTATCACTTACCCGCGCCGCTTGTTGCATATTGTGAGTAACAATAACAATTGTATAGTCTTTCTTAAGATTGTGGATAAGTTCCTCTATTTTTGAAGTAGAAATCGGGTCAAGAGCCGATGCCGGCTCGTCCATCAACAAGATAGAGGGAGAAACGGCTAATGCCCGTGCAATACAAAGACGTTGCTGTTGTCCTCCCGATAATTCGAATGCCGATTTCTTTAGTTTATCTTTTACCTCATCCCATAAGGCCGCTGCCTTGAGTGACTCTTCAACTCGCTGATCCAAGTCTTTTTTACTAGCCATGTCATTTACGCGCAAGCCATAGGCTACATTTTCAAATATCGATTTGGGAAAAGGATTAGGTTTCTGAAAAACCATCCCTACTCTTTTTCTCAATTCATCTACCTGAACTGTCTTATCGTATATATTTTCATTTTCAATTAAACACTCTCCGGTAAGTCTTGTTCCGTCGATAAGGTCATTCATCCTATTAAAGAGACGTAGGAATGTAGACTTTCCACATCCTGAAGGTCCGATGAAAGCCGTAATAGTATTGGCCTCCATTTTCATATTTATACCCTTCAATGCATGAAAGTCTCCGTAATAAAAATCTATGTTTTTTGCTTCAATCATTTTTCTTATTCTAATTAATTAGTCTTTACTTTTTTGCCGAAGTAACGTCTTAAAATAGTAGCTAAAATATTCATAAACAATACAATGACAATCAACACCAATGCTGTTCCGTAAGCAATAGGACGAGAGGCCTCTATATCGGTACCACTGGTTGCTATTACATACAGATGGTATGGTAATGCCATCACCTGATCATACATACTTTCGGGCAACTTAGGCAAGAAATAGGCTGCAACTGTAAATAGAATCGGAGCAGTTTCTCCTGATACACGCCCTATAGACAGTATTAAACCGGTAGTTATATTGGGAAGAGCAGCAGGCAAAACAACCCTGCGAATGGTTTGTAATTTAGTTGCTCCCAGTGCCAGACTTCCCGTACGGTACGAATCGGGTACAGCTTTGAGTGCTTCTTCGGTAGTACGGATAATGAGAGGTAGAACAAGCAAGCCGAGTGTTAATGACCCGGCAATAATAGAATCGCCAAAACCAAGTGTATTCACAAATAAAGCCATACCAAAAAGTCCAAAAACAATGGAAGGAATACTTCCCAGATTATTGGTCATAACACGTATGAATTTTACAATCCAACTGTTTCCGGCATATTCATTTGTATAAATAGCAGACATTACTCCCAATGGAAAAGCAAATATCATACTGCCTATAATCAGATACATAGTTCCTACAATAGCGGGGAATATTCCACCCGAAGTCATACCTTCTGTTGGGGCTGAAGTTAAGAACTCCCAATTGATAACTCCTACGCCGTTGTAGATAATAAATCCTAATATCCAGAAAAGGATTGCTACTACAGCCATGCCTAGTACACGAAATATAATAAATGCAATGCGCTGACTTAATTTCTTATCCATAACTATAGTCCTTTATTATATTGCTTTTTAGAAATTGCCTCAGCTGTTATGCTGATAATCATAGTTATCACAAACAGAATACATCCGAGCAAAAATAAAGCCTGATAATGAGCTCCTCCTGCCGGAGCTTCACCTAATTCGGCTGCTATAGTTGCAGGAATTGTCCGCACCGATTGAAACACAGAGTGTGGTATTATAGCTGCGTTGCCCGTAACCATCAACACTGCCATAGTTTCACCTATAGCCCTGCCTATACCTAATACAACTGCGGCTGATATACCCGATATCGAATATGGAATAACTACTTTGTAAACCGTTTGCCAATGGGTAGCACCCAATGCCAAACTTGCTTCACGCATAGCCCGAGGCGTATTACGCATCGCATCTTCGGCAACAGTTATGATGGTAGGTAAAGCCATAATAGCAAGGATAAGGCTACCTGTAAATGCAGTTTCGCCGACAGGTAAGTGAAAAGTTTTTTGCACAATGGGAACCAAGACAACTAAGCCGAAGAAACCATACACTACAGACGGAATTCCGGCCAATAATTCAATTGTTGGTTTCATAAGCTTGCGTGTTCGTTCATTAGCCAGTTCTGATATATATATAGCGACTCCGAGCCCTAAAGGAAGCGCTATCAGAATAGCAACTATACTCACAAGTAGAGTTCCCAATATCAAAGGCAATACCCCGAATAAAGGAGCTGGCGTTGCTGTGGGCATCCATTGCTTCCCTCCAAAAAAATCCTCAACATTAATATTCCCTGTTGTAATCACCTTTACTCCGGGCATATTTGTTGGAGCATACTTTTCGGGTAAAAATGCTATGATATTCGGGTTCTCGGCAATCACTTCGCCTAGCTTTTGCGGTAATAGAGCATAATCTTCTCCAAATTCTTCTTCAGAATACATATTGAAAATATCATCTATTCTGAAAATCTTTATTTCTTCATTTGCTCCGCCAAGTTCTGCCCAATTGGTTATTTCTGAATCAAATATTTCTTTTATTTCAAAAACATTTAATTTGTTAACTGCATTCTTAGAGTTTACAACAAGTGTATAGCCATGTTCGACAGAAGGAGAATTAAACAATCCGAATCCTTCTTTGAATAAGAATATTACGATAAGGAGTATAGCGATGCTTGTTACAGCACCGCTAACTGTTAGTATGCTTTCAACTATCCGCTCTAATATTCGTTTTAGTTGTTTCATGTTATTCCTTTTGTTTCTGAAATCGTTATTTTACAGGGATAAATCCAACGTCCGATACTATTTTCTGTCCTTTAGCTGACAATACATAATCAACAAAAGGTTTTACTGTTTTCTCTGATTTTGCTTCGTAATAGAAGTATAGCGGACGTACAACCGGATAAGTCTTACTCTTGGCATTGGCTACTGATGGTTCTATGAATTTCTTCCCGCCGTCATACGATACATGTATTGCTTTTACAGATTTATTAATATAGGCAAGCCCTACATAACCGATAGCTCCCTTTGTTTGTCCTACTGACTGGATAATGGCTCCTGTTGCCGGCAAGCTCATTATTCCGTTTACATAATTTTTATTTGCCAAAACATGCTCTCTAAAAAATTCGTACGTACCCGATGATGTTTCGCGAGAATAAGGAACGATCTTCAGGTCTGCTCCACCTACCTGTTTCCAGTTGGTTATCTTTCCGGTAAAAATACCTTCAAGTTGTTCGCGAGTTAAGTTTGATACTTTATTAGAAGGATGTACTACTACTGCAAGTGCATCATAAGCAACAATTACCTCTTTCGCCTCTTTCCCTTTATCTTTTAACTGCTGTCTCTCCGAGAATTTAATTTTTCTTGAAGCTTGTGCGATATCGGTAGTTCCTGCCAAAAGCGAAGATATACCAACTCCACTTCCTCCCCCTGTTACCGTAACAGTTCTGGATGGATTTGCCTTCATAAAACTTTCTGCTTCTTTTTGTGATAAAGGCAATACTGTGTCCGAACCTTTAATCTTTTGAGCACTAACACCAATACTTAATGATAGTAATGCTATAGAAACCAAAATTGTTTTTTTCATAATCTTTTTATTTTTAGTGATATTTTATTCCCTAGTTTTTACAGCAACAAAATTATTACACTGTTGTTACAGCCTCTTTTCTATTTTGTTACATTTACGTTAAGATTTGTTTAGGCGAAAGTCTATCACTCGCCTATCATTCGTCTGTAATATTGATATTTATGAAAAAATATTTGATGGAAGGCCCTATCTATCCAAGGGTACATCCACGAGAAGTTTCTCTAAGATTTAAGATGGTTTTTAGAGTGGCGGGTGATAAGGAGGAGTTGACAATAAGATACTATTTTCATCTTATATTTTCAATCGTATTTGACAGACAACGATAGAAAAGGCAATATAAAACATCATAATAGTGACGTTTTTGTTTATATCATTTATATTGTGAAATCTCTAAACAGTTATTATATGACACAAACATCTCACAATCAATTTATTGAATTGTAAGATTTGAAGTAATTATATATATTTTAATAATTTATTTTATATTATCATGAAAATCTGATAATTCTAAAATTGCTCGACGAATTGCTCTATAATCATTACGAGGGACATTAACAAATTCAGATGATAATCCTTCTTCTGTTTCAACTTCAAATAAACCTTTAGGAGCCTTACTTGTATTTATTAAATCAACATAACAGCCAAAATCAATACTATAGACATTATATCTAATACCAGGAGTATCTTTTCCTGAAACACTCTGCTTTATTAAATGCAATACTCGAGCATCGTATAGATAATTTATTAGATCACTTTCTGTATCGGTTCTTAGTAAAAATGCTCGCGCATTCCTATTTTTTATAACCACATCAATAATCCATCTTAAAAGTTGAAGTGCTGTCACATTTGATGATATCGACTTCTCTTTATCCCGATTATACCAAGTTCTAGCAGAATCTCTAATATGAAAAATCGAGATCTTATCACTTCCAGCTTTCATTGCAGCATTAACCAAAATATTAATAGCATCTCTTGGAACGCCTTCTGATGCCCGAACAAATTCCTCAAAAGCATTTATCTGTGTAAATGCAACATTTACAAAATCATCGGCATGCTTAACTTTTAAATCCTCCGGAAGAAATGATGAAATATGTCTAAATATTAAATTCTTAAAAAAATCAATTGATAAATATTCATTATTATCAAAAACCATAAATTCATCAAGATTTAAACTTGTTACATCAGCTCCTGTTTCGATACCAATGTAATCTGATGCCGATTGAGAAAATCTAAAATTAGATCTATGCTCTATTGCTCCTATTTTTACGCTAATGCCAAATAACGGGAAAAGCGTCCTTCTAAGTAGGTCTGCTAAAAATGGCTGTAGTTCCATTGGAATCTCTGCCCATTCGTCTAATATAATCCAAATTTCTTTTGGAGTAATTATTTTTACAATTTTCTCAAAACAAATACGAATAGAAGGAAAATGTATTCTATGTCTTTCTATTCCTGATATATTTTCTCTTTTATATGCTTTTTTTACACAAGAATCTTTATTCCCTATACCAAAAAACATATTATCAAGCCCCATGCCCATAGATATATCACTCTCAGAACTAACGCTATCTTCATATGTCCTTTCTTTTTCAATAGGTCCTAATATCTGAACTTCAGTGATAGCATCTGAAAGTTCATCTAAAACTGGACCTATCTTAGATAAATCTATCGTATTTTTATCATCTATAGCAAAATCTAATATTTGATTATGTATAACAGATAGACTATCAACTAATAGTCTAGTAGCTCTTTCTGCAATAGATATAGTAGAGTCTGAATATAGTCCCCCTGTAGAGCCTATTGTTCGTAAGTCAATATTAATACAACAATTTCCTTCTTTCTTTTTTTGCGAATTCAAAAAGCTTAATATATGAGTTTTTCCCGTACCTCGTCTTCCATATAAAATCTGATGATCAGGATTAGTTAGTAATGTAAATAATGAACCAACATCAACAAAAGTTTTAATCAATTGATCTTCGGGATATTTCTCTGCACGTTTCCTTAATTGAAGTATTGCATTATTTATAGAACTACTCATTGTTTATTAATTTGTAAGTACACTTTTGGTAAATAAGATAAACAAATATAATAATATTATCTGAAAATAAAACATATAAGATATTGCAATATATTGATAGTGAAGTTTATATTTTCCTCTCTTACCTTCTGTCTTGTTTGATAAATCTTTTACTCTAACAGATTCTAAATTTTTTAAGTTTTGTCCCTCTGGAATATTCAGAAGTATATCTCCCAGCTCTTCTAATTCATATTCCCCCAATTAAAGTTTTTGTAAACTTTTCCCTTTTCTAAAAATCATCGTATCATTTTTAATGCCTTTGCGCAATATCTTCCTTTGCTCTTGAGGTAGCGTGACAATGTTTTTGCAAGCATCGGAACAGCAATTTTGCATCTTTTGGGCGCATTTCGAGCATTGTATAAACAAAAGATGGCAGCCTTCATTTGCACAATTGGTATGCGTATCACAAGGCTCTCCACATTGATGGCAATGAGCTATAATATCATCGGTGATTCGTTCTCCGAGACGATTGTCGAAAACAAAGTTTTTACCTATAAATCTCGATTTCAATCCTTCCGATTTTATTTGGCGGGTATATTCGATAATGCCTCCCTCTAGCTGATAAACGTTTCGGAAGCCTTGGTGCTTGAAATATGCACTCGCCTTTTCGCAACGGATACCTCCGGTGCAGTACATCAATAGTTTTTTAGACTCTTTGTAGTCCTTCAACTGCTCATTTATAATGGGAAGCGATTCTCTGAATGTAGTAACATCGGGAGTGATCGCCCCTTCAAAATGCCCTATTTCACTTTCGTAATGGTTACGCATATCAATGACGATGGTATCAGGGTCGTCCATCATATTGTTAAAGTCTTGTGCTTTCAAATGAACACCTATGTTTGTAACGTCAAAGGTGTTGTCGTTAAGCCCATCGGCTACAATTTTGTCTCTTACCTTTATCTTCAATTTGAGGAAAGATTTATTGTCATGTTCTACTGCTATGTTCAACCTAATGTCTTTCAGAAAGGTATAAGTGTCCAAAAAGTCTTTAAAGGCACTCATATTATGAGCGGGTAATGATAACTGGGCATTAATCCCTTCCTTCGCTACATATATACGTCCTAACACATCCAGTTCGCTCCATCTGACAAAGAGTTCGTCTCTGAATTGTTGCGGATTGTCGATGTGGGCATAAGCATAAAATGATAATGTAAGCCTGTTTACACCGGCTTGGTCTATTAATTTTTCTCTTTCTTCGTTACTTAATGTATTATATAATTGCATTTTATATATTAATTAAAATAGTTGAACAGATTATAAGTTTCGATAAGAGTACAAATGTATAATATGATTTACTGATATAAACGAATATTCAATAGATATAATCTATAAATCATAGGTGAGTGTCTCACTTTAAGTGTAGATAGGTATCGTTGTTGGCTATAAGTTTTTTTTGATTAAGCCTTACTGTAAGCTTTTCCCTTTCGGAATTGCTTTAAGAATATTCTTTCTCACCGAACTGATAGCCGGGCATAGTTCCCCTTCCATCATTTCGAGTATTGTTTCCAATTCCTGTGTTAATTCAGGAATAGTACGACAGAGCTCGTAAGCTATTTTCATACAAAGTGACTGCACTCCGGGTAGTTCTTTAACTGAGAGCATTCGCTCGAGACAGAAATCCAAAAAATCAACCCTCGGAGGATCTGCCAAAGGCTGTTTATAAAGTAAATTGAGGATAACCCTCCGTTTACCTCCATGCTCACATGTCATCACTTCGTCAATAAGCTCATCTTGTTTTTTATACAGCCATTTATTAGCTTCTGCAGAAAAATGTGTCAAGACCCAAGCGGCGTGGTACCCAATGTTTTCATCTTCTCCAACAACTAAATCATATAACTCTTGCTTTGAGTTGTCACTATTATCTATTAGACGAAGTATTTCTTTTACATCCTCCATTGCGATACGTTCCGACAGTTTAGCTTTAAAATTCATATAAATGATGGGATTCTTAAATCAAGCTGCAAGTTAATAAAGTATATCGAATTTATCTGTCTTTTCAATATCGTTGAAAGATTTGATAATCTATTGAATTGGTATTAAAATATAAAATATCCTACTTTAAGGGCACGCATCGTTGTCGTAAAATAAATTTAGTATTAGCTGTCATATTTCTTCGTTGCTATGTTTTTTGCCATCCCTTTAAAAATAAAAAAATGAAATGGAAGAACCGAATACCAATAGAGCCTTCCCCACAGTCCTAAAGGACGAAATGTAGCTGTTTGAATCAATTCATTGGAACTATTTATTTTAAATTCCAACCAAGCTTCACCCGGTAGTTTCATTTCAGCATAAAGCAGTAATCGCTTTTTGTCTCTATCAGCGACTAAGACCCGCCAGAAGTCTAAAGCTTCTCCTACGAAGATTTCAGTATCACTTTTTCTTCCACGTCTAATTCCTGTACCTCCAACAATCTTGTCGAGGAAGCCTCGAATATTCCATAACCAATCGGCGTAATACCACCCTCGTCCTCCCCCAATAGCAAATATATTATCTAAAGCTATGTTGGGATCATCTAATCTTACTATTTTTTGATCGCTAAAACAACCTTTTGTGGGAACAGAGATATGTGCCGATATGCCCTTCATTAACACTTGACTGGTTAAAGCATCTGTCCAACTCGATAATACCTGATTTTGTTCTATCCGATCAAATGCCAACTCTATGGCTTCTTTGTAGCTGATAAGCTTTATTGGAAATAGCTGAGGGAGCTTATTGGGCTTGCAAACCACTTCTACTCTCATACTTTTCACAAGATTCTTAGCCAACGAAAAGTTAGTTGATGTTACGAAATACAGCCAATAGGATGACAGCTTTGGTGTCATAACAGGTACTACAAATATATACCGCTTCAGGTTTCTCACTTGTGCAAACCGGAGTAGCATTTCTTTAAATGTCAATACATCCGGTCCTCCAATATCAAAGCTCTCATTATAAGTTTCTTTACGAAGTAATATTAGCGATAAATATTCGATCACATTCCGAATAGCTATGGGTTGACATTTCGTTTTGAGCCATTGCGGAGCAATCATAATGGGTAATTTCTCAACCAAATCGCGCATTATTTCAAAAGAGGCACTTCCTGAACCAACAATTATACCTGCTCTCAAGGTTGTTAATGCTACTTTAGATTCAGTAAGAATTATCTCTACATCTTTACGAGACTGTAAATGTTTTGACAAATGAGCTTCGTTAACGATACCACTCAGATAAATAATCTGTTTGACATTTGTTTCTTCTATTCGCTTGACGAAATTTTGTGCCGACCGTTGTTCCATTTCACTGAAGTCGCCAGAAGAAGTAGACATTGAGTGTATAAGGTAATATGCAACATCTATGTCTAAGGGTATATTTGCTAACGATTCGGGTTTTAAAAAATCTACTTCTATTTTTGTAACTTGTGTTGTCCAATCATCGTGAATATAAAATCTTTTTACATCACGTACGCAACAGACAATTGTATGTCCAGCATCTACTAAAACAGGTAGAAGTCGCTGAGCAATATATCCGGTTGCACCTGTCAATAATATTTTCATAGTAACTTGTTATTTAATACAAACAATAAAGTTTTTCTTTTTGTTCTTAATAATGTTGAAACTATTGAGAAATACCTTTTTACAAAGAAAAACAAGGACTAAACTTATATGAAAGTTAGTCCTTGTTGTTTATTGATTGTATCAGGTTACTTACTTACCGATGCAGAACTTACTAAAAATATTACCCAATATCTCATCGGTAGAAATTTGACCTGTAATCTCACCAAGATAATACAGACACTCACGAATATCTTGCGACAGAAAATCTCCCGATATTTTTAGTTCTAACCCTTCAGAGACACGTTTTATTGCAGTCAATGCATTTTGGAGAGCTTCATAGTGACGAACATTTGTAACAATAATATCCTGTTCACTAATTTCGGGAATATTTGCCGTTTTTACCAATAAGTCTTCCAACTGATTAGTCCCTTGCTCATATTTAGCCGAGATGAAAACCCGTTCAGGAATTTTATCTAATAGAAGCTTTTCTTTTTCTGCTTTTCTTTCTGCCGAAATAATATCAACCTTATTGAATACAAGAACCAATTTCCTATCTCCAACTACAGGCAGTATTTTTTGAGACAACTCCTCAATATGCTCATTTATAGTTTCACAATCGGCGACCCACAAAACAATATTCGCTTGTTCTATCTTCTTAAATGTACGCTCAATGCCAAGGCTTTCTATCTCGTCATGAGTATCCCGTATTCCGGCAGTATCAATAAGCCTGAAGGTCAGTCCTTGTATATTAATCGTATCCTCAATAACATCCCTCGTTGTACCATGAATATCGGATACAATTGCTTTTTCCTCATGCAAAAGAAGGTTAAGTAAGGTAGACTTACCGGCATTTGTTTCGCCTATAATTGCAACCGGAATACCCGATTTAACGGCATTACCTATACTAAAAGAATCTGCCAGCTTCTTTATATGCGATTCTATCTGATGTGCTGCCTCTTTGAGGTGATCTCTATTTGCAAATTCAACATCTTCTTCCGAAAAGTCTAGTTCGAGCTCTATCAAAGATGTAAAATTCAGCAGTTCAGTACGAAGCTCAATCAGCTTATTGCTAAAACCTCCACGCATCTGATTCATTGCCAAGCGATGTGTTGCGGCTGAAGATGATGCTATTAAGTCTGCCACCGATTCGGCCTGAGACAAATCCATCTTACCATTTAAGAAAGCTCGTTGAGTAAATTCACCCGGCTGAGCCAAAGACGCTCCTTTTGATATAAGCAGCTGTAATATATTTTGTTGAATATAAATAGAACCATGGCAGGATATCTCTATTATATCTTCGCCGGTAAACGAATGCGGATTTCGGAATACACTAACCAGTACATCATCTAAAACGACATTATCTTTAATGAGAGATCCAAAATGAACTGTATAAGCTTTTGCATCCGCAAGCTTTTTCCCCTTAAAGGATCTAAAAACAGCGTCAACTAATTCTATACATCCATTTCCCGACAGACGTATAATGGCTATTCCTCCTATACCTGCAGGTGTAGATATAGCTGCTATTATATTGTTTTCTTTCATAATCAATTATTAATACGAATCAGTAATATGTTAAGTCCTAAAAAGTGACAAAGGTGACAAAAGTGACACGTTTTTACACTCTTTTTCCTGTCATGTTTCTGCTTACAAAGCTCGGTTTTCAGGATCACCTCAAATAGATAAAATTATACAGATCAAATAACTATTGCAAATTAATAAAACAAAGATATTAAATTGTTGGTTGGTTCTGAAATTATCCGACTTTCAAGAATATAATAAATTGATTATAAAATATATGTTATTTCGGGTTTTCCTCGTAATTCTTTACTTCATAGAAATATACATTCTCACCCATCTCATTATGCTCCAGATTTTCTCCCACTACTCTTATTATCCGATATGGTTTATCGGATTTCTCTTTGGGCAATTCTGTCTCGATAATATAAGCACCCATGCTGGGATTATCTTTCCCTACATATTCCTGCACACGTTGTACAGAGTTGATCACAGCCTCTTTATCATCAATATATACCCTCACCTTGAAAAATTCAGGTTTAACTGATATATTCACTTCTTTCTCTGCCTTAGCTTTGTTTAGCTGCAATTCTTTGGAATACGTAAGTAATTTCGCCACACTCATAGGTCGTGTGTATATAAAGAGGCCATTATACCCTCCCTCTACTTTGAATGCGTTTGTTCCGTAAAGCTCCAGACGGTGATAACGAGGATTTATCGTCAGATCTCGATCTGCTATTACATTCCATGCCCAAAACTCAAGACGTTTGTCGTCATCCGCCACTGCATCTCTCCGAGGATACTCTTTGGGGCGAAGTGCATACAATGACTTGTATTTCCCTTTCTTTACATTCTCCAGAGAGTAATAGCCGTCTTTATCTGAATACGTTTGATAAGCAGGCGAAAAATCCGAATAATTAAGTCCTATCCAGCAACTGTCGATAGGATTTCCGTCGAAATCTGTAACCCGTCCTGATATTGTTACAAATTCTTGAGAATAAATGTTGCTGATACCTACTACGAATAAAATTAACAGAAATAGTCGAGTTCTTTTCATATTATATATTTAATGGTTTACATCTTTTAGAATAAGACTACCGTAAGACGAACATGGTTACATGAAAAGTGAATAAAAAAAAGAGCTGATATAAAATCAGCTCTCTTATATATTACCCTTAATAAGAGCGGTTGTTTTTTCCTTCTATATAATTCAAGAAAGCAGTGTTCACCATTCTGTTTCCACCCGGAGTCGGATAATCTCCCGAAAAATACCAGTCTCCCTTGTGATTAGGTGTCGCTTTATGAAGGTTTTCAATGCTCTGGAAAACAATTTCTATTTCGGCCTTTGTTCCTTTTGGTGTTAGCATTTCAGCCATCTTTTTCGAAATATCTTCGTCTGTAAAAGGAGCATAAATCTCTTTCACATAGTTTACTATTTCCTCTTTTGGCTTATCCTTCTGCGCCAAAGATTTATGATACACTTCATCTATCACCGATTGCATTCCTCTTTCTTTCAGCAATTCGATAGCAGCCCTAAACGCAGCAAATTCATTCATTCTCGACATATCGATACCATAACAGTCAGGATAACGTATCTGAGGAGAAGAAGATACGATAACGATTTTCTTCGGATGAATACGATCGAGTATTTTTATTATACTCTGTTTCAATGTAGTACCTCTCACTATACTATCATCGATAACAACCAGATTATCTTCATACGGTCTTACCGAATCATAAGTAACATCATACACGTGTGCTGCCAAGTCGTCACGTCCCTTATCTTGTGCAATAAAGGTTCTTAGCTTTATGTCTTTTATCACAACTTTCTCAGTGCGAACCCGCATAGATAAGATTTTCTGTAAATCTTCTTCGGTAATAGATGCCCCTTTTTCCTTTATCTTTCTAAGTTTAACATCATTCATATGTTTATTGAATGCATCGGTCATCCCAAAGAAAGCAACTTCTGCCGTATTGGGAATAAAAGAAAATACGGTGTGCTGAATATCCGAATCGATAGCTTTCAGAATTTGAGGCAAAAGAAGTTCTCCCAATTTTTTGCGTTCGTTATATATGTCAGAGTCTGATCCACGCGAAAAGTAAATACGTTCGAATGAGCACGGAGAAACATTTCTAGGCTCTTGTATCTGAGAAAACATAACTGTACCATCTTTCTTTACGATAATGGCCTGTCCCGGGTTTAACTCTTTTATATCGGCAACATCAAGTCCTAGAGCTGTCTGTATAACAGGTCTTTCTGATGCAACAACAACAATCTCGTCGTCGTTGTAATAGAAAGCCGGACGAATACCCGAAGGATCTCTGTAAACAAATCCATCGCCACATCCGATAAGCCCACCTATCGTATAACCTCCATCCCATTTCTCACTTGCCTTGTTGAGCATAAAATGGATATCAAGATTTTTCTCTATCAGTGTGTTCAGCTCCTCTCCTTTTGCACCGGTACTCTTGTTGTGTTTATCAAACTGATATTGAACTTCTCTGTCGAGATAATGACCAATCGATTCGAGAAGTACAAATGTATCTGTATAGTCGCGAGGATGCTGCCCTTGTGCCAACAATTCGGCAAACAGTTCATCTACATTTGTCATATTGAAATTACCGGCTAAAGCCAAGTTTCTTGACCGCCAGTTGTTACGACGCATAAATGGATGAACGTATGAGATTCCGCTTTTTCCGGTAGTGCTATAACGCAAATGCCCTAAAAACAATTCTCCGGCAAATGGAAGATTTTTACTGGCATATTCAGTATCATTGAGTTTATCTTCCGATACTTTTTCATAGTTCTGATAAACGTTTGTGAAGATCTCTGAAATAGCACTTGATCCCACAGCTCTTTCCCTGAAGATGAATTCGCTACCCGGAGGCGAGTCTAATTTTACAACAGCCAAGCCTGCGCCCTCTTGACCTCGATTGTGCTGTTTTTCCATTAGCAAATAGAGTTTATTCAACCCATATTGCCATGTACCATATTTTTGTTGGTAATATTCGAGCGGTTTTAATAAGCGTATCATGACGATACCGCATTCATGCTTTAATGGCTCTGTCATAAAAAGATCTCCTTTGTTGGAATTGTGAGAATAATTTTTTTTTGAGGCTACAAAGATAGCACGATTTTTCCTCTCGTCCTAGAAATATATTTATTTTAAACCTTCGAGGTTTTTATCTAAAATTTTTATTTTGTCCTACCTTCTCAGTCTAACTCTTTTTGTAATTTCTCATCATGATAACTCCAGGCCAAACTCATCTTTCAACCTTCGTAAACTTTCGTTTTCTTCCATCATCAGATTAAACTTCTCGGCAGGGGTAAAAGCTAATTTTTTCTCATTATTTTCACTTATTCTGATCTCCATCCTCAGATGAGTATTGCGAAGTTGTGCTCTCAACCTTGACAATATATCCATCTGATATTCAAGAAGACGTTGTTCCTGAACGGGATTATTCACAATCACCTCAAACACCGTATTGGCGATAAGATTAGGAAGACAATTGAGCATTGTATTTCTCAGATGGAGCTCTTCGGTCAAGCTCTCAGCATACGCTTTCCATTCGTTGATAAGTTGGAGTGGAGTAAATCTCTCGTTAAGGACTTCTATTGTTATATCAGCTTTTGTTGTTTCCTCATCTTTTTTCTTTCCGAATGCTGAGATAGAAACACCAAAACCTCCGGCATTCGGTGTTGTTTTAGCAGGCTCTACACTGACTGTCGGCTCTTTGGCTGCTACAGAAGGTGTTACCCTTTGCTGAACGGGAGGTTGTTGAGCAGGCTGCGGGCTCTGCGCCGCGGGCCTCTGATTTGTAGTCGGTGCAGCCGCTTGTACAGGTTGTTCCTGCTTGGAGAAAATCGGATCAATTACCTGCTTTTTTTTTTGATCTTCAATTCCTGCTTGAGGTGAAGATAATTGGCAAAGCCTAATTATTGTCAAGTCGGAGAGTAATCGCTTATTTCGGCTATATTTATAATTAAGGTCACTTTCGTTGACCAACTCGATGGCTTTATACAAAAATTCGTTAGTACATTTTTTCGCTGTTTCTATATAACGATCTCTGATGGAAGCTCCTACTTCAAACAGTTCTGCGGTCTTGGCATCTTTGCAGAGCAATAAATCCCTAAAATGCGAGGCAATACCTGTTATCACATTATTACCATCAAAACCTTTGCTAAGGATCTCATTCAGAATCAACAAACCCTCTACCACATTGTTGGTTAAAATAGAATCTGTCAATCGGAAATAATATTCATAATCCAGAACATTCAGATTCTCGATAACAGCTTTGTACGTTACATTACCCCCTGTAAAACTTACTACCTGATCGAAGATAGACAAGGCATCACGCATTCCTCCATCTGCCTTTTGAGCCAAAACGTTCAAGGCTTCGGGCTCTGCCTTTACATGCTCCTGATCGGCCACATACTGAAGGTGCTCTACTGTATCTTTGATTGTAATACGGCTGAAATCGTATATCTGGCAACGAGAAAGTATTGTTGGAAGTATCTTATGCTTTTCGGTTGTAGCCAATATAAAAATAGCATGGTGAGGCGGTTCTTCCAATGTTTTCAGGAAAGCGTTAAATGCAGCCTGCGAAAGCATGTGCACCTCATCTATTATATATACCTTATATTTTCCTATCTGCGGAGGGATGCGCACTTGCTCGATCAAAGATCGGATATCGTCTACCGAGTTGTTAGACGCAGCATCCAATTCGTGTATATTGAAAGACCGCTGTTCGTTAAAGGCAACACACGATTCGCACTGATTACAAGTTTCGCCATCGGGAGTTGGAGAGAGGCAATTTATGGTTTTCGCAAAAATACGGGCACATGTTGTTTTACCAACACCTCTAGGTCCACAAAAAAGATATGCATGAGCCAGCTTGCCCGACATTATCGCATTCTTTAGTGTAGTGGTTAATGCCCTTTGCCCCACAACCGAGTTGAAAGTCATAGGACGGTATTTCCTTGCCGAAACTATATAATTATCCATTCTTGATTTTTCTTCTTTGGTATCACAAAGCTATGAAAAAAAATGGAAAGATAAAATGTAAAAGAAAGCGAGATGGTGACCTTTTTAGCATCTAAAATGTTATATTGATATCAACGTTTTTAAAACTATCATCTATTATGGAAAAGGATGAAACATTATTGAAAATCAAAGTGATTCCTAATGCGCCGCTATTGGTGGAAGGAACTGTAGAACTAATTTTAGCAGACGGAACCTCAGTGATTAAAGACAAACCGCATCTTTGCCGTTGTGGCGGATCGCAAAACAAACCGTATTGTGACGGTACACATGCTAAAATTGGCTTTAAAGGCTAATTTATAAGAATTTATTTACGGGATAAGAGCATCTAAATTAAAATATTAGTTTAAATGCCCTTATTTTTTTATGATTAAGTGTTGGATGAAACACATTTTATTATATCTTTGTACCCGCTAACGCAAATTAGCCGCGGATGTGGCGTAATTGGTAGCCGCGCCAGACTTAGGATCTGGTGCCGAGAGGCGTGGGGGTTCGAGTCCCTTCATCCGCACAGAGAGCCTGACAGAGAAATCTGCCGGGCTTTTGCTTTTGTAAATAGTTACTGAAAATATTTTTAAACGTACCAGCGTGCAATTTTTGCACGCTGATAAATTAATCATTATCATTTGCCCTATCAATATATCTAAAAAAATTACCATTTTTAACAGGCTCACAACTTCTTACCATTCTCCATTTAATAACTTGAGTCAACCCCTTGTCAATTACATATCCTCCATAATTTGCTAATTTTAATAATAGCATCGCACTTAACATGACTAACCTATTTGAGACAACATCTAACAATTCATTTTCTGAAAGATTTGACAGATTCATGTCTCTTGGAGGCTTGGGTAATCTCCCATGCAAAAATAGATTTCGACACTTAATACAATATAGTTCTTCTTCATCTAAATTTATACCAATAAGCTTAAATGCTTCTGAAAGTTTATCTGCATTAGGAATATTATTGATGTTTTCCAACTTTATTTTTAACTTATCGTGCTGTTGCTGTTTTATTTGAGATGAAAATTCTTTTAGGGTTTTCTTCAACTTATATCTAATTGAATTTATAGTATCTTTATCTTCAATAATAACTTTTGATGCAAGTTTATCGCCGATAGTACCTGTGATTGTTTCTAATGCAACTGCTCCTAATGTCGCTTTTGACAATCCATTAATATTCCCTGCCTCAATTAGCAAAAATGCAGACCTCTTATATTCTTCATGCTTATATAATAATTTAACCAAATTATTAAACTGAAAACTTGTTAGTTGTAGCTTTTCGTTAGGTATATTTTCATATATTCCTGTGCTTATAATTGGTGAGCCTGAATTGATTACTTTATTAACATTCTCATAACGATAAGTAAGGCTTTCAACACCCTTTGACTTTTGTGCAACAAAATATATAGTTTCAGCCATATAATATCCACTTAATAAACCGAAAGCTACCATTATAGCATCAATTATCTTTCTAAATTTAGCATAATCAATTACACCATTAGGCTTAAATATATAATATCCATTTTTACTATCAATCAATACATAATAAAATACTAAGTCCACACCATCTACCTTAAGATTAATCGCATTATAAGACCCATTATCTTTTTGATTTGTGGTTAAATCGAAAAGAACCCCCAATTTATACGGCTCAAACTTATCTTTGTCAAATTTCACATAGGCAGTTTGCTTTGATTGTATCCATAAAGAGTCTTTAGTATCAACATCTCCTTTAAATGCTTTACATTCTACAGCAAATTTTTGAGGATATTTACCATTATGATGTTTAGCTTTAACGATATCGTAATTTTGAACTGATATCTTTTGTCCTCGAGATAAAAGAATAAATGGTCGTGTGAAAAAATAATCGATATCAAGACCTTTAGATTTGTCTTGTTCTTGTAATTCAAACCTTAACAAGTAGTTACCATTATCTTGTATACTAAAAGATGAGTCAATAAACAAATTAGGGATTGTTGTTGCCAACTTATAGACATTTTTTTCGTCCTCAAGTTGTTTAATGAAATTTATAACTAATCTATCAGGTTCTAACATAAAGTTTTTATTTATTCATTTTAGTACATCTAAGATAATCAAACATATTCAAATAACTAATATTCATAGCTTCACTATCCACTCTCTTAACTCATAAATCAAATCCAAATCTTCAAAAAATCGGTACGAAAATATCAACCTCCCCAAAAACCTATATAATAATCCAATACCACCCACACCATATCACACAAAAAGCGACAAACCAAAGAAATCTTTAATTTGCCGCTTTTTTATTTATTCTTTCTAATGGGTGAAAATCAATCAGTCTTCTTGATAACGTTTCTTGCCACTTCTATCTTATATTTCTTACCCTTCATCTTCTCATCTCTGATATTACCCAAAAGAGTTTTTACGGCAGATGTTCGCACTGCAACAAAAGAGATAAAGTCTTTAACGTCAATCAATCCCAAGTCTGATTTATCTAACTTCCCTTTTTGCAAGAAGAAGCCGACAATATCACTCTTATTTAGTTTATTCTTCTTACCTCCACTAATATATACAGTCTGATATTCAGGGCGGTTTGGCAAATTTTTCCCCGCCGCAACTTTCAGAATATCCAAAGTATCGGAGATATAATCGGGCATTTTTTCGTCTTTGAATTGTATGATATACGAGGTTCCTGAAGCATGCATACGAGCTGTGCGCCCGTTACGATGAACAAATTCGCTCTCTTTAGCCGGAAGATGATAATGTATCACATGTTTCATTTCGGGAATATCCAATCCTCTGGCTGCCAGATCGGTGGTAATCAAATAATTCAGACTGCCATTTCTAAATTGGATTAAGATTCTTTCCCTGTCATCCTGATCCATACCTCCATGATAATATCCTGTTTGTACCCCTTTCTTGTTCAACAAATCACTAATACGCTCCGTAACTTCTCTATGATTGCAGAAAATAAGTGCCGGCTCAGAATTAAATGAACATATTAAGTGGAATAAAGATTCTATCTTGTCTTTTTCGGGAGATAAAACGAGTTTAATTGAAAGGTTATCGCTTTTTTCTTCTTGTATATAATCAAGAACTACCGGCTTTTGCATTCCTACAAATTCAGGAATTTCCACATCGGAAGTAGCCGAGAGAAGAACCCTTTTTTGCAGGTTGGGCAGTTGGCTAATGATGGTATCCATTTCCTCCTGAAAACCTAATTGTAACGATTTATCAAATTCATCGAGAACCAGAATACGAATAGAATCTGTATCAAAAGATTTCCGTTCCAGGTGGTCGGTCAACCTGCCCGGAGTACCAATAAGTAAAGCGGGAGGATTGCTTAGGTTTTTCAACTCGGTATCAATAGAGTGCCCGCCATAACAAACATTTACTTTGAATTGTGTACCCATCTTTTTCCAAACTTGCTCTATCTGAAGAGCCAACTCCCTTGATGGAACAATTACAAGGCATTGTACTTTCTTTATATCCTCTTTCAGCAATCGGAAGATAGGCAGTAAGAAAGCAAGCGTTTTGCCCGAACCTGTAGGAGATAATAGCAATGTGTTTTGACTATCGATTATCGCCTTTTGAGCTGCAAACTGCATTTTATTCAGATTGCCAATCCCCAGATTGGATAATATGTCTATATGTTGATTTTCTGTATTCATCCCACAAAGGTAATATATTATCTTATAGCGCTCTATTTCGTTTCTTATTTTCAATCTTAGCTTGTGTTTCTATTTCGTGGGCAAAATTTTCTACTTCATAGTCTATGTATTGTTCGAAAAGGAAGAAATGATAATGGAAATAAAGAATAGGAAATTATTAAAAGATAATTATCAAAAAAATATGATATAAAATACATATAATCAGATGAAACCATTAAAAATGTTTACTTATCTTTACAATAGTTAAATGAACATAATCTATGGCTAGTGAAAATTCAAAAGATATTAACAATTTGAGAATCATTCCGCAAATTGGTTTGTTTATAACATCATATACCCCATTATTCCTTATTATTATTATAAAAGTTATTGCAAAAAATTCAGACTTTTTATATTGGGGCGGATTTAATTGGTACTCTTTCCAAACGTTTCTTTCGAAGTTTGGTTTAGTTACAGGTGCTACTCTTATAATTTTACTCAGTTTTCTAATAGTAAAGCTAACATTAATGAATTTAGAAGCCTCAATCGATAATGGTTTTTTAGTTAGAGTTAATAATGTGAATAATAAAAGTTCTGAGATAATTAGTTACATTGCCACATACATTATTCCATTTGTATATGATGCTAATGAACCGCTCGATTTTCTAATAATGTTCTTACTTATTGCAATTATATTTGCTATATATATCAATTCTCCATTACTGATTGTAAATCCAATTTTAGGTCTAAAATATGGAATATATGAAGTTACATTTATGCAAAACGGAGCTTCAAAATCTGCAATTGTTTTATCAAAAGACAAATATTTATTAGAAGGAAATGTAATAAAATTATTATCAATAGGCCATAAAATTTATTATTCAAAAAAAATCTGATACACCATGTTGCAAGAATTATTAAATGACATTAAAGATTCGGACAAAAAAAATCTATGCCTTTTTTTCATAAATCGTACACTAAAACCGAACGTAAGAAGTAGAGACAGAGTCTTAGAAAAGTATGATTATAAAGTCTTTCAGGTAAATATAGATGATGAAATCAGGAGTTACTTGTATTCTTTAAGCTTAGAGCAAATAGAGTACGCTATAAAGAAAAAGTTTGATATTGTTGAATATGATATTATATCAGACAGTACGGATCAACTATATACATACCAAATGATCAATAAAACAATGTCATTTGTATCTGTTGTAAATGATCAATTACCAGATAGATCTTCAATACCTCAGCTACAAAACCTTAGCGAACTAATTGAAATAGGGTCACTTTGGGCTTATTGCGTAGGATATTTACCCGATATTGCTAAACCAGAAGACTGGATATATACTTTTAGAAAGATTGCAAATACTAAACTTGTAATTGACGAAAAAGATGCAGATAATAAAACCATAAAGCAAAAATTCATAAGAGTATTCTTTAATAATAAAAGCAATAAATTGCAATTTTTACATGGCGAAACAATTACATTAGACAAACAAATAGATTGTATCTATAAAGTAGACACATTCTACATCTTAAAGAAGAGGGAGTTTGAAAGGATGGTAGGTCTTGAAGAAGATTTTAAACAGCAAGCAGAAGAAACAATTGACAAAATGGCTGAAACTAATATGTTTAAAGGGCTCGATTTTATAAGAAAAGAAATAGAGGAATCTCCATCAATACATAAGAAGCTGATAAAAATACAAAAACTTGAGACTTACCAAGGGTTAAAACAGTCAGATATAAAAAGGATGGAAAAAACAGCTCGTCTATTTGGGAGTAAGCTTAAAACGGATGACGGTAAAATTGTCATTGAAGATAAGGCTGACATTGAACTTGCAATAAGATTATTATGTGAATATTACAAAGAAGGGATGGTTACAAAGAAAAAATTTGGTACTTATTCAGGTAAAATAATGAAAACTTCAGAATAAAATTATAAATCTTATATTGAAATTTATTTTCTTTTTTACGCCAAAACTAACTACCAAAGTTCTGCTTGCTTCTTTTAGAGAATTTATAAGGTGAATAGAATCCTTTCATCAGCACAAAAAGAGCTTTTAATCAGCTGATTAAAAGCTCTTTTTATTTAATCCCCTTTTTTATGTTTATGAGGTTTAAGAGAAGGGGTATTGCCTGGAGTATTCTTATTATCCCTCTGACGTCTGTCTGGCTCTCCTGTGGTCTTAGCAATTCTTTTAGGTCCTGGTTTGATTCCCATAGTTTTCTTTTTTTATAGGTTAAACAATTAATTACCATAAACTTAACATCAATTATCGTGCCATAATACATTTTGGCAGGGCTTTTTTATCTAATTGCCCCATACTTCATAACCCCTCTCCCCCTCCTACAAAAACATCCCTCCACATCCATAAAAAATACCCCTTGAAAAATAAAAGGGTACTCCAACACTATATTTTTGTTAATAGTTAAATAATCTGACGTCTTATCATTTTACGCTAAAAGTTGGGCTTCTAACAAATCATCTCTTAATAAATCTTTTTTTTAACAACCAAATGGCGAGGCTCATTGTTTAGATATGAGTTATAAACATAATTAAAATCAGACTAGCTATGAAGTATTCTTTTTCCTTGCTGGTATTAACTGCGAGCATTATTTTTACTAGTTGCGTTAGTAAAAAGCAGTTTACGAATTTAGAAACGGACTATAATCGCCTGCAAACAGAACAGAAAGATTTACAAAGAAATTATCAGGAAAGCCAACTGCAATTAGCAGAAAGCCGTACCCGGGTAGCAAGCCTTGAAGAACGATTGGCAGAAGCCCGAAAAAACAATGAAGATTTGCGTGCTGCCTATGCCGAGATGCAAGGTTTGTTGAACAAGAGCCTTTTGCAAAACACGCAAGGCAATGTAAACATCACGAAGTTGGTAGATGAGATCAATTCGTCTAACCGCTTTATACAGCATTTGGTACAGGCCAAAAACCGATCCGACTCTTTGAATATCGTAATGATAAATAACCTCACACGTTCGCTTACACGCGACGAAATGCAGGATTTGGATATCAAGGTATTGAAAGGCGTTGTATATATTTCTTTGGATGACAGAATGCTATACCGTTCGGGTGGTTACGAGATAAGCACCAAGGCGGGAGAAATTCTTAGCAAGATCGCTAAAATCATTATGGATTATAAGGATTATAGCGTGTTGGTGGAAGGAAATACCGATACAGACCCTATTTCGCGTCCTAATATCCGTAACAACTGGGACTTGAGTGCTTTGCGTGCTTCTTCTGTGGTTCAGGCACTTCAAAACAATTATGGTGTCGATCCTAAACGTCTGACAGCAGCAGGACGTGGAGAATATAATCCGATAGCAACAAACAGCACTGCCGAGGGAAAAGCTCTCAACCGCAGGACTCAGATAATTATCACTCCAGAACTGAATCAATTTATGGAACTTATCGATCAGGCTCCAAAAGGCCCTTCGAATATAGATTGATAATTCTTACACAAATAATTTATATAGACCAGTAAAGAGGTTATCCAACGAGTAAAACAGCATTAGCTAAACGTTACTTTTAGGATAGCCTCTTTCTCATAGACAAGTATAAGTAACCTTTATTTGTTCTCCTCAGGCAAAGCAGATTGAATAGTTGAATACACTTTATCCATCAATTCTGCAATATCATCCGCTTTAAGATCCTTAGTTTCTATAGGGTCATGAAATGTCAATTTTATCTTTGCCGGACTCATTTTCCAAGAGTGTGTTGGCAAAACTTTATATGCCCCATCAATCGTAAGAGGTACAATCGGTAATTTCAAGCTCACTGCTGTCTGAAAAGCCCCTTTCTTAAATTCTGCCATCCGTCCGTCCGGTGAGCGATGCCCTTCGGGGAAAACCACGGTAGACATTCCGTCTTTCAGAGTATTCTTCGTATTTCTCATTGTATCTACAATGCCTTTCCTTGTAGTAGAATCTACAAAAACATGTCCTGCTTTAGCTGACGCAAAACCTACTAATGGCATTTTTTTGAGAGCCTGTTTCATCAACCACTTAAAGTTGTGATCGAGATAACCATATATAAGAAATATATCGAATGCTCCCTGATGATTGGCTACAAAGACATACGATTGGTTTTTATCCAATTTTGAATTTCTATTCACTTTGATCTTCAACAGAGCAGCCATACAAACAAAACGCCCCCATATCACTCCGGGATAGTATCCCCAAAACTTATTGTTTCCTAAGGTAGATCCGATAATAATAGTAAGGGTACACCAAATGGTAGCTAATATTAATAGCGGAACAAATATGATCCATTGGTATAAGAGGTAGAGAATCTTTATCATTCGTTTAAGTTTGAATAATTTTATTTGAAACTATATTCTGTGTAAAAAGGAGCTATCTGAACATAGCTCCTCTCCTACTTAATATCATTTGTTTAGATTTGCAATACTTTCCTTAATCGTCTTTATCTTGCTTTCGGCATCAGCTTGCTTTTTACGCTCGTTGTCTACAATTTCGGGCTTAGCATTGGCTACAAACTTTTCGTTGCTTAATTTCGCCGCAACTGATTTTAAGAAGCCTTCGAGATACTTAAGCTCGTCATTCAGTCTTTTCAATTCGGCTTCTATATCTATATTATTTCCAAGTGGAACAGAAAACTCTGTAGTGCCAACAAGGAAAGAAACCGAAGTAGGATCTTTTTCGGCAACAATATTGATCGAAGTAAGGTTACCCATCTTAGAGATCACGGTATCGAAATCTGTATTATATTGTCCTATTACATCCAATGATAATTCTTCTTTATTCGGAATATTCTTTTGCAAACGAATCGTACGCACACCTGCAATTACGTCTTTTACTTTTTCGAAAGTATCAATCAGATCATTACTGAAAGAAACCTCTTTCGGCATTTCAGATACCATGATACTCTCACCCTCTTTACGTTGGGCAAGAGCCTGCCATAGTTCCTCTGTAATAAACGGCATAAATGGGTGAAGCAAACGAAGCAGGGAATCGAAGAAACCTAATGTTGCTTCATAAGTCTTCTTATCGATAGGTTGCTGATAAGCCGGTTTTGCCATCTCAAGATACCAAGAAGAGAACTCATCCCAGAAAAGCTTATAGAGAGACATTAAAGCCTCAGAAAGGCGATATTTTCCAAACAAATCGTCAAGCTCCGAAGCTGTCTTAGCCAATACATTCTGGAACCATTCTATTGCTATTCTCGACGACTCAGGCTGTTCGATAGAGTCGCTTACCTCCCACCCTTTTACCAGGCGGAAAGCATTCCATATTTTGTTATTGAAATTACGTCCCTGTTCGCAAAGACTTTCGTCAAAAGGCAAGTCGTTACCCGCCGGAGCTGTAAGTAACAAGCCCATACGAACACCGTCGGCTCCGTACTTTTCCATCAGTTCGATAGGATCGGGTGAGTTGCCAAGTTGTTTAGACATCTTGCGTCCCAATTTGTCGCGAACGATACCTGTAAAGTATACATTGTTAAAGCATGCTTCGCCACGATACTCATATCCTGACATAATCATACGTGCCACCCAGAAGAAAATAATATCCGGGCCGGTAACAAGATCATTCGTTGGGTAATAATATTTAATATCCTTATTGTCCGGATTATTTATACCATCGAATACCGAAATAGGCCACAACCATGACGAGAACCATGTGTCGAGACAATCCTCATCCTGACGTAGATCTTCCATCTTGAGGTTTGGATTTTGCTTTTGAGCCTCTGCCAATGCTTTCTCAGGGGTCTCTCCTACTACAAAGCCACCTTCGGGCAGATAGTAAGCCGGAATCTGATGTCCCCACCACAACTGGCGGCTGATATTCCAGTCCTTTATATTTTCCATCCAGTGACGGTAAGTATTCTTAAACTTCGCAGGATGAAATTTGATTGTATCATTTTCCACAGCCTCCAAAGCCGGCTTTGCCAGATCTTCCATCTTGAGGAACCATTGCATAGAAAGTTTTGGTTCGATAGGTACATTCGTACGTTCAGAATAACCCACACTATTTGTATAAGCCTCTGTTTTTTCCATCAAGCCTAATTCTTCAAGGTCTTTTTCGATTTTCTTACGCACATCGAAACGATCCATCCCTTCGTATTGAAGTCCATGAGAGTTTAACGTTCCATTATCGTTGAAGATATCAATAACTTCAAGATTATATTTTTCGCCCAGCATATAGTCATTTACATCATGGGCAGGTGTTACTTTCAAGAATCCTGTACCGAATTCCATATCCACATATTCGTCTTCGATAATAGGTACTACACGATTAGCAATCGGCACGATCACTTTCTTGCCTTTCATGTGTGCAGTCTTCGGATCATTCGGATTGATACATACCGCAATATCTCCAAAAATTGTTTCGGGACGGGTGGTAGCTATTACCGCATAGCCATCTTCACCTTCCACTTTATATCTTAAATAATATAATTTACCATTTACTTCGTGATGTATAACTTCCTCATCCGAAACAGCAGTTTTAGCTGACGGATCCCAGTTTACCATTCGTATTCCACGATAGATAAGCCCTTTGTTATAGAGGTCTACAAAAACTTTCAGTACGCTTTCGGAGCGTTTCTCATCCATCGTGAAGCAGGTGCGATCCCAGTCACATGAGGCGCCTAGTTTTTTCAACTGCTCGAGAATAATACCTCCGTGCTTGTGAGTCCACTCCCAAGCATGTTCAAGGAATGCTTCACGGCTCAGGTCGTTTTTGCTTATTCCTTCGGCAGCAAGTTTACCCACTACCTTTGCTTCTGTGGCGATAGATGCATGGTCTGTTCCCGGTACCCAACACGCATTCTTACCCATCATACGGGCACGGCGTACAAGTATATCCTGTATCGTATTATTCAGCATATGTCCCATATGAAGGACACCTGTGACGTTTGGTGGAGGAATGACGATTGTATAAGGTTCGCGACTATCAGGTTCTGAATGAAAGAACTTATTCTCTAACCAGTATTTATACCATTTATCCTCTACTTCGGCAGGATTATACTTACTTGCAATTTCCATATTATGTGGTTAATATATATTTTGAGGTACAAAAATACAAAATAGTTGCTTATATTTTTGTATTTTCCTTTTTATAAAAAGCCTCAGATACTCGAAGATGAATACCTGAGGTATTTGTATTATATCATAAATTTCAATTCGTGGGCAAGATCTTAGCTTCCACATATTCGTAGATGTTTTGCTGCTCCATATGTCAATTGAAACATAACATGCATGATTTGTTGCGTCCTACAAAAATTATGAGCTTACTCCTCTCCTATCGAATCCCAGCCTTGCGCTTTTATTTCTATTTCTGCCCCATCTCGGGTTTCAAGAATAAAGCCATTTCCATCTTTGGTGATATGACCGATCACATGCACTCCCTTTATCTTCGATACTTTGTCGTGCATAAACAGAGGAACAGTAAACAACAATTCATAATCCTCTCCCCCATTCATTGCCACAGTAGTTACATTCATATTGAACTGTTCGGCCATCATGGCTGTCTGATAATCGATAGGGAGTCTTTCTTCATAGATATGACATCCTACATTACTTTGTTTGCAGATATGTTTCAGCTCGGAAGATAATCCGTCTGAAATATCGATCATGGAAGTCGGCACAACCCCTTCTTCAGCAAGAAATTTCACAATATCTTTCCGTGCTTCGGGTTTCAATTGTCGTTCCAAAAGATACTCTTTTCCTGTAAAATCGGGCTGAAAATCTTTTTTCCCATCATATACAGCCTTTTCGCGTTCTAGTAATTGAAGCCCCATAAATGCAGCACCCAAATCTCCTGAAACACAAACCAGATCTGTTTCTTTTGCTCCGTTACGATACACAATTTTTCCTTCTTCTCCTTCGCCAAGGCAAGTAATACTGATAGCCAAGCCGGTAAGCGAAGCCGAAGTATCGCCACCAACAAGATCTACGCCATATTCCTGACAAGCAAGGGCAAGACCATCATAAAATAATTCTAAATCTTCAACAGAAAATCGCTTTGAAATACCCAACGATACGGTCACTTGTTTTGGTTGCCCGTTCATTGCATAGATGTCTGAAAAATTGACTATCGCCGATTTATATCCCAAGTGTTTCAGGGGAACATACATCAGATCGAAGTGAATCCCTTCGAGCAGCAGATCGGTTGTTACAAGTGTCTTCTTATTTCCATACGACAAAACAGCAGCGTCGTCCCCTACCCCTTTTTCTGAACTTGAATTTTTTAGTTCTATATTTTTTGTCAGATGATCTATTAGACCAAATTCTCCTAGACTGGCAATTTCTGTTCTTTTCATTTATCTAAAAATTAATTGAATACAAAAATAGTGATTCTATCCTACAATGGCAGTAAAACAAACCTCCCTTTTTTATATATCAATATTTAAGTCTACATTTGCAGACTTTTACTCCATTTTGATGAAAACAACAACGCAAACAGGAACAGCTTTTGCTATACTTTCGATGTTGGCTGCATGCCATATGTTGAACGATATGCTGCAATCTATTATTTCGGCGGTATATCCCTTACTGAAAGATTCGCTATTGCTCAACTTTACCCAGATAGGGCTTATCACACTGGTCTTTCAGTTATCTTCGTCCATATTCCAGCCTGTAGTAGGACTTATCACAGATAGACGACCTCAACCCTATTCTTTGCCGATAGGAATGGCATTTTCGATGATCGGTATACTTTCTCTTTCATTTGCAGGAAGCTTTATTCACGTGTTGATCGCCGTATTTCTTACAGGACTTGGATCATCTATTTTCCATCCTGAAGCATCCCGCTTGGCCTATATGGCTTCGGGAGGAAAAACAGGATTGGCACAATCTATTTTTCAGGTAGGGGGAAATTTCGGATCATCCGTAGGCCCATTATTAGCCTTATGGATAATTACGCCATACGGTCAACAGAATATCAAGTGGTTGTCGCTAATAGCTCTTGTATGTATTGGCATTATGCTTGTTATAAGCAAATGGTATAAGAGCAATCTTTATAGACTGAAACCTGCCAAAAAAGATGATAGTCCGATAGAAAAACAATCTATATATTCTTCGGGTAAAGTAGCCTTTGCCATCACGATTCTGCTTATACTCATATTTTCGAAATATGTATATATGGCAAGCCTGAACAGCTATTACATGTTTTATCTGATCGATAAATTTGGCGTTTCGGTAAAAGATGCACAGCTATTTTTGTTTGCATTCTTATTTGCTGTGGCACTTGGCACAATTATAGGTGGTCCTATAGGAGACCGTATCGGACGAAAATATGTGATTTGGGTATCGATATTGGGTACAGCTCCATTCGCTCTCATCATGCCCCATGTAGGGCTTGTATGGACATGCGTATTGAGCATCTTTATAGGATTTATACTTTCTTCCGCCTTTTCGGCAATTCTGGTATATGCACAAGAACTTGTTCCCGGAAAAGTAGGGTTGATTGGTGGTTTATTTTTCGGACTGGCATTTGGCATAGCCGGTATAGCATCTGCCATACTGGGAAAGATAGCCGACGAAACCAGCATACAGCATGTATATGATATTTGTGCTTATTTGCCACTAATCGGATTGGTAGCAGCATTTTTACCAAATACCAAGAAGGAAAAAGCTTAGTTCAAATATTCTACATCAATATCCCAACTCCATTGGTTGAAATAAATATTTCCTCCCCGCCATTCGAGTTCACCTCGCTGAAAATCGACAGTTTCGCTTCGAGGATATATTTTTTCAGGGAAAAGAGGTTGTGAATAATCATCGTTTACAATCCAGCGGTATGCATCGATACCATTGGCATAGAAATATTTTATATCGTTACTCATTTCTAAGTCTCGTCTACCAAAAGATTGGTCGACAGGCACCCACCCTACACCCTCAAAATAAACCTCTGCCCAGTCATGTAAATTGAGCTCATTGGGATGCATCATAAATCCGCTTTGCCATTTTGCCGGAATACCGTTGTAACGGGCAAGAGTAATGAAAAGTAAGGATACTTGCCCACAGTCGCCATGATGGTTTTCAATCACATACTCAGGTATATTGGGTATTGTAGAATATTCACGAGCACCTGCCCAAGGATAGTTATCGCTGATGAAGTCGAATATCTTCTTAGCTTTCAGGTATGGATTCTTTTCATTCCCTATGATTCGATCAGACAATCGTTTTATCTGATCAGTAAAAATTATATGAGCCTCCCTCTCCGATGTATATTCTTTATACAAATCTGAATTCGTATCATAATCTCTTATACTTTCAGGTTTTATATTGAACCATTCGGCCGCCGAAGCATAAGAAAATTCGAATGAAAAGGTTAACGGTTTATCCTTTTCTGCTACTTTTTGCATATACAATGTCCGTTGAGCATAATCGGATGGGGATATAACATAGTTATCATCATTTACAGAGAGTAACTTTACGTCTGTCTGCCGACGATTATCTTCACGCGGATAAGGCAGCCAACATCGTACCATTTCTCCGGCTGGAAGAACATTCGGCTTAAGGGTTACAGTATATTTTACTTTCATTTTCACAGGGGACATTTGCGTGTTTCCTGTATTTTTCAAACCATCTACAACAAATGGTAAATGTGTTTTCAGTACATTTTGTAATTCATCTTTTTGGTTTCCGTCTACTTCCAATTTGCGTTTTATCGCTTGTTTATTTATTCTGAATAGATTTGGAGCAGCTCTGCTCATATACTTTTTTTCTCCATTGATAATCATCGATTCGAGAGATTTCTCACTTTCCCACTCGGACAGCATCTTATCATTTACATCAGGATAATATTTTTTAATGAACTCAACAACATCAGATTTGTTTTTCGAAAAATCTATCGCTATCCTATCCAGTACTTCTTTCTTAAAATTCAGATTATAAATTTCCTCTGACGATAAACTGTTTTGAGCAATGTACAAGTCTATCATTTTTTTCGATTTATCGAAGTTTCCCTTCGATATTTCAGCATTTATCTGATTTATTGTTACTTGCTGCTGCGCGTAAGATACAGTGGAAACACAAAAATATAAGATGATAATAGATAGAATGTATGCTTTCATAAGAAATGGATTTGAATAAAACCTATCTATAAAGATAAATAAAAAAGGATACAGAAAATCTGCATCCTATATATTTCTAATATTTTCAATTTGTTAATTCAGTCTCTTTATCACCTCCTGCATAATATAGGCCATCTTGGGCTGTGCTATTTTAGCGGCTTCCTGCACATCTTGGTGTGTCACCTCAACAATCTTTCCAATAATACCTATATCAGTGATTATAGAAAATGCCAGTACTTTCATTTTTGCGTGATTGGCAACAATTACTTCAGGCACTGTAGACATGCCAACGGCATCGCCACCGATGATCTTAAACCAATTATATTCGGCAGGAGTTTCGAATGTAGGGCCTTGTGTACCTATATAAACTCCGTGCTGCAACTTAATATTATTTTCTTTGGCAATATTCATAGCCATCAGGCGAAGTTCTTTGTTATACGCTTCGCTCATATCCGGAAAGCGAGTGCCAAGCTCTTTGTAATTCTTACCTCTTAGTGGATGTTCGGGAAACAAATTTATATGATCATCGATAAGCATGATATCACCTATATCGAAGCTTCCGTTCATTCCTCCTGCTGCATTTGATACAAACAAGTACTGAATACCCAATGCCTGAAAAACACGAATAGGGAATGTTACCTCTTGCATAGTATACCCTTCGTAGTAATGAAACCTTCCTTGCATGGCCAATACGGGCTTTCCTCCAAGCTCTCCAAAAATAAGTTTTCCGCTATGCCCTTCTACTGTAGAAAGTGGGAAATTAGGAATTTTCTCGTATGGTATTTCTTTCTTATCGCTTATTTCGTGTACTAATTCTCCCAAACCTGTGCCCAAAATAATAGCTATATTGGGTACAGTACCCACAACATTTTTTATAAACGATGCTGTTTCGTATATTTTTTCTAGCATATTTTATTTCTTACTCTTAAAACAGTTTAGTTAAGTTTAAATCTACTGTCTTCTACGTGCTTTAATATTTTATCTTCAAAATCGTCTCCCTTGTCCATAAATGCAACTTCGATAGGAAGATAATACAGATGTTTTCTTATTTCTTCATCTATATCTTTCAAAACTAATCGGCTTGCATCTTTTTCTGTCACCAGAATTATTTTTTTGTCTGAACTTATATTTCTAAACTTATCGGAAATATATTTAATATCCTTTGTCTTAAAATTATAATGATCAGGATATGTTATTGTTTCTATCTTACGGGTATACTCCGATAGTTTTTTTATTATCACTTTAGGCGAAGCTATACCGGTAGCCAATAAAACAGTTTTGTTTCGTAAAAAATCTAACGACCTGTTTTCTCCACTATTGCGAAATACAGGTTTTAATTCTAAATAATCGAAAGTAGTAAAATAGAGGCTCTGATATGGGAAAGGATTCACATCATGCAAAATAATGCGATAATCGATAGGCTGCAAGTCCAAAGGACATTTAGTTACGATTATCATATTTGCATCATCTATCTTTGAAAAAGGTTCCCGCAAACGTCCTGCAGGAAGCAAAGCATCTGCATATATAGGACGATTAAAATCTGACAGGATAATTGTAAAAGAAGGTTTTACATAACGGTGCTGAAAGGCATCATCCAATAAGATTATTTGAGGTGGGTTTTTTAGCGATAAAAGCTTTTTTATACCTCTACGCCTGTCTCCATCGACAGCAACGATAACATCCGGAAACTTGTTTTTTATTTGGAACGATTCGTCCCCAATGTCCTTACTGGTAGTATTGTCATCTGCAAGAACAAAGCCTTTGGTTCTGCGCTTATATCCCCTGCTTAGTACCCCTACCCTATATTTATCCTTCAACAAACGGATAACGTACTCGGTATGCGGAGTTTTTCCCGTACCTCCTACAGTGATATTTCCTATACAGATAACAGGGATATCAAACTCTTCTTGCTTGAGTATTCCCCAATCGAAAAACTTATTTCTAAAAAATACAATCAGCCCGTACAACCACGAAAATGGTAGCAGCCATTTGTTGATATGCACGGGCTGTTGTTTTATCATTATACAGTTATAATATTTATCTTATGCTTATGTCATAAGGCATGCGAGCTTGAACAAAATCTTGTTCCTTTATCTCTTTTATAGTCTTGAATAATTCATAATCCTTACCAAGGTATTCTTTCATTGCCTTTGTTGCAAATTCTTCTTTCTGGTTGGATAATAAACTTTCTAAAAAGTCAACTTTTTTAGGATAATCCTGCAAAGAATAATCATCAAGTTTGGCAAGTTTTGCTGCTTCTTGTATCGCAGTATCTATATTTCCAAGAGCATCTACCAATCCTATCTTTAGGGCTTGATTGCCTGTCCATACCCTACCCTGAGCAATATGATCCAGCGAATCTTTCGGAATATTACGCCCTTCTGAACAACGAGTTAAAAACAGGTCATAGCCATGTTCAATATACTGCTGCAATATTACTTTTTCCTCAGGTCTCATCGGACGGGTAGCGTCACCAAAATCAGCAAATTTATTTGTTTTCACATTATCAAACGATAATCCTACCTTTTTAGTCAATCCCTCAAAATTTGGGAACATACCAAAAATACCAATTGAACCTGTCAATGTATTTGGTTGAGCAATAATTTTAGAAGCATTACATGCAATATAATAGCCTCCCGATGCCGCATAGTCTCCCATAGATACTACCACCGGTTTCTTTGCTTTCAGGTCGGTAATGGCTTTCCATATTTGTTCCGAAGCATAAGCACTTCCTCCCGGCGAATTAACACGGAAAACTACAGCTTTTACTTTATCGTTATCTTTCAGTTTTTCAATTTCCTTCACATATCTCTTATCAGTTATACCATCTTTACCGGATCCATTGTTGATAGATCCTTCGGCATAAAGTATAGCAATAACATCTTTAGAATTACTTTCTTTTACAAATGATACGGAAGTCATATCCTTGATAGATGCCATTCTCACATCTTTTACTTTTTCTACTTTGAGCAAATCTTTCAGATATTCTTTTACTTCTGTCTCATACATCAACGTATCTACAAGCCCATCGGTAACTGAAGCATTGGCTAGTTTGAATGTTTGCAAAGAATCTGTCAGTTGGTTTATTTTATCTACTGATATTTTTCTGGAGTCTGATATTTCGGATGTGATAGTAGACCATATATCGTTTATATATGCTGTAACCTGCTCTCTATTTGCATCACTCATTTTATCAAGCATAAAAGGCTCAACCGCAGATTTGAATGTACCTACTTTAAAAATCTGCATCTCTATACCTATTTTATCAAGTAGCCCTTTGTAGAAAGTAGGTGAAGATGAAAGTCCATGCAAATCGAGATTACCCTGAGGGTTCATTATTACTTTGTCTGCTACTGACGATAAGTAATAGCATCCTTGTGAATAAACATCGGCGTAAGCAATAATAAATTTTCCACTTTCTTTAAAGTCTGCTAACTGATCGCGTATTTCTTTCAACGAAGCATTAGAAGCAGCAAATGCACCGGCATTAATATAAATACCCTTTATATTATCATTCTCCTTTGCTTTCTTTATAGAAGAAAGAATATCATCCAATCCTATTTCTAAATCCGTATTTTGACCTATCAAGTCTAAAAACGAATTTGGTTCTACTCTTTCAGACAGAGTACCTTCAAGTTTCAATGTCAATACAGTATTATCTTTCAAATTATATTTATCAGATGAGCCAAAAGACATAGCGGCTATTATAAGAATAAATATAAAAATAAATATACCTATAACGATGGAACAGCCTACTATAGAGGCTAATAAACTCTTAAGAAAACCTTTCATCTTTTACATTATTATATTAATGAATAACAAAATTATATATTTATCTGTGAATATGCTACTTAAATTAGTATTTCTTATCAATTGTTTCTTATTCTTATTTACATATTTCAATTATCAAAAAAGATTGTTGATAAACTGTTGATAACTGTTAATACATTTTTAAAACAAAATCAATTGTTTTATGAAACTAAACAACATATATGAAATAAGTCGCAGATAACAATTAAAAATCACAGGCTTTTATCATTCTGCTATGAAAGGTTTATCAACAATTATTAATAGATTGAAAAATGAAAAATTATCAACAACTATAGTTATTAACATTGTTTTAATAAAGTTCATAATACGCTTTATATAAATAATTTGTATAATTTTACTCTGTTTAATAACTCACATTTATACGTGAATGAACTTTTAATATCGATATTTACAAGTATTCTTCAAAAAAAGAATAAACACAATTAACAGTCTATTACAAACACAATGATTTTTTGTTAAGTTTAAATTAAAAATTAATTATATATATAATGTTTAATAAACTCATCTTAGTTCTTAAATATATTCTTTTTATAATAGCATGTTGTTTTGTCACCACCTCTAATTGGTGCAATCGGGTAAATAATCAGATCATTTATAATTGAGATGAAAAAGAAATTTATTTATAGCATTTTTGTTATATCTGTATTACTTAATTTGATATTGATACCATACGTAGGATATCGGTTATACAAAGACAAATTGAACAACGATATTTTTAAGCTAAATGCTTATGCATGGGCTAATAGTGAACTGAAAATGACTGAAGTTAAAGAAAACAGGGTCGTGTTTATAGGTAATTCTATCACCGAAAATTGGGTACATTTACGATACAAATTTTTTGTAGATAATAATTATGTATGCAGGGGAAAGGGTGGACAAACAAGTTCATTGATGCTTTTACGTTTTAGGCAAGATGTTGTAGAATTACATCCTAAAGCTGTTGTTATAAGCGCAGGTATAAATGATATAGCCGAGAAAACAGGTGAATATGATCCTGTGTTTACGATGGATAATATAAAATCGATGGCCGAATTGGCTGATATGAACGACATAAAAGTAATATTGGTTTCTCTTCTGCCATGCAAAGGTCATGGATGGGAACCTATCAAAGATGTACCAGAGAAAATAGATGAACTAAATGAACGTATAAAAATTTATGCTGCAGAGAAAGATTATTACTATTTAGATTTGAATACTCCTATGCGCGATAGTGAAAGCGGTATGATAAATAATTATTCGCTTGATGGATTGCATCCTAACGAAGAAGGGTATAAAATAATAATGGAACCTTTGGTAAAAAAGGCTATTAATGAAGTTTTGAGTAAAAATGATAAAACCGAATGATATGAAAAAAGTAATTTTGATTCTGTCTTTAATATTAAGTACCGGTCTTGCGTATTCGCAATATGGAGGAAGTTATAAATCGAGTTCCGGCTTTGATCCTTCTAAACTTACTTTCGGAGGTAATATGAATTTACAATTCGGGAATTATACAGCTGTGGGTATTTCTCCTCAGGTTGGTTATAATTTTTCTAAATATTTTACTGCCGGGGTAGGATTAGGATATAACTATTTCAGAGAGAAAAATTATGATGTTAAATGGAGCAGGCATTATGTAAGTTTTGATGTTTTTGGACGTTTTTATCCTGTTGATTTTCTTGTTATAAGCGTTCAGCCCGAGGCCAGCCGTGTATGGGAGACTATAGAAAATAGTGGAAATAAATATAAAACGAATAAATTTGTACCGTCTGTTCTTATAGGAGGAGGTTTGCGGTACATGAATATGATAGCCATGATACAATACGATGTAGTACAGGAAGAGTATTCGCCTTATGGTAATAATCTTTTCTATAGCATAGGATATTCATTCAATTTTTGAAATATAAATACTTATTTATCATGAAAAAAGTAATTTTAATTATGTCTTTTTTTTCCTTTTTTGGATTGTTCTCTCAAGCACAAGAATTTAATAAACTTATAAATCTCGATAGGTATGCCGAAGCGAATGCTGCATTGCCAGCACCTGCCAAAGGTGAAAAGAGAGTTGTATTTATAGGAAATTCTATTACTGATGGATGGCCTAATGCACACCCTGATTTTTTTAAATCAAATAATTATGTAGGTCGTGGAATAAGTGGACAAACCAGCCCGCAATTGTTGTCTCGTTTTCGTCAGGATGTAATTAATCTTAAGCCGGTTGCAGTATTGATAAATATAGGTACAAATGATGTTGCTCAAAATACAGGCCCATATAATGAAGAATTTACTTTAGGAAATATCATGTCGATGGCCGAACTGGCTGATGCTAACGGCATAAAAGTGATATTATCATCTGTAACACCTGCAGGCGAATATCCTTGGAGAAAAGAGATAAAAGACGTACCTCAAAAAATAATGTCTCTGAATGCGAAAATAAAAGCTTATGCTAAGGAAAAAGGATTTTCATATATAGATTATTTTTCGGTGATGTGTGACGAAAATAATGCTTTGAAAAGCAATCTAGGTACTGATGGAGTACATCCTAATGAAGAAGGTTATAAGATAATGGAAGCTACAGCTAAAAAGGTAATAGATAAAGTAATAAAATAAGATATTTTTATTCTTAATTATTTGGAGAGTGTCCTTCGTTTAGGATGCTCTTTTTTTGTATAGAAGTATTTATCGATTAAATATACCTATATGTAGATATTGTTTGAATGATCATTACAATTATTATAAACTTGGTTTTTAAAAAATAAATGAAAACCAGAAATGATTAACTTTTTTGATACTTTATATACATTTATACATATAAAACATAATCCTTTATCCAGATATTTCTTATATCCATTTCTACGTATTCCGACTCTCTATTTTGTCAATTTGTTTGTTCCAATCTATTTCAGAATAACAGCAAATAAAGATGAATATAAATTGAAAAAATCGGATAAAGCAAGTAATCGTATTATAGTTTCATTGACCTCTTTTCCTCCACGCATAAATAGAGTATGGCTTGTGATAGAATCTATCATGAGGCAGAAATTAAAACCTGATAAGATTTTACTATGGTTATCTAAAGAACAGTTTTCCTCGTTATCAGAATTACCAAAAAACTTACTTCGTCTACAGGATAGAGGACTCGAAATAAGGTTTTGTAATGAAGACCTGAAGGCACATACAAAATATTATTATGCTATGCAGGAGTTTCCTGATGATATTATTATAACTGTTGATGATGATATTTTATATAATTCATATATAACACAACATCTCATCGAGTTATCTCAAAAATATCCTCAAACTATTTGCTGTTGCCGCGGATGGGAAGTAAAGATTAATGGGAGTAATCTGGCAAAGTATAATGAATGGAAAATGATAAAAGATGCGAAGTCACCTTCTATTGATATATTCCCCACCGGTGTAGGAGGAGTACTTTATCCTCCTCATTCTTTGCATAAGGATGTCTTTAATATTGATTTACTAAGAGGATTATGTTTTTATGCAGATGATGTTTGGTTGAATGTTATGGCACATCTGAAAGGAACTAAATACGCTAAAACTGAATATTCGTCACACTATCTACCTATTAAATTTAAAAATAGAACCCGACTTAGAGATACGAATGTAACAGAATCTGCCAATGATACCCAGATAAATAATCTCCGAAATTATTATAAGAAGATATTAGATAAAGATCCTTATCATATGTTATTTAGATAATTATTTACGGAGATCTTTACTTCGTAAAATCAAAAAACTGTATGTCATTGATTTTTCACTACCTTTGTACCCTGAAAAAATAATTTATATAAAATAATGGCATTACAATGTGGTATTGTAGGACTTCCTAATGTGGGTAAGTCTACTCTTTTCAACTGTTTATCGAACGCAAAAGCACAATCGGCAAATTTTCCTTTTTGTACAATAGAACCAAATGTAGGAGTAATAACCGTTCCGGACGAGAGATTAAATAAATTAGCGGAATTGGTTAAACCCAATCGTATTTTGCCTACAACAGTAGAAATAGTAGATATAGCCGGGCTCGTTAAAGGAGCTAGCAAAGGGGAGGGGCTTGGTAATAAATTCCTTGCCAATATACGTGAAACGGATGCAATTATTCATGTACTTCGTTGTTTCGATGATGATAATATCACTCATGTGGATGGAAGTATAAATCCTGTGAGAGATAAAGAAATTATAGATATAGAGCTGCAACTGAAAGATTTGGAAACAGTACAATCTCGTATTCAGAAAGTAGAAAAACAAGCGAAAACAGGAGGAGATAAAGAAGCGAAACGTGCCTATGATATCTTGGTTCAGTTCAAAGAAGCGCTTGAGCAAGGTAAGTCGGCCCGTACTGTTAAATTTGATAACAAAGAGGATGAAAAAATAGCGAAAGAGCTTTATCTTCTTACATACAAACCTGTACTTTATGTATGCAATGTAGATGAAGCCAGTGCTGTTTCGGGAAACAATTATGTAGAGCAAGTACGTGAGTCTGTAAAGGATGAAGATGCTGAAATTCTTATTGTAGCTGCAAAAATAGAGTCTGAAATAGCTGAATTTGAATCTTACGAAGAGCGTCAAATGTTTCTTGAAGAAATTGGACTTAATGAATCGGGAGTAGCAAGACTGATTAAATCGGCTTACAAGCTTCTCGGATTGCAAACATATTTTACTGCCGGAGTTCAGGAAGTACGTGCTTGGACATTCACTTCAGGATGGAAAGCTCCTCAGTGTGCAGGTGTTATACATACCGACTTCGAAAAAGGATTTATCCGTGCCGAAGTTATAAAATACAATGATTTTATAACATTGGGTTCGGAAGCTGCCGTGAAGGAAGCCGGTAAAATGAATGTAGAAGGAAAAGAATACATCGTTCAGGATGGTGATATAATGCATTTCAGATTTAATGTATAATGTTTTTTTGTCATAAATATTCTAATATTATAACTGAATACGAATCAAAGATCTGATATTATGACAAGAGACAGATTATATTCTGTTCAGTACCTTAGAGGTTTTGCTGTTATTATTGTTGCTTATATCCATGGTGTTATATTACAGATGGGTTCTGGTACTGAGTCTTATCAGCAAAAATTTAACTTTATGATAGGTGCTTTCAGTGTAGATATGTTCTTTATCATATCCGGATTTATAATGTGCTACGTATTCGGAAAATATTCGGGTATAAAAGATTTTATTAAATATCTAAAGAAGAAATTTATAAGGATAAATGTAGTCTATTATTTTACTTCCTTAGTAATGATTCTTTGTCTTTTTATATTCAGTCCTGGAGAAATTTCATTAGAAAATATTATAAAAACCTTAACTATAATTCCCATTTTTGATTCAGGAGATGAATTTACTTATCCTCTCATTTATGTAGGATGGACATTAAGTTATGAATGGTTTTTTTATATTTTATATGCTGTATTTATAATTCTCTCCATTGTAAAAAGGCGTGAGATATACCTTATATACATATTTTTTGCTCTTTTTATTATAGGTTTTTTCTTCCCTATCAGAGAAATACATTACATTTTTGTAACTAATCCTATGTTTCTCGAATTTGGAATAGGGATGGCAATAGCTGTTATTTATAGAAATGTAAAAAAAGTGCATATTTCCATACCCGTGATATTAGGTGTTGTTACCCTGTTTATATTCATTTATCTTATCAATAATGGTATTGGTAAAACAGGGGAAGCATATCTTATCAATAAAGGAATATATGCATGGCATAGGGTCTTTACATTAGGAATTCCTGCCGCTTTATTATTTGCCACTTTGTTGTTTTTGGAGAAGAGAACAACATTCAATTTTTATAAAAGTGATAAATTAGCATTTCTAGGAGATGCTTCTTACTCTATTTTTCTTACGCATCCTATCTTATATTTTTTTATTAGTCGTATTCCTCATAGTATATTATTATTAGTAAATCCTGATCTATTGATAATACTTAATCTTCTTATAGTCATAGGTTTTGGTATTCTATATTATAAATTTATAGAAAAAAAGCTTATTTCGATATTTAATAATCTATTATTAAGAAGAAACTAAAATATAGCTGTAAAAAATAAGTAAGTTATAATAATTTATAACTTTACCAATTCTCACTAATATTCTTATGATTATTAACTACGATTCTCCGGGTCAGTTGTGTAACAGAATATGGTCTCTTATTCCATCGATAGCTTATGGATTGAAGTACGAAGAGAAAGTATTGGTTATAAATTTCGATGAATATTTACCTGTTTTTTCCAATCTGAACAGAAATAAATTTATACGTTTTAAGTCTAAAAAACTTCTGCAAAAGATATTCCTTTCACTCAAGGCAAGAGGATATATACAAAATGGAAGATCTAATATATTCAGAAAATTATTTAATCTTAATTTGATAGAGGGCTGGTCTAATCGTCTCGGAAATAGAGAAATGGTAATAGATCAGTCGGATAATATACGTCCTTTATTTGATTTCAGAAAAGATGTAGAGATTGCTGTAAACGATTTTTTATTTTCTCAAGAAAAAGCTGTTATAATTGGCGTACATATACGTAGAGGAGATTATAAAGAGTGGCTCGATGGTATATACTATTTCTCTGACGGAGCTTATTATCAGGTAATGAAAAGTTTAGAAAAGCAGCTTTTAGACAAAGGGGAGAGGGTTAAATTTTTGATTTGTTCCAATGAAAAAATAAACCTTAATTCTTTTTCAGAATTAGATTGTTTTGTCATACCCCAATCATCTTCAGAAAAAGATTTATATGCTTTATCTAAAAGTGATTATATAATAGGTCCTCCAAGTTCATTCTCACAATGGGCTTCATTTTATGGAAAAGTACCGATCTGTTATATGATGTGTGAAAATAAAGAATTAAAACTTTCTGATTTTTCTAGAATCATATCTTTTAATACCTTTGAAAACGGAAACATTCTTAATATAGACTAAAGTTTAACCTAAATAATTTACACTATGATTAGTTCTGCTGACAAAAAAGATTACCCTGTATTAATAGATATTTGGGAGAGTGCCGTAAAGGCTACTCATGATTTTTTATCAGACGAAGATTTTGAATTTTATAAAACTCATATTCCTATCTATTTTCACCATGTTTCTCTATATGTTTATAGAAATCAGAAGGGCATTATAAAAGGATTTCTAGGTATAAGTGATAATAGCATAGAAATGCTTTTTGTGGAAAATGAAAGTAGGGGAGAGGGTATAGGCAAAATCTTGATGGACTATGCTGTAAACACATTGAATGCACGAAAAGTGGATGTAAACGAACAAAATACACAAGCCTTGGATTTTTATTATCATTTAGGATTTAAAGAAGTGGGCAGAGACGAATATGATGGAGAGGGGAAAGGATATCCCATATTGCATTTAGAGAAAAGCTAATATTTTAAAATACTAATCATTAACATTTATTTTTATGAAAAAACTACTAATTGCCTTAACACTAATTTTAATATGTTCTCACACTGCAAATGCGCAGCTGGGAGGACTAAAGATTAATAAAAAGCATCTTGACGCAGCTACTAAAACAGCAAAGGCATTAACACTTACCGACGAACAAATAGCTACCTATTGTCAGGAGTATATTGACTGGATGGATGCTCATAACCCGGTTTGTAAAACAACCGATTCTGATCCCGGAATGAAAGCCGTAGCAGACCGTCTCGAAAAAATAAAAGCAACGATGCCTTCAGATGTAAAGCTTGATATTCAGGCTTATTATGTTGTAGATCAGAATGCTTTTGCTTGTGCAAACGGAAGTATCCGTGTATTTGCAGGCTTAATGGAATTGATGACAGATGACGAAATATTGGGAATAATAGGTCATGAAGTAGGTCATATCGTTAATAAGGATTCTAAGGAAGCATTCAAAAAAGCATTACTTACTTCTGCACTCAAAGATGCAGTAGGATCTACCGGCGATGTAGCAGCTGCACTGACCGATTCTCAGTTGGGAGAACTTGGAGAAGCTCTTGCCGGTGCTCAATTTTCTCAAAAGGCAGAGTATGCCGCTGACGATTATGGTTATGAATTCTTGAAAAAGAGTGGTAAAGATCCGATGGGGATGGTAACAGCTTTACGCGTTATTCAAAAATTGTCTGACGATGCAGGTGTAGATAAAAGCAAGGCTAAACAATTGTTTTCTACTCATCCCGAAAGTGGGAAGAGAGCCGACAAACTTGAAGCCAAATATAAGAAGGAATATAAATAAGAAATTATAGGCTACAATATCTTAAAAACGGGGACATCATCATGTTTCCGTTTTTATTTTATGATGATATATAGCAGGATTCCCAATAAAATTATCTTACTTTGTTCAGTTTTTATTATTAGCTAATAGTATTAATAAAATAAAATGGCAAAAAGTAAAATAACAACCGTACTGTTTGGTTTAGATGGTGTTGTCGTAGACACAGAGCACGCTTATGATGAGTTTTGGAGTAAGATAGCACAAGAGAATGAGTTGAAAATTAATAACTTTTCGGACGTAATAAAGGGAATGACATTGAGTTCTATCATTGAACTTTATTTTACGATTTCAACTCTCGAAGAAAAACAAGCTATAAGAGATGCATGTTCGAAAATGGAACAAGCCATTGATTATAAAGAAACGGTTATTCCCGGCGTTCTTGATTTTATCAAATACCTTAAAAATGAAGGTTATAAAATAGGTCTTGTTACCAGTTCTCCTTCCAGTAAAGTAAAAGTTGTATTAGACCAATTGTCATTAGGCGATACTTTCGATACAATAATTACATCAGATAGTATAAAGAAAGGGAAACCAGACCCGATGGGATATGTATTGGCTAAGACAAATCTTGGAGTACAATCGGGGGAGTGTATCGTATTCGAAGATGCATTTACCGGTATCAAAGCTGCTACTTATGCATTTATGCGTGTAATAGGGGTATCTACAACCTTATCTGTCGATTTCCTGAAAGACTATACATACGGAGTGATAGCTGATTTTACTGATACAGAAAAGCTAAAAAGTTTGATGGCTTAAAGAGTCTATAAAAATAGAATAAAGAAAAGAGAGCATCATTTAGGTGCTCTCTTTTTGTTGTTTTCTAATAAATAGCAAATTTAGAAAAGTAACTTTTTGGAGTTGCTATTTATTAATATACTCTTTTTATAATATAATCTACTGTGGCTTCGAGTGCTTCACGCACATCAGAATCAGGAATAGTTTCTATAATTTTTTCGGCTTGTTCCTTAAATTCTTCTATTTTCCTGTATGCATAATCTATTCCTCCATGCTCTTTGGCATAGTGGATCAGATGCTGAATATTTTCGTCCGTATAGTTATAAGAATATACGATAGATAGTATTTCCTTTTTTTCTTCTTCGGAGGCATTTTTAATAGCATACAGAAGAGGTAAAGTTATTTTCCCTTCCCGTATATCATTTCCTGTTGGCTTGCCAATAGCATCGGTAAAATAATCGAAAATATCATCACGTAATTGAAAGCACAATCCAAATAATTCTCCCAAACGGGTAAATTTTTCTATTTCTTCTTCCGAAGCATTTACAGATATTGCGCCTATACGCATGCATACCGACATCAGAGAGGCGGTTTTTTTCTTTATTACCTGAAAATACTCATCTTCGTCAATGATCAGTTCTTTCACCAGCGAAAGCTGATTAAGTTCTCCTTCGGCCAAATCGCGCCCTAAGTCAGATATATTGGATATGATTTCTATGTTTCCTGTCAACACGCTCTTAATAAGAGCTGTAGATAAAAAGTAATCACCTGCTAGAACAGCCATTTTATTATCATAAATAGCGTTCAATGAAGCCTTTCCCCTTCTTATTTTTGATTCGTCTACAACATCATCGTGTATAAGCGAAGCGGTATGCAAAAGTTCTACAGTGATAGCAGCGTTGTAAGTAATGTTATTGATCTCGCCACAGGCTTTAGCAGCCAGAAGCAGCAAAATGGGACGGATTCTTTTACCATCCGATTTCATAATGTGATCTATAATTTCCTGAATCCTTACATTATTGCAAAAAACAGAATCTTTGTAATAAGTATTGAATATTTTTAATTCCTCCGCTACAGGTTTAGCTATTAAAAGCTTTTTATCCATATCTTGTTTTGTTGAGTTGCAAATTTAAGAATATTTCGGCTTTAAGCATTATATATGGGTAACTTTAGATATATATAAGGAATTTTTTAAAGAATAATTGCATTTTAATGTTTTTGAATTCTTTTTTAGTACTTAGTATCCCCCAATAGTCCTTGATATTTGGTTCTATTACTCTGTTATTTTACTTTTTTGTAAAGAGGAATATGAATAAGTAAAGCTGTTTATTTTTTCTTTTCACTTGCCTGTTGATAGTAAGCACTGTGGTTGGGATTGATTATCTATTTTAATTTGTCTCTTTTGTAGTTCATCAGTTTTTCCTTAACTTTCCACTGTTTTATAATATAAATATATTCCCCAATGAAATTATTCCTATTAGACGCGTATGCGCTCATATACCGTTCTTACTATGCATTTATAAAGAATCCGAGGGTTAACTCTAAGGGTCAGAACACATCTGCTGTGTTTGGTTTTGTAAATACATTAGAGGAGCTTCTCCGCAAAGAAAACCCCACACATATTGCTGTAGCATTCGACCCTCCGGGAGGAACTTTCCGTCACGATGCTTATGAGAAATATAAAGCGCAGCGTCAGGAGACCCCCGAAGATATAAGGGCGGCCGTTCCTATTATCAAGGAGATTATCGCAGCATATAATATCAAAGAACTGGAAGTTCCTTATTATGAGGCTGACGATGTAATTGGTACTATTGCGAAGAAAGCAGAAAAGGAGAATATAGATGTTTATATGATGACCCCCGACAAGGATTATGGTCAGCTTACATCCGATCATGTATTCATGTACAAACCAAAGTTTGCAGGATCCGGATTTGATGTATTAGATGCTAAGGCAATCATGGAGAAATATGAGCTATCTTCTCCCGATCAGATGATCGATTTACTGGGTCTTATGGGTGATGCTTCCGATAATATACCCGGATGTCCCGGTGTAGGTCCTAAAACTGCTCAGAAGCTGTTAGAGGAATACGGAACTATCGAAAACCTCCTTGAACATACATCGGAGATCAAAGGAGCATTAAAACAACGATTGGAAGATAATAAAGAGCAAATCATATTCTCAAAATTTCTGGCTACAATCAAGACTGATGTTCCTATCGATTTCAACAAAGATGAATTTGCACGTAGAGAAATAAATGCTGAAAAAATAAGTGCTATTTTCGAAGAACTTGAATTCAGGACACTAATCAACAGGGTTCTCAAGACTGATAGTATCCCATCACACCCGGTTAGGAATACTACAACACATGAAGCTATACAGGGCGATTTATTTGCAGAATTATTGCCGCCTGTAGACTCTTCTTCAGATACTACAACCGTTAACTACTCCGCCTTACAGGAGCTGAAAGATATACCTCACTCTTATCATCTTGTAGAGGAAGAGAAAGAGATTTTGGAACTCATAAGTACTCTTTCTAATCAGGAATCTTGCTGTTTCGATACCGAGACTACAGGTCTCGACCCTATAGTGAGCGAATTGGTCGGGATGTCCTTTGCCTTCAAAGAGGGAGAAGCTTATTACGTTCCCGTTCCTGCCGACTTTGACGAAGCAAAGAAACTGATAGACAAATTCCGTCCGTTTTTTGAAAATGAGAAGATACTGAAAATAGGGCAGAATATAAAATACGATATTATTGTTCTCAAAAAATATGATATTCATGTACGAGGCAAATTATTTGATACAATGATTGCTCATTACCTTATCAATCCTGAGTTGAGACACAATATGGATTATATGGCAGAAACTTATCTGAAATACAGAACAATACATATTGATGAGCTGATAGGTGCTAAGGGTAAAAATCAGTTGAATATGCGTTCTCTGCGTCCTGATCAGATTAGCGATTATGCATGTGAGGATGCAGATGTTACATTGAAACTGAAGAGGATACTCGAAAAGGCTATCGAAAAACAGGATTTAAGTAAATTATTTTACGAAATAGAGTTACCCCTTATTTATGTTCTTGCAGACATGGAATTTACCGGCGTAAGGCTCGATACGGTTGCTTTAGGAGAGTATTCAAAAACGCTTACTATAGAATTGCAGAACATTGAATCGGAAATATTTAAACTTGGAGAAACAGAATTTAATATAAATTCGGCGAAGCAGGTAGGAGAGGTGCTTTTCGACAAATTAAAGATTATAGACAAGCCCAAAAAGACTAAAACAGGACAGTATGTAACCAGTGAAGAGACATTGGAAAGCATTAAAAATACACATCCGATTGTAAATAAAATATTAGAATACAGAGGTCTTAAAAAACTTCTTAGTACATATATTGATGCACTTCCGCTGCTTGTTGAGCCCAAAGATGGAAAGATACATACATCATTTAATCAGACAGTAACAGCTACCGGAAGACTAAGTTCTACTAATCCCAATCTTCAGAATATTCCTATACGAGATGCACAAGGAAGAGAGATTCGGAAATCATTTATTGCCGACGAGGGATGCTTATTTTTTTCTGCCGACTATTCCCAGATCGAGCTACGTATTATGGCACATCTTAGCCAAGACCCATCGATGGTAGAAGCCTTCAATAGCGGGGAAGACATACATGCTGCAACGGCCGCTAAGATTTATAAATTGAAGATAGATGAAGTGACAAGCGATATGCGTCGCAAGGCAAAGACAGCCAACTTTGGTATCATATACGGTATTTCTGTTTTTGGATTGGCCGAACGCCTTACCATTCCAAGAGGAGAAGCCAAAGAACTTATTGACGGTTATTTCGAGACCTATCCGAAGGTAAAAGAATATATGGATAAATGTATAACCGATGCACGTGAGAAAACTTATGTAGAAACTGTTTTTGGACGAAAAAGATACTTACCCGATATCAACTCCCGTAATGCAACTGTACGTGGTTATGCCGAGCGAAATGCTATAAATGCACCTATACAGGGAAGTGCGGCTGACATCATAAAAGTGGCTATGAATAATATTTTTAAGCGCTTCGAAAAAGAGAATATCAAATCCAAGATGATTCTTCAGGTACATGACGAGTTGAATTTTAATGTTCTTGAAAATGAAATTGATAAGGTTCAAAAGATAGTAATTGAAGAAATGGAAAATGCATATAAACTGGCAGTTCCCCTAAGAGCCGATTGCGGAAAAGGAAAGAACTGGCTGGAAGCGCATTAAATTTTTAATTTGAGTACGATTAGATATTACATGATTCTAATAAAAAGATCTTTTTGTTTTTTTACTCACAATGACAATCTAGGTGTATAAAATAGTGAAATAAATCTTTCTGATTATCTTTACCTAAATTTACTTGGTTTATGAATAATCTTTTAGACAAAATAGCACAAAAGAAAAAGTATCATTTTCTCATATTTTTCGTTGTATTAGTTTTATTATCTTTAGCCATGATGGTTCTCTACAAACCTTTATGTCCAGGAGATGATTTCTTTTTTCATTACAGACGGTTACAAGCATTAATGGATGGTCTGAAAGAAAGTCCATGGCTAATTTATCTCGATTATAATGCTATCGATGGTTATGGCTATTTTACGAAGGCTTTTTATTCCGACTTCGTACTTATTCCATTTGCTTTTATCGGAAACCTCTCCGATGTTGTGTTTGCATATCAGTTTATGATATTCTCCATGACTATCTTATGTGGGGTATTTACCTATATTTTTATTAATTCCGTCTATAAAAATACTTTTGCTGCAACAATAGGAGCTTTATTATTTACATTTTCCTCTTACAGGCTACTTGATATATATTTCAGAGCGGCATTAGGAGAATCGCTGTCTTTTACTTTTGTTCCTCTTGTTTTTCTGGGTTTGTATCATATTATCAAAGGAGATTATAAGAAATGGTATATTCTCTCTATTGGCTGTAGCCTGATGGTTTTTACGCATTTAATCTCATCGGTCTTAATTTTTATTCTAATTTTTATTTTTCTCGTTATTTATTGCAAATCTATATTTAGGGAACCCCAACGTATACGTTATTTATTTCTGGCAGCGTTGATTACAGTAGCCATTACGGCGTATTATACTTTCCCTATGTTTGAGCAGATGTTTTCCAACGCATTCTATTACCAGAGTAGGCAAATAATGTCTAAAACACAGGATACTGTGATGGATTTTCACTGGATTTTGTGGGGTATGTTTAAGGGTTTTACTATACATGAACAGGCCTTTATTCCCGGAATAGGATTGTTGCTTACTTGTGCCATTGCCTTACGTTTGTTTGTGTATGACAAATCAGAAAAGCTGCGGAGCGTAGATATCGGAGTACTTATCGGACTAATTTTTATATTCGCTTGTACTCGTTTTTTTCCATGGTCGATATTTCCTTTCAGCATGTTGAATTTTATACAATTGCCATGGCGACTGTTTGAGTTTTCCAGCTTTTTCTTTGCTATTGCCGGAGGATATTATCTTTCGCTTATTTTAAAGACGAATAAGCGTGTTTTATTTACAGTGGGGTTACTTATCACTCTTATTGTATTAATGTTTGCAAACGAATCGAAAGTCTATCATAAGTACCGTTGTTGGAGGGAAATAACAGATGAGCCCACAGTGTTTAATGGCTATCATCTGGGAGGACTGGAATATATTCCCGATAGAGTCCCTTCTGTAGAATTTCTTCATCAGAGAGGAGACAGTGTGAAGTCAAACTATGCAGGGATGCAGATATCTGACTTTAAACGGTCAGGAAGAGTAACGACTTTTAACCTCAATGCAACCAATGGTGAAGCCTTAGAATTGCCATTGATTTATTATAAAGGTTATACCGCCAGCCTTGATGGGAGGGCTATTCCTGTTTCGGAAAGTGATAATGGTTTAGTTCAATTATCCCATATTCAATCGGGTGGGGTAGAGGTATATTATGGGGGAACTTTGGTACAAAAACTTAGTTTTTATATTACTATTCTAAGTATATTTGTGCTGTGTTCATATATTTTTCTTCAAAGAAGAAAGGACAAACATCTTAAATAATAACGAGTATGCGTAATTTTATTTATCTCGATCTCTTATATCCTGTCTTTATGTTTATTTTCGGTATTGTAATGATATCGAGCCCCCGTTCTTTGATGCGTAAAGCAAAATACGACGAAGAAAGTCTAAAAACCGAGTCGTGGGTAAAGAAGCTCGGTATAGGAATGTGTGTATTTGCTGTTGGTTTTGGGATATATATATTCTATAAGTTGAAATATGCTTGACGGATTTGTAGAGTATGGCTACATCGGTCTGTTTTTGGCATCTTTTCTTGCGGCTACTATATTGCCTTTCGGTTCCGAAGTCGTTTTTGTAGGTCTTATTGCCGCCGGTCTTAACGGTTGGTCGTGCGTTTTCATAGCTTCGGTGGGAAACTGGTTAGGGGGAATGACTAATTACTCCTTAGGGCATCTCGGAAAGGTAGAATGGATAGAGAAATACCTGAAAGTAAAGAAAGATAAAATAGATAAAATGCAGCGATGGTTAGAAGGGAAAGGTGCTGCAATGGCATTTTTTAGTTTTCTGCCTGTTGTAGGTGATATTATAGCCCTTGCCTTAGGTTTTATGCGTGCCAATGTTTATATCGTAAATGCAACCATGTTTGCCGGTAAGTTTGTGCGCTATGTACTGATAATGTATGGCGTAAATTGGATTATCTAGTTATGTAGATTCCTGTTTTTTTCATATCGAATACAATGCCCCGTTAAATAAGACAGAGCTTCTCTTCTGTTTTATTCTCAAAAAAATTATCTATTTATATCGATCTTCTTGTCATGCTGACGAAGAAGAGATCAATTAAGTACTTGATAAAAAAAGGATAAGAGCGAATGCGACAACAATTGCTTTTTATACTCATTATTGAGAATATAAAGTGACAGAATAAAACAGCTAAATAAGTGTCACTTTTGTCACCTTTTTATATTTAATATTCATTAAATCAGTTTGATATGTATATTTCTGTTTGTCAACTTTTGAAGCGAAATATTGTTGTGCTTCGTTTCATGTGAAACAAAAATGGAATTTGTTAATTTTTAGGTCTTTATTCTCGCTGTATATTCTATTTCTGTTAAAACTCCAAGATTGTAGAACCGAAAAATCGATGTGTTTATATTGCAGAGAGTGATAAAGCAGTAACTTTGTATATTATTAAAAATTAGAGCTTAGAAATATAATAATATGTCAACTATATTGTTTCATGAAATAGTGTTTGGTCCTATACACAGTCGTCGTTTGGGATCATCTTTGGGTATGAATTTGCTTCCGTACGATGGTAAGTTGTGCTCGTTCGATTGTATCTATTGTGAATGTGGGTATAATGAAAATTTTAGGACAAAAACTAAATTGCCTACACGAGAGAATGTTAAAGCTGCTCTGGAAGACAAACTAATACATTTGCAAAAAGAAGGAACAGCATTGGACGTAATCACTTTTGCTGGTAATGGAGAGCCAACGATACATCCTCAATTTGCTGAAATTATTGATGATACAATTGAACTTCGGGATACGTATTACCCTCAAACTAAAATAAGTGTGCTTTCGAACGCAATGCATGCCGGAAAGGAGAAGGTATTTAATGCACTCAAGAAGGTAGATAATAATATACTAAAGCTCGATTCGGCATGTATTGATACTGTGCGGTTGATAGATCGTCCTAATTCGCCAGAGTATAGTATAGAAAAGCAGATAGAACTTTTTAAACGCTTCGAAGGCAATTTTATTATGCAAACAATGTTTGTAAGAGGTAGCCATAAGGGTAGGGTAGTAGATAATACAACAGAGGGCGAAGTTTTGGCTTGGTTAGAGGCTGTTAGAGCGACAAAACCTCGTGAGGTAATGATTTACACTATCGACAGAGAAACCCCTGAAAAAAACCTTGAGAAAGTGCCTGTGGAAGATTTAAAAAAGATAGGAGACCGTGTAGAAGGGCTTCGTCTTGGTATTGAAGTTTTGGTTACGGCATAAGTTTGAATTATATAAATAAAAAGATATGGTAACAATCGTTTTTGCTCATCCTTGGCATGGTAGTTTTAATAAAGCAATATTGGATGCAATTATTGACGAATATGATAATAATAATGTGGCTTATGAGGTATTAGATCTCCATAAAGATAACTTTAATCCGGTGTTTACAGAAGATGAATTGTCTGTATATAACAAGGGAAAAGTACTTGATCCATTAATTCTTAGATATCAGCAAGTAATAAAAAAATCTGACAAAATGATATTTATTTTCCCCAATTGGTGGAATACTATGCCTGCAATTTTGAAAGGTTTTTTTGATAAAGTATTATTGAAAGATTTTGCTTTTAATTACGAAGGAGGCTTTAATGCACTTTTGGACATAGAGCAATCCCTTATTATTACTACGTCTGAGCATCCGAGCCCTAACTTTAAGAATACGATCGAAAATGGCCTTATCGGAGATATGCTCAAGCCGGTTGGTATCCGTAACAGTGTTTGGTTGAGCTGTGAAGGAACATCAAAAGGAACTGACGAAATGCGAGAATCCTTTATTGATCTTGTAAAACAGGCTATTAGGTAGTGCTTTGCCGGACTTTTATAGGCTGCTATTTTTACTTTTGATACTAGATTATGACATTTTGATCTAATTATATGTTAAATTAAGTTTTTTTCAGATTTTTTGATTGATACAGTATCTATTTTTATTTTATAAACAGTGCATTTGTATACCTTTTAAACGAAGAAAATATTCTTTAGTAATACTTACACAAAGTGGCTTTTTTTTTAACGCGGTTTAACCTGTGTTAAGTCAAAAACCAGCATACATTTGTTGCGTATTTAAACAGTATAGTTTAACACTTTTAATTAAGTATTATTTATGAAAAAGATTATTCTTTCAGGTATCATGGCTATCGCATTAATCGCCTCTACCAGTGTAATGGCTCAAGATGTAAAAACAGCTAATCAAGCAAAAAAAGCCCCTAAAACAGAAGTTAAGGAAGCCAAACAAGCAGCTAAAACTGAAGTGAAAGAAGCTAAAGAAACTGCAAAAACAGAAAAGAAAGCAGCTAAGACAGAAGTGAAAGCAAAAAAGGAAGAAGCTAAAGGTAACGTGAAAGCAGCAAAGGCTGAACTGAAAAAGTAAATAGCTCACTGTGAACCTTTTCACAGTTATCAGAATCTCATTCTGAAAATAAAAGATCGGTACGATTTTCGTGCCGATCTTTTTTATGTGTGTTATGGAAAGGTATCTTCTAATTAATACTTTCCAATAGGTTGTTCGCTAATCTGCTTGCTCCTATACGGAAATATTCCTTATTCAGATATTCATCGCCCAGTAGTTCTTTTACTATGGTATAGTACTTTACAGCATCTTCTGTTGTAGAAATACCTCCCGAAACTTTAAATCCGGCTTTATTCCCTGTTTTCTGGTTATATTCTTTAATAGCAGTGCACATAACGTATGCTGCTTCGAGGGTAGCACCTTCATAGACTTTTCCTGTTGAGGTTTTTATAAAATCCGCACCTGAATATAATGCTAGGATAGAGGCTTTCATTATATTCTTAGCACTTTTTAGTGCCCCTGTTTCAAGTATCACCTTTAGCTTTGCGTCACGGCATGCGTTCTTTATTTCGTCTATTTCTTCACAAACATCTTCGTAGTTTTCTTCCAGGAAGTATCCGAGATTAAGTACAATGTCTATTTCATCGGCTCCACTTGCTACAGCAAGTCCTGTTTCGGCTATTTTCACTTCGGTAAATGTTTGAGATGAGGGGAATCCTCCTGCTACTGCGGCTATATTTACATTTGCCGTTAAAGCCTCTTTTACTGTTTCTACGAAGTTAGGGTAGACGCATATTGCTGCTACATTGTCTACATCGCTTGATCCTTCGAAGTCGTTTACTCTCTCTGTAAAATTCCAAATTTCTTCGCGTGTGTCCGTTGCATTCAAGGATGTGAGATCTATGCAGGAATATATCCTCTTATATACCTCTTTGGTATTATTCTGATCGAATTTCTTGCTGATTATCTCATTTACTTTCTGAGTGATATCAGCATCTTTGATGTCTGTTTTATATTTTTTTAGAGTATCTCTGTATTTATCTACTTCTGCCATTCTATTTCAATTTTTCGTTGTTTATATGCCTGTCTTTATCTCTGTTAGTCTTTTTTTCAATATTCTTTTTTAGGGCGTCTGTAAGATCTATGCCTGTTTGGTTTGCGAGACAGATAAGTACCCACAATACATCGGCCATCTCGTCTCCAAGATCTTTGTTCAGGTCAGACTTCTTGAAAGATTGATCACCGTAAGTACGTGCCATGATGCGGGCTAATTCGCCTACTTCTTCGGTGAGGATAGCCATGTTGGTTAGTTCGCTGAAATAGCGTACGCCCACGGTTTTTATCCATTGGTCTACCTCCTGTTGTGCTTCTTTTATTGTCATATTATTCTTTTACTTTCGAGTCGATCCATATAGTTACAGGACCGTCATTTATGAGTTCTACCTTCATATCTGCTCCAAATTCGCCTGTTGGTACCGGTTTACCTAGCTTGTTGCTCAAAACGGCACAAAATTCTTCGTACAAAGGTACAGCAATTTCGGGTTTTGCGGCATATATGTAGGACGGACGATTTCCTTTTTTAGTAGAAGCATGTAAGGTAAATTGCGATACTACAAGTATTTCGCCATTGATATCTTTTATTGATAAATTCATTACACCTTCCTTATCGTCAAATATCCGAAGATTTACAGCCTTGTTGCAGAGCCACTCTATATCTTCCTTACTATCTGTATTTTCTATACCTACAAGGATAAGAAGCCCTTGATTTATTGCTGATTTTATACTGCCGTTGATTGTAACTGATGCTTTACTTACTCTTTGAATTAATATCCTCATGTTTGATAAAATAGAGTCGCATAATTAGATATGGACTTTAAAATTAGAGATTAATTTGCAAATATACCTAAGTTGATTCATTTATTAATAACAGGGATTGAGGTTAATAATTATTTGTATAATCTGCTATAAGACTATTGATATACTTTAGCTGCTTCCCATCCGATCATAGACGTTTTGCGGATATGTCCCCAATGATAGTCTCCCAGAGCCCCAGTGGACTGTATTATTCGGTGGCAAGGGATGAGATATGCTACCGGGTTTTGCCCCACTGCATTTCCCACAGCCCGGCTTGCTTTAGGGTTGCTTATCAGATTAGCAATATTCTGGTATGATGATAATTGCCCCATCGGAATATTTAGCAAAGCTTGCCACACTTTAAGCTGAAAATCAGAACCTTTGATATGTAATTTAATTTTATCAAGGCTCTCCCAATCCAGATTAAAGATGCGTATTGCATTCTTTTGGATTTCATCTGTTGAATTCTGATAATTTGCTTTAGGAAAAATACTTGTCAGATTTGTAATTGCTTCTTCGTGGTCTTCTGCAAATGCCATATGGCAGATCCCTTTTGGGGTTGAAGCCACAATTATTTCTCCAAATGGACTGAGTGCAAAGCTATAGTTTATAGTAAGATAGCTTCCTTCATTTTTGTATTCAGCGGGAGTCATTCCTTCTATATTTATAAACAGATCATGCAACCTGCTTGTGCCTGATAAGCCAACTTCGAATGCCGTATCGAATAGTGTTGCTTGTGTTTCTCTTAGGATCTGTTTTGCATGTTGTATACTTATATATTGTAGGAAGCGTTTAGGGCTCACTCCTGCCCATTCTTTGAATAATCGCTGAAAATGGTAGGGACTAAGATGTATATGTTCTGAAATCTTGTCCAAACTAGGCTGATATTTGTAGTTTTCACTAATATATTCTATTGCCTTTTTGATGCGGTTGAAGTCTAACGATTCTTGATTAAGCATAGTTTTGGTTTTTATACTGTACAAAGCTACATAGTAGTTTATACTTATAGAATCCATTTCTTGCTGAATTTGTTCGCTTTTAGTGTAATTACTTTTTCTCTATAATAGCAAGAAATGGATTTTAAGAGACTCTATGACAGAATATATTTGTACTGTTTAATTAAATAAAACAAATATGAAAAAGCTAGAAGGAAAAGTAGCCCTTATAACAGGAGCTACAAGCGGTATAGGTAAGGCGACAGCTATCGATTTTATTGAGAACGGAGCCAAGGTAATTTTTACAGGACGCTATCAAGAGACAGTACATAAAACAGTAGCTGAATTAGGAAATAAGGCTGTAGGTTTTGTTTCAGATAGCGGGAATATGTCTGATTTATTGGCTATTAATGAAAATATTAACTCCATTTCGCCTCGGATAGATATCCTGTATGTAAATGCAGGTTTTGGGAAATATGCGCCTATTGAGGCGGTCACAGAAGAACATTTCGATGGCATGTTTAATGTGTTGGTAAAAGGAACTTTGTTTACGGTACAACAAGTATTACCATTGATGGGAGAGGGGAGCTCCATAATATTGAATTCTTCGAACGTGACAAAGATGGGAATGCAGAACTCTTCTGTTTATTCTGCTGCCAAATCAGCTATTTTATCCTTTGTGAAGACGTTTGCGGCAGAATTATCTTCGAGAAATATCCGTGTAAATGCAGTAAGTCCGGGGCCGGTAAGTACAAATTATTTCGATCGATCTAATCTTTCTAAAAATCAGATAGATAGTATTGTAGAATATGTGTTGCCTCAAGTTGCACTCAAGAGGTTTGCACAGCCTTCTGAAATTGCTAAAGTGATAACATTCCTTGCATCTGATGACGCCTCTTTTATACAAGGAGCAGAAATATCTGTAGATGGTGGTTTTCCGGAAGTTAGGGTGTGATCCATACAATGTGATAAGAGGTGTCTTAAAAGTAGACACCTCTTAACCTTTTGTTCCAAAAAATTAAATGTTATTTCATTCTAACTATTCGTTATGTATTTCTTCTTCAATCTTTTCCATTTCCTTGTGAAGAGATTTTAATCTCATTCCAAGGTATATTCTGAAGAAACCATAAGAGATGAACGAAATACTAATGAGCGCTACTATAAATCCTGATGTTAGAACAGGACTCATTATGAAAATAAATGACAGAATTACACCTAAAACAGCTAATATAAGTAGCCATCCCCAGCCTTTAGCTCCATTTCTCCGTAGTTCTACAGCTCCTCCTATTCCCCAGATAGACTGAAACATTACCCAGAATCCAACAAAATATGAGAGTACGATTGCGATTACTGCAGGTGACATTGATATAAGAATGATACCGAATAATAAGTCTATAATACCACTTACTAAAGTCCACCCCCAGCTCTTGAGTGTATTTCTATTTGACACAGCAAATATTATTTCGAAAACACCACTTACAAAGAAAGTTACGGAAAATACAATTGATAATGCTGTAATTGTAGTCCACGGAGATGTTAAACACCAAATTCCCAGCATTATAGCTAGTAGTCCGATTAGCAATGAAACCCACCAGTATTTGACGGCTTGTTTTACAGAGTAAAATAAATCATTTCTCATGTGTACGTTATTTTTTAATTAGTTTATGTATTATACTATTATAACGTCTACCAACTTATTTAGTTTCGAGAAAGTTAAATGTTATGAATGGGCTGTACGTTGTTTTAGTCCAAATTTTTCAGGTATAATTTATTTATTCTTTCTTCCAAGTGCAAGGTTTTATTGTACAGATATTTAATTTTGTGACTCTTTTTCTTCGGTAAAATATTTATCAATTAATGTAGCTTTGTGTTTACCGACTACTTTTTCTATTTCTTCGCTAGAAGCTGATTTTATTCTCTTTACGCTTTTGAATTCTTTCAGTAGAAGACGTTTAGTCTCTTCACCGATACCTTTGATATTATCTAATTCAGATTTTACCTGTCCCTTACTTCTTTGGTTGCGGTGAAAAGTGATTCCAAATCTATGAGCTTCATCCCTAAGGTGTTGTATAATCTTCAAAGATTCACTGTTTTTGTCCAGATAGAGTGGGATAGAGTCTTCTGGATAGTAGATTTCTTCCAGTCTTTTTGCAATGCCAACAATGGCAACTTTGCCATAAATACCGAGCTCTTTTAACGATTCACAAGCTGCACTTAGCTGACCTTTACCTCCGTCGATAACAATAAGCTGGGGTAGGGGACTTCCCTCTTCTATAAGTCTGTGGTATCTGCGATATACGACCTCACGCATTGTTGAAAAATCGTCAGGTCCAATTACTGTTTTAACATTGAAGTGGCGATAGTCTTTTTTTGAAGGTTTTCCCATTTTGAAGACAACACATGCCGATACGGGGTTGGTTCCCTGTATGTTGGAGTTGTCGAAACATTCAATGTGTGATGGCAAGTCTTTGAGGTTCAGATCTTTTTGCATTTCTTTCAGGATGCGAGTACCTCTTTGTTCAGGATTTAAGCTTTCTGCCCTTTTTAATTTGTCTACTTTGTATTGTCTTACATTCTGGGTTGAAAGAAGCAATAGTTTTTTCTTATCGCCTCGTTGAGGAATGTTAATTTCTATACCATCTAATTTCAGGTCGGGGAGAAATGGTACAACAATTTCTTTCGCTGTAGAGCCAAATCTTTTTCTTACTTCAATAATACCTAAAGCAAGTAATTCCTCTTTTTCTTCTTCTATCCGTTTTCTATATTCGAATGTATATGCCTGTATAACAGCACCATTATACACATTCAAATAGTTGATATATCCTGCATCTGCATCTTCGTCATAGCTGAATACATCAATGTTATATTTGATTGAACTTACTACGGTTGATTTATTTTTGAAATTCTCAATTAATATGAATTTTTCTTTTAATTTATTCGCTTCTTCAAATTCTTGCTTCTCAGCCAGTGCCTGCATTTCTGAATAGATTGACTCGCTTACAAGATTGGTATTCCCTTTTAAGATTTCCTGGATAGCATTTACATTTTTAATATATTCTTCAGAATCCTGTAAACCAACGCAAGGCCCCTTGCATCTTTTTATATGATACTCTAAACAGACTTTATATTTTCCTTCTGCAATTTTCTCCGGCGTAAGATTTAATGAGCATGTGCGGATAGGATACAATTTGTGGATCAACTCCAGGAGAGTCTTTACACTCAGTACATTAGAGTATGGTCCGAAATATTTAGAGCCATCTTTTAGTATTTTTCTTGTTATTTCTATACGTTGGAAATATTCATTTCTAATTACAATAGACGGATATGATTTATCATCTTTCAGCATTACGTTGTATCGTGGCTGAAATTCTTTGATCAGGCTATTCTCCAGTAGGAGAGTGTCTTCTTCTGATTCAACAATGATATATTTAATATCTTTTATTTTGCTGACTAGTATCCTTGTTTTCGGACTGTCCTCATGGTTTTTTGTGAAATATGAAGAAACTCGTTTTTTTAGATTTTTTGCTTTCCCTACATATATAATTACTCCCTTGGCGTCATAATATTGATAACAACCGGGCTTCTGTGGAATATTTCTAATGATATTTTTCAAAGAATCATTAATCATCGTGTTCTTTTCTTTACTAATTGTATTTTATGTGAAATTATTAATTTGTTTTCTATACTACAAATGAATGTCTATTTATAATCAAAAAAGGGAAGAATTCTTTTTTCTCCCCTTCTCCAAAATTATTTATATAATTTAAATATCGTAATGAATCAAAGAGTTAATTCCGATTTCTTTAGGAAATAGCTTTCTGCCCTCTAGTGCATCCAGCTCAATGATAAAGTTGACATATATCTTTTTTACTCCCATGTCCTTCACTAACTTGTATGCAGCATACATGGTACCTCCTGTGGCTAATAGGTCATCATGGATCAATACCACGTCATCTTTTGACAGAGAGTCTTTATGTATTTGAATTTTATCTACTCCATATTCTTTTTCATATTCTTGTTCGAATACTTCTGCCGGCAATTTTCCGGGTTTGCGAATTGGAACAAAACCAGCTCCAAGTTCTAAGGCCATAATTGGACCCATGATAAAACCCCTTGATTCTATGCCAACAACTTTTGTTATTCCTTTATCTTTGTATTCATCTAAAAGAACTTCTGTGAGATTTGATAGAGACTCTTTTGTTTTAAATAACGGAGTGACGTCCTTGAATTGAATTCCCGGTATTGGGAAATCTGGTATGTTTCTTACCGTTTCTCGGAGTATTAAAAGCTTTTCTTCCTTTTCTTTTTTGTCCATTTTTTTTGTTTAGTATTAGCGGTGTTTCACGTGGAACAATTTTTATTTTAGCATACGTTCCACGTGAAACATTTTCATTTATCTGCCTAGCAGCACAAGGAGAATGGAGATGTCGTTGGGGGAAACACCGGGAATTCTGCTTGCTTGAGCAATTGTTTCTGGATTTATTTTTGATAATTTTTGTCGTGCTTCTGTTGATAGGGATGAGATATTTTCGTAATCAAACTTGTCTTTAATTCGAATATTTTCCAATCTTGTTATCTTGTCAGCGATCGTTTGTTCACGTTTTATATAGCCGTCATATTTGATTATGATCTCTGCAGCTTCTATTATTTCTTCTCTTCTGTTCGGAATTTTATCAAGTTCTACCTTGAATGCAGGGATATATTCTGCGATGCTTTTTATTGTAATTTGTGGGCGAGTAATTACATCTTTTAGCTTCATGCCTTGCTTGAGCGGATTAGTTCCTAGTTTGGATAATCCTTCATTGATGTATTCCGGTTTGAGGGAATAATTAGCCACGAAGTTTATTATCTTTTGAACCTCTTCTTTTTTCTCGTTCAATAGGGCAATTCTTTCTTGTTTTGCCAACCCTATGTTGTATCCCTTTTCTGTTAGGCGTACATCTGCATCATCTTGGCGAAGAAGAATTCTATATTCTGCCCTTGATGTAAACATCCTATACGGTTCGTCTACGCCTTTTGTTACAAGGTCATCTATCAGTACACCTATATATGCTTCATCTCTTTTTAAGACAAATTCGTTGCCTCCGTGGGTATTGATATGCGCATTTATTCCTGCTATTAATCCTTGTCCTCCCGCTTCTTCGTAACCTGTAGTCCCATTGATTTGACCGGCAAAAAACAGGTTTTTAACGAGCTTCGTTTCCAACGTATGTTTTAATTGAGTAGGGTCGAAGAAGTCGTACTCTATTGCATATCCGGGTCTATATATATGTATATTTCTGAATGCCGGTATTTTCTGTAAAGCCTCAATTTGAGTATGGAGTGGGAGGGAAGAAGAGAACCCATTTAAGTAGTATTCTTGTGTGCTTTCTCCTTCCGGTTCGAGAAATAGTTGGTGAGATGTCTTCTCTTCGAAAGTGACTATCTTTGTTTCTATACTTGGGCAATAACGGGGGCCAATACTTTTTATCTGTCCATTGTATAGTGGAGAATCATCCAATCCATCGCGTAATGTGGCATGGGTATCATCGTTTGTATACGTTATCCAGCAACTAAGTTGTTTCAAGGTGCGTGGTTCATAGTCAAGATATGAAAACTTGTGAAAGTCATCGTCACCTTTTTGTTCTTCCATCAGGCTAAAGTCAACGCTTCTTCCGTCTACACGAGCAGGTGTTCCTGTTTTCATCCTGTCGGTGGTGAACCCAAAATCCCTCAATTGTTCGGTGATTCCGAATGAAGCGGGTTCAGAAACACGTCCTCCTCCGAGCTGTGTTTTGCCTATATGCATCAATCCATTCAAGAAAGTTCCATTGGTTAGTACTACGGCTTTGGCTGAAAATTCAACACCCATTGCTGTTTTTACTCCTGTTACTGTTTTGTCTTGAACAATGAGTGAAGTGACAGTGTCTTGCCAAATAAAAAGATTATCGGTGTTTTCAATAATCTCTCTCCACTTCATAATAAATCGGGCTCTGTCACTCTGAGCTCTCGGGCTCCACATTGCCGGCCCTTTCGATTTATTAAGCATGCGAAACTGTATTGCTGTCTTGTCTGTAACGATGCCCATTTGCCCTCCAAGCGCATCGATCTCACGAACGATTTGCCCTTTTGCAATTCCCCCTACTGCGGGGTTACAGCTCATTTGGGCAATCTTATTCATGTCCATTGTTATGAGCAAGGTCTTCGAGCCCATATTGGCTGCGGCAGCGGCTGCTTCGCAGCCTGCATGACCTGCCCCAACGACAATTATATCATATTTGAAATTCATCTTATTTAAAAGGGGATAATAATTATTTGCACTGCAAAGTTAGCACTTTTTGTTTTCTTTTTTATGCGCTAATTTACAGTACAATATAAATTAACAATATTCTTTATGCTTTGTTGGCATTTTCTATTGCTAATTTTATTTTTTCGGCGTCCGATAGCAATATCGAATACTCCTCGTTGAAGTTGTCGAAGATGGGAGATTGGTATTGCATTTCTCCTGTATACCGACTTCTGAAAGAACCGTGAAACTCTTTCAAGCCTGTAGCCTTTGCAAGATCTGCAATGTTATTTTCTGTAATTCCTCCACCCGGCATAATGATGATGCGGTTGTTTGCTTGTTCTATTAATTGCCTTAAAATATCTTTTCCTTCAGGGGCTGTTTTCATTCCGCCGGAGGTAAGTATTCTATCACATCCCAGTTCGATAATATCTTCGAGAGATTTATTCAAATCAGAGCATCTGTCGAATGCTCGATGGAAAGTAGTACTCATACCATATTGGTGAGCAATTTCAACCAGTTCTTTATTTCTTAATTTGTCTATTGTTCCATCAGTATTTAAAATGCCAAAAACTACTCCGTCACATTTTGCCTGTCCGCAATGATGGATGTCTCTTTTCATCATTTCAAATTCCAGGTCATTATATAAGAAATCACCTCCGCGCGGACGTATGATTACATTCACCTGTATATTCAAATTTTTTCGTGTGAATTCTATTTGCGAAAGGGCAGGGGTTGTTCCCCCTTCTTCGAGATTATCACATAATTCTACCCGAACAGCTCCTCCCTTTTGAGCTTCGATTGCTGATTGTGCTGAATTTGCACAAACTTCGGCTACTATATTCATTGTAACTTGCTTATTATTAATTAATTATTCTGTTTTTTTATTTTTGAAGTTCCAAATATAAAGAATAATTTATTATTTAAACAAATATTCAGATGCTTTGGTTATGTGATGCTTAATTGTCTTAATTATTATAATTTTTTGATCTTATCATTGTAATTGTAATATAATCAGAATGTTAGCTGTATTTGTTGCGTGACGATATTGAAAATATGATAACAATGAAAATGAAATATTAACTTTGCTGACTTTCGCACTGAAAATATAATGAGTAAATCAAAAGGAATTGCATTGGCGTTGATATCATCCGGAACTTTCGGGCTGATAGCATTTTTCTCTATTCCCTTATTGAAATCAGGGATGCATATTCCTTCTATATTGTTTTATCGGAGTTTGTTGGCAGCAGCTTTTCTGGGTATTGTATGTCTTATTCGGAAAAGAAATTTTAGAATCTCTCCTAAATTGGCTACTCAGTTGCTATTCTTGGGGTTGCTTTATACGATGACGTCGATGGGTTTAATTTACTCTTATAATTTTATCTCCAGCGGAGTTGCTACTACTATCCATTTCCTTTATCCTGTGGTAGTTGCGTGCATGATGATCATATTTTATAAAGAGAAATTATCTCGTAACTTGTTGTTTGCTGCCTTTTTAGCTTTAGTCGGAGTTGCTTTGTTATGCTGGAGCGATACTGGATTTATTAATACCAGAGGGCTTTTATCGGTATTAATGACTGTTTTTACATACTCTGCTTATATTGTCAGCTTAAACAGGAATAGTATAAAAAGCCTAGATCCGGAGGTGTTTACTTTTTATGTAATGCTTTTCGGTGCATTTATTTTCTCTGTGTTTTCATATTTTACCACAGGTATAGAAATAGTTCCGAATGCAATGTCGTGGTTTAATCTGATCGGATTGGCCTTATTTGCGACCGTTCTTTCGGGATTGGCTTTGGTTTCGGCTGTTAAGTATGCCGGATCTACCATCACGTCTATCTTGGGATCGATGGAGCCCGTAGTGGCTACTTTAGTTGGTATATTACATTTTGGAGAACCATTCGGGTGGAACAGTTTCTTTGGCTTGGCTCTTGTAATAGGTGCTGTTACATTGGTAATAGTCACAAGTAAGGAAAAATCCTTAGAAGATTGATAATAAAAGGGCGTCTATTGCTTTTACTATCTCGCTACGTGATCCCGTAAATTTATTTACCATAATTGTAAATGCATACTTTTCGTCTCCGTTTATATAATAACCTGCAAAGCATTGCACTCCTCCGATACTCCCGCTTTTCATCGATATTTTTCCTTCGAGTTGTGTGCCTTTCAATCGATTTCTTACTGTACCGTCTTTTCCTGCTTTGGGTAGAGATTCTAAGAAGGCATCAGCATATTTGCTTTTTGTCTGCATATAAACGAGAAGGTCACACATGAAGTTGGGGCTTACTGCATTAGCAGGAGATAATCCGCTTCCATCGTACATTATTAGTGCTTCCGAGTCTAATCCTCTGCTTTTCCACAGGTCGTTTACTCTTTCTATTCCTGCATCGAGAGCAGAATAATAAATGTCATTGTTTTTATCTCGTCCTATTGTGCGTATCAAGTGCTCGGCATAATGGTTATTGCTTCTTACATTGGTATCCTTTATAATATCTTTCATAGGGAATGATAGGTGGGTATAGAATACCTTTTCATCGAAATATTTCTTTTCTTTCTGATACTTCTGACTAAAATATTGTTCATAGGTGTTATTCACCGTGCCGACTTGATATTTGTTTTCTTGCAATCGTTTACTTATTGTCTGACCTAAATAAAGCCCCGGATTGGGGATATCTCCCTTTATGCTGAACGATGCCTTTCCTGCGGGGATATCTCCCGTTAGAAGCCTTTTATTTGACATGGGAGACCCATGTATGTATCCGTTATCTGCATCATTATTGTTTAGCTTGAGCCTATTTTGGAAATCGATGTTTATTTCGGGTTCAGTTTTTACAATCAGGGGACAGGTGTCCGCATTTATCGTATTGAAGTAAAGCTTATAGGTATTATCGAAGATGCTTATTCCGTATGACCCTGAAGCATAATAATTTCCGATATCCTGATAAGTCCATTGCTCCGAAATTCCGTCATATCCAAAGTAGTTGTCTATAACGGTGATGTCGATTTTGTCGTTGGAATGAAAGTTTTCTTTTATTTTGTCTATCCACTGAGAAAGAAATATGGAAGGGGTATTATCCAGAAATTCTGTTCCTAGGGTGGGATCTCCATATCCATGAATCAATAGGTTCTTTTTATTGTTTTTATCCTTTGCCAATGTTGTTTTATATCTATAGTCGGGTCCAAATACTTCAAGTGCGCTGGCCGTAGTTACTACTTTGAGTATGGATGCCGGAGTATAAGCTTTATCCGGATCGTTTGATATTATTTCTTTCCCCGAAAAATCTTTTACGCAAATTCCAACAGAGGCGTGTTTTAAACCTTTGTTATTTAAAAATTGTTGTAGACTTTGTTCTCTTGTTTGTGCTGACAAAGTGTAATATCCTAGAAGAAAGAATATTAATAAATACTGTATTTTCAACTTCTTCATGAGCAAAATGCTGAAATTAAATTAGAAAAATAAATATCTTTGTAAAGATATATAAATAAAATAATTAAGAAGCTAAACAGATTATGAACCAGCCTTTTGAAAAACCTTTTACATTCGACAGGACCATCCGTATGCTCATTAGTGTTCTTGCAATAGGGGGAGTTTTATATTTTCTGTATATTTTGAAGGATGTTTTACTGCCCTTTCTTATTGCATGGCTATTGGCTTATATGCTAAACCCTTTGGTTCGATTCTATCAAAAGAGATTGAGGTTGGCTCACTCTCTGGCTGTTGTTCTAACGCTTCTTTCTGTTGCCGGGTTTATTACTTTATTGGGTTTTATATTAGTTCCGCTTATAGAGAATGAAATATGGCAAATAAATAGTTTAATCGCTACTTATGATTTGTCTTCTATCAGTCACGATGGCATCCCGATGAGTATTGCAGATATATTTTCGCGCTATGTAGATTTTAAGGAAATACAAGATAGTTTATCTAGAGACAACCTGATAGAAATTGTTCAATACCTGAGCCCCGCTGTTGAAGCAATATTCTCTAATACTATTTCTTTCTTGGTTGGGCTTACTGTCGTTTTTATCGTCCTTTTGTATTTAATATTTATTCTTCTCGATTATGATAAAATAAACGAATTGTGGAGATACCTCATTCCTCCAAAATACCGCCCTGTGGTAAATCGTATTACATTGGATGTGGAAACCAGTATGAATAAATACTTCAGGCATCAGGCTTTTATCTGTGTGATTCTTGCTGTTTTGTATGCTACCGGATTTCAGCTCATCGGATTACCGTTGGCTATTATGTTCGGTATTATTGTAGGACTTGTGCACATGATTCCATATTTGCAGGTTATCACATTCCCTCCGGCAATATTGCTTTGCTGGTTGCGAGCTTCACAGACAAACGATAGTTTTTGGATGATGCTCGGACTAGTTGCACTTATATACATTATTGTTCAGTGTATCATGGATTTGTTTCTTGTCCCTCGTATAATGGGTAAGGCCATGGGGTTGAATCCTGCGATCATTCTTCTTTCTCTTTCGGTGTGGGGATCATTGCTTGGCATAGTGGGAATGATTATCGCAATACCTCTTACAACTTTACTTTTGTCATACTATAAAGAATTTATAGCTTCCGCCGAAAGGATACAGGCAGAAGAGAATGCAAAGCACAATATCCCTACTGATGAAACTTGATAGGTGCGGATTTTTTTGTACTTTTATGCTCCAATTTGAAAAATATAAAAGAAACTAACTATAATGCAATTAACAGCGAAATTGATTCAAGTGATGCCTGTACAAACAGGTATGGGAAAGAACGGCGAGTGGAGAAAACAGAATATAATACTCGAAACAGACGGTATGTACCCTAAAAAAGTATGTGTTACATTGTGGGGTGACAAAATTAACGAGTCTGTTTTGCAGGTTGGTAATATTCTTGATGTATCGTTCGATATAGAAAGCCGTGAATATAACGGTAACTGGTATACAGACCTGCGTGCATGGAAGGTTGATCCGGCAGGAGCAGGAGCTCCCGAAGGCCCCCAAGCGGGATACGCTGCTGCACCTCAACAATCGGCTTCTTCTACACCTGTAGATTTTAGTAGTGGTGGCGATGGTGACGACCTACCATTCTAAGTAGAAATATAATATATATAATTTAAGTGTGTAAAAGCATGTTATCCATTTTGGATAAGGCTTTTACACATTTTTTTGTATATAAAAGTCATATTTTATTCTAATTTTAAAAGCTTAACGAATAGACAATTAGATAAATGCGGAATAATAAGGTAATATAAAGTCATATGTAGAATATTTAACTCTCTTCTTTTCCTTCTTATTTGTATTTTTGCCAGAAAGCGTATATGATTGATCTATAACAAACAAAGTTTATTCTTACTTGATATGAAGAAAGTACTGATAGCTCTTTTTTTGATCTTTTTTAATCCCATTTATGGACAAGAGCAAATAAGTTTTACTCCTCCTGCGGAAATAGATTTCTTAAAGGAAGATCCTAACATGATTTTCTTTATAGGGTTGATACAGAACGTTCAGACGGATTGGGGGAAACTTGGTGTGCGGGGAAAGGTAAAGAGGTTGATAGAAGAACAATATGCGAAGGATAATAAGACAAGGTTGTCTAAGATAATATATGATTTTGACGAAAAAGGGAAAATAAGGGCTATCAAGGTAGATTCTCTTTTTGGTAGGACCTACATATATTCAAATAAAGGGCAACTCGAACAAGAAATAACTTATCAAAAACCTTTAAAGGAATTAACTCACAAGTATGATTATAAAAACGGGAAATTAAAGAACGCTTTATATGAGGATGATGTGGTTACTGGCTATGGAAATGATAAGTTAAATTTGCGTTATAATTCACAGGGGCAAATAATAAAATCTGAAAATTTGGAGGATAGTGTATCTACAATTTATGATTATAATGGTGAAGGCCGACTTGTAGAAAAAAGAATAAGGAAGAATAATCAATCGACTTCGGAGGTATATGTAAGTACGCTGATAGAATATAATGATAAAAGTGATATTGAGAGAAAGTTTACTAAATACCTTTCATCTAATCAAGGAGATACTTCTTTCATAATTGATCTGTATAAATATAAATACGACGACAATGATAATTGGATTGATTGTAAGCGTTTAGGCGGAGGTGATGTTCTATTTACTCATCGACGTATATATTATCATGATGGGACTTATTCGGGAGATACATTGGATTCCGAAGACCGTAAACGTATTTATTCTATGGAGGAAGTCGATATTCCGGTATGGCATCCTGATGGAGAATTACCTATGCTGGATTTTTTAACAAAAAATATAAAGCTATCCAGAGCCGTTCGATCTGTAGGTAGAGGGAAGGTGAAGATAAGCATTATTGTATCGGACAAAGGAATTATTTCTGATGTTAAGGTAGATGGTCTTAGTGCGGATCATTTAACTGATATTTTACCTGTAATTCCTAAGAAATGTATACCAGCTAAGAAAAATGGTATAGACGTTGCTACCTATTTAGAAATAAATATAACATTTGGATTGGTAACATTACAATAAATCAAATGTTTTGGTCTTAAAAAGGTTTGTTGATTCTTTGTCTGTCAAAAAATAAATTATATCTTTGCACCTCGTTTATAAACAATTAAATAATTACTATGTATTTAGATTCAGCTAAAAAGCAAGAACTCTTCGCTAAGTACGGAAAGTCTAACACTGATACTGGCTCACCTGAGGCTCAGATAGCATTGTTTTCATACCGTATTTCGCATTTGACTGAACACTTGAAGTCAAATAAGAAGGACTATAACACAGAAAGATCACTTAAACGCCTTGTAGGTAAACGTCGTCGTTTACTTGATTATCTTACTGCAAATGATATTGAAAGATATCGTGCGATAATCAAAGAACTAGGTATCAGAAAGTAATTCTTTCCAGCGAAATTTTAAAGAGATTGTTTCATTCGATTCAATCTCTTTTTATTTTTGTATGCTCTGATATGAAGTTTCTCTATTATTTTGATGAAAAAATATCTAATATTGTAATACGTTCTGTAATTTGTAGAAAAAGTAACACCTAAAATAAGCGGTAAAAAGTGTCACTTTTGTCACCTTTTTATCAAATAAAGTTTGAACAGCATAAATTATTTAATTGAAATGGATAAGCTTACGATTATAAAAGTTGGAGGTAAGATTGTAGAAGAAGAACAATCTTTACGCCAGTTATTGAAGGATTTTTCCCAAATAGAAGGTTACAAAGTACTAGTGCATGGGGGAGGGCGTTCTGCTACCAAACTGGCGGAGAAGCTAGGTATAGAGAGCCGCATGGTGAATGGAAGGCGTGTAACCGATCGAGATACATTAGAGATTGTAACAATGGTATACGGAGGCCTTGTAAATAAAAATATTGTTGCCGGTTTGCAAGCTCTAGGGGTAAATGCTCTAGGTCTTACCGGTGCAGATATGAACATCATACGATCGGAAAAACGACCGGTGAAAGAGGTCGATTATGGCTTTGTTGGTGATGTGAAAGAGGTAAATTCTGAAACGTTGTCTTCCCTTATCCAACAAGGAATAGTACCTATTCTAGCCCCGCTAACTCACGATAAAGAAGGAAATATACTAAATACCAATGCTGATACCATAGCCGGAGAAACAGCGAAGGTTTTAGCTCTTAAGTTTGATATAACCCTTATTTATTGCTTCGAAAAAAAGGGTGTACTCATGAATGAGAATGATGATGAGAGTGTGATTCCTAACATAGATAAAGCTACGTTCGAGCAATTGGTTAAAGATGGGATTGTACAAGGAGGAATGATTCCAAAATTAGAAAATGCCTTTCAGGCGATAGAAAAAGGTGTGAAAGAGGTGATAATTACGAGCGCTTCCGAATTTGGAGAAAATGCGGGTACACGAATTTGCTAATACTCAGTAAGACAGATATTTTTCATAGAATATTCTTTTTTTAAGAAAATTTAATTATATTTACATCTGTAATACTATATCAAACTATATTAGAGTTAAATTATTTAGTCATTTTTAAACTTTCAGAACTATGAAAAAATTATTACTAGTCGCCGTTTTGGCAGTATTCAGTATGTGCATTAGTGCGCAAGGGCTTAAAGGTACTTGGTTTGCCGGAGGTGAAATTTCTTATTCAGATGTGAAGGACACAAAATCTACAATGATTTTGCCTATTGTGGGCACATTTGTTTCTCCTAGTGTAGCTGTGGGAATTGGTGCAGGATATCTTAAAGAAGAAGGATTTATGGATGTTGCTGGAGAATCAGTTGCCTATGATGTTGATGCTTTTGTTGTTAAACCTCTTGTCCGTAAATATTGGAATATATCGGGTCCCATTTTCTTATTTGGACAAATAGCGGCACCTTTGACTTTCTCTGATGATGTAAATACTTATGGTTTACAAGTATCACCGGGTATTGATTTTGTGGTAACAAGCTGGATGACAATAGAGACATCGTTCTCCATTTTTGGAGTAAACATCACAGATGCCGATGGTAGTACAGATTGGAGTGTAGGAGCTAATCCTTTCAATTCTTTAACCGACAGAGAGGTTGGACAATTACAAGTTGGCGTTAAATTCCTATTCTAAATATTAGATTAATCAATAATGAGGATAAAATAAAAGTCTCACATTATGTGAGACTTTTATTATTGTTACAATAGTAGAGTATCTTAAAAAAGAGTATATTTGTTTTGATCTTATTTAATTTACAAACTTAACTTAATTAACGTATGAAAATGATTGCTAGAACTACTTTGATTGTTGCTGCGATTTTGCTTACTATCGGAGTAAATGCTCAAGACAAACCTTTGACTTTTGGAGTAAAGGCCGGAATGAATATTTCTAACGTCAGTGGAGACTTTGAAGATGCAAAAGCAAAGATTGGATTTAATGCAGGGGTAACACTGGACTTCGCTTTAACTAACGATCTCTATTTGCTTACAGGCTTGGAGTTTACATCAAAGGGTGCAAAAGTAGAAGAGGATACTAACCTAAAGATGAGTTTGTCGTATATACAATTACCTGTTCATGCAGGGTATAAACTGACTGTAGCAAACGACACGCGTATTGTTTTTCATGCAGGACCATATATTGCTTATGCAGCAGATGGTAAATGGAAAGCGAAAGAGGGAGGATTAGAAGAGAGTGCAGGCATTTTTAGCGATGAGGCAGAAGCTGCAGGTCTAAAAATGAAAAGATTTGATTTTGGATTAGGATTTGGTGTTGGTGCTGAGTTTGGTCAGTTTAATGCAGGAGTTAATTGTGATTTTGGTCTAGTAAATATTGCTGATTTTGGAATAGTGGATTTTCCGGGATTTGGTCAAATTGATGCTAGCAGCGTATCAGTAAAAAATATGAATGTAGGTATTTCTCTTGGATATAAGTTCTAATAAAGTATACCCATTATATACGAATAAGCCCGATAAAATCGGGCTTATTCTTTTCATTTTAATAGGAATTCTTTAAACTCTTCAAATGTTTTTCCCATACTGATACTTTTTTTTTCACCTTTCATAAAGGCTTGCAGTTTTTCGGGTATGGCAACCGATTTCTCGATAATGTCTTCTACGGTTTCCAGAAACTTTGCAGGGTGAGCCGTTTCTAAAAAAACGCCCGTTTCGTCTGCTTCTAGGGAATCTTCCAATGCAGAATAGCCGCATGCCCCATGAGGATCGAGGAGATAGCCTGTTTGCTCGTAGGTGTCTTTCACCACTTTCCTGATTGTATCGTCATCATACCATTCTCCGGTAATTTCTTTTTTTATCTTGTCCCAAGAATGTTCGTAAAGATCAAGTACACGTACAAAATTACTGGGATCACCTACATCCATTGCGTTTGCGATAGTCTGTACAGACGGACGAGGATTATACTTACCGGTTTGTAGGTACTCATAGAAAATATCATTGCTATTATTGGCTGCAATAAATCGCTTTACAGGCAATCCCATGCGTTTAGCTATAAGTCCTGCCGTAATATTGCCAAAATTGCCGCTAGGGACGCAAAAAATGATATTGTCAGCCTTTCCTTGCTTCTTCAGTTGAGCGTAAGCATTGAAGTAATAGAACGCTTGCGGTAGAAAGCGGGCAACATTGATCGAATTCGCAGATGTGAGATTTAGCTTTTTATTTAATTCTTCGTCTAAAAAAGCTGTTTTAACCAGAGCCTGACAGTCATCGAAAGTGCCATCTACCTCAATGGCTGTTATGTTTTGTCCCAGTGTTGTAAACTGACATTCTTGTATCGCACTTACTTTTCCTTTCGGGTATAGTACATATACATGTATTCCGTCAACGCCTAAAAATCCGTTTGCAACCGCACTGCCCGTATCTCCGGATGTGGCAACAAGGACTTTTACATCCTTTTGACCTTGTTTTTTGATAAAATATCCTAGTAGGCGAGCCATAAATCGACCTCCTACATCTTTGAAAGCGAGGGTAGGGCCATGAAATAGTTCGAGGCTGTAGATATTATCATTTACATGTACAACAGGCGTATCGAAGCTCAATGTGTCATATACTATTTCTTTCAGCGTTTCGGCCTCTATATCTTCGCCAAAAAACGCATCGGCTACGGTATACGCTATTTCCTGAAAGCTCATATTGCCAATATTATCGTAAAAAGATTGTGGCAATACTTTTATTTTTTCAGGCATATAGAGCCCTTTATCGGGGGCCAAACCTTTTACTACCGCTTCCTGTAAACTGACATTAGGAGCAAGTTTATTTGTACTATAATATTTCATATTCATCAGGTTAATGGAAGACGAAAGTAATAAAATGAAAGCAAAGAACCAATTAAATGGTTTTTTTATTTGTAAAAGAGCTCTAAATTAGTTAATTTGTTCTAATAAAAAAAGCAGTTATTAATAACTGCTTTCTCTTATTCTCTTTTTCTTTATTTACATTTTGGGAACGATTATTATGGAATAGATCGAACCTGCCTTATAAGGCACGTCCCTTAAATACATTCGAGTCTTCTTCCTGATAAAGGCTTCCGCGGAAACTTATTCTATTACTATTGAAATTCGGAGTTACGACGGCATCACATTTATTGTCGCCTTTATATATTCTGATGAAGACATTCGCTGAAACTCCTATGCCCTGGACCATCATGCTGAATGTAACAACTCCTTTCTTATCCGTTTCCATCTTTACGTTCGACGCGTTTCCGTCTACTGTAATTCCACCTATCCCATTTGGACCCGCATAGGGAGAGTTGAATGCCATTTGAATAGTTGCTTTATCTCCATTCATGGAAATGAAATTAGTACTAGATGATACATAGGCAAAATTTCCATATTTAAAGTCAATTCTGTCTGCCTCTAATACAAATTTCCTCTCATTTAATGCCTGGATTGCTTTTTCTCCCCAATAAGCTCTTTCAGCATCAGCCACGGCCTTTTGTGCCGGATCCTGCTGTGTTTTACACCCTGTGAAAAACAACAAGCTTGTAACTAAGATAAATACAATTTTACTCATAGTGTTTACTTATATTATAATAATTATATAACGCTATAGAATAAAATTAAGTTTTGTATTTTTGAAATAATCATATCCAATCTATATGAATTTAGGATTATTCCCTAATTTATTAATATAGAATGATCTGTTTATTTCTGTCGATTTTTGCCAGTCTTTATTTGCAGTCTTCTCTCGACTTTTGACCTAAATACCCGCCGTGATGGCGTTTTGCATAGTCAACCTTCGTAAATCCTATTCTTTTCATGGTTCCCACTACGAGAATATCTCCTATAACAGTCATTACTGTAGTTGAGGTAGTTGGCGTTAAGCCTAGGGTACATACCTCCTCAGGGCGTCCTGTATGAATAAATACATCGGCCTTCTGAGCAAGCAGACTTTCGGAATCACTGGTTATGACAATAAATTTTATCCCCGGAATAAGATCTTTTGCCAATGTAATAAGCTCAATTATTTCTCTTGTCTTCCCAGAGTTGGAGATAGCTAATACAATATCATTTTCTTGTAGGATACCTAAATCTCCATGTTGAGCCTCGCTTGGATGTAGAAATACAGCCGGTGTTCCGGTAGAGCTGAATGTAGTGGCAATGTTCTGCGCTATCTGTCCGGCTTTGCCCATGCCGCTTGTCACCAGCTTGCCTTTTTTCTGATTAACTTGTTCTACAATAAGGTCTATGGCTCTGCTATATGCATCGCTGATAGGGATATTCAATATGGCAGAAGACTCATGTTCTAAAATAGAGCGTATTTCGTTTGTATCCATTTAATTTTTTTTTGCCAAAGATACAATATTATCCCGACTTTTTACAATAAGTGCTCAGGCTGATTATAAGCCCAATCTTACAATTTAAAATAAGAAAGCATGGATATTTTCCATGCTTTCTTCTCTATATTTTTACTTACCCAAAAAGATCCAAGAAAGAGTATATCTTAGTTTGTCTTGAATTTAAACTGAATTTTTGACAAATCTTCGTTTGCCTTTTCAATCTTTCCTTTCAGGTTTTCTTTGTAAGCAACCAGCTTATTGTACAAAGCTTCGTCGCCTGTGGCAATCATCTGCAATGCAAGAATTCCCGCATTTAATGAACCATTTATCCCTACAGTAGCAACCGGTATTCCCGGAGGCATTTGTACGATAGCCAATAATGCATCCATACCATCTAGCGAAGCATCGATAGGAACTCCGATTACAGGAATCGGGGTCATAGATGCAATCACTCCGGGTAGATGGGCAGCCATACCGGCAGCAGCGATAATTACTTTTATACCTCTCTCTTTTGCCCCTTTAGCAAAAGCTTCTACACGTTCGGGAGTACGGTGTGCAGACAAAGCGTTGATTTCGAATGGAACTTCCATCTCATCAAAAAACTTCGCTGCCTTTTCCATTACGGGAAGATCCGATGTGCTTCCCATAATTATACTTATAACAGGTTTCATTTTTTTATTATTTACCAATTAGGTTTTTGTAATCAGAAGCCGAAAGCAATGTCTCTAATTCAGAAGCATCGCTTACCGCTATTTTAATAATCCATCCTTTTCCGTATGGATCTTCATTTATTAGTTCGGGTTTTTCTTCCAATTCAGCATTTACTTCCAAAACTTCTCCGGATACAGGCATCAAAAGGTCTGATACTGTTTTTACAGCTTCAACGCTTCCGAATACACCGTTTTGTTCTATCGTTTCACCTTCGCTGGTTACATCAACATATACGATTTCGCCCAACTCACTCTGAGCAAATTCGGTGATACCTACAAGGGCAGTGTCGCCTTCTACTTTTATCCATTCGTGGTCTTTGGAATACTTCAAATTCTCAGGAAAGTTCATAATTCTCTTATTTTTAGTTTATATATTATAAGTTTCTCAGAAACAAAATCAAACTCCAGTATGTGCCGATATATACCCACAGATAGGAAACAACCGATCCGACCAGAAAACCCACATATACCTGTGCCGGAGTACTTCTGTTGAGCATCAGACGCGATACTCCTAAACACCCTGCTAAGATAAACAAAATCATGAATAAAACAGGTAGGTTGAGTCCTTTTATATTGTAGCAAACTGACAAGATGCAACCAATCATTCCCCCTATGGCCATCATATACGCACTTATCTTCCAAAATCGTGAAATAATAGCATATATAACCAGCAATATTAAAGGAGTAAGTATAACGGCAAGAAACCAGATATACAATTTTGCAGAGAAGAAATAATAGAACAAAAGGGCATAAGAGAGGAAGAATACACTGAGAGGTAAAATCCACTCGCTCCTATTGTCCAGATGATAATCCTTGATAACATGCGTCAATCGCAGGAAGTAAATGCCTGAGACCGGAATAATGCACGAAAAAAAGATTACAGGCGTCATGAATCTTATAAACTGATTGGCAAATAGGAATGTAAAATCAGTAGATAAAAAGATAACAGCTACACTGTATATAACCATGAAAACAGGATTGAGCACAAACGAAATTATTTGAGGTAAAATCGGCTCTTTCTCTTGTGGTGGATTATATATAATAGATGCTCTCTGCTCTATATGGTTATTTTCTTCAACTAACGTGTACTCCTTTTCTTCTTTCATATTTCTTTTCTTAGTCGGGCGACAGGCAGATTCATCTGTTCCCTATATTTTGCTACAGTACGGCGTGCTATGATGTATCCTCGTTCGTTTAATATTTCGGATAGCTTGTCGTCTGTCAAAGGTTTCTTTTTATCCTCATTTTCGATGCATTCCTTTAGGATTGCTTTTACTTCACGGGAGGAAATCTCCTCTCCTGTATCGGTTTGCATAGATTCCGAAAAGAAATACTTTAATGAGTATATCCCAAAGCTTGTTTGCACGTACTTGCTGTTACTAACCCGAGAGATAGTAGATATATCATAGCCGGTTCGCTGTGCAACATCTTTTAGTATCATCGGTTTTAACTGCGATTCGTCTCCCGTAAGGAAGAAGTCATATTGCATATCCATTATTGCTTGCATAGTCCGTTGCAGAGTATCTTGCCGCTGTTTGATGGCATCAATGAACCAACGTGCCGAGTCTAGCTTTTGCTTTACAAACAATACTGTATTCTTACTGTCGGCAGACATACTTTCTTTGTTGTCCGAAAAACCTTTGAAAAGTTCAGAGTATTCGCGGCTGACTCTCAGATCGGGTATATTTCGGTTATTCAAACTCAGAAATAGCTCACCTCCATACGAATCTACAGTAAAGTCGGGTACAATCGTACTCAGAGTAATAGATAACGAATCACCCCAATTATTTCCCGGCTTGGGGTTTAAGGTCGTGATTTCCTGAATCACTTCTTTGAGTATCTCTTCGTCTATATTCAGTTGTCTGATTATCTTATCATAATGCCTTTTGGTAAATTCATCGAAAAGGTTTGTTATGATATTTATTGCATAATCTACAATCTCTGATTTTTCTTTTCTCCCTAGCTGTAGCAGCAGGCATTCTTGCAGGTTGCGTGCGGCAATTCCGGCAGGTTCAAAGTCTTGAATCACTTTAAGTATCTCTTCCAGCCTTGAAACGGGGATATCTATGTTTTGCTGAAAAATAAGGTCATCCGAGATTGCCGATAAAGAGCGGTCGAGATAGCCGCTTTCGTCAATGTTGCCGATAATATATTCTGCTACCTTTTGGTTTTCATCGTTCAACTCGCATTCGCCGAGCTGTTCGATAAGGTATTCATGTAGGGATGCTGCTACTGAAAACGGAATCTCCTCTTGTTTCCCTACTCCTTGCCTGTTGTTGTCGCGGAGTTGGTAATCAGGTATTTCGTCTTCGTTCATGTAGTCGCCTAGCGTGAGATCTTCCTGTGAGATATTTGTATCGTCCTCCGAACCATATTCATCGTCATATTCGGAGTTATCATTTGGTTCGAGCCCTTCTTCCAATGCCGGATTTTCTTCGAGCTCCTGTTTTATTCGTTCTTCCAATTCAAGTACAGGCAATTCGGTTAATTTTATAACCTGCATCTGCATAGGCGAAAGCTTCTGCTGTTGTTTGAGCTGTAATTGTTGTTTTAGAGCCATAAATACTACTGAATTCTATTAAAACAAAGATAATAATAAAAACAATATTACATTATCGATAGTTTTCTATCTAATAAGAATTCACAATCTCTGCCAATATTTTCCATTGTTCTATTTTCTGATCCAAAGTCATTCTTGCATTCGCCGAACTGGGAGAGGGCAGGGTGATAAACTTCTTTTTTGTATCGAAACCCACATATTTTTTATAAAATTCTTCCGCTTTTTTACTGGTGAAAAATATGTGTTCGATCTGAGGATATTCTTTGAAAAATTTCTTGAAATTGTTCGGCTTTTCATTTTTGATGCTGCTATCTAAGCTTCCCTTTCCTTCACACGATTCGAGGACATCCCATATTGCTATATTTTTCTTTATCAGGAAATCGCTTTTTTCTTTGTAGCTATCCGGTAATTCTTCCCCGAAGAGGGTGAAAATTATTCTCCAAAACTGATTGCTTTTATGCCCGTATCTTTCTTGTTTGCGTAAAGACTCTTCGCTCGGCATTGTTCCAAGAATCAATACCTTGCAATCTTTATTTACAATAGGGTCAAATGCAATTTTTCTCATATCTCATTATTTTATACCATGCATCATTTTCAGCAATCTTCTGGAGAGGAAGAAAAGAATGACCGAAGCTGCTCCTGCCATGAATACGAATAACATAAAGAAGTCGTAAAGATTTGATATCTGATAGCCTATGAATGTCTTTGGATTTTCCAATTGTTGCTTCTCCAAATCCCGTTGTACTTCAGTCTTCAAATTCTGGTCTTCTATTTTAGAAAATGTTATTCGATCGAAAGGAACAACCGCTGTTCCGTCTTTTTGAGTTACCAACTCCTTAAAATCTTCAGGTAATAAAGTTAATGAATTTTCTTTTTCTACCGATTGTACCACTGATAGCTCAATGATTGGCTCAGGATAATAACTGCTTAATGTACCTGCAAACTTATTTGCCGCAGCCGTACTCAAATACCAAACAGCCATAAGCAGCGAAGCAAATCGGAGTGGAGCGAGCTTGTTAACCATTGATAATCCTATTGGCGATAAACACAATTCGCCGAAGGTGTGGATAACGTAGAGGCTGATAAGCCACAGCATACTTACTTTTACTCCCGGAGCGAGACCTTTTACTCCAAAAGCGATAATCAAATATCCTAGTGCTAATAGAAATAATCCGATAGCCTGCTTGATAGGTGATGCCGGCTCTTTTCCTCGTTTGCCCAGCTTTGTCCATAAAAACACAAACACAGGGGCAAAAACAATGATGGAAAGAGCATTTATTGCCTGAAAGTAAGATGTAGGGACGGTCCAGTTGAATAGTTGAATATGTCTTTCGGTCTGCTCTTCGGCAAAATAGGTAAGAGATGCTCCGGCCTGCTCGAAGGCTGCCCAAAAGAAAATCACGAAGAATGCGATGATATATATTACCCAGATACGTGACTGTTCTATTTTTGTAAGTGAGGAGTCTGAAATAATATATCCGGGTGCTGCTACAGCTATAGAGAAAATGATAGCACCGATAATGTCTGTTTCGAGACCTGAATAAAGCAGGAAGAATAATAAAATGCAGACCATTCCCCAGATTATTATCTGTCTGGCATTTCCTTTTTCGTTCTTTGTTTCAGAGATGATGTTATCTGTGGATTCTTTTACTTTTGTCTTCAGGAGGTCTTTGTTGTTCGGAATAACCCCGATGGCCTCTCCTGATGGAGTCACCAGATATTTATTCTTGAAAAAGATAAAAATTACGATACCTAAGAGCATGCCTATACATCCTGCAAGAAAACCCCATTTGAAGTCGGACGGATGTCCCGTATCACCGAAGAAACCGCAAACTAATGGTGCAAAGAATGATCCTACATTGACTCCCATATAGAATATCGTATATGCCGAATCTTTGCGACTATCTCCCGGTTCGTATAGTTGCCCAACCATTGAAGACATATTTGGTTTAAAAAAGCCGTTGCCTAAGATGAGGAATCCCAATCCCGAAAACATTAACATGGTTGCTACGTCTATGCTTTCGAGGAAGCTGCCCGATAGAAACAATAGAAATTGCCCGATAGCCATAAGCGAAGCCCCTACGATTATAGAGCGTCTGTTGCCCCAATAACGGTCGGCGATATAGCCTCCAATAAGGGGTGTTAGATAAACAAGCCCTGTATAGCTTCCGTATATCTGTCCGCTATATGCTTTGTCAAACAATAATGCTTTGAGCATATATAGAGAAAATAATGCTCGCATGCCGTAATAGCTGAAGCGTTCCCACATTTCGGTCGCAAATATGAGATAGATACCTTTAGGATGCCCTTTGGGTGAAGCTGTTAATTCTGTCTCAGAATTCATGGATAGTCTAAAATTAAAAATGATTATTATTAAAATGAATAGACCCGGATTTTTACTTATCCGGGTCTAATTCTTTATTTCTTTATGTTTGGTAATTCAAGCCCGTAGCCCTTTGCCTTATCCTCTCGTTTGAGTAATATGGCGACTATAAGTGCCAATACCCCAAAGGAGGTGAATATTATCATGGGTAGGGTATAATCGTATGTGAAACTTCCATCAGGTCGCTGTCCTGTAACACAATATTTCTCTAATACTTTTCCGATCAGGTAAGGAACGCCCATTAATCCCCAATTTTGTACCCAGAAAATCAGGGCATAAGCTGTACCCAATTTATTTTCAGGAATTATTTTAGGTACAGAAGGCCACATAGCTGAAGGCACAAGTGAAAATGCAATACCTAACAATACCATCAAGGCTGTTGCAAACCACCATACATTAAGGAATGGGATAGCAAATAAGAAATGTACAACGATAAGTAAAATAGCACCTATCATCATTATAGATGCACCTTTTCCTTTTTTGTCATATACACCTCCAAAGAACGGAGTTAAGAATATTGCTCCCAGTGGAAGTATTGCCGGAATGTTTCCTGCAAACTCAGGCTCCACATTGTACTTGTTTATCATAAGGTCAACAGCATATTTCAGAAATGGAAATACTGCCGAATAGAAGAGTACACATAGTAATGCGATTAACCAGAAGCCTCTGTTTTTTACAATATACAGAATATCTGATGCTTTGAAAGGATCTTCCTGGTTTTCGCTTGTCTGGGCAATTGAAGCATCCAGCTTTCTGTCCATCACACTGAATACCAGAAATGCGATTAATCCGATACAAAGTAAAACAAGTCCGAATAAGATAGGTGCAGAAATACTATTGAAATATTTAGCAATAGGTATAGCTCCCGATAGAGCCAAGGTTGTTCCTATACGTGCAACCGATACTTGCAGACCCATTGCCAGAGCCATTTCATAGCCTTTAAACCATCTTACAATTATTTTAGTGACAGTAATACCTGCGATTTCGACTCCCATGCCAAATATTGCAAAACCAATACTTGCTACCATAACCTGAGTACTGACTCCGAAGATAGAACCATCGAAAACTTGTCCATAAGCTACTGCGTAGTATTTCAGAGCACAGCCTACAACCATTAGGATACATGCTCCCAGCCCTGTAAAACGCACACCCATTTTATCGAGAATAATACCTCCGAAAATGAGCATAAGCAAAAATACATTGAACCATCCGTATGCACTGGTGAAAAATCCGTAGTCAGAACTATCCCATCCCAGCTGGCTTTCAAGCATTGGTTTCAATGGAGCCATAACGTCTGTAATGAAATAGCCACAAAACATAGTGAGGGCAACAACTCCCAATACGGTCCATCGGGCTGCTTTGGAGTCACTCAATTTTTGCCTTAGTATTTCGGTCATAATTAATTGATTTTTGAGTAATAAATATTCAGTTTTTGATTTTTTTTTGTGCAAAAGTATCGAAAAGAATTATAATAAAGTGGCAATCTGCTAAAAAACATAGGTTAAAACTAGTTAGCAAGTCAGTCTTTTAGTACTTATACAAGGTGCTATATCTATTTTATAAAGGAAGGGGGTTGCAACTTATCTTTCGTAATGGGTTACTTATTATCCAAAAAACGTATCTTTGTTTCTAAAAATAAAACGAAGGATATGACCTTAAAGGATAAACATATTGTATTGGGTATAACCGGTAGCATTGCAGCATATAAGGCTGCTTCGCTTGCTCGTTTGCTTATAAAAGCAGGAGCCGAAGTGCAAATAGTTATAACACCTGCAGGAAAAGAATTTATCACTCCTGTTACATTATCCGCGTTGACAGGTAAACCTGTCGTTAGCGAGTTTTTCACGGCAAATGATGGTACATGGCATAGTCATGTCGATTTGGGGCAATGGGCTGATCTGATGCTTATCGCACCGGCTACTGCTTCTACACTTGGCAAGATGGCAAATGGTGTTGCCGATAATATGCTTATCACCACTTATATGTCGATGAAAGCACCCGTAATGATAGCGCCCGCTATGGACTTGGATATGTTTGCTCATCCTGCAACTACTCGCAATCTGGAGGTTCTTCGCTCTTATGGCAATATTATTATTGAGCCTGCTGCCGGAGAATTAGCAAGCCATTTGATAGGCAAGGGACGGATGGAAGAACCTGAGAAAATATTATCTACTGTTGAGGATTTTTTCAATCAGCAAGAAACTCTTTCAAAAAAAAAATACTGATAACGGCGGGGCCGACTTATGAAAAAATAGACCCTGTACGTTTTATCGGGAACTATTCATCGGGTAAAATGGGTTTTGCCTTGGCTGAGGAATGTGCACGTCGTGGAGCAGAAGTAGTTTTGGTTGCGGGCCCTGTTTCACTGAAGGTAAATCATCCCAATATAAAAAGAATTGACGTGGAGTCGGCAGAGGAAATGTATAATGCCTCGGTAAAAGAATTTCCGGGAATGGATGCCGCTATTCTTTGTGCTGCTGTTGCCGATTTTCGTCCATCCGAACAGTATTCTCAAAAAGTGAAAAGGGGAGAAGATTTATTGACGATCTCTCTTGTTCCTAACAAAGATATTGCTGCATCGCTTGGCAAGATGAAGAAGGCAAACCAATTGTTGATAGGCTTTGCCTTGGAGACAAACGACGAAGAGACAAACGCTCTGAAAAAAATGGCAAAGAAAAACCTAGACTATATCGTACTTAATTCACTTAATGATGCGGGAGCAGGATTTAAATATGATACGAATAAAGTTTCCATTTTGAGGAAGAATGGAGATCGAACAGATTTCGGGCTAAAATCTAAATACGAGGTTGCCTCTGATATTATTGATCACACTATGCACTAAACGATATTCCTCAAATTATTTTTTTGATATATAATTATCTAATATAAGAAGGCTTTACAGAGTACGTAAAGCCTTTGTTTTTAATTTTTTAAGTGGAAAGTGACAATGTGAAAACGTATTTAAAAGTGTCACTTTTGTCACTTTTAGGAACAATCTATATTTATATGTGTTTCATAATTAATATCTTGGAGACAAGAAATGTTGATATAAAATGAATACATTTATACGGATATTGTCACCATTCTTATTTGCAACTTGTGTGAGATGGCTAAAAGTAGAACCAAAATATTAAGAATTTCACTCTTTGCACTTGCTCTGCTTGTTGTGCTTGGCCTTTCTGTGAACTGGTATATGACTTATCGCCTTAAAGACAAGTTGAATAAAACGTTGGCGGAAGCAGTATCCAATGCAACGAATGGTTTTTATCGCTTTTCCTTCGAGAAGCTCTCTGTAGGGTTCCTTTCGGGAGAGCTTTCTATATACGGTCTACAACTTGTTCCCGACTCTCTTGTATTTGATCAATGGCAACAGGGAGATAGCCTTCCCAAAGTATATTATAAAATTAATGTTGAAGAAATTCACTTCAAAGGCGTTAACCTGACTTGGCATCGGGATTACAAAAAGTTGAAGTTTAATCTCTTTGAGGTAAATTCGCCGGATATAAAAGTTTTTGAACCTACATATTCAACAGATACTCTCGATGAGCAGCATAAAAATAGAAAGTCGCAAACACTATATCAAATTGTATCTCCTTATATAAACCGACTTGCAGTAAGTAGGATCAACCTCACCAATATGAATGTTTCATATACTGTGGTCGATTCTGTATCACCTGTTGTGTACGGATTGAAGGAAGCTAACTTTTTTGCATTTAATTTCTTGTTGGATGAAAATTCTTCAGAATCGGGAAAGCTTCTATTGTGCGATAATTTTGAGTTCTCGGCAAGTACTCCGCAATCTCTTTTGTATAGTGACGAAATCATTCTGAATACGAAGAATATTCAACTGAGTACGATCGATTCCATTATTCAAATTGACGGGGTGGATATTCACCCTAAAGATGAATTTTGGGCACATCGGCTTGAGAAAACCGGAGACTATCTAAAGGCTACAGTGGATGAGGTGAAGGTGAAGGGAGTTGGATTTGAAAGGAGAAAAGGATTAAATCACCTTCATGCTCGTACTTTCGATATCAGGTCTACAGACATACAGTATCATAGCGTACAGGGAGCATCGGACGACTCTATCCCTGTGGAAGAGAAGAGTCTGCAAGATGAGCCTTGGTCTTTGTATACAATACTGTCTCCTATTCTTTATCGTACATCTATAGACAATATAAGTGTAGAAGAAACCAAATTTAATTATGTACATACTCAAAATAACATTACGGATGTTTATACGCTGGGAAAGTTTGATTTCCATGCCAATGATTTTCTTGTAGATTCTCTTTCCGAAAAGTTGAGGAAATTCTGGTATGTCGATAATTTCACGATGATAGCAGATAATATTAAAGGAACACAAAGAAGCAATAATTCTGAGTTAAATGTAAAACGCTTGTATTTGGATACGAATACTGAAAAATTTGAAATATCAGATATAAAAATCAAGCCTTTATCGACCAATACTAGGAAGGATTATTTGTTCGGAAATGTGAAATCTATAAGAGTTGATGGACTCGAATATACTACAGGGGTTTCTGCTGAGCTACTTAATATTGAATCGCCTAATATTGAATATTTTAAATTAACGGAAAAAAAGAAAGACAAATCGAAAGATAAAAAGGAGGTTTCACCCGAAAATGTCCTTGGTTTTTTTACACCGTATTCCGATTTCTTATCTGTAAAAAGAATAAACCTGAAGAATGCAAATCTGATATATCATAATAAGGAAGATGATGAAACCTTTCGTCTGAAAGATTTGAATTTCCATGCGTCCAAATTTCTTATCAGTAAAGAGACTCGAGTGACTTCACCCTATTTATTCACGAGTGACGATATCAGTCTTTCCTTTAGGGATTTTGATAATCTCCTATTCGGGAAGAAATATCAATTGCAGATAGCTGCTGCGGACGTATCTACCAGTACGGGGGAAATGGTGTTGAAGGATATAAAACTAACTCCGCAAGCCAAATGTTGGGAACAGGCCTCCGTGGTTTATGATATTGCTTCGCCCCTGATACAGATTACAGGCTTTGACAATATTGACTACTTCAAGGATAAAACAATTGCGGTTAAAGACTTCTTTGTTGAAGCTCCTCGGGTAAAGGTAATGAAAACAAAAATAGATGGAGGAGATAATAAGAAGAAAGCCCTGTCTTCAGAAAAATCTTCTTTTATAACCAAGCTTTCTGTCGATAATTTGTCCGTTACTGATCCCCAATTTATTTATATCGGTAATGATGAAGATAGTTTGAGAGCCGAATTGACTGCATTTAAATTGGATTCTTTGAAATGGAATATTCATCACAATTTGAATATCGGAGAGTTAATGTTGCAGTCTCCACGGGTATATTATGCGAATAGTAGCAACAAAGAAAAATTAGACAAGGGGGCAAGTCGTAAAATAGATCTTGAATTCCTCGGTAGAAACATCAATATCGGTAGGCTTGTCGTTTCAAATGCAGGAGTTAATCTGAATCGACCTTCCGATACACTTGATTTTAAGATTGCACAGTTTGATTTTTCAGGTCTTAGCTGGATCAAGAAGGAAGCTGGATCTTCGTTAGGTTTGGCTGCTATCAATTTTTATAAACCGACTTTGGATATACGCAAGCACTCTATAGAAAAGCAGGATATAGATTCGCAAACTGTTTCTTCACGAAAGGATATTTATTCTTTTATTGAGCCCTATTTTCATAATCTGTCAGTCGGAGAGTTTAATCTTACAGATGCAAATATCAGTTACTCTAATTCTAAGAGAGACAACATAGAGGAAAGGCAAAAGCTGAACGAGACCAGCCTCTTTCTTCGTGGTCTGACTTTAGATACACAAAAGAAAAAATTTGACCTAGCTGATATTCGTTTTAATACGAAAGACCTTTCTTTTCCAATCATGGATGGGTTCTATACCCTTAGTTTTGGCAATATCAATATAGATAAGAAAGGGCAGATAGCGGAAGTGTCGGATGTGAAGATGAAATCTACTTATCCCAAATTTGAATTTGCATACAAACATCCGAAGCATAAAGACTGGTTCGATTTTACAATGGGTAAGCTTCAGCTTTCAGGACTCGATTATTCAGCTTTGACAGCCGATAATAAGATAAAGGCTAAGCATCTAAAGATAGATAATGTAGTTCTGTTGAACCTTAAGAATCAGCAAATAAAGATAGAGCATAATATTATGCCGTTGATCTATGAAAAAATACAGAAACTTCCTGTTCAGCTAGATATAGATTCGGCGAATGTTAATAATTTCTCTGTGCTGTATGAAGAGCTGCCCAAAAATGGAAATATATCAGGTAAGATTCACTTTGACAATATGAATGGTAAGATAAGCGGCTTGACAAATATAGCTTCTTATCCCGAACAATTTATTCGTTTAGATGTAGATGGTAAATTTATGGGAGGCCCTTTTTCTGCTCGCTGGGATATTCCCGTAAGTGCTGATTATGATTGTTTTGTATTAGAGGCAAATATGAAGCAGTTTGATATGAGGAGATTGAATGATGTATTTCTCCCTTTAGCAAAAGTTGAGTTGCAGAGTGGTATATTGCAGGATTTCTATTTTAGGACAGAGGCTTCCAGTGTAGATGCCAGAGCCAATATGTTGTTTAGGTACAACGACCTTAAATTAACCATATTCAAAGATATAGAAATTGAAGAGCAAAATAAGTTTTTGTCACGGATTGCCAATATTCTTGTGCGGTCTAATAATCCGAATAGTAAGCGGTCAAAACCTCGTGTGGCTGATGTAACGCTCGATCGTGATCCTTATCACTCCACATTTAATTACTTTTGGCAGATATTGCAGCCTGCTCTTGCTGAGTCGGTGGGTGTTTCGCAACAGAAGCAAAACATAGCGAAAAAAGTAACTCAGTTTTTCTCAAAGGTTAAGAACTTCTTTACCGGGAAAAAAGAGAGTAAAGAGAAAGAAGATAAAAAGTAATTATTTACGATACAACCGTCCCTGCCACGTCTTTCTTTCCTCGAATTTTTTCAATACTTTGGCGGTGAACTCGAAGTTTTTCAACCCCCAATCAGGCGCTATCAGTAGTTGTTTCGGCGATTGAGAAATAAAACGCTCTATGATAAAGTCGGGATTAAGCTTCTCGGCAAAGTCGATGCATAGGTCAATATAATCGTCTACCTCGAACAGATTGAACCATTCCGGATGCTCCCGATATTGCCTTGCCATTACTGTTCCTTTTATCAGTTGTAGCTGGTGTAGCTTTATAGTTGTCAGTGGAAGCTTGGCTACTACGTCGGCATGTGCCAGTACTTGCTCACGGCTTTCATGAGGTAGGCCGAGAATAAGATGCGCACCCGTATATATCCCTTTAGCTGCAGTTTTGAGTATAGCCTCTTCACTTTCCTGATGCGTGTGTCCACGATTGATAAATTGGAGGGTAGAATCAAGCGTTGACTCCAAGCCATATTCTATGATGAGGAAAGTTCTTTTATTTAACTCAGCAAAATAATCAAGTAGCTCGTCCGGCATGCAATCGGGGCGTGTGCCGATAATCAACCCCACAACATTGGGATATGACAATGCCTCTTCATACAGCTCAATCAGCTTCTCGATACTATCATAAGTATTCGTGTATGACTGAAAGTATGCAAGGTATTTCATTTCAGGATATTTGTAAGAGAAGAAAGCGATGCCATCTCTGAGTTGGTCGCTAACACTGCGTTGCTTTCCTCCATATCCCGGGCTAAAGCTTTGGTTGTTGCAATATGTACATCCTCCTACGGCTTTCGACCCATCCCTGTTTGGACAAGTAAATCCCGCATTTATCGATATTTTCTGAACCTTATATGGGAAATGTTTTGTAAGAAGCTCTCCAAATTCTTTATAGAATTTATTTTCCATTCGTCTTTTTTATTTTGGATGCAAAGGTAATGATATGCGAAATGAAATTATTATAAAGCTCATATTTTAACCACCCGACGTATATCATTACCCTATTTCTTACTTGCTTTAATGAATTGCGTGATAAGCATTTTTAGAAATCTACATGATCCGGGTCAGGTCCGATACGCAGATTTTTATCCAGCAAGTTTATGCTTTTGATTTCATCATCGTTCAGGCTGAAATCGAAGATATCCAGATTCTCAACCATGCGCTTCTCGTTTGCTGACTTAGGGATGGTTACTACTCCACGTTGGTAATCCCAACGGAGTATTATCTGAGCCGGAGATTTCGAATACTTGTCTGCGAGGTTAGTCAATGTCTTTTCGTCGAACAATCCCGTCTGATTCGCCGCAAACGGGCTCCATGCTTCTACACGTATACCTGCTTTCTTGCAATAGCTCAAATCATTTTCTTGTACAAGGTATGGATGCAATTCTATCTGATTTACGGCAGGAGTTATAGTCGATTCTTTCGCCAATGCCTCCAAGTGGTATTGCTTGAAATTGCTGACGCCAATTGCTTTTACTTTACCTGTTTCATATATTTCCTCAAACTTTTTCCATGTTTCTATGAACTTCCCTTCTACAGGCCAGTGAACCAGATATAGATCGATGTAATCGAGATCAAGTTTTTTCAAGCTGGTCTCAAAGGCTTCTTTTACCTTACCGCTTCGCTGGTCTGAGTTCCACATCTTTGTGGTTACGAATATTTCTTCCCGAGGAATACCCGAGTTTTTAATTGCTTTTCCTACAGCTTCTTCGTTGTGATAATACATGGCTGTGTCAATATGCCTGTATCCAACTGACAATGCGGTTCCGATCACCTTTTCAGCTTCCTTGTTGTCTTCCAAGCGGAATACGCCTAGTCCAACCCATGGTATATCTATACCATTATTCAATTTTACTTTTTCCATGTAATTTATATTTGATGTTTATACATTATTCGGAGAGTAACTAATTTAACAAATAAAGCAAGGGAATTGTTCCTTTTTAAAATTATGACTATTTGTTTCAAAAAAGAAATTAAAACGAGTAAATTTTGCATATTAGCCACTTCCTTGCATCTTTTTCATTTGTTTATCAGATATTTATTTATAAATTGCGAAATCTAATTTTTAGCATTACTATAAACTAATATCATGTCAGAAAACTCTTCTAAGATTAAATTCTACAGTGGAGAAAGTATTCCGCTGGAATTGCACAAGGTGCGTGTTGTACAAAAATTACATTTAGTCCCAATTGAACGTCGTTTGGAAGCTCTTTACGAAGCCGGATTCAATACATTCAGGCTCGACACAAAAGATGTATTCCTGGATATGCTTACCGACAGCGGTACCAATGCATTGAGTGATCGCCAGATGGGTGCTATGATGATCGCCGATGATGCTTACGCCGGATCGCAAAGCTTTGTCCGCTATCAGAAAGCTGTGGAGGAAGTACTCGGTAAAAAATATCTTCTTCCCGTACATCAAGGACGCGCAGCGGAGAATATTATATCCAACGCTTATATTCGTAAGGGAAGCATTGTGCCGATGAACTATCACTTCACTACAGCAATGGCACACATTACCCAATATGGCGGTAAAATCGAAGAATTGCTCTATGATGAAGCCTATGTGATAAATAGCAAGCACCCGTTTAAAGGGAATATGAACCTTGAAAAGCTCGAGAAATGCATCAACAAACATGGTGCTGCCAATATTCCTTATATCCGCATGGAAGCATCTACCAACCTTATTGGCGGACAGCCTTTCTCGATGGAAAACTTTCGGGGTGTGCGTGCTATTGCCGATAAATACAAAATACGCCTTGTCCTCGATGCTAGTTTGCTAGGAGAAAATGCATGGCTGATCAAGCAACGTGAGGAGGAATTTAAGAACAGCTCGATGGCTGAGATTATTCTTGCAATGACCGATCTTGCCGACTTGGTTTACTTCTCGGCACGAAAACTGAGTTCGTCACGTGGCGGCGGTATCTGCACAAATGATTACGCCATCATGAAAGAGTTGGAACCGCTTGTTCCTCTGTTCGAAGGATTCCTTACCTATGGCGGTATGTCGGTTCGTGAGATAGAAGCTATTGCCATCGGACTGTATGAAACATTGGATGAGGGTATGATATGCCAAAGCCCGCAGTTTATTGAATATTTGGTTAATGCTTTCGAAAAGAAAGGCATTCCTGTAGTGACACCTCCCGGTGTATTAGGCGCACACGTCAATGCGATGGAAATTTGTTCTCATATCCCTCAAAAAGAATATCCGGCGGGTGCCTTAGCCGCTGCGTTTTTCCTTATCTCGGGTGTACGTGGTATGGAGAGAGGGTCGGTATCTAACCAGCGTGATGAATATGGCAACGAGACTTATGCAGATATGGAATTACTTCGCTTGGCTGTTCCTCGTCGTGTGTTTACTCTTTCACAAATCAAATATGTGGAAGATCGGATGACATGGCTATATGAAAATCGCAACCTGATAGGAGGGCTGAAATTCGTATACGAACCGCCTGTTCTTCGCTTTTTTATGGGAGGGCTCGAACCGATAAATGATTGGCCGCAGCGATTGATGGCTAAATTCAGAGAAGATTTTGGAGATAGCTTATAAATAATATCATATCATATAATGACGGCATGGGCTTTATGGCTTATGCCGTTTTTATTTTCTATGTCTTTTGTTGAAGCGGAATTGTTAAAAGGTGACAAAAGTGACACTTTTTATCCTGTTTTTTATTGTCACTTTTCTTTATTGTGTAACTACCTAAAATATCCCATTATATCAAAGAGCTCTTTATAATGAGATAATTTTAATGAAATGAAATACGGACTTTCTATGAGAAAATTTTTGAGGAGTACGTAGTGGCTATTAAGTCATATATTGAAAAATAAATCTCTTTTGCTAACTGATTAATTTACACTTATTTTTCTTAGTTTTGTATTCAAAGCAAACTATCAAAAAAATAATAGCATGAAAAACATCTTTACGTATGGCATTCTATGTGCCCTTATTTTCACGGGTTTCTGTTCGTGTGGCAAGAAGTCAAAGACATCAGGTGAACCTTCACGCCCCGTTATCATCGCTTATGTGGGAGGATATAATGGTTTAGTGGATGTAGACAAAATCTCGCCTAACAAAATTACGCATATCAACTATGCCTTTGTCGATGTAAAGGATGGAAAAGCATTTCTTACCAACGAGGCGACCGATACGACCAATTTCAGGAAGCTAAACGAATTGAGGCAGCAAAACCCTGATCTCAAAATCCTGATCTCTATCGGAGGCTGGTCTTGGAGCCGTAATTTTTCGGATGCCGTACTGACTACTGAAGGACAGAAAATATTTGCTAAATCTGCGGTGGAAATCATGAAAAATAACAATCTCGATGGGGTAGACATCGATTGGGAATATCCTGCTCTTCCGGGTGATGTGGGGAATGTATATCGTCCCGAAGACAAGCATAATTATACGTTGATGTTTGCTGCTATCAGAGATGAACTTGATGCTTTGGAAAAAGAGACTGATAAGAAATATCTATTAACAACGGCTGTTGGTGGTTTTCAGCAGTTTGTAGATAGCACCGAAATGAATAAAGCACAGCAATATCTCGACTATATAAATATAATGACATACGATTCGCAAAGTAATGAACAGGCGATACATCATACCAACCTCTATCCTTCGGATAAATATCCGCAAAAGCAAGGGGCTGATGTAGCCGTAAAGGCATATTTAGCCGCTGGTGTTCCCGCCGAAAAGCTAGTGATGGGTATTGCTTTTTACGGACGTGCTTTTAATCTGAAGAAAGGAGCGTCTAAAGGTATTGGCGATCCTGTTGCAGAACAAATAAGGGGTAGGGGGTATACTTACATCAAGGATAGCCTTGTAAATCAGAACGAATATTATCGATATTGGGATGAGAGTGCACGTGCGCCATACTTGTTCAATTTCTACAAAGGAGTATTTGTTACTTACGACGATGAGGAGTCAGTAAAAGAAAAATGCAAGTATGTATTGGATAATAAAATGGGAGGAGTGATGTTTTGGGAATATAGCTCCGATCCCAAAGAGTATTTGTTGAACGAAATAAACAAGGAGTTTAAATAATAAAGTTTAACAATCTCAAATTTTCATATTGAACTTCTGTTTGTACTTTTGATAATAAAGTGCAACGAATGATATAGCAAGCCACTTTATCTTCAAATTATGTGGTTTGCTTTATTTAATAGATTATAAATGAGGAAAAGACGGATACTTTGGGCTGACGATGAAATTTATATGCTACGATCGCATATCCTTTTTTTAGAAGAGAAGGGATATGAAGTCACCCCCGTAAATAGCGGTCAGGATGCTGTTGATAGTATAAAAAGTGAATCTTTCGACATTGTTTTTCTTGACGAAAATATGCCGGGTGTTTCGGGTCTCGATGCATTAAGCATCATCAAAGAGATCAATCCCAATATTCCCGTTATTATGATTACAAAAAGCGAAGATGAAGGGATTATGACTCATGCCATCGGGAAAAAGATAGCAGACTATCTTATCAAGCCCGTCAATCCCAATCAAATTCTTCTTTCCATCAAGAAAAACTTGCACAAGGACGATATCGTTTCAGAGGTTACGGTTGAGGGCTATCGTGAAGAATTTAATAAAATCAGTGCGCAGATAAATGATTCGAATACGTACGAGCAATGGGTGGATATATACAAAAAGCTTGTTTATTGGGAGCTTGAGCTGGCAGCATCAGACAGCCCCTTAATGGATTTGCTTCGGATACAAAAGAATGAAGCCAATAATAGTTACTGTAAGTTTGTAAAGAAGAATTATGAGTCGTGGGTTGAAAATCCGGATAAGAGACCTTTGATAAGCCCTGAGCTTTTTTCGCAGAGAGTATTTCCACTCTTGGATAATGGCGAAAAATTATTCTTTATCCTTATTGATAATTTCAGACTCGATCAGTGGTCTGATATAAAAGATCTTTTGGCAAATGATTTTACAATTTCCGAAGATGAATACCTAAGCATATTACCCACTGCGACTCAATATGCACGCAACGCTATTTTTTCGGGGTTGATGCCTTCTCAGATGGCCAAATTGTATCCCGATCTTTGGGTGGATGAAGACGAGGATGAAAGTAAAAATCTGAATGAAGAAGCCTTACTGCAAACCCAGATTGAGCGATACAGAAAAAATTATACATTCTCATACAATAAGCTATTGTCCTCTTCATCGGGAGAAAAACTGCTGCAAGGGATGGATCGGCTAAGCAATAAGCAACTCAATGTAGTTGTTATCAACTTTGTGGATATGCTTTCCCATGCCCGCACAGAATCGAGAATGATACGGGAACTTGCATCCGACGAAGCAGCTTATCGTTCTTTGACTCGGTCTTGGTTTAAGCATTCGAGTACAATGGATATTCTGAAGAAGGCAAAAGCAATGGGATATAAAATTATTTTGACTACCGATCATGGAACGATACGGGTAAAAAATCCGCTCAAGGTAATCGGCGATAAGACGGTGAATACGAATATTCGTTACAAGGTAGGGCGCAATCTGGATTATGACCGCAAAAAAGTATACGACATCCATTCTCCCGAAAAGATAGGTTTGCCCGCATTGCATATCAGCTCTAAGTATATCTTTGCTACAGGCGACGATTTTTTTGCTTATCCTAACAATTATAATTACTATGCGTCTTATTACACAGATACATTTCAGCATGGGGGTATTTCGCTCGAAGAAATGATTGTTCCTTTTATTACTTTGATCGGGAAATAACAGAAAATTTGTTTTCCAAAATATATCTTTGCAATCAGAAGGTACATCGTAAAATAATTTTGAATATGAATATAAAGATAGAATCACTAGATAAAATAGACGAGGCGGCTCTCGAGTTTATCCGTGCTATGGGCGATAATACTGTATTTGCTTTTCATGGAGATATGGGAGCAGGTAAAACGACATTTATAAAAGCTGTCTGCGAGAATCTCGGAGTATCTGATACCATCAACAGCCCTACGTTTGCTATCGTAAACGAATATCGTTCCGACAGTGGAGAATTGATCTATCATTTCGACTTTTATCGTATCAATAAAATTGAGGAAGTTTTTGATTTTGGCTACGAAGATTACTTTTATAGCGGCAGCCTTTGCTTTATCGAATGGCCCGAGAAAGTTGACACTTTACTGCCAAAAGATACGGTAAATGTTTATGTAAAAGTACAAGAGGATGGAAGCCGGGAGGTAAGCCTGAGTCTTTAATTGTATTCTATTTCGTCGATATCGCCATCATTACTTTTTCCCTTACTCTTGATAATATTAAACTTATAAGAGAAGCTAAACATGAAGTATCTGTTGATGCTATTCGTGCGCGAGTCTGACATGTAGTTACTGCTTACATACCGTGACAGATTATTTCTGTCGTTCAGTATATCATAGAACTCCACCTTCAATGTACCTCTTTTCTTTTTCAGGAATAGTTTTGAGACAGAAGCATTCCAAAGTATTTCTTTCTTCTTAAAATCATCGCCATACCCTGCATAATATGTCATATTGAGGAAGTTCTGTATCGAAAAATCGTAGGGTAGTTTCCATAACACAGAATGTTGGATATTGTAGTTGGATGTGTTTCTATCCTGCACATTCGACAAATTATTCTTTGTTATGTTATATGTCATACCCAGTTCGAGGCGTGTTTCAAGTTTGTCAACCTTAAACTTCCCTGAAACTTTTTCGCTAAGTACTATATTATGTGTTTTCGCCTCTTCACCGTTCGTGTAGCCAATATTTTTGTAATAATTAGCATAGGTGCTGTTGTCTACCGTGAATTTCTTGTTTCGTAATGGGGTATTGAATATAAAATTTATATTTGCGCCCATATTACCGTTTACATTTCTATATGTATTCGTACTGTTCCCCAAATCATCTATCAGAGTATAATCCACAATGTTGTTGAATGTGTAATTAAATCCTCCCGAAAGCATCATATAACGATTTGAGGCGTAGTCAGATTTCCGATAATAGACGTTGAAGTTGTTGCTATAGCTTGGTTTCAAATTTGGGTTTCCATAATATTTAGATAGTGCACTAACGATAACGGTATCGGCAGACAGCTGAGTGATCCCCGGTTGACTGGTCGATCCCGAATAGCTGATATCTAGGTTGGTGTGATCGTTTGGCTGATACGAAAAATTTAGAGTTGGCGAAAAGTTGATGACATTCTGCTTCAAGTTTTCGATGATAGAATCGGCAACACTTACTTTGCTTCGCGAATATGACGGATCGATACTTAGCCCTATCGTATAATTATACTTTTCCTTAGTCGTCTGGAAGTTCAAACTTATATTTTGATTTACATATCTATTCTCGGTATTTCGTGCATAAGCCGTATCCAGAATTGTGTAATTGCCTGCACCATCTTTTTTGCGTACATCACGCATCCGCTCCGAATTATTTATCCCATACGAATATGCAAACTGTAGTCTATGGTCTTTTCCCAATGGCTCTACATACGATAGTGATAAAGTGTAGTTGTTGGTATTATTATCAGTCTTGTTTTGTTGATCTATTATTTTATCATCCTTGCCTTCGCTATATGTGGTGCGGGAATAACTGCTTCCTTTGCTGTTATCCTTTCTGATCGAATTGTTGAAAGTAAGGCTCACCGTCCTCCCTTTATCATTCAATTTTCGGCCGATAGTTACAAAATTATTTATGTTGTAACCATCACCTTTCGATTGACTATTCGAATATCCTGATGTGGTATCTTTTTCGGCTACGTAAGAAAGATTGGTCGAGCTTTGAATATTATTCGTGTTGTTGAGGCTGATGTATGACCGTGCAAAAATGGTAGTGAGCGAATCGGGTTTCCATTGCAGGTTCATTCCTAAGTTTGCATTTTCTCTTTTGCTGCGGTACGATGCATCCTGTTTGGAGAAACGATCACCCGAAGATAAGAAAGTCTGAGTATTGGTTTTTGTTTCCATCAGGTTGTCGTTATCCGCATAGCGGATGCTGCCACCTACTCTGATTTTTTCTGAAGGCTGGAGAAAGATATTTGCGCCCAGATTTTTATTCTTCTCAATCCCGTTGTCCATACCCATCGGATACCCATTGTCATTGGTATTACTCATTTCTCCGACTAAAGACACCTGATTGTCGTTGCGCATGTAGTTTGTTATTGCTTTATTGGCGTATCTGTCGTCACTACCATATCCGGCTTTTACTTCTCCAAAGATGCTCTGTTTCAGTTCTTCTTTTACAACGAGATTCAGTACCTGATCGGGATCTTTATCTTTAAATCCGGTTACTTTTGCTGTTTCAGACTCCTCTTTATAGAGTTGGAGTTTTTTTATCATGTTTGCCGGTAGGTTTGCCAATGCCATCGGAATATCATTTCCGAAAAATTCTTTTCCGTCTACCAGTATTTTTTTCACAGGCTTTCCATTTGCCGATATATTACCCTGTGCGTCTATCTCTACTCCGGGCATATTTTTTATTATGTCTTGCAGCATATCACTCTCCTGAGATGTATATGATGTGGCATTATATTCGATGGTGTCGCCTTTGACCAATATATCGGGGACTTTAGCTTCTACAATGGCATCTTTGAGCTGAATGGTATTTTCTACGAGATAGATATTCCCAAATGAATAGCCCGGATTTTGTGTAGAAATATTAAAGTTTTGTAAAAATCTTTTATATCCTAAAAAAGAAGCCTCCAAAATGTATTTTCCTTTCGTAACCGATAGCTTGAAATTGCCTTTTTCGTTGGTTGCAACCCCTTTTATATAGCTGCTATCTGCCTCATTAAGCAGCCTGACGGTGGCAAATGGGATAGGATCTTTTGTTATTGAGTCATACACAGAGCCTTGCACATATCCTGATGGGTTGCTTTCAACTGTTTGAGCCACAGTTGAAAGGGTTGTAAAGATGAATAGTAAAAGATATAAATATCTCATCAGAATACATTTGTTTTAGTGACAACGAAGATAAGTTTTTTTATATAGAGTGTAAAATCAATAGAATTCGTTAAACACCCTTCTGTTTTATATCAAAAAAAAATGCTTACTTTGTGCAACTTATTCATTTTAGGTCAGATCTGTTTATTGCCTGTTTAAGTATAATCTCTTTCAGAATGATTATAACTTACAATATAAGGCATTAGATATGTTCTGTTTGTTTATTAGATAACGTAAAAAAGAGTCATAGGAATATGTCAGAAGATGTTTTTAAGAAGATAGTTTCCCATTGCAAGGAGTATGGTTTTGTTTTTCAGTCTAGTGAAATATATGATGGGCTAAGTGCCGTATATGATTATGGGCAAATGGGTGTAGAATTAAAAAACAACATCAAAAAATACTGGTGGGACAGTATGGTACTTTTGAATGAAAATGTTGTTGGTATTGATTCTGCTATCTTTATGCATCCTACTATCTGGAAAGCATCCGGGCACGTTGATGCATTCAACGATCCTTTGATTGACAATAAAGACAGTAAAAAGCGTTATCGTGCCGATGTTCTGATCGAAGATTATTTGGCTAAGATAGACGACAAAGTAAATAAAGAAGTAGAAAAAGCTGCAAAACGATTTGGAGAGAGTTTCGATGAAGCCATGTTTCGTCAAACCAATCCTCGTGTATTAGAAAATCAGGCTAAGCGTGATGAAGTACATGCTCGTTTTGCAAAAGCTTTGAATGATAGTAACCTCGAAGAATTACGTCAAATCATTCTCGATTGCGAGATCGTTGACCCTATCAGCGGAACACGTAACTGGACTGAGGTTCGTCAGTTCAATCTTATGTTTTCTACCGAGATGGGATCTACTGCCGATGGTGCAATGAAAGTATATCTTCGTCCTGAGACTGCACAGGGTATTTTTGTAAATTTCCTGAATGTGCAAAAAACAGGGCGTATGAAGATTCCTTTCGGTATTGCCCAGATTGGTAAAGCATTCCGTAACGAGATTGTAGCTCGTCAGTTTATCTTCCGTATGCGTGAGTTCGAACAGATGGAGATGCAGTTCTTCGTTCGTCCGGGAGAAGAGCTCGATTGGTTTGCAAAATGGAAAGAGGTTCGCATGAAATGGCATAAGTCGCTTGGTTTCGGTGATAATAAATATCGTTTCCACGACCATGACAAGCTTGCCCATTATGCAAATGCAGCAACTGATATCGAATTTGAAATGCCATTCGGATTTAAAGAAGTAGAAGGCATACACTCTCGTACCGATTTTGACTTGGCAAGCCATGAGAAGTTTTCAGGTAAAAAATTACAATATTTCGATCCTGAACTCAATAAATCATACACTCCTTACGTTATTGAAACGTCTATCGGTGTAGACCGTATGTTCTTATCTACACTTTCGGCTGCCTATGCAGAGGAAGTGTTAGAAGACGGAGAAACTCGTGTAGTATTAAGATTGCCGGCAGCTCTGGCTCCTATCAAGCTTGCTGTATTACCTTTGGTAAAAAAAGACGGCCTTCCTGAGAAAGCACGTGAAATTATTGATACTCTGAAATTTGACTTTAAATGTCAATACGATGAGAAGGACAGTATCGGCAAGCGTTACCGCCGTCAGGATGCGATAGGAACTCCTTACTGTGTTACTGTAGACCACCAGTCATTGCAGGATAATACTGTAACAATCCGCTATCGTGATACCATGCAGCAGGAACGTGTGGCTATAGACAAATTATCGGATATTATTGCTGATAAGGTAAGTATGAAGAATTTATTGAAAACAATTGGTTAAAGCCGATTGTAACCCATATAATGAATATATGAATAGAAGAATTTTAATATTAGCTGTTTTATTTGGTGTTCTCATCTCTTTCGGCTCATGCGTGAATGATGACGATGACAGCACTGTAAGTCAAGAATGGAAAACATATAATGAACAGCAGGTAAGAGATGCCTCTTCTTCAGGATATACAGCCCGCCCTTCGCAAAGTGGTAATGGAAGTGTATATTGGAAATCGATAACTGATTTCGTTCCCGGAGATGAACCTTCAATAGATCGGTATGCTATTTTTACGGATAGTGTTTCTGTAAGATATGAAGGTTGGTTTTTCCGCTTGGACGATACTAAATATACATTTGATAGTACCGAAGGTGACAAAAATGGAATAGTACTTAGGACTAGAGTGAATGGTGGGTTAATTGATGGATTTGCTACCATGCTTCAGAATATGAAAATAGATGAACAAGCCGAGGTTTGTATTCCTTACTTACTTGGTTATGGAACTGTAGGATCATATAGCAGTGGAGTGCAGGTAATACCCGGATATACAACACTTTGGTTTAAGATCAAACTTGTGAATATCTATGATGAAGTTAAAAAAGAATGGATAAAGAAATAAGTCTATTCAAAAAATAATAGCAAAGGAGAAGGTTCAACCTTCTCCTTTTTTCATTTATCGCTAAATAATGTTTCCATAAATTCTTTCCCTCGTATCAATCCGTATGCTCCCTTCGGAGATTCAAACTCATCGTAAACTTGTACACTGTCAGCTTCTCCGTTGGAACGGTATATGATGAACGGTATAGGCTTATTTGTATGAGTTTTTATAGCACATGGGGTAGGGTGGTCAGGTAAAATAGCAATTGTTAGAGGTTCGTCCCAATCTTTTGTTGCTTCATATATTGTTTTTACAACACGATTGTCAAGATATTCGATTGTTTTAGTTTTCAGTTCATAATCTCCTTCATGTCCTGCCTCGTCACTCGCTTCTATGTGGAGATATACGAAATCGTCTTTTTTAAGGGCTTCTATCGCAGCTTGCGCCTTTCCTTCATAGTTGGTGTCGTACAACCCCGTTGCTCCTTCTACGTGGATTAATTTCAGTCCTGCATATACACCAATACCCATGATTAAGTCTACAGCAGAAATCACCGATCCACTTTTGATTCCAAACAGTTCTTGCAATGTTTGCATCTGCGGGCGGTACCCCGGAGACCATGGCCAAATACTATTTGCAGGATCCTTGCCCTCTGCAATGCGCTTCTTGTTTACCGGATGGTCTTTGAGCAGTTCCTGAGATTTTATAATGAGCTGATTCAGATAGTCGGCTGTTTCTTGTGCTTCTGTCGTTTCTGCTTTTATTAGAACCTCCTTATACGGTGTTCCTGTAACATCGTGGGGAGCAGTACAATCGAGATTCTTATTTCCGCCTTTTAGTTTTAAAAGGTGGCGGTATGAAACTCCCGGATAGAAGCTTACTTTACCATCGTTTAGTTCTTTATCTAAGAAAAGAATCAATTCTTTGGCTTCTTCACTTGAAATATGTCCCGCTGAATGATTCTTTATTTTACCATCTTCTATACAGATCAGATTGCATCGCATAGCCATCTCTCCGGGAAGTATATCCACCCCCATGCTTGCTGCTTCGAGTGAACCTCTTCCTTCAAATACTTTGGGAACATCGTATCCCAGTACCGATAGGTTGGCTATCTCACTGCCGGGTTTGAAGCCTGCCGGGATTGTATCCAGTTCTCCACTTTTCCCTTTAGCCGCCAGCATATCTATATATGGTTTTTTTGCAGCTTGTAACGGAGTCTTACCTCCGAGTTCGGCAATAGGCTCATCAGCAGCACCGTCTGCTAGAATTATAATTGTTTTCATTTAGGGTCTCCTTTCCTTCCCCTATTGTCGTAATGGGGGAGTTAGTTATGTTATAAGTTTAAATAAAATCTTGCTATTTGAAGTTACCTCACATTTGCAATGCTGATAATATCAGAGAATACCCCTGCTGCCGTGACACTTGCTCCTGCACCATATCCTTTTATTATCATCGGATACTCGTTATATCTTTCGGTCGTTATTTGTATGATGTTGTTGCTGCCTTCCAAATCGTAGAATGGATGGTTTTGCCCAACTTCCTGAAGCCCGACTTCACAGTGTCCGTTCTCGTATTTGGCAACAAATCGCAAATGCTTGTGTTCGTTTTCGAGCTTTTTGCGCCTTTCTTCAAACTCGGCATCCTGATTTCTGATCGTAGCCCAGAATTCTTCTATTGTACCGTCAAAATACTCTTGAGGTATGAATAGGTTCTTCTTAACTTCTGTTTGTTCTACTCGGTAGCCAGCCTCGCGGGTTAAGATAACGAGTTTTCGTATTACATCCATACCGCTGAGATCGATACGAGGGTCCGGCTCTGAGAAGCCGCATTCCTTAGCCATATAGATTGCCTTGCTGAAAGGTATATCGGCACTGATTGTGTTGAATATATAATTGAGTGTTCCCGAGAGTACAGCTTCTATTTTTACTATTTTATCTCCTGAGTTTACAAGAGAGTTCATCGTATTGATTACAGGAAGACCTGCACCTACATTTGTCTCGAAAAGGAATTTAATGTTTCTTTCGCGTGCCGTATTCTTTAGCTTTATGTAATTGTCATAAGCCGAAGATGCAGCCACTTTGTTGGCTGTAACCACAGAAATACTATGCGAAAGAAGATCTCCGTATATCTGGGCAACGGTTTCGCTGGCAGTACAGTCTACAAATACAGCGTTGAATATATTCATGTTGAGGATTTCGTCTCTTAGAATTTCCGGAGAGCTTGGTATTCCCTTTTCGTCCAGTTCTTCTTTGTACTTATTCAGGTTAATCCCTTCACGACAAAATAAAGCTTTCTTTCCCCGGGCAATACCCACCACATTCAGCTTGAGGCTGTATTGCTCTATCAGCTTCGGTTGTTGCTGCCTAATTTGTTCAATCAAATTTCCTCCAACTGTACCAATGCCGACAATAAAGAGATTGAGTACCTTATAGTCGGACAAGAAAAACGAGTCGTGAATAGAGTTTAAAGCCTTCCTCAGATATTTATTCTTAATAACAAAAGATATATTTACCTCCGATGCACCCTGAGCACAAGCAATAACGCTAATACCGCTCTTCCCTAATGTTTCGAATAGCCGGCCGGCAATTCCCGGAGTATACTTCATATTTTCGCCAACAATAGCTACTGTAGCAAGGTCTGTCTCCAGTTGTACACGGTTGATACTTCCCAATGCAATTTCTTTGGCAAACTCTTCTTCGAGAACATGTACTGCCAGTTCGGAGTCGGCAGTGCGTACACCAATAGACGTGCTATTTTCGGATGATGCCTGCGATACTAAGAAAACACTGATGCCGTTATTTGCCAAAGCCCTGAATATTCGGTAGTTTACACCGATAATACCTACCATTCCGAGTCCAAGAACTGTTATCAGGCATGTGTCGGATATAGATGATATACCTTTTATCATCGCCTTTCCTTTTTTTATATCTCCGTCGTGAGAAATATAAGTACCGGGAGCTTCGGGCTTAAAAGTATTTTTTATACGAATAGGTATATTCTTGTGATAGACAGGGAAAATCGTTGGCGGATAGATTATTTTTGCTCCGAAATTACAAAGTTCTGTCGCTTCGGTAAATGTTAGGTTCTCTATCACATGAGCACCATTAATTACCTTCGGGTCGGCAGACATAAAGCCGTCCACATCAGACCATATCTCTAATATATTAGCATCGAGTGCTGAAGCAAATATGGCAGCAGTATAATCTGACCCTCCACGACCCAGATTAGTGATCTCTCCTGTTGTTTTGCAGGTGGATATATATCCTGCAACAAGAATCCTTTTGGATGAGTTGTCGAAAGCATCTCTTATCAATTTGCTTGACAATTCGATATCGGGTATATGTTTTCCGAAGGAGGAATCTGTTTTTATTAATTGTGTGACATCTAGAAAGTCAAGATCGGAGAATGCAACGCTTATTATCAGCGACGACAAGCGTTCGCCATAGCTCACTATCTTATCCGATGTTTTTGCCGAAAGGTCGTTTATAAGAAATACTCCCTTGAATATATTACTCAACTCTTCCAATAGTTTATTCACATCCGCCTCTAATGAGGGGCGAGCTTCTTCCGGAATATCTAGCTTACTGACTACAGTAATATGCTGCTCGATAATTTCACGAAACTCTCGTTCGTAAGAATAATCACCGGCTGCAGCCAGATTGGATATGAGCAACAATTTATCTGTGATTCCTTTAAAAGCAGAGACAACCACAACTATAGGCTCTTCTATTGTCCCTATTATCTTTTTTACATTCGCTATATTCGTAGCGGAACCTACGGATGTTCCGCCAAACTTCATTACTTTCATTCGCTATTATGGTCTTATTTACTTTTGTTTAGAGTTGAGAACTTATCTTGGTCTATTATAATTCGTTGAAGATGTTCATTATGGCTAAGTTTAGGAACTCTAATGGCTCCTTGACTAGATTTCACAGTTTTTGCTGCTTTCTTCACGCGAGAAGTTCCCGTTGTTATTTGTGCAATTGCCTCCCCAAGGAGTGGCTCCGCAGTATCTCCCAATTCAGAGAGTCCGCCTCGCCATTCTGATAGAAGAGGACACTGAGTTTCAACTCTATTTCCGTTGTCATCTTCATAATAAGCAGATTGCATTGTATATCCTTCCTCCCATTCCGAAATCTCAGAATCAGGTGTTAGTCCATTAATATAATCACCTTTCCCATTTGCATCAGTAAGTCTGGAAATTAGAGGCTGTAGTTGCCATTTAATTTTTGAATTATCTGATTTCACTGTCATAGATGCTTTATCTTTACCTACTGTTGTTTTTCCAATTTGGAAAACTGTCATGTAAGGTTTTAAGCCATGTATAATCAACTCGCTGGCTGAAGCCGTATATTCAGTAGCAATCACGTATAGACGACTAAGGCTCAGTTGCGGAATAGATGTGCTAGTGCCATATACTTTATCCAGAAAATACTCATTAAGGACATCATTACCATATTTTTTTACTATAGAGTCTTGGAAATGAGTGTTGTATTTTTCTTTTGCAAATATATTACTGGTTTTTCTGTTTGGAACTAAAGCACTGGCTAGATCCATAGCAGAGGTAAGATATCCTCCGGGATTGTAGCGAAGATCAAGCACAAAGTCTGTTATTCCTTGACTGTTTAATGATCGAATGCTTTCAATTAGTTCGATGTCATATTCGTAGTTGTTTTCGTCACTTTCATCAGCACTTCTTTCAAATCCGTTATACATCAAATATCCTATTTTAGTTCCGGGTATAACTTTACTTATGAATATTGGTGATTTTTTAGACTCTGCTGCCTGAAATGTTTCCAGCTTCACTTTTTCACCTTTATTATTATATATCCACAGGGAAAGTGATGTGTTTTCTTTCAGGATAGTTGAATAATTATCGTAGTTTACATCTGTATCATTCACTTTGTATATTACCTGACCTCTTTTTAATCCCTTGCTTTCAGCTACAGACCCCTCATTTACATAGAGGACAAAAAGACCGATAGATGTATTTTTGGAGCTAGAGGTCGCAAAATAATTCATTGGTATATATTCAAATCCTAGATTTGCATCAGCATATAATGCCTTTGTTTTTTTAGAAGTGTCTTCCTCTATCCATGAAAAACGGTCACCATCAACCTTTCCATAATTATAGAGTATGCCATAAAAGAAATTTTCAGGGTCTTGCGTGTAGTCGGGTGATGAAGGCAAGTTTGTATTCCATAGGTACAAACTTTTCATCTTGTTGTAAGCCCACTGGTTTGTGAGTTCGTTATCGGTTAATTCTTTGGGAGGAGTAATCGGATCTTCCTCTTCCTTATCTCTACATGCATCGAAAGATAATAGAATTATTGCTAATAAAAATATGCTTTTTGCTTTCATAAATGACAAAATAGTTAGCCTTGGGTGGATTTTTGTCCTCGAAAGGCAGAATTTTACAAATGTATGTATTTAATGGTTTCTCACAAAATTAATTCACCCTTCCCCTGACGAATTATTTCCGGCTCATCGCTTGTACAATCTACGACTGTAGAGCCTTCTATACCTCCAAATCCGCCATCGATAACGATATCTACCTTGTCTTGATATTTCTCGTAAATGAGTTCGGGGTCGGTCGTATATTCAACCACTTCATCTTCGTCTTTCACCGAAGTGGTAAGTATCGGGTTTCCTAGATTGCGAACAAGCTCTCTTATTATGTTGTTGTCAGGAATACGTATCCCCACCGTTTTTTTGTTTTTATATATCTTCGGTAGTGATGATGTTGTATTAAGTATAAACGTAAAAGGGCCCGGTAAATTTTTCTTCATCAGTTTAAATATTGCATTATCTACTTTTGCATATTCGCTGATGTTGCTTAAATCATAGCAAATGATAGAAAGATTACTCTTTGCCGGATTTATATCCTTCATCTTGCATATCTCTTCCACTGCACGTACATTGAGTGCATCACAGCCGATAGCATAAACTGTGTCGGTAGGATATATAATTAGTCCGCCATCTTGCAAAACAGATACAACCCTGTCAATTTCTTTCTGATTGGGGTTTTGTTCGTATAATTTTATAAGCATGTCATCCTTTATATTTTTTATTAAAATCAAAAGTAATGATTAATATGAAAAAACGGCCCATAAATAATTATTTATGGGCCGCTCGTCTATTTTATTGTTTTATCTGCTTATTTCTTCTCGATATAATCTTCAACAATTGCCTGAGTTAGACCCATATTAGAAAATCCTCCGTCGTGGAACAAGTTTTGCATCGTTACCATACGCGTCAAATCAGAGAACATGACAATACAGTAGTCGGCACAAGATTCTGCACTGGCATTTCCAAGAGGAGACATTTTTTCTGCAAAGTCGAAAAATGCATCCATTCCGCCAATACCTTGTCCGGCAGTAGTTAAAGTAGGCGACTGTGAAATTGTATTCACACGTACCTTCTTATCACGACCATATATATAACCAAAGCTGCGACCGAATGACTCAAGCAATGCTTTTGCGTCTGCCATATCGTTGTATCCGGTAAATGTACGTTGTGCAGCAATGTGAGTAAGGGCAACAACGGAACCACCTTCTGCAATTGCATCCAGTTTTTTCGCTACCTGCATCATTTTGTGGAAAGAGATAGCTGAAATATCCAATGTTTTATCTAAAAATCCATAATCAAGGTCATCGTACTGTCTTCCTTTACGGAGGTTGAGCGACATACCAATTGAGTGAAGTACAAAATCAATTTTTCCGCCAAGGGCTTCCATAGACTGAACAAAGACTTGCTCAAGATCTTCTACGCTAGTTGCATCAGCAGCAATAACCTTAGCATTCAGCTTTTCGCTCAAAGCCTTGGTCTCACCCATTCTTACAGCTATAGGAGTGTTTGACAATGTTATGATTGCACCTTGTTCTACAGCTTTCTCAGCTACTTTCCAAGCAATAGACTTCTCGTTTAATGCGCCGAAGACAATTCCTCTTTTGCCTTTTAATAAATTGTTACTCATGTTTATATCTATTTATTGATTATTAGCTACTTATAAAAATACGACGATAGCTTATAATAGTTTATCGCACAAAAATAGTAAAAATGTGCAATAGTAAAGCTAGAATCCATCTAAATTTACATGCACGCCTTATTTATAATTCTCCAGATCGATCTCCATAAAGTCTGAAACCTCTGTTTCCCACCTCTCTTTTACAAATTTTACATGTTCAGGATTATCGTTATATGTTTTATATGCTGTAGAATCGGCAAATTCCATATAAAAACAGAAGTTGAAATTCGTCTTTTTACTGACCTGACGGAATACCTGGAAATTTTTTACTTCGGGTATGGCTGTTAATCTCTCTTTGCCTTCTTCCAGAAATTTAGCTGTTTTAGGGTCATCCAACTCGTGTTTAAGATTAAAAACAACTACGTGTCTGATATTCGTATTCGTGCTTTCGGCTTCCTTCTTTTCTTGTTTACTCTTATCGGAGCAAGCATATAGAGGGAGGAATAGTAAAATGAGCAGAATTAAGTTTTTCATAAGCGGAGTGTTTAATAATTTAAGATATTACTAAAGTAAATAATTCTATGTAGGTTTTAGTACAATCTTTTTAAAAGATCTTCTCTTTTCAATCTCTTTAATTCCTTTATGATTTGTGGACGGTAACCTTTATCATACCAAAAGAAGAATTGACGTTGTGCCAATTTTTGTTCTTTTGTCCGTGCTGTATATACTTTTTCCAGCGTATATGGATGATAGCCTGTATAGTATATCTCTGTAGCCACAGTCATAGGAGATGGGGTGAAATCCTGTATCTGTTCCAGTTTGAACCCCAAAGGTTTGGTAGCAACAGCCAACTCAGCCATGTCTATCTCTGTACACCCGGGGTGTGAAGATATAAAATAAGGGATAAGCTGTTGTTTGAGTCCCGACTCTTTGTTTATTTTCTCAAATATTTTCTGAAAAGTGTAAAATTGCTCGAAGCTAGGCTTGCGCATATAACTGAGCACTTTGTCGGATGTATGCTCCGGAGCAACTTTAAGGCGTCCTGATACGTGATTTACAATTAGCTCTTTGATGTACTCTTCAGATATCTTATTCAGTCTGTCATCTTCATTCCGATGCAGTAGCATATCGTAACGTACTCCGCTGCCAATAAATGATTTCTTTATCTTAGGTATTTTATCTACAGCCTTGTATATATCCAAGAGGTGAGAATGGTCTACATTCAAATTCTTACATATTTTGGGATGAATACATGATGGGCGTTTACATTTCGCACAGATGTTTTCATCTTTCCCTTTCATCTTATACATATTGGCCGAAGGTCCTCCAAGATCACTTAGGTAACCTTTGAAATCGGGCATGTCCGTTATTTCTTTTACCTCTTTCAGTATAGACTCTTTAGATCGTGAAGCGATAAACTTACCCTGATGTGCTGATATGGTACAAAATGCACAGCCTCCAAAACATCCGCGGTGCATATTGACCGAGAATTTTATCATCTCGAAAGCCGGAATTGTCTTTCCCTTGTATTTGGGATGGGGTAGGCGTGTATATGGAAGATCAAACGATGCGTCCATCTCTTTTTCCGACATCGGAGGGTAGGGTGGGTTGATAATGACAGACTGCTCACCATATTTTTGAATGATGCGGGAAGCATTTATCATATTCGATTGCTCTTCTACAATTTTGAAGTTTTTTGCTTGATTCAGCTTTTCTGATAAGCATTCTTCGTGTGAAAAAAGATAGATATCCTTTTCCTCTCCATCCGTCGTTTTGTTCGACAGATAAGCGGTTTGTGGAATGTATTTGAGGTCTTTTATCGATTTTCCGCTCTTTAGTTCTCTGATTATAGTTCTCAGAGGTAGCTCTCCCATTCCATACACCAACAGGTCGGCTTTGGAATCTACTAATATTGACTTATGAAGTTTATCGTCCCAATAATCATAATGTGTTACCCGGCGCAGTGATGCTTCTATCCCTCCTAGAAGGACAGGGGTATCGGGGAAAATCTCTTTTAGAATATTGGTGTATACAATCGAAGGTCTATCTGGCCGCATGTCAGCTCTGCCATCAGGTGTATAAGCATCATCAGACCGTAGCCGTTTGTTTGCAGTATAATGATTGATCATCGAGTCCATCGCTCCGGCTGTTACTCCGAAGAAAAGGCGAGGCTTACCCAATTTTTTAAAATCACGCAAATCGTCCCGCCAGTTAGGTTGGGGTACGATTGCCACTTTTAGCCCCTCGGCTTCGAGAATGCGGCCGATCACAGCAGCTCCAAAAGAGGGGTGATCTATATATGCATCTCCCGAGAAAAGGATAACGTCAAGTTCATCCCATCCTCTGAGGTCAATCTCTTTTTTTGTTGTAGGTAACCAGTCAGTAAGACGATATTCTTTCATAATCAGATGCAAAGGTATTGTTTTTTTATAGTTGAGGTATTTTTAAGAATGATTCTTAACATTTTATTTATTCATCTTTATATCCCAGATAGCTTTATTTTCATTTTCTTGAAGAAAGGGAAATTGTCATCAAAAGACCGTGATTCTTTTGGCTTTTATTATAGATAACATGGTCACAATAAATGAAATTTAGTATTTTAATGTTATCTATTTATTAAACATTATATCTTTGTTGTATGTTAATATTTGTAATGAAAAAAGTTTTATCTATATCATTTATCCTTGTTTTAATTCTTACGGCATGTTCTACTACCAAAAACATTCCGGACGGAAGTTATTTGTTGGATGATTTTACCATAAAGCATGATACAAAAAATGCAACTTCAGACTTGGAAGATTTTGTTCGCCAACAACCAAACACAACGCTGCCCCTTCTGGGAAAGGTAACCCTAAAAATCTACAACATAGCAGGAAGTGATTCTTCATGGATAAATAGGAATATCCGTAAATTAGGAGCACCTCCTGTAATATATAGCTCGGGGCAAACGTGGCAATCGAGAAACCAACTTCTTAAACAGTTGACTAACCAAGGATATTTGAATGCCGAGGCAGATACGATATTGAAGATAAAAGGGAAGAAGATATCTGTAACGTACGACCTTAAAGGAGGTAAACCCTATACTGTGCGTGACTATAAATATACGCTTAGCGATACCACAATGACTCGCATTTTGACACGTATCCCGATGAAACCTTACATAACGGCTGGGGATATGTTTGACATGGAGCTTCTTGAGGAGGAAAGACAAAGAGTGAATAGCATAATGCGAAATGTGGGTTACTATAACTTTTCGAAAGAATATCTATATTTCAAAGTGGATTCTACACTCAACTCACATCAGGTGGATTTATTTCTGGATGTGTACCCTGCAAAAGATAGTTTGCCTTACCCCCGTTATAAAATAAACAATGTAACGATAATATCCGGCTTGAATTCAACTGCTGATGCAAGAGGGCAAAATGATGGGTTGGTGAGTGCAAACAGATGGTTTTTCAGGAATGCAGATACTGTGGACTATAAAGGAATAAAAATTATAAGGGGACGAAATAAATTTCTACGAAGCTCTACTATTGTTCGAAATAATTATCTGCGTAAAGGAAGCTACTTTTCAGACATGGCTCTGAATGGCACATACGAAGCATATACCAAAATGGGAGCAATAAAGCAGGCGAATATATCTGTATCTCCATCTCCGCAAGATAGCACCCATTTGCTGGATGCAACGATAGTCCTACTACCGGCTAATGCCCATTGGTTTAAGGCTGGACTTGACGGCACTAATTCGGCAGGAGATATTGGTATTGCGCCAAGTATAACATATCAACACCAGAATCTTTTTAATGGAGGGGAGCAGTTCAATATAAAGCTGAAAGGAGCCTATGAATTTATTGCCGGCAAGGAGAAGAATGACTTGTTGAATCAAAACTTCTACGAGTATGGGATAGAGACCGGACTTACTTTTCCTATGTTCTTATTCCCTTGGTTGAAAAAGAGTTGGAGAGAACAGCCCTCCGCTTCTACCAGAGTTTCCGTTGGTCTTACCAATCAGCATCGTAAGGAATATACACGTCAGTTTTTCAATACCTCATTGAACTATGGTTGGTCTACATACAAAAATAGATTGCGGCACACTCTTGATCTGTTTGATATTAACTTCATGCGGATGCCTAGTATGTCTGACGATTTTAAAAAGTATCTTGACGATGACAAGAATGCTTTGCTACGAGAGAGCTATCGAGATCAGCTCGTTTCACGCATGGCATATAGCATTACGCTGGTGAATGCACGGCGATTGAATGCACTTTATCCGACATATGCTATCCGCAGTTCTATTGAATTTGCGGGAGGGTTGCCTCGATTTGTTACCACTCTGAATGGAGCAAAAGTTGATCAGGAAACAGGGCAGAAAAAGATATTGGGTGTTGCATACGCCGAATATATAAAAGGTAGTGTAGAATATTCCCGAACTTTTTATTTCTCAAAAATACATTCATTGGCTTATCGTGTCGGGCTCGGTTTAGCTCACCCTTACGGTAATTCGGATGTTTTGCCTTTCGAAAGGAGATTTTTTGCCGGTGGAGCAAATAGTATCAGAGGGTGGAGTACCCGATCTCTTGGCCCGGGATCTTATAGACGTGCTGAAAAAACAGAGAGTGATTTTGTAAATCAGACAGGAGATATGAAGCTGGAGTTTAGTATAGAAAATAGATATAAGCTGACTCCTCTTTTCGAGTTTGCTCAGTTTATTGATGCCGGTAATGTTTGGACTTTAAAGAATTATGAAACTCAACCCGGAGGGCAATTCCAGTTCAAGAATTTTTATAAAGAAATTGCGGTTTCGTACGGATTGGGTATTCGCTTAGATTTGAGTTTTCTGCTATTGCGTTTCGATGCAGGGATGAAAGCTTATGATCCGGGGCTTTTACAGTCTGAACGATTTGTGTTGTTCAAGCCACGATTAAACCGTATGGCATGGCATTTTGGTATAGGATATCCTTTCTAAATAATACGTATAAAACAACAAAGCCAATCGTAACGGATTGGCTTTGTTGTTTATATTCAGTCTTACGTATTAGTTATCTATTCCTTGAAATTTGAAAGGCTTGGCATCTATAAAGTCTTTGATTGTGTTTCCTGAATAGGAATTTCCGTTTACCAAATCCAGCATCTTTACCGGGGCTTTTTCCGAAAAATTTATGTCTTTGAAATCAACCCAAACTACATTCGGGTATAGAGTTGATTCGAAATAATACACTTTGTTTTTCTGATCCGAAACGGTTCTCCATCTTGTAGAAGAAATATTCGGCTCATTCGGTGTAGTTATACCATAAGGAACAGAAGCGTTGCGAATAACACTAAACACACTGGCTACAGCGATGCGTGTATCGTCTGTTTGAGGGATGGAGTTGATATAATAAGATGCTCTTACAAAACGGTCTGCTGCACGGTTTGTGCCGGGAAGAAATGTTAGACCTCCAATATTTTTCCAGTAATCGTTTAATGCCAATTGTTGATCAAAAACAGGCGAATTGGTCATTACCTGATATGATCTGTCGTGGTGTATTTTCAATTCTCCGTTGATATACTCAAATATAGCATTATCGCCTGTGGCATCGGATATAGATAAGTGTAAAGTAGCCATACGAGAGCCATCATGCATCATATCGGATATGACTTCGAAATCTCTCTTCTCCATCGCTGTAACGGCTTCGCTTACTGTCCCGAAGTTGTCGAGCATATATTGTACCCAAGCGGCGATTGACAATGCAGGCTTCTTGCCGTCCCAATTCGGATACGAAGATTCAGCTAACCAAAGGAGATTGGCTACCAATCCTTTCTCATTCATACCGTCGGTGCTACAGATATCATAGGCAGAGGCTATAACACTGCCGTACTTTGAAGTCCATTTCATAGGGTTTTTGCCCACTTCGCCACTACGCTCCATTCCTCTTGGGAATATCCAAAGGTTGCTACGGCTGTCCTCTTTCCAGTCCATAGAGCGGGCTGTGAGGATCGTGTTGTTTGGGCCTTGATAAACAACTCGTGTACAAGCATCTATTCTGCCAAACTGAAGCGCAAGAATGAAGGAAAGAACAATACCAAACTTTTTCATAATTAGATTGAAGTTTATGAGTGAATTACTCTCTATTTAACAATTTAACTTAAATGAAAGTTTCGTATTATCTCTATTTTATCCTAGAGATCTTACATTTTCTATTTTTGGGATGATGTTTCTTGAGTGAATAGAAGTTATCGATCAAACTTCAACATTTCGCCTCTTACTTCGTTTACGACTCCGTTTTCGAATGCTATTTTTCCGTTCAAGAATGTTTTTTCTATCGTGGTAGACATTGTTTCACCCTCTAGTGGAGCCCATTTGCATTTATACAGAATATTATCTCGAGTAATCGTATATGGTTTATTGGGGTTTACGAGTACAAGGTCTGCAAAGTATCCTTTACGGATGTATCCTCGTTTATGTATTTGGAACATTATAGCAGGAGCATGACACATCTTATTTACAACCTGCTCTTTTGATATTTTACCTTTTTTAGATAGCTCCAGCATCATCTGCAATGAGTGCTGAACCAATGGTCCTCCCGATGCAGCTTTCGAGGCTCCTCCTACTTTTTCTTCTATCAGATGCGGAGCGTGATCTGTTGCTATCACATCTAGTTTTCCTTTTAGCAGGCCTTGCATAAGAGCACCTCTGTCTTGCCTTGTCTTTACCGAAGGGTTCCACTTTATGCGCGTGCCGTACTTTGAATAGTCTTCGTCCGAAAACCAAAGGTGATGTACACACACTTCTCCTGTTATTTTCTTTTCTGTAAGCGGTTTGATGTCAAACAAGCTGATTTCTTTCTCGGTGGAAAGGTGAAGAATGTGCAGACGGGTCTGATACTTATCCGCTAATTCGATGGCTTCGGCAGAAGAGCGATAACATGCCTCTGCGCTACGGATGAGCGGGTGGTACTGAATTGGTATATCTTCGCCGAATTCTGCTTTATATTTTGCCAGATTTTCTCTGATGATCTCTTCTTTTTCGCAATGTGTAGCAATGAGCATGTCTATTTCGGCAAAAATGGCTTGCAATACTTTTTTGTCATCTACAAGCATGTTGCCGGTTGACGACCCCATAAAGACTTTTACACCACATACTTCTTTTTGGTTTACCTTCTTTAGCTCGGCGAGGTTGTCGTTTGTAGCACCCATATAGAAGGAGTAGTTTGCGTAGGATTTTTGTGCGCCTATCTCAAACTTTTGTTCCAGTAATTCTATGGTTGTCGTTTGCGGATTTGTGTTTGGCATTTCCATAAAGGACGTTACTCCACCTGCTATCGCAGCACGGCTTTCGCTCGCAATATCTCCCTTGTGAGTTAGTCCCGGCTCACGAAAGTGCACCTGATCGTCTATTACTCCGGGAAGCAACCATAAATCTTTGGCATCTATTATTGTTGCTTTGTTGAGAATTGTTTCAGGAACTTCTTCCGATCTATATATTTCAGATATAATGTCTTTTTCTATCAATACGGAGCCTACAAATGAAGTTCCTTCGTTGATAATGGTGGCTTTATGTATTAGTATCATATTGGAGATATTTCTTGCAAAGATAAGAAAAAGGAATATTATTGAAAGGAAGTTGCAAATTACTATCAGTGAAATCAATCGTAATAGAATTTAGGTTATGCGATGGAGGTAAGTTAAATACTTAAGAAGATGTATCTGCTTGCAAAATAGCACATATTATTATTGTCAGATAAAGATATATTTAATAGTTTTATAATAATAACTTTGCTCTATTAACTAATACAAATATGGATTCTATTAAAGAATTTGAAATAAAAATAACAAAAATTGCTGATTATGCATTTAGCTTTGGGACTCAATTTCTTCAAATAATCGGTAAAGGAAAGGAAATTAGTCAAGATTTTATAAAAAAACATAATGAATTATTTTTAACAGCTTGCTACGGTGGCCAAAAATTAGCACAAGATTTATTACTAAAAGAGATTATATATTACCAAAATATATTGAGAGATACTAAAGATAATTTAAAAGAGGTAAGGAGAAAAAGAGATAAAGTATTGGAAAATATGCTTCTTGCATTAATCAATCAAACTGAATATAGATTAAAAATATTAGCACATATTGCGGATAGCATAGCTTGGGTTCTTATTAGAGGTGAGATACATATTGCTCGCAGATTATGTATGGGAGATGAAGGGGTGAAATTCCTTGATTCTAATAATTTACAAAGCTTAATTGTGGTTGCTCAAAAAATTAATAAAGAACCCCTCAAAATAGCTCTCATATCTGATATAACATCATATATCCAAGTTGGAGATTTATTGATAGTCAATCCTCAAGGTCTTCAATTAGCTGAAGTGAAGGAAGGTAAAGTAAATATTGAAATTTTAGAAGTATTTAATCAATATCAAAATTTAGATATAGAGAATATTAATAAAACTGTATTCTATAATATTGAAGAATCAAAGCTCAAACAAATTAAGCGAATGCTTCGCCAACATAAACGGGCTTCGGATGTTATGGAAGTTATAAAAAATGATGAAGGCTTCGACCCTAAGTTTGATAGACACATTAAAGTTTTAACTCCATCTGTACAAACAGTTAAGTATTATGATAGAATTCATAAACTAATAAAGGTTTTAGAGTCTCAAGCATCTGCATATACTTGTATTGACGATTGTTTGCATATTGGTATTTATCGTGATGAAGGGCTTGTTTTAGCTGAGGGCGAAATAGAAACACTAATAAGTAAGAATACTCCTAATTACTATATGTTTGATTGGTTATCAATCATAAGCCAGGTGTCAGAACCGATATTCGCCAAACCCCTACCTAAGCCTTTTATTTTTGACGTCCTCCTAAACAGAATTAAAGTCATAATAGGGATTGATTTAGATGCTTTCATTAATACCTGCAACATAAATGGAGCTCCTGCAAGATGGATGTCTAAAAAAGAAACAGCTCAAGTAAGTCAAATGGGCAGTTCTAAATTTTTATTTATAAAAAATGGTAGAGGAATAGCAATAAATATAGGTAAAAAATCAGAAGAGATAGTTCTTGGAGGAGGTGTTATATCAAAAATGATATTTGATAATATATACCCATCCAATATAATACCAACTCTTATTCAATAATGTTGATAGAGTTCTCAATTATATCTCTCACCTAACCTCACAATCTGTGTCACCCCAAACACACCTCCCCTACAATTTCTAAAACCATTATCATTTAATGTTGAGGTTATCTCATTCCATGTTTTACTATTACACAGATACGTTTCAAACAATACAAAAAAAGAGATTAGAGTAATTACAAACTACCCTAATCTCTTTTTTATTTGTTTTTATAGCCTTTTACAACTCGTGGAGCTTAATACTCATCCTCGTTAAAAAAGAAATCTTCTTTGCTTGGATAATCAGGCCAGATGTCTTCGATGGTATCAAAGATTTCATCCTCATCCTCAATTTCCTGTAGATTTTCTATTACTTCAAGAGGTGCACCCGAACGTTGGGCATAGTCAATCAACTCCTCTTTTGTTGCAGGCCATGGTGCATCTTCTAGTTTAGATGCTAATTCTAGTGTCCAGTACATAATATTTTTATTTATTTTTATTTTTTGCCAGTTTGCTTATATTTTCCGCAAAAATATAACAATATTTCTTATATCAAAGCCTGATTCCAAAATATTTCATTTCCTTTCTTATTGCTCTCTTTTCTAGCGAGTAAGAAAAAGTAGTCGGAGAGCCTGTTTATGAACATTAAGACCAGATCATCCACCGGATATTCTTCCTTCACTTTGTATACGCAACGCTCAGCACGTCGACAAACGGTGCGGCAGATATGTGCCCGGGCAGCCGATTCGCTTCCTCCCGGCAATACAAATTGCCTCAACTGAGGTAGCTCGCTATCCATCCTGTCCATTTCATTCTCGAGGGTTGCTATATCTTTGTCTGTAATGATGCTGGCTGCTTTGGGTGGCATGGCTTCTGTCTCCGTTGCCAGATAAGAACCTACAGTAAACAACTTATGCTGAATAAAAGATAATATTTTTAGGTCGTGCTCATCTTCTATCTTTTCTGTAAGAAACCCGACAAACGAATTGAGCTCATCTGTCGTACCATAGGCATCAAGTCTCACATGAGCCTTTATCACACGTTTACCTCCTACAAGGGAAGTTGTTCCTTTGTCTCCGGTTTTGGTATATATGCCACTTTTCTTCATTCTCGTTTAGTTTAAAAACTGATTTTATATTCCCATCGGTAAAGAGTCTTGTCAAAAAATACGATACCAATGTTGAATAAGTCCAGTATTACTGTTCTGCTATCCATGCTTACGATGCATTTCCATAACGCTTGATTGCGTCTATTTGTTCTTATACCTCTTACAATTATAAATGTTTTTTCGTGACAAATATCATCTAAGTATCTACAAACATCTGATGGTAAGAGACTATAGTTGTTTAAATCGATAAGAATACAGTCTTGCTTTTCTTGTAGTTCGGGTAGCTGTGGATTCGTCAATAACTCTATATTTCTGTTCCATTCACTGTATAAACGTCTGGCAATACTATATTTCCTCTCGCTTGTTTCTATACTTATACACTTTGTATTGCTCGATGCTGCCGTCATACAAAGTGTATTCACTCCATATCCTGCACCTATTTCGAGTATTCTCTCTGCATTGAAATAGTTAACCAATCGAAATAAAAGCAAATTGTACTTCTTCAAGTGCAAAAAAACATAAGGATCTATAATGGTTCGTATATCATCATAGATATGATAAGGTGTTTTTTCTTCAATTACTTTATTTATCAGATTGAATACAAAGGGAGAATGTATGCCATGACCTCTATGATGGCGTATCTTATAAAGTATTTTTAACCCTGCTTTCGAGAGCTTGTATATGCGTGGCATATCAGAATAGCTTGACGTAATAGGTTAACTTACCGTAAATAACTCTGTTTGCCGATCTCGAAAAGTAGTCGGCCTTGCTGCTTTTATAAATATCTCCTAATCCGAAAGAATATCTTCCTTCCAAAGCAAAATTGCCGATACCCGTACGGAATTCTAGCCCGAGACCTGCCATTAAGGCATAATCGATTTTATTCTCAGCCATACGATAATATTGGTTGGTTTCGAATGATGGAGACACTCCGCTAGCTAAATAGTTTTCGAGTTTGTCGTTTATTTTCTCACTGTCACTTATCAGAAATCCAATTTTAGGTCCCAGATTGAAGAAGAACCGTACTTTGTTTCCGAAGTAGATATGTGTGAGTACGGGTAATTCAAAATAGTTTAATTGGTGAGAATGTTCAAAACCTAAATTTGCAAATGCGTCATTCTTGCTGAAATTTTGTTTCCACCCTTCTTGGCTATAGTTGAGCTCGGCAATGATACCGATATTTTTTTCAGAGATGTATCGTATAGCTATACCTCCGTGATACTGCATCTGGTTTTTTGTCGAGATGCGCATCTTATTTGCGTTTTCAGAGTTTGGGACGGATTGAAAATCCACAGATGAAAATGTGGGTCCGAAGCCTACACCTATGTTCCACTCAGGTTTGAAGTCTTTATTTTGTCCATACATGAATGAACCAAAAATAAAAGGTAGAAGCAATAATAATAAATATCTATTTACCATTTAATCAGTGATATCTATTTTTTCGAGACTCGAATTATCTTTATAGTGGATAAAGTATATACCGTTGTTTACATATCCTCCATTTTTATCATTTACTTTTTCGAAGTAAATGCAAGATTGTAATGTGGGTACATTTATATTGGATATATTATTTTCGAAAGAACTTCCATACTGTTTCAGTGCAGTTAAGAAGTAAAGACCTGTATCATATCCAAGATATCCCCATTTAGGGAACGAGTTAATCAGATTCTTATTGTACCACTGTTTGTAGTCATCCGCAAAGTTTTGCACAGCATTTTGTTGTTCGTTGAGGAAGAATATGCTGTAAATGTACGCATCATATTTATGGAGATTTTCTACCTGGCTGTTATATACCTGCCATTCGGGATAACCAAAGAGGCTGAATGGGGTGTCATTCGAAAGATTCAGCACTGCTGTTATTCTTCTTAATGTTGCTTCGGAAGACGATGTAGGTACGATTATATTGTTTGTTGCATTTGCTGCTGCTTTGAGGTCTTCACCCAAATTGCTCGATTTTGTGATCGTCTTCGATTGAATGCCCGCCTTGCTGAGGCTTTTCTTTAGATCGTTTACAAAGTCCATTTTATCATTGTTTGAGCCATCTTCCGATACGAAGATTATATTGTAATTTCTGAATCTTTTTACAAAAGCAGAAGTCACTTCGGGGTACAAAGATGAATGCGATGACGTCATTTGGAATAGCAGAGGTATGCCTGTAATCTCGCTGGAAGAGCCAAAAGGTATAACATACTTTATGCCTGTTTTTTTAGAGAATTTCACTAGGGCGTCTATCTGTTGTTTCGATACTCCTCCTATAATGAGGTGCATGTTTTTCATCTCATTGGTTTCCAAAAGGCTTTCAAGTCTTTTGGTGTTTTTTTCAGAGCCTGTATCGAATGTATATATCTCAGCATTCAGTCCCTTGCTTTTCAGGTCTTTCACCGCTAGTAAGAACCCTTCATAGTATTCGGCAAGCTTATCTTTAGATATACTTCCGCTATTGTCTGTGAATGGAAACAGGATACCTACTCTTACGGTTTCGCCTTTAGTAGCACGAGGAGCTTCGCTTTTTCTGGTGTTGTTTACTTGCGATATGTTGTTTTTAGATGTGGCTTCTCCGGCAGGTATGATTATTGTCATACCGTTTCTCAATCCCTCTGTTCTGAGTGATGGATTGGCATCCAATAAAGCTTCAACGCTTACATTGTTTGCTTTCCCAATGCTATATAGTGTTTCTTTCTTTTGTACTTTATATTCTTTGTTAGTCCTGGTTGTACCTTGTCCGGCATAGTTTGAAGTAGAAGAGCTTCCTCCAAACATCGGAATTCGGATGGTCTTACCTATGCTGAAAGTACTTTCTGTAAGTCCGGGATTTGCATTTTTCAGGTCATCTACCGATATTTTATAGAGGCGTGAAACCGAAAATAGCGTCTCTTTTGCTTCTATCAGGTGATTGCTGTAACTTGCTACGGCTTTCGCTTTCGATAGTAGAAGTTTGTCACCGGCCTTAATACCTTGCTCCGCTTTTGGGTTCAACTTATATATTTGCTGTACGGAAGTGTTATGTGCAGCAGCAATAGAATATACAGTTTCTCCTTTGGCTACAGTATAGGTGGTAATTTCATCCTTCGGTGTTTGAGTAACGGAAATTGATGTATTATATGCATACGAAAGACTTGAATGACAAGCTATCAGTATGAATGATAAAAATAATATATGCTTCAATTTCATTTCTAAATATTGTTATATGGTTAATCGCAAAAGTACAAAAAAATGAATGTTATCTTGTTATTTCCTGTCGTGATGTTTATTATGAATTAATTTTCTAACATTTATTAGGCTTCAGGGTTGCTTGTAGAAGCTTATCTACAGGCGTTCTGATTTTTGTATAGTTCTTTAAAGTTTAATTATTTATATTTTTCCCAAAGTCCCGAATATACTATTTCCCGGCAGTTATCTATAAATTCAGACATATTGTCTTCATTCAAATCTTTTGTCGAGATCGGCTCGTGTATTATCAGTTCCAGCTTACAAGGGTTCAGGAAATATGTATTTATTTTCATCAGGTCGTAAGGCCCGTTTACGGTTACAGGAACAACTTCCAGATTCATTTCTTTGGCAATAATAAAAGCTCCCCTTTTAAATCGTCCCATTTTGCCTGTTTTTGTCCGTGCCCCTTCGGGAAAGATTACCATTGATGATCCTTTTTTCAATTCAGCTTCGGCCTTTACTATCGTATCTTTCATCGATTTGAGATTAGACTGGTCTACAAATACATGCCCTGCAATCTCGGAAGCCTTTCCTACAAAAGGAAGTTTACGCAATTCTTGTTTTTGAACCCATTTTATATTTTGATTCAGATATCCGTAAATCAGGAATATATCGAAAGCCCCTTGGTGGTTTGGTACGAATATATATGATTTGTTTGGATCCAGTTCCCCGTTTCTGACAACATTTATTTTACACAGAGCAAGCCTGCATGCAAGTTTAGACCAATATTTTGGCGGGTAGTATCCCCAGAAAGTCCTGTTGCCGACCAGACATCCGATCATGACGGTTACGGCCGTGACAATAGTAGCTAAGATGAAAATAGGAGCAAAAATAAATAGCTCATAGAGGAATAGAACAATTTTTTTCATACTCAAAATATTCCGTTTGTAATACAAAAATACATTATTTAATTTGAATACATTTTTCATCATGAGTAGTTAATCCTATTTATTTAAGAATATAAATGCAAAATTCTTGTTATCTTTGATTTAGGAAAGAGGAAAATAACAGATGGATTTTAAATTAACTTCAAATTATAGCCCAACAGGAGATCAGCCGGCTGCGATAGCTGCTTTATCCGAAGGGGTTTTACAAGATATTCCGTTTCAGACATTGCTGGGAGTCACCGGCTCAGGAAAAACATTTACGGTAGCTAATGTTATTCAAAATGTAGACAAGCCCACATTGGTGTTAAGCCATAATAAGACACTTGCTGCCCAGTTGTATAGTGAGTTTAAGACATTTTTCCCCGATAATGCAGTCGAATACTTTGTTTCATATTATGACTATTATCAGCCGGAAGCATATATTCCGTCTACGAATACTTACATAGAGAAAGATTTATCTATCAACGATGAGATAGAAAAGTTGCGACTGGCGACTACAACGTCTCTCTTATCGGGTCGTCGTGATATAATTGTTGTATCTTCTGTGTCTTGCCTGTATGGCATGGGGAATCCCGAAGACTTTGAAAGCTCGACAATTAGCTTAAAGGTGGGGCAGAAAATTGTACGTGATGTCTTTCTCCGATCATTGGTTAGCGCTCTGTATTCACGTAACGAAGTAGATCCCAAAGCCGGCAATTTTCGTGTAAAGGGCGATACAGTGGATGTTTTCCTTGCTTATGGAGATCCTATTGTGAGGGTTGTTTTTTGGGGAGATGAGATAGAGAGCATAGAATGTCTCGATCCACTCACCGGAATAAAAATTGATAGTTATAACGATTTTAGGATTTACCCTGCAAACCTATTCGTAACCACCAAAGACCGTATGGATAGGGCAATTGGGGAAATTGAGATAGATCTGGGACGTCAAGTAGAGTTCTTTCAATCCATAGGGAAACCGTTGGAAGCTAAACGCCTTTATGAACGAGTAACTTACGATCTGGAAATGATCCGTGAAGTAGGACATTGCTCGGGTATCGAGAACTATTCGCGTTATTTTGATAATCGCAAACCCGGTACACGTCCATTCTGCTTGCTGGATTTCTTCCCAGATGATTTTCTTTTAGTAGTTGACGAAAGTCACGTGACTATTCCCCAGATACGAGCGATGTATGGAGGAGACCATTCCCGAAAGGAGAACTTGGTTGAATACGGTTTTCGCCTCCCTGCAGCTCTAGATAACAGACCTTTGAAGTTTGAAGAGTTTGAATCTCTTGTACCACAAACCATTTATGTGAGCGCAACGCCTGCCGATTACGAGCTGTTAAAATCAGAAGGGGTAATTGTGGAACAATTGATCCGCCCCACAGGTCTTTTAGATCCTCCCATTGATGTGCGTCCGAGTTTAAATCAGATTGATGATCTGATGGAAGAAATACAAATGCGTGTTGAGCAGAACGAGCGTACACTTGTAACAACTCTTACAAAACGTATGGCCGAAGAATTGACGAATTATTTGTCAAACAACGGAATAAGTTGTAGCTACATACATTCCGATGTGGATACTCTCGATCGCATTCAGATTATGGATAGCCTGCGCACAGGAGAATTTGATGTGCTGGTAGGAGTCAACCTTCTGCGTGAAGGGCTTGATTTACCCGAAGTTTCGCTTGTTGCAATCTTGGATGCTGATAAAGAAGGTTTTTTACGTTCACATAGATCTCTCACTCAGACAGTAGGTCGTGCTGCCCGTAATGTAAATGGAAAGGTCATTTTCTATGCCGATAAGATTACGGATAGTATGGCAAAGACTATCAATGAAACCAATCGCCGACGAGAGAAGCAGATGGCGTATAACGAGGAGCATGGTATTGTACCTAAACAAATACAGAAAGCCCGCACATCTGTGTTCACGCAGCGTAAAGGAGAAGATTCTGCTATTCCTCAGCCATACAGTCAAGATAGCATACTTTCTATAGCTTCGGAAGACCAAATGCAGTATATGAGTGCGGAAGAGCTAAAAAAAGCTATCGCAAAAGCAAAAAAGCAAATGTCTGCGGCTGCTAAAAAGCTCGAATTTCTCGAGGCTGCCCAATACCGTGATCAGGTGATTAAATTAGAAGATGAATTAAAGAGCAAAGGGAAGTGATCAGCTTCCTTTTTTCTTTTATATTCGCACCGCTTAATTATTTCTTTATTTCTCCCGCTTTTATCTCAAATAACCTCCCAGAAAGGATTGTATTTTGTTAAGTTTTTTATTTTCATTAACTTAGCGTATCCTGACATTGGCAAAGCCTAAGATTTGTTATTTATAGTGCTTTTGTCTTCTTATTTGTAAAGTTTCTATAAAACATTTGGAAATATGCACTTTAAGTGTTATATTTATCTATTTCACATAAATATGACAGTTTTCCAAAACTACATGTGATATAATTTTGGTGAAGTAGAAGGATATTCTGCCTCTTTAAAAATTTGCATTAATCGCACAATTAAATTAAAAAATCAAATAAAATGAGTGTACAACAAACAACTCCTAAAGCAGGGAGAAGAACTGCTATGAAACGGACTGAAAGACAGACTCCGGAAGATACGTTAAGAAGAATAATAGAAGAACATAAAAAAGATATGGGAGAGACAGTATGGCTCAAAATTAATGACAGAACCCATATTGAAGTGGCTGCCAGTCTGACCGAAGATGAGCGAAAAAAAAGAGTGGAAAATTATCTCGAAAATATTGGTCGCAGATAGTAAAAGCGATAAAATATAAAAGGTAATCATTTTTTAATAACATTATAAATCAATTGTATATATTATGAAAGTAGCATTAATTGGGGCAACCGGGTTTGTGGGTTCTCAACTATTAGAAGAATTGTTGTCGAGGGATCATGAAGTGACAGCGATTGCACGAAATGCTGATAAAATAGAAGTGAAGAATGATAAGCTAACCGCTGTGAGTGTTGATATTAAAGATACAGACGCTCTAACAGAGGTATTAAGAAATAATCAGATGGTAATATCTGCATACAATGCCGGTTGGGATAATCCGAATATTTATAACGATTATATTGATGGCTATGAGTCGATACAAAAAGCGGTTCGTGCAGCAAATATCAGACGCTATTTTGTAGTCGGCAATGCCGGTACTCTTTATATAGGAGGGACTCAATTGGTAGACACTGAAGATTTCCCGGCTAAAATGAAAGAAGGCGCAAAAGCGTCGCGAGATCATTTTGATAAGTTGAGGCGAGAAACATATCTTGATTGGGTATACCTTTCTCCACCTACAGAAATGAATGAAAATATAACTACAGGGCGAACAGGACGATTCAGAATGGGAAAAGACGAGCCTGTTATGAGAGATGGCACGGCCTCTATTTCTGTTCAGGATTTGGCTATCGTTGTTGCTGATGAAGTCGAAAACAGAAAACACTCCCGCCAGCATTACACTGTAGGATACTAATTGCTTCGGATACACGACTATACTATAAATACCGAACGGGTACAATGTAACATTAACATTGTACCCGTTTTTTATTCTATATGACGTTATTTATGACCGATAAAATCCTTTAGGACAGGTTATACCTCTTTTTTATCATACTCCTTCTTTTCTTTTTTCTCTAAGGTTTTTTCTCGTTTATCCTCTTTCTCGTATGCTTCAACAATTCTTTGAACCAGTTTGTGACGGACAATATCTCCTTTGTCAAATTCGATATGACCAATACCTTTCACGTCTTTGAGTACCCGCAAAGCATGTTTAAGGCCTGACTGTTGAGACGCAGGAAGGTCTATTTGAGTAACATCGCCTGTTATAATCATTTTCGCATTCATCCCAAGGCGGGTCAAAAACATTTTTATCTGAAGTACAGTGGTGTTCTGCGCTTCGTCAAGTATGATTACTGCATCGCTAAGAGTTCGCCCACGCATAAAGGCCAACGGAGCAATCTGTATTGTTTTATTCTCAATATAGTCTTTTAGCTTGGCAGGAGCAATCATATCTTCCAGCGCATCATACAATGGCTGTAGATACGGATCTATTTTCTCTTTCATATCTCCCGGCAGAAATCCAAGTTTTTCTCCGGCTTCAACAGCAGGACGACTCAGGATTATCTTTTTCACCTCTTTGTTTTTCAATGCTTTTACAGCCAAGGCTATTGCCGTATATGTCTTACCCGAACCCGCAGGACCGATACCAAATACCATATCATTTTTATAAAAGCTATTTACAAAATTCTGTTGGTTTGGTGTGCGTGCAGAGATAGGCTTCCCATTCACTCCGTATATAATCAGATTCTCTTGCTTTACTACATTGGGAGAGTTGCCTTTAACGATATCTATAATGTCTTCTTGAGTTAGCTTATTTCGGTCAACAGAGAATTTCTCCAACTCTCTGATCTTTTCTTCGAATAAAGGAACATCTTCTGCATTCCCTGTTACTTTGATAGCGTTTCCCCGTGCAACGATATGTAATTTAGAAAAGAGCGTTTTTATTAATTGTAAATTGGAATTATTTATGCCGAAAAAGACTACCGGGTCTACGTGTTCTAAAATAATTATTTGTTCTATCATTCAGTTTAATTATCAACAAAGTACCATAATGATTTTAACTTGGTTAGTCGGGTTCTGTATAATGTAATGGTTCACAAATATAATTATAATCTTCAATATTTTAGGTTTTTCTTAATTTAAACAAAAATGTATTTTGAGAAGTCAGTCATTCTTGTTTCAAAGAAAGGATGAAGCAAAATATTATTGCTGTTATAGAAAACAAAAAATCGTGCAAGTAAAACTTGCACGATTCCTTCATGTTTTAATTTTGGTTTTATTTTATGTCATTCAATAAGTCAACCTTACCTTCGTTCACCAATTTGAGGATTAACTCTCCAAACAAGGTATTTTGCCAAGCAAACCATTCACGAGTAAATTTGTTCGGATCATTTACATTAAATGATTCGTGCATAAAGCCTGTATTTGCATCGGTGTCTATCAGCATTTTTATGCACCACTTTATTTCCTGATCATCCTTACTTGTAAAGGCCTTCATCATAATACTCATAGGCCATGCCATGTCGTAACCGATATGCGGTCCTCCGATACCTTCACCCGCTTTTCCACGGAAGAAATAAGGATTATCTTCGCTCCACACATATTTGCGTGTATTCTGGTAGATAGGGTCATTTGCATCTACATCTCCCAAGTATGGCATAGCCAAAAGGCTTGGAACATTTGCATCGTCCATCAATAGGTGATTTCCAAAGCCATCAACTTCGAATGCATAGATTTTACCATATTTAGGATGGTTGTAAACGGCATATTCTTTCAACGCAGTTTCAACTTCCTGAGCAAGGTCAATACATTCTTTAGCCTGAGTAGGTTTTTTATTTACCTCGGTCAATATTTCAGCTGCTTTTCTGAGAGATGATACAGCAAAGAAATTAGATGGTACAAGGAATTGCAGAGTAGTTGCATCATCCGAAGGACGGAATGAAGAAACGATTAACCCTACAGGCTTCACCGGAGCACCCAATCCTCCATTGTTTAATGTATCCAATGCTCTGTCTGTTACACGAAGGAAAGAGTAAGGACCTACACCATCTTTGCGCTGTTGTTCTTTAAATGTTTGTAAAACCAGCGTGATTGCTTGTAGCCATTCTTCATCGAAGATGCTTGTATCACCTGTGGTTTTCCAATAGTGATATGCTAATCGAATAGGGTAGCATAGCGAGTCTATTTCCCATTTACGCTCGTGCAATTCCGGCTTCATCGCTGTACCGTCCGACATCCACTGATGATCGGGATTTGGATCATACGGATCAAGGAACGCATTTGCATACGGGTCAATAATGATGCACTTGAACTGACGGCGAATAACTCCCGCTAGCATTGCTTTTAGTTCAGTGTCGCTATTTGCTAACTGTACGTAAGGCCAAACCTGTGCTCCTGAATCGCGTAGCCACATCGCATGGATATCTCCTGTGTATACCACAGTGTCATCTTTTCCATTGCTCTTTCTGTGTCTTACCGTTGTGTCCAGTGTATTCGGAAAACAGTTTTCAAACATCCATGCCAGTTTTTGATTTTTCAGCATTTTTTTGATGCGTACTATTTCGCTTTCTACAGCCTTCGACTGGAATAGACGTTTGTCTACCGCAGGACGGTTGCTTTTGTAAGGATCGTCCTTTTTGATAGCAGTGTTATCCTGAGATAAAACTGTATTATTTTCTAATTTGATCAAGGAGCCAGCTTCTGCCGATATTGCCGTCATACTCGCTAAGCATAGTCCTATGATCCCTTTTTTTATGTAGTTATTTTTCATAATTAGTACATGTTTCTAAAAAACATTTAATCAATAATCTATTTTCGAGTACCGAATTTAATCAAAAATGAGAAGATAACAATAGTCGGCTTCATTTCTAATAAGGTAGATAGATTTTCTTTTTTATATAGAAATCTAAACTGACTCATTATCAGATTATTTTTCCTTAATGCATTTATCTCTCCAAATGCTTTCCGGAGAGGAAATAGCAGGATGGCTTGACGTGAAGCACTATAAAATGAACGAACTACATTTTTGAATAGGAAAGCATTGCATTTGCTTTCACTAATCCCTTTACTTTTCAGAAATTTATACAATTCCTCAAAAAATGAAATTCTCTTTTTGATCGATCGATAAGCGTATACTTTCCCTGTATTGTTAGAGTGAAAGACATGATAATATAAAAAGTCGGGAACAAGTCCGATCTTATTTATTTTATCATATACATTTATGAAAAAAATGCTGTCTTCGGAACAAATGTTTCTTGAGTCTAAGAAAGATAGTGCATTTTGTTTCAAAAAATCAGCTCTATACAGATGGTTCCATATAACGCACGAAATTTTATCGCTGCATACATTTTTATAAAACCATTCTTTATCCGTTGCATTTGTAGAATTATCAGGATATTTATATCCTTCTTCTACATATTCTGATTTCACTTTATAAACACACAGAAAGTTACACCTTACAACATCTAAACGTTCTTCTTCGGCTTTTTGATATAACAACTCATACATATCAGGCTCGCAATAATCGTCGTGATCGAAGAAGCCGATGTATTTTCCTTTGGCTGCTTCTATTCCTTTATTCCTGCTGATTCCTGTATGCAGATTTTCACTGTTATAAATCAGTACTATTCTCTTATCTTTTGCAGCAAAACCTTCAGCAATATTATTGCTCCCGTCGGTAGGGCAGTCGAGAACCAAGATGATCTCAATCTCTTTCAATGTTTGATTAACAATAGAAGTCAAACATTTTTCAAGATATTTGCCCGCATTATGAACAGGAACAATAATACTGACTTTAGGTTGCTCCATTTCTTATTTTTTCTTTTTCGTATTCGTTACCTTATATTCTTTCGAGAACGAATATGGCAGGTCGCTGTCGCTTGTCCCTCTGTTTTGGTTGGCAGTAGGAGACATTTTGTAGCTGATGTTTGCACCACCAAGAAGATCTCCGTGTGTCACGTAGTTCTTTGTATATGGCTGTCCATTTACTGTCATGCTTTCCACATAGCGGTTTGCTTTGCTGTTGTTATCTGCCTTGATCGTTACTTTTTTTCCGTTCGCCAGGTTTAGGGTCACAGATTTGAATAGTGGCGATCCTAAGATATATTCATCCGATCCCGGGCAAACAGGGTAGAACCCTAATGCAGAGAATACATACCAGGCAGATGTCTGACCGTTATCTTCGTCTCCACAATATCCGTCAGGATTAGGCGTGTACAATTTATCCATCACCTCACGTACCCAGTATTGGGCTTTCCAAGGCTCGGCTGAATAGTTGTACATATATATCATGTGTTGGATCGGCTGGTTACCATGCGCATAGTTACCCATGTTCATAATCTGCATTTCGCGGATCTCATGAATCACACCTCCGTAATAGCTGTCATCAAATAATGGCGGTACGTTGAATACAGAGTCCATCATGCGGTTGAAACCTGCCTTGCCTCCCATTAGGTCGATCAATCCTTGAGGATCGTGGAATACCGACCATGTGTAGTGCCAGCTGTTACCTTCAGTGAAGGCATCACCCCATTTCAACGGATTGAAAGGAGATTGGAACTTACCGTCTGCATTCTTTCCTCTCATCAACTTATGTTCAGGATCGAAAAGGTTTTTATAGTTCATCGCACGCTTAGCGTAGATTTCGATTTCTTTTTCAGGTTTACCCAGTTTCTTACCGAACTGGTAGATACACCAATCGTCGTATGCATATTCCAATGTACGTGCTGCACTCTCATTGATTTTCACATCGTAAGGTACGTAACCGAGTTTGTTATAGTATTCCCAGCCTAAACGTCCGGTAGAACTTACGGTAGGATGTACAGCGTTTGCTCCGTGAACTACGGCTTGCCATAGTGTTTCAGCATCGTATCCACGAAGTCCTTTCAGGTAAGCGTCGGCTACTACAGACGCAGAATTGTTACCCACCATACAACCACGGTGACCAGGGCTTGCCCATTCCGGCAAGAATCCGCTTTCTTTGTAGGTATTCACTAACCCTTCTTGCATCTTGGTGTTCATTTCCGGATACATCAAGTTAAGGAATGGGAATAAACAACGGAAAGTATCCCAAAAACCTGTGTCTGTGAACATATAGCCGGGAAGAACTTCTCCGTTGTAAGGGCTATAGTGCACCACTTCGTTCTTTGCATTTATCTCATAAAAAGAACGAGGGAATAATACCGAGCGATATAAGCAAGAATAGAATGTACGAAGATTATCGATGTTATTGTCTTCTACTTCGATACGTCCTAATGTTTTGTTCCATTCGGCACGTCCTTGCGCAGTAACCTGATCGAATGATTTTCCGTCCAGTTCTTTCAGGTTTTGTTCTGCTTGTTCAGGGCTGATGAATGAAGAAGCAATGCGGGCATGTACTTTCTCTCCTCTCTTGGTAGAGAAGCCGATAATACCACCTGCATGGCTGTCTTTAACTTCCAAGCTTTTGGTAGAGAGAACACCTCCGGCAACAGAAGCTGTATATGTAAATGGTTTGTCGAAAACGATTACAAAGTAATTCTTGAAGTTTTCAGGCACGCCACCACTATTACGTGTTGTGTAGCCGATAATTTTGTTTTCGGCAGGAATGATTTTCACATAAGACCCACGGTCGAAGGCATCAACTACAACGTATGAGTTTTGCTCTTCGGGAAACGTAAAACGGAACATTACCGCACGAGATGTAGGAGCCATTTCGGTAACCACATCGTGATCGGCAAGATAAACTGAATAATAGTACGGTTTAGCTATTTCCGCCTTGTGCGAAAACCAGCTGGCACGTCTATCCTGATCAAATACAGGCCGACCTGTTACAGGCATGATAGAGAATTGACCATAATCGTTGATCCATGGACTTGGCTGGTGTGTTTGTTTGAAGCCACGAATTTTGTCGGCATCGTAGGTATATGCCCAGCCGTCACCCATCTTACCGGTCTGAGGCATCCAGAAATTCATTCCCCAAGGCATCGCGATAGCCGGATAGGTGTTACCCGTAGATAACGAATACTTCGATTGGGTGCCGACTAAAGGACTAACATAGTCGACCGGCTCATAATTCTGAGATTGAATAGTCCCCAGAAAGCCAATTAATGCTAGGAATAGAATTCCTATTTTCTTTTTTTTCATTGTTGATTGAGGTTTTTAAGTTGCTTTTATGATTTTGCGATATTTAGATGTTTTGTTTTGAAAATTGAACTGCATTGTTTAGATAATAACATTAAATACTCGCATAGAGAAGCGAGAAAAACGCATGCTAAAAAGGTTGTTGAAGTATATTAAAAATAAACTTGCAGTTAAAATTTCTATTCTCATCGGGCATTGAAAAATAATCATTTCAAAAATACATTAACAAAGGGAATTAGTACTTAGGTTTAAATTAATATTAACAAAAAAGACTATTCGTTCATGTTAATTAACAACTTCGTTTTATCTATCTTTTCTTTCATAGGTAATTCTGCATTTATCCAATGGATATATATCCCTCTTTTCTCCATTCCTCTAAACCATGTCATTTGCCTTTTTGCAAACTGGTGGATAGCAATTTCCAATTGCGAATACATATCTTCGTAGTTCAATTGTCCGAGTATATATTGAGTAACATATTTATATTCCAATCCGTAATAAATTAGGTCGTCAGGTTTTACTCCTTGAGAGAGAATGTCTTTTATTTCTTCTATCATTCCATCCTCAAGCCGGGCTTTAAGACGTTCTGATATTTTTTTTCGACGTAATTCACGATCGATATCTACTCCAATTACTAAACTATTGAGGGGAGGAAATTCGTTCTGCTCCAACGGGTGAGCCTTTTTATACTCTTCTATCTCTATTGCTCTTATTGCTCTTTGAGCTGTATCCACATCCGTTTTGTTATGTAACGTTTTATAGCGCTCTAGTATTTGTGTGAGTGCTTGTAGACTATAGTCTGCATATTTTGATCTGAGTTCTTTATTTTCGGGAACGTTTACCAATGAATACCCTTTAAGTACCGATTCGACATAGAGCCCCGATCCTCCACATAGGATAGGGAGTTTACCCCTGTTTTTCATGTCTGTATATACATTGTGAAAATCGTGCTGATACTCGAAGATATTATATTTGTCTCCGGCTTCCCGAATGTCAATTAGATGATAAGGTATCTCTTCACCGTTTATTACATAATCAGACAGATCTTTGCCTGTTCCAATATCCATCGAGCGATATACCTGCCGCGAGTCTCCGCTTATGATCTCAGTATGGAGCGCATGTGCCAAATGGCATGCAAAAGATGTTTTACCCGATGCGGTTGGTCCTATAATCGTGATTAGATCATAATTCTTCATGAATACAAAGTTAGAATGAAATTTATATTTTCACTTATAATAGAATATCAGATTCCCTTTTGTGTCTCAAAAAATTACAAAACTGACAGGTATTTATATTTCGTTTCTGCTATAAAAGCTATTTCTATGTAAATAAAAGATAAAAATCCTTATTAAAGTAGGTATTAAGCTTTCTAAACCCGAAAGAAATTTAAGAACTTAGTTATCTTTACACAATTAATTATTTGTACTTCTATAAGATATGAGTGGTAAGTTAAAAAAATCACTTTATATTTGTAGGCTAAAACAAAAAAAGAGACTCTATAAATTAACGAATGAAAGAAGTAAAAAGCTTAGTAAACAATATTGTGGCTGCATGCCAAGAGAAGAAAGCTAAAAATATCGTCATTGTCGATATGACAGAATTACCGGGTACTATTTGTCAATATTTTGTGATTTGCGAAGGAAACACTCCTATACAAGTATCTGCTATATCAGAAGAAATTGTTGATTACCTCAAGAAAAAGAAAAAAGAACGTCCTTTGCTAATCGACGGATTACGTGAAAGCCGTTGGGTTGGTATAGATTATGGTACGGTTATTGTTCATGTATTTGTGCCCGAATTGCGTGAGTTTTATAATATCGAACATTTGTGGGCGGATGCAAAACTAGAGTCAATTCCCGATATTGATTGAGATAAAGCATATTTAAACAAATCTTATTTACGCTTGTTATAGTTTTGAAAACAAACTAAATCACACATTGTGAGGAAAAAATATGGATAATTATAATAAAGGAGAGAATAGCCCCAAAAAACCAAACCTGAAAGGACCTAAAATCCCATTCAATCTCTATTGGGTATACCTCATTGTATTTGCTGCCATTATAGGTATGTATTTCTTTTCGGATAACACCGTAACGAAAGAAGTTCCCTGGTCTGACTTTCAGGGGTATGTGAAAAATAATAGTGTCAACAAAATAGTAGTAGACAGGAAGAACAGTACCTTAAAAGCTTTTGTAAGACCTGATTCTGTAAAGAGTGTGTTTAAAGGCGAAGCTGACAGGGCAGGTACTAATCCGGCTATTATTGTGCGTATTCCTTCGGCAGACAAATTTGCTGATTTCTATGAAACAGTGAGAGCCGAATATAAATATGATATTGATGTCAGCTACGAAGATAGTACCAATCCTTTAGAAATCCTCGTCGGGTTTTTGCCTGTGATTCTTATTTTTGGTTTGTTTATCTATATGATGCGTCGTATGTCGGGCGGTGGTTCCGGCGGAGGCGGAGGCGTATTCAGTGTTGGAAAATCGAAAGCTCAATTATATGATAAAGGTTCAGATCTTCGTGTTACGTTCAAAGATGTTGCCGGATTGTCTGAAGCTAAAGAAGAAATAGAGGAAATCGTTGAATTCCTGAAAAACCCTTCCCGTTATACCGAAATTGGTGGTAAAATACCAAAAGGAGCGTTGCTTGTTGGCCCTCCAGGAACAGGTAAGACATTGCTTGCAAAAGCTGTTGCCGGCGAGGCAGATGTTCCGTTTTTCTCATTGTCAGGTTCTGATTTTGTGGAAATGTTTGTCGGAGTTGGAGCTTCTCGTGTAAGAGACTTATTTAAGCAGGCAAAAGAAAAATCGCCTTGTATTATATTTATCGATGAAATAGATGCGATTGGACGTGCTCGTGGTCGTAACCTGAATATGGGTTCGAATGATGAGCGTGAGAATACATTAAATCAGTTGTTGACTGAAATGGATGGTTTTGGTACAAACAGTGGCGTGATTATTCTTGCAGCAACAAACCGTGCTGATATCCTCGATAAAGCCTTACTTCGTGCCGGACGTTTCGACCGTCAGATAACAGTTGATTTACCCGATTTGAACGACCGTAAGGAGATATTTAAAGTACATCTCCGCCCTATTAAGATTGACGACTCGGTTGATGTAGAGTTCTTGTCAAGACAGACTCCCGGATTCTCCGGTGCTGATATAGCTAACGTTTGTAACGAAGCTGCACTGATTGCTGCCCGTAAAGGGAAGAAGGTTGTGCAGAAGGAAGATTTTACAAATGCAGTAGACCGTATTATTGGTGGATTGGAGAAAAAGAATAAGGTAACAACCTTAGATGAACGTAAGACAATCGCAATCCATGAGGCGGGACATGCTACACTAAGCTGGTTCTTGCAATATGCAAATCCATTGGTAAAGGTTACTATTGTTCCTCGAGGTAAGGCCTTGGGTGCTGCATGGTATTTGCCGGAGGAAAGACAAATCACTACCAAAGAGCAAATGTTGGACGAAATGTGTGCTTTGCTTGGAGGGCGTGCTGCCGAAGAGGTTTTCATAGGACATATATCGTCGGGTGCTGCTAACGACTTGGAGCGTGTAACAAAGCAGGCTTATGCAATGATTTCATATCTTGGTATGAGCGAAAAGATGCCAAATTTGAGTTATTATGATTCGTCGGGTGAGGCTTACGGCTTTACAAAACCATATAGTGAAGAAACTGCTCTCTTGATAGATACAGAAGTTAGGAATATGATCAGTGAGCAATACGAGCGTGCGAAGAAACTGCTTCTTCAACATGCTGACGGACATGGAAAACTAGCGAACTTGTTGATTACAGAAGAGGTTATTTTTGCTGATGACCTTAAGAAAGTATTTGGTGAACGTCAATGGGTTTCTCGTTCGGAAGAATTATTCAAAGAAGCCGAAGAGTTGCCTGATAACATAGAAATAGAGATAAAGAAGAACGAAGATGTTCCCGGAATTATTTCGGAAGAGGATCAATCTGGATGATTTAGTGTTCTAATTTATAAATGTTTACAAGTATATCGATCTAAAAATATACTTTTATAAAAGATAGGGTGTTGTTAACTTCAACATCCTATCTTTTATATTTAGGCCTTAAGGCTCATAAATTGAACAACTACAATAACAAGCCAACAATTACTGATTTATTTACCTGAGAATGACGAATTAGCTGAATATCCTCTGTGATAGGGAAACATGATATTCTTATTTTTACTACTTTTGCCTCAAACTAATAAAACTTTGTTATTTTGAGATTACCTAACATTGCCGTTCGTATTATTGCCGGAGCCGTATTTGTAGGGCTGTTACTAGGTGGTATCCTTATAAATGAATATACATTTTGTATTATATTCTCTCTCATAACTGTATTGTCGTTATATGAGTTTTATGGATTGATCGAAAAAGGAGCAAAGGTTCCCCTTACCCGAGTATGGAATGTGCTTGGAGGTTTTGCCCTTTTTATCGGTAGTTTTTATTATTATACAGTCGATGCTTCTGTTGTAACTTTTGTACCTTATTGTATCTACATCTTAGTTTTATTTGTTGGTGAATTGTATCTTAAGCGTCCCGACCCTATACGCTCTATCGCGTATTCTTTGTTGGGGCAATTTTATATAGCCGTGCCTTTTTCCCTCATTAATTATCTGGTTTTTGCCTATACTCCGGGAAGCTATCACTATGTATACGCTTTAGCTTTATTGGTGTTTATTTGGGTAAATGATTCTTTTGCTTATCTCACAGGGATGGCTTTCGGTAAACATCGCTTATTTGAACGTATATCTCCCAAAAAATCATGGGAAGGATTTATCGGAGGGGCTGTAGTCTCTATCGGCTCTTCATTCATTTTTGCTCATTATTATCAAAATCTGTCTGCTCTGGGGTGGATAGGATTTGCGGCTATAACAATAATATTTGGAACATGGGGAGACCTTTTCGAATCGCTTATTAAGCGCACCCTAGGCATTAAGGATTCGGGTGGAATGATACCCGGACATGGCGGTATCCTCGATCGATTCGATAGCACAATATTGGCTATACCTGCTGTTTTCTTATACCTGATTTTGATTAACTATTCTAAAAGTTGCTTCTAAAAAATAGTGATTTCAGATTTTTGTTGCTAACTTTACTATGCTTTAACTAGTCCTTAAATAAAACGTAATAATATGACAAAGAAAGTATTAGCCATAACTCTAGTTGCTGCGGTCTCAAGTGTTGCGGTATATGCCTATATTCAGAAAAAGAAAAAAGACAGACGTAAAAACCTATCAGTCAACTTTATTTAAAAAGTAGAGAGAGAATTATTTCAGGAGAAATAATAAAGTAATCTCTCGATAATGATGCTTTGGAGCTTTATAAAAGTGGCAAGATAAAGTAAAGGATCAATTTAGTTCACTTACATCATTTATTCCGTTGCGGTCAAATAAGACCCTGTATTTTTTATAATATTCATCCTCATCGGATTTGCATTGTATAATAAAGTGCAATGAATATACCTTATTCCCTTCTATCGTTTCATATCCATTTTCTGCATCTGATAAGTAGAGTGGGATAAAAGGATTATCCATCTTATGAGTGAAATTTATTAAGTGAAAACGGGTAATATCATTAATACCCGACAGGCGATATTCTTTGTATTTTTCTATCTCATCCTTCGATAGGTTTACCCATTTTCGGTATAAAATTATTTTTTCATCATACACCTGGTTTTCTGCTTCTACAAGTGGCGTTCTTGCCCTGATATTTCGTACTTCATCCGGCAACTTATTTTCCTCTATAAAATCGAATGCCTCCTTTATCCAGCCAATCTCTTGCTTACGTATACTCAGCTTTAGTTTAGAGTCAAAGTATTTTTTACCCAGCTTAGACGAAAAATAGTAGCGCATCATATCCTTGATCCTGTCTTTGAACATATAACTAAAGACAAGGATTACAAAAAGATCGGTAGTGAAATTTCCAAAACGCAGTGTGGCGAAGAAAGATATCATTGTAGCAAATATCATAGCGATTCCCGCTGCAACACTGTAGTATAGCTGTTGGGCAAAAAGACCGTCTTTTTTTCTGATAATCTGTAAGAACAGGTCACTTTCAACGAATTTTTTCAGAATATTCCGTTGGGTGATTACCAAACTATTGTGTTTTTCTTGCCCTTTCTCAAGTAGCATAAACCCTCTTTTCTTTTTATGGGCTTTTTCGCTTTCAATTAAGATGTATAGTTTTTCTCTTATTGTTTCAAATATAGGTTTGCCTTTTAGTATTCTCATAATCTGAAAGGCATATTGCTCTATGATATTACCCAGAAAGTCGTCTCCGAATAGAAACAACTCCCGCTGTTGCTTTGTCATCTCGGGATTAGAAAGTTCTTCCCACTTTTCCCTGTATTGTAAGGCTATTTCTTTCACGTTAGCAATATAAGCTTCTACGTGGGAAACTATTTTTTCGTCTGTTGCTGTGCTTCCTATAATCTGTACATGCCGTCGCAATGCACTCTTTACGATACAGACGAACATTTTTATTTGGTAAGAGAAACTTTCTGTCAGATCTTCATTGTTTGGGTCTACAGCCAGATCATCCAATGCTTTCTGTAAGCGGGGAAGAGGGCCACGCCCTGCCTTTAGTATTTCTTCGAGAGAATAAACGGGGGTAATAAGGCGAAGGTTATTTTTTACATCTCTGTAAAAGTCATCTTTCTTATAGGTCGATCTGTTGATGTCTAGGCTGTTAGGGAGGAATATCCACGTGTTGATCCTGAACTCATTTATATCCTTTTGATGTTGGTCTGTTATAAAACCAATTTTGAATTCTAAGGCGAAATTATCGTGAACTTTTACTTCTGTATCTATCATACTTTCTCCTCCTTTTACTAAATATAATTCGAATTTAAGAAGAAAAGCTTACAATCACCATTTAGAATAAGGAAGTTTTGTCAGAGAAGAATTATAGTAGCGCAGATCGCCTGTCACTTCTTCTCTCAGCCAGTTGGGCTTTTCAAACTGTTCGTTTTCTGAAGAGAGCTCGATCTCAGCCATAACAAGACCTTGGTTTTCACCGTTGAATTCATCTACTTCGAAGATATGTTTGCCGCTCTTTATGTAATACCGGATTTTATCAATAATTCCCGGTTCGCACAATTTTAGTAAATCCCGGGCATCGTTTATCAAAATCTCTTTTTCCCACTCAAAACGAGAAATGCCTGATTCATTGCTTATCCCTTTTATTGTGATGTATGCTTTTTCGCCTTTTATCCGCACCCTTACCGTACGTTCCTTCACCGAAGAAAGATATCCTTGTACGATTTCTTCGTGCGCATAGGCATATTCTTTGTAGTTTCCTTCGACCAAAAACTTACGTTCAATCTCCAAAGCCATATTACTGAATAATTTGTTTTACAGCTCCCAGCTCAGGATAGAAAATCACTTTGATTGGTAATTTATTGTTATCAAACATTTTCGGAGTCAATACATCCTGAATTCCATACTGAACGATGTCGCATTCTTTTTTCACATAATCCTTGCTGTTGTATGTTATTTGCAAGCTGGCCTTGTTTGGGATATTGTATATGATTCCGGCAGAGAATTTCTTCTCCAGTTCTTTTTGTTCTTTAGGTGTCAGTATTTGTTCTTCCCTCGGGTCTTTGTTTTTGAGAGACAAATATACAGGTGCTCCTGCCAGATCGTTAGCATCCACGACTCCAAGCTTAGACGAAAATCTGAAAATGATTCGATTCTCTATATTTTTCGTATCAGGAATTATCGTAAATTCTTTTGTACCTGTTTCTTTTGTTTCAGTTCCGGCAAACATCGCAGTGAGTGCTTTTTCTTGTTCATCAAGTTGGGTCATTACCAGCTTGTAAGCATTGCCATCAGGAGGCATATTGTCTGCTTCTCCTGTAATTATATTTGTGCGGCTTTCACGCAATCGATAGATTTGTTTTGCGATGAGTTCGGCTTGTTTTACAGTAGAACCTGCACGTAGAATCTCTTCGGAGAGGAAGCTTCGTGGGTTTAATGTCGTTTCACTCGCTTTAGCCGGAGCTTGTATTGCTTCTTCTTTTGGGAAAGTATAGTCGTCGTTGATCGCACATATCACGCCATCCTTTGTCAGTGTGACAAAAGGTGCAGTTGTATTCGATCGAAATTCTACCAGATAAGACTTATCTTTATCTACTATTCCTTTTGTGGTAGCATCTATATTGTCGATAGTATAGGTTACGCTATTTTCGGTTATGGGATTGGTTATGCTCAGGTATCGCTCAGCATATTGATAGAATTCACCGGCTTTTTTTGTGGTCTTTGTATAGTTTACGGTAACTATAACAGAGGTTTTCGGTAACGAGTACGCCACACCATAATCATTTCCTTTCACTGCACTCATTTTAACGGTGTTCTGTGCAGGTAATGTGAGAGCTCCTATTGCAAGCAAAAGAAATAAGCTTAGAGACTTCATTCGTTCTTTATTTTATAATATTAGTCTCACAAAGCTAATTATTTTTTATGGATTTTCGACCTACAACTATCTAAACCTTAAAGCTTCTATTGGAGAGTAGTGATTAAGGGTAAGGGACTAGGGGTTACATGCAGCCTGCTTTTACATAAAATTTATTTATTACTTTTCTAATTAAGTAACTGGTAAAAAATTAATGAGATATTTGTTGTATTGCGAAAAACTCTGTGTTACTCTTTTTACTCTGTGGTTAAAAAAATGAATAAGAGCGAATGCGACAACAATTCCTTTTTAATTATGAGAAAAATAGAAGTACGGAGGAATTTGAATTATTATTGAATGCTTAATTCTTAAATTTATCATTTTCTTGAAAAATAATTCTTTTTTTTGTAACACTTCTATTTTCGATTCGTAGATGTTATTAGAAGGGTAACCTAAAACATTAAATGATAAGCTTCGATTCTAATATTATAGATCAGTGTAGAAAGGGTCAACATTTGGCTCAGATGCAGATTTACTCTACTTTTTATAAGAGAGTTTATAATGCATGCTATAGGGTTCTGTATGATAGTCTCGAAGCAGAGGATGCAATGCAAGAGAGCTTTCTGAAAGCATTTTCGAGTTTGGATAACTATAAAAATTCAGTTCCTTTCGAGGCATGGCTTGTAAGGATAGGCATTAATACATCTATTGACAAGCTGAGGAAAAGAAACTTGGAGACTGTCGATTTCAACGAGAATATCAACTATGATATAGTAGACTCGGATGATAGCGAAGAGTGGGAGCAGATATTGGATCGTGTAGAGCAGGTCAAAACTGCAATAACGAAGCTGCCGGAGTCGAGCCGGTTGATTGTAAATCTTTACCTTATAGAAGGGTATGACCACGAAGAGATTAGTGAAATTCTGAATATAGCACCCGGAACGGTGCGTATACAATATATGAGGGCAAAACAAAAATTATTGGAACTCGTCTAAAAAAGGAGGGAAGGTATGAATGACATAAGAAAAAAAATAGATAAAAACAGAGACTTGTTTGATGACCAAGAACCATCATTCGGACACATGGAGCGATTCGAAGCTCTATTGAAAAGTAAGAATGAAGAAAGCTTGAAGAACGAAAAACGAGTGAAACGGGTACGGTTTATAAGTGCCATATCTGTGGCGGCATCCATTGCCATACTAATAGCCGTTGTTGTTAGATTCTCTACACCTGACAATACAGGAGGAAATATTCCTGCACCGGAGGTCATTGGAGCAACAGATGAATTTAAAACAACAAATGATTATTATAATCAGAAAATGGAAGCTAAGATTGCCGATATAATGTGTAAACTGGCATATACAGATACCGAAAATCAGGCGCGACTGACCAAGGATATACAGAGGATAATAGATGGTAATAATGATTTTATCAACGAAATCTCTAAAAATGAAGATAAGGATATGGCTATTCATTTTTTGGTGAAACATTATAGAACGAATATCCATGTACTCGAGAATATAGATCAAAAACTAGGAAAATATACCAAATGCTAATATAATTAAGGGATGAAAAAGTATATATTGTTTATCGGTTTGTGCAGCCTTGCTCTAATTCAATTAGGAGCATCGGAAAAGATAAAGGGTGATCTGCCTCAAGACTCTATTAATGGAAAAGGAAGATTTAATATAGAAATTCCGAACATAGAGATTCCGGATATGAATTTGGACTTCGATGCCCTTAATCTTGATTATAAGTTTGACTTCAACTTTGATACTACCCAGTGGTTGGCATGGAAGGAAGATTTTGAAAAATCCGGTGTCAAAAACCTTAAGGAATTGGAGAGAAACTTGAAAGTGAATAAAGAAAGATTGTCGGAATTGGGTAAAAATCTGAAGTCCAGATCCAATAATGATAATTTGAGTGTCTTTTCAAATAATCAGAAAGGAAAAACTCCCGATCGAATTGAGACTAAAACGTACTCTAACATTTCAGAAATTGATATCTCTCATAAATATGGGAATATATTTGTAAGGGAATCCCGATCGAGGAATGTGGAGTTAGAAATTCAATATTTTAACAAACTTAATCGGAGAAATCCTGTTAGAATTTCAGAGGAGAAAGGAGTGTTGGCTATAGCTAGTCTCGGCTCCAGTGCAAATCAAATCGACTTAGTGATAAGTATTCCACGCAATGTTAAACTTAATGTAGATCTAAAATATGGCAGATTAAAAATGAATGAGTTCAATGCACCTTTTTCAGCCAATCTGTCTTATAGTACCTTCGATGCGGAAAGCTTTTCGGGAGCCAGACCAACCATTAAGGATAAGTATGGAAAAGTGACGATAAGCAAATTGCAGGATGCCGTTTTGTCGACTTCTTATTCGAAAGTAAAGATAGATAAGGCGAATAGACTAGACTTGTCGGGAGCTTATAGTGACTTTGTATTGAATGATGTGCAAGCTATTTCGGCTCAGTTGTCTTCTACCTCGGGCGATTTTAAAATAGGCTCGTTGGGAGAGATGGATGGTAAATTTAATTATGCCGACATATCGATTGATAACCTCCGCTCCAGAATGAATGTAATTTGCAACTATTCTGATGTAAAGGTTAATTCAATATCTCCAAATACAAATATCAATGTAAAAGGAAACTACTCTGATGTGGTATTAAGCGTTCCCGATAACGTAGGAGCTTCATTTAATGTTGTGTTGGTTCAAGGAGATATGACTGTGTCGAAAAAATATACGGTGAAATATACTGAGCAAACCGAAACCTCAACTACAGTTACCAAAAAAGGGCAGATAGGGACTAAAAGACCAACAGCTACCATTACTGTATCGAGCAATTATGCAGATGTAAAAATAAAATAAAACAAACAAGAAATGAATATTATGAAATTTATCGGTATCTCTATATTAAGTATCATCGTATTGTTCGTCTCGTGCGGATCGTCTAAAACTTCACATGTTGAAAAAATAAATCTGAGTCCGTATAGCGGTATTGAAGTTAAGTCGGGTATTGAGATTTATTTCTCTTACGGAAGAAGCTATACTGCGCAAATAGATAGCCCGGAGCCTATAAATGTATATGTAGAAAATGGTATTTTGAAAGTGAATAGAAAAGGTAAAAGCAATAAGAGAGTGAAAGTATATCTTACAGCAAACAATATAGAATCTATAGCACTTTCGGGTGGATCAAAGTTTTCTACCGACGAACTCAAAAATAAGACGGGAATATCTATTGCAGCTTCAGGAGGTTCTAGTTTTGATATAAAGAGACTGGAGTCGAGGGTATCTAATATTGCTGTTTCGGGTGGCTCTCGTTATAATATAAATGAAGTGAGGTCAGAAAAGTTAAATATTGCCTCCTCCGGTGGAAGTACTTCGTCTTTGGATATAAAGAGTGCGAGGGCTGCAAGTGTGGCGGTAAGCGGAGGCTCTAATGTTGTGTTGGCAGGATCGGTTGAGAGTATTTCGGTTATTAGCTCGGGAAATGCCAATGTAGATATTGTAAATCTTAAATATAAAGACATTCAGGCAAATACCTCAGGTAGAGGACGTATTCAAAGAAGATAATCGTAATTTAGTGAATATATACGGCCGGAAATCAAATTTCCGGCTTTTTTTATTTTCATCTCCGGCATTGTTTTTATTTCTTCTGCCACTATTCTTACTATATTGCAATATTTTGTATAATTTTGTAGCCTCTTTAAAAAAAATAAAGTATGTCTCAAAAAGTTAGGGTGCGTTTTGCACCGAGCCCGACCGGACCACTTCACATTGGCGGGGTACGTACGGCATTATATAATTATCTCTTTGCAAAAAAAAATAACGGAGATTTTATCCTTCGTATAGAAGATACCGATTCGCAACGTTTTGTGCCGGGTGCAGAAGAATATATCATCGAAGCTCTCACATGGTTGGGTTTAAAGTTTGATGAAGGTACTCATATTGGAGGTACTCATGCTCCATATCGGCAATCGGAGAGAAAAGAGATTTATAAAAAATATGTAGATATACTTATCCAAAAAGGAGCAGCTTATATTGCTTTCGATACTCCCGAAGAACTCACGGCTAAGCGTGAAGCTGTGAGTAACTTTCAGTACGATGCTTCTACACGGGGAGAGATGCGAAACTCGTTGACCCTCTCTCAAGAAGAAGTACAGTCACTCATAGATGCCGGCAATCAGTACGTAGTCCGATTCAAGATCGAAGCAGGGCAAGAAGTGCTGGTGAATGACGTTATTCGTGGCGAAGTAAAATACAACTCATCGGTGCTCGACGATAAGGTTCTTTATAAATCGGCAGATCATTTACCTACATATCATTTGGCGAATATCGTAGACGATCACCTGATGGAGATAACACACGTCATCCGTGGCGAAGAATGGTTGCCTTCAGCCCCTTTGCATGTATTATTGTATAAGGCTTTTGGATGGGAAGATTCTATGCCTCAATTTGCTCACCTTCCGCTTTTGTTGAAGCCCGAAGGAAATGGAAAATTGAGCAAGCGTGATGGCGACCGTTTAGGTTTTCCTGTTTTTCCATTAGAATGGAAAGACCCGCAGAGTGGTGAGATTTCGTCAGGCTACCGTGAAAGTGGCTACTTGCCCGAAGCTGTAATCAATTTCCTTGCTCTTCTGGGATGGAATCCGGGGAATGATCAGGAAATAATGTCGATGGAAGAACTTATTCAACTTTTTGCATTGGAAAAATGTAGTAAGAGCGGAGCCAAATTTGATTATGAAAAAGGAAAGTGGTTCAATCACCAATACATCCAATTGAGACCAAATAGCGAGATTGCCGCAATTTTTTATCCTATACTGCAAGATAAAGGGATAGAATCTCCGTTACAATATATAGAAACAGTTGTCGGTCTGGTAAAAGAACGAGTAAGTTTCGTAAAAGAATTGTGGGATCAGGCTTCTTTCTTCTTTGTGGCTCCAACTGCTTATGATGAGAAGGTTGTCAAAAAACGTTGGAAAGAAGAGTCACCATCTCAATTGAGCGAGTTGGCAGAAGTTCTGAAAGGAATTGATGATTTCTCTTCTCACAATCAGGAAGAAATAGTGAAAGGCTGGATTGAATCGAAAGGCTATCATCTCGGCAATATAATGAATGCCTTCCGTCTGGCTGTTGTAGGGGAGTCGAAAGGCCCTCATATGTTTGATATTACGGCAACTATTGGGAAAGAAGAAACAATAGCCCGACTCGAAAAGGCAATCTTAAATATTAAATAACAAGAAGATGCTGTTTTTTTACAATTTTGCTATATATCTATATGCGTTGATTGTCCGTCTTATTTCTCCTTTCCACAAGAAAGCCAGAAAGATGATTGTAGGACACAAGCAAACTTATCGGATATTGAGGCAGAACATAGATGCAAATGCTGAATATATTTGGTTTCATGCAGCTTCTTTAGGCGAGTTTGAACAAGGCCGTCCGATTATGGAAGAGCTGAAAAGAACACACCCTGAATATAAAATACTGCTTACCTTTTTTTCTCCTTCGGGCTACGAAGTAAGAAAAGATTATCCGCTGGCAGATGTGGTTTGCTATTTGCCTTTTGATAAGAAACGGAACGTAAAGCGTTTCTTAAAGATTGTTCAGCCCAAGATGGCGATATTTATAAAATATGAGTTCTGGTACAATTTTGTAAATCAGCTTTATAAAAGGAATATTCCGGTGTACATGGTTTCAGCGATCTTTCGTCCCAATCAGATATTTTTCCGTTGGTATGGAAGCGATATGCGCAAGTTGCTGAAAAAATATACATGTATATGCGTGCAGGATGAAAACTCTCGGAAACTATTATCAAATATAGGTATCACAAATGTTGACGTTTGTGGAGATACCCGTTTCGATAGAGTATTGGATATTCAAAAACAAGCCAAGCAACTTCCTATAGCCGAGGCTTTCGAGAAGAAAGCCAAGTCTGAGAATGAGAAGATATTTGTTGCCGGAAGCACCTGGCCAAAGGATGAGGATATACTGATCCCATACTTTAATATGACTACAGACCTTAAATTGATAATAGCTCCGCACGAGATTGATGAAGCTCACTTGAAGTACATCGAAAGCAACCTGCAACGTCCTCATATCCGCTATTCGAGGGCAACGCCCGGTATGATGGCAGACTATGACTGTTTGATTATTGACAATTTCGGACTCCTTTCGTCTATATATAGCTACGGACAAGTAGCATACGTAGGAGGAGGGTTTGGTGTTGGTATACATAACATATTAGAAGCTGCAGTTTACGATTTACCTGTAATATTTGGCCCGAATTTTAAAAAGTTCCGTGAAGCTCAGCAAATGATAGAATGTGGAGGGGGTTACTCTATTTCTGATTATCAGGCATTCCGTGGTTTGATGGATGAGTTCCTTCAGTATGACGGAACACTCAATGCTGCCGGGTTACATGCCGGTAATTATGTACGCTCCAATGCCGGGGTTGTGAAGCGAGTAATGGCGGTAATCAATCTTTAGAGGCTTTATTTTGGCCTGTATCTTTTCTTAGAATAAAAATAATCTTGTAGATTTGTAATCTAAACCATAGTTTTTTATGGCAAAAATCGACTATTATATCAGCAAGATAAAGATACCTACATCTGTCTTGTTCATCGCTGCAATCATTATTATTGTATATTTTTTACCGCGCGAGGGTAAATATAAATACAGTTATGAAGATAATCGGCCATGGCAATACGGCTTGCTAACAGCACCCTTTAAGTTTCATATACATAAGTCTGATGCACAGATACAAGAGGAGAAAGATAGCATCATGCAGACTTATCAGCCCTATTATCTGGCAGATGCGACAATCGAGAAAAAAGCAATATCTCAGGTTGTTCAGGATGCTAGGGCAAGAAGTATTCCCGAGGATTATATAACCTATATAAACAGGAAGTTTACAGAGATATACAAAGCCGGAGTGATCTCTGCCGAAGATTATGAGCGTATTCAGGAACTCAATAAGAAGCAATTGATACTTCGCAGCGAAACAGCAAACAAAATTGCTGCAACCAGGCATATTGCATCCTTCTATACACCACGTCAGGCTTACGAAAAGATAATTGATGATGCTCCTGCCCATATTGATATAGGGCGTCTCAAAACATTTAACCTCAACAATTATCTGATAGCTAATATTATATACGACGAGAGAATGTCGTTGGGTATCAAGAATGATATGCTACAACAGGTTTCTTTGTATGACGGAGAAGTACAATATGGCGAAAAAATTATAGACAGGGGGGAGATTGTAGATGCACGCCTCAAAAATATTCTGGATTCTTACATTAAAGAAGCAGAAGGAAAGGTAGGTACAAAGTCTAAACCGGGATGGCTTATCATGGGTGAGTTGGTTATGATTACGCTCTTCATAATGGCTCTGATGATTTATCTTCGTTTCTATCGTATTGAGGAGTACAGAAATAAAAAGAATGTCATCTTTATGTTGCTTATGGTTGTTATTTTCCCGGTGATAACGGGAATAATGGGCGACTCGAAGATGTTTACTCTGATGTATGTCATTCCTTTCGCTATACCTACCATTCTCATACGTACATTTATAGACTCGCGTACAGCTATTACCACGCATACCATTACAATACTGATATGTGCCATTATGTTTCCTCTGGCTCAGATGGCTCAGTTTATCACCGTTCAGATGTTGGTGGGATATATGTGTATCTTTAGCTTGCGGAATCTATCTGAGCGTTCTCAGCTGGTTGTCTGTGCCCTGCTGATACTCGTTACATATATTGTGTCGTTTACGGGCTGGATTTTATGTACCGAAGGAGATATAGCGTTGATAAAAGAAAATTCGAGGGTTTACATCTATTTCTGTATCAACTTTGTTTTTGTCACTTTTGCTTATCTGCTGGTTTATGTTTGCGAAAGAGTCTTTGGCTTTATGTCGGAGGTGAGTATGATAGAACTCTCAAATACAAACAGGCCTCTCTTACAGCAACTTTCGGAGGTTGCTCCGGGTACATTCCAACATTCTATGCAGGTATCTACATTGGTTGTGGCTGCTGCTCATCGTATCGGAGCTAATGCTACGCTGGTGCGTACAGGAGCCTTGTATCATGATATCGGTAAAATGGTAAATCCGATTTTCTTTACAGAGAATCAGGTTGAGGGAATCGATCCACATGCCGGACTGACAGAAAAAGAGAGTGCCCGCATTATAATAGATCATGTAGCTGAAGGAGTAAGAATAGCTAAAAAGAATAACTTGCCGCAACAGATAATAGATTTTATAGAAACTCACCACGGTAAAGGGAAAGCAAAATATTTCTATAATTCGTATGTAAATAATCATCCTGACGAAATCGTTGATGAAGAAGATTTTACTTACCCCGGACCAAATCCGTTTACACGTGAGACGGCTATCCTTATGATGGCTGATACCGTGGAAGCCGCATCGAGAAGCCTTAAGGAGAATACGAAAGAAGCCATTACCGAATTGGTAAACCGCCTTATCGATTCTCAGCTGAGTGATGGTTTGTTCAAGAATGCCCCGATTACCTTTAAGGATATAGAACAGGTGAAAGAAGTGTTTTGCGACAAGTTGGTCAGCATGCGTCACTTACGTGTTGCCTATCCCGAGCTGAAGAGGGATGAGAATAAAGTAACCCGAGAAATAGAACAATAATGTGCTCAATTTTAAATAAATTTTAATCCATTCACTTGTTATGAGAAAATTACTTATTTTGCCTTTATTCCTGCTTATCAATCTGATTGTTTTTGCTCAGGAAGAAAACACAGGGTATGAGTTCACTGTGGTGAAACAAAACCCGATAACATCGATCAAAAATCAGGGGAATAGCGGAACTTGCTGGAGCTTTTCGGGAGTAGCTTTTCTTGAATCGGAGCTCCTTAAAATGAACAAAGGAGATCACGATCTTTCTGAGATGTATATTGTTCGTCGTAATTATGCCGATAAAGCGGATAAGTATGTAAGAGTAGGAGGTAATCTAAACTTTGCACAAGGTGGTGCATTTGCCGATGTTGTAGAAACTTTGGATGTGTATGGCGTAGTTCCTAATGAAGTGTATGCCGGTCTTAACTATGGTGAGACTATTCATAATCATGGTGAATTGGAAGCTGCATTGAGTGGTTATGTAAAAGGAATTGCCGACAAAAAATCAAGCCGCATTTCTCCGGTATGGGGTGTTGGTTTCAACAGTGTGTTGGATGCTTATCTGGGTGCTGTGCCAAAAGAATTCCAATACAAAGGAAAAACATATACTCCGCAGTCTTTAGCTCAATCTTTAGGGCTTACAAGCAAAAATTATGTGTCTATCACTTCATTCACACATCATCCGTTCTATGCTCCGTTTGCTATAGAAATACCTGACAACTGGCGTTGGGCTCTGTCGTATAACGTACCTATGGATGAAATGATACAAGTAATAGACAATGCAATAAATAACGGTTACACTGTGGCATGGGCTTCGGATGTAAGCGAAATAGGATTTACTCGCAATGGTATCGCTGTTATCCCCGATGATGAGGCTCCAGAGAACATTGGTTCAGATCAGGCTCATTGGTTAGGATTGTCAAAAAGCGAAAAAACTACCCGTTTGAAAGCAAAAGTAGATCAAGGTCCTGTAAAAGAAAAAGTAGTTACACAAGCAATGCGTCAGGCTGCATTTGATAGCCAGGAAACTACCGATGATCATGGTATGCAAATATTCGGGATTGTAAAAGATCAGAATGGTACAAAATATTATCTTGTGAAAAACTCATGGGGTGAAGCAGGTAAATATAAAGGAATATGGTATGCTTCAGAAACATTTGTGAAGTACAAAACAACCAATATAATGGTTAACAAGGCTGCTGTTCCAGCTCCACTTGCCAAAAAACTGAATCTGAACTAATAGATTTCTATTATATAGCATATAGCCGTGGGAGGTTTCTCCTGCGGCTATTTTATTTTTAGGTGCAGCATCTCTAAATTTCTTTTAGTATTTGTTTAATAGCTACAAAGAGAATAATATAAAATTGTCTTATATTGTATTCTCTTTTTTAGTGTGTAGAAAGTGACAGATACAAAACATATCAAAAAGTGTCACTTTTGTCACCTTTTTATTATTTTTATGGCCTTATATGTTTTGTTATCAGATATTTGTGTGCTTTTTTGTGATTTGTTTTATTGTCACCTTTTGGGTAGGAAAATATAGAGATAAAGGGTAAAATAACGATTTCAGAAAAATATTACATAAAATCTGTAACCACATGAGACTATGTGTAGTCATATATTCGAAAACAGATTATTAACAACAAAAAATAGAAATATCATGGGTGAATTAGTACCAATAATTGCAATTTTATGTGCAGTAGGATTGCCGGTCGTTTTAGGTGGAATGGTTCTTTTAAAACTTTTATCTTCGGATAAGAAAGTTCGTATGGAATTGGCGAAACAAGGGATTATACCTCCACCTGAAGTAAAAACAGCTCCGAACAAATACAGATCTCTTCGCAATGGTTTTCTGTGTGTCGGAATCGCTATCGGGTTGGCTTTAGGGGTTTTCATCGCACCAAACTTTGCTTTGTCTTTAGATTTTCAATATCTGGTAATAAGCAGTAGCGTGCTGTTGTTCCTTGGTCTTGCTTACGTTGTGTTTTACTTGGTGGTGAAAGACAAGAAAGAATTTGAAGACGCTGAATAAGGATGGATGAAAAGCAACTTATACACAAAGTCCTGAAGGGAGATACGTCTGCCTTCGGGTATTTTGTAGACACATATCAGGATATGGCTATAACTATAGCCTATCGTGTATGTGGTAACAGGCAGGATGCAGAAGATATTGTGCAGAATGCTTTTGTTAAGGCTTTTCATAATTTGCATACATTTAGAGCTGACAGTAAGTTTTCGACTTGGTTCTACAGGATTGTTTATAATACGGCAATTACAGAAACCCGTAATACGGTTTACAATGCAGAGTTTGTTGATTATAAACAGATTGATTTGGATAATTCTTTCTCGGATTGGGATACAATGTCTCAGGTAGAGGATAACGAGAGGAAGGCTATTGTAAATGAGGCTATGGATAAGATGCCTAGAGATGAAGGGCTTTTGCTCACATTATACTATTTGGAAGATAACTCGGTGAAAGAAATAGCACAAATAACCGGGCTGACAGATGTAAATGTGAAAGTGAAGATGCATAGGGCACGAAAGCGTTTCGCAGATATTCTGGAACAGATGATGCGGCACGAAACCTCTTAGAGATATTAGAATATGGAATTGATGAATAATAATAAAAAATATAAATACAACGATATGAATATGCAGGATGATAAAATAAGAGAGCTTCTTTCGGGCACTAGAATGAAAGCAAGCGATAATCTTAAATACAGGATCATGCATCAGATAGAAGCCGAAAAAGCATTAATGCATGAGAAGGCTAAAGTGCAAAGCTCAAGCCCTTTCATCGGGAATATGTTTGCCATTTTTGGTGTGATGTATGCCCTGATTGCGATAGTTGCTTTAGTTGTCTATTTTGCAGCAGGGAAAGATGCTTTGCAGTCTGCCATGTTTTTTGCTCCTATATTGTTAATCGCTTCTGCTTGCGGCATGTTCGGATTTGTTTCGGTATATGACGATCGACGCAGGAGCAAGCATAAAGCTGTGAGTCGATAGTAGCGACGGTGTGAGATATAAAAATGGGCTTAAAGCATCTGCTCTAAGCCCTGTGTATATTTTAAATGGAGAAAGAAATCAGCGATTAAAGTTCTATAATTTCTTCTTCCAGTATTGTCAATTTCTCAAGACCATCTAGAGTTACCAAGTATGTATTTTCAATACCTACAGCTCCTACCTCAGGAATCACAAATTTAGGTTCGAGGGCAAAAACAATGTTTGGCTCCAGCAGTTCTTTAGAACGAGGGGTTAATACGGGAGGCTCATTAATCTCCAATCCTACACCGTGACCAACAAATTTAGCTTGCTGCTTTGTTCCCATAAAGTAAGGTTCCAGATTGTTCTTAACCACCGCTTCCATCGCGATATTGTATAACTCGGCGCAGCTTACGCCGGGCTTTGCGATGTCCATTACCTTATTGCTGATTTCTATAGAGACCTGATGTGCACGATAAGCCAGATCGAGAGTCTTGCCTACAGAGAACACACGGGTCATGTCTGTCATCCATGGGGTATAGTTTCCGGCCATATCTACCATAATGGTATTCCCTTTCTTTATCTTTTGACCCGACGCACCTAAAGGTAAAATGGGGCTTGTTCCGGCTCCGCCAAGAGCAAAGTCGAAAGGAGATGGAGCTTCTGCATTTTCTCCTGTAAGAAGGCTACCCATGTAGATATCCATGTTTCCTCCGTAGCTGCGAAAAAGTCCTAATGATCCATGCAGACGCATCAGACGTTCTATTTCTATCTGAAACTCTATGTCCGTCATGCCGTCTTTATAAACAGAAGGGATCATCTTGTAAACGGCTTCATGATTGCGGGCACAAAGCCTTACTTGCTCCAACTCGAACTCGGTTTTTACACTGCGTACTTTACGCATCAGGGTAGATGCATTGGCAGCTTCCTTCAGCCCGAATGTATTGAGTAAACGGCTGCATTCACCGAAGGAAATCACATCTGTTTCAATCAAGACGGATTGAGGAATGGAGTGTCCGAGATTCTTTAGCTCATCAGTTATCTGTTCGGGTTTGCGGATATAGATCGTATTATCGAAACTGACATCTTCGGGGCGCTTTACGAAATGTACCGGTTGTCCTTCTATCGGTAAATAGTAGTAACCATTATATACCATTCCGGTCATGTAGAATACATTTACGGCAGTAGTCAATATACAGCCTTCAATATTCATCGACTGCATGGCACTTTGCAAGCGTTGTTGACGAATCAGTAAGTCTTTCGATAATTCTTCCTTATAGCTCATTTTTATAGTGTTTATATAGTCCTTTCTCTATTATATAATCATATACGTTTTCGGTAAGAAAAGGACGCATATTCTTACCTGCCTCTATGCCCTCACGTATGAAGGTTGATGATACTTCTATGATTGGCGAGTCTAAGGTTTCTACCCTTTGCTTTAATCTATCGGGTATTTTTATTCGAAAGCCTAAGCGAGGATATATCTTAAGTTTATAATTCTCGAGAATCTTATCCGTTTCATGCCAGCTTTCGAAGATAGCCCAATTGTCAGCACCAATAACGAGTGTGAAGTCATGCTCGGGGTACTTTACTTTCAAAGCATCCAGCGTATTGATCGTATATGATGGTTTGGGTAGATCGAATTCAAAGTCGCTCGCCTTTATTTTGGGATATCCCTCCAGGGCCAGCTTCGTCATTTCTAAGCGTACATATTTATCCGAGAGCTCATCTACCGATTTTAGAGGGTTGAGAGGGCTTACCAGTAGCCAGACTTCTTCTATATCGGTATATTCTACAATGTAGTTTGCCAGAATAAGATGTCCTACGTGAATAGGGTTGAATGAGCCGGAGAATATGCCTATCTTCATGTTGCAAGAAATTCTTTTACCACTTGTAATGCTTTTGCTTTTGCCTCTTCCAGATTGTCATTCTTGATAATAACATCAAACTCAGAAGCGAAGGTCATTTCATATTCTGCTTTTGCCACCCTTGCTTCTATTATCTCGGGAGAATCCGTTCCTCTGCTTATCAGTCGGTTGCGTAATTCACTGATGGACGGCGGTTCTACAAATATAGACAGCGCCTTATCTCCGTAGTATTTCTTTATGTTGCATCCTCCTACCACATCGACATCGAAGATTACATTGCCGCCATTATCAAAGATTCTTTGGACTTCGGCTTTTAGCGTTCCATAGAATTTATCTTTGTATACTTCTTCGTATTCAAGGAATTCGTTATTCTCAATTTTCTGACGAAACTCTTCGGGTGTATGAAAGTAATATTCTACTCCATGTTTTTCTTCTCCGCGAGGCAAACGGCTTGTGGCCGAGATAGAGAACCGGAGGTTTAGATTTTGCGAAAGCAAGTAGTTTACAATAGTTGATTTGCCTGCACCCGAAGGAGCTGAAAAGATGATTAATTTGCCCATTCTATCGCTTATTCCTTACAATACGTTCAACACCTGCTCTTTAATTTGTTCGAGCTCATCTTTCATTTTTACAACAACCTGCTGCATTTCGGCATGGTTCGATTTTGAGCCCATCGTATTTACTTCACGCCCTATTTCCTGAGCTATAAAACCGAGCTTTTTACCTTGTCCTGATCCTGATGTCATTGTTTCCAGAAAATATTTAAGGTGGTTGTTCAAACGGTTCTTTTCTTCGTTTATATCAAGCTTTTCGATATAATAAATCATCTCCTGTTCGAAACGATTCTTATCATAATCGAAATCCTCTATTTTCTTTAGGGCTTCTGAGATACGACCTTTTATTTTGTCTACACGTTCGGCTTCGAAGGGCTCTATATCTGTCAGAAGAGTTTTTATGTTAGATATTTTTTCTTCAAATAGCTTCTGAAGCATTGCACCTTCCTGCTTGCGGAAAGCATGTAACTGATCAATTGCTTCACCGATTACATTCGATACCATAAGCCATTCTTCTTCGTCTACTTCCTGCGCTTCATACTTCAACACATCCGGTAAACGTAGCAGCACCTGGAACCAGTCTTGAGGAACAGCAACCCCTAACTTTTCGCAAGATTCTTTGATCTGATTATAATATCCTTCTATGATACTTTGATTGATCTGTGTAGCGGTTTCGCTGCCTATGTTTTCTATATATATTAGAAAATCTACCTTTCCTCGCTCTAGTTGGCGAGATAGCAGATTGCGGATTTCCATTTCGTGCTCCTTATACAGATTTGGTAAACGTACCGATAAGTCGAGTTGTTTACTATTTAAGGATTTTACTTCAACAGTAATTTTCCTTTTATGAAGTTCAGCAGTTGATTTGCCAAAACCAGTCATTGATTGTATCATGCTGTAATTTTTAATTTTAGGTACAAAAATACACAAATTATTACGTGAGAAGTCAACTTTAGCTAATTAAACTACGTTATTCATCCGTAAACTTTTATTTTTGTATATTGTTCAAATATAAAATGACATATACAATGACAACAACACTCTTTTTACAATACCCTAAATGCAGTACTTGCCAAAAAGCCGCTAAATGGCTTAAAGAAAATAATGTAGAAGTAAACAACAGAGACATTACCAAAGAAAACCCGTCGAAGGCAGAATTGTCTGAATGGATAAAGAAAAGCGGACTTCCTATTTCCAGATTTTTTAATACTTCGGGGAGAATCTATAAAGAGAATAATCTCAAAGAGAAGGTGAAATCAGCATCGCAAGAAGAATTAATAGATATACTATCTTCTGACGGAATGGTAGTAAAACGTCCGATTGTAGTAGGAAAAGATTTTGTTCTGGTAGGATTTAATGAAGAAGAATGGATTCAGAAGCTGAAATGAAATAAGTATGGAGGAAATAGATCAGAATACTCATATACACGAAGAATTACCAAAGAAGAAAAGCTTGATAAAGAAGTTTTTCAAAGTTTTGATGTATATAGTTCTATCGCTGATAGGTCTTAATATTCTTCTTTATGTACTTCTTTCTATTCCTTTTGTTCAGCAGAAAGTTGCTAACTATGCGGTAGATATTCTAAAAAATACACTCAAAACAGAAGTTTCCATCGATGAAGTTCGTCTTAGCCTTTTCAATCATGCAACCCTAAATGGCATATATATAGAAGATCAGGCAAAAGACACATTGCTCTATGCCAAACATTTGGATGTAAAACTAAGTCCGTGGCAATTAATTAAGAGTAATACACTAGCCATTACAAGTATAAGCCTCGATGATTTTCTTATCAACGTTAATAAAAAGGATAGTGTTAGCGATTTCAATTTTCAGTTTATTATAGATGCTTTTTCCGGAGATACGGTTAAAACGGATACAACAAAAAGCACACTGAAAATTGTCATCACAGATGTTGATATAAGAAATGGCAGACTGAATTATGATGTTCTTTCGGACTCGGTAACGCCTCACCTATTCAATGCTTCTCATATCTCATTATACGATCTGAATATTAATCTCGACCTGAATTCTATTGACCCCGATAAATTGGATATTGCTTTAAATAATCTATCGGCGAAAGAAACGACCGGTCTTGAAATCAAAACGCTGGAGGGACAACTTTATTCGGATAAATCGCAACTTTGGGTAGATAATCTATCTTTAAACCTCCCTAATTCGCATCTCAGAACCGATAAAGTGCGATATAACTTATCCTCTTCCGAATTTGAAGTACAAACTGAGAGTACAGAGATATCTCCGATCGACTTATTATCCTTTCTTCCTCAATTAAAGTTTCTGAAAAATAATATTATTCTATCTACGAGTATTAAGGGAACATTACCCGCCGTAAATATCGAAAATATAAATATTGCTTATGGCAATGAGGCATTATTAGCAGCAAAGGCTTCAATCTCAAATTACGAGAGATATGGAAGTGCTGATATTTTCCTTTCGATCGATAAATTCAAGGCTTCCTCCTCGGCTGTCACCTCTTTTGCGAGAGTTGGAGATTCTACTTTTATAGCTCCTGATATATTCAGAGAGCTTGGAGATCTATACCTGAAAGGAAATATAAAGGGACAATTAAGCAAGTTTAAGCTGGATGCTGAGGCTTGGTGTCGTCAGGGAGCTATCACGGCGAAGGCAAGCGGAGGGGCAGATAGTATATTTTCACGCTTCAATGTTGCGGCAACATTAAACACTCAGAACTTCAATCTAGGCAAATTGCTGGGAGATACTTTGGGGTTGAAGCGTTTATCCGCTAAGATAGATGTGAGAGCAAGACAGGCAGAAAAAGGACCACTGATAGCACAGCTACAAGGGGAAATTGCATCTATAGAGTACGGAAAAGATACTTATCGAAATATTCCTTTCGATGCATACTATAATGCGGCAGAAATGGGAGCATCGGCAAATGTAAATTCTCCGATTGGAAAAGTATATGCAAAGGCAAGTATGACTCAGGCACGAGTGCCCGACATTAATCTGAGATTGAAAGTAGATACACTACATATCGATCGTTTCTATAAAGATGAAAACTGGGTTAATCCACGTTTATCTCTTGTGTTGGAAGGGAATGTGAAAGGGTTGGATATAGATCAGATGGAAGGAAAGGCTGTAATTGACAGTCTAAATCTCTATGATGCTAATTTTAATTTCAAGCCCGGGAAGTTTACATTAGAAATGGGTAAAAGAACAGAAAATGATAAGTTTATAAAACTTACTTCTTCTCTTCTTACCGCTAATATTGATGGGCAATATAAATTCACATCTCTTTCGGACGAATTTTCTGAATTGATGAATAAGTATCTTCCGGCAGTTTTCCCAAAAGTAAAAAGGGTAAAAAAAGATCAGAATAATTTCACTTTCAATCTAACAGCAAATAATACCGAAGAGCTGGGTCGAATATTATCACTCCCTGTCGATATTATCGAACCTGCAAGTATAAGCGGGAGGATAAATACAATAGATAATGTAATCACTGCAAAAGGAAATATTCCATATCTCAAATTTGGAGAATATGATATAAAAAGTACGACTGTTGAGGTGGTAAATCTTGACTCTGCTTTTAATATTTCGGCCGGAAGTGATATTCTTATGCAAAAAGGTTTGTATTCATTAGCCTTAAATGTCAGAGGTGCAAATAATGTGATGCGTTCTGTGGTCAATGTAATGAGTAATAAAACGGATATAGATATTGGGGGAAAAGTAGATGTATTAGCACAGTTTAGCAGAGACGAGAAGAATGAATTACTCTCTTACCTGAAGGTTAGCCCGTCTGATATAATGATAGATAAGCTTGCTCTAAATCTACTTCCGGCAGAAGTCTGGAACAAAGGAGAGCGTACCGAAGTTCACAATTTGGGAATAGGCGTCAACAAGAAAAAATACATCGGGTTAAACGGAGTTATTTCCAGAGAAGTAGGCGATAGCTTGAATATTGACTTCAACCATGCTGAGATAGGGGAATTGTTAGAAGCATTTGATGTAAAGAATATCAGGGGATGTATACATGGAAATGTGCTGATGACAAAAATGCTTGATCAACCTGAACTCTATACCCGCAATCTGGAAATAGGAGACATTGTAATATTCGCAGATACATTGGGAACAATGACTGTAGATAGCCATTGGAGTGATAGCTACGGAGGGGTAAGGTTAGATGCTATATTGGAAAAAGGAGATAAAACTTTTGCAGAGGTAGACGGTACAGTGTATACCAATCAGGATTCTCTCGATTTGCAGGTCAGAATGCAGCAAATGCCACTCAGGTGGATGCAGCCTTTTGTTGCCGATATGCTAAACAAGATAGATGGAAGCATAAGCACCAATCTGATGATAGAAGGATCAACTAAAGCTCCTAAAGTTCGTGGATTCCTCGGGTTCAACGATACTCAGATAGGAGTCGATTACACGAATGTGGTTTATACCATATCCGATACTATACGTGTTAGTCCCGATAAGATAGGGTTTGATAATCTTACCTTAAAAGATAGTCGAGGAAATACGGCTAATGTAAATGCGACGTTGACTCACAAGAATTTTGCAGACATGAAGTATCAGCTTGATATGCGTATGAATAAGCTGATGGTATTAGATACGGAACATCGTACAGACAGTTTATTTTACGGTCGGGTGTTTGCATCCGGGCAGGTGAAGATAACAGGTGATGAGAAGAATATAAATTTGGATATGCAGATAAAGAATGATAAAAATTCGACTCTGAATATTCTATTGCCTCAGCGATCAGAAGCTTCTGATTACAAGAGTATTGTTTATATTAATGTTCCTGAAGAAAAATTGAAAAACACGATTGATAATATCGTGAAGGATGCCCCTCTACCTATTAAATTGAAAATCAGGCTGGATGTGACACCGGATATTAATCTGGGAATAGTAATCGATCCGCTTACAGGAGATCAAATGCATGTCAAAGGAGCAGGACGAATAGATTTTACATATGACATGCAGAGTGAAAATATGTTTGCATATGGAGACTATACACTGAATGACGGTTCTGTTCGACTCAATCTGCAAGGGATAAAAAAGCTAGACTTTAAGATACAGGATGGCAGTAAGCTCAATTTTACAGGAGATCCTTTGAAGACGAAGTTTAATATAACTGCTTATCGGAGAGTAAGAGCCAACTTGAATACTTTGGACAATAGTTTTGCCCTTAATGGAAGTACAACCAAGGTAGATGTTGATTGTATTCTTAAAATAACGGGCAATATAGATAAGATGGATGTGTCTTATAATATTAGCCTTCCGGGTGCTGATGACGACACAAGACAGAGGATAAATAGCTTGATTAGTACCGACGAGCAAAGGGTGCGACAGTTTGCGTCCTTAGTTGCCACGGGGTCATTCTATTCAAGTATGGGGAATAGTGGGGTTAACTTCACAAATAGCTTGTGGTCGTCACTTGCTTCCAGTACCCTTTCGGCAGGATTGACAGCATTGGTGGGTAACATGCTGGGCGATAAATGGCAAATAGGTGCTAATGTAGAATCTGATGACGGCTCATTGTCGAATATGGACATGAGTGTGAATCTTTCTCGTAAATTTTTGGATGATAGATTGACATTTAATACGAACTTGGGAATGCGTACAGATCATGCAACATCTGCTGACAATTCTCTTATTGGCGACTTTGATTTAGAGTATCAATTAAACTCTTTATGGACTCTCAAGGCGTATAGCCATATGAATAATCAATTCTATCGTCAAGCACCTACTACGCAAGGGGTGGGGATAGAATACAGTAAAGAGGCTGCAACGTTGAAACGTTTGTTCCAATCTTTCAAGCCGAGAAGGCGTAGGGTACAACAGCAACAAACAGAAAATGGAGCAGCACAAACACCATTGCCTAGCGATTCGACACAGGTAAAAGTAGAGCAGCAGCCTATTATAAATGAACAAAAAAAGAAACAGTAAATAAGTTATTTACTGTTTCTTCTTTTGTGAGATATCTATTTTATTATTGGTCTAATTTTTCTTTTAAGAAGCGGCCTGTATAAGATTCTTTGCATTGAACGACTTGCTCAGGTGTGCCTTCACAAACGATGTTCCCACCATCTTTTCCTCCTTCAGGACCAATATCAATGATATGATCTGCATATTTGATTACATCCATGTTATGTTCTATAATAACTATTGTATGCCCTCTTTTAATCATAGAATCGAAGGCTTTCAATAATGTTTTTATATCATGGAAGTGAAGACCTGTGGTTGGCTCGTCAAAAATAAAGAAAGTCGGATCGGGCTTCTCATCAGCTAAATGGAAAGCAAGCTTTACACGTTGATTTTCTCCTCCCGACAGAGATGAAGAAGACTGACCTAGTTTTACATAACCCAATCCCACATCTTGTAGTGGTTTCAGACGTTTTACTATTTTCTTTTCGGTATTGCCTTTTCCTCCTTCAAAGAATTCGATTGCCTGATCGATTGTCATTTCCAATACCTCATAGATATTTACGCCTCGGTATTGTACATCGAGTATGTCTTGTTTGAATCTTCGCCCTTTACATACTTCGCATTCGAGCATCACATCTGCCATGAATTGCATTTCTACCAAAATCTTGCCTTCACCGGCACACTCTTCACACCTTCCCCCTTCTACATTGAAAGAGAAATAAGCGGGAGTAAAATGCATCTGCTTGGCAAGCGGTTGCTCGGCAAAGAGTTTTCGTATTTCATCGTAAGCCTTGATATATGTAACCGGATTTGAACGAGACGAACGGCCAATCGGATTTTGATCGACCATTTCGATTTCTTTTATCAAGTTGAGATCACCTTCCAGACCATTGTATTGTACGATTTGGTCTCCTTTTCCTTTATAATGACGCTCCAATGCTGTATAGAGCACATCCGTAACCAGTGATGATTTCCCTGAGCCACTCACCCCCGTTACTACGGTCATTACATTCAAAGGAAACTTTACATTGATATTTTTAAGGTTGTTTTGTCGTGCCCCTTTTACCTCAATGTAATTGTTCCATTTGCGGCGGATTTTTGGTACTTCTATTTTCTCTTCTCCATTCAGGTAGCGTACTGTATAGCTGTCTGTATGCTTGCGAAGTCCATCTACATCTCCTTGATATACGACTTCTCCTCCTAGTCGTCCTGCCTTCGGGCCTATGTCTATTATATAGTCTGCTGCACGTATTATCTCTTCATCATGCTCCACTACTACCACCGTATTGCCGATGGCTTTTAGTTCTTGCAGGACGTTAATCAACAGGTCTGTGTCTCTGGAATGCAATCCGATACTTGGCTCATCTAATATATATAACGAACCCACAAGGCTGCTGCCGAGAGACGTTGCCAAATTGATACGTTGGCTCTCTCCTCCCGACAATGAATTCGAAAGACGGTTTAGGGTAAGATAACCCAGCCCTACATTTACGAGATACTGAACTCGTACATTTATATCAGTCAACAGACGTTTGGCGATTGCAGCGTCTGTTTCGTCTAATTCTAAGTTCTGGAAAAACTCTTGTAATTCTGTAATAGGCATCAGAACCAAATCAGCAATGGTTTTTCCTGCCACTTTTACATAGAGAGCTTGAGGTTTTAGCCGTGCTCCTTTGCACGAAGGACATGTCGTTTTCCCACGATAGCGAGCCAGCATAACACGATATTGAATCTTGTACTGGTTTTCTTCAACCATCTGAAAAAATGCGTCAATTCCATGTAGTCCTATAGCACCATGCCACAATAGGTCTTTTTCTTTATCCGATAGTTCAAAGTAAGGTCTGTGTATAGGAAAATCATAGCGGGCTGCAGATTGGATGAACTCCTTTTTCCATTCGCTCATTTTTTCACCTTTCCAGCATACGACGGCATCTTCATAAACAGACAAGCCTTTGTTGGGGATAACCAAATCTTCGTCAATACCCATTACTTTGCCAAATCCTTCGCATACAGGACAAGCACCGACAGGGCTATTGAAGCTAAACATCAGATCGCTGGGTTCTTCAAATTGAATTCCATCAGCTTCGAAATGTTTAGAAAAATTGAACATCTGAATTTTATCACCCGTATAAAAGCGGACGATACAGTCACCTTCTCCTTCGTAAAAAGCTGTTTCTATGGATTCCGAAAAACGACTGATATTGGCAGAATCTTTGTCACAGGTAAGACGGTCGATCAAGAGAAGCAGATCATCCGGGTTTAAGTCTTTCTTTGAGGCTATTAAATCTTCTATTCGCTCAAATTGGCCTGAGATTTCAACTCTGGAGAATCCTTCTTTGAGTAATATTTCTAACTGTTCGATCAGTGTTCTGTCATTCCGAAGGATTATCTTTGTCAATATGGCCAAGCGGGTATCTTCGGGGAAGGAGAGCATCTTTTCTACAATGTCGCTTACCTGATGCTTTTTTACGACTTCGCCTGATACCGGAGAGACAGTCTTTCCGATGCGGGCAAATAGTAATCGTAGATATTCGTATATCTCTGTAGATGTACCTACTGTTGAGCGAGGATTGCGTGCGCTCACTCGTTGTTCGATGGCTATCGCAGGCGGAATACCTTTAATATAGTCACTTTCGGGCTTGTTCATCCTACCAAGAAACTGACGGGCATATGACGATAGGCTCTCTACATAACGGCGTTGTCCCTCCGCATAGAGCGTATCAAATGCCAAAGAAGACTTTCCTGAACCCGAAACACCTGTAATAACAATAAATTTATTTCGAGGGATTTCGACATCTATATTTTTTAGGTTGTTAACCCTTGCTCCTTTTATGAAAATATTTTTTTCTGCTGCCATAGTTCTAAAAAATGGATACAAAAATACGAAAAATTAAGCGCATATTTATACTCATTACAAACTTTGACATAAAAGGCAAAAGCCATTCTTTTTTAGAGAATGGCTTTTTACACTATTGACAAACAGCTTTTTATTTTGTTATCTTGCTGAATGTATCAACTCGTATGGCTTTCTTGATATCGGCTTTGTCTATTTCTAGTTTTTCCGCAACTTTTTCTTTTACATCTTCCGAAGCAATAATATCAGTGCTTTTGTAAGATAATGCTTGTAAGCTTTGCTCGTGCTTCAGTGTTAGGATGTTATCTTTCAATGTGTATTTACCTTCTATTTCTACCAATTCCTCGTTGACAGCTATCTTAGCTTTGAATGTGCTGTCGAGTTTAAATACATACACGTTATTTGCAACATCATTCATTTCTTTAATAGCAGCTACTACTTTTTCTTTTATCTCCGGCTTGGTGACTTCTACCTCGGCATCCGTTTTCGCATGTTTCCATGTACCCGAAATCACAGATACATCATTACCGTTGTCTTTATTGTCGTCATCGCTACACGACATAGCACCAAAACTAAAAATAGAAGCGCACAAAGCTAATCCTAGAATTTTTCTAAGTTTCATAATTTATTCTTTATAATTAACAAATAATTTTTTACTCAAAGAGTGATATCAACCTCTAAAAAGAAACCTCCGGATTTGTTTCTTTTAAAAAGATGATCGGGACACGCTTTTCGTTGCACAAGCGAATCCTTATAAAGCTTAAAAAAGGTTTAGATTATGGAAATAGTGGGTGTAGTGTATTTATTATAAGCTAATTGTAAAAATTACTTAGGGTCATCTTTTTTTTTAAGTAATTCGTCTCTGAGCAACGATGCCAGTTCGTAATCTTCTCCATCAATAGCATCTTTAAGAAGGCTCTCCAATTCTTCTTCGTTTAATAAGGAGTAATCTAATGCCAAATTATCTTTTTCGTTTTCCGACGCATTATCTTCCGACGTATTGTCATCAAATACAACCGCTTGTTCTTGCATAATAATTTCGGATGTATATACCGGAGATTTGGTTCGTAAAGCAATGGCTATTGCATCCGATGTCCGCGATTCTATTTCTATTATTTCTGTTCCCTGGCGCAGTATCATTTTAGAGAAGAATACACCATCTTCATATTTGTAAATATTCACCTCGAGCAATAGAATACCAAGCTGTGCCAATAGAGTCTGAAAGAGATCATGTGTTAACGGACGAGGGGGAATTGATCCCTGTAGTTTGAAAGCGATAGATTGGGCTTCGGGTGTGCCTATCACGATCATTAAACGGCGTAAGCCGTCTTCTTCAGCCAATACTAGTCCATAAGTTCCAGACTGAGACTGGTTGAAAGAAAAGCCAAGCACGGATAGTTTTATTTTATTTTCCATTTATATTTCAAAATTATATATTTATTTCATTACTTTGATACAAAGCCCCGTTGTTTTAAAACATTTTACTTTCAGAATACCTCTAGATTCTATTTTTTTGAGATTTTCTTATGTTAATAGCAAAATTTATTTTATTTTGCATCGATTTTGCTATATAACAAAATAATAAGACTATAACACAAATTGAGTGGTGCCCTATAAACTTATAAACTACACAGGGATGAGAAGGCTATTTCTGATTCTTTCCCTCTTATTAACAGTTTCTATCGTCAATGCTTTCAGCATAGATAGTGTATACGTGAAACAATACAACAGAGTGCGCTACTTCTGCTCTGATTCTGTTTTCTATAAATTAGCTCATGATGGATTTATTAAAAGCGTAGATGACTTGTCTGATTACTACGAAGATATATTTAATTACCTGCCTTTAGACAGACAACTTCAGGAAATATCAAAGGTAAGACGAGAGGCAAAGAAGTATAATTCATCACAGTTGGATATAGAAGCAGACTATATGTATGCTTTAGTCCTACCCGCAGGAGAAAACAATGATATCTCTTACAAAATAGCCAAAATGGAGGAGGTTGTTAAAAAGGCAGAGAGACAAAACAATATGGTAATGAAAATTAGGGCAATGGAAGCCATATTTAATATATACTGGAAGTCTTCTTTATATGCTAAAGCCTTTGCCCAAACTTACGTTATAGACGAACAACTAAAAAATATCACCGCTGAAGAATATCCCGGAAGAGGGTATGCTTATTATCAAATAGGGAGGGCGTATTACTTTTTTCGTAACTATGATAAAGCTATTCCATATCTGCGGCAAGCTTTAAAGCCTCCAAAATATTATTTCGATCGTTCCAATTTATTGGCACGAAATGCAATTGGCTCGTACTATAATTTGATTGGGAATACAGACTCGGCAGAGTATTATTTCAGATCGGCATATTTTAGTGTAGATAATGTAAAGCTGAAGCCGGTTATCGATGCAGTATCGCTTAGTAATATAGGAAAATGTTTGATTAGTAGAGGTAAGCCGGATGATGCAATCCCATATCTTCGTGCCGGACTAAACCGGATGCTCATGGATAATGATTATGAGCTGGCGTCTGATGTTAGTTTAGAATTAGCCAAAAGCTACCTTTTGAAGAATGATTTTAAAAAAACGAAGACCTTAATAGATTCTACTCAGCTTTTTATACGAAGAACCGAAAACACAGATCTTTATCAATCATTGTATCCTCTGATGTGTTGTTATTATTCCAAAGTGGGGAATAAAGAGCTGGCACTTGCTTTTTTTGATTCTACGCTGATGATTAATAAATATTTTCAGGATAAGTATAGTAGCCTGATACTTCTAAAAGCTGAACAAGACTTATATGAGACCAAGGCTCGGGTAATGAATGAGGATATGAAAGCCAAGGAAGATGCTTTTAAATACAAAATATTCTATGGAAGCATAATTATACTGATTATTTCGGTTGGACTTATCGTTTCTATCGTATTGTATCATAGAAATAGGATGGCATATAGGGCTCTGGTATATAAAAATCAAGAGTGGGCAAGCGAGATGTTGCCTTATGCTACTTATGAGTCTGCGGATGTATTAGAGGAAGAAGACAAATCAGAAGAAAAAGCGATAGAAGAGGAGCAACCTACACAAGAAGATGTTGCTTTGATGAAAGAAGTACATGAACTAGTTTCGAAAGAAAAGATTTTTAAAAATGCTGATTTGACTTTAGACTTAATGGCTAAACAAATGAGTATAAATAGAAATTATTTGTCGAAAGCAATTAACCAAACTACAGGGAAAAATTTTAATACCTATATCAACGAATACAGAGTAAAAGAAGCTATAAAGATTTTATCAAATGAAAAGTCTGATGTCATTTCTATTGATGCTATAGCCTTTGATGTCGGGTTTAATAACCGCACATCTTTTTATCAATCCTTTAAGAAAATAACGGGGCTTTCTCCGTCTGACTTCAGAAGTAATAAACCTACTGTATAAGCATCTAAAAGTCTGTCTAATAATCTTATATTTTATTGTAAGCTATTGTTTATTATGCATTTATGCATCTTGTGGTAAGGAATTATAAATATTAACCAATGTGTTGAATTTATCACTTACCTTTGATATTATTAAATTCCATAACAGAGGTCCCAACCTTCGTTAATTGAATTATTATTCTCAATTACACAACACACTTTACAAAACAAACTCAGTATGAGGGGCAAATCGAAAAAGATTTGCCCTTTCATTTTTTCAGAGTTTATATGAGGCATTATATATACATATGCTTGAGCTTCTTATGTAAGTTCCCAACATACTTTGACTATTAGGATTATATGGCAAAATGTGAGGCAATCTGTAAGTATTTATAAATACTTATATTTATTATGCTTATTACTAGTGTTTTATTTGATGGTAGGCTTCTGCGTGCTTTTATACAAAAAGAAAAAAGCACAGATCATTTGACCTGTGCTTCCTGTTTTTATGTAAGAATTTTATTTTAGTTTAAATCCTACCTTTGATTTTATATCTGTTGAAGATGCTCCGATGATTGCTTCAAAGTCACCATTTTCGGCAACCCAGTCATGTTTATCCGCATCAAAGAAGCTTAGGGCTGACTTGTCAATCGTGAAAGTCACCGTTTTTTCTTCTCCTGCTTTCAGGTTTATTTTTTCAAAACCTTTCAACTCTTTTACAGGGCGGGGAAGAGATGATTTCAGATCGCTTATATACAACTGAACTATTTCTGCACCGTCTCGGCTCCCTGTATTTCTTACATTTACAGAGAATGTGATTTTTCCATCTGCTGTCATTTCTTTCTTATCGGCAGATACTTTTCCGTACTCGAAAGTAGTATAGCTAAGTCCATGTCCGAAAGGGAATAAAGGTTTGATTTTTTCTTTATCGATCCAACGGTATCCCACGAAGATACTTTCTTTATAAGTAGCTTCTTTGTTTACACCCGGATAGTCGCCTAGCTTATGAGCTCCGTTGTCTTCGAGCTTCACAGGGAATGTGAAAGGCAGTTTTCCCGAAGGGTTTGCATCACCTGTAAGAATTGAAGCCAAAGCCGTACCTGATTCAGTACCGTTATACCATGTTTGAACAATAGCCGGAACTTCGTTTATCCAAGGCATTGCTACAGCATTACCCGAGATATTTACAACAACAAAGTTTTTGTTTGCCTTTGCCAGCTCTGAAATTACTTTATCCTGACCATAAGAGAGGCTCAATGATTCGCGGTCATTGCCTTCACTATCCTGTCTGTCACTTTTGTTTAATCCTCCGATAAATATAACCAGATCAACGTTCTTGGCAAGGCTGGTTGCTTCTGCGATCAGTTCGCTTGCTGAGCGTGAGTCGTGAAGGTCTCTCTTTAGCTTTACGCCGTTGTATTCGCTTGTAGGGTCACCTACATAGCCACGAGCATATATAACTTCCGCTTGTGTTCCCACACGATTGATGATTCCGTCCAGCGGCGAAATCTCATATTTAGCTTTTAATGAAGAGCTGCCTCCTCCTACTGTCATTGGCTTAATTGCGTTTTCTCCAACTACGAGTATTTTTTTCGTTTTATTCAGGTCGATTGGTAATACCCCGTTGTTGTTCTTCAACAATACAATTCCTTCTTCTGCTATTTTGCGTCCGGCAGCTGCATGCTCCGGTGTTCCAAAAGAGCCCCAAGGACGTTTTGTGTTCATTGTAGTACGGAATGCAAGACGAAGAATATTACGAACTTTTTTGTCTACTTCTTCTACCTTTACTTCTCCCGATTGTAATAGTTTCAAGAATGGTTTTGCCAGGTAATAGTTGTCATAGGCATTGCTTGCCCCTTCACTCAGTCCATCAGTCCACGAACCGAATTCCATATCCAGACCATGATAAATAGCTTCCTTTGTGCTGTTTACTCCACCCCAGTCGGATACAACGACTCCATCAAAGCCCCATTCTCCACGGAGTATATCATTCAGTAAATATTGGTTGTGGCAAGCCCATTGTCCTTTATATCTGTTATATGCACCCATTATAGCCCAAGCTTTTCCTTCTTGTACAGCAGCTTTGAAAGCCGGAAGATATATCTCGTATAGGGCACGATCATCTACATTTACATTTACTGTATGACGATCTATTTCCTGATTGTTGAGAGCATAATGTTTTACACATGCTGCTACTCCATTGGCCTGTACCTCCTGTATATAAGGCACCACCATTTTTGAAGCCAGATAAGGATCTTCTCCCATATACTCGAAGTTTCTTCCATTGAGTGGTGTACGGTAGATATTTACTCCCGGACCAAGTAGTATATTCTTGTTACGATATCGAGCTTCCTCTCCGATGCTTTTTCCATACAGCGCAGACATATCTTTGCTCCATGTTGCAGCCAGACATGTAAGAGCCGGAAAAGCGATACACGAATCGTTAGTCCATCCGGCCTGATCCCACTCATCCCACAAAACTTCGGGGCGAATACCGTGAGGACCATCTGTTGCCCAATTCTCAGGAATGCCTAAACGGGGAACTCCTGCCGAACTGAATTTAGATTGTGCATGGCACATGGCGACTTTTTCTTCCAGAGTCATTCTGGAGAGCGCATCTTCAATTCGTTGTTCAATAGGTTTTGTTTCATCTAAATAGATAGGTGTTTTGTTTTGCCCTATCATATTTAAGCTTATAGCTCCCATGATTAGGATGCTTAATAGCGTTTTTCCTCTTTTCAGCATAAGTATGTAATTAATAATTTAGTATTTTCTTTTTTTTGCAAAAATTGGTCGCAAATATAATCTTTTTATTATTCAGCTTTTAATATTTGAACCGATTCATTTCCAAATGCACGAAATTACAGAACTAGCCGGTACGTTGTAGCTGAATGATTTGTTCCCAAGTTGTACTGTAACAGTGTGCTGTGCAGGGGTGTCATTTAGCAATACGATAGAATAGGTTTTGTCCGGATTCTCGAATGCTGAATAGTAGATACCTTCTACTGTTTGTCCTTCCGACTTAATACGATGGCTACCCGGTTTTATAACCTTTGACAGATGAGCCATTGTATAGTAATGACTATTCTTGTCTGTTGTTTTATAATCGTTAGAGTCTATCGTGATGCAACCTAAGCAAATATCACATCCGCCCGGACGGTCGGGGCCATGCTTGTCGTCAAGCATATAGTTCCACATAATAACTGCTTTGTTATAGTTGTTGATCGTACCGATACAAACTTCACGCATGTTCCACATCAAGTCTTTTGCAAATGAATATCCTTCACCCCAAAGCCCGATTGACATTTCTGTGAAATATAAGTTCTTGTCAGGACGGCCGTTATGAATTTTCAATAATTCTTCTTTATCACCACCATAAGCATGAAAAGCGGCACCATCGATATATTTTGCAGCATCGGCATCCTCGTATATTTTTAGTGGATATTGTTTTTGATCGAAGTTTTCTGCTTTGTCTTCATCATAGTTGTAATTATGATCATAGACCAATATTTTAGTTTTTATGCCTGCTTTTTCAAAGGCCGGGCCTAGTGCAGATTTTACAAAGTCTCGTTGCTCCTGCCAAGTCATATATAGCGACATGGAATTCCCTCTGTTCAACGGCTCATTTTGTATTGTTACGGCATCTATCTTGAAGCCTTCCGCTTCCATTGCCTGAATATATTTTACAAAGTAGGCAGCATAATCTTGATAATATTTAGGATTTAACTGTCCGCTTGTCCAAGAGTCAAATGGTTTTAGTTCTTGCAGGTTGTTTACCTTCATCCATTTAGGGCAAGACCAAGGTGAGGCCATAATTTTCACAGCCGGATTAATCGCCTTTATTTCTTTCAGAATTGGAAATAGATCGCGTTTGTCATATTCATGCAGAGCGAAATTCTCTATCCCCGGTTTGTCACAATATGTGTATTCGTCTAACGAAAAGTCGGAAGCTCCCAGTGATATACGGATATAGCTGTATCCATATCCATTCACCGGATCGAATGTTTCTTTCAGGAGTGTAGTTCTGTCTTCTGCTGTCATCTTTAAAAGATTATAACAGCTTGACCCGGTTATGGCTGCACCAAAACCGTCCATTTCCTGATATTTCTCTTCAGGATATAGTGTTATTATATTGTCAGTAGCTTTTGTGTCTGATTTAGCAGAAAACGCTACCGAGTCTTTTTGCATTGTCTTTTCTTTATCTGCCGTAGTCGTATATATTTTTACATACTCCTTTTTCTCGGTACAAGAGAATAGGATAGAACAGAAAAGTGCTGCGTAAACAATTTTTTTCATGAGGATTTAAATTATTCAAATTTCAAAAAGGAGTCTGCATAGAATGAATTCATATACAGACTCCACCAAACAATCTTATTTCAATATAAATGACGCAATAGCCAAATTCGGAACGTTGTACACGAACCGTTTGCTTGTTGCTTGATCTTTTACTGTAAGATTAATACTATTGCCTGATTTGTTGACAATCACAAGGCCTTTGCTGCCATCAGGATTTAAGAAAGCAGTAGCTGTAACTCCATCAGGAAGTGTCCCAAGAAATGAAGTACTAATCATTTTTGCTCCACTTCGGCATACCTTACCAAAGTGCCCTAATAGATAATATTCGAGCTCTTTCTTATATACATCTCCATCTATGGTTACAATTCCTCTACAATCTTCGCAAAATACTCCTCCCGGAGTTACGGGGCCATGTTGCGAATTAAGCGCAACGTTGAACATCATATAGTTGCTAGATCCGTTTTGTATACATGGTACAAGAAAGTCTGTAAGATAATAGAATAAGGTTTCCATTTCTGTACCTGTATTCCATCCTCCTCCCGATAATTCTGTTTCGTATATACTTTTATCTGGGAATTCTGCTTTAACGGCATTGATAGCCGATGGATTCCCTGCATAACCATGAAATGCTGTTCCGTCAATATATTGATTTGCGGTAGCATCTCGTAATACGTTGATTGCGTAGTTGTAAATGTCGAAGTTGTGGTCTAGTATTAATATTTTAGTTGTAATACCCGCCGTTTTGAATTTAGGACCAAGATATTTTCCTATTATTTCTGCTTGTTCCTGCCATGACATTTTCATAGAAGGGTGCACGCCTGATTCGAAATCGGCTTCGTTTTGCAATGTAATAGCATCAATTGTAATTCCTTCAGCTTTCATTGCCTCTACATATTTTACAAAATAGGTAGCATAAGCATCATATACTTCCGGGCCTTTAAGCTTGCCGTTATTTAATTGGCCGCTACTCTTCATCCATGCCGGTGGTGACCATGGGCTTGCTATCAGCTTAATTTTAGGATTGATTGCTAGTATCTCTTTCAATACAGGCAATAAATCACGCTTGTCTATTTCAGGAATTGCAAAATTTTCTATTCCCTCTTTATCACAATATGTATATAGTGCCATCGAAAAATCGGAAGCTCCAATACATAGCCTTAAGCTTTCTAGTCCTGCACCTTCTTTCGGATCGAACAGCTCTTTGAGAACCTTTGCCCGAGCTTCGGCACTCATCTGTTTGAGGAGATATGCCGATGAGCCTGTAAGACCACCACCAAATCCATCTATTGTCTGATATTTCACAGTGGGATCGAGCCGTAATACAACGTCTGTAATGTCATTCGAATACTCGATCGGAAGTTCTTTCATCATATAAACTTTCGATTGAGTAGTCAGCCACATTCTTACGTCATTATTCTCGGTAGACCCTTGCTGATCATCATCTGGTGATTCCGGATCTGTATTGTGATCGGTGCACGCTATAGCCAGAAGAAGAGATAATACAGGAATTAAATATTTTTTCATGTTTTTTTATCTTTTATTATTGGCCTGTACTTTTTCCGTACAGGCCAATAAGTATCTAGGTTGTACTTAAATTTAAGGAAGAGTTACACTCTCTGCTGTAACTACCTTGGTTGCCAGATTGATTGTTATTTTATAGTTGCCTGATACCGCTCCTTCTGCAGCATACCAGTTACCATCAGTCTTCCCTAAATCTGTATCTTTGGCCAAGATAGAAGGCATCGTGAAGTTTGTTGATTTCTTCTCATTAGCCCATGATCTGTTTTCAAATGGTTTGAAGTTCGCTTTAGATGCATCGAAGTAGACTACAGCCTGATATATGTCTGCTGCCACTTTACGGAAAACAATAGCTTGTAATGGGGCGTTGAAATCCCATGCTGTATGTGCTCCAGGTTTCACTTTCGATGGATAACCAAGACCTTCTCCGGCAGCAAGCAATACGTTTGGATATTCTCTTACCGAAGGATCTATTATGGCTACTTGGCGAGTTTCGCTATAATACAGATCATAGCTTCCTGTATCACCAATAAATTTGACCTTATCCTCAGCTGTACGTACAAAGTAATTGAGATCATATACAATATCTGTAGAAGCAAGATCGGCGAATAGATTTATTTCCTGATCTTTCTCAAATGTGCGTGATAGTTTCTTAAATGCTTCACCACTCGCTGTTACATCGCCAAAGTTATCTATTACAAGGTCATTCGGATTGTATTTATCTCCGGCTAAGCTTGTTGTGAACTTATAGTTGTCAAATACAATATTTGTAATATAGTCAATACTTGTGTTCGCAGTAGTAATATAGTCACCGGTTTCATCTACCAATTGAACGGCTCCTGATTTACTTCCCCATACATGTCCTGAGAAATCGATCTGATTATCTGTAGTAATTTTCTCCGCGATTCTGTAACGGATACTATTTGCCTTGAGCTTAAGTTCAGATGATTTGTACTTATCAGATTTCAAAGCTTCAGGAGTTAAGGTAATTACCTGTCCATTATCCAGTACAAGATATAATTTGCTATAATAAGTCCTTTTTCCTTTCACTCCTGTGATAGTACCTGTCGTTTGATCTCCTTCAACATTGGTTAGGGTTAAAAGAACTTCAACGCTTGCATCTTCCGGCAGCTCGCTTGTATAGGCTACCTTAAATTTAGAAGATACCTCGGTGCTATTGCCAGCCGTGCGTATCGATTGCTGTGCAACAAGTACGTCATTCACTATCATTTTCATTTCCAATGTAGAAAGAGGAGTTGTAGGATCAGAAACTTTCGCCGTGATAGTAACAGAATCCCCATAAGAAAATGTAGTTGGATTGATTGCCGCCGACTCAATTACCGGTGTTGAATGCGGAAATACTTTTCTTGTATCTTCTTCCTCACATGAGGCGAGGAGAATACATGAGCACAATCCGCACATAATTGCTTTATATATAGATTTCATATTTTTCTGCATTTAATTTATAGATTAATAGCCAGGGTTTTGAACAAGATTAACATTCAGGTCTAGTTCGCTTTGAGGAATCGGCCACACAAGTTTATTTTCATTCAGACGAGATGCATAAGCGTTCTGATGGTCGGAAGCGGATCTCATTACCTGAATAAAACGACCTCTGCGTTTAAGATCCATCCAGCGTTTTCCTTCGAAAGCAAACTCAAAACGGTTCTCATTCTCTATTGCTAGACGCATGGCATCTTTCGTATTAGCCGGTGTGTCAGCCAAGTCGACACGTTTTCTGATTTTATTTACCAGATTTTTTGCTTCACCTATGTTACCTAGCTCATTTTCTGCTTCGGCTAATAATAATATTGCTTCCGGCAGACGGAATATAACGATATTGCCGGCCTCTTGAGATCTGAGTTTATAGCAATAAGGATATTTGTTAGAAGGCCAATACTTGTCTGTCCATTTACCTGTAACATCTCCAAACATGATAGATGCATCTCTACGTACTACATCTCCCGCAGAAGTGAATGCTTTGTACAAATCCTGACTTGGCGTATTGAATTTTTTCCAGTCGATGCCGTAGAACATCTGGGCTCCCCAGTTTCCTAAAGTAGACCAGCTATTGTAATCTACTTCGAAGATGGATTCCTTGCAATGTTCATTTACCAGATTTACACTAGGAAGTACTCCGTTAGAAGGTGTTTCGGCAACGGCAAACAAGTCATCGTAATTATCCATTAATCCATAACGAGTATCGTCTACAACCGCTTTGGCGTACTGTTTTACTTTGTTCCAGTCTGTATTTTCAAAGCCGTCTTTGGTAGCATATACCTGTGCTTGTATAAGATGTACAAGAGCTTTGGTAATTTTAAACTTGTTTGCTGAATAATCCATCACGTTTGCTTCGGCATATTCCAAGTCATTTACAATCTGGGTATAGATATTTTCTACAGTTTCTTGTTTAGGATACAACAATGGGTATATAGTATCAATATTGCTAATGCTTATTTCAGGTACATACTGTGTAATTAAAGGTACACTTCCATATATGCGAACAAGATTGAAGTAACACAATGCTCTCATAAAATGAGCGTCACCTGCTATTTGGCCTCTACGTTGCTCTGTTAGTGCGGTATCTTTAATTTTAGGAATCCATTCTATAATTGTATTTGCCTTCGATATTTGAGAATACATATATCCCCAGTCGCGTTTTACACCGCCATTAGAAGCTGAAACTCTAAGCTCATCAAATTGCATGGTCATGTCTTTTGGTTCACCGGCATAAGCGTTATCGGCTTGAGCATCATTCATTATATACCAGTCTAGTTGCCAAAATTCGTTAGCATAATCACTGTATGCACCTGCTAACAACTGTTCCATCTGAGTGGCTGTGGTATACTGTGTCGCATTATCTTTACCTCCTCCTCCTGTGTTTTCATTTGTAACCGTTGTCGAAGATTCATCAAGGAAGCTATCGCATGAGATAAATGGGATAAATATCATACATATAATAGCCCTAAATAATATATTCTTTATATTGTATTTCATCGGATTTAGTTTTTAGAATGTTAAATTAAGACCAAAAATAAAAGTACGAGCCTGTGGGTAAGTTCCATAATCTATACCCAACTGTGCAGCATTATTATTGTTTGTCCAGCTTAATTCAGGATCGTATCCTCTGTATTTTGTCAATGTAAACAAATTGTTTACTGTTCCATATACACTCAACTTAGATACACCTAATGGTCTCAACGTTTTTTGATTGAATGCATAAGATAAAGTCAATGATTTCAATCGAATAAATGAACCGTCTTCAACAAAGCGTGAAGAGTTTAAAGAATTGGTAAGAGCTCCTGCTCTTGGTACGTCTGTAATCATACCCGGACGAACCCATCTATTAAGTACAGTTGTTGTTTGATTTTTGGAGTCGAACATTCCTTCAGCATCAATTCTTGAGGCGTTGAAAATATCGTTGCCATAAGACCCATTGAAGAATGCACTCAGAGTGAAATTCTTCCAAGAGAAATTATGTGTAAATCCAAATGTGAAATCAGGCTGTGCATTACCGATAATTGTTCTATCTCTTGAATCAATCACTCCGTCTTTATCTACACCTCCAGTTCCATTGTTATTGAGGTCTTTATAGATAATGTTTCCTGTGTCTGGATTAACTCCTTCTGCAACGTATCCATAGAATGCACCCAAAGGTAATCCTTCTTTAATCATGATTACATCATCACCAGTACTCTCTATATAGCCAGTAGTAAACTGAGGAGTTAAACCTAGTTTAGTAAGCTTATTTTTATTAAATGACATATTCAAGTTTGCATCCCACTTAAATCCACCTGTTAGTATCTGTCCATTCAGGTTAAACTCGAAACCCTTATTTACCATTTCTCCGTCATTACGCATCGGTAGTGTTGCTCCTCCTATGGTAGACGGTATTGTGATATATAACAATAGGTCTGTTGTTTTTTTGTAATAAGCGTCAAATTCAGCTGTTAAGCGAGAATTAAATAAAGACAGATCTAATCCTGCATTATATTGAGTCGTAACTTCCCATTTCAGGTCACGGTTACCTAGTCTTCCAGGCTTTAAAGCAGGACCTTGTCCTGTAGCTTCTTGTTTAACTATTTCAAATGTATCATATAAATCGTAATTACCAATTCCTCCTTGATTACCATTGCGTCCCCAACCTACTCTCAATTTAGCATCATCTACAAATGTAGTTAAAGGTGCGAAGAATTTTTCGCTAGAGAAACGCCATCCGGCAGATAGTGACGGGAAATACGCCCATCTATGATAAAGTTTTGAAGAGCCATCTGCACGGAAATTTGCAGTGAATAAATAACGGCTTTCATAGTCGTATTGTACTCTGGCAAGATAAGACGTTAGGGAGTTACCTTCTTTAGATGTATAAGCATTATTTATTTTGTTCGCCATATTCAGAGTCATTGTTTTGAAAGTAGTACCTTTTACAAAATCCTCTACAGACATGTAAGAGTTGTTGTGTCTGTAGCGTTGCATCGTAATACCTCCCAAAGCAGAGAAATTATGTTTGTCATTGAACTTTTTGCTGTAGGATAAAATATTTTCACTTTGCCATGTCAAATAACCATCATCTGCATGTTCTCCACGTCCATTTGCTTGACGACCATATTGAGTTTTAATCGGATCGATAAATTTATCCCAAGTATGTGAAGTATAGTCTACTGAAAATCTAGGTTTGAAATGTAGTCCTTCTGCCAGGGTAAAATCTAATTCCAGATTACCCATAAAACGGTATTCTTCGTTCTTGTCATAAGTGTTTGCTTGCGCATAAGGATTTTCCCATGACGACTGGAATGGATTTGTAGAATATTGATCTGGTTTTTCAGGATCCCATATAGGCATAAATGGAGGTGTGTTTAGTATAGACATAATAACACCGCCACGACCAGAGTTTGCATTGTCTGTTGCATCCATGCGTGAATTACGAGCAAAACTTAGGTTTGATGCAATCTTGAACCAAGGCTTAACTTCGGTAGAAAGATTACTTCTGAAAGAGTACCTGTCATAGTCGGCAGGAGAAATAATACCTTCTTCTTTTTGGTAGCCACCCGACACATAATAATTGGTTTTATCTGTGCTGCCCGAAATAGAAACCTGATAGTTTTGTTGAACACCTGTTCCATACATTTCTTTGGCCCAGTCTGTATAATTCTGATTTGTACGGTCTACGCTTATTCCGATTTCACTCATCAAATCATAATATTGATTTGTATTGAGTGTTTTTATTTTTTTTGTAATATTTGAGAACCCTGCATACATATTCACGTCTACCTGAGTTCTTCCTTTTGCTCCTCTTTTGGTTGTGATAAGAACAACACCGTTTGCTGCACGGCTACCGTAGATAGCAGCAGATGAAGCATCTTTCAATATCTGCATGCTCTCAATATCAGTTGGAGATATATTGGTAATGTCATTCGTAATGATACCATCTACAACGTATATCGGGTCATTTCCTGCATTAAGTGAAGACGCTCCACGGACGCGAACCTGAATCCCTACTCCGGGTTTTCCCGAAGGTTGTATTACTTGTACACCGGCTGCTTTTCCCTGAAGGGCTTGTTGTGCCGATATAATCGGTCTGTCTGCCCATTCGTCGGCAGATACGCTGGCTACAGATGTGGTGAGGTCGGCTTTACGTTGAGTTCCATAACCGATAACAACAACTTCGTCCAGACTTTGTAATGCTTCTTCTAAAGTGACATTGATAGCTGTTTTGCCCGCTACTGCAATTTCTTTAGTCTTCATTCCCACATAAGAGAATACAAGTGTAGCGTTGTTTGGTGCAGAAATAGAATATTTTCCGTCAACATCAGCCATTGTTCCGGTAGTAGTGCCTTTCACAGCTACACTAGCTCCGATAATAGGTTCTCCGGTTTGGTCGGTAACAATACCCGAGATGCTTACTACATCTTGAGCCATTACTGTACCGGAAACCAACAAGGCAAAAATTAGACAAATCTTATACAAGAATTGTTTACTTGTTCGTTTTTTATTACATTTCATGATTTCTTTAGGTTTAAATGTGATTTTGGATTTTTAGTTACATAATAGTGTATGCTAATACTACTGTAAATTGTACAGATTAGAGGTTATAACTGTGAGTCATGCCATGGTATTATAAAAATTTAGATTATTGATTAGGAAATATTTATTTTCCGGTATTAATTATTTCAAAATTATGGGTATAAATGCCTGTAACTTTTTTTTGAACCAAAAAAGTAGTGTTATGATGTAGTTATATTTCTGTATTACAGTGTTCTGAGTTTTTTACTGTAGGGCTAAAAAGTAGTAATCTTAAGGTGTTTTAACTTATCTGTTTTTCTGTATTATGCCAATTTTCATCACTAAGTTCTCAAACTCGTCACGCGATACAGCGGCTTTATTCCGGGCTTTGGTGCGGTAATTATAGATCGTGCTTAATGAATAGCGAAGGAAGCTAGCAATCTTTACACTATCTGTTATTCCTAAACGGATCAGGGCAAATATTCGCAGTTCGGTATTGAGTAATTCTCCGGGCTTAAGAACTACCTGCTCTTCGCTTATAAGTAGGGTATTGAAGTCTTCTACAAATGTGGGATAAAGACTTAAGAATATATTATCAAAATTCTTATATAATTCTTCCAGCTCATTGTCAACAAAGGCTGTAGACTTTAGTGTTTTAAACAAATCATCCAACTGGTTATTTGCAGCCTTCTTATTCAGAGATTTACGATAATCTTCCAGTTTAGTGATGTATGTTGAGCACAAATCGAAGAAATGGGCAATATATTCCTCTTTTATATGGTTTGATTCAGATAGTTGAATATTTACCTCTTTGAGTTGCTTATTGGTATCCGTAATTCCCTGATTCAGGTCGATCAGCTTTACATTCGCTCGATACAATTCTTTCCTTATTCGCGAAACTCTCTTCATTTGTTTGTATACGTATATCACTGCAACGATAAGGAATACGGTGAGGATGCTAATAAGTATAAGGTATAATTGCAGTTTACTTTTTTGTTTTGCCTCTTTCGCCTGATAGGCTGTATTGATGATTGAGTAAAACTCTGAAATGCCTATTGTTCTGAATCTTACATTGCAAAAAACAGCATCATCGATAGACGACTTGGTAAATTTATAGGCCTGATCTATGTCTCCTTCTTCATAGTAAACCAATGCCAGGCTTTGCAAAGAGGCGTTATCCTTTATTGAGTTTTTAATATCCGATAGGGCTGAAAGCGCAAAATATTTTTTTTGTAGATCTTGTTTCTTTTTATTCTCGTAGACTTTACCCAATAGATATGCGACAAAGGCATAATCCGGATCATCTTCCGCTATCTCATCCATAAGTTTTAGAAGGCGATTTTCGGCAATTTCTATTTGTCCCTGATAGAATATCTTCTCGGCATAGGTTATTCGATACCTTACAGAATTGGGGTCTAAAGCTGTAAGTAACGAATCTCTGTAAGCTTCATTTATCTGAAAATAAGCATGCCTGTCATTGCTTTGCGCATAGTGTCCGTAAAACTGACTATTGGATTCAAAGTAAAGTGGAACTAATTTTTCGGATAATGATTTTCTGTCAATATGGTTTAATATATCTTTTGCTTCGAGGTACATTCCTGTTGCAGAGTATAATAGCGACAGATTTAGATTGGTTTCGTTGATAACGTCCATGCTATTTAACTTCTTCGCTATATCTTGGTTCTTTTCCATATAGTAAACTGCCGAATCCATTCTGTATTTCCTGTATTCTTTCGACAGTTTGAAATTTATATCATATTCTTGGGCAAGAGAGAGATCTGATATGTGTAAGAGCTGTTTAAGGCTATTAATCTTTTGCTCTTTCTTTTCATCATAGTATTTCTTGTTGTTTATCGCTTTATTCAGTTCATTAATATAACTGTTCCCTATATCGTTTGCAGATACAATACTAGCAAGAGAATATAAAAATAGGATGATTGGGAGTTTTCTCATATCATAAAGAGCTTATGAAACAGGATCAGACTTTTTTACTTAATAATGCGAAGTTAATCAAAAAAATGTACCAATATATTTTATTTAATTTTTTCATTCTTAAAAAGTCATCATAACAGATCAAAATATAATTTCAATATTGAAAAGCTCAAAAGTGTTATATTTTCTGTTTCATCATCTTTCAAAATAGCTATATTCGCATAAATTAAACCCCTTTATTTATTATGAAAAAATGCCCATTATTAATTCTTAGCCTGTTTTTTATTTTGTCCGGCTATTGTCAAGTCAAATCATTACCCGATCTCCAGCAAGAGTTTATAAACATGCGTTTTGGAATGTTTATCCATTTCAATATCCCTACCTTTATGAGCGATGATTGGGCCGATCCTGATGCTTCACCTTCAATTTTTAATCCTCGAAAGTTAGATTGTAACCAATGGGCCAAAACGGCAAAAGAAGCCAACATGACTTATGGATGCCTTACCACCAAACATCACAGTGGTTTTTGTATTTGGGATACCAAGACTACAGACTATAATGTGATGAATAGCCCATTGAAGCGCGATGTGGTAAAGGAATACGCTGATGCTTTCAGAAAAGAAGGCCTTGAAGTAATGTTGTATTACTCGATTCTTGATACACATCATAAATTACGTCCGGGTTTTATTAGTACTAAGCATATAGACATGGTAAAAGCTCAGTTGACAGAACTTCTTACCAACTATGGAGAAATAAAAGCCCTGATAATCGACGGGTGGGATGCTCCGTGGTCACGCATTTCTTACGACGAAATACCTTTCGAAGATATATACTATCTCATCAAGTCTTTGCAACCCAATTGTCTTGTGATGGATCTGAATGCAGCAAAGTATCCTACTCAGGCGTTATTTTATACAGATATAAAATCGTATGAACAAGGTGCTGGTCAGCATATTTCTAAAGACAGTAATTCTTTGCCGGCTCTGTCTTGTCTGCCCATAAATTCGGCTTGGTTTTGGAAAGAAGATTTTCCTAAAACGCCAGTAAAAGATCCGGTGAAATTGGTTAACGACAATATAATCCCATTCAATAAGGTTTATTGTAACTTTATTCTTAACGCTGCTCCGAACAGGGATGGATTGATAGACGATAATGCTGTTGCCGCTTTTCGCCGGATAGGTAAATTGTGGAAAAATGAAGGAGCATTAAATAACTTGCCCAAAAATGAAGCTCCAATTATCTCTTCGAATATAGCAAAGTTTAAACCGGCAAATTCGAGCTGGAGCTGGGATATGCAGCTCATGGATTTTGCGAATGATGATAATTTCAAAACAGGATGGGAGTCAAATCCACTGGTAAGCAAACCGTGGTTGGAAATAGAGCTAGGCAACAATGAGCAGCCATTCAATATGATTACAATAACTGAAAAAAATAACAAGAACGATATACAATCCTATAAATTGGAATACCTCCATAATGGAAAATGGCAGACTATTTTCTCAGGAGTAAAATCGGATGTTATTAAAATACATAGGTTTGATAAAGTATGGGGAAATAAGGTTCGCATATCAATAGAAGAATCTAAGGGCTCTCCAACTATAGCAGAATTTGGAGTTTATAACGAACGAAGATAAATTGAAAAAGAGGAGATTTTTAAAAAATCTCCTCTTTCGTTTATATCTATATTTTCGATAAAGTAGATGCTTCTATTCTATCATTCCTGAAATTTGTTTTGCTCATCTGGCTCTGTTTTGTATCAAAAAAATCTTCTCTTTCTTTATATATCAGAATTTCTGTTGTTATCATTATTATACAATAAACGACGAACGGGATAATTATAAAGTACGGAATATATTCTACCTTTCCGTTAAAGCTGAAATTACTTAAAGCCAGAATTAGCAAATAAAGGAAAAACACGATGTATGAAGTTTTCTGTATTGTTCTATATTTCTTATACCTTTCCATAATCAGTGGCATTTAATATGTTACAAACTATAAGAAATTGTATTTTCTTAATGATCAAACGAGAAGTATATTCATACGCAATCCTTTCTTTAGAATCGTTTTTAATTTAGGTTAAGAGTAAATATAAGATTTAAAATGCAGATTTACAAATATTTTATAGAGTATTCACAATGCATCATACCCCCAAACAAAAAGGCTTGTAATGAATTGTCATTACAAGCCTTTGCTATTCTCTTAATGTTTGCTTATTCTACTCCTTGTATTCTGAACGAATAACCTAGGTTCTGATTAGCCGGAATCATGTATTGCGGCAGTGGCAGAGGTCCGCAACTTGCGTTACCTAGACCTTGTTGAATACAATCCAGACTTAAATACACTTCGGGTTTACGGATCTCATTCAATTTGAAATCATGCACAGCTTCCCACAACGCCTGATCGGTGAAATGCAGAGCGCTAAATCCTAATCTGTCTTTCGATTGGATTTTAATCCCTTTCTTATTTTGGTCTGTGATGGTAACCCATCTCACATCTTCCCTATTGCCCATGCTTTGTGCTCTCACATAGTGCTCTTGCTCCATTCCTTTTGCGGTGGTCTGATATTGCCCTATGTATGCAGAAAGCTTTCTGTCCCAATAGTTTTCGTGAGGGCCACGTCCATAATAACGAACATTTTCCATTCCCTGTGGCAATACGACTTGTAAGCCCAAGCGGTGAACAAATGATCCTGCAGAAGGAGACGTGAAATTCGCATCTACATCAATTGTTCCATCTCCGTAGATCGTATACTTTACAGTATATGGAATTCGCACTTCTTTCGGGCTTTTTATTGTAGCTGTAGTGGCAGTCAGAATAGTTACAGATTTTTTGTCCGGCGACAGTTGATAGCTGAACATCGGTTTGTCATTCTCTGTCGTATAATAGTTCTGATCGGTGTATTTGTCGTTATTCACACTACGATACCAATTCAGGTTAAACCCGCTTTGGTTGTGTATCATTTCCTTTCCGCCATACTGAAGAGAAGTCATTATACCTGTTTGTGAGTTGAATGCAGTATTGAAATTACGGCCGCCTATTACAAGGTTATCACCTTGTGTACTCACTTGCACGTCACTCATAGATGATGTGTCAACCAAAGAGATTGGCTGTCTGCCGTTCAGGGCAAACTGTGCTGATGCCATTTCATAGCCTGCTTTTTCCCAATTCGTATCGTTCTTTAGCGTGAAATATATATTCAACAGATACTCGCTTCCTGCATCCATATTTTTATTATATGGCACAGTGATTATTGTTTTTTGATTCGGTGCTAAGGCTATCGAAGGCATTGTTCCGGTTTCGGATTTAACTCCATCTTTAAGAACCTCCCATTTTATATTAAACTCATTCAGATTGGTAAAGTCATACTTATTTTCAATCTCAATTTTGCCTGTATTCAACGACAGTTCACGGAATTTGATGTATTGATATATTTTCTTTATCTCCAGCAGCTTTGCTGTAACCCTACGGTCGGGAGTTGTTAACCCGTTGCATACAAAGTCAAAGTCATTTGGTTTGTCTCCAAAATCACCCCCTAGGTAATATTGATTGTCAGGTTTTCCGTACATGTTCAGACCCTGGTCTACCCAGTCCCAAACGCATCCGCCTATCATCCGTTGCGATTTGTTTTCTATATAATCCCAATATTCGGCGATATTGCCCGGTGCATTCCCCATCGAGTGAACATATTCGCACAAGAAATATGGTTTGTCGGTATCTCTTTGGTCAAAGGCTGCCATACGTGCCAAATCGGGATACATGTGTGAATCTATATCGGCTGCTTCATTCTTGCCTTCATAGTGAACGGGGCGTGACGGATCGAGCAGCTTAGCTACTTTATACATCTCATCGAAGTTGTCGCCATTTCCTCCTTCATTACCCAAAGACCAGAAGATGACGGAAGGATGGTTCTTGTCTCGTTGTATCACTCTTTCTATTCGGTCTTTGTATGCCGGAATCCAACTAGGCATACCGCTTATCGAATGATTGCCATGATTTTCGAGGTCGGCCTCATCCATTACATACAGTCCGTAATAGTCGTACAAAGCATACATCCTTGGGTCGTTAGGGTAGTGGCTTGTACGTATTGTATTCAGATTATGTTGCTTCATCATTACGATGTCCTGTATCATAGACTCTACAGGCACAGCTTTTCCGAATTTAGGGTGAATGTCATGTCTGTTTGTTCCTTTAAAGAAAACCTGTTCATTGTTGATATAAACACGTTTATTCTTCATTTCTATTTTTCTGAACCCAAACTTCGAGGACATTGCTTCCAATACATTCCCATTATTGTCTTTCAGGGTAATGATTGCAGTATAAAGGTTCGGCTTTTCGGCAGACCACAATGATGGATTTGAAACACTAGCTTGTATGTCATATTCCTGTTCTTGGTTCGCCTTCAATGCTCCAACAGGTTGTGTGATATTTGCAACCTCCTTGCCTTTGGTATCTAAAAGCGATACATCGAGTGTCGTAGCTTGAGATGCTTTTTTATCATAATTTTTTATCGAAGCTTTCACCTTGAAAAGCGCAGAACTGTAGTCATCTCCTTTGAAATCTGACTGTAAGAAATAATCACGTACATGTACTTTAGGTGTTGCATATAAGTACACCGGACGGTGAATTCCGCTGAGGCGGAACATATCCTGATCTTCTATATAGCTTCCATCTGTCCAGCGATAGACTTCAGCTGCAATGGTGTTTGTGCCTGTCTTAACGTAATTTGTAATGTTAAATTCGGCAACATTGTTTGCCCCTTGGCTATAGCCTACTTTTTTACCGTTGATCCATACATATATTCCACTGTATACACCATCGAAGTGTAAGATGATTTCTTTGCCATCCCAATCTGCAGGAATAGAGAAATCACGGCGATACGATCCTACGGGATTTACTTCTATCTCGTTGGTGTATCCTTTTTGCGGTTGTATAAATGGAGGATTATTCTTGAATGGATAAGTTATATTCGTATAGATGGGTGTTCCGTATCCGTGCATTTCCCAGTTGGAAGGCACAGGTATTTCTTTCCACGACGAAACATCATAGTTTGTCTTGTAGAAATCTTTAGGGCGTTCCGATGGCTTCTTTACCCAATGGAATTTCCAATCACCATTCAGCGATAAATATAAGGAGGATGATGGTTCTTCCCACGGTTTATCGAAGCTTTTATCTTTTTTAAGGCTTTCTACAGAAGGGAAAGGGATATAGGTTACATGTCCGGGTTCTTTGTTTACTGCAAAGATTGTTTCATTCTCCCATTCGTTTTTACTTGGTTTTGACTTTTCCTCTTTAGGCGGTTTAATATTTGTAGGAACCAGCCTCCATGTTTGCGAAGAGTTTGGAAGTTGCGACAACTGTGTGCCGACAGCATCCTCTCCGGTGAAAGCCAAAGCCATTTCGCTCGCTTTATGAATGATAGCAAAAGCTCCTGTACCTGTTACATTCAATAGCCATTGCTGATTTACGTTCGACTTGTTACTGTCCCACTGAATTACAGGATTTCCATTACCTGTTGTCGTATTGTTGTTGTCAATACTTTTGTTGATAAAGGGGTTGGAGATCATGTAAGAGCCGTTTTTCAGCTTTTCTATTTTCCATACTTGCCCTTGGCTGCTCTTTTCATTTTTCGATAAATAAAGAGATGCAGCGTTGTCGTTCACGTCTCTGTTATCTACTACAAAACCTGAAGGGCTAACAATCTTGTATAAGATGTTTGGGTTTATTTCCTGAGAGTAGAGTCTGGGGCATATTAACATACTCAGGAAAAAACAAAAATAAATAATTCGCATTCGCTTTAATTTTTAATAAATTTCTGTTTTCTGATAATTTAAGGGTGTTTTTTCGAATGTTAAAGATAGTATTTATATTCATAATAATGCAAATCAGTGAGTGAAATGATGCTATAACCCTACTATCCACAAATTGTTTTGGCTACAGTAGGGGCGATTCCTTGTGGTCGCCCGAATATTAACGGATAGGGACAAGCCACTGCCCCTACCTCTCTCCTGCTTATTCATCACTTTTCTAAATAATTATCTATTATAAACAACTAATTATAACAGATATGGCAAAGTATACCGAAAGACTGGCAGAAAAGATCGTCTCGCTGATAGAAGAAGACACCTATTCGATCACTGAGATTTGCAAACACCTGAAAATAACCCGCAAATCATTCTATGAGTGGAGAGACAAGAAACCCGAGTTTAGAAAAGCAATAGAAGCAGCAATGGAAAGCAGGGATGAGGCGTTGGCAATTACTGCCCGCCGATCGTTAAAGAAAAAGCTGGAAGGTTATACTCTCACCGAGATACGAACAACCTATGTTCCTGACAAAGACAATCCCGACAAACTAGTACTGAAAACCCGTGTAGTCAGACAAAAAGAATATGCACCCGATACCCATGCTATCAGGCTGGTATTGTCACACAACGAAACAAAGGAAGAAGAGGACAAAGAGCACAGTCAACCCTTAACGATAATCGTACAAGACCCCAAAACGAAAGATAGTTTGAATGAGCTGCGGGAGAAACTGATGAATAATGCACCGTTCGAAAAGAAAATAGAAAGGGAAGAAATTGTTTCTGAACCGACCGAACGGGTCTCTGATTCAGATAATTTGCAGGATGTACAGATTGAAGATGAGGGCGAAACAGTAACTCAAGAGAAAGAAGAATCGGAATATGTTTTTATCAGGGATTATTGCCTCCCTCCACCCCATTTGTATCGAAAAGTGAAAAGGAGCGAAGTAAAAGAAGGTGACATAATACGACCATACTGAAAAGTGTCACTTTTGTCACCTTTTTCAAACCACAGGGTAAAAAGAGTAACACAGCCTTTTGTAATATAACAAAAGCGTGATTCTTTTTCACCAACTGATTAATTGGTATACTATAGAATGCTTGGGTAATCCCCAAAAGGGCAATGGTGGATCCTTTTTAGTACTTATTAAAAGTTTACATCCGCTTATACTGAAAATTTCTCCTAATAAATGAATATCTTTGCATAAAATCGGGAAACAAAAACGACTACTTTTATGTCTAAAACCGCAGAAAGACCTAAATTTATATTGCTGAATGTCGGTTATTCGGAGCTAAATGCAAACTGGAACTGGAAGTCTGTGTATAGTCCTTTTGCCCGTATATATTATGTAACCGGCGGCAAAGCGATCACATACATCAACGGAGAGCCGTTTTCTCTAAAACCGGATCATCTATACCTTGTCCCTCCATTTACAATGCACGATAATGAGTGCGATAGCTTCTTTTCACTTTATTATATTCACTTTTATGAGGAGACGGTGAGAAAGGAATCGATATTCGATCAATACGATTTTCCGATAGAAGTCAAATCCGACTCATTAGGTCTAATGCTGAACAAACGATTGCTTGAAATCAATCCGGGAAGGCATTTGAGGCATTACGACCCCAAGCTGTATGATAACCCTCGTACATTTGATCAGTATGTGGCAGATAATAGCAAGATGTCGATACACTCGAGATACGAAACGCAAGGAATTTTGTATCAGCTTATATCCAGATTCTTTACATTAGCTAAAACAAAATCGGATAATAAGGACATACGCATTAGTAATACACTCAGATATATACACGAAAATACGGGAAAAGATATTACATTGGCCGAGCTTGCAAATGTCGCTTGTATTTCCGAAGATCATTTGATTCGGGTATTTAAGAAAGAAATGAACTGCACTCCTCTCAGATATGTGAACATGAAAAAGATAGAAAAGGCTCAACTTCTTCTTCTTACTACCGATATGCCAATAAGGGATGTGGCGATGGAACTGTCTTTGGATAATATCTCTTATTTCAACCGGGTTTTTAAACATCACATAGGAAAGACTCCCAGCGAATATAGAGAGACATATAATAATTTATAATAAAAGCTTTCTAATCGTTTTTATGCTATATTGAGAAATATAGGTAATAGATAATATCGAATTTGTACTATTGGTTTATCGGAAAAGTAGAAGTGGGTAACACTCTAATTGTTTATTTTTGTATCTACCTCAGGTATATAAAAAGCTCATATTAATTTAATTGAGAATTGACCTTAATGTCTAAAATAAAAACAAAATGAAGAAGTATTTTTTATTCTTTGCTTTAATATTCGTTATGGCAAATTTGTCGGCACAATCGAAAGCCGTAAAACCCGATGTTAAGTGGTTTGAAGATGCCCGTTTCGGGATGTTCGTCCATTTTGGACCTTATAGCGTGCTAGGTGATGGCGAATGGGTGATGAACAACCGCCCGATAAAAACAAACGAATATAAACGACTCCAAGATTTCTTTAATCCGCAGAAATTTAATGCAGCAGAGTGGGTTCAGATAGCTAAAAGCGCAGGTATGAAATATATTGCGTTTACCTCGCGTCATCATGATAGTTTCAGCAACTGGGATACCAAGCAATCGGATTGGAACATAATGAATACCCCTTATGGCAAGGATATTGTTAGGCAGCTCGCTGATGAGTGCCATAAGCAAGGGATGAAGCTTGTATTATATTATTCGATTCTGGATTGGATGCGTTCCGACTATCAGTATGAAACAGGGCGTACAGGAAAAGGATCGGGACGTACAGAAAAAAGTGATTGGAACAGCTATATTAATTTTATGAAAGCGCAGTTGACTGAGTTGTTAACGAACTATGGACCAATAGCCGGTATCTGGTTTGATGGCCATTGGGATCAGACAGAACATGAAAATAGAACAGATCAGTCTACTTATGTTGATTGGCATTACCCTGAAATATATGAACTGATACATCGCCTACAGCCTGAATGTTTAATCGCAAACAACCATCATTTACCACCTTTTGAGGGCGAAAGCTATCAGATATTTGAGCGTGATGTGCCGGGCGAAAATAAAGGAGGATTGAGTGGGCAAGAGGTGTCGAAACTCCCATTGGAAACATGTCAGACAATAAATGGATCTTGGGGTTTTGATATTACTGATGATAAATATAAATCGACAAAAGAACTTTTGGATCTGCTTATTCGTACAGCAGGTACAGGTGCAAACCTATTGTTGAATGTAGGCCCAATGCCGAATGGAAAGATTCAGACAGAATGTATCGAAAGGCTTCAGCAGATGGGAGAATGGATGGATAAGTATGGATATACTATATATGGTACAAAGCAAGGGTTTACTCTTCCTCAATCATGGGGAGCAATAACGAATAAGGGCAAGACCTATTATATTCACATTCTGGAAAAAGATACTCCGTCCATTACGTTAAACATTCCTAACATAAAGTCGGCAAAATGGCTGAATGTAGACTCCAAGCTTGTTTGGGGTAGAGATAAAAAGACCGGAGATGTGACATTTACAATCGATGGAAAACTGGATGATATAAGTTCGATTATAGAAGTAGAGGTAAAATAAGAGACTACTGTATAAATACAAAAATGAGACTTGGATGCAACAGCAAATCCAAGTCTCGTTATTATATAAGTCAATTGTTTGATTTAATTTAGTGCAGTAATATTGCTTTCAGCTTTTTCCTTTTCTCGGGAGTCAGCTTTAATTCATGAAGCATGTAGTCTTCTACCGATCCTCGCTTCTCCCTGATGCAGGAGATACCATATTTCAGATATGCTAAATCTGTTCGTGAAAGCATTGTGAAAGCTTCTTGTCGCGACTCCGAAAGGCTGTCTGCATTTCTTACCAGCTTTGTGCGGTCGATCACCATATCTGAAGCCATATAGTCGTCTTCTATTATATCCATAGGTACATCCAGTGCTCTGAGAAGAAAGAATGTAGCCAGCCCCGACTGGTCTTTGCCTAAGTAGCAATGAAAAGCGATCGGGTAATTGTTTTCATCGCATAGGTAGTCGAAGAATTCTGCATACTGACTGGCAAAGTTATTGATCATATCCTTGTATGTATCCTGTGTGTATATGATAGCGTCACCACGAAGAAATCGGCCTTCCATCACTTTTTGTGATATAGAGTTGTATCCATTATAAGCGATAGGAATGCGGATGTTCTTGAAGGCTGTATATCTTTCTATATTCTTCTTCATTATGTCCTCCGACCTGAGGTCGATGACGGTTTTTATTCCTAGACTGCTCATTTCTAAACTGTCGTGCGTAGTCATGCGGAAGAAGTTTCCCGAACGGAATATCTTACCCCATCGCACACGTTTGTTATCGTTTGTGATGTATCCGCCAATATCTCTGAAGTTTTGAATACTATCCATTTCAAAGAATCGGTTTGTAACAACCTCAGAGAGTACGCCTGCTACTTTTATGCGGAAGTATTTTCGTTTTTCTACAGTGTCCGATTCATTCTTTATGACAGCGATGTAGTCATTCGAGTTGGTTATCAGTTTTGCGTTTGAAGGAAAAGAGCTATCATTATCCGAAACGAATATTTCAACAGGTGTGTTGTCTACTTCCGGATACAGTTCCCACTTCAGGATATAATTTCCTTTACGATCCTGTTCACACATTACTGTCACCGTAGTTGGGTTAGGAGAGCAATTGTATAAAAAGAGTATGCTTATTAACGAACTTATTAGCTTAATCTTCATGAAAATAACTATTTATCACACTGTTGTATTTCAACAAAGATACATTAGTTGTAAATCCTTATCAATACTTTGTGTCTTTTTTGTAAACATTCACCTTTTTTTACATATTCTCTGTTTTAATCGGGCAGTTAGCAATATTTCAACTAATTCTGTATATTTGTCATGGTTTTATAAAAATCCTCTTTAGCATTTGCTATCATTATCAAGAAAAGAAAGTTTAAGTAATCAATGGATACGGCTATATTAAAGGCGCAAATAATACGTGATAAGTATACTAAAGCCGCAAGTTTCAGACTCGAAGCTGAAGGCAACTGGTACTTATACGCCGGCGATTCATTTGATAATATAAACCACAAAGAGCCAATACTTAGCGGTAATGGTAGTGGGGTATTTCCTTTGAATGTGAGCACGTCTATTCGTATCTATTTTGAATTGCATAACAATGGCGAGATTCTAAATCTTTCTGAACACCATCTTCCGATGGAAGGGTGTTATAATTTTCGGGATTTAGGCGGCTTCAAGACCAAAGACGGCAGATATACTAAATGGGGTAAATTGTTTCGTGCAGATGAGTTGTCTAGCCTGACTGACAGCGATGTCGCTTATCTGTCAAGTATCCCAATAGTATCCGTTGTAGACTTTAGGGCACAAGCAGAGACGAAACGCTATCGAGACAATTTACCTTCAACAGTACAGTTTACATATCCCATTGCCATTACTCCCGGTAACCTGAGTAGTGAGGGGATACAAGCGAACCTTCTGAAAACGAATATAGATAGCCACATGAAGCACATGAATCGTCTGCTGGTAAGCGACCCTGCATGTGTCCGGGCTTATCGGATCTTCTTTGCCATCATACAAAATAATTTGAGTGCTCCATTAGTTTTCCATTGTTCTGCCGGTAAGGATAGAGCCGGGATGGCAGCAGCTCTTGTTCTATACGCATTGGGGGTTGATGAAGAAACCATTATGCAAGATTACCTTTCTTCCAAAATATACCTGAGTGATAAATATGATGCGTTTATTGCTAAGTATCCACGAGCGGAACCTATTTTTACCACTAAACGCATGTTTTTGCAAGCGGGTATTAACCAAATAAAGCGAGATCATGGGACTATCATGAATTTCCTTACTAAGGAATTGAAGGTAGATCTTATAAAGATGAGACGCCTTTACTTAGACTGACACTCTTCCTACTTTTGATATAAAATCATATCCATTTTAGGGGTAATATATCAATATCTTCCTGAATTATGTTTTTTTAAACATTCAGCATCATAATAGGCTTAATAGAATAAACAAAGAGTTGCATTATATCGTTTTATAATATGCAATACATTACTTGTATTGAGAGAACTATCATAGGTAGCGTCTATGTCAGTATCTAGATATTCAATTGTATATATTTGGAATTCTCTCTTTTTATTATTATATTTGTCTATATAAAAACAATATTAATAAATAAATTTTATCATCATGAGTACTTCAACATTAAAAGAAAAAAAGAATGTATCAGTAAATGCTGATATTGCAAAATTTGTTGGAAAGATGTTTTCTTTCAACAATAGTTTAAAACTTTATCATTGGCACGTTACAGGTAAAGGTAGCTATGCACAACACATTGCATTAGACCAAGCCTTGGAAGACCTTCTTGACGTTACAGATCGTCTTGTAGAAACATCCTATGCAGTAAAGGGCGATTTAGATATTGTAATTCCTGAAACAGCTAATCCTGCAGACATAGTAAAACATGCCGAAGAGTTTTTCAAATATACTGAATCTCAAAGAGAGTTGTTTGCAGAAGCTTTTACACAGGCAATTATAGATGACTATCAAGAAGCTATACAGCAATTGCTCTATCGTCTAAAGCGTCTGCAATAATTGATCAATAGTTTCCAAAATGATAAGAATATTGAAAACGGGAGTCTAGAATAATAGACTTCCGTTTTTTCATTTAAAAGGGAAAACGAACCTCTTTAATTTCATATATTTGCAAATAGGTAAAATTTATACCTAACTATTAAATGATAGATTATGAAATCCTATAGGTTTTTTGCTTTGTCTCTTTTAATCATACTTCCTTTTCAAATGAAGGGAGAAAATAGTGTAATATACCAGAAAGAAGACTCTTTGACTTTTGTTCGCTACATTGAGCAATTTAAACCACAGAAAGACCTTCCCTTTAATCAGTTATTGGTAAAAACTGCTAAGTTCTTTCTTGGTAAGCCTTATGTTGCATCTACTCTCGAAGTTTCGGATAAAGAAACTCTCATTGTAAACTTGAGGGAGTTAGATTGTACAACGTTTGTAGAAAATTGTATTGCTCTGGCACGTGTCATAAAATCAGGAGATAGTTCTTTCGAAAACTACTGCTCTTGTTTAATCAATATGCGTTATCGTGGCGGAGAAATTAAGGGCTATACCTCTCGTCTTCATTATACAAGTGATTGGATATATGAAAATGAAAGAAACAACTTATTGAGAAATATCAGTACAGATATCGGAGGTAAAGTTGTAAATCATCTGCTGAGTTTTATGTCGGGACATCCTCAATCGTATAAGCATCTGAAAGATAATGAGTCAAATATCTCAAAAATGAAAGAAATAGAAAGAACGGTGAATAACAGGAATAATTATAGAATAGTTCCTGTTGAATCTATATCTAAAAATAAAGAAAAAATAGAGAGTGGTGATATTGTTGTATTTGCTACTTCTCTTCAAGGTCTCGACTATTCTCATATAGGTATTGCATATTGGCAAAACGGAGAACTTCACTTTATACATGCGTCGAGTAAGCAGAAGCAGGTTGTGATAGAGAATAAGACTTTGGTGGAGTATTGTGCCGACTCAAAAAGCTGTTCAGGAATAAGTATACTTAGGATCAATAATTAATTAAAATGGAGCAAAATAACAAAGGCTTATTATACGGAATGGGTGGTTGGGCGCAACTTTTCTTTTTTATTTTCTTAGCTTTCTCGGGGCTAATATTTATAACTTTAATAATCTCTCATAGTGGGCACTTAGACGAATTGAGCCAATCTGTAAAGTTCACAAGAATGGCATTGACTCTGCAGTCTGCATTTTTCTTTATTATACCTTCGCTTGCTTTTGCTTTTTTATCACAGAGCAATACTAAAGAATATCTGAAAATAGACGAATCTTATAATGTTAATTTTCTACTGTTAGGAATTTGTTTAATAGTAGTAATACAACCTCTTGTCAATTTTATTGGATACTATAATCAGCAGATCGTATTACCGGAATCGATGTCTGCTATTCAGGCTTGGATGAAAGATAATGAGCTGGCGGCAGAAAAAACGACAGGTCTTTTATTCCTCGATAAATCGATGAACGGGCTTATCCTAAACTTATTAATTATTGCAGTGGTTGCAGGACTAGGTGAAGAGCTCTTTTTTAGAGGGTGTTTGCAGCAAATTATACAAAAAATAGTAAAGAATCAACATTTTGCCGTTTGGATAGCTGCCATCATTTTTAGCGCAATGCATTTTCAGTTTTATGGATTTATCCCACGTGTGTTACTCGGAGCTGTTCTAGGCTATATGTTTGTTTGGTCAGGGACAATTTGGGTTCCGGTCGTCATACATACTGTAAATAATGTAATAGGAGTTGTGCTGGCATTTATATATTATGGAACACCTCAATACGAAGAATTAAGTGTTTACTCTTTGGAGAAAAATATATGGATTACGATACTTAGCCTTATTTTTACTGTTATTCTTATAATATTTATGTACAAGAAGCGATATAAGGCTTCTGATAATGTCTAATTACGTTAAGTTTTGGTAACAAATAGTTATATTTGCACCTTTATATTTGTATACAGCTATGAATGTAACAGAAGGAAAAGACGGATATGGATTTATGATTGATTGGATAATTCGCATTGGCGATTTACTTCTTATTAACATGTTTTTTTTGATAGCATTCTATATCTACCATGAGCCAATACATATGACGACTGTGTATTCCGAAGAGTTCATGATCGCATTTTTGCTTATAAACCTGTGCTATTTCTTTGTAGCTTCTTTTGTTAATGTCCAGATTGCAACCAATGTTATATATTTAGATAATATCGCGCAGAAGTCCACTATATTTATTGGTATATATGCGTTCTTGGTTACTACCGGATTTTCTGTATTCAATGTGGTTTCTATCCCTGTTATACCATGGATTGTCGGCTTCTTTATCCTCGCTACATCGTTTATTCTTTGGCATATTATTTTCAGAATAGCCCTAAAATATTATCGTAGAAAAGGCTATAATTATAGGCAGGTTGTTATAATCGGAGGCGGTTCGAATGGGATAAAAATACATGAATCGCTATTGTTCAGTGACTTTGGATATAAAGTAATGGGCTTCTTTGATGATAATCCGGACAAGAAAGATGTACTCCCAAATTATTTAGGAAAGGTCTCTGAGGTGAAGGCTTATGTTCAGCAGGTGAAGATTGATGAAATCTTTTGTACTTTACCTAATAACAAGGAAGAGACGATAGTGGATCTAATCACTTATTCTGAAAAGAATATGATTCGTTTCCATTTAGTTCCTGAGTTTCATAAATATATAAAACGGCGTTTTGCTCTAACTTTTTTAGAGTCTACCCCAATTCTTAGTCTTAGAAACGAGCCTTTGCAGCATTTCTCGAATAGATTGGTAAAAAGGTCTTTTGATCTTATTCTTTCTCTATTTGTCCTTCTTACAATATTCCCTATTGTCTATGTCATATTTGGCACAATAATCAAAGCAACATCTAAGGGGCCGGTCTTTTTTAAGCAGAAAAGAACAGGCAAGGGAGGCAGAGTATTCAACTGCTATAAATTCAGGTCTATGCGTCCTAATAAGGAAGCAGATAAGCTGCAAGCTACTTCAGGAGATCCGCGCGTGACAAAAATAGGAGCTTTTATGCGGAAAACAAGTATAGATGAATTCCCTCAATTTATCAATGTCCTACGAAATGATATGTCAGTTGTAGGGCCACGTCCACACATGCTTAAGCATACGGAGCTTTACTCCTCTATTATAGATAAATTTATGGTACGCCATTTGGTGAAGCCCGGTATTACAGGATGGGCACAAGTTACAGGATATAGAGGCGAAACCAAAACTGTTGAGGAAATGGAAGGACGTGTGGTTAGAGATGTTTGGTACCTCGAAAACTGGACATTCTTCCTTGATCTGAAAATTATTTATCTGACCATTGCAAATGTCTTTAAAGGAGACCAGAATGCTTTCTGATCATCCCATTATTTAATTCCTCTAGCGTTCAAAGCCTTGATGTATAAAGACCTGTTTCTTAAATGTTCCTGATAATTTGCCGCAAAATTATGATATCCTGAAAAGTCCTCTTTTGCGCACATGTACAGATAATCATGTTTTGTATAGTTCAGCACAGCATCTATCCCTTTGATGGATGGAATGCGAATAGGACCGGGAGGCAACCCCTTTACTCTATAGGTATTATACGGAGAATCAATTTCGGTATGCACATTTAAAATACGGCGTAGACTAAAATCGCCAACAGCAAACTTCACAGTAGGGTCTGCTTGCAACACTTGCCCGATGTGTAAACGATTGATATATAAACCTGCAACTTTAGGATATTCGTCTGAATATGTACATTCTTCTTCTACAATAGAAGCAAGCGTGGAAACCTCAACAGGAGTCAATCCTATTTTCTTTGCCTTTTCTAAGCGATCGTTATCCCAAAATTTTTTATATTCTTTCTTCATTCGCTGTAGAAAATTATCGATGGTTACATCCCAATAATATTCGTAGGTGTTGGGTATAAACATGGCCACTACAGTTTTAGGATTAAATCCGAGTTCTTTGCATTTAATAGAATCTTCCAGTGTATTGAGTAAAGTCTCTTTATTTATCATTAGCTGCTCTGAAATGCGTTGAGCTAGATCTTCCTTTGTCCGTATATTATTAAATTTAAGTTTTACCGGAGACTGATGTCCGCTACGTAAGTCCTTTATGAGATCATATACACTCATGTCCGGGGTTACAGCATAGCGTCCGGTTCTTATATTCGATTTGTAATCTAATAAGAGAGAAAGTATGTCAAAGCTCGAAATGCTTTTTATTTTTGCACTATCCTGTATCACTTGGTGCAATGTATTATAATCTTTCTCATCATCGATATATAAATATACAGTTTTATCTATATCGAATCCGGTACTAAAAATCCGGTATCCATAAAAGAATAAACCTATAGCCAGAATAGCCAGAATAATATATATACTTTTCTTTTTCATAAATTTTATTCTTTCGTTTATGTTAATCTTTTAATAATAAAGAACTATCCCCATAGCTTAGAAAACGATAATCAGAGGAGAGGGCATGTTCATATATATTTTTCCAATTATTGTTGCCTAAAAATGCTGATACTAACAACAAGAGTGTACTTTGAGGTTGATGAAAGTTCGTTACTATGCCATCTACTATCTTGAACTCATAGCCGGGTGCAATAATAATTTGAGTATCTGCAATCAGCATGCTTAGTGAATTCTTTTCTAAATATGCTAAAATATTTCTTAAAGCATCCTTTTTCGATAGCCTATTGTTCGAATCATTGTAGGGCATCCATTGAGAAACGTGCAAATGTGACTGCTTCTGGTTTTCGAGTGATACTCCGATATAGTAGAGGCTTTCGAGAGTGCGAACTGACGTTGTGCCTACAGCGATAACCTTTCCCTCAAACTTTAGCAGTCCTTCAATGAAACTCTTTTGTACGGATATAAATTCAGAGTGCATTACATGGTCTCCTATTTCATCCGATTTTACCGGACGAAAAGTTCCGGCTCCCACATGAAGAGTAACCTCTGCCAGTTTCATGCCCTGATCCTTCAATGATTTCATGACCTCGGGGGTAAAATGAAGTCCTGCAGTAGGTGCGGCAACAGATCCGTCTATTTTAGAATATACAGTTTGATATGTTTGTTTGTCTTGTTCTTCCGTTGCCCTGTTTAAGTAGGGTGGAATTGGTAATTCTCCTACAGCATCAAGCAGCTCTGAAAATGTCACACTTTGGTTATCCCACTCGAAGTCTATAACGTGAGCGTCTCCATGAGATCCTGCACGAGTAGCCGTGAAATTTACAATTTGCTCGTTTACCTTTATTTGCCGAGTAAGGCTTCCTTCTTTCCACTTTTTAAGGTTACCGATCAAGCATACCCATGAGCATTTTTCAGTTTGTTGAAAATTGAGCTGATAATCGTTCGGTATACAAGGTTCGAGACAGAATATCTCTATCTGAGCTCCGGTTGTTTTCTGAAAATGAAGCCTTGCTTGTATTACTTTGGTATTGTTGAATACCATAAGGCAATTTTCGGGCAGAAAATTATTTATATTACTGAAAACAGTATCGGTTATTTTCTCGTTCTTATATACAAGAAGTTTTGAGTTATCCCGTTTCGTCAGGGGATATTTGGCAATACGGTCATCCGGAAGATTATAATTATAATCTTGAATGTGTATTTTTTGAGGGCTGGATATTTCCACTTATTACTTTTTTTATCCGACAAAAATAAGGAACTTTGCGTGAATAAAAAAGCTGAATAATAGCTTAAAAAAGAATAATTAAGATTTATGAAGATCGGAGATAAAGTTCGTTTCCTCAATACTACAGGTGGTGGTGTTGTACGGGGATTTCAGGGAAAAGATATTGTGTTGGTAGAAGATGAGGAAGGGTTTGATATTCCTGTTCTTATCCGTGAGACGGTCTTGATAGAGCCTGCAAACGATATGCAGGTAAGACAATCGACCAAATCTTCTCAGCAGACGTTTGTGCAGCAAACTTCAACGATAAAGCAAGAAGAGGAGTATAAGCCCGAGGAGACAAAAGAAGGAGAGCTGTTGACTGTCAATCTTGCTTATCTGCCTGTGGATATAAAGAGCCTTAGTAGTACAAACTTTGAGTGCTATCTTATCAATGACAGCAATTATTATTTGTCGTACAACTATATGGGTCGGGCTGAAGCAGGATGGGTTAGTAGAGCTACAGGGGTTATTGAGCCGAATACAAAGCTCTTTCTCGAAGAATTTGAGAAGACAGAGTTGAATGATATAGAGAAGGTTTGTTTACAGTTTTTTGCCTATAAAAAAGGGAAGCCTTATTCTTTAAAAAACACATATTCTGTTGAACTTCGGATTGATACAGTAAAGTTTTACAAACTTCATAGCTTTAAAGAAAATGATTATTTCGAAGATGATGCTATGCTGTATTCTATTGTTCGTCGCGATTTGGCAGAAAAGGAATTAATTATTTCTCCTGAAGAAATAGCTTCTGCTATGCAAGAGAAAGAAGTCTCGCAACGACCTCGCATACAACCAATCGCAAAAAAAGAAAAAAGTCCGATTATTGAGATTGATTTGCATGCAGATGAATTAATTGATAATACTTTGGGGTTGTCTTCTTCTGATATTCTTGAATATCAAATCAACAAATTCAAAGAGATTATGGATGAAAATAAGCGGAACAAAGGGCAGAAGATTGTATTCATACACGGTAAGGGTGATGGCATACTAAAGAATGCTATACTGAAAGAATTAAGCTCAAAATATAAATCGGCATATTATCAAGATGCTTCCTTCCGTGAATACGGTTATGGAGCAACGATGGTGACTATAAAGTAATTTCGAGAAAATGTAATAATTACAGACTAAAAAATGAAGAAGAAAATCTTATCACTGCTTATCATCATGGCTATATTTATTAGTTGTGATAGTGTTCAAAAGAGTTTGTCGGGTACATATAACATGATAAACTGCGAATATAACTATAAGTCAATCTCGGGTTTGACTGTTTCGGGGATTAATTTATCGAATGGGCTATCGGTAACCTCCATACCAAAAGTAACCTCTATCTTGAGTGGAAACGCTTCGTCTATCCCTTTGAATTTTACACTCAATCTGGATGTGAAAAATCCGAATACGTCTGCTGCTATGATGAATGGCTTGCAATACATAATAAGTGTTGATGATATTCAGCTTACTACCGGCTCTCTGAATCAAGCATTGAGTGTTGAAGCAGGGCAAACCAAAACCCTGCCTATTGCAATAGGTGTAGATCTGGCAACGTTGATGAAGAACAACTCTAAAGATGCGGTTGTGAATATTGCTAAAAATTTTATCGGTATAGGAAATAAAGAATCGAAGGTCTTTGTTCAGTTGAAACCAACATTCCTTATTGGTAATGTTCCTATCACTTCTCCGTCCTATATACCTTTGGTATTCAATTTTGGAGGGAACTAAACAGAAGGTTAGATTGTTTATACTTTATAACCAAACAAGTGGGAATATGGAATATAATATTAAGCATAATGAACTCAAAAATCGTTTTGAGACAGAAGTAGAAGGCAAAATAGCTCTTGTGGACTATCGTGTAAATGACGGAGTTTATGTGGTGACTCACACCGAAGTTCCTAAAGAGCTCGAAGGTAGGGGTATTGCAGCAGCTCTAACTAAATATCTGTTAGACTATGTTCGCGAAAACGGGCTGAAAGTTCATCCTGTATGCCCTTATACAAAAGTATATATACAAAAACATCAAGAATATAATGATCTTTTAGCATAAGAGGAAATATTTTTCCAAAAAGGATATTAATAAAAAAGCAGTCGGTTAACCGGCTGCTTTTTGTGTTCTATCTCAAAGTCATTACATAATACCTTTTTCTCTTAGTTTCAATTGCCAATTCCACGCTGACTTCATTGTGTCTTCTATGTTTTCCTTGGCAGTCCATCCCAGTACGGTATTTGCACGTTTGGGATCGGCCCATATCTTTTCTATATCACCTTCACGGCGACCTACTATTTTATAGTTTAATTTCACACCCGACACCTGTTCAAATACTTTGATAAGCTCCAGAACCGAAACTCCGATGCCTGTCCCAAGATTAAATATTTCAACTTTTTCCAGCGATTTTTTTCCTGTCATACGATCTATTGCTATCACGTGCGCTTTTGCCAGATCTACAACATTGATAAAGTCGCGAATACATGAACCGTCAGGAGTGTCGTAATCGTCGCCAAATACACTTAGTTGTTGGCGTACTCCAATGGCGGTTTGAGTGATATAAGGCACAAGGTTTTGAGGTACTCCGTTTGGAAGCTCTCCTATTTCTGTCGATGGATGCGCACCTATCGGGTTGAAGTAGCGCAGTATCGTACTTTTTATATCAGTACCCGAGCGTACTACATCCTTTATTATTTCTTCATTTATTTGTTTGGTATTCCCATAAGGAGATTCCGCCGGTTTCACCGGGGCTGTTTCGTCTATCGGATTCTTATCGGGCTCACCATATACGGTACACGAAGATGAGAATACAATGTTTTTGATACCAAACTCAGGCATCAGATCGAGTAGATTGATCAACGAATTCAGGTTGTTTCTATAGTATAGTAGTGGCTTTTGAACCGATTCGCCTACGGCCTTACTGGCTGCAAAGTGTATAATACCATTTATATCCGAATGAGCAGTAAACAATTTTCTCAAACCCTCAATATCGTTGCAGTCTAGTTTTTCAAAAATAGGACGTATGCCTGTTATGCGTTCAATGCCATCAATGGAATCTGCTGTCGAATTAGATAAGTCATCAATAATAACGACAGAGTAACCTGCGTTTTGTAACTCTACTACAGTATGAGAGCCAATATATCCGGCACCACCCGTAACAAGAATTTTTCCTTTCATTTTCAGTGTTTTTTAATTGAGCGTTAAAGATACAAAAAACATGTCGTTTGCAACTATATAGTCCTCTGATCTCAACGAAACTTTTATAAAAATAGATGAACGAGTATCTTAAATAACAGATCTTTCGAGTAGTTTTACTGTCATATTCGTTGCATCCAGTTCTGCTTTTATTCCGATGGGGAAAGTAAAGTTATTATCGATGTGTCCAAATGATAATCCATGCACTGCCGGAATATTTAAAGGTTTAATCCGATCCTCAATTACTTCTCTGAGTGTAAATGAATTGGGAGCAGTTGACTTTTCTGATTTGTCGCAATCCTTATTAACTCCGATTGCAATTCCGGCGGCTTTAGTTAATTCTCCTGTAGCTATCAGTTGGGTTAGCATCCTATCAATTCTGTAAGGCTCTTCTCCAACATCCTCAATCATCACGATTTTGTTCTTTAAATCTATCTGATAAGGAGTCCCTACCATAGAGCAGATGAGGGTTAGATTGCCCCCTGTTAGTTCCCCTTTTGCCTTGCCGTGATTTATTGTATATCGTTCATATATCTTCTCCTCTTCCGCTTTCAGGAGGTCTTCCGGTGCACTTACTATTGTATATCTGTCGGTCGGATTGACAGCAATATCTTTGAATTGTTTTCTCGAATAATCATTGTCAAGTAGCTTAGCCACAGGGCCATGAAATGTTATCAATCCTGTCTTTTTATATATCGAATTGATGAGGGCTGTATCGTCGCTGAATCCCATAATAAGCTTCGGATTTTTCTTAATCAGGTTATAGTCTACCATATCAAGAATTCGGGCACAACCATATCCTCCGGCGGCAAAGATTATTCCTTTTATTCCAGGATTTTTAATCATATTGTTAAATTCCTCGGCTCTTTCTTTGTCCGTTCCACTAAAATAGCCATACTGGTCGAGGATCTTTTCCGAATAGATAGGCTCAAAGCCAAGTTGCCTTATATTCTCTATGGATGATTGCAACCCGCTTTCGCTTAACAGCCAAGCCGGAGCTACCAGCCCGATTTTATCGCCGAGGTTTAATCTCGCGGGTTTTATGACTTTATTCGTTGCTTTGTATGCTTCGTTTCTTGCTGCCAATTTGTTGGGAAGCAACGAAACTAAAGACAAACCAATCCCTACATTCAAAAAGCTTCTTCTATTCATATCTCTTGTTTATGATTTTGCCAGAGCATTTATCTTCCGTAAGATCATACTCGTTAATGTTTTGACGGATAACTAACTTAAGACAAAGATATAATATTGGCACTGTTTTCGTTTAAAGATTTTAATATTCTTCATTGACTAAAATTTGAACAGACCCCCAAGTAAGCTCTTAATCCTCAAAAAAGAATCTATCTGAAAGTGTAAAATGCATAACCTTCAACTTATAACTCACAACTTACAACTCATAATCCAAAAAAACATATCTTTGTATCTTAATTTTTTATGGAATGAAACATCTTGTGTCTTTTATTTTTATTTTATTGATGTTCGCCTCCTGTTCGTCATTGGACAGTGATGCAAAAAAAGCGGCCGAACTGAATAAAGAATCCTTGAAATATGTAAAAGAGCTGGATTTAGAAAAGGCGGAAAAACTATATATGGAAGCTCAAGAAATTATGTCTGAATACAAGGGCACGGATAAAAATGAAGAATTTCTGCAAGCATATTACAAGTACCTGACAGAGGAAACAAAAGCAAACTAATCCGGGAATAAATAAAATCCTATACTTATATGTCTGAAAATACGTTGAATACGGAAGAACCTAAGAAGAGTCTTAATTTTATAGAGGCTATTGTTGAGAATGACCTGAAAGAAGGTAAAAATGACAGCCGTGTACAGACTCGTTTTCCGCCCGAACCAAATGGATATTTACATATCGGGCACGCAAAAGCTATCTGCATAGACTTTGGTATAGCACAGCAGTATGGAGGAGTATGTAACCTTCGGTTTGATGATACCAATCCTGAAAAAGAAGAGGTAGAATATGTAGATTCTATCATGGACGATATACACTGGCTGGGATATGACTGGGCGAATGTATATTATGCATCCGATTATTTTCCTCAGTTGTGGGATTTTGCAGTACAATTGATAAAAGAAGGAAAAGCTTATATAGACGAACAATCGGCCGAAGAAATAGCGAAGCAAAAAGGAACTCCTACCGAACCCGGAGTTGCCAGCCCATACCGTGACCGCCCTGTTGAAGAAAGCCTCGATTTATTTCAAAAGATGAACGAAGGAGTTTTTGAAGAAGGAAGTATGGTACTTCGTGCTAAGATAGATATGGCTGCTTCGAACATGCACTTCAGAGACCCTATCATATATCGTATTATCAATCGTCCGCATCATCGTACCGGAACTACATGGAAAGCATACCCGATGTATGATTTTGCTCATGGGCAATGTGATTATTTCGAAGGGGTAACCCACTCGTTGTGTACGCTTGAGTTTGTTCCTCATCGTCCACTTTACGATTGGTTTATAGATCAGTTGGCAACAGACAGTTATCGCCCTCATCAATATGAATTCAATAAATTGCAATTTACATATACTTTGCTGAGTAAACGCAATTTGCGAGCAATGGTAGAAGAAGGTATTCTTAGCGGTTGGGACGACCCACGTATGCCTACTATTACGGGATTCCGTCGGAGAGGATATACTCCTGAGTCTATTCGTATACTAATGGATAAGATAGGCTATACGAAGTATGATGGCGTTAACGATATTGGCTTGTTTGAGTTTGCCATAAGGGAAGACCTCAATAAAAAAACGACTCGTGTATCAGCTATTCTCGACCCTGTTAAGCTTGTGATTACAAACTATCCTGAGGATAAGACAGAAGTGATGGTGGCTCAGAATAATCCTGAAGATGAAAACTCGGGAAGTCATGATATTCTGTTTTCTCGCGAACTGTATATAGAGCGTGACGACTTCATGGAAGATGCTCCTAAGAAATATTTCCGTCTTACGCCGGGTAATGAAGTGCGTTTGAAAAATGCTTATATCGTAAAATGTACAGGCTGTAAGAAGGATGAAGCAGGAAATGTAATAGAGGTATATGCTGAATATGATGAACTCACAAAAAGCGGTATGCCCGAAAGCGGACGCAAAGTGAAAGGAACGATACACTGGGTTTCTGTTCAAGACTCTTTCGATGCTGAGGTGCGTTTGTACGACCGCTTATTTATGGTTGAAAATCCTGCCGATGATGGAAGGGATTTCAGAGAGCTTTTGAACCCTGATTCATTAAAAGTACTTAAAGGCTGCAAGATGGAGTCTTATCTCAAAAGTGCGGTGGAAGGGGACAAATTTCAGTTTCAACGTACAGGCTATTTCTGCGTAGATAAAGATTCTACTCCCGGCAATATGGTCTTTAATCGTACTGTGTCTCTTAAAGATTCTTGGGCAAAGGTAAAAGATAAATAATTAATTTTATCTATTATATAATATTGCGTTCTTTACGTTATGAAAATATTTCAGGCGTATGGAACGCAATTGTTTTTAGGTGACAGTTTGAAGCATCGTAAAAAGTGTCACTTTTTCGGTAATAAGTAAGAAGCTGATGTATTTCAGATTCTTGTTACGATTGGTTTTTTAGGCGTTGTAGATATGATTCGCAGAATGAAATTAAAGTATAAAATATTATTATTTCTGTTGGCTGGATTTATAGTTTGGCTAATCGCTATTCAATTTCAAACCTATACTTATCCCGATAAAAAGGAGCTGAATCTTCGATTAAATTATCTCGAAAGAGTAATAAAAGAACCTTTAGCTTCTAATTCAGAGGTGATGCTTTTAGGTAGAGAAAGTCATGAGTTTATGCTATTTTCATATTCTTATTCTACTTATGCCTTTACTAATTTGGCTATTAAAGATTCTACCTACAAAGAACGCGTAGTGCCTACAATAAAGGAAAGTATAATAAAGGTTCTGGATAATAAAATAACCTCTTTTTATAACATAAAAGAGAATTTTACCGAGCTCGATTCTATTCCTGATTATTCGGTGTTATATCTAGGACATCTAAATTTGATGCTTGGCTGTTATCGATTGCTTTCTGATGATGCTACATTTGATAGTCTGAACGATAAAACATCCAAGTCCCTTTACCTTCGCTATCGGAAGACTTCTTTCCTTAATCTCGAATCTTACCCGTCGGCAATATGGATACCCGATAATACGGTTGCTTTAGCCTCATTGGCACTTCATGCTCATAATACGGGAAGTGAATATGATTCTGTGTGTAGAGATTGGGTGCAATATGCTAAAGCGCATTATATGGATGAACGAACAAAGGTATTATGTTCTACTGTTAATCCCTTGACCGGAGAATTTGGGGCTCAATGTTAGGATGGAGTATTATGTTTATATACCAATTTGATCCTGCATTTGCTGTCGAGTTATACGATGCTTATAGGAAATCGTTTAGCAATGAAATGATGGTTTTCAGGCTTTTCAAAGAGCGATATCGGAGTAGTGAGGTAAGCCTTGGGGATATTGATTCAGGTCCTGTGTTTTTAGGGTATAGTATTCCCGCAAACGAATTTGCTCTAGGTGGCGCAGTGGTAGCAAAAGACTTTAAGACGGCTCGAAAATTGCAGCGATTGATCAACTTTGGTACTTCTAGTTCCGATGAAAATGGAGAGCTGAAATATAATGTGCGTTTTGTAGATATGAACATTAGCCCGATGGCAGAAGCTTTGGTTTTAAATTCATTAACTATAACCAGGTGGATTAAAGATTGATATTGCAAGTTGCACTGAAACAATTTAAAAAAGAGTTACCTTTGTAACCTTTTATGGATTAATTATAATAATGTCGAAAAAAGATATATCAATACTCGTAACAAAATATGAGCAGTCGGTAGAGTCGGGCAAGCCTATTTATCTTGATGCAGACGAATTTGACGAACTGGCGGAATACTATGATTCTCTAGACAAAACAGATGTAGCAAGAAGGATTGTTGATGCCGGGCTTGCTATACATCCGGCTAATAGTTCTTTGCTGGTGAAGAAGGCTAAGTTTGCAGTCTACGACGGCAAATATGCGGAAGCTTTAGAGATCATAAATATGTCGTCATCTGAATATGACTTTGATCTGTATCTGCTTAAAATAGAATGTTACCTCCAGCTGGAGCTTTATGTGGAAGCATATAAGCTGACCGAAGAAATGCTAGAGAAAGAAGAGGATGAAGATCCTGAAACGATCTTCGCCGAGCTGGGTTTCCTTCATGTTGAGGCTGACTGTTTTAAAGAGGCTGTTTCTTACTTTGAGGAAAGTTTGAAGCACAATCCCGAGAATACAGATGTATTGTCTGACCTGGCCTATTCGTACGAAATGCTGGATAATTTTGATGCAGCAATAGAGACTACAAATAAAATTCTGGATATTGAGCCCTATACGTATGAAGCTTGGGTTAATCTGGGAAAGCTATATTCTCTCAGAGAGGAGTTTGAGAAGGCGATAGATGCCTTTGACTTTGCTCTTACCATTAACGACTCGGATGACAATGTATTGAAGTTAAAGGCACACTGTTTATCATTAGCCGGAAGGGCTGAAGAGGCGATTGAGATCTTTAATGAACTGTTGCAAACGAGTTCAGGGGATATCTCTATATATTTCCTGTTGGCAGAATGTTATCAGTCTCTTGATATGTTTGACGAAGCTTTGTCGGCTCTCGAAGAATATGAAAAGCTGAATGGAGAGACTTCCGAATCTATTTCGAGAAAAGCATACGTTTTTCTGCAACAGAAAGAATATAATAAAGCTTCACAGATAGTGCAGAAGGCACTCGCTTCAAATCCTGACTTTTTTGACCTGAATATGATAGCAGGGGAGATTGAGTTTAAGCAGGAGCGTTATGACAAGGCAAGAGAATATTACTTAAACATCTATACTGAGGATAACGAAAACTTTCACCTGACCGACAGGCTAGCTCTGGTTAGCATCAAGGAAGAGGATTATGAGAAGGCTGCTTATTATACAGAAAAGCTGTTAGATCTTGATCCTAATAATCTGGCGGTGAAGGAGCGATTGGCTTTGCTCTATTTTGAGATGGACGATAATGAGCATTTCAATGAAATACTGGATCAGTTTACCGACAAAGAGCTTCTTTCGTTGTTTCAGCTTATTTATATTCCACAAAATCCGAACTTATTTGATAGAGATACTTTGATAATTTATTTGAATAAAGCCCGTGAGGCAAGAACTCTATTCAAAAATTTGAAATATTAACATTTTCCCATCATTGTGTATAGTGTATTATTTTTCAGATTATTATCTGTTAAGTCGAATGATAAAGAATAGCGAAATGAAGGAGTATAGGGAATTTTTTATTCCAATTATTTGGTAAATAAATATTTTCAACTACCTTTGCACTCGCTTTGATAAAGCAACAGGGAGATTCCGTAGCTCAGCAGGTAGAGCACATCACTTTTAATGATGGGGTCCTGGGTTCGAGCCCCAGCGGGATCACTAAATAAAAAAGCCTTTCAAAAATGAAAGGCTTTTTTCATTTTTACCTACAAGTATACTATATCAATCTACTAGCCCTTTTCAAATGTCTTATTTGTCATTTAAAGCATAATCAATATTCGTATTTTCTCATCATAAACTATAGCATCCTTTCTAAACATCAAAGGTTAATATAACACAGAAGTCTCAGGACTGTAAAAAAATAAAAATAGCTCTTTAGTAAGAGCAAAAAATGATGTATCTTTGTGCGCATTAAATAAACATCCCTTACTTATCTATATTTATGCACGAAAAAATCATTATTCTTGATTTCGGGTCACAAACCACCCAACTTATTGGTCGCAGAGTAAGAGAACTCAATACATACTGCGAGATAGTGCCTTACAATAAATTTCCATTCGGAGATGAAACTGTAAAAGGAGTTATTCTTTCGGGAAGTCCATTTTCGGTAAACGACTCTGATGCGTTTAAACCTGAACTTAGTGAAATAAGAAAAAACTATCCTGTTCTGGGTATTTGTTACGGAGCACAATATTTGGCTTATACATCGGGCGGAAAAGTAGAGAAAAGCGACTCTCGCGAATATGGTCGTGCTCATCTTGCCAAAATAGACTCTTCGGAGCCTCTCTTTGATGGAATACAAGCAGGTACGCAGGTGTGGATGTCACATGGAGATACGATAACATCTCTTCCTCACGATTTTAAAACTATAGCCAGTACAGGTGATGTAGAGGCTGCAGCATACAAAATAGATGGAGAGCCTACATGGGCTGTGCAATTCCATCCCGAAGTTTTTCATACCACAGATGGTACACGCATATTAAGCAATTTCTTGAATATATGTAAGATGAAGCGCGACTGGTCGCCTGCTTCTTTTATCGATACGACTGTCGCAGAGCTCAAAGAACAATTAGGAGACGACAAAGTAATTCTTGCATTATCAGGAGGAGTAGACTCTTCTGTAACGGCAGTATTATTGAATAAGGCAATCGGTAAAAACCTTACGTGTGTGTTTGTCGATCATGGCTTGCTTCGTAAGAACGAATTCGAAAACGTTTTGAAAGATTATGAGCATCTTGGCCTTAATGTGATAGGCGTTAATGCTAAAGATCGTTTCTATAAAGCTCTTGCTGGGGTTACTGATCCTGAGCAAAAGCGTAAGATAATAGGTAAAGGTTTTATTGATGTTTTTGATGAAGAAGCACATAAGCTCACCGATATAAAATGGCTGGGGCAGGGTACTATTTATCCTGACATTATAGAATCTTTGTCGATAACAGGTACAGTAATCAAATCGCATCATAATGTTGGTGGTTTACCTGAAAAGATGCACTTGAAGTTGGTAGAACCTCTTCGCCTGTTATTTAAAGATGAAGTGCGTCGTGTAGGTCTTGAGCTGGGCATGAAGGAAAATCTTATCAAACGTCATCCATTCCCGGGTCCGGGTCTTGGAATTCGTATCCTTGGCGATATTACTCCCGAGAAGGTTGAGATTGCTCAGAATGCTGATGATATCTATATCTCTATGCTACGCGAATGGGGACTGTACGATAAAGTATGGCAGGCAGGAGCAATATTATTGCCAATCCGCTCGGTGGGAGTAATGGGAGATGAACGTACCTATGAGAATACGGTAGCTCTGCGTGCCGTAACATCTACAGATGCTATGACTGCCGACTGGGCACACTTGCCTTATGAGTTTTTAGCTAAAGTCTCTAACGAGATTATCAATAAGGTGAAAGGTGTAAATCGTGTCGTTTATGATATATCGTCAAAACCACCGGCAACTATCGAGTGGGAATAAGATATTGACAAAATATAAAAAAGGACTTCAACTTGAAGTCCTTTTTTTATGTCCTATACGAAAGTCTTTTATTCCTTTTCTAACAACACTTTATCTATAGCCTCTTTGAGGGCATTTTTAGGGAGGGCACCTTGTGCCATCTGCGGTGTTCCGCTCATCGGGACGAACAGCAGGCTTGGGATGCTTCTGATTCCAAATAGAGCGGATAACTCAAGCTCTGCTTCTGTATCTATTTTGTAAATATATATTTCCCCATCATATTCTTTTGCTAATTCCTCCAAAACAGGAGCTACAGCTTTGCATGGTCCACACCAGTCTGCATAAAAGTCTATTAAGGCGGGTTTGTCTCCCAAGTATTTCCATTCGCTTGGATTGGCTTCGTAATTAGCTACTTTCTTTAAAAAATCTATTTTATTTAAATGTATTGTTTTCACTTTGTTTTCTGTTTTAGCAGGTTCCTCTGTCTTACTGTTATTGGTTTGAGCATAAGTTGTAAGCGAGATTCCTGCGATCAATACTAGTAATAATAATCTCATTCTATTTGTATTATTTTTCTTTGTTTATTTCTTTCGATCCGGCATATTGCTGATTCTCATCTATCTGGCAATATCCTGTTACGCAGCAGGAAGTATTTACTGCCACGATAAAGATACCTAAAATAAATTGCAAAGAACGAGTAGCTATCCACTTCTTTATATGCTTTTTCATCGTTTTTTTCTTTTTCTAAAAACAGCTACAAATATAACATATATTTTCCTATAGAATATATTTCTATGGTTAAATAAAATAAATTATGATATAGACAACTGGATGGCAATTAAACTGTAAAAGGATTTGAAAAGATAAAAAGCAAATAAGTTTTAACTCCGTTTTTCGAAGCCAAAATAAACATTCATCACACTTTCATTTATTTTTTTCTATCTTTGTTTTCTTATAATTGATTCATAAAAACATCTAAACTATATAAATACTGTGTCAAAAAAGGTAGCTGAAACCCCACTGATGAAACAATATTTTGAGATCAAGAGCAAACATCCTGATGCCATATTATTGTTCAGAGTAGGAGACTTTTACGAGACATTTTCGGATGACGCTATCGATGCTGCCGAGATATTGGGAATCACGCTTACACGTAGAGGAAACGGTACTGCTCAGTTTGTAGAATTGGCAGGATTTCCACACCATGCATTGGATACATATTTGCCAAAGTTGGTACGTGCCGGAAGGCGTGTAGCTATTTGTGACCAATTGGAAGACCCGAAGCAAACCAAGAACCTTGTAAAAAGAGGTATTACCGAGCTTGTTACCCCCGGGGTTTCTATCAATGATAATATACTAAATCATAAAGAGAATAATTTCCTTTGTGCCATTCATTTTGCAAAGAACACTTGTGGAGTTTCTTTTTTGGATATTTCTACCGGAGAATTTCTGGTTGCAGAAGGTACAAAAGAATATATAGATAAACTTCTTACAAACTTTTCTCCTAAAGAGGTGCTCTTAGAGAGAAGTAAGAAAAAAATGTTTGAAGAGTCGTTTGGGTCTCGTTTTTTTATTTTCCAGCTCGACGATTGGGTGTTTACCGAAGATACAGCCAAAGGTCGCCTTTTGAAACATTTCGAAACCCGCAATCTGAAAGGTTTCGGTGTGGAGCATCTTACAAACGGAGTTATTGCTGCAGGAACTATTCTTCATTATCTGGATGTTACTCAACATACTCATATCGGGCATATAACATCTCTCTCTCGTATAGAGGAGGATAAATATGTGCGCTTGGATAAGTTTACAGTGCGTAGCCTTGAAATTATCTCAACGATGAACGAAGGAGGCAAAAGCCTGTTGGACATCTTGGACAAGACAGTCTCACCAATGGGGGCACGCATGCTTCGTCGCTGGCTTGTATTCCCCCTCAAAGATGTAAAACCTATCAATAGCCGCCTGTCGGTTGTGGAATACTTCTTTAAGGACATCGAACTGAAAACTTTGCTCGAAGAACAGCTTGCGTTGATCGGAGATTTGGAACGGATTATATCTAAGGTTGCCGTAAACAGAGTTTCTCCGCGCGAAATCGTTCAACTTAAGGTGGCATTGAAAGCGATAGAACCGATACGAAATGCGTTCTTGGCTTCGGACGAACCAAGCTTGAGGGAAATAGGAGAAAGGCTCAACCCTTGTCCGGTAATACATGATCGTATCGAAAAAGAAGTGCAACCCGATCCCCCTTCTTTGATTAATAAAGGGAATATAATAAGAAAAGGAGTAAATCCGGAACTGGACGAGCTTCGAGATATAGCCTATTCAGGAAAAGATTACTTATTAAAGATACAGCAACGAGAAACTGAAGCTACTGGTATATCATCTCTCAAGATCAGTTTTAATAACGTATTTGGCTATTATATTGAAGTCAGAAATACTCATAAAGATAAAGTCCCTGAAGGCTGGATACGCAAGCAAACATTGGTAAATGCAGAGCGTTACATTACTCAGGAGCTGAAAGAATATGAAGAAAAGATACTGGGTGCTGAAGAAAAAATTCAGGCCTTGGAGTCTAATCTATTCAATGAACTTGTTCTTAGCATTGTAGAGTATATACCCGCAATACAGGCAAATGCAAGCCTTATTGCTCAGACCGATTGTTTGCTTTCCTTCTCCAAAGTAGCAAAAGAGAATAAATATATTCGTCCCGAGATAAATGACACGGATGTTTTGAAGATAAAGAATGGTCGACATCCCGTAATAGAAAAACAATTACCGCTTGGTGAAAGCTATATTGCCAATGATGTATCTCTGGATAGTAACAAGCAGCAGATAATAATTATTACCGGGCCTAATATGGCGGGTAAGTCGGCATTGCTTCGTCAAACTGCACTCATAACACTGATGGCACAGGCGGGAAGTTTTGTCCCTGCCGAATCGGCTCAAATAGGATTGGTGGATAAAATATTCACTCGTGTAGGAGCTTCTGATAACATATCTGTAGGCGAATCTACATTTATGGTAGAGATGAATGAGGCCTCTGATATCTTGAATAACTTATCACCTAAAAGCCTTGTTTTGTTTGATGAATTAGGGCGTGGAACAAGTACCTATGACGGTATTTCTATCGCATGGGCTATTGTTGAGTATATTCACGAACATCCTAAGGCAAGAGCAAAAACCTTGTTCGCAACGCACTATCATGAGCTGAACGAGATGGAAAAATCCTTTAAGCGGATAAAGAACTTCAATGTCTCGGTTAAAGAAATAGATAATAAAGTTATATTCCTCCGTAAACTTGTTCCCGGAGGGAGTGAACACAGCTTTGGTATACATGTAGCTAAGATGGCAGGAATGCCTCAAAGCATTGTTAAAAGAGCGAATTCGATATTAAAACAATTGGAATCGGATAACCGTAAACAAGGTATATCGAAACCGATTAAAGATATCAAAGAAAACAGAGAGGGGTATCAGTTAAGTTTTTTCCAACTTGATGACCCTGTTCTCAGTCAAGTAAGAGATGAAATTAAATCATTAGATGTTAATAACCTGACTCCCATGGAGGCTTTGAACAAACTTAACGAAATTAAAAAAATAGTATCTGGTAAATAGGAGTGGATAGATTTTACATACGTGTAACTTTATAAAATAATAAGAATACTTCCCTAATCAAATTCATAAATAGAATTTGGGAATTTCAAACTATTGCAAAACTGTACTTTAGGTAGTTTTTCTTTTAATAAAAAAACTATATTCGTGAAGTTTTTTTGTTTCTTTGTGTTTTAGAATAAATTAAATAACAGCTATTTCTGTAAAATAATGAATCGCAAAAAGATATTGGTTACCGGTGGTGCGGGATTTATTGGTTCACATCTTTGTGAAAGACTTCTGAAAGATGGAAATGAGGTTTTATGCTTAGACAATTATTTTACAGGCTCAAAAGATAATATCATACATCTTTTAGATAATCCCTATTTTGAATTAATCAGGCATGATATAGTCCATCCTTTTCATGTAGATGTGGATGAGATCTATAATCTGGCTTGCCCTGCTTCTCCGATACACTATCAGTACAATGCGATAAAAACAATAAAAACGTCTGTGGTAGGAGCTATCAATATGCTTGGTTTGGCAAAACGCCTGAAAGCAAAAATCCTGCAAGCTTCTACAAGTGAGGTATATGGTGATCCCAATGTACACCCTCAGCCCGAATCTTATTGGGGAAATGTGAATCCGATAGGGATACGCTCTTGTTATGATGAAGGAAAGCGTTGCGCCGAGACTTTGTTTATGGACTATCACCGACAGAATGCAGTAAGGATAAAGATTGTACGTATATTTAATACTTACGGTCCTAATATGAACCCAAATGACGGCAGGGTTGTGTCCAATTTTATTGTACAAGCACTCAAGGGAGAAGATATTACAATATATGGTGATGGCACTCAGACAAGAAGTTTTCAGTATGTAGATGATCTTGTGGAAGCTATGATTCGAATGATGGGCACTGATGACTCTTTTGTAGGTCCTGTAAATACAGGAAACCCGGGAGAGTTTACAATGCTTGAACTTGCAACCTTAATACTCGAACTTACCGGTTCAAAGTCGAAGCTGATATTTATGCCTTTGCCTAGTGATGATCCTAAACAGAGACGCCCTGATATAACTTTAGCAAAAGAAAAGCTAGACTGGGAACCTAAGGTGCAACTCAGGGATGGGTTGATTAAAACGATTGACTATTTTGACCGAATCTTAACATAATGGATTATAATAATGAATGCAATTTACAAAACAACAAGATTATTAGCTGTAATGCTTCTGCTAGCAACAGCCGGAAATGCACAAGATAATGTAGCGATTGTAGGAGTAAGAGCCGGAATAAATCTTTCCGGACAAGATGGAGTGCCAAGGGGTGAACTCGATAGCTATGCTAAATTTGGCTTCAATATAGGTGTGACGGTAGATTTCAGATTATCAGATAAAATATATTTGATAACGGGTATGGAATATACAGTAAAAGGGGCTAAAGGGAAAGAATATATAGAGGCCACATCTGATGCTCCAGGTCATTATTTTATTAATAATGATAAGCCTGCGTATCTGCAAGTACCACTTCATGTTGGCTACCTGTGGCCTATAAACCGGGATTTTCGTCTGATGTTTCATGTCGGACCTTTTATGGCATATGGCTTAGGCGGTAAAACGCATTGGACATACGTTTATGACGATAAAGAATTTAGAAAGAAAGAGGACTTCTTCGGTGTTGGTGTCGGAAAATTTGACTGGGGTTTAGGTGGCGGTGTTAATGCCGAATACGACAGATATGTTTTGGCTATAGGGTATGATCGTGGATTGAGAAATTTTGCACCCGGATACAATGATGGAAAAGCCCGAACAAGAAATATGTATATTTCATTAGGATATTTATTTTAAACGCAAACAAGAATATGAAACTGTCAATAATCATTCCTGCCTACAATGAGGCAAGAATAATTCATTTTATACTCGATAAGGTTCTTGATGTACAGCTAATAAATAATATAGAAAAAGAAATTATTATAGTAAATGACTGCTCCAATGATGATACTATAGAGGTTGTAAAGAGATATATTGCAGGCCACTCGGGGTGTGACATGAAGCTGTTCGAACAACCTGTTAATATGGGGAAAGGAGCGGCATTACACCGAGGGATAAAAGAAGCTACGGGTGATTATCTTATAATTCAGGATGCTGATTTGGAGTATGATCCCCAAGAATATAATATTTTGTTAAAGCCGGTTATTGATGGTTTTGCCGATGTAGTGTATGGTTCTCGTTTTATAGGTGGAAAACCTCATCGGATTTTATTTTTCTGGCACTCTATTGGCAACAAGCTTTTGACATTTGTTTCTAACATGTTTACGAATCTCAACCTTACGGATATGGAGACATGCTACAAATTGTTCAGAACTGATATAGTGAAATCTATTTCTTTGAAAGAGAGACGTTTTGGATTTGAACCCGAAGTGACAGCCAAAATATCAAGGTATCCTAATGTGAGGATATACGAAGTAGGTATTTCTTACTATGGGCGAACTTATGAAGAAGGTAAAAAGATAGGTTGGCGAGACGGTATGAGAGCTTTTGTCTGTATGTTAAAATATGGATTGTTAAGAATGAACTAGATGGGCGTGGTTACAACCCGGATAAAGAAGATTCGGTAAATTGGATGAAGCTTTTCCATGATAATCGTTTCTTTTCTTCTTCAATTTTTTCCTTATAGATAGAGATCTTTTTTTTATCCGAAAAGAATTCCAATATAGCTTCGGCGATGTCTGTATTGGTTGCAGTTGGTGCTACAACTCCAATTTGGGCATCTTTTACACTATTCCCTAGTTCTCCCACATTCGTGGCTATTATAGGAAGTTTCATCTGTATTGCAATAGCAGTAACTCCGCTTTGTGTCGCAGATCGATATGGTAATACTAAAACATCTGCAGCCGAGAAAAAAGTAGCGACCATATTATCCGGAATATATTGCTCAAATACTCTTATATTGTCCTTTAATCGAGACTGTTCGATAAGTTTGTTATACTTCTCAAAATCGCCATAGCTCTCCCCTGATATGATGAGCTGGAAGCTCTCATCAAGCTTATCCATAGCTTCTATGAGTAAATCCAAGCCTTTATATTCTCGTATGAGACCAAAAAATAAAAGGTTCTTTTTGTCTCTTCTTATTCCCAATTTATCGCAAGCTCGCTCTTTTTCTATTGTTTCGCCATAATTATCATATATTGGATGCGGATGTAAAAAAATATTAGCCCCTTTGCACAGAGATAATACATCCTTCCTTACTGTTTCACTTAATACGATAAAAGCATCACATCTATCAAAAAATAATTTTGTCAACGGTTTATCTATAAATCGTTTTTCGTGAGGAATCGCATTATGTACAAGTGCCACTATTTTTATCTGCTTGTTTAGCAGCAGGCAAACAGAGCTGTAGGCAGGCACCATAAATGACATCCAATAGGAGATAATGAGTATGTCGGGCTTGTATTTATTTATTTCTTTTGCTGTTTTTATATAGCTGATAGGGTTTATGCTGTTCAGTGTACGACGGCTTTCTATATCGGAATATTCATTGTCTGGGACATACTGGCTTTTTCCCGGAAATAGAAAATTAGGGTATAATGTTTTAAATGAAAATGCCTTCACCTCATTATTTCCCGATAGCCCTCTGTAGAGCAATTCGCTAAATTGGGCAATTCCTCCTCTGTAGGGGAAAAATGGTGAAAGGATCGCTATTTTCATACTTGTTTTTTATTCAGTTCTTGGTGAATACGAGATACGACCATATCTTCCGAGATTCTCTCTAAGCAAGCATAATCTTCTCGTTGGCAGGGTAGGTCTCCATATACCGAGCAGGGTCTACATTTAATATCTATTTGGATCGCATTGTCTAAGTCCTGATTGAACCCATAAAATCCCAATGATGGATGTGTTGCACCCCAGATTGAGATTACAGGAACCTGAACAAGAGATGCCAGATGCATATTTGCAGAATCCATTGAGAGCATTACATCTAGATATGATATAAGCATAAGCTCTCTTTCCAGATTTAATTTCCCCATTGTATTTACTGTATTTGGAAACATTTTAGCCCATTTAGACAGAACTCTATCTTCTTCTTTCCCTGCGCCGAACAGAAATATAGTAATATTGTCGTCTTTGGATAGTTTCTCAATCACTTTTTCCATTTTTTCTAAAGGGTATATTTTGCCCTTATGCTTAGAAAAAGGAGCAATTCCGACCCATTTTCCGGTTTTTTCGGTAGCTATAGCCCTTAAGCTGGAAAAGTCTTTTGGTATAAACTGTAGTATATTCGTAAAAATCATGGGAGCAGGAAATCCCAAATCGTCAAATACTTTTTGATATCGTTCGATAGTACTTTTTAAAGGGGGCTGTAGGTTTTTATGGGCAATCATTTCTCTTTTCTCTTTACGCCCTTTGTCTATATAAGCCATTTTGCGCCCTGTCATTTTCATAAAGAAACGGATGACTTTAGATCTCAGAACGTCATGCTCATCGGCCACATGCGAAAAGCCAAGGGTTAAAACCCTCCTGATGATTCTAAACAGCCCTACTATGCCTTTGTGTCTGCCCGTTACGTCTACCGGAATAACATTAATGTTGAAGCCTAAGTTTTCGAATAGAGGGGCAAAAGCTTTACGCGTCATTACCGAAAAGCGGTCTTGAGGGTACTTTGCTGCAACAGAAAAAATGACAGGTACAAGAATTGCAACATCCCCAAACGAGGAAGTGCGGATTACTAATACTTTAGCCATAATTGCAAAATTAGTGTTAGGTTATTTTGATTCTTTTCCATATAAAACAGGATTAAGAGCAGGGTCGTTATACATTTTCATTTGTTTGTATACTTTCATATACTTGTTTCCTGCTTCTATGTCCTCTAATAATTCTTCAATAGCTGTAGATAAATCTTCACGCTGGGCCAACAGTATGTCTAATTTCTTAGAAACCTGTTCGTGATGATTTGCATCAGAATCTTTTCTGTCTACCTCTTGCTGCATGTGATATATTTTGAGAGCAAGTATCGACAAACGGTCGATAGCCCATGCCGGACTTTCTGTATTGATGCGGGCATTTGGTTGTATTTCTATATTTCTATATTTATCAAGAAAATAGCTGTCGATTAATTCAACTAAGTCGGTTCTTTCCTGATTCGACTTATCTATTCTTCTTTTTATTTTTAGAGCCTCTGTTGGGTTTATTTCAGGGTCGCGAATAATGTCTTCCAGATGCCATTGAACAGTATCAATCCAATTTTTGAGGTACAGAAAATACTCGATAGTTTTTTCTTCAAACGGGTTGTTTATTGGAGTATCAACATGATCTGCCTTATGGTAATCATTTATTACTTGTACAAAAATGGAATTACTTAATTCGGTAAAAGTCATGATCTAGATTTTTAGTATTACTTATTTATTAATTTATTTTTTACTCGCCCACGTTTCCCTATCCAAATTTCGGTAATTTATTGCTTCTGCCAAATGTTTTGAATGAATTTTTTCAGAATTATCCAGATCCGCAATGGTTCGAGACACTTTTAGTATCCGGTCGTATGCTCTTGCTGATAAATTGAATCGATCCATTGCTGTTTTTAATAATTGCAATCCCTCGTTATCGGGTGAAGCATATTTAGCCAGCATTTTCGGTGTCATCTGAGCATTGCAGTAGATACCTTCTTCATTCTCGAAGCGTTTACTTTGGTGTTCTCTTGCAACAATTACCCGCTCTCGAATGAGGTTACTTGCTTCAGCAGGGGTTTTATCCGATATTTTTTCAAATGGAACAGGTACTATTTCTATATGAATATCTACCCGGTCGAGTAATGGCCCCGATATCTTATTCAGGTACTTTTGTACTGCTCCATTGGGGCAAACACATTCTTTTTCGGGATGATTGTAGTACCCGCATGGACACGGATTCATCGAAGAAATCAGCATAAAGCTTGCAGGATACTCCACTGTAAACCTTGAGCGAGATATGGTTATTCTTCTATCTTCGAGCGGTTGTCTCATTACTTCGAGCACACTTCTGCTAAACTCGGGCAATTCGTCAAGAAATAATACTCCGTTGTGAGCCAGACTTATTTCTCCCGGTTGAGGGTATGTTCCTCCTCCAACCAAAGCCACATCAGAAATTGTATGATGCGGACTGCGGAACGGGCGTTGAGCCATCAGTGCTGTTTCTGTCCCTATCTTTCCGGCTACGCTGTGTATCTTTGTTGTTTCAAGGGCTTCATGCAAAGTGAATGGGGGTAGGATGGAAGGCATCCGTTTAGCCATCATCGATTTTCCTGCACCGGGAGGGCCGATGATAATGAGATTGTGACCTCCTGCTGCGGCAACTTCCAGTGCTCGCTTTACGTTTTCTTGTCCTTTTACGTCCGAGAAGTCGAAATCGAACAGTTGTTGGGCATTATAGAATTCGGTACGCGTGTCCACAACTGTTTTTTCCAGATCGTGGTTTCCATTAAAGAAGTTTACTACCTCTTTGATGTTATCTACACCGTATACCTCAAGATTGTTTACAACGGCTGCCTCCCTTGCATTCTTATTGGGTAGTATAATTCCTTTGAATCCCATTGTTCGAGCCATTATGGCTATCGGTAAAACCCCTTTAATGGGGAGTATGCTGCCATCGAGAGAAAGTTCTCCCATTATTATATATTCCTCAAGTTTATCAGGCTTCACACTCTCTGATGCCGCTAATATACCGATGGCTAAAGGCAGGTCGTAAGCTGTGCCTTCCTTGCGTATATCGGCAGGAGACATGTTTATGACGACTTGTTGTCTTGGAAATTTGTATCCGTTTACTTGCAAGGCCGAAATGATTCGTTCATGGCTTTCCTTAACTGACGCATCAGGTAGTCCGACCAGCATGAACTTAATCCCCTTCGAGCAGTTAACTTCTATGGTGATAAGTGTAGCCTCTATTCCTTGAACAGCAGCTCCAAAAATTTTGACTAACATCTATTATATTGTATATAGTAGTAAAGCTGTACTTTTATTAATACTACACAAATATAAGGAAAAAAAAGGAATCTCTAAGTGTTAAGACTTATTTGCCGGAATCAACCAGCTCATTCATCTTTTTTATTAAAGTGGTAACGGGGAAATCTCTATCGGTTATATTACCCGAAGGTGATATAAGTACATTGTATGGTATTTCGCGTATATAATAAGTATCGAATTCCTTTGCAGACCATCCGCCTTTTACGGGTATAATAGTCCATTTTACAGAATCTGTGAAGTTTTTTGATATAGGTTCATCTTCTATATCTTTGATAATAGATATGAATTCGATATTCTTTTTCTGTTTCTTCAATTCATTATACACCTTTACGGCATCCTTTTTTTCTAACTTGCATACTTCACAAGTTGTAGAGGCAAATGTTAATAGTACATATTTCCCTTTAAAGTCGGACATCTGTACATTTTTTCCATTTACATCTTTCAGGTTAAAAACGGGTGCTATTGCTCCGATCGATGATCTTTTTACTTTATCTCTGAATTGTTTTAGATCAGCAGTTAGTTGGAAGTCAACCGCTTTTCCTTTTAGTAAAGCGAGGTTTTCATCGAGGCGGGGAATAGATGATTCGTCTTTGAAAAATGTGTTGATTAACATCACGCTTGCTATCTTCTCTGGATTTGTTTTTATATAGTTAGCCGCAATGTTCGATAATTCGAAGTTTATATTCTTTAATTCTACTACGTAGTCTTTAACTTTCAGGGTATCGTTGTTGTCTGAATTTTTTCTGTCGGCAGCAATCAAAATGTCTGCCCGATTTTTTAGCAAATCTTTGTTTTGATTCTTAAATGTTGTGAGGTCGTTATTCACATCTCCGCCTTTCACGTTTATCAAGTCGGGGTATAATGCATCTCCTTTTAGTTCTACATCCCATCCTTTGTTTACAAGTATATAGGTGCTTTTTGTATTCTGATTGAAATAAAGGGACATTTCTGTAAGCGTGTCAACCGCTCCTTTGAACGAAAATTCTCCTTTTGCATTTATCGGAATTGTATCTATAACAACGGAGTCGCCTACTTCATGAGACATTAGGAAATAATTCCCTGTGAGATTTTCCAGTTTTCCCGATATCTCATATTTCGATGTCGCTTTTTTGTCACAGGATATCATTACTGTAGCACAAAGTGTAACGATTCCTATGTAGCGTAATACATTATAGATAGACATTCTTCCTGATTTTGTTAAGTTATATATCTTCTTCCCCTTGATATTTTGAACGTGTAAAGATACTATTTATTATTTAAACGTTTAAAAAAATAAAATTGTTCTAAAAAAAACTAATTTAAGCAAGGCTGATGAACTTGTTTATTCCTATTAAAATAGATTCTGACTGAAAAAGAGTTGTTTATATTCAGAATATTTGATATTTAACCCTTGATCTTTTTCTTGTTATTGTATTTTCTTTCCCTTGTCCGGTATACTATTATATGCTCTTTGTAAGAAACGAAAACATTTAAAATCATTATCTTTGCTCGTAAAAAAACAAATAGATATTGTATGAAATCATTCGGTTCTCTTTTTTTCCTTCTTATAAGCATATTGTTTCCTATGAAATCTTATAGTCAAGAAATTCCTTTATCTCTCGAAGACCTTATTCCGGGAGGTAAAACGTACAGCAAGTATCGTGCCGAAATGCCTCGCCGGGTAAGTTGGGCTGGTGATAAACTTACCTACGTTAAGGGAGATTCTATTATGATAGCACCTAATACGGAAAAGGAAACAGCTCAGGTTTTACTTACAGTTAAGGATATTAATGCCAATAGTGGTTTGGGCGAAGGAGAGAGCGTTAAGAGTTTAACTTACGTGCAGTTTGTTTCTCCAGAGTCAAACAATTTGATGATCGTTTCTCCTGAAAAGATCTATTTGTATGATTTTGTAAATAAGAAGCTGTCTGGAACTTTTTCTTCTACAGAAAAAATGGAGAATCACGACCTGTCAGATAAAAGTAACAATTTGGCATACACCCTAGAAAATAATCTTTTTGTACAAACTCCTGACGGGAAAAAATATGATGTCACAAGCGATACTGACAAGGGTATTGTAAACGGACAATCTGTCCATAGAAATGAGTTCGGAATAAATAAAGGTACTTTTTGGTCTCCTAAAGGGAACCTTCTGGCTTTTTACCGTATGGACGAAACAATGGTGACAGATTATCCTTTGGTCGATATCTCGACTCGTATTGCTCAACTGAAAAATATAAAATATCCGATGGCCGGGATGAAAAGCCATCATGTCACAGTCGGCGTTTTTAATCCCGCAACTCACGAAACAGTGTTTCTTAAAACAGGCACACCGAAAGAAAAATATCTGACAAATATATCTTGGAGTCCCGATGAAAAGAGTGTTTATATCGCAGAAGTAAATAGAGGTCAGGATACATGTGTGCTAAGAAGCTACGACGCTTTGACGGGAAAACTGCAGACGACATTATTTACAGAGACTCATCCGAAATATGTAGAACCTGAAAATCCTGTTCTGTTTTTGAAAAATGATCCGAATAAATTTATTTGGCAAAGTGAACGTGATGGGCACAATCATTTGTATCTGTACGATACTAGCGGGAAGTTGCTAAAGCAAATCACTACAGGAAATTGGGATGTCACTTCTGTACTCGGATTTGACGAAAAAGGAGAAGCTATATTCTACGTATCCACCGAAGAAAGCCCGATAGAAAGGCATATTTATAAGCTCAATCTGAAAACCGGAAAGAGAGAGAAGCTGTCGAAAGAAGAAGGTGTGCACAATGCCATGCTGAGTGCTACGGGAAAATATGTATGTGATATTTATACTTCACAGAACAATCCGGGTAAAGCAGGCGTTACGGAGACAAAAACAAATAAAACCTATATCTTTCATACAGCTAAGAACCCTTACAAGAATGTGGAGTTGCCTGAAATTACGTTAGGATCGTTGAAAGCAAACGATAATAGTACCGATTTGTACTATCGCATTGTTAAGCCTCTGAACTTCGATCCGAACAAAAAATACCCTGTAATAGTTTATGTCTATGGAGGTCCGCATTCGCAATTGGTAGATAACTCATGGCTGGGGCAAGCAAGAGGTTGGGATGTGTATATGGCCGAAAAGGGATATATTGTTTTTACAATCGATAACAGAGGGACAAGCTATAGAGGGATAGATTTTGAGAACATCACACATCGCAGACTTGGTGTTATAGAGACTCAGGATCAGATGGCAGGTGTTGAATATTTGAAATCTTTGCCTTATGTAGATGCTGACAGGATAGGCGTTCATGGCTGGAGTTTTGGCGGTTTTATGACTCTCAATCTGATGCTTCGTCATCCCGAGACTTTCAAGGTAGGTGTAGCCGGAGGACCTGTTACCGACTGGAAGTATTACGAGGTGATGTACGGCGAACGATATATGGATAGTCCACAGGAAAATCCTGAAGGATATAAAGAAACAAGCATGGTGGCAGGTGCAGGAGATTTGAAAGGACGCTTGATGCTTATACATGGAGACGAAGACCCGACAGTAGTGATGCAACAAAGCCTGCAATTCCTAAATTCTGCAATAAAGAAAGGAACGCATCCCGACTTCTTCATCTATCCGGGGCATGGTCATAATATGATAGGGTGTGACAGAGTGCATCTGCATGAACATATAACTCGCTATTTTGATGATTTTTTAAAATAACAGATGCATCGATGACAATAATCAGAACTGATTCGTCCAATAAAGATTTTATCGAGCTTATACAAGATCTCGATGTGGAATTAGATGTAATGGATAAGGAGGCTCATACGATATGCAGTCAGTATAACGGTGTGGAGGCTATAAAGAATGTCGTTCTTGCTTATTCGGAAGGAATAGTTGTCGGGTGTGGAGCAATCAAAAAATATTCGGATGATACGATGGAAGTAAAACGAATGTTTGTAAGACCCGAGTGCCGTGGCAAAAGGATTGCCTCAAATGTATTGAAGGAATTAGAAGCTTGGACTTTAGAGTTGGGGTATTCAAAGTGTATTCTCGAAACCAGCTGCAAGCTCTCCGATGCGATAAGACTTTATGAGAGAAGCGGCTATGTGCAAATACCTAATTATGATCAATATGAAAATATTGAGACTAGTCGATGTTTTTGCAAAAAGCTGAAATAAATATACCGAAGAGAGATTAACTCAAATAGATACATTTCTTTCGAATAATTATCTATTAATAGATGTGTGGATATGAGGAGAGCCTCTTGAAAGGTTATTTGTAGTTTTGATAAAAAAGGTAACAAATGAAATCAACGAAAAAGGTGTTACTTTTGTCACCTTTTAGTATTTAATAAATTTAGAATAAGGTACATGTACAAAATAAGTAAACAGTTCTCTTTTTCAGCCTCGCATATTCTTGAGGGACTCCCTCAGGAGCATCCTTGTTCCCGATTACACGGACATAACTATGTTATTACCGTGCATTTGAAGTCAAAGGAATTGAATGAAGTAGGTTTTATAAAGGATTATAGAGAACTAGACAGTGTAAAGAAATATATTGACGAGAAACTCGACCATAGGCACTTGAATGATGTTATGTCTTTTAATCCTACGGCAGAAAATATTGCCCGATATCTATATGATACATTTGTGGCGGATATCCCGGAGTTATACGCTGTAGAAGTTTCTGAAACACCAAAAACAACCGCAATATATGAAGCTGATAGTAAATGAGATATTCTACTCCTTGCAGGGAGAGGGAGGACGTAGTGGAGAGGCTTCTATATTTATAAGGCTTACAAAGTGTAACCTCGCTTGCAGCTTTTGTGATACAGACTTTGCCGACGGTGATGTGATGACTATAGATGAAATACTGGAAGAGATAAAACAGTATCCTTGTAAGTGGATTATATGGACAGGTGGAGAACCGACTATTCAGCTTAAGGATGAATATCTTGCTGTTTTCAGAAAGCACGGCTATAAACAAGCAATAGAGACAAATGGTACACGCCTTGTGCCATCGTTGATCGATTATATTACATGTAGCCCCAAGCAAGATTATGAAACGATAAAAAGCAGGATTCCTGTAGTAAACGAAATAAGGATTCCAGTTAAAGTAGGAGATACAATTCCTGATGCTTCCATTTTTCCAAAGGCGGACAATTATTTCTTAAGTCCGATTTTTGATGGGGACAAGATCAACTTGGAGAATGTGGATTATTGCGTAGAACAAATAAAGTTGAACTCACAGTGGAAGCTGAGCTTGCAAATTCATAAGCTTATACATATCGAATAATGGAGAAGTTTGAACTCGACATACTGGGTTGTGGATCGGCTACTCCAACGACTCTGCATAATCCTTCATCACAAGTATTGAATATAAGGGACAAGCTCTTTATGATAGATTGCGGGGAGGGTACGCAGTTGCAATTTCGAAGAAGTAAGTTGCGGTTTGGAAGGCTTAATAGTATTTTTATATCTCATCTGCATGGCGATCATTGCTTTGGTCTTATCGGGCTGATCTCTACATTAGGGCTGCTTGGGCGTACAGGAGATATTACGATATATTCCGTAGCGGGACTGGAAGAAATTTTGCGACCTGAGATTGATTTCTTTTGTAAGGATAATCCTTTCCAGGTGAAGATAGAAACATTCGACCCTAAAAAGAGTGAAGTAATATATGATGATCGTTCTGTTTCGGTGACTACAATTCCTCTGAAGCATCGTGTCCCATGTGCCGGATTTCTTTTTCGGGAGAAACAAAAGGAGGCGCACTTGATTCCTGAGATGATAAAGTTTCATAATATCCCGATTCGGGATTTGGCTAATATAAAGAAGGGCGCTGATTTTATAACAGAAGAGGGCAAGGTTATTCCTAACTCGCACCTGACAACTCCTTCCGAGCCTGCACGTTCGTATGTTTATTGTTCGGATACTGCCTACAATGAAAAGATAGTACCTATTATAGAGGGGGTTGACTTGCTTTATCATGAGGCTACCTTTGTAGACGAAGATGCTGCAAGAGCGAAGGCCACAGGGCACTCTACTGCTTCTCAGGCTGCACAGATAGCAAAGCTGGCAAATGTAAAAAAAATGATGATTGGTCATTTCTCGGCACGATACCCTGATAATCAGATTTTGCTGGATGAAGCAAGGAAAGTTTTTCCGAATACAATTCTTGCTAACGAAGGGTTACGTGAAAAATTGTAAAAACAAGGTTTTTTTTATTCTATTTTATTCTTTTATAAGCTTTAATATTTATATTTGTGTTTGTTAGGAGTATGATTCATGACAGGAATTAGAAAAATATTATTCATTGCGTTGTTTGCGGGACTCTCTTTATCAGCCAATTCGGCTAGATCGGAGTTTCCTTCAGACCCATTTCGTACTGTGGGCGAGCAGCAAGATAATACGATGACTTTGGAGGTTGTAATCAATGGTATCTCTAAAGTAACAATGGAAAATGTTCCAACGACCGGCTATCTTGAAGTTTATAGTATATTGGGTGTGAAGGTAAGAAGCTTAAACCTTACAACATATTTGGGGGTGTGCAATATTGAAATTCCTAAAGGCATATATATATTGAAGGCCGGAAAGGTTGCCCAAAAAGTAATAGTGAAATAGGTTTTGACTTGTTATATTTTTTTAGTGGAGGCAGTAAGATTTCTTACTGTTTTTTTATTTTAATCAAAAGACAAATACGGGGTTAGCCTTTTTGTGTCGCTATCTGTAAACTCTTCGAGCAAAGACAATCTATCCATAGACTCTATTTTGCCTTTTCGCTCTCGTATATCTATGATGATTTTGGCTCGTTTGTATTTGATATATGGGTGTTTATTCAATTCTTCAAAAGAGGCTGTGTTGACTTTTATCTTTTCAGTGTTGGGAACGACTTTCAGATAGGGTATTATTTTGTTGAATAAATCATCATCCATCCCCCACACTTCCTTCAGCTGATTCAGATTGTTGTATCCACCCAGTAGATTGCGGTATTTCACGATCCTATTAGAGAAGGCACTTCCTATGCCGGGTATCTTTTTTAGATCAGTAGTGTCGGAACTGTTTATCTCTATTGTTTCACCTGTTTTTAACTTCTCCTGATGAGGATACGCTGTGTAATGTGTGTCGTCTTTCTGTATCTGATTTTTTTCTGGATAGGAGGTTGTTGAATCCCTGTCTTTTAGCTTTTCTATAAATGTATGAAATTCTTTTTCAGATTCTGGACAGATTGTTTTATCACTCTCTTTCTCAATGGAAACGAGAATGTATATTCCACCGGAGATGACGATAAGAACCAGTAATAATATGATCGCTATCCTATCTCCCTTTTGGATATATAGATAATCCTTCCAGCTCATGTGTTATTTACCGCTGAGGCTTTCTATCAGGGTATTTATGTTTGAGGTAAACAGGCTTACTGATATTGCCATTACAATAACTCCAAAGAATTTACGCAAAACATATACACCTCCTAATCCCAGCAACTTTTCTACTACTTTCAGATACCTGAGTACAAGAAATACGATTATCATGTTAAGAAATAGGGCAATAATTATATTCGATACGTCATAATCTGCACGCATGGATAGCAGTACTGTAAATGTTCCCGGACCGGCTATTAATGGGAATACAATAGGGACAAGAGTCTTTGATCCTCCCGGTGCATCATTCTTAAATATTTCGACTCCAAATATCATTTCTATAGAGATAATAAATATGACTAATGCTCCTGCAACGGCAAAAGATGATACTTCTACATTGAACATGTTGAGTACCCATTTCCCCACAAATAAGAAAGCTGTCATTATTATAAAAGAGTAGATAGCAGCCTGTAGCGGGTTTATGTCTCTGCCTTCTCCTTTGAAACTAAGAAAGATCGGAATTGAGCCGGATACGTCGATTAGTACGAAAAGTACAACAAATGCGCTCAGAATTTGCGTTATGTCAATATTAAAGTCCATAGTATTTGCTTTTTAGGATTACACAAAGATAAATAATTTTTGATGCATCAAAAAAGTTAAAGAGAAAATAGTATGCCGGCTAAATATGTTTTATAATAAGTGATTAATAAAAAACTTTTGTATGTTTGTAAAAATATAATATTTGTATGAATAACCACGGATTTGTAAGGGTGGCAGCAGCTTCTCCGGCTTTGAAAGTTGCAGACTGCGATTACAACACTGACGAAATCATAAAACTCATAAATAAGGCTGAAGGAGATAACATTTCGGCAATAGTTTTCCCTGAACTATCCATTACCGCATATACTTGCGGAGACCTCTTTCTACAAAGCTTGTTGCTCGAAGAAGCCTTGAAATCACTCAATCGTATCTGTGATGCTACCCGCAATCTGTCTATTGTGGCGTTAGTGGGACTGCCTATTGCTGTATCCAATCGACTTTATAATATGGCGGTAGTAGTTAGTGGCGGGCGTGTTATGGGTGCTGTTCCTAAAACGTTCTTACCGAACTACAATGAGTTTTACGAAAAACGATGGTTTTCATCATCCGAAGAATTAAAAGAAAAAACAATTACCTTATGTAACCGTTCTGTTCCTGTGGGGGTTGATCTTGTCTTTAAAACGGAGTTGTTTAATTTCTCAATTGACGTGTGTGAAGATTTATGGACTCCAATACCGCCATCAAGTATCTCTTGCCTCAATGGCGCAGAGGTGATTTTTAATCTTTCGGCGAGTAACGAGACCACAGGTAAGCATCTTTATAGAAAATCTCTCGTTAGCCAACAATCGGCACGTTGCATTTCCGGATATGTATATGCTGCATCGGGTAACGGGGAGTCTACTACCGATATAATATTTGCCGGGAGTAGTATGATTGCAGAAAATGGTTCGATTTTGGCTGAAGGAGAACGTTTTTCGTTCGATAGTAAAGTTACTGTTGCAGATATAGATATTGACCGGTTACGCATTGATCGGTTGAAGAATAAATCATTTTCTTTATCCGAATATGCAGCTATAAAAGGGATTGAATTTAGAGATGTTTTTGTGTCTAAAAACCTTATTTCAAAATCTATTTCAGATAAATTGGGTAAGGATAAAAAAGCAAATATAAAAAAATATGGATTGAGGCGATTTGTATCTCCTACACCTTTTGTCCCGACAAATGATGGGACGCTGAATGAACGTTGTGAGGAAATATTCTCAATACAAGTTAGCGGCCTAGCCAAAAGGATGCTGCATACCAAGATTCAAAAGGCAGTAATTGGTGTTTCAGGAGGTCTTGATTCTACATTGGCATTGCTTGTTTTAGCCAAAACATTTGACAGACTGAATATACCTCGAGAGAATATAATCGGTATCACAATGCCGGGTTTTGGGACTACTGATCGTACTTATACGAATGCAATTAAGTTGATGCAGTCGTTAGGAACAACGATTAAAGAGATATCTATAAAAGATGCCGTGATTCAGCATTTCAAAGATATTGAGCACGATGTAAATACCCATGACATAACTTACGAAAACTCTCAGGCTCGTGAGCGAACCCAAATACTGATGGATTATGCGAATAAAGTGAATGGGCTTGTGATCGGAACGGGAGACCTCTCGGAATTGGCATTAGGATGGTGCACCTATAACGGAGATCACATGTCGATGTATGCAGTGAATACGGGTATTCCGAAGACACTTGTGCGTACTTTAGTGGGATGGATTGCTGATACACATATGGATGAGGTGTCTAAAGCTGTGCTTCTTGATGTAATGGACACTCCTGTTAGCCCCGAACTGCTTCCTATGGATGAAAACGGAGAGATCTTGCAAAAGACAGAAGATGTGGTAGGGCCATATATCTTGCATGACTTCTTCTTATATTACGTATTGAGATTTGGGTTTCCCCCTTCAAAAATATATTTTCTTGCTAAGCATGCTTTTGCAGAACAATATACTACTGAGGAGATATTGAAATGGCTTAGAACATTCTTTTGGCGGTTTTTTTCTCAACAGTTTAAGCGTTCGTGTCTGCCTGATGGTCCGAAAGTAGGATCTGTAAACTTGTCTCCACGAGGTGACTGGCGAATGCCGAGTGATGCATCTGTGGCTTTGTGGATGAAAGAATTGGAAACATTAGAGCCATAGTTTATTATATTTAAAGACAATTATTTACTTTACAAAAAAGATATTTATATTATTTGAGTTATTGAAAAGACTAGCATGATCTTTTGCATATAATGTAAGATTTACGATATTACAAAACACACATTTCGTAAAAGCTATTGGATATACAGATAAATAAACTGAGGTTTATTTAATTCATAGTACCTAAACATGTCTCGATCTATCTGATCGGAACTTTATAATCAGAAAAACTATATGACTACGACAAGACTTTTTACAACAATCTTTCTATTCTTTTATTTTACTTCTTTGTTTGCTCAGGATGAGCCTCCTTTCCGATTTGGGATAAGAGGGGGAGGAAACCTATATAGTGGCGTACTGAATGTTGCACCGAATATTAGTAAAAAATTACATGCCGGCTATCAACTTGGATTCACTGCCGAATATGAATTCAGAGACAACGCTTATCTGCAAACAGAAGTCAGCTTTATAACAAAAGGGGTGGTATATAAAAGCGCCGAAACTTTAGGAAATGGAGTAAAACAATGGAAGCAGGATTTTACTCTTAAATACATACAGATTCCTTTTCTGATTGCCTATAAACTTGAAATAGAAGATAATCTTAGTTTATATTTTCATGGCGGACCTTATTTCGCCTACGGCATAGGAGGTAAAACAAGGCTAAAGATAACTCATAAGCAAGCCGAAGGTGAAGATGTTGAGACTAGCCAAGATTCATTTGGAGAAAATGGATTTAAAAAATTAGACATTGGCATAAGGTTTGGTTCAGGACTTGAATTTGAGAAATACACTATAGGGTTTGATTTTGAATATGGTTTCACAAATATCAGCCGTAAAGACACTAAATTGAGTTCTCTTCTCAATGATAGAGGATTTAAAAATAAGGGAGTATGTTTATTGTTAGGGTATAAGTTCTGAAAATTTCGAGCGTAAGAATATAAATTTGAAGCAAGAAAAAACGATAAATTGAAATTTTATTAAATCTTACAAAAAGTCTCTTATTCTTTATTTTGCCATTGTTTTTTTAACATAGTTCTATTACCTTTGGAGAGAGTAATCCTAAAATTGTTTGTCGTTGATAAACAAAGGGATAAAGATATTCTAATAAAAAGATAAGAATATAAAGAAATAAATATACTCAGGAAAATGAACGGCTTTGGCGTTTATATGTTATAAACATGGAAATTAAAAATTAAATCAAATGAAGAGTACTCTAGTTAATACCAATTTCCATTTTAATGGGCAAACAAATGTCTATCATGGAAAAGTAAGGGATGTATATTCTGTAGGTAACGACCTATTAGTGATGATTGCGACAGACCGTATTTCGGCTTTTGATGTTGTGTTACCAAAAGGTATACCATACAAAGGACAAGTGCTGAATCAAATTGCTGCGAAATTTCTGGATGCCACAGCCGATATTGTTCCTAACTGGAAATTAGCAACACCAGACCCTATGGTAACAACAGGGTTGCGTTGCGAGCCGTATAAGGTAGAAATGGTAATTCGTGGTTATCTGACCGGTAGTGCTTGGCGTGAATATAAAGCAGGCGCAAGAACTCTTTGTGGAGTGTCTCTTCCTGAGGGGATGAAAGAGAATCAAAAGTTTCCTACACCGATCATTACTCCTACAACAAAGGCGGATGAAGGTCATGATGAAAATATATCTAAAGAAGAGATAATTGCACAAGGATTAGTTAGTAGAGAGGAATACGAACAGCTTGAAAAATATACTTATGCACTCTTCCAACGCGGTACAGAAATGGCTGCACAGAAAAACCTGATTCTTGTAGATACAAAGTATGAATTCGGTAAAAAAGATGGAAAGATTTATTTGATAGATGAAATTCATACACCAGACTCATCTCGCTATTTCTACACTGATACTTATCAGGATTTGTTTGAAAAGGGAGAAGAACAGCGACAACTATCTAAAGAGTTTGTTCGCAAATGGTTAATGGATAATGGATTCCAAGGCAAAGAAGGACAGACTGTTCCGGAAATGACAGAGGAATATTGCAATAGTGTATCAGAACGTTATATCGAACTATACGAGAAGATAGTCGGAGAACCATTTATAAAAGCCGATGTAAGTAATGTTTCGGAACGTATCGAAGAAAACATTAGCAGATATCTAAAAAAGAGAGGATAGAAACGGATGCCAAATCTCTATATTATAGCTGGCTGTAATGGTGCGGGAAAAACAACCGCATCATACGCCATGTTTCCTGAAATGCTCGACTGTAAAGAGTTTATCAACGCCGATGAAATAGCCAAAGGATTGTCTCCATTTCAGCCGGAGAAAGTCGCTATTGAAGCCGGTCGTATCATGCTTATGCGCATGAATGAAATGATGCGTCTTCAGGAAGACTTTGCTATAGAGACCACATTGGCGACCAAGTCGTATGTCAACTTTATTAGGCGGGCACAAGCCGAGGGCTATTTTGTAACACTTATATATTTTTGGCTCGAATCGCCAGAATTAGCGATAAAAAGGGTAGAGCAGCGCGTGCGTTTTGGAGGGCATCATGTTCCTGATGATGTTGTGGTAAGACGCTACTTTGCTGGAATGCGGAATCTATTTTCGCTATTTATTCCTATCTCCGATTATTGGCTTTTGGTTGATAACTCAACCGATCCATTCAGAATTATTGCAGAGGGAAACAGAACTAAAATACAGGAAATTCAAGATGAAGATACTTTCTTCTATCTCAAGAATGCGTGATCTTCAACTGAAGTCTACTTCAATTATATTCCATAAAAGATAATGAGCTATAAAGCCGAAAAAGTAGTACCCTATTCCTCTACTGAGAATAAGGGAGCACAGGTAGAACGGATGTTCGACTCCATCGCCGAAAACTATGATACCCTAAACCATACAATGTCCATGGGCATAGATATAGGTTGGCGTAAGAAGGGTTTGTCTATGCTTAAAAAGAATAACCCTCAACATATATTGGATATCGCCACCGGTACCGGAGACCTTGCTATACAGGCTTATGATATATTATCTCCTCAGCATATTCTGGGAATCGACATATCTGAAGGCATGATGAATGTTGGGCGTCAAAAAGTAGCAAAGGCGGGTTTGTCTGATAAAATAAGTTTCGAGAAGCAAGACTGCATGGCGTTGAGTATTGAAGATAATTCCTTTGATGCGGCCATTGTAGCTTTTGGTGTTCGTAACTTCGAAGATTTAGACAAGGGATTAAAAGAGATTCTACGAGTTCTTAAGCCGGGAGGGCAATTGATGATTCTAGAACTTAGCACTCCTCAGCATTTCCCCATGAAGCAGGCATATTGGTTGTATTCGAGATTATTTATACCTACAGTTGGGCGATTGATATCAAAAGATAAAACAGCCTACTCTTATTTGCCAAAATCAATTGAAGCTTTTATTCAGGGAAAAGATATGACAGAGACTCTATTGAAAAATGGTTTCCGAAAAGCAATATACAAGACTTATACGCTTGGTGTTTGCTCTATGTATTTGGCTGAAAAATAATCTGTCTTTTATAAAAAAGCAAGACTCCATTCATCAAATATTTTAACGGAGTTTGTACCATGCTTTTCTAGGCCTTTTCTTATTTTATCTATTGACTTTTCTACTCCCAGATTTGTCTTTGAATAAAAACAATCGGCAAAACATATAATCTTTTCCTCAATACTTATCGGTTGCATATCGCGATGCGGTAGAGGCAGGTTCTCTGCTTTTATTTCTTCGAGAGAAATGCCCACGCCTGTATGTCTTTCACAAACCAATGCATGGCGATGATATCCTTGGGCATCCAATAACTCACGTCCCAAATATCCATGACACACATAAGGAGCTATTCCATTACACTCGATAGAAGGAGCGTTGGTAAGGAAAATACCTATATCATGAAGCATGGCAGCTTCCTTTATAAATTGGAGATCGGCATTTAACTCCGGGTGTTTCTTTGCGATTTCCAGAGCTTTGTTCATTACCTCTTTGCTGTGTCTGATCAGTATCTTGTATAGATCAGAATCTTTCTTATAATATTTTTCTATAATAGCGATGACGTCCATGACATATAAATGTTTATTGAGTACGAATTGTGTAAATTTGTAACATGTCTTATATTCAATATTAGAAACAGTCAATATCAAAAAAAGTTTTGTAATTTAGTAACAATAAAAATAGCCTCATGTCAATTGAGGAGATATAGAAAATGAGATGAGTAAACAATCCTCGAATAGGATTGTTTACATGCTGAGAATAAACAATAAAATAACATAAATATGTCAGATAGTGGCAATAATGAATGTCCTCTTTGTGGTAAAGATACACAAGATGATGAAATGTTCTGTCGAGATTGTCAGGAAATTGCACAAAATTCTTATCCTGCTGGTTTGTTGTCGGCAGATGAGGAGGCAGTAATATCTCCTGAGCTTGATGAAGAAGCCAACAAAGACGAAGTAAGTAATTCTGATGATATCTTAGAGGAAGATGAGACTTCACCTTCAACACAGGAAAATGATCAGGATACATTTTTCCGTAAAAATAAGAAGTTATTAATATTCTTCTTTGTAGGGCTCATTATCTTCATGATAGTAGGGGTGATAGGTGGCTACTTGCGTCAACAGAATTTGAATACGTTGGCAACTGAAACTGCATATTGGAACAAATGTATTGAAGAAAACACGCCTTTGGGATATTCTAAATACTTGGTAAAATACCCTGAAGGAAAATACAGTGAGGAGGCCTATCAAAAGATTGTAGAACTACGTGACAATGAACGAAAAGCTTGGGAAAAGCTCAGAAGTTCGAATGATATAGATGCCCTGTTTGCTTTCCTCAAAGATCATCCTGAAACACCTTATCTAAAAGATATTCGGCATGTGATAGATTCGTTGAGTTGGATTGGAGCTCAAGCTCAAAACTCGGCAGATGTTTATTTAGCTTATCTGGAAAATTCAAAACTCGGACGGATTGATGGAGAGTACGTTGCCTTGGCTCAGGAACGTTACGACTATCTTAGCCAGCTGAAAACGCTCGAAGGAAAAGATCTGGATGAAGTGAAGAAAACCTTGACAGATTTCTTTACTGCTATGTCTACTGTTAATAGTAAGGGAATGCAAAAGTTATCAGTAGATACCTTAAGCCAATTCTATACCTCAAAAGACCTATTGAGCAAGCATATTGCAGATTCATTGACAGTAGGACGTAAAGCAGATAAAATACGCAGTGTGCTTTACACTCCTGTTACAGACTCCATAGAAGCTATTCTTGACAACAAAGGCGTCTGTTTTATAACATTGCCTGTGAAGAAGGAGGTAACTTATTCAGATAGGAAAAAGAAGAAAGATCTTAGTCAGTCTACTCTCAGCATAGAGCTTAATAATAAGAAATTGCAGGCTATCTATAAAAAGTCTAAAGCTACAAAATAAAGATAGCTTCCTTTCCTTCTTATTATCAATTAAAATACTGCTGATATTCTGTCGGCAGTTCTTTTATCTTTTTGATCTCAATGTCTTTATAGAATACCTCTCCGGCTTCGCTCTGTAATTGTATTTTGCCTTCTACTAATGGCTTTGTTTCACCATTCTTCAGGCAGCGAAGGTTGGATAATGCCATTACTACATTGCCGTTTACAATATGTAAACTTTTGCCTTCGTAGCATATAAGCTCGATGTCGTTCCACTCATCTTTGGGTTTCTCTATTGTGCCTTTTGCTGCGCAGTAGTAGCCGTGAGGAGAGTTAACCCCGATTGGGATTAAAGAGGCTGAATTGTCGAATACGACTCTCGATGAATCCTTTCTGGCACGCACATCCATCTGAGTTTGTCCGATACACCAATAGTCTCCGCTGCTGCCCTCAGTGCCGGTCTGTATTAGTTGAAATTCATGGCTTGTCATCCATGTTCTCCAATAGTCGGCACCACACTCTCCGATGGAATGGTACAGTATTCCCGAGTCCAAAGACTTATTTAGTCTTGGCTCCCATTTTTTGTTTCCCCATTTCATTTTTAGGCGGAGATGATAATTTCTATAACTCTCTTTCGTAAAAACACATCCGTAAACTTCCCCGCTAACCTTTAATATTGGTTCGTCACCGTCCTGTATTACGGTGAATACATTTTTATGGTTATTGTTATATCCTATCGGTTTGATTGTGTCTCCGTTTGTATCTAATGGAACACTGCCGTTGTAGTTGTCTTTCATCTCATAACTCAGATACATATCCCATTGTGACAAATCTTTATCAAGCAGAGATGTCCACCCGGTCTCTTTTTGTTCTTTAGATCCGCATGAGATAAATAGAACGACTAACAATAAACAGCTTAATTTTGATAATATGTTTTTCATAAATAGAAAGATAATGTATTGAATGATTGACTGTTCAAATATATGGAATTAATTCGTTTGTTTTTTGAAAGTTCTACATATTCTGCTCAACAGATTCTAACAATAAAGCAAAAGGTGACAAAAGTGACACTTTTTAGACCTTTATTTATTGTCACTTTCTGGATATATTCTGCTCTTTATCCTTGCTTGTCATATATACGAACGAAGTGCTTCCCCTATTATAAGATAATTTATTTACATAAAAGTGCGTTGTAATCTTATATTCAACAAAAAGAGTGAGCTTTAGTCTTTGGATTATACTTCCATTTTCAATATTTTCCTAAATTTGCAATACGTAACAAATTGAATGAAAAGAATGAATAATAGAATTACATCTTTATTTGGTATAAAATATCCGATTATATCAGGAGGTATGGTTTGGTGCAGTGGTTGGCGTTTGGCTTCGGCAGTCAGTAATGCCGGAGGACTTGGGCTTATAGGAGCCGGGTCTATGCATCCCGAAACATTGCGCGAGCATATACAAAAATGTAAGGCAGCTACAGATAAACCTTTTGGTGTAAATGTGCCATTAATGTATCCTGAGATAGAAAAGATTATGGATATTATTATATCCGAAGGGGTAAAGATTGTATTTACATCGGCAGGTAATCCTAAGCTTTGGACTAAAAAGCTTCAAGATAATGGAATAAAAGTAGCACATGTTATTTCCAGCTCTAAATTCGCATTAAAATGTGAAGAGGCAGGGGTAGATGTTGTAGTAGCCGAAGGGTTCGAAGCCGGAGGACATAACGGGCGTGAAGAGACTACCACGATGGTGCTGATTCCGCAAGTAAGAAAAAGTATATCGATTCCGCTTATTGCAGCGGGAGGTATAGGAACGGGGAGTGCTATGTTGGCTGCTTTTGCATTAGGGGCGGAAGGTATTCAGATGGGTACTCGGTTTGCTCTTACACAGGAGAGTTCGGCTTCTAAGGAGTTTAAGGAATTGTGTATAAATCTTAAAGAAGGAGATACTATTCTATCATTGAAAAAACTTAGTCCTACGCGACTAATAAAGAACGATTTTTACAATATAGTACAGGAAGCAGAAGACAGGGGAGCAACAGTAGAAGAAATGCGTGGAATCTTAGGACGTGGACGTGCTAAGAAAGGAATTTTTGAAGGAGACCTTTCGGAAGGCGAACTTGAGATAGGACAAGTCAGCTCACTGATTGAAGACCTTCCTACAGCCGCAGATGTAGTAAATAGTGTAATTGACGAATATAATGCGAAAGTTGAAAATATGATTTCGCAGGATATGAAATTTTGATAATAAAAAATAAGAATTGATACGGAGGTTTTCATGAAATAGGAAGCCTTCGTTTCTATCCGTTCAGTGCTTCTTAAACAGGAGAGCTACAGAATATAAACAGATACGAAGATAGCCTGATCTTATTTTTATAATAAGATTAATTATATATAATACCTAAATCTCAACTGATAAAAACATGAGAAAATTCTGTTGTATATATGTACTGATAGTTCTTTGTCTCTTGTCGGCCTGTAAAAAGAAAGAACAGAAGACTCCCTATGATTTTGAGCAGATCAAACAAAAGAAGGAACTGACCATTATTACGCTCAACACCTCTACATCTTACTTTATATACAAAGAAGAGCCTATGGGGTATGATTACGACCTCGCTCAGGATTTCTGCGATCATTATGGGCTGACATTGAAAGTAAAGGTAGCGGAGAATACAACTAAGCTTGTGGAGATGCTGAATAATGGTGAAGGCGACCTCATTGCCTATGCTGTACCTATACAGACAGGGCTTAAAGATTCTATCCTATATTGCGGACTCCAACAAATAACCCATCAGGTATTAATCCAACAGGCAAATAAGGGAGATACTATCATAAAAGATGTAACGGGCTTGATCGGCAAAGAGGTCTATGTGGAAGACAACACAAAATATTATCAACGCTTGCTAAATCTGAATTCCGAACTGGGAGGAGGTATCAACATTCATCCTGTAAATGAGGATACGATTACTAGTGAAGACCTCATCGAAATGGTATCTCAAGGAAAGATAAAATATACAATCTGTGATGAATATATAGCCAAGTTGAACAAAACATATTATCGGAATATAGATATATCGCTTCAGATCAGTTTCGATCAACGGTCATCATGGGCTGTACGGAAAGATTCTCCCCAGTTGGCAAAAGCATTAAATGAATGGTTCCAGCAGAATGGGAATACTCCTGTTTATAAGGGAATTATTAAAAAATACTTCGAGCTGAGTAAGCAGACTTTTGAGGGGGAATACGAAATCCCGAAGAATCTACCTAAAGGCGCAATTTCCATCTACGACGAACTGTTTAAAAAGCACGCTAAAGGCACAAAGTACGATTGGCGTTTTTTGGCAGCGATATGCTATCATGAGTCTCGCTTTCAGAATAATCTCACCTCATGGGCGGGAGCAGCCGGAATAATGGGATTGATGCCACGCACAGCAGCGTCTCTTGGTCTGAAAAGTGAAGATCGCATGAACCCCGATTTAAGTATAGGTGCTGCCGTAGAGCTACTCGACAGGCTAGACAAAATATTTGCTAAAGTAAGTAGCATAGAGGAGCGGGAGAAATTCTTGCTTGCAGCTTATAATGGAGGAAATGGACATATAAATGATGCGCAGGCCTTGGCTCAAAAATATGGAGCTAACCCTTATATATGGGAAGGAAATGTGAAGAAGTATCTTGAACTAAAAGGAAATCCCGAATATTATAACGATCCTGTATGTAAAAGTGGATACTTCAGAGCCGGACAAACGACACGTTACGTAAACGATGTTTTGAAAACAATGGAACGCTTCAAAAGAATTAGTCCCAAATAATAAAATGAGAAAAGGGTATTTGCTATAAGCTGTACCCTTTTAATTTTTCTGTAATTTTTACTGCTTCTACCGCTTCTTTTACATCGTGCACACGTAAGATGTCAGCTCCGTTCTGTAGGGCAAAAGTGTTCAGGATGGATGTCCCATTGAGGCTTTCTTCTGCTGTTGAATCTATTAAATTGTAGATCATTTTCTTTCTGGAAATGCCCACAAGTAAAGGAAGCTCAAAAATAGAGAAGCCTTTCAATGAAGCCATCAACTCATAATTCTGGTCGATAGTTTTACTGAATCCAAAACCCGGATCTATTATAATATCGTTTACGCCTTTGAGGTGTAGCTCGGCTATCTTTTTAGAGAAGTAGTAAAAAATATCTTGAACAAGATTGTTGTAATCTGTCAATTGGCTCATCGTCTGAGGTGTGCCACGCATGTGCATAAGGATATAAGGGACATTGAGCGAGGCAACGGTGTCGAACATATTTTTGTCCATTTCACCTCCCGATATATCATTTATAATGTCAACACCATGTTCTTCTACACAAAAACGAGCGACGTCGCTATAGAATGTGTCAACCGAGAGAATAGCGTCGGGGAATTCCTTATTTATAATATTCAATACCGGTTTTAGGCGTTCTATCTCTTCTTTTGATGATAATAATGTAGACGAAGGACGTGTAGATTGTGCTCCTATATCCACAATTTTACCTCCTTGTGCTAATATTTCTGCTACACGGGTAACGATTTCCTGTTCTCCCTGTTTGCGACTCTCTGCAAAAAATGAATCAGGAGTAATATTCAATATTCCCATCACAATAGGTTGCGACAGTTCTAGTAATTCTCCTTTTATATTAATTGTTTTCATACAATTCTCCCTTTTACTAAGAAGTAACAAAAGTAACAGATTTTCTGCGATTATTGCAATCTTACTTTTTTCATTATTTGAAGCTGAGTCTTTAATAAAATAAAGAGGTGATATTTCTTGTGATGTTCAACGTGAGTGAGATGTCTCTCAGAACTCTCTCAGTCCCGACACTTTATAGCGGCTCAACGTTTCTAGTTTTACGTTCTTGCCTACTACCACTCCATTGTCATAGAGGGCTTGTTCTACAGCTTTAAAAGCTATTTCGGGATGATTATTGTCTTGGCTGAGGTGGCAAAGCCAGATGTTCTGAAGGTTTTCGCTGTATATACTTGCAATAAACTGAGCAGATAGACGGTTACTAAGATGCCCCATGCCATTGCCGATGCGTTGTTTCAGATAGTAAGGATATTTACCCGCCTGAAGCATATATTCGTCGTAGTTGGCTTCAATTACCAGGTGATTTGCCTTCGCGGCATATTCTTTTATCGTATCGGTAATCCGCCCGATATCTGTTACTAATACAAACGTCTGCTCATCGAACTCAATGTGATACCCTACATTCTCGATACTATCGTGAGGAACGTCAAAAGCGGTTATCTGAAATTCTCTGATAGAGAATGTTTGCTCTTTTTCTATAACTTTTCTTGAGTGAACCAAGCTTGCGCGTACAGCCCTGTTTCTTAAGATGCCGTTATGTACTGTCTCCGTTGCATAAACAGGGATATTGTATTTGTCACCAAGGCATCCCACTGTTTTGATATGATCGGCATGATCGTGGGTTACCAATACGGCTATGATTTTATCGAATGAGACACCGTATTCGCGAAGGGCTTTTTGTATGGAACGTATCCCTATACCGGCATCGATGAGTACACCATATTCATTCGTTCCCAGATAGTAGCAATTTCCACTGCTACCACTACCCAGGCTGAAAAATTTATATTTATATTGAGGGAATAGGCTGTACTGCATAATGGATGCAAAGTTATATAGTCCTCCCTATAAAAAAGACTTATATTAGGTTAAAAAATAGACTCAAAGAAAAAAATATTTTTTATGTATTTTAAATACCAGAAGGGCTAAATGTGTCTTATTTCTTTAGGAAGCATGTTTTAAGTACAATGCTCGATCCGTCTATCTTGCAATCCACTTCAGTTGGCTCCTCTGTAAGACGGATGCTTCTTACCTTTGTACCTCTTTTTATTACCATCGATGAACCTTTTACTTTCAGATCTTTGATTACCGTAACAGCATCTCCGTCTTGTAGTTCTGCTCCGTTGCTGTCTCGTGGTGTCATATCGTCTGATTCTGCTTTTGCTTCGCCTGTCCATTCGTGAAAACAGTCGGGGCAAATAAACATAGTACCATCAAAATATGTATTTTCCATGCTGCATGCAGGGCAATTTGGAGTATCTCCCATTTCGTGCTAATTTTTATAGTGTTAAAAAATGAATTATACTCTTTTTCGGTAAGAAAGTATAGAGTATAATATATTTACTAATTCTTTGAAAGAAGGTGCAAAGATAAGGTAAATAGCAAGTGTATCCAAATAAGGAGTAGAAACGGGGGATGATTGATAATAAAATATATTATCCGAACAATGCGGTTAACAAAATAATAGGTTAAATTTGTTACTTAAAGAAAAATCAACGATCTGTTTTGTGTAGATCAGAATATAGTTTAGATAATATAATTGAGTCCGTAAAACGACAGCAAAATTAAAATATAGAATGGAGAACCAGTTAAGAGAGATCGTTTATTCTCGTGATACAATTGAATTTGTAACAGTCGCAGTACAATATTGTGGTTATCTTGAAAGCTTTGAAGATGTAAGCGAAGCGGAGTTGATAGATAAGCTTACGAAGCTTCTTCCTCTGCTTTACTTAAAAGCTTCTCTTGTGCCCGAGACAGATATCATAAATGAAGAGGAGGAACCAGAGATAACAGTAACGGAGGGAGATTATAATTATATTTCTTCAAAGCTATATGATGTATTTCAGAATAATGATGCGTATCTTGAAGTTTTTCTTCAGGATATGAAATATAGCGACACTCCTATTACTGCCAGTGTAAGCGAAGATCTCTCGGATATCTATCAGGATTTGAAGAACTTCATCACAGTTTTTGAAAGAGGTGTAACAGACAATATGAATGATGCACTATATTTGTGTATAGAGAATTTTAAATCATATTGGGGGCAGAAGCTGGTAAATGTTTTGAGAGCTTTGCACTCACTCAAATATACGATAGTAAATGATAACCTTGATGAAGATCTCGAATCTGCTGATACAAATGAATTATGGTAAACACTATATCCAAAGCTGAATTGTCTACTTATGCACAGGAAGTTTTTCCGGGTAGAATAATCGTAATACAAGAAGAAACCGAAGCAAAGAAAGCATGCGACTATCTTAGCAAATGTGAGGCTATCGGATTTGATACAGAGACCCGCCCTGCTTTTCGTAAGGGAGTGACGCATCAGATAGCACTTATGCAGTTGTCTACAATCGATACCTGTTTCCTATTCCGGCTCAATCTCATCGGGTTTCCTGCTTGTCTGGCCGAACTTCTTGTCAATCCTGCCGTGAAGAAGATCGGGCTGTCGCTGAAAGATGACTTCTCGGCGATACACAAGCGGATGAGTTTGGCTCCGGCTAACTTCGTCGAATTACAGTCTTTTGTTAAAGATTACGGTATAGAAGACAATGGCTTACAGCGTATTTATGGCATACTTTTTGAAAAGAGGATATCAAAAGGGCAACGCCTGTCAAACTGGGAAGTAGATGTACTTTCTGACTCACAGAAAATGTATGCTGCACTCGATGCATGGGCTTGTCTGAGGATATATAACGAACTTAAAAACAAAGAAAAAATAAATTCGGTCAGGAGTTGATATTCTGATGCTTCTGACTCATAATTGAAAAATATATGGCATTTATAGATTATTACAGCATTTTAGGTGTATCTAAAACTGCCAGTGGCGATGATATAAAAAAGGCTTACCGAAAGTTAGCCCGTAAATATCACCCTGACATAAATCCTAATGATGAGGAAGCAAAGAAGAAATTTCAGCAGATAAATGAAGCGAATGAAGTTCTGTCCGACCCCGAAAAACGGAAAAAGTATGACGAGTACGGAGAGAACTGGAAGCATGCCGAAGAATTTGAAAAAGCACGTCAGCAACAAGCTCAGAATGGAGGTTTTGCTGATTATAGCAGCTTTGGTGGCGACTTTGGCGGAAAGGCATATAGCTTTTCCGGTGAAGACGAAGGAGGGTTCTCGGATTTCTTCGAATCTCTCTTCGGTGGAAGGGGCGCATCCAGAGGTTCTCGAACAAGTGCATTTAGAGGACAAGATTACACTACCGAGCTGCACTTAAGTTTGCGTGATGCCTCTGAAACCCATAAACAGACATTAACTCTAAATGGGAAAAACTTACGAATAACAATTCCCGCAGGGGTAGCAGACGGCCAAGTAATAAAGTTGGCAGGGCAAGGAGCTCCCGGTAGAAATGGCCGTCCTAACGGTGATCTGTATATTACGTTCGTGATACAAGAGGATCCGAAATTCAAAAGAGTAGGAAATGACTTGTATACCAATGCAGATATTAGCTTGTATACTGCTGTGCTTGGCGGAGATGAAACGGTGGACACTTTTACTGGAAAAGTAAAATTGAAGGTCGCTGCCGGAACTCAGAATGGAACAAAAGTTCGCCTAAAAGGGAAAGGTTTTCCTGTATATAAAAAGGATGGACATTTTGGAGATCTGATTATTACCTATACGGTGAAAATTCCTACCAACCTGAATGCAGAACAGAGGGAACTGTTCGAAAAGTTAGCAAAGTCTTAATTTAAAGCGCCACAGTTATGAATTCAGAACTGATTATTATACACGAATATTGTATTCAAAACCAAGTAGAGCCCGATTTTATTGTGCAGCTTGAAAATGAAGGACTGATACAGGTAAGCATTGTTGATAACGAACGGTATATACATATTTCGCAGTTGAGGCACTTGGATCAGTATGTACGCTGGTACTACGATCTGTCTATTAATGTGGCAGGGATTGATGTTATTCAAAACCTATTGGATAAGATAGATACGATGCAGGACGAAATTTTACGATTAAAAGAACAATTACGTTTGATAGATTAATGTTAATGAAGAAACTTTTATTTCTTTTTTCAGCCATAGTGGTTGCTTTTCCTGTGTTTTCACAAAATGACGTTTTGAGAAACAAGATTCAGAAAATAATCGAGGGTAAGGATGCTACAGTTGGTGTGGCTCTTATTGTAGATGGAAAAGACACGTTGACTATCAATAATAATTTTCGTTATCCCACCCAAAGTGTATACAAGTTTCATTTAGCATTGGCTGTATTAGATTATCTAAATAAGAATAATCTCACTTTAGATCATCAGGTTTATGTGAAAAAAAGTGACTTGCTCCCCAATACTCACAGCCCGTTAAGGGGCGATTATCCCCATGGGGAGATGTATCTCTCTGTTGCCGATCTTATCAAATATACAGTTTCTAATAGTGATAATAATGCGTGTGATATCCTGTTTCGCTTGGTAGGAGGTACAGCAGAGGTCGATAAATACATAAGAGGGCTTGGTCTATCTGAGTTCGCCATTGCTGCCACAGAAGAAGAAATGCACGGACCTTGGGATGTACAGTATACTAACTGGTCTACCCCCTATACTACTGCACAAGTTTTAGAAATATTTAGAACACAGAATATCTTACCTCAGCCTTCTCATGAATTTTTATGGAATGCGCTGGCTGGCACTACTACAGGTGAAAATAAAATAAAAGAATTGCTTCCCGAAGGGACATTCGTCGCACACAAAACAGGGAGTTCGTTTCGTAATGCCGAAGGGTTGAAGGCAGCGGAAAACGATATTGCAATCATACAATTACCCGACGGTCGATATTATTCTTTGGTTGTATTTGTTGCCGACTCGATGGAAAGCAATGATGTGAACTGCGGTATAATTGCTCAAATCTCAAAAGCGGTGTATGATTCTCTTGTAGAACAGCAATAACCGGAATTCTACCAAATCGATTTTGCTGAATATACCTCCAGATTTTTGACCTCGATATTGTTCCCCCAAAAGTGGAACCCTTCTGTATTATTGCTATCGGGTTTGCGTTCCATCGAATATGAGAATATTCCTCCGTCGATAAATACTTCTACAGATGTGCGATCTATATAAATATCAGCTGAAAGTTCCATACTCGTCATGTCTTGTGGCGAATAGAACATTCCGTTCAGCATGTTTCCATTCATATCATAATTTATCAGCCGTTGACCAAATAGGTTGAGCCCTGCATCTGTAGCATGTGATAGCTTAATTGTTGTTTTGATGCGCAGGCAGTCTGAGTTGTAGAACTCTTTCATCTTGTTGTTGGCATCATCCGATTTCAGATTGCTCCATTTTTGAACAGGGGTAAACAATTGTTCCGTCTCTTTTATCGGATTGTTTATCAACCTTACGCCGTCTTTTGTGGTTTTTAGAGTTAGCTCGGTAGGGAGTAGCATCATTCCATTGAATGGCATATAGGGTTGGTTTATGCGTCCCCATCCTATTTGTATGCGTCTGCCATCACTGTCGGGGATGTTTGTAAATGTCTGTGCAGCATAAATTGATCCCGAAGTATAATAATATTTTCCAGCCTCAGGAGTGAATGTCTTTCCGTCAAAAGAGCCTAGCATATATGTTCCCGAAGCTCCATACATCACCCATTTGGTATTGTTTTTGTTACCGTCTATCGGTAGCTCAAATAGTTCGGGGCATTCCCAAAATCCTGTAATATGGCTTTCGTAATTCCAATCTTTCAGATTTTTAGAAGTGTATATTGAGTGCCCGTCTCTTTCATTCAGTACCATTACCCAATGTTTTGACGGAGTATACCAAAAAACTTTCGGGTCACGTGTGTCTTTGCTATTCCATTTGTCTTTTGAGTCTATAAGCGGGTTTTTGTCATATTTTGTCCATGTACGCCCTTTGTCAAGACTGTAAGCCATGCATTGTACTTGCTTTTCAGAGCTATCTGCTGTATAAAAGGCTATCATCGCAGGATTGTCTTTCTTGTTATATCCCGCTGTATTATCATAATCAATGATTGTTGAGCCGGAGAACATTGTGCCCAAATGATCGGGATATAGTGCTTCGGGTAATTGTTGCCAATGTATCAGGTCTTTGCTTACGGCATGTCCCCAGTGCATGTTTTCCCATTCACGTTCGTAAGGATTATGTTGATAGAAAAGATGGTATTCACCATCGTAGTATATCAATCCATTGGGATCGTTTATCCACCCTCGTTGAGTAGTGAAGTGAAATTGCGGACGGTTCTTTTCTTTATACAGATTTTCATGCCCTTCTATTCTGTCATCCTGATAGATTTTGCTTAATCCTGATGGATCACCCTCATAGCTGATGTTTATAGTCTTACCCTTATAAGCTGCCATATCGCAAAATACCCAGTAATCGGGATTCGCAGATAGGCGTATTACAAATGATCTGTCCTCTTTTCCATCTACACTAAAGCTCATCCTTTTTCTTTCTGCTTTCTGCGAAACAGGCAGGTTCAAGTATTGCTTCGTTATCTTTATCGGAATATTTTCGGCAGATAAAGAAAAACAAAATAGAAGTGAAACATGTACGAATAATAAATTTTTAATGGGCATTTTCATGGTATATCGGCTCGTTTATGTTTTCTTCTTTTTTACCAAAATAGTTTCAGTGAGAAGTTCTTGTAGCCTTTCGGGTGATATATTCGTTTGTATTTTCCCTTCGCTTACAAAGGATATTTTACCCCTTTCTTCTGATATGACAATTGCTTTGGCATCGGTTTCTTGCGATATACCGAGGGCTGCTCGGTGTCTTAATCCGAGAGATTTGGGTATTTCTTGATTTTGAGAAATGGGAAGGATACATCCGGCGGCTTTAATTTTGTTTCCTGATATAATCAAAGCTCCGTCGTGTAAAGGTGTGTTTTTAAAGAATATATTTTCTATCAGGCGGGTGCTGATCTCGGCATCTAAAACTTCGCCTGTTTCTTCATATTGTCCTAGCTTAATCTCCTGTTCGATAACAATAAGTGCCCCTGTATATGTTTTGGCCATATTCATACATGCTAAAACCAGAGAGGTAATAACTGGCTCTGAGAGACCTCCACGTTCTTTTGAACTGAAGAACCGTGCAAAGAAACGGAAGGTGCGATTGGAGCCGAGCGTCATCAAAAAGCGTCGGATTTCATCTTGGAAGATAATGATGAGTACGATGAGTCCAATATCGACAAATTTGTCGAGGATGGCACCCATAAGGCGCATCTCCAGGACTTTAGATACAAGTATCCATAAGATCATGAAAGCCAATACACCATTGAATATGGCTCCTGTACCCGATTTGGAGACAATCCTATATAATTGGTACATTACTGTAGCTACCAATAGTATATCAATTATATCTTTTATTCCAAAGTTTTCGAGCATATATGCGATACTATATTACTAAAATTCAAAGATAAGTTATTTCTTCGATAGATAATTCAGAAAAGACATCAGTCTTCTTAAAAAATCTTTTATTCCAACATCAGATTCATAATCGGCTGATGGTCTTCAAAAAACCGTTGATGTTTTTCTTCAAGCTCATGAATCTTGTAGCCAAACAAGAGTCTGCATAGCAATCGGATGTCTGTTTCTATATCAAACGAGCCTTCCGATTCTAATATGAAATCTACATTTCCACAGTCTATTGAATATATTTGAGGAGTATCTCCCTGCGAACAATCCGTTACTTTTATTCTGAATTTCTTAGATAGATTATCTTTTGCATATAGGTCTAAAAGAGTCCATGCATCTATCACACGTGCCATGCCGGGCAGATCCCTTTTTTCGGGGTATCCGTCCAGTTTGTACTCTTTGGCTATAGCCTCAAAGTCATTTCTGTTCTTTTGCACACAAAAGTCTCTGAATCTGAATAATTGATCGAACGTTTGATAAGCCATATCGATATTATCGGAATATGTATCTAGTATTTCTTTGATAGGGATAATATCTTCTCCCTTATCGAATACTTGTTCATATCCATATTTCTTATAAAAGTCATACAGCCATTCTTCTGCAGGAATCAGTATTGCAAGAGGTATATTTCTTTTGGCAAGTATCCTATGCGCTTCATGAAGCAGCTGTGCCATGTAGCCTTTTTTTCTGTGTTCGGGCAATGTGCATAGTCCTGCCATGTATGCAAAAGGGATTTCCTGCCGGTAGAAGTTTATTGTATACGGCAACATTTGAAGGCTTGCAACCGCTTCTCCTTCTTCAAAATATATCAGTGTATTCTCATGCTTGTATTTGTATGTGAAAAGGATGTCTAGAAACTCGTCCGTATCCTCGAAGCATATTTTCCACATACGACGTACTAATTCTGCTGTTTGCTCATTGGCGAATTGTATCATGAGAACGATAATATAAAATAATGTTACACAAATGGAATAAGAATTCCTTCTTCTAATAATATATCAGGGTAGTATGACATTTTTGCCTTACGAAGGTTTGCTATACCCATGTCTTCCTCTCTGTTTATATATTTGTATTCAGATGCTTCGTGTTCTATAAACTGCTGGTTTATAATTGTATATGCGCCGTTTACTTCGCTGAAGGCTTTTTCTACATGCACAACGAAAGTATCAGCCGTAAGTTGCTCGCCTATCGTGAATGCCACAATCTTTCCATTAACACGGATCGCACCTCCACGAAGTTGCAGATATTCGAAGTTTTCGAGCATAATTTTGGTTGCAATATAATCGTATCGTTGAGAGAAATCGGCTTTTGAGCTATTCACTTCTTCCCATTCGTCGAGCATATATGCACACTCTTCCAGCTCTTTCTTGGAGGTCAGAGGAAAATATTCCCAGTCGGGGTTGTCTGCCTTAAATCGGTTGATGTGATTACGCTTGCTTTGCAGCTTTTTGCCTGAAAGGTTAATTAACTTCTCAGATAGATAGATATACTCATCGTTGTTGCGATCGGGTAAATATCTGAACTCTCCTGGAATTTCGTTGCGTATTTTTCCCCACATTTCAGATGAGATGCCTTTCATCTGGAATGGTATTTTGTTTATTCTCGCATCTTCTTCTATTAATTTGAATGCATCAATAAGTGGCATTTTTCCGATGGGCATCATATAATATGTCTGTCCGTCAGAATCCTGGAACCGAAGAAATATTGTACGGTGTTCTATTGCGTATACCGTTTTGAATTTTGCATTCCATGCGTAAAGGTTTGTAAAACAAAAGTCGCAGGCACGGTATTCGTTTCCTGCAAAGGCGGCATCCATTACTTTTTTATCAGAAAGTGTAATCTGCTTAAAGTTGATCATAAATTAGGAATGTATTAAAAATCCTATAAACAAAACTACTATAAATATTGTTTAGAAACACAAGTCCGGAGTATTTATATTATATAACATTTGTTTATAAAATAAAATATCACGAAATTTGTGACTTATAAAGAATCATTCTATATAAGAAAACTATCGAAAGATGTCTAAAACGAAGAAAGTGCTGGCTGTAGCCGAAACTTCATATATTATTCGTAAAGGTCTGGTTTATGTTTTATCTCAGCTAAATAGCGTCGGTAAAGTTGTAGAATTGAGAGAAATGGAAGATATAAATTATCAGATAAATATACTCAAGCCGGATGCTGTTCTTATCAACCCCATGTTGCTGGGGCATACGTCAAGGCATGATATTCGGCAGCAGCTCAATTTGGATAAACAGACAGCAATAATAGCTCTCGTTTATAATCTTATTGATGAGCAGTTTTATCGTTCCTATGATGCGGTTATACGTATAAATGATTCGGAATCGAAAATTGAAGAAACTTTACTGAAATGTCTTGAGAAAGAAACGGGAGGACAGCCAGACACCGAAGAGTTGAGTGATAGAGAAAAAGAGATTTTGATAAGTGTTGTAAAGGGCATGAGTAATAAAGAAATAGCCGATCATCATAGTATATCTATCCATACGGCTATTACGCACCGCAGAAATATTACACGCAAATTGAAAGTTCATAGTATTTCTGGATTGACTATATATGCAATAATTAATAAATTAGTGGATATTTCGGAAATAAAATACCAAGACGAATAAACTTGTACACAATGCAGAATGTAACAATCATATTTAATAAGAAAATGAAGATGTCGGAGCTTATAGATGCCGACTACCACTTATTATTATTGCTCAATCGATTAAATATTTCGCTTGGGTTCGGCGAAAAGAGTGTTGAGGCAGTTTGTAAAGAAAATGATTTTGATACAGATTGTTTCCTGTTCCTTGCTAACTATCAATCAAATAAATGTATAACCAATATACAAGAGGTGTTCAGCAAATTACCTCTTGCACCGTTTCTCAGATACCTTAAAAATTCACACAGTTACTTTTTGGAAAGAAGGCTTCCGAATATTCGTCGTAAGCTTGAACTGGTTTTCCCCGAAACAGACAAAGCGCTACAAACCGTTGTTCTTGATTTCTTTGACAATTATACCAAAGAAGTATTGGAGCATATGAGGTATGAGGATGATGTTGTTTTTCCTTATGTCTACTCTCTGATTGATAAAGATGCGAATAAGCAATACTCTATCAATATATTTGAAGAAAGGCATAATGATATTGAAGGGAAAATAAATGATCTGAAACAGATATTGTTAAAGTACGTTCCGGGCACGACAGATCAGATGCTGATGGTAAATGTTCTTACCGAGCTCTATATGTCTGAAGAGGAGCTCGAAGCGCATACCTTTATTGAAGACAATCTGGTTATTCCACGTGTAAAAGAAATAGAGAAAGAGCGCAAAAAGAAGTAATTACTCTTTCTTAAACCAACTACCCAAATCTTTTAAGTTGAATACTTTCTTCAATTTGAAGAAGGCATACAGTACGGAGGCACATAATGTGATTACTCCCAAATATTTGTATTGCGGTATGTATATCACGATAAAAAATGTAATACAAATCAGCATTAGATTAATCAGGATCATTGAGATAATGGTATTAGTCCATTTGAAATCTGAGAGCTTACGTCCGATAATGAATACAAGAGGCAGATATACAATATAGGCAGCCAAATATGCGATTCCTGTCGCATCTAAACCATACAGTGGGTAGAGTATATAGGCGGAGAAGAGATATACACTATAATATGAAACTTCTGATATAAAAAACATAAGTCCTTTATTCTTTACCAGCATGATAAATGCTATCGGCCAACTTAGTACTTTCAAGAACGAGCCTGCTACCTGCCAGCATAAGAGCGTATTCGCTCCCGAAAACTTTCCCGAATAGAGAACTGATAAAGCGAAGTCGGAGAAAAGCATCATGCCTATAACAATAGGAGAAGCAATAATCAGTACAATATAGCTCTGTTCATTTATGAGTGCTTTCATTTTATCCTTTTCGCTGGCTATTGCCGAAAGACGAGGATAAAAGTCTGATCCCATCGACCTGAGTATGAGTGCAAGATATACATTTGTTATTGTCCATGCCGATTGAAATAGTCCGGCCACTTCAATATCATCGTTTCGTGTAATATATGCTCTGATGAGAAACATACTGACAGTGCTTACAAATCCTGCCGATACAATATAGATCCCAAGTTTTAGAGAGCTTAATCCTTCGTAGAAAGCTTCTTTATTCGAGATGTTAACTTTCTCTACACTTTGTTTCCTGTAATAAAATTCAACACAGAGAAAAGATATTCCTCCCGATACAATAAAAGCAGGAATAATACCTTCCAGCCCGAAGATAAAATATATAGGAATGGTGATAATTAAGCCTATTAAGCTACCCCATACAGCAGATTTTGCCATCTCTGGAATTTTGCGCATCCCCTGTAATATCGTTGATTTGCCTGTTGTGAGTATTGCCAGAAATACGCAAATCGCCAATCCTGCAATTGGTAGAGTGTATTTGTTGCTGTCGAACGCCCAAAGGCTAATTGGATAACATAAGATGAGGCAAATGACAGAGCCTATGATTGCCGACCATTTGAACCAAATGTTGAAGCGAGATATCGTTCTATTTAGTGTAGTAAGATCTTCTTTGGCTTCGGTTTCGGCTATGTCTTTTACTCCCGCCGTATCCTGTCCGAGACTGAATCCTGATCGCATCATATCTATGATAGACTGGTAGATGCCGATAATACCTATTCCCGTAGGCCCTAGCAATATGGCAATAATCTTGGTTCGGATGATGCCAATGAGAATAATCAATGCCTGAGATCCGCCAAAAATGGTGGTAGACTTTATTATCTGTTGATATGAAGATTTTTTGCTCAATGTTATACTCTAAGGTTTAGTCTTTATCTCGAAGCTGTTTTTAATCGTCTCAAAGCTTTTGTTCAGATTATCTTCTGTGTCGCTTTGCATTATAATAAGATAGCTCTTGTTTCCTGCTTTAAGAGCGAACGTGTTTCCATAAGATTTTTTAGAATCTCTAACGATCATGAATTTAGAAGATAATGCGTCATATTTTCCAAATTTGGATGGGACAATTTTCTCTGCTGAGTATTCAAACTTTGTTCTGTCTACGTTTTTTTGATGCGTTTCTATTACTTCCTTTAAGTCTGTACTTTTTTCCGTAAATGTTATGAATATAATGTTATTTCCTTCTTTTCCTTTTATCGAATATGACTCTCCGGGCAATTCGTTCGTTTCTACAGTCCAGCTTTGTGGATATTTGAAAAGCACTCCTTCGTAAAAAAGTTTTTTTTCAGCATTGCCGCTAATGCATGAAAGAAAAGAAGTTATTAACCCTATGTTTAGCGCAAGAAAGAGAGCGGATTTGTTCATGTTACTTTTAATGAATGATTATGCAAATCTATTATTTTTTTACTGTTTTGCGCTAAATATCAGTGTCAAACGAAAATAAAATATGTCGAAACTGTAGTGTGTCTCCTAAATAATGTGAAGATTTCTGAATCCCAAATATTAGTTGCATAGACAACATCTATTTGATAATCAATAAGATAATGTTCATTTTTAACATGGTTTCTTTTGAAACTAATAGATTCCTTATATCTTTGTGCCCAATTTTAATTAATTATATCAAATGAATATGAAGAAGACATTGGCTATTGCTGTTTTAGCCCTGTGTAGTACCTCGCATGTCTTTGCAGGAGGTATTCTTACCAATACGAATCAGAGTGCGCATTTCATCAGAATGGTTGCTCGTGATGCATCTGTACAAATAGACGCCGCTTATACAAATCCTGCGGGGCTTGTAAAACTTAACGATGGTTTCCATTTCTCTTTTTCCAATCAGAGTGCTTTTCAAACAAGAACAATAACTTCCACTTTTGCTCCATTTGCAGGGTTTGGTGGTGATGCTACAAAAAGCTTTAAGGGAACAGCTTCAGCTCCGATTATTCCTAGTATTCAGGCTGCATACAAAAAAGGCAAATGGGTGCTTTCCGGAAATATTGCAGTGACAGGCGGCGGCGGTAAGGCTACATTTAATGATGGGTTGCCTTCTTTCGAATCAACTATAGCAATGTTGCCGGGTTTGCTTGCTGCAAGCGGAATCACTACAAATAATTATTCGGTAGATGCATATATGCGTGGATCGTCATTTATATATGGTGCTCAGATTGGAGGTAGTTATGCTATCAATAATATGTTTTCGGTATATGGCGGTTTTCGTCTTAATATAGTAAATAACAGATACGAGGGACATTTGAGAAATATATCTTTTAACCCTCAACACGCCATGTTAAATCCTACTGGAGGCATGATGTCTGCTCAAACCTTTTTTAATGATGCTGCTTCGTTGGCAAAAGGAACTGCTGCAAACCTGAATCCTTTTATCGAAAGTGGAGCCGGTGCATACACTGTGGGACAACTTGTTACTGCAGGAAAGCTGTCGCAAGCGATGGCCGACCAACTAAGGGCAGGGTTGAATATTGGAAATGCCGAGCAGTTTAATCAAATGCAGATACAGCAGGTTCAGGCGGGATATGTAATTGCAGGGCAGGCGTACGAAAATAATGCAAAAGCTGTAGCTGATAAAAATCTTGATTCATCACAATCCGGATGGGGTATTTCTCCTATTCTTGGTTTCAACTTTAGCTATAATAACCTGAATGTCGGTATGAAATATGAATTTCGTACAGCTCTCAACGTAGAGAATAAAACCAAAGTGGATGATACAGGCTTGTTTAAAGATGGAGTAAATACTCCTCACGATATTCCTGCTCTATTCACAGTAGGAGCTTCCTATCAGATTACACCGAAGCTGTTGGCAAGTGTTGGTTATCACCACTTTTTCGACTCGGATGCTAAAATGGCAGACGATAAACAAAAGCATATAAACGGAGGTACAAATGAATATTTATTTGGAGCCGAATATAAAATAGATGACATGTTCTTGGTAAGTGCCGGAGGACAAATCACCCGCTATGGCGTAAAAGATGAGTATCAGAGAGATTTAAGTTTCTCTATCAACTCATATTCTATAGGTTTAGGTGGTGCGGTAAATGTTGCCAAAAACGTTCTTATAAATGTAGGTTATTTCTGGACAACATATTCAGACTGGACAGTAAATAAAGAGAAATATTTAAGCTCTGCAGATTTACCGGGTAAAGACGTATTTTCACGTACAAACAAGGTATTTGCTGCGGGAGTGGACTTTTCATTCTAACAGAAGCATTTTATAAAAACTACGGAATTTTAGTGGCAAGATGGAATATTCACGTTCCATCTTGCTTTTTTTGTTCAATTTTCTTTTCAAATATTTGTGTAATTAGCTGATTATGTCTACATTTGCAACCCGAATAATGCATGAAAAGGGCTTGTTCTGATGGCAATATGTTGATTGTCATTCGAATAGCGTTCGTTTCTTGTGTTATTTGCTAATTAAATGTATAATTAAAAACTGAATTTTAAAAGTTCAAAAGATTAAAACAACATGCCTACAATTCAACAATTAGTAAGAAAAGGACGGGCGGTTTTGGTTGAAAAGAGTAAGTCTCGTGCATTGGATGCATGTCCTCAACGTAGAGGTGTTTGTATCCGTGTATATACAACAACTCCTAAAAAACCTAACTCAGCGATGCGTAAGGTAGCACGTGTGCGTTTAACAAATTCAAAAGAAGTGAATGCTTATATACCTGGAGAAGGTCACAATTTGCAAGAGCACTCAATTGTACTTGTTAGAGGTGGTCGTGTGAAAGACCTTCCGGGTGTTCGTTACCACATTGTACGTGGAACATTGGATACTGCAGGAGTAAATGGTCGTACACAACGCCGCTCTAAATACGGAGCAAAACGTCCTAAACCGGGAGCACCAGCGGCAGCTGCAGCTAAGGGTAAGAAAAAATAATTACCTGAGGCAATCCCTTTAACCGAGATTTTTAATTAAGTATTAAAACGGTTTAAGTTTATTGGATAGGCTATATATAGGTTGAGTAAATAGTTCGGCGGAACTTTTGAAGGCATCTAAAATTGGCAACCAAAAACAAAAACAAAATTTTTTAGTAAAAAAAATGAGAAAAGCAAAACCAAAGAAAAGACAGATCCTCCCGGATCCTGTTTTCGGTGATGTAAAGGTTACAAAGTTTGTTAACCACTTAATGTATGATGGTAAAAAATCTACTGCATTCGATATCTTCTATACTGCATTGGAGATCGTGAAGAAGAAATTACCAAACGACGAAAAAACTGCTCTCGAGATATGGAAAGCAGCTCTAGATAATGTAACTCCTCAAGTAGAAGTGAAGTCACGCCGTGTAGGTGGTGCAACATTTCAGGTTCCTACCGAAATTCGCCCAGACCGCAAAGAATCTATCTGTATGAAAAATCTTATCCTTTATGCTCGCAAGAGAGGTGGTAAGACTATGGCAGACAAATTAGGCGCAGAAATCTCAGATGCATACAACAATCAAGGAGGCGCATTCAAAAGAAAAGAAGATATGCATAGAATGGCTGAAGCTAACCGTGCATTCGCTCATTTCAGATTCTAACAAAAAGGAAGAGTTAAAAAACAATGGCAAAGGTTAATGACAGTTTAAAGAATACAAGAAATATAGGCATCATGGCGCACATCGATGCCGGTAAAACCACTACATCTGAACGTATCCTGTTTTATACCGGTCTTACACATAAGATTGGAGAAGTACATGATGGCGCTGCCACTATGGACTGGATGGAGCAAGAGCAAGAAAGGGGTATTACTATTACATCTGCCGCTACCACAGCAAGCTGGAAGTATGACAATGAAATGTTTAAGATCAACTTGATCGATACTCCCGGACACGTTGACTTTACAGTAGAGGTAGAGCGTTCACTCCGTATTCTTGATGGAGCAATTGCTGCTTACGATGCTGTAAGTGGTGTTGAACCTCAGTCGGAAACAGTATGGCGTCAGGCTGACAAATACGATGTTCCTCGTATGTGTTATGTAAATAAAATGGACCGTTCGGGAGCAGATTTCTTTGAAGTGGTACGCCAAATAAAAGAAATGTTGAATGGTAACCCATGTCCGGTTCAGATTCCGATTGGAGCAGAAGAACACTTCAAGGGAATCATCGACCTTATCAAAATGAAGGCGATGTACTGGCATGATGAAACAATGGGTGCAGACTACGAGTTGGACGAAATTCCTTCCGAATATCTAGCTGAAGCTCAAGAATGGAGAGAGAAAATGCTTGAAAAAGCTGCAGAATGTGATGAAACGTTGATGGAAAAATTCTTTGATGATCCGTCTTCAATCACAGAAGAAGAAATTATCGCAGCACTACGCATCGGTACTCTTTCTATGCAGATCAATCCAATGTTGTGTGGTTCTTCTTTCAAAAATAAAGGAGTTCAACCGTTATTGGATGCTGTATGTAAATTCTTGCCTAGCCCAATAGATACAGTAGCTATCGAAGGTACAGACCCAAGAACAGGAGCTACTATCGTTCGTCACCCAAGCCCAAGTGAGCCAATGGCTGCTTTGGCATTCAAAATCGCAACAGACCCATTCGTAGGACGCTTGTGTTTCTTCCGTGTTTATTCGGGAGAATTAGCAGCCGGATCGTATGTTTATAACAGCCGCTCTGAGAAGAAAGAACGTATCTCACGTTTGTTCCAGATGCACTCTAACAAACAAAATCCGAAAGAAGTAATTGGTTGTGGAGATATAGGTGCAGGTGTAGGATTTAAAGATATTCGTACAGGTGATACACTATGTGACGAAAACAATCCTATCGTACTTGAATCTATGGACTTCCCAGAACCGGTTATTGGTATCGCTGTTGAGCCGATCACTCAAAAAGATGTGGATAAATTGGCTACAGGATTAGGAAAACTTGCAGAAGAAGATCCAACATTCCGTGTTCATACCGATCAGGATTCAGGACAGACTATTATCGAAGGTATGGGTGAGCTTCACCTTGAAATTATCATCGACCGTCTGAAACGTGAATTTAAGGTTGAATGTAATCAAGGTCGTCCTCAGGTATCATATAAAGAAGCAATTACTCAAACTGTTGATCTTCGTGAGGTTTACAAAAAACAAACCGGGGGTCGTGGTAAGTTTGCCGATATTATTGTTAAAGTTGGTCCAACAGATCCAGGATTTGAAGGAGAACTTCAATTTATCGATGAAGTGAAAGGTGGTAACGTTCCTAAGGAATTTATCCCTTCAGTTCAGAAAGGATTTGCAGCTGCAATGAAGAATGGTGTGCTTGCAGGATATGCGTTAGATAAACTGAAAGTTGTGCTTGTTGATGGTTCTTACCATACAGTAGACTCTGACCAGTTGTCTTTCGAGCTTTGTGCTAAGCTTGCTTTCAGAAATGCATGTGAGAAAGCCGGACCTACATTGCAAGAGCCTATCATGAAACTGGAAGTAGTAACTCCGGAAGAAAGCATGGGTGATGTGATTTCTGACCTAAACAAACGTCGTGGTCAGGTAGAAGGTATGGAGTCTAGCCGTTCAGGTGCACGTATCGTGAAAGCTAAAGTGCCATTGGCAGAAATGTTTGGATATGTGACTTCTTTGAGAACAATCACTTCGGGTAGAGCAACGTCAGCGATGACATTCTCTCACTACGAAGAAGTTTCGCCATCTATCGCACGTCAGGTATTAACTGAGGTTAAAGGTCGCGTTGATTTGATCAAATAATAAAAGAGACTGCAATTAGTAAATGACTCTTAATTGCAGTCTTTAATATTTTTATATAGAATTTATTTTAATAATTAACTAAAAACAAAAGATGAGTCAAAAGATTAGAATTAAACTGAAATCGTACGATTACACATTGGTAGACAAATCTGCTGAGAAAATCGTGAAAACAGTGAAAGCAACAGGTGCAGTAGTAAGCGGTCCAATTCCGTTACCAACTCACAAACGTATTTTTACTGTTAACCGTTCAACTTTCGTAAACAAGAAATCTCGTGAGCAGTTCGAACTATCTTCTTATAAGAGATTGATCGATATCTACAGCTCAACAGCAAAAACTGTAGATGCACTCATGAAGCTGGAATTGCCAAGTGGTGTAGAAGTAGAAATCAAAGTTTGATGAAAATTTATATTAGTTTAAATAAATAATTTAGAGAAATGCCAGGATTATTAGGAAAGAAAATCGGAATGACATCCGTATTCAGTGCCGAGGGAAAAAATATTCCATGCACTGTAGTCGAAGTGGGTCCTTGTGTTGTTACTCAGGTTAAAACATCTGAAAAAGATGGTTACGAGGCTGTACAGATAGGCTTTGTTGAAAAGAAAGACAAGCATACCAGTAAGCCCGAAATCGGCCATTTTAAGAAAGCCGGAGTTGCACCTCAAAGACACTTGGCCGAGTTCAAGTATGAAGAGAAATACAATCTAGGAGACGTTATTACAGTAGACGGAATGTTCTCAATGGACGACCCTTTTATTGACGTAACTGGAGTGTCGAAAGGTAAAGGTTTCCAAGGGGTTGTTAAACGCCATGGTTTCCGTGGGGTAGGTGAAGCTACTCTAGGACAACATAACCGTCTTCGTGCTCCGGGTTCTATCGGAGCTTGTTCGTACCCTGCAAAGGTGTTTAAAGGAACAAGAATGGGTGGTCAGATGGGTAACAAACAAGTTACTGTTCAAAACCTTGTGATTATTAAAATAATTCCGGAACATAATCTTTTATTAATAAAAGGTTCAGTACCGGGAAGTAAAGGTTCAATCGTTAGAATAGAAAGATAATGGAACTGAGTGTATTAGATAAAAACGGTAAAGAAACCGGTAAAAAAGTAGCGTTGAATGATGCTATTTATGCAATTGAGCCTAACGATCATGTTCTTTGGTTGGACGTGAAACTATATCTTGCGAATCAACGTCAAGGTACTCACAAAACTAAAGAAAGAAGTGAGTTGTCAGGAAGTACACGTAAGTTGATCCGTCAGAAAGGTGGAGGTGGTGCTCGCCGTGGTGATATCAAATCACCTATATTGGTTGGTGGAGCGCGTGTATTTGGTCCAAAACCAAGAGACTACGGCTTCAAATTGAACAAAAAAGTAAGAGTACTTGCTCGTAAATCTGCCCTTGCTGCTAAAGCAAAAGAAAATCAAATTTTGGTAGTTGAAGACTTGTCTTTCGACTCTCCAAAAACTAAAGATTTTGTAGCATTGGCTAAAAATTTGCAAGTGGCTGATAAAAAGATACTTCTAGTTTTGCCAGACCAAAATAAAAATGTATATTTGTCGGCTCGTAATTTAGAAAGAGTAAAAGTTGTAAAAGCTTCTGATTTAAACACTTACTCAATACTTAACTGTACAAGTCTAGTATTGGCTGAGTCTTCGGTTGCTATTATAGATAATCTTTTATTAAAAGCATAAGGAGAGAATACTATGGGAATTTTGATAAAACCAATTTTAACAGAAAAGCAAACCGCGATTTCAGAAAAGTTTCCGAATCGTTACGGTTTTCGTGTTGCTCCAAGTGCAAACAAAGTGGAGATTAAGAACGCAGTAGAAGAGCTTTATGGCGTAACAGTTAAGTCTGTAAATACAATTAACTACTCCGGAAAGCTAAAAAGCCGTTACACAAAAGCTGGTGTGATAAAAGGTAAGACTCCTGCATTCAAGAAAGCAATAATCACCCTGAAAGAAGGTGAAAGTATAGACTTTTTTAGTAATATCTAAATAAAAAATGGCAGTACGTAAATTAAAGCCCACAACACCGGGGCAGAGACACAAAATTATTGGTACATTCCAAGAAATCACTGCAAGTGTACCAGAAAAATCCCTTGTAGTCGGTAAAAAAGCGTCTGGTGGCCGTAACAATACCGGTAAGATGACTATGCGTTATCTCGGCGGCGGTCATAAGAGAAAATTCAGGCTTATAGACTTCAAGAGAACGAAAGACGGAATTCCAGCCACTGTAAAAACAATCGAATATGATCCGAACCGTTCGGCTCGTATCGCTTTGTTGTATTATGTAGACGGAGCTAAAACTTATATCTTAGCACCAGAAGGTTTGGAAGTAGGTCAAACAGTGGTATCCGGAGCTGATGCTGCTCCTGAGGTTGGTAATGCATTGCCTTTGGCAAAAATTCCAATCGGTACAGTTGTTCATAATATCGAACTTCGTCCAGGTCAGGGAGCTAAAATGGTTCGTTCGGCAGGTGCTTTTGCACAGTTAACTTCTCGCGAAGGAAACTACGCAATCATAAGAATGCCTTCAGGCGAAACACGTAAGATCCTTTCTACATGTAAAGCTACTATCGGTAGTGTAGGAAACTCAGATCACGGACTAGAGAAATCAGGTAAAGCCGGTCGTTCTCGTTGGCTAGGCCGCCGTCCTCACAACCGAGGTGTAGTAATGAACCCTGTCGATCACCCAATGGGTGGTGGTGAAGGTCGTGCTTCAGGAGGTCACCCACGTTCACGTAAAGGATTGTACGCTAAGGGTCTCAAAACTAGAGCTCCTAAGAAACATTCTTCTAAGTACATAATCGAAAGAAGAAAAAAATAATAACCTGATTAATCAATAGAAAATTATGAGTCGTTCGTTAAAAAAAGGCCCGTATATTAATGTTAAGCTTGAGAAAAAAGTCTTGGCCATGAATGAGTCAGGTAAGAAAGCTGTGGTTAAGACATGGGCAAGAGCTTCAATGATATCCCCCGACTTTGTAGGTCATACTATTGCTGTTCACAACGGAAATAAATTTATTCCTGTATATGTGACAGAAAACATGGTAGGGCACAAGTTAGGAGAATTCTCTCTTACACGCACATTCCGTGGACACGGAGGTAATAAGAAAAAATAATTGGAGCAGAAGCCAGTAAATTAATAAAAAGTAAACATTAAAATGGGTAAAAGAAAACATATAGTAGCTGAAGCAAGAAAAGAAGCTAAAAAGACTATTGCTTTCGCCAAGCTAAATGATGTTCCTACTTCTCCACGCAAAATGCGCCTTGTTGTCGACATGATACGTGGAATGGAAGCATTTAGAGCTCTTGGTGTATTGAAATACTCAAATAAAGAAGCTGCTGCAAGAATAGAAAAATTGTTACGCTCTGCTATCGCCAACTGGGAAGCAAAAAATGAGCGTAAAGCAGAAAGTGGAGAGTTGTATGTATCATTGGTAAACGTAGATGGTGGAGCCATGCTGAAAAGAATGCGTCCAGCTCCGCAGGGAAGAGGTTACAGAATACGTAAACGTTCAAATCATGTGACCCTTCACGTAGATACACTTAATAAAGAAAATCAAAATTAATTAGCAGATGGGACAAAAAGTTAATCCAATAGCAAATCGTTTAGGTATCATCCGTGGATGGGATTCTAATTGGTATGGAGGCAAAAGATATGGAAATACTTTGTTGGAAGACAGCAAAATCCGTAAATATCTGAATGCCCGTCTGGCTAAAGCTAGTGTATCTCGCATCGTTATCGAAAGAACTTTGAAACTTGTAACTATCACAGTTTGTACAGCTCGTCCGGGTATTATCATCGGTAAAGGCGGACAAGAAGTAGACAAGCTGAAAGAAGAGTTGAAGAAGATTACAGATAAAGATATCCAAATCAACATTTTTGAAATCAAAAAACCAGAGTTGGACGCAGTTATCGTTGCCAACAATGTAGCCCGTCAGGTAGAAGGTAAAATCGCTTACCGTCGTGCTATCAAAATGGCAATTGCTTCAACAATGAGAATGGGTGCAGAAGGTATCAAAATTCAAATATCAGGTCGTCTGAATGGTGCTGAAATGGCTCGTTCCGAAATGTACAAAGAAGGGCGTACACCACTTCATACATTCCGTGCCGATATTGATTATGCACATGCCGAAGCACTAACAAAAGTTGGTTTGATTGGTATTAAAGTATGGATTTGCCGTGGAGAAGTTTACGGTAAGAAAGACCTTGCTCCTTCATTCACAGCTGCCAAAGATGGTGGACACTCTGGTAACAGAGGTGGAGACAACCGTCGCAACGACAGAGGTGACCAAGGAAAAGGTTTCAAGAGAAATAAGAGAAAGTAATTAAAAAACGTTTGAAGTAAAATGTTACAACCGAAGAAAACAAAATTCAGAAGACAGCAAAAAGGTCGTATGAAAGGCATTGCTCAAAGAGGGCATGAATTGGCTTTCGGTTCATTTGGCATCAAAACCCTGGAAAACAAATGGATCACAGGACGCCAAATCGAAGCGGCTCGTATTGCAGTAACTCGTTACATGCAGCGTCAAGGACAAGTTTGGGTTAGAATTTTCCCTGACAAACCTATCACTAAGAAACCTGCCGAAGTACGTATGGGTAAAGGTAAGGGATCGCCGGAAGGTTTCGTTGCACCCGTTACACCAGGAAGAATCATATTCGAAATCGAAGGTGTATCTTATGATGTGGCAAAAGAAGCATTGCGCCTAGCAGCACAAAAGCTTCCTGTGACTACAAAATTTGTAGTTCGCAGAGATTATGACTTAACTCAAAACGCTTAAGAAGTATGAAAATTGCAGAAGTAAGAGAGCTTTCGGACAAAGAATTGAATGAAAGACTAGATGCTGAAAGAACAGCGTTAGACCAAATGGTGTTAAACCACAGTGTATCTCCATTGGACAATCCGACTAAGATTAAAGAAAAACGTCGCGATATCGCACGTTTCCTTACAGAGTTGCGCCAAAGAGAACTAAAAAAATAATTAAGAGCTGATGGAAACGAGAAATTTAAGAAAAGAAAGATTCGGGGTCGTTTTCAGTAACAAGATGGATAAAACCATCACTGTGGCTGTAAAATGGAAAGAAAAACACCCTATTTATGGAAAATTCGTTAACAAAACGAAGAAATATCACGCTCACGACGAAAAAAACGAGTGCAACATTGGCGACACAGTACGTATTATGGAAACTCGTCCGTTGAGTAAAACAAAGAGATGGAGATTAATAGAAATAATCGAAAGGGCTAAATAATTATGATACAACAAGAATCAAGACTAGTAGTTACTGATAACAGTGGAGCTAGAGAATGCTTATGTATCCGCGTATTAGGCGGTACAAGAAGACGTTATGCGTCTGTAGGGGATGTGATTGTGGTTGCTATCAAGAATGTAATCCCTTCGAGTGATATTAAGAAAGGTGCTGTAACAAAAGCAATGATCGTACGTACAAAAAAAGAAATCCGTCGTGCAGATGGTTCTTATATACGTTTCGACGACAATGCTTGTGTATTGCTAAACGCAGCAGGTGATATCAGAGGAAGCCGTATTTTCGGACCGGTTGCTCGCGAACTTCGCGCAACAAACATGAAAATCGTTTCATTGGCACCAGAGGTACTATAATTCAAAAAACTAAAAAGCAATGAGTAAATTACATATCAAAAAAGGCGATATAGTTTATGTGAATACTGGTGTCGATAAAGGTAAAACCGGTCGTGTGTTGAGAGTCTTTGTAGAAAAACAACGCGCTATCGTAGAAGGCCTTAACATGGTATCGAAACATACTAAGCCTAATGCTAAAAGTCCTCAAGGAGGAATTGAAAAGAAAGAAGCTGCTATCCATATCTCTAACCTGAACGTAGTAGACCCTAAAACAGGAAAACCTACACGTGTGGGCCGTAAAGAAGTAGATGGTAAGCTAGTACGTTACGCTAAAAAATCAGGGGAGGAAATTAAATAATGAGCAATACAACAACTCTTAAGACTGAATATAAAGACCGTATTGTTGCTTCTTTGATGACAGAATTCGGTTATAAGTCAACAATGCAGGTGCCTGTGTTGAAGAAAATAGTTATCAACCAAGGTCTTGGTCTTGCAGTTGCAGATAAGAAAATTATCGAAACAGCAGTTAACGAAATCTCAACCATCACAGGTCAAAAAGCTGTTGCGACATACTCTAAAAAGGATATCTCTAACTTTAAGTTGCGTCGTAAGATGCCGATTGGCGTAATGGTAACATTGCGTAACGAAAAGATGTATGAATTCCTTGAAAGACTTGTACGTGTAGCACTTCCTCGTATTCGTGACTTTAAAGGTATCGAAAGTAAGCTTGACGGACGTGGAAACTATACACTAGGTATCGAAGAGCAGATTATCTTCCCTGAAATTAATATCGACAACATTAGCCGTATTTTGGGAATGAATATTACCTTTGTAACTTCTGCAAAAACAGATGAAGAAGGTTATGCTTTACTTAGAGAGTTCGGATTACCATTTAAAAACGCAAAAAAAGAATTGATATAAGATGGCAAAAGAATCAATGAAAGCTCGCGAGGTAAAAAGAGCTAAACTGGTTGCTAAATATGCAGCTAAAAGAGCGCAGTTGAAAGCCGATGGCGATTACGAAGCGCTACAAGCTCTACCTAAGAATGCTTCACCTGTACGTCTGCACAATCGTTGCAGCCTTACAGGTCGTCCAAAAGGGTATATTCGCCAGTTTGGAATTTCCCGTATCCAATTTAGGGAAATGGCTTCTAAGGGGTTAATACCCGGAGTTAAAAAAGCAAGTTGGTAAGAAATTATTTTAGTATAGAATTAAATATTGTCCCGGTTGCGGGATTAATTTAAATCAATTTAAACATGACAGATCCAATAGCAGATTATTTGACGCGTGTTAGAAACGCTATCATGGCTGGACACAGAGTTGTGGAAATTCCAGCGTCAAATTTGAAGAAAGAGATTACAAAAATTCTCATGGAAAAGGGCTACATCCTTAACTATAAGTTTGTAGACGAGGGTCCTCAAGGTTCAATTAAGATTGCCTTGAAGTATGATCCGGTAAATAAAGTAAACGCGATTAAGAAATTAATCCGCGTATCGTCTCCAGGTCTACGTAAATACGTAGGGTATAAAGAAATGCCTCGTGTTCTTAACGGACTAGGTATAGCTGTAGTATCTACCTCTAAAGGAGTGATGACAGACAAGGAAGCTCGCGAACTGAAAGTTGGTGGCGAAGTAATGTGTTATGTTTATTAATTAAGAGGGAGGATAGAAAGTTATGTCAAGAATAGGAAAATTACCCGTAAATCTTCCGGCCGGAGTAACAGTTACTGTTGGCAAGGATAATGTAGTTACAGTAAAAGGGCCTAAAGGGGAACTATCGCAAGAAATTAATTCTGATCTCAAAGTCTCTGTTGAAGACGGATTGTTGTCTGTGACACGTCCTTCTGATGATAGAATTCATCGTGCGTTACATGGTCTTTACAGATCATTGATTAACAACATGGTTATTGGCGTTTCTGAAGGATATCGCAAAGAGTTGGAATTAGTAGGGGTTGGTTACCGTGCATCAAATGCAGGTCAGCTTCTGGAATTATCTTTAGGATTTACACACAACATCCACATGATGTTGCCTCCTGAAGTGAAACTAGAAACTAAATCGGAGAGAAACAAAAACCCTCTAATTATACTAGAATCTTGTGATAAACAGCTGATTGGCCAGATTTGTGCAAAAATCCGCTCATTCCGTAAACCGGAACCTTACAAAGGTAAAGGTATACGCTTTGTTGGTGAGATTATTCGTCGCAAGTCAGGTAAGGCCGCAGGTAAATAATTCATAAACTGTAGTAATCATGGTAACAAAGACAGAAAGAAGAAATAAAATAAAGATGCGTGTACGTGGCAAGATCCGCGGAACAAGCGAACGTCCACGCCTGACTGTATTCAGAAGCAACAAGCAAATTTATGCGCAAGTTATCGACGATTTGACAGGTAAAACTTTGGCGGCAGCATCTTCTCTGAAATTATCAGAGAAAGCTCCTAAAAAAGAAATAGCTGCTAAAGTTGGAGAACTTATCGCTAAGAGTGCTCAGGAAGCTGGTATTACAACTGTGGTATTCGACCGTAACGGTTACCTGTATCATGGTAGAATTAAAGAATTGGCAGATGCTGCCCGTAACGGTGGACTTAAATTTTAATAGAAATGGCAGGAGTTAACAATAGAGTAAAATCGACAAACGACATCGAACTAAAAGATAGACTAGTAGCTATCAACCGTGTTACTAAAGTAACAAAGGGAGGTCGTACATTCAGCTTTGCCGCTATCGTAGTTGTAGGTAATGAAGATGGTATCGTAGGCTGGGGCCTAGGTAAAGCGGGTGAAGTAACTACAGCCATTGCTAAAGGAGTTGAAGCTGCAAAGAAAAACCTTATCAAAGTTCCGATTCTTAAAGGAACAGTTCCTCACGAGCAAATCGCTCGTTTCGGTGGATCTGAAGTTATGCTTCGTCCTGCTGCTCCCGGTACAGGGGTTAAGGCAGGGGGTGCGATGCGTGCCGTACTTGAGAGTGTGGGAGTAACAGATGTATTGGCAAAGTCGAAAGGTTCGTCTAACCCTCACAACCTTGTGAAGGCTACTATCGAAGCTTTGGGCGAATTGAGAGATGCTTACACTGTAGCTCAGAATAGAGGTATTTCTATGGAAAAAGTGTTTAAAGGTTAATTTGCAAAGAAAAAATTATTATGGCAAAAATTAAAGTTAAACAAGTAAAGAGCAGAATCAAATGTCCTAAAGACCAAAAGATGACATTAGACGCTTTGGGTCTTAGAAAGTTGAATCGTGTAGTAGAGCATGAAGACACACCGTCTATCAGAGGTATGATCAACAAGGTGAGCCATCTGGTCTCTATTGTCGAGTAATTTAGTTTAGTAAGATAAAAAAATATAAAATATGAGTTTATCAAATATGAGACCTGCTGAAGGATCAACTAAAACTGGAAAGAGAATCGGACGTGGTACCGGATCTGGTTTAGGTGGTACTTCCACAAGAGGTCATAAAGGAGCTAAGTCCAGATCAGGTTATTCCAGAAAGTTTGGATTCGAAGGGGGTCAGATGCCGATTCAACGTCGTTTGCCTAAATTCGGTTTCAAAAACATTAACCGTGTTGAATACAAAGCTATCAACCTGGATGTTTTACAACGTTTAGCTGATGTTAAGAAACTTACAAAAATCGATGTTCAAACATTGATCGATGGCGGTTTCCTATCAGGTAATCAATTAGTAAAGATACTTGGAAACGGAGCCCTTACAGCTAAAGTTGACGTAGAAGCACATGCCTTCTCTAAATCAGCAGAAGCAGCTATTGAGGCTATAGGTGGAACAGTAACAAAACTGAAGTAAGATGGGATTGGTAAAAACACTGGAAAATATATGGAAGATTGAGGACCTTAGAAAAAGGCTCCTCATCACCTTCTTTTTCGTAGTGATCTATCGCTTCGGAGTTCACATCATCCTTCCCGGAGTAGATCCTCAGCAGCTTGCTAGTTTGCATTCTATGACTGCCGGAGGTTTGCTCGGAATATTGGATATGTTCTCGGGAGGTGCATTTGCCAATGCTTCGATCTTTGCATTAGGTATCATGCCTTATATCTCGGCATCTATCGTTATCCAATTATTGGGTATCGCGATACCATATTTCCAAAAGTTGCAGAGAGAAGGCGAAAGCGGACGTACCAAGATGAACCAATATACACGTTATCTGACAGTAGCAATCCTTGTATTCCAAGGACCTGCATACCTGTTGGGAGCGTTAGGACCTGCAGCCCCTTCTTCATGGGATTTTCTTATTCCTTCTACAATTATTCTTGCGGGAGGTAGTATGTTTGTCTTATGGTTAGGAGAGCGTATCACAGATAAAGGTATAGGTAATGGTGTTTCTTTCATTATCCTTGTGGGTATCATATCACGTCTTCCACATGCGCTGATCGGTGAATTTACTTCACGATTGAGCAACCCTGCTGGAGGATTGGTTATGTTTTTGGCAGAAATAGTATTTTTGTTACTGGTTGTTTGCGGAGCAATATTACTAGTACAAGGTACTCGCCGTATACCGGTTCAATATGCTAAGAGAGTAGTGGGTAACAAACAATATGGCGGAGCTCGTCAGTATATTCCACTTAAGGTAAATGCAGCGAACGTAATGCCTATCATCTTTGCTCAGGCAATCATGATGGTGCCAGTTATGTTTGCAGGATTCTCTACCGATAAAACAGGTTTTCTAGGGTCTTTTACCGATCATACAAGTGTAGTATACAATGTTGTACTTGCCGTACTTATTATTGCTTTCACATGGTTCTATACTGCTGTTACCATCAATCCGGTGCAGATGGCAGATGAACTGAAGCGCAACAATGGTTTCATTCCGGGTATCAAACCGGGCAAAAAGACAGCAGACTATATCGACTCGATAATGTCCCGTATAACATTCCCGGGATCATTGTTCTTGGCGTTGGTTGCTATCATGCCTGCATTTGCAAGTACTTTTGGAGTAAGCCGTGAGTTTTCTCAATTCTTTGGGGGAACATCGTTGCTGATTCTTGTGGGAGTTGTTTTGGATACACTGCAACAAATTGAGAGCCACCTATTGATGAGACATTACGATGGCTTATTGAAATCTGGTAGAATCAAAGGACGTTCGGGTTCGATCGCAGCTTATTAAGGAGGTTTATAAATGATATTCCTGAAAACAGACGAAGAAATTGAATTGATGCGTGAAGCTAACCGCCTGGTGGGTATGACCCTGGGCGAGGTAGCTAAACATATTAAGCCGGGGGTAACTCCTGCTCAGTTAGATAAAATTGCTAAAGAATTTATATACGATCACGGAGCAATACCTTCTTTCTTAGGATACAAGGGTGCTCCGGGAACCGTAGACTTTCCGGGTGCTATATGTGCTTCGGTAAACGATCAGGTGGTGCACGGTTTCCCTACTGATTATATTCTTAAAGATGGAGACGTGATCTCTGTTGATTGCGGTACTGAGAAGAACGGATTTTGTGGCGATTCGGCCTATACATTTTGTGTAGGAGAAGTTGCGGAAGATGTGAAAGCTTTGTTGCGGACAACAAAAGAATCTCTTTATTTGGGTATAGAGAAAGCTATAGAGGGTAATCGTATAGGAGATATCGGTGAGGCAGTACAAACATATTGTGAGAAACATGGCTATTCGGTCGTTCGCGAACTGGTTGGACATGGTATAGGTCGCAAGATGCACGAAGCTCCCGAGGTTCCTAACTATGGTAAACGAGGTACAGGCCCTTTGTTGAAAAAAGGTATGTGCATCGCCATAGAACCGATGATTAATATGGGAAGCAAGAATGTCGTTTTCGAAAATGATGGGTGGACTATAAGAACTCGTGACCGTAAACCTTCGGCTCACTTTGAGCATACAGTCGCTATTCGTCAGGGAAAAGCAGACATATTATCTACATTTGAATTTGTAGAAGCTGTTTTAGGAAGTAACGCAATTTAAAAAACCTTTTATTTATTTATGGCTAAACAATCGGCAATAGAACAAGATGGAGTTATAGTTGAAGCACTATCAAATGCTATGTTTCGTGTAGAACTCGAAAACGGTCACGAAATCACAGCACATATCTCAGGAAAGATGCGTATGCATTACATTAAAATACTTCCCGGAGATAAGGTACGTGTAGAGATGTCTCCTTATGATTTAACAAAAGGACGGATTTCATTCAGATACAAATAAAAAAAACATAAGATATGAAAGTAAGAGCATCAATTAAGAAGCGTACTGCTGACTGCAAGATTGTCAGAAGAAAAGGTCGCTTATACGTGATAAACAAAAAAAATCCTAAGTTCAAACAACGTCAGGGATAATTTATTAATTTTGCAAATTAATCTAAAAAATATATGGCAATAAGAATAGTTGGGGTCGATTTACCACAAAATAAGAGAGGCGAGATAGCCTTGACATACATTTATGGTATCGGACGTAGCTCTGCTAACAAAATCCTTGCTGAAGCAGGTATTGATAAAGATGTCAAGGTAAAAGACTGGAACGATGATCAGGCCGGAGCTGTGCGTGAAATCATCGCTGCTCAGTTTAAAGTAGAAGGAGACTTGCGTTCGGAAGTACAACTAAACATCAAGCGATTGATGGATATAGGTTGTTACAGAGGTATCCGTCATCGTATCGGTTTACCATTGAGAGGTCAAAGTACTAAGAACAACGCCCGTACACGTAAGGGTAGAAAGAAAACTGTTGCTAACAAGAAAAAAGCTACAAAATAATTAATTTGATATGGCAAAAAAAACAGTCGCAGCGAAAAAGAGAAATGTTAAGGTGGATGCAATTGGCCAGGCTCATGTGCATTCTTCTTTCAACAATATCATTATATCGCTTACAAACAATGATGGGCAGGTTATCAGCTGGTCATCGGCAGGGAAGATGGGTTTCAGAAGCTCAAAAAAGAACACTCCTTACGCAGCTCAGATGGCAGCACAGGATTGTGCTAAAGTAGCATTTGACCTTGGACTAAGAAAGGTGAAAGTATACGTAAAAGGACCGGGCAACGGACGTGAGTCTGCTATCCGTACTATCCACGCAGCAGGAATCGAAGTAACAGAAATCGTTGACGTTACTCCACTTCCTCACAACGGATGTCGTCCTCCAAAACACAGAAGAGTTTAATCAAATTTAAAAATTGGATCTTAAATTGTGATTTGATTACAAAAACCCTCTCTGTAGTCGCGGCTGCACAATTTTAGCTTCATTTCATTATTAATTAGAAAGAAAATGGCAAGATATACTGGACCAAAATCAAAAATCGCCCGTAAATTCGGAGAGCCAATATTCGGACCTGACAAAGTTCTCTCAAAAAAGAACTATCCTCCGGGACAACATGGTAACGGAAGAAAAAAGAAATCGTCCGAGTACGGTATTCAATTACGTGAAAAGCAAAAAGCAAAATATACATACGGAGTACTCGAAAGACAGTTCCGTAATATGTTTGATAGAGCTCTTGCTTCACGTGGAATCACAGGGGAAGTATTACTTCAGATGTTAGAATCAAGATTAGATAATGTTGTATTCCGTCTAGGAATAGCTCCAACAAGAGCAGCAGCACGTCAGCTTGTTTCTCACCGTCATATTGTAGTAGACGGATCTGTGGTAAATATTCCTTCATATTCACTAAAACCAGGCCAATTGGTAGGTGTTCGCGAAAAATCAAAATCACTTGAAGTAGTAGGCGAAGCATTATCTGGTTTTAACCATAGCAAATACCCTTGGATCGAGTGGGATCAAGCTACGATGACAGGAAAATTCTTACATCTTCCTGAAAGAGCGGATATCCCTGAAAACATTAAAGAACAGTTGATCGTAGAGTTGTATTCTAAAAATTAATTAAATTCATGGCTATATTAGCATTTCAAAAACCGGATAAAGTATTGATGTTAGAAGCGGATGATTTCTTCGGAAAATTCGAATTTCGTCCGTTAGAACCCGGGTATGGTATTACCGTGGGTAATGCTTTACGCCGTATTCTGCTTTCATCTCTTGAGGGTTTTGCTATCACTTCTATAAAAATCGACGGTGTCGAACATGAATTTGCAACCGTACCGGGTGTTATAGAAGATGTAACGAATATAATATTGAACTTGAAACAAGTTCGATTCAAGCAAATCGTAGAAGAGATTGAAACAGAAAAGGTAAGTATTACTGTCTCAGGTACCGAAGTATTCAAAGCTGGAGATATAGGGAAGCATCTGTCAGGATTTGAAGTATTAAACCCTGATCTTGTAATTTGTCACTTAGACAAAAGTGCAAGCTTCCAAATAGAATTGAATATTAACAAAGGCCGTGGGTATGTACCTGCTGATGAAAATCGTAGTCTGTCCGACGATGTTAATGTTATAGCTATCGATTCTATTTATACTCCGATCCGTAATGTAAAATATGCGATAGAAAACTATCGTGTAGAGCAGAAAACGGACTATGAGAAATTAGTAATAGAAATAGCAACCGACGGGTCTATTCATCCAAAAGATGCTTTGAAAGAAGCAGCTAAAATCCTTATTCATCACTTTATGTTGTTCTCTGACGAAAAGATTCTTCTTGAACAAAACGAAGTAGATGGTAACGAAGAGTTTGATGAAGAAATCCTGCACATGCGCCAGTTGCTTAAGACTAAGTTATCTGATATGAACCTTTCGGTTCGTGCACTTAACTGTCTGAAGTCAGCAGAAGTGGAAACACTTGGCGAATTGGTTCAGTTCAATAAGAATGACCTTCTTAAATTCAGAAACTTCGGTAAAAAATCGCTTACCGAGCTTGATGAGTTATTGGATAGCCTGAGCCTTTCATTCGGTATGGATATTTCTAAATATAAATTAGATAAAGATTAATAAGCGACATGAGACATAATAAAAAAATTAATCATTTAGGACGTAAAAGTGCACACAGAAATGCGATGTTATCCAATATGTGTACTTCTTTGTTACTTAGTCCTAATAAGCGCATCTTTACGACTGTAGCAAAGGCCAAAGCTTTGAGAAAAGTGGTTGAGCCTATTATTACTAAGTCAAAAGAAGATACAACTCAATCGAGACGTTTGGTTTTCCAAGAACTTCAGAGCAAAGCTGCTGTGACAGAACTGTTCCAGAATATCTCGCAGAAGATAGCCGACCGTCCGGGAGGATATACACGTATCATCAAGACAGGTAATCGTTTAGGTGACAATGCTTCAATGTGTTTTATCGAATTAGTAGACTATAACGAAAACATGTTGAAAGAGAAGAAAGCTGCAGCTAAAGGTAGAACTCGTCGTTCGAAGAAGAAAGATGAAGCTGCTCCTGCTGTAGAAGCTAAAGAAACTGCAAAAAAAGCAAAAGCAGAAAAGGTAGAAAAAGCTGAAGAAGTAGAAGCTTTGGAAGTTGCACCAGAAACTTTGCCGGTAGTTGAAGAAACTGCTGCGCCTGAAGCTCCGGTTGCAGAAGAACCTAAAAAAGAAGAAGAGTAAGAAATTACTCTTTTATATAAATAAAAAAAGTATCTGGGGATCCAGATACTTTTTTTATTTTTTAAATCGGCGATTTAATAGGGGCATACTCTAAATTGCGATTTCTTTTTAATATAGCTATTGTACACTGTGTTTTGTATGAAGGCTGAGAAGTCTTCTAAAAAAATATATTATAAAGATGCATTTCTTTTAAAAACGTTGCATGGGAATGTTGTAAAAAATAATATATTTTTCATTTTATTTTATAACTGATTGCTGTGTAGATGTTTGTGGTGTGTTTGTTTTTTATTTTATTGTGAATTTTGTGGAAAGACTAGCTCCGGTATCGTCTACTACGGTTAAAGTATGCTCTCCTTTTTCCGGAATATATTCTTTTTTGTGAAATATTTCAGTTTCTCCTATATATTGCCCATCGAGATGCCAGAACACACGGCTCTGAGGATTTCTGTGAGCCAGCTCAAATACAAGTTGTCCCGGAGAGCCATCCAACTGTTTCGGTAGTGAAATGAGGGCATTCGGAAAAGGATAAATAAACTCCATAGGTTTCACATCCGAATCTTTTATACATTCGGGAGAATAAGGAGGTAGAGAACGATAAAAAGGGTGCTGCTCTTTGTAATACCATTCCCACGATGGCGGTAGAATGAACCATGATGTATGTATAATACCTCTGCTGCCTGCACAGTTTTCGTAAACCTGATAACGCATATCCTCGGACAGGTGCACAAGTTTATGATATGGGCATGGCTTTGCTTCCAACCCTTTTTTGCAAATCCACATCGTGTCTATTTCTGTTTCGGGGCAATTCATACTTTTCAAGAATCCACTTTCGTGACATATCTCTGCTCTTACAAGATCTCGATCAGGTCTTTCGAACCAACGGCTTTGCGGTAATGAACTGAATATGTCGAACATCACCATGCCGGCAGTACGAGCACCGGTTAGCCCGGGGCGTCCTTCTCCATCCGAATTTCCAACCCAGACTCCAACTACATATTTGGGATTTACACCCACAGCCCATCCGTCACGAAACCCAAAGCTGGTACCCGTTTTCCACGCTATCTTTTGTATAGATGGTATCGACCGCCAATCTATTTCTTCGGGGCGGTTCAGGTTTGTCAGGGCATCGAATGTTTGCCAGATTGCTCCTGCCGAAAATAGCGGGTTTCTGATACGGTCGTCTTTTTCTCCATTATTTTTATTCAGTATATAAGATGGTTGATTCAGTTCGTAATATCTGCCATCTTCATTATAAAAGTTTAATTGCTGCGCCATACTGAGGTACATAGAGCTTATATCCCATAGTTTCCCTTCTGCACCGCCTAATATAAGAGACAGTCCATAATTGTCGGCAGAACGGTTGAGTGTAGTCATTCCCGCCTTTTTGAGGAGGTTATAGAATTTGGGTATGCTATAATTGCGAAGGGATACCACAAACGGAACGTTTAGAGAGCGTGCAAGAGCCTCGGAGGCATAAACGGCTCCATCGTATTGCAAGCTGAAGTTCTTGGGCGCAAACCCTCCTATATTGATCGGTATGTCGGGTAGGAGTTGATTGGGGAGTAATTCTCCCTCTTGCAACATAGCACAATAGAGAAAAGGCTTGAGTATACTGCCTGTACTGCGAGGGGCTTGTATGATGTCTACCTGATTGGCGGAGATATCTTTCTCGAAATCAACGTTCCCGCAATAGGCTACAACCTCATTCTTTTCTACATCGAAAACTATTGCTGCTATATTTTTAATTCCATTTTGGGCAAATTCTGCATTCCAACGGTTAAGAATAGATTCTGTCTGTTCTTGTTGGTATTTATCTATGGTGGTTGTTATATGTTTACCTCCATCCTCTTTGTATATGCGGGTAACCAAGTGTGGTGTTATCTGTGGTAGAGCATAAGGCTGAAAGGGTAAAGGTTCGCCTACTGCCAGTTCGTAATCTATTTTTTCTATAATACCTCGCTGATGAAGTGTTTCCAGCAACTTGTTTCTCTTGCTCAGAAGCTTGTCTCTGTTTTTACCGAAGTGCATCAGGCTCGGAGAATTGGGGAGTACGGCGAGGGTTGCTGCCTCTGCCCATGATAGTGTTGCCGCCTGATGTCCGAAGTATCGCCACGATGCAGCGTCTATTCCTACCACGTTGCCTCCCATCGGAGCATGTGATGCATACAGATTAAGTATTTCGTCTTTAGAGTATGAAAATTCGAGGCGTGTAGCCAATATCATCTCAATGAATTTTTCTCCGAATGTGCGGTTCTCTTTCCGAGACAGACGGATGGTTTGCATGGTGATAGTACTTGCCCCGCTGATAATTTTTCCGCTGCTGATATTCTGTTTTACAGCACGTGCTATTGCTAAAGGGTTTACCCCCCAATGTGCACGGAAGTGCTGGTCTTCGAACTCTATCAGGCAGATCTTATACTTTTCAGGGATGGAATCACTTGTGGGAAAACGCCATTGCTGATCGTCTGCAATACGTGCGCCAAGCAGCTCTTCGTGTCTGTCGGATACAACTGTACTATATGGTACATGGAATAGGGGAGAAGGCAAACAAAATATATACCACACAAGAAGAATGAGACAAATCGGAATACCTATTTGGTACTTCTTTTTTGCTCCTTTATACTTCTCCCATAAGCGCAAAATAAATGCTTTGATGCTTTGTGTATATTTTTCAATCATGTATTCTTATAGCGTATTTGTGTTCGATGCAATTTTCGCCTTTGCAAACTAGCCGGGTTTCGAAGTCCGGAACTTTAACCATGCCCAATGATTGCATCAACCTGACAGAAGGGATGTTTCTTGAATCGGTGATCCCTATTATTTCTTTTACATCTTTATTTTTAAGGAAATAACGAATGAGAATGTTCAATGATTCTTTTGCGAACCCCATGCCCTGATACTCGGGCGAAATATTGCAACCGACTTCTGCTATATTATCACTAACCTTGAAAGCGCAATCACCTATAACTTTTCCCTGATACACGATAGCCAAGCCTATCCATTTATTTTCTTGGTCCAAATTAGGATTACAGCATCTGCTGACAAAATCTTGCGTTTGCTCCATGGTAAAAGGTTCCCAATATTGATATTTGGCTACTTCGGGCAACGAGCGATAATTGTATATAGCTTCAGTATCGGTTTCTAAGATTGCTCTTAGTTTTATTCTTTCCGAGTGTAGAGTAAAATTCATTTCTTTCTGATTAAATGTTCTTCGATAAGTTCGGCGGATAACTTAACGAATTTGGAACATCGTTTTTTACCATCGGCAGGTTCGGGTTCTTTCTCCAGTTCGAGTAAGAGATTCTGACAGATGACTGATTTGTTTTCTTTCTTAAATTCATTCATTAGATATTGTGCCTTATCGAATGAATATTGTTTCCCATCCTGATCGTTGGCTTTTGCCGTTCCTGTTTCCAGTCCGGCTATCATTGTCATGGCGGATACAGCTCCGCACATCTCACGTGTCCCGGCCATCCCGCCACCGAATGTGCAGGATAGTTTCAGGGCTGTTTCAGGGTCGATACCATACATATCCGCATAAGCTGTGAAGACTGCTTGAGCGCAATTATAACCGCTATTGAATAAAGCGATTGCTTTTTCTACTCTGTTTTGCATATCGTTCATTTGTTATTAAGAGTTCGCCTATGTAAATGTACGAAAGAAAAGAAAAAGACGAAATGTTTTCTTATTTTTGTACGTTTTCAGATTTTAAATATGGAAAAAGAATCTCAAGGATTTAGTATATGGAAGATATTGCTCCCTACCTTCATCGGTATAGGAGTTATCATATACATGCTTAGCCGTGAATTTGACATGTCTGATCTGAAACAGATAACGATTACAGAACATACTGTATTCTGGATATGTATAGCCTTTTGTTTTATGTTGGGGCGTGATATCGGCTTTACAATCCGTTATCGCTATCTTACCGAAAAGCAATTGTCGTGGATACAATGTATCAAAGTCACTCTTTTGGCTGAATTTGGTTCGGCAATAACACCCTCGGTAGTAGGAGGTTCTACAATGGCTGTTGTTTTCTTGACAAAAGAGAAAATCCCTGTCGGGCGAAGTACGGCAATGGTTTTTGTTACGTTGTTGCTCGACGAAATGTACTTTGTTGTTACATTTCCTATTCTACTTCTTCTTATCCCTTTCGATACTTTATTTTCCGACCATTCGGCCCTTGGTAACGGAGTGTTAGCTTTGTTTGCGGTCGCTTATCTCATAAAAATGGTTTTGTGTACACTGCTGGTAATTGGGCTGTTTTTTAGACCTCAGGCAATACGCTGGCTTATTATTAAGCTTTTTAGATTACCATTTCTGAGGCGATGGCACAAAAGTGCGGTGAAGGCGGGGGATGATCTGGTTATTAGTTCGAGGGAAATACGAGGAAAAGGTTTTTCTTTTTGGTGGCCTCTGATACTCGCTACCATTTTGTCTTGGGGGTCACGATATCTGGTAGTCAATGCTATCTTTATGGCGTTCTTTACTGTGCATGACAATCTGCTTATCTTTGCCCGTCAGTTTGTGATGTGGATTATGATGGTAGTAAGCCCTACACCCGGAGGAAGCGGTTTCAGTGAGTTTATCTTTAAAGAATATCTGAGCGAATTTATACCATTAGTAGGTGTTGTGCCGTTGATGATCCTTTTGTGGCGATTGCTTACCTATTATAATTACCTGTTGATGGGGGCGTTAATTGTTCCTCGCTGGGTAAAGAAATCTTTTGGAAAACAACAAGAAAAGGAAGAGAACTAAATCTCTTTACAATATTTATTATTTCAGACTTCACTTTTAGAAAGTTTCAAAATAAACTATTCTTTATTTTTGACTATTTTCGCATACGAATAACCAATTAAAAAATTATTGTATGAAATTAAAACTTATATTGCTGTCGGCGTTCTTTATTTCTATACTTACTGCAAATGCACAGTCTGTAGTTGGTAAATGGAAAACATTTGATGATGAAACCAAAGAAGCTAAATCGATTGTAGAAATTACCGAACGTGGCGGTAAAATCTATGGAAAAGTGATCGAGATCCTCAATCCTGCCAAGAAAGATATAAAGTGTAAAGACTGTTCGGGGGCTGATAAAGACAAGCCGGTTCTTGGCCTTGAGATTCTAAAAGGCTTATCTAAAGATGGCAAAGAATATAGTGACGGAAAGATACTAGACCCTTCGAATGGTAAACTGTACAAATGTACCGTATCGCTTGACGGAAACGATAAGCTGAAAGTAAGGGGCTATGTCGGCATTTCGGCTTTTGGAAGAACACAGGTCTGGACAAGAGTGAAGTAAATCTACGAAGTTACTAATCTGTGAAAAACCCAATTTTTGTATTAGCTCCCGATTCGTTTAAAGGTTCCATGACAGCCAAGCAAGTGTGCGATGCAATGGAAAGAGGTATAAAAAGAGTCTATCCCGAAGCAATATGCACGAAAATTCCAATGGCAGATGGAGGAGAGGGAACTGTGCAATCTTTGGTAGATGCTACCGGAGGCAAGGTATATGAAGAGCGTGTAACAGATCCGTTAGGAGGTATTGTCTTTGCTAAATATGGAATTCTGGGTGACGGATCTACTGCCGTTATTGAGATGGCATCGGCAAGCGGACTCTACTTGATAGATAAGGGTAGCCGCAATCCACTTGTGACCACTACATACGGCACAGGTGAGTTGGTTAAGGCATGCCTCAACAGAGGCGTAACAAAAATAATATTGGGAATAGGAGGTAGCGCTACCAACGATGGTGGCGCAGGCTTCGCCCAAGCATTAGGAGTCAGATTCCTTGATAAGGAAAATAAAGATCTGCCGTTTGGCGGATTAGCTCTTCGAGAATTGGACAAGATAGATATTTCTTCTATAGATCAGCGATTGCAAGATATAGATATTGAGGTAGCCTGTGATGTATCCAATCCTTTGTGCGGAGAAAACGGAGCCTCTTTTGTTTTCGCACCGCAAAAAGGAGCTACTGCGGAAATGGTAAGTACTCTGGATGATGCATTGCTGCATTATGCAGAAGTGATAAAAAATCAACTGGGCAGAGACGTGAAAGATGTGCCGGGAGCCGCTGCTGCCGGAGGTCTTGGTGCAGGATTGCTAACGTTTACAAATGCACGTTTACAGAAAGGAATAGATATTATAATTGACTATACCAATCTTAAAGCTGCTATAAAAAAAGCTGATGTAGTATTTACCGGTGAAGGTAAAATCGATTTCCAAACCCAATACGGGAAAACCCCTTATGGCGTCGCTCAACTGGCACGAGCAGAAGGGAAAAAAGTAATAGCTATTGCAGGAGATGCGGAAAAAGGAGCACAGGAGTTATATGCTTCTGTCTTTGATTTTATAATTCCTATTAAACCTGAAAGTGTTTCCCTGGATGAATCGATGAAAAGAGGAGAGGAGTATGTAGAGCAGGCTATTGCAGACTTCTTGACGAAGCATGAACTATAATTATTGACTAAAATATTATGAAAAAACAAGCTGTTTTATTTTTACTTGCAATCTTTGCTTTGTGTTCTGTACAGGCTCAGACTGTGGATACAATTGAGGTATTCAGTGCTAAAATGAACCGAAGTATTAAAAATGTGATAATTCTTCCTGATGGATATAAGAAGGATGGTACGGTTAAATACCCTGTGCTGTATCTTCTGCATGGCTACTCGGGACGTTATGATTCGTGGGTGTCGCTCAAACCAACACTACCGCAAGATGCTACCCGATTGGGGATGATCGTTGTTTGCCCCGATGGACAAAATAGCTGGTATTGGGATAGCCCTATCGATCCTAAGTTTCAGTTTGAGACCTACGTGAGCAAAGAATTGGTGCAGTATATCGACCAAAATTATAAAACAATTACTTCACCCAAAGGCCGTGCGATAACAGGGCTTAGCATGGGTGGTCATGGAGGTTTGTGGCTAGGTATAAACCATCCTGATGTTTTTGGTGCGTGCGGGTCGATGAGTGGAGGTTTAGATATTCGCCCTTTCCCAAACAACTGGGATATGAAGCTGCGTATAGGTTCGTATAAAGAGAACTCCGAATTGTGGGATAGCCATACGGTGATTAATCAACTGGATAAGATAGAACCGGGCTCGTTATCTATTATTTTCGATTGCGGAACAGACGACTTTTTCTATCAGGTAAACGAGCAATTGCACAAAGAAATGGTATACCGAAATATCAATCATGATTATATTGTTCGTCCGGGAGGACATACAGGAGAATACTGGAATAACGCAATTGATTATCAAATGCTATTTTTTTATAAGTTTTTTAAACAGAAATAACTAACTTTACTGTTCTTTGCATCAAATGAATAAATGGAACAGAAAGATGTTATAATCGTAGACCGACAAGGTATAACCCGTATCGGGATGGAGACGCTGGTAGGTGAGACAAAAAAAGCCTCTTCGGTACTTTTCACGGAAAGTAAATCTGAACTGGTAAGATTGTTGAGCTCTCACCCCGAAGCCGTTGTGATACTGGACTATACCCTGTCTGATTTTATAAGCGTAGATGACTTGCTGAATGTAGGTTATCGCTTTTCGCATGTAAACTGGTTGTTATTCTCCGAAGAACTGAGCTATGACTTCCTGCGCAGATTGACATCTACGAGCGAAGCATACAGTATTGTGCTCAAGTCGTCGGGACTCGATGAGATAAATATTGCGCTGGCTCATGTATTAAGGGGCGAACGTTTTATTTGTGCAAGGGTTGCCAACCAATTACTGCAAGCACAGAAAGCACCTACCGATACTGTGGATCATATACTGACCTCTACAGAAAAAGAAATACTGAAAGAAATAGCCATAGGACGTACTACAAAAGAAATTGCGGCGAATCGCAATCTTAGCTTTCATACTATCATTACTCACCGTAAGAATATCTTTCGCAAGCTGGAAGTAAACAATGTGCACGAAGCAACGAAATATGCGATGCGTGCAGGGCTGATTGATATGGCAGAGTATTATATCTGATTCTCAGATAATAGTTTATTTATAAAAGCCTTTATTTCATGTTACTCCTTTATCATTCTGACGAAGGAAGGATACTTGTTGCTAAATATAGAAACTTCGTTACCTCAGTATGAAAAAAAGTTTAAGATAACTTCATTGTTTACATTATGGATATAATTACTCCCAATAGTGCTTCATTTGTTCAACTTCTTTGCGGTTTTGTATAAGGTTAATCATGATGTCAGTTTTCGTAATAAAAGTTTTATTATTTCTCATATCCTTTCTTATTAGTAGCATTAATTCAAGAAAATATTTCATATGCTTATTGTCGTCTTTATACTCATTCGTATAGCAAAGCCATTCGTTGAATTTTCTAAATACTTCGTCCGAACCGTATATAAACAAATCTTTTTTAGCTTCGAGCATTCGTTCCGTCATAATTGTACTATCGGACTTCTTCTCCTTTTTTACATCTTTTAGTATATTATAAAACATACCGACCAAGTCAGCATAAGCCATATATTTTTTTTCTGAAAGTTGACTTTCAATAATTTTTATTTTTTCAGTTTTCCTTTGAATAATCAGACCGAAAATGGCACATACAGCTGTTAATACTGCAATGAAAATCGAGATGAGAGTTGTTACATCCATGGCTTATTTATTAATTATGGGTTAATTTATTCTCATAAAGATAGTGATTGTTTAATTATAATTATTAAAATTCATTATTCCATTTCCGAACGAAATTTATCTGTCATCTGTTCTAAGAAAGTGCTTTAATTAGGGTACTAAGCAAATAATTATATCTTTGTATAAATCGTTATTAATCGATTAATATAAACCAAAACGAAAAAATAAATGCAAAATATTGACAATCAAAAGGAATATAAAGTACTCTTCGTCTGTTTAGGAAATATCTGCCGCTCTCCTGCTGCGGAAGGAATTTTCAAGACGAAGGTAAAAGAGCAGGGGTTAAGTGATAAAATTACGGTTGATTCGGCGGGAACGTCAGGATATCATATCGATGAATTGCCCGACTTACGAATGAGAAAGCATGCAACACGGAGGGGTTATACACTGGATTCTTTGTCTCGTAAGTTCACGGTGAACGACTTCGATAATTTTGATCTTATCTTGGTGATGGACGACAACAATCATCGTGATGTAATGCGACTGGCACCCGACTTGGAATCGGAAAAGAAGGTATACCGTATGATGGATTTTTCGCAAGACTTTGTACACGATCACGTACCCGATCCTTACTACTCGGGCGCTGATGGCTTCGAGCTGGTTCTCGATCTGCTGGAAGATTCTTGTGATGGGCTGCTGAATAAAATAAAGAAAGGTGAATTGTAACTAATTCACCTTATCTATTTGTCCTCCTTCAAAGAAGTTGATTATATTTTTTACCACTTCGTGAGCCATATCCCGCCGTGCGCTATAAGTGCCTGTTCCGGCATGAGGGGAGAGAATGGCATTATCCAATTCCAATAGTTCCGGGAAAATCTTAGGCTCTTTTTCGAACACATCAAGACCCGCCGCATATATTTCTCCTGTTTTCAAGGCTGCGGCAAGAGCTTTCTCGTCTACCAGTTGCCCACGGGCAGTATTGATAAGTATAGCACTGTTTTTCATTTTCTTGAATTCGGCTTCTCCCATCAGGTGATAAGTCTCGGCTGTGGCAGGTGCGTTAAGCGATACCACGTCCGACTCTTTGAGGAGTGTGTCGAAATCTACATAGGTGGCGTTATACTTCTCTTCAATGTCTTTTGGCAGCCTGTTTCTATTATGATAAATGATGTTCATGCCCGATGCTATGGCTCTGCGTGCAACCGCCTGCCCGATACGCCCCATGCCATATATACCAAGCGTTTGCCCATAGAGCGAAACGCCCAAATCTCCATATATACTCCAATCGAGTCTGACGCCAGAGTGCAACTTGTGATTGTAGTAAGCGACTTTACGCGCTGTTGCCATCATCAGGGTAAAGCACAACTCTGCTGTAGGTTCTAGTACCGACTGGGGAGTGTTGGTTACGGCAATGCCTTTCGAGGCAGCATATTCCACATCTATATTGTTATAGCCTACACCATAGTTGGCTATCAGTTTTAGGTTTTTTGCAGCATCTATGATCTCTGCATCTGTCTGAAACGAAAAATTAGGGACGAATACATCTATGTCGGATATCTGTTCTAGAATTTCATCTTTCGTGAACAGCTTGTTTTCGGGGTATATAATGATAAATTTTCCTTCAAGTCCGGCAAAATCTTCCCGCCTGAAATTATGCCCCATCAATATCTTTTTCATCTTAATGTTTTTGAGTTAAGTAATAAATAGCATTACCGATCATCTTCCGGCTTTATCATGTTTGCGAAGAAAGTGTTTTCACTGCTCAGGTCGGATTGTTCGCATCTATCTAAATGACAGAATCTTCTGTTTTACAAGACTCCTTTTTCGACAAGCATTTCTTTTATCTTCAGCCAGTCCACATAAGGCCTGTCACAAATACTTTCGTCGTAAATAAGCGGACATCCCAGATTGGCATCATCTATGTAAAGATGTCCATAGGCCTTGGGCGATGATGTCCAAAACCGTTGGGTCGGATTTTTTTGAATGCCATACAAAGGTATGCCATTATCTTCAAACCATTTTACGGCTTCTGTCAGTACGTTTTCTTCAACGATGACTTCCTCGCCATTTATTTTTTTCTTCTTTTTGCGGTCGCTGCGCATCGTAAAGAGTATCAGCCGATGCCCCTTATCCGTTAGTTCTTTCAAAACAGGTATTGCGCCAATATCTTTTCCTATATTAGGGAACTCATGTGTTACACATGTCCCGTCAAAATCTATACATATATCCATATTACTTAAAACAGAAATAAAACGCTTTTGTTTACAAATCGAAAAACCCGGATTATAACTAATCCGGGCCTATATCAAAAGAATAATTTTCTAAGAAATTATTACTTGTTTTCAGAAGTTCCGTTTATATCGTCTTCAAGGCCATTTACACCATCTTTGAAGCTTTTTACTCCTTTACCCAATCCTTTCATGAGTTCAGGAATTTTCTTTCCTCCAAACAATAGTAAAACAACAATGGCAATGATGATGATTTCTCCGGTTCCTAAGTTTCCTAAAAATAAAAGAGTGTTCATCTGGCTATTAATTTATATCGTTATACATTTAGATTGCTAAAGTAGTCAGAATAAAATTATTCTTGATAACTTTTTACATCTTTTAAATAAAGGTTTTATTATACTGGGGTAACGAAGTCCGTCGGCTTTTTTACGGTATATACAATAAAAAACATGGTGCTGATGAAGCTTTCTTTATATCCAATTTTTTGTCAAATAGAATTATTTGTCTAATTTAGGGTGCTTAAGAACCAGAACTAATTTATTAATATTATGAGAATTATTAAAATTTCTTTTGCTTTGCTTGTTGCTTTGGTAACAAGCGTTAGTATGTTTGCACAATTGCCTGTATCTCTAGGAGTAAAGGCCGGAATGAATTTGACCGAGTTGCAAAATGTAGATGATGATAATAAGGTTGGTTTCAATATTGGGTTGACTGCCGAGCTTGCATTGCCAAGTAGTTTTTATTTGATGTCGGGACTTGAGTTTACAACGAAAGGGACTAAGGGTAAAAATGTACCAGTTGATGCTTCCGGTACGAAGGATAAAGTTACCTATAATTCGATGTATATTCAATTGCCTATACATGCCGGATATAAACTGGATTTAACACCCGGTACTAAACTCGTATTCCGTGCAGGGCCGTATTTGGCTTATGGAGTAGGGGGAAAAATAAAATCGGATGCAAAGCAATTTGAAGATCAGGACTTCTTTGGAGATGATGCCAATCGTTTCGATTTTGGAATTGGCGGAGCTGTAGGTGTTGAATTCCTAAATAAAATAAATGTTAGCCTTGGTGCCGATCATGGATTAACCAAAGTATTTAAAGATACTAGAATCAAAAATCGGGCTGCATATATCAGTGTAGGATATAAATTCTGATCCGTTCTATTGTAAGCTTATTAAGAACTATCTGTCTTGATTTACTTTTTGCATTTTCAGCTATAAAGTTTATCTAATAAGAGAGGGTTCTTTGATATAACAGGGTGACAAAAGGTGACACTTTAAAACATGCTTAAAAGTGTCACTTTTGTCACTTTTTGATTGTAAGTGATTGATATGTAGTGAATACGTTTTTTCGCTGAATTGTCACTTTTTAGACTTTTATCGGCACTTTTTATGGTTTATAGTTGATTCCGGCTTTGCGTGCCTGAGCATGTTGCAGTCTTCTGGGAACATTATAGAGCCTTCCATCTTTTATCAGTCGCGAACCGGTTTGCTTAAACCAGAATGATATGTTATTCGCTATACATAGCTCGTGCAGTTCCATGATCCAGTCGAAATTGCAAGGGCGTGCATCTTGACCCGATTCTCCTCCGGCGGTAATATGCTCTACCCATGACCCGATGTAAGGGTTCAGGTCTATCCTTTCCAAGAGGGGTTCGCATATAATCATTTTGTGTTTGATGGGTGCCGCCTTATAAATGGGTAGCCTATAGTCGGCTCTGTCCTGATTCTCTACCGTGCAGCAAATGGTGACATTGTCGTAGCCATCGCCCCAATCGTCGGGAAGCCCTACTGTCAGTCGATCGATGCGTTTGGTTATCATCAGAAAGGTTAGGTCGCTTCGTTCCCTTATCATTCGCCATGCTTCGGGACGCCATTGGTCTGCATCTTTGTTGAAGAAGTCGGATGTGAAGCAGGTGTATACTTCTGTGCCGGATGGTATTTTGTATTCTCCGTTTCTCTTTTTCCGGATGGGTACATCGAAGTTTTTTGTTTGGGTTACAATCGTGCTGTCTATGCCTCGTCTTGCATCACCACGATACACATAGCAGTGTTTGCAACCTTCGCTTATCTTGTGGCAGCCGTGCCACGGATTCCATAGTGCTGACATAATCATTCTTTGTGACTTCAAATATAAGAAAAGCATAGTGAGTTTTTCACTTTATACCAAAAGTTTATATCTTTGTGCACCCATGTAATTTGATTATAAATAACAACCATATAATATGTTCGAAAGTTTAAGTAATAGATTAGAGCGCTCGTTTAAGATACTGAAGGGTGAAGGTAAAATCACCGAGATAAATGTTGCGGAAACCCTAAAGGATGTTCGCCGTGCTTTATTGGATGCCGACGTAAACTATAAGACAGCAAAACAGTTTACCGAGACTGTGAAGGAAAAGGCAATGGGGCAGAATGTGCTTACTGCCGTTAAGCCTGAGCAATTGATGGTGAAGATAGTTCATGACGAACTTGCTGCCTTGATGGGTGGAACCGCTACAGATGTTCATCTGAAAGGCAATCCGGCTGTAATCCTTATGTCGGGTCTTCAGGGTTCGGGTAAGACTACTTTCTCAGGTAAGCTTGCCAAGATGCTGAAATCTAAGAAGGGCAAGAATCCGTTACTTGTAGCCGGAGACGTTTACCGTCCTGCTGCGATCGAACAGTTGAAGATATTAGGAGAGCAAATCGAAGTTCCTGTATATTGGGAAGAGGGAAGCAAAAACCCGGTACAGATAGCTCAAAATGCAATTAAGCATGCAAAGCAAAATGGCAATGACCTTGTCATCGTCGATACCGCCGGTCGTTTGGCTATCGATGAAGAGATGATGAAAGAGATCACAGCGATTAAAGATGCTGTGAAACCTGACGAGATTCTCTTTGTGGTAGACTCTATGACAGGGCAGGATGCTGTGAATACAGCAAAAGAATTTAATGACAGGCTCAACTTCGACGGGGTAGTGCTTACCAAGCTAGATGGTGATACGCGTGGTGGTGCTGCGCTTTCTATCCGCTCGGTTGTAGACAAGCCGATCAAGTTTGTGGGTACAGGCGAAAAGATGGATGCATTGGATGTATTCCACCCTGAACGTATGGCAGACCGTATCTTGGGTATGGGTGATATCGTTTCGCTCGTAGAAAGAGCACAGGAGCAATACGATGAAGAAGAAGCACGTCGCCTGCAAAAGAAAATAGCAAAGAACCAGTTTGACTTCAACGACTTTATCGGACAGATACAACAGATCAAAAAGATGGGTAACCTGAAGGATTTGGCATCTATGATTCCGGGAGTTGGTAAAGCTATTAAAGATATGGATATTGATGATGATGCTTTCAAGAGTATCGAAGCTATTATTTATTCGATGACACCGAAAGAGCGTTCAACTCCTGAGATCTTGAACGGAAGCCGTCGTGAGCGTATCGCTAAAGGTAGCGGAACATCTATCCAAGAGGTGAATAAGCTTATCAAGCAGTTTGACCAAACTCGTAAGATGATGAAGATGATGACTCAGATGAAAGGTGGCAAAATGCCGAATATGAGAAGGTAATTCTTTATAGAACGATATATAAAAAAGAAAATCCGGATCATATGATCCGGATTTTCTTTTTTTAGTATATAGATGCCTTACAGGCCTTTTTCGCTTAAGTATCTTTCTGCTTCTATCGCAGCTTGACAACCACTTCCGGCAGCTGTAATCGCTTGACGATATATAGGGTCGGCTACGTCTCCTGCGGCAAAAACGCCTTCTACTCCTGTTTTTGGAGTACCTGGTGTTGTTATGATATATCCTACAGGGTCGAGGTTAAGCTGCGCCTTGAATATGTCGGTATTTGGCTTGTGTCCTATAGCAAGGAAGAATCCGTCGATCTTGATATCGAACTTCTCTTCGTTAGGTTTGCCTAAGTGTTTTACTACATGTACACCTTCTACGCCATTTTCGCCAAATAGTCCTGTAGCATTACATTCGAACAAGATCTCTATTTTAGGATTTTGCATAGCTCTGTCTTGCATCACCTTCGATGCACGTAGATATGGTTTACGTACAATCAGATACACTTTCTCGGCTAGTCCTGCCAGATAGATTGCTTCTTCACAAGCTGTGTCTCCACCGCCAACAACGGCTACAACCTTTTTGCGATAGAAGAATCCGTCGCATGTAGCACACGCAGAAACTCCCATGCCTGCATATTTAGTTTCGTCTGATAGACCTAAGTATTTGGCACTGGCTCCTGTTGCTATTATAACAGTATCTGCTTCGATCACTTTTTCTCCATCGATAGTCACTTTGTGTGGATGAGAAGAGAAGTCTGCCGCTGTAGCTATGCCAAAGCGTACATCAGCACCAAAGCGTGTGGCTTGTTTCTTTAAGTCTTCCATCAACTCGGGGCCGGTAATACCTTCAGGATATCCCGGAAAGTTTTCAACCTCGGTAGTTGTGGTTAATTGTCCTCCGGGTTGTATTCCTTCATATAGTACCGGAGAAAGATTTGCTCTCGATGCATAAATAGCTGCAGTGTATCCCGCAGGTCCTGAGCCAATAATGAGGCAACGTACTTTTTCGTTCATGTCTTATGTTTTTATATGTTTTGTTTATATTTTATACAAAGATATAGAATTCGCTTATATCCTCAAAGGTTATTCGGTTCGTATTTTCTATGTAATGATAAACACAATCTATGTTATCTAAGGTCTACAATTTCTGCACTGGGATAATCTTTCTTATTGAAAGAAAAAGTAGCATCAGAAATATTACTCCCTGTTTGATAGCTTTTTATAGATAAGATATTTTGTATGCCGGCTTTATCTGTCAGTGTGATCTTTGAGAATACATTGCTGGCTTTATCTATTTGTACCAGTATTTTGGTGATGTCTGCATTTTTCTTTTGGGGAATGAGTTCTATCTCCAAAACGGTTTTTCCTCCTATTCTTTTTTCACCTTTATATGATAGATTATAGCCTTTCTTATAAATACTGAAAAGCATAGAAGGGCTTATTCCTTGTAGCTCTGCACCTGTAGGATTGCTGATGTTTACCTCTTCAGTATCTTTTACATATACCCATTGTGTTTTACCATCGAACCAAGTAATAGCATCGGGTATTTCTATCTTGAATTTGTCTCCCTTCATATAAGCCTTGCCATCGTAGCTATATACCAATTTAGCCTTTGTGTCTTTAGAGTCTAAGGTAAAGCTTGCTACAACTCCTCCGGCTTTGTTGTATGTTTCGGCGGCCTTGTCTAAGATCGTGCGTGCATCTTGTGCAGAAGTGCTCAATGTGAATACTAAGAGTGATATAAGGGAAAGTAACTTTGTTTTCATCTTTTGTTATATTGTTTAGCTTCTTTGACTTTGTTATTCATTAAAGGTTTAAATATTAAACTTTCCTAGTCTTTTTTGTATAATCATGTTGATCCCTAAGGCGGCTTAGCCAAATGAATTTAACTTCTGTTCTAAGCTGTATTCGTCAGCAATAAGAACATCACGAGCCTTGCTTCCTTGTGTTGGCCCTACTATCCCTGCTGCTTCCAATTGATCCATCAGGCGACCTGCACGGTTGTATCCGATAGAGAATTTACGCTGTATTAGCGATGTCGATCCTTGCTGGTGAACTACGAGAAGGCGTGCAGCTTCTTCAAATAGTGGGTCTTTATCATTGAGGTCGATACTTCCACCTTTGTCTTCGCCCATCTCGCTTATATATTCAGGGAGTTCGAATGCGCTCGAATAACCCTGTTGATTTCCTATATATTGAGCGATACCTTCCACCTCAGGAGTGTCGACAAAGGCGCATTGGATACGTACAAGGTCACTGCCCTGTGAGAAGAGCATATCTCCACGTCCTATCAATTGATTGGCACCTGACATATCAAGTATAGTGCGGGAGTCGATCTGCGAAGTGACACGGAAAGCCATACGGGCAGGGAAGTTCGCTTTTATCGTTCCTGTAATGATATTTGTTGTCGGACGCTGTGTTGCTATCACCATGTGCATACCTACGGCACGAGCCTTTTGGGCAATACGGGCGATAGGCATTTCTATCTCTTTTCCGGCAGTCATTATCAGGTCGCCAAACTCGTCGATGATAATAACCAGGTAAGGCAGAAAGCGGTGTCCTTTCAATGGGTTTAGTCGGCGTTTGCGGAACTTTTCATTGTATTCTTTTATATTACGCACTCCGGCATTCATAAGCAGCTCATAACGATCATCCATCTCTTTAGTCAGAGATTTTAGCGTCTCAGTCACTTTGGTGACATCGGTGATAATCGCTTTTTCTGCGTCAGGGAGTTTTGCCAGATAGTGTTTCTCTATTCTTGAATAAATATTGAACTCTACCATCTTTGGGTCAACCAGTACCATCTTCATTTCGGCCGGATGCTTTTTGTATAGTAACGAAGTTATTATGGCATTTAATCCCACCGATTTTCCTTGTCCTGTTGCTCCTGCTACCAGTAAGTGAGGCATTTTGCATAGGTCGAACATGAAAATCTCATTTGTGATTGTCTTCCCTAAAGCAACGGGGAGATCGAAAGCACATTCCTGAAATTTGCGAGAGGCGATTACAGATTGCATCGAGACTATCTGAGGGTCTTTGTTCGGAACCTCAATTCCTATCGTGCCTTTACCCGGCATAGGGGCTATAATACGTATACCCAGAGCCGAGAGGCTAAGAGCTATGTCGTCTTCGAGGTTACGGATCTTTGAGATGCGTACACCTGCTTTTGGTACGATCTCGTATAAGGTGATTGTAGGTCCTACAGTTGCTTTGATGGATGTGATCTCGATACCATAATTTTGTAGAGTCGTGATGATCTTACTCTTGTTGGCATTCTGTTCTTCCATATCTACACCTTTGCCTGTCATGTCATATATTTTCAGCAATTCTGTAGATGGGAAATGGAAGCTAGATAGATCTTTGGTCGGATCGTATTCTTCCATCTCTTCGCCTTCGGGCAAGAAGTCCGGAACATTTTCCGTATTCGTAACAGACTGAGGATTTGCGGGAGGAATAAATGTATTTTGTGTAGGATTAAATTCTTCATCCTCAGGTATTACAATCTCGAAATCGTTGTCGATCTTCATCGATGTTACCGGCTTGTCCTTTGTTTTCTTATCCTTTGCGGTAGCTGTAGGTAATATAAAGTCATCTCCTAAGTCCTCTGTTTCCGAAGATTGATCATCCTCTTTTTTCTTTCTCCTTAAAAAGCTGAACCAGCTTTTCTTTTCTTCAGCCCGAAGCTCTTCTTCATATACCTCTTCTTCCTCTTCGATTATCTCTTCTTCCTGATTAGAGCTTTTTAGTGGATTCTTAAATAGTCCACGGAAGAATTCCATAGAAGCTTTCTTTGTAATGATAAGGAATATAATGAGTAGAAGAATAATAACCATAATAACGCCCGGTATACCCAATGCGGCTTCCAGTATTCTTTCTACCCACATTCCGTGACGACCACCCCAAAGGATGTTGCTTCCGTCGTTTATCAGTCTCGAAATAAAAGCACATGTAATAGAACCCCACACAAGGGCATAAGCCATAAGCAGGAATGAACGGATAGCCGAAATGTTGACGACACGCATCAACTTCAATCCCATCAGTATAAGATATACCGGGATAAGCAGCGAGAATATTCCAAACCAATTGTTTATAAGCTTCTCTGCGACGAATGCACCTACAACACCTGTCCAGTTGCTTATTTCCTGTTTGTGAGAAATAAGATCAAGAAAGAATTTATTTGTTACCTTGCTTTGATCGGCAGCACCTGTAAAGAAAAATGATATTTCTCCCAGTAGTATGTATGCCCCAAAAAATGAGAGACAGACTCCCAATAGGAATTTTGTACGCTCTTTTTTTATGAATTCGATGAAAGAGCTGCTTTTATCTTGAGTTTTCTTTTTCCTGACTGTTTTTTTTGCCATATCGTGAAGCGGTAAAGCTTTTTATTTTTCTTTTAAGTAGGTTATATTGGATACAAAGATAACTCTTTTTCAGAAAGATTATCTTTGCCGTTTCTTCTTTTATAAAGATATAAAAAGATAGTAAAATAAAAAGATTTATAAAAAATAGAAATATAATTAAACCTTTTAATGTTTTGCCAGTCACAGAAATCAGTCAAAAATAATTAAAAGGAAAATGAAAAGGAATATCCCCATACTTTTATTTCTATGTGCATTTTTAGGATTGAGTGCACAATCGCAGACCACAGCGATAACAGGAACAGTATTCGACAATGAAATGAAAGAGCCGATAGAGATGGCCAGTATAAGAATCCTAAATGCTAGAGATAGTGCGTATGTAACTGGTACAGTGACGGACGAGAATGGAAAATTCAGCGTAGGAGTCAGACAAGGACGCTATATTGCTCAAATATCATTTATTGGATATACGGATCAGTACTTCAAAGCAAATGCCCAAAAGTCTGTGTCCCTTGGCGATATATACATGAAGGAGGATGCTATTATGCTTGGGGAGGCTGTAGTGGAAGCTAAAGCTATAGAGGTACAAGTGAAAGGCGATACCATAGAATACAATGCCGACTCGTATAAAGCCCAGCAAAGCGATGTGGTAGAAGATATGATAAAACGAATGCCCGGCGCTGAAATAGATGAGAATGGAAAAATAACAATCAACGGAAGGGAAGTTAAAAAATTCCTTGTAGACGGAAAAGAGTTTTTCAGCGATGACCCCAAAGTTGCATCTAAAAGTTTGCCCGCTAATATTATAGATAAGCTTCAGGTGCTTGATCGTAAATCTGACATGTCTCAGATGACCGGCTTTGATGATGGCGATGACGAAACCGTGATCAATCTAACGATAAAGAAAGGTATGAAGCAGGGTTTTATGGGCGATACTTATGTCGGCTATGGAAGTAAAAAGCGTTATGAAGCAAATGGGGTATTTAATTATATGCGGGATAATATTCAAATTACACTGTTGGGAGGATTAAATAATACAAATAATGCCAGTTTCTCAGATTTTGCCTCGAGTGCCTTTGGTGGACGTGGCGGAGGGCGATTGAGATTTGGTGCTAACAATGGAGTTGCAAAAACACTAAATGGAGGGTTGAACTTTGCTACTGAGTATTCGGATAAGCTAAAATATGGAGGAAATGTTCGGTATGGTTCTGTGGATAATGATGTATCTATTATGACAAGCAGAAGATTTACAGGAACCAGTCAAACTCAAAATGGTAATTCGTACGGAAATAATAAAAGTGATAACTTCGGTGCAAACTTTCGCTTCGAATGGACTCCCGATTCACTGACAAAGATCGTTTTCAGACCGAATATACAATACAATAAGAACAGAAATGATCAAGAGGGGGAAAGTGAAACTTCATTTGCTGATAATCCTGAGAGAAACTACAAGGAATCGTCTTGGAATACGGTTGATGGAAAGGGGCTTTCCTTGAGCGGAAATCTCGATATCAGTCGTAAGTTGAATAATCAGGGGCGAGTACTGAGTTTCAGTTTTTCGGGTGGACTGAATAATTCGGACAGTGAAGGCTATGATTACTCTCACTCTATCTATGCAGACCCTCTTAAGAATGATTCCATCAGGGATCAAAAGTCATTGCAGGATGACAAAGGTTATAATTGGCGTGCATTTGTTTCGTATGTAGAGCCTTTGGGAAGAAATAATTTTTTGCAATTGACTTATAATGTACGTAATAACCATTCTGAGACTGACCGCAAGGCTTACAATAAAGATGCCGAAGGAAATTATAATGTGATAGCTGAAGAATATACACGTAATGTGAAGAATGACTTCCTTAACCAGAATGTTTCTCTAAATTTTAAATCGATTAGGCAAAAGTTCGATTATACATTGGGAGTCGGGTTAGAGCCATCGAGGTCTAAGACCAGTATTTTTCAGCCCGGCCAGCCTGAAAAAGATATAAAGCCCCGCAATTCTCTGAGTTTTGCTCCTAATGCCCAGTTTAATTATAAGTGGGATAGAAGAAATACACTTCGGGTAGATTATAGTGGTAGAACATCGCAGCCTACGACAACCCAGCTATATGATGGAATCATATCTCAGAGCGGGTTTGATGTTACTTATGGTAATCCCGATTTGAAGCCAAGCTTTCAACATAGCTTGAGAGGACGATATCAGAATTTCAACACAAACAGAAATTCAAACTTGGCTATTTTCACAAATTTCAATTATACAATGGATGCTATCGTCAATGTTTCTACATACAAAGATCAGGGACGTGAAATGACCTATAAGAATGTAGATGGCAATATGGATGGTTTTATGGGTTTGACGTATAATACTCCACTTCGAAACAAGAAGTTCTCGATTAATACGTTTACAATGGGAAGATATGCCCACAACACTACATTTATAAATGAAAGGGAAAATAAGGCAGATACATATAACTTTAGAGAGAATATGACATTGCAGTTTCGCACCGGTTCTCTTGATGATCAGATAAGAACGTTGAGCGATGCTCGCTTTTTGTTGAATATCGGCGGTAACTTCGGATATAACAATATAAAAAATACAATATCAACCGATCAGGACAGAGAGACATTTAATTATGGAGCGAAGGGTGACTTCACCACTTATTTCCCTTTGGGGCTTACTTTGCAATCAGATATTCAATATTCGACCAACTCGGGTTATACTTCCGGTTATAAATTGAATGAATGGCTGTGGAATGCTTCGGTAACTTACAATATGGATTCGATGCTGAAAGGTATATTTAAAAACAAATATACGGGAAATGCTTTATTACGGTTCAAAATATATGACATCTTGCAGCAGAGAAGTAATATAAATATCGATCAGAATGCATTATATATACAAGAATCCATTTCTAATACGATCAATAGTTACTTTATGGTCAATTTTGTGTATAAGTTCCAGATATTTGGAAAAGGTACAAAAAGAGAAGATATGGATGGAGGAGATAGAGGCTGGGGAGGTAGAGGCCCCGGAGGTCATCCGGGAGGAGGCCCTATAGTGTTTTAAATACATAAAATGAAAAATCTGTAATTTAAATATTGCGGATTTTTTTCTTTTATAGATATAGAGAGGATACTTATTATAGATTACTATAACGTAAATAAAATACCTAGAAATAGTGATTGTCGGATTTTTTTGATTTTTATACCTTTGCGTCGCATCCAGAAACAACAATTTATCTATTCTTATTTTAAACACACTATGAATTTTTTAAAACGTCTTTCTAAACACTTTCTATTGTTTATTATCCTTCTATTTTTCTCTTCGTTTATACATGCTAATTTGATCAGGACAGATGCCAATATATTTGGTCATGTCGTCAATGCTAAAACAGGCGAGCATATTCCATTTATAAACGTTGTACTGAAAAATACAACAATAGGTGTGTCAACCGATGCCACCGGGCATTACTCCTTAACGAACTTACCTGAGGGAAGGTTTATAGCCGTAACACATGGAATCGGATACAAGCCGCAGGAAAAAGAAGTTGAACTTAAAAGAGGCAAATCTATAGAAATTAACTTCGAGGTAGAAGAAGATGCTCTTAATCTTAATGAAGTAGTGGTAACCGCAGGGCGTACATCGCAGAAACGTACCGAGGCTCCTGTAATTGTGAACACGATAAGTACAAAGATGCTTGAGACCACACAGTCGGTAGTATTAGGTGAAGGACTTAACTTTTGTACAGGTCTACGTTATGAAAATGATTGCCAGAACTGTGGCTTTTCGCAAGTGAGAATGAATGGGATGGAAGGTCCTTATTCTCAGATATTGATAAACAGCCGCCCTATATTTAGCGGTTTGGCGGGAGTATATGGGCTTGAACTTATTCCGTCTAATATGCTTGAACGTATCGAGGTAGTCAGAGGCGGTGGCTCTGTTTTATATGGTTCGAATGCAATTGCAGGAACAATAAATCTTATACTTAAAGATCCGAAGACAAATAGCTTCGAAGCCGGCCTGAATACATCTCTCATCGGAATGGGGGTAGGCGGTTCGAATGGCTCTGTGGCAGATTATAACGCTACGTTTAATGCTACATTGGTAACCGAAGATCATAAGACGGGTATCTCTGTTTTCGGAAATATGCGAGATCGTAATATGTTTGATGCAAATGGCGATAGCTTTTCGGAAATAGCACCTATGAAGAATACGGTTATCGGAACTCGTATTTTTTATCGTCCGGCATACAGAAGTAAATTGAGCCTCGACTTTTTTAATATCCGAGAAGAGCGCAAAGGAGGGAATAAGCAAGACTATCCCGACCACGAAAGAGATATCTCCGAGTCGGTAAAGCATGATATGATAACCGGGGCATTGACATACGAGCAATATTTCAGAGAGAGTGATTTGCTTACAGTATTCGGTTCGGGGCAATATCTTGATCGAGATTCTTACTATGGAGCCAAGCAGTCGTTGAGCGATTATGGAAATACAAAGGATAAAACCTATAATATGGGTGTTCAATATAAGTTGTCGGTCAACGATGTCTCTACATTAATCGGTGGAGTGGAGCATACCGGCTCGCACCTTACCGATATGAAGCTAGGATATCCCGAATATAAACTGAATGAGGGAGGTACAGATATCATTGTCACGCATGTTCCGAATCGTATAGTATCCGATCAGGCTTTGAATATTACGGGAGCTTTTGCACAATATGAGATAAAGGTAGGAAAAGCAAAGTTCCTAGCCGGAGCACGTGTAGAACATTACTCTATTGATGATAAGCAGACCGATAGCGATAAGTCGGGAACGGTAGTTGTGCCCCGGGCAAGTATAATGTATGATATTTCATCATATTTGCAGACCCGTATTGGTTTCTCAAAGGGGTATCGTGCTCCTCAAATTTTTGATGAAGATCTTCATATAGAAACATCCGGCTCTCGTCAGGTAATCAACAAGAATGACCCACATCTAAAACAAGAAAATAGCTCTAGCTTTACATTATCCTTCGACTTTAATAAAAAAATAGGAAGTATCAATACAAATATTTTGGTAGAAGGGTTCTATAATAAACTGCATAATCCATTCAGAAACGAAATTGGTGAGCCTGACGAAAATGGAACAGTGATTTATACTCGTATCAATTCTAAAGATGGAGCTGCTGTTCAGGGTGTAAACCTAGAGGTGAAGCTTATGCCGTCCGATAAATTAAGTCTGAATGCAGGATTTACTGTTCAGTCGAGCCGATACAAAGTGAGTGATGAAACCTTCGGTGAAAAGAGGTTTTTCCGAACACCGGACGCTTATGGGTTTTTAGCGTTGGATTGGGAGTTTGCTCGTAATTTTGGGGTATCTGCAACGGGGAATTATACAGGCAAAATGTTAGTTCCGTACTTTGGTCCCGAGATCGCTAACCCCGAAGCCGGAGAATTGCGCAAGTCAAAAACCTTTTTTGATACAGGAGTTAAGTTCCATTATGATATGAGGCTTGCGGGTAATATTACTATAGAATGGTTTGCAGGTATGAAAAATATTTTCAATTCATATCAGAATGACTTTGATAAAGGCATCGACCGTGACCCTTCATACATTTATGGTCCTAGCTTGCCACGAACCGCATTTTTAGGTTTTAAGATTGGAAATTTGCTATAGCGACACACCTTCTCTTTATTCTATATGATTTACTTAGAGGTAATTAATTGTTCCTTTCGGATAAGATATTACCTCTTTTTCTATTTTATGATTTAGATACTTTAAGTTGTTTAAGTTTTTCATAACATAAACTTTCCTTAAATCATTAATATATTCTATTTACTTCCTATATTTTACAAATAACGATACATCTTATACCAACTAAAAGCTATTATCCTTATTTTTGTATAAAACATACGAATAAAGATATGAAAAGAACTACATTTTTTGTTTGCTTCTTGCTAGCAGCTTCACTTTCTGTATTCTCTCAGGAATATAACTATAAATTCCGCCTTACACTCAAGGATAAAAAAAGCGATTATTCTATTGATAAGCCGGAAGACTTTCTGTCCGCTAAGTCGCTTGAAAGGAGACAGAAATATAATATAAAGATCGATGAAACCGACCTTCCGATATCTAAAGAGTATATAAAAGCGATTGAAAGTATTGGAGGAAAAGTTGTAGCACAGAGCAAGTGGCAGCGAACCGTTGCCGTTCATTGTTCGGATAGTACAATGGTTGATAAGTATAAGGCGTTGCCTTTTGTGTCGGATGCATTGTTTGTATGGAGAGGTAAGCCGGTAGAAGAAACAAAGAAGGATAGTATAATCGCCTATCCGGCTGTGGAAACTGTAGTGTTTGGTGATTATTACGCAAGAGGAAAAAACAATATCAAAATTAATAACGGACAATACCTTCATGATTCGGGGTATAAAGGTAAAGGGATGACAATTGCTGTAATCGATGCCGGCTTTAATCATTTACCTCAAATCGCAATGCTAGACAATTTGGATATCAAAGGATACAAAGGCTTTGTTTACGAAAATGAAGATATGTTTAATAGAGCCAACCAGCATGGATTAAATGTGTTGTCTTGCATTGGGACGAATAAGCCTATGCAGTTTGTGGGAACAGCTCCTGAAGCTAGTTTTTGGTTGCTGGGATCTGAAGATGCTCGCAGTGAGTATCCTATAGAAGAGGATTACTGGGCAGCAGCTATCGAGTTTGCCGATAGTGTTGGCGTTAATATAGTAAATACATCGCTCGGTTATAATAGTTTCGACTATCCGGCAAAAAGCTATACACATGAAGACCTGACAGGAAGAACGGCTCTTATATCCCGTGCGGCTGATGCTGCAGCAAAGAAAGGAATATTGGTCGTTATCAGTGCGGGTAATTCTGGAGATTCGGAATGGGAGAAAATAACTCCGCCGTCCGATGCCTTCAATATATTGACGGTAGGTGCTGTTCAGAAAGACTCTGTTATAGCTCCGTTTAGCTCAAGAGGCTTGACCGAGGATCTTAGGATAAAACCCGATGTAATGGCTCTCGGACAAGGAGCAACGGTAGTGGGAGACAATGGGTTGGTTACATATAAAAGTGGAACTTCTTTCTCTTCACCTATTATGTGCGGTATGGTAGCTTGCCTGTGGCAGGCTTTTCCTGCATTGACCAACAAGGAGATAATAGAGGTGGTAAGGCAATCTTCTGATATTTATGAGCATCCGAACAGGGATTATGGTTATGGTATTCCCGATATGAAGAAAGCGATGGAGATAGCACAACAGTTGGTTGATAAAAAAACAGCAGTGCAACAGCCGCTAAAGAAAGGAAAGAAATGAACCGTCCTGCAATCTCTCTTTATGAATTGAATAATCTCATCAAGGGTGTCTTGAAAGAGACCCTTCCCGAAGTGTTTTGGATTCGTGCTGAGACAAGCGATGTGCGTGTCAATCAGAATGGACATTGCTACCTCGAGTTCATAGAGAAGGATATAAACGGGCGAGCCTTGATTGCTAAAGCCCGGGGAATGATATGGGCAAATACGTTTTATATACTCAAGGCGTATTTCGAGAACACGACAAAACAGACCTTTTCATCGGGGCTGAAAGTGCTGGTTCAGGTAAGTGTTGAGTTTCATGAACTATACGGATTCACGCTTACGGTTCACGATATCGATCCCACTTATACACTCGGAGATCAGGCGCTGAATAGAGCCGCAATAATAAAACAATTGGAAGAAGACGGAGTTCTTTCCTTAAATAAAGAACTCGAATTGCCTATTCCTACAAATAAGATTGCCATAATATCTTCTCCCACAGCTGCAGGATATGAGGATTTTCTCGATCAATTGGCAAATAATCCTTATGGATTTATTTTTTATACCAAGTTATTTCCGGCTCTCATGCAAGGTGAGCGCACCGAGAGTTCTATAATCTCAGCATTGGAGCGTATTTATGAATATCAGGATTGTTTCGATGCCGTAGTTATTATTCGGGGAGGAGGAGCAACTTCGGATTTGAGCAGCTTTGATTCTTATCTTTTGGCAGCAAGCTGTGCACAGTTTCCTTTGCCTGTAATAACAGGAATAGGGCATGAGCGGGACGATACGGTTCTGGATATCGTAGCGCATACACGCATGAAGACGCCCACTGCTGTTGCGGAATTCTTGATCGGGAATATTGCAGAAACAGCGATGGAATTGGACGAAATGGCTCATGATATTGTCTCTGTCGTTACGCAAAGACTACAGGATGAGGCTGTACGTTTAAGCGTTTTTGAAACAAAGAATACATTCTTACTTAAAGCATGGCTCAAAGAGCAGGATACAATTCTATCCTCTGCAAAGAATGTTTTGATAAGAGGTTTGCAAAGTTCACATAAAGAAAATCATAGTAAGTTGTCTTCGTTCCAGGATATTCTTATCAGGGAATCGCAGCAATTAAACAAAGAGAGTATAAACAATCTTACAGTGTTTGAGAATACTTTAAAACGAGTTGCTTTGCAAAAGTTTAAGGATGAAAATACACAATTGGACATGTTTGAAAAACATCTTCTTTTGGCGTCGCCCGAGAATATTCTGAAAAAAGGATATACCTTGACCATGAAAGATGGGAAAGTGATAAAGCAAAGTAGCGCAGTGAAAAAAGGGGATAAACTGACCACCGTGTTTGCTGATGGGAAGCTTGATTCTATAGTGAAATAAATAAATTTCAGAAATATCATATAGGTATGAAAAAAAGTATTTTGTTAACCTGTATTATTTTTTTTCTTATTAGTTGTAAAAATAACAATCCGGATAGTTTTTTACTAAAAGGGTCGATTGAAGGGGTTAATCATGGATTGGCCTATTTGAAGTATACGATTGAAGGAGAAAATCAGTGGGTCGAAATTAAAGATTCTGCAAAAATAGAATCCGGAAAATTTACCTTCGAAGGTAAAACGAAGACACCTTCCTTTGCTACTTTAGTCGTGAATGATGTGAATATTCGTTTTTTTGTTGAACCATCAAAAATTCAAATCAAGATTTTGAATGATAGCTTAAATAGCTTTGATGTAGAAGGGTCGAAGACCCAAAAAGAATATGAACTTTTATTTAATGAAGATCTTAAAGCGTTGTCTAAAGAATTTATACATGTTCAGATAAAACCCGATACTTCTGTGGAAAAGAAAAGAGTTGTTGATGCTATAGTGAAGTCTCAAAAAGAATTTATTATGAAATATACTGATTCATATATAGCCCCACAACTTATACGAGATTTGCTATTTTCTAAAATGATAAATGTCAAGGACGCTAGATATTTATATATGTATTTAGGCGATAGCCTAAAAAATACTTTGCGAGGAAAGGACGTTGATTATTACATACAAGGCAAAGAAAATACACAAATAGGAAGTGTCGCTCCTGATTTTAGTGCTCCTGATATCAAAGGAGAAGTCGTAAAATTGTGTGAGTATAGAGGGAAATATGTACTACTTGATTTTTGGGCTAGTTGGTGTACGTATTGTATTGAAGGAATGACTCATCTGAAGAAAATACAAGAGAAATATAAAAATAAAAATTTTGCAATAATTGGAATCTCAAAAGATGATAATAAAGCAGATTGGATTAATTCAATAGAAAAATATGAATTGAATCGCTGGTCTCAGGTCTCTTATGTTCAGAGTTTTGATGCCCATTCTCTTGGAATGATAAATAGAGATGATATAAATCAAAGATATCAGGTCAATGGAATTCCACAATATTATCTTCTTGATGAAAACGGCAAAATCATAGGGTCTTGGTTTGGATATAGTGAAAGCAACAAGCAAAATATGGATAAAATGCTTGATGATATTTTTATGAACAAATAAGATTTATTTATAAAACGATTATTAAATTTAAAGACTTGAAAAATATCAATAACAATATAATACCCTTCTCCTACGCATTCAGTTTTCAAGAGGGGATGGCACACATTATACGAAAATCGGGGACAGGGTTTATTAATAAATTCGGAGAATTGGTTGTTCCTTGTATTTATGAAATGGCTTTTAGTTATTCCGAAGGCTTGGTAATGGTGCAAAAGAAGGGAAAATGCGGATATCTTGATAAAGCCGGTAACGAGGTTATTCCTATCGAGTATGAAGATGCTGATGTGTTTTCGAATGGATTAGCCGGGGTATGCAAGGATGGTAAGTGGGGATTTATCGATAAAAAGGGAGAATCGGTGATCCCTTGCCGTTATGATCGGATAAACTGCTTTTCGGAAGATCTTTGTGGTGTTTTTAAGGATGGTAAAGCCGGAATAATAGACAAACAGGGTAACGAAGTTGTGCCATTTGTTTATGATGATATCTTCGAGTTTAGCGAAGGGCTTATTTGTGTTTGCAAAGATGAAAAATGCGGATTTATCGATACTTTTGGTAATGAAGTTATTCCCTTTATATATGATCGTTCGGAAGGTGTAAAATGTAAAGATGGTCTGATTTGTATCGCTAAAGATAAGAAGTGGGGAGTGATCGACAAGGTCGGTAATGAAAGAGTTTCTTTTATATATGACGATATTGCATCCCAATATTCAGAAGGATTAGCGTATGCCAATTTAAACGGAAAATACGGCTTTATTAATGAAAGTGGAGAGGAAATTATTCCTTTTATATATGAGGACTTATCTATTTTCTCAGAAGGGCTTGCCGCTGCAAAGATGGGTAGCAAATGGGGATTTATAAACAAGGAAAATAAAGTACTTGTGTCCCTTATTTATGAGAGGGTCTATTCTTTTTCCGATGGATTGGCTTTGATTATGGAGAAAGGGAGAAATGCTTATTTTATAGATAAGTTTGGAGAGGTAAATATTGCACTCAAGAGAAGTTATACACTTCTTGAAAAACTGAAGTTCGCAATACTCTCCTTGGCTGTTGCTACGGTTATATATATGCTGATTAAATCAATCTTCGGTTAATAGACTTGGAATAAAAAAAAGAACAATTGTGTTCGGTTGGTAATAAATGATAGAAATAATTATAATTTGTTCTTGTAACTAATAATAAATTATGGCAAAGAAAGAGCAAACATACGGAGAAGCAATGCAAGAATTGCAGGACATTATGGGCAGTATCGAAAATGAAGATTTGGATGTAGATATCCTTCTCGAAAAAGTAAAAAAAGCGGCAACCCTCATTAAGTTTTGTAAAGATAAGTTGCAAAAAACGAATGTAGAAATACAAAAGATTCTGGACGAAATAGAATGAAAAAAAATGTCATTATAGTAGCCGGAGGAAAAGGGCTGCGCATGGGTAATGATTTGCCGAAACAGTTTATTCCTATCGGCGGTAAACCCGTTCTTATGCATACAATAGAGGCTTTCTATCGGTTTGATGAGGATATAAATATTGTTTTGGTGTTGCCTGACTCTCATCAGGAGTATTGGAAAAGCCTGTGCGAAGAATATAACTTCACGATAGAACATGCAATTGCCAATGGAGGAGAAACTCGCTTTCATTCAGTGAAAAACGGATTGGCTCTTGTGGCTGACGGATTGGTTGGTGTGCAAGACGGAGTTCGCCCTTTTGGCTCGGAAGAGATGATAAAGCGGTGTTTTGATGCTGCGAGAGAATACCCTGCTGTTATACCTGTTATAGACTCTACCGACAGCCTCAGGGAAGTTGTTGATGAGGATAAAAGCCGCATTGTTGATCGGTCTAAGATACGGTTGGTGCAAACGCCTCAGGTCTTCGAGGTGGATATTCTTAAAAAAGCGTATCAAACGGACTTCAAAGAAACATTTACCGATGATGCTTCGGTTGTAGAAGCGATGGGCGTAAATGTCCATCTTGTAAAAGGGGAAGTAACCAATATAAAGATCACTACGCCGTTGGACTTAAAGATCGGCGAACTGATTGTACGTGATAAAGAATAAAGTGTGTATCCTTTGTTCGAATAGCTATAATAAATACTTAATATTATCTAATATAAGAGCTTGATGCGCTTCAATAATAGAAAAAGTAACAACTCAAAACAATGGAAAAAGTGTCACTTTTGTCACCTTTTCACTAAAATATAAAATCTATGGAACAAGATATTGATGCTTTATACTACAATGCAGTTGATCTATTGAAGGAAATGATAAGTACTCCATCTTTCAGTAGAGAGGAGCATCATGTAGCAGAAGTAATAATTTCGTGCATGCGTAAGATGGGATTTTCTCCCGATAGAAAGGGAAATAATCTTTGGATTCGGAACAAGGATTTTGATTCTTCAAAACCTACTATTCTGCTCAATTCGCACATGGATACTGTTCGTCCTGTATCCGGCTGGACAAAAGACCCTTTCTTTCCCGAGGAAGACGGAGATACACTTTACGGATTGGGAAGTAACGATGCAGGAGCCAGCTTGGTGTGCTTGTTACATGCTTTCTTTATGTTGGCACAAAAGAAACAAGATTATAATCTGATTTTCTTAGCATCGTGCGAAGAAGAGGTTTCCGGTAATGGTGGAGCTGAAGCTGTTGTTCCCGAACTTCCGGAGATTACGTTTGGTATTGTGGGTGAGCCTACTCAGATGAATCCTGCTATTGCGGAGAAAGGTCTCTTAGTGCTTGATTGTACTTCATACGGAAAAGCGGGACACGCTGCACGTAACGAAGGAGAGAATGCGATTTATAAGGCGATCAAAGATATCGAATGGTTTAGGACGTACGAGTTTCCGCAGACAAGCGATTTGCTTGGGCCTGTAAAGATGACTGTAAGTATGGTGAGTGCAGGAACACAGCATAATGTAGTACCCGACAAGTGTCACTTTGTTGTGGATGTAAGAAGCAATGAATTGTATAGCAACGAAGAACTTTATCATATTATAGATAAGCATACAGACTGTGAAGTAAAACCCCGGTCTTTTCGCCTGAATTCATCGAGAATTTCTCTCGAAAATCCGTTTGTTCAACGTGCTATTATCATTGGAAAAACTCCTTATGGATCGCCTACGTTGTCTGATCAGACATTTATGCCTTTTCCTACCTTGAAGATGGGACCCGGAGACTCAGCCCGCTCGCATACAGCAAACGAATATATCCATTTGAGTGAGATAAGGGAGGCTATAGAGCTTTATGTGAAGCTGCTGGACGGACTTCGAGTTTAACTACTCCGCTTCATTTGCTTGGTTCAGCAAGTCTTTCAGTTGCTCCTCGGTATGGTCTACTTGCCTTAATGGTACAGTCTCAACAACAGCAAGAGATGGGTCTATATCATACATCTGTGTGTCTGAGGTTGTTAATCTCTTTACAAGGTTGTAGCATCCTAAGATAATCTGTCTTGAAGGGTTCATGTGCACATTGCGGAATATGCGGTCTACAATCATAAACTTAAAATCTCCTCGTTTCTCTTTAGCATCCTGCATAGATGGATATCGAGACGTTAGATCTACAAGACCTAGTCGTTCCAACTCGTTGGTTATCAAGTTTACATATTTGTCTGTGTGTATTCCTAGTTTAAACCCTGCACGGATATTGACACGGAAAATTTTCTTAGGGGCATATATCGTTGTTTCGTAACTGAATTCATAAGGTTCATCGGTTCTTTTTATTCTTACAAACCAGTATGTATCAGCACGTTTTGGTGTCCGTTTAAATAGAGAATAAGCAATCTTGCTCTCTAAAAAGTTCTTATTATTGGCTTTTACTATATACACCAGATGGGTCGCTGCTTTAGGTATAGTTGTGTCGTCACTTATCTTTAATAGCTGGCTGACGTAATGTTCATCCACCTGATCATAAACTGTATAGTGGCGTTTAATACGGCGTCCGTTATACCATGAATACATCAGAAGGAGTAGTACTCCTGCAATTATAATAGGTATAAATCCTCCATGTGCAAACTTTTGCATATTTGCGAAGAAGAAGCTGAGTTCTATGATAACGAAGAATAGAGTGAGTGGAATGGTAAACCACAGAGGTCTCTTCTTTTTCATAAAATAAAGGAATAGCAAGGCGCTGGTCATCAACATGCTGAGGGTGATGGCTAGACCATAGGCCGCTTCCAGTTTCATCGAAGATTGCATTGTGAGTATGATGATAAGGCAGAGTACCATCATCATGTAGTTGATAGAGGGGATGTATAATTGTCCTTTGATATCTGTCGGGTATTGTATTTTTACATTCGGCCAGATATTCAGGGATATAGCTTCACTGATAACGGTGAAAGACCCACTTATCAATGCTTGGCTGGCAATAATTGCCGCCACAGTAGCCATTATTACACCTGTGAGTCTGAACCATTCGGGCATCATCGAAAAAAACGGATTTACATCAGGGGTGACATGTCCGCTATTAATAATCCATGCTGCCTGTCCTAAGTAGTTGAGTATAAGTGCTGCTTTAACATAGATCCATGAAATGCGTATGTTTTTCAGTCCACAATGCCCTAAGTCTGAATACAAGGCTTCTGCTCCTGTTGTACACAGAAAGATAGCACCAAGTATAATCATCGCCTGTGGTACTTCTATCAAAAAGCGAATGGCATACATGGGATTAAAAGCTCTGAATACACTCAGGTCGTGTACTACCTGACTTAGACCCATTACAGCCATCATCGTAAACCAGATGATCATCAGTGGCCCGAAGTATCTTCCCAAAGAGCCTGTCCCGAAGGGTTGTACCAGAAATAGGATGAGTACTATAGCTACAGTAATAGGTATAACCGGTATATGCGGAGCGATTGGTTGAAGCCCTTCTACGGCAGACATCACGGTCATGGCAGGAGTTATAATGCCATCGGCAAGTAATGTGGCTGCACCGATACCGGCAAGGATATAAGCCCAACGGTATTTTTGCCGGATAAGGGCATATAAAGAAAGAATACCACCTTCGCCTTTATTATCGGCACGAAGGGTGATGATGACATATTTAAGTGTGGTTTGAATTGTCAAAGTCCATATCACACAAGATATAGCACCGAGAATATATTCCGCATGGTTGTGTTGTCCCGCAGGTAGTGTGTTCAAGATAGCTCTCATCACATATAAAGGCGATGTACCAATATCTCCAAATACGATACCTATTGCTAAAACGACACCTAATGCGCTAAACGGAACTTTGTGATTCTCTTTCATTATTCTAATTCGAAAATTGGGCTAAAAGTACAAGATTATTTAAATATGAGAATAAGATATATTGTTAATTTTACTCCTTTGGGTTTCTATCTGATTATTATAGGGGTTTTTAGTATAACTTCACTAAAATTCTTCAAACTGTTCCTGATACAGACTGTAATACTTCCCTTTGAGGTTAAGTAGCTCTGTATGTGTGCCCTGTTCTATTATCTGGCCATCATCGAGTACGAGTATTTTGTCTGCATTACGCACTGTAGAAAGCCTGTGTGCTATGATAATGCTGGTACGTCCTTCCATTAGCTTGTCCAGTCCTTTTTGTATAAGCAGTTCGCTGCGGGTATCGATGTTGCTGGTAGCCTCGTCTAGCAAAAGGATAGGAGGGTCTGCAATAGCTGCTCGTGCTATATTTAATAGCTGTCGCTGCCCCTGGCTCAAATTTGCCCCATCATTTTCGAGCATCGTATGATATCCTTTTGGGAGCCGCTTGATGAACGAATGCGCCGCGGTTAGTTTTGCTGCTTGTATTACATCTTCATCTGTGGCTTCGGGGTGTCCAAAACGGATATTCTCACATACCGTTCCTGTGAATAAATGGGTGTCTTGTAGTACGATAGCCATCGACTGCCTGAGGCTTTCTCTCTTTATATCATGTATCGATATACCATCTATGGTTATTTCTCCCGATTTAATGTCGAAGAAGCGGGGAAGCATATTCAATATAGTTGTCTTTCCTGCGCCTGTTTCCCCCACTAACGCTATTTTCGTCCCTGGTGTTGCATGTAGTGATACTCCTTTTAGGATTAGTTTGTCTTGTTTGTATCCAAAATAGACATCTTTCATTTCCAGATCACCTTTCACATCGTTGAGGCTTATCGCATTGGGAGCATCTTCTTGTTCCGGAGCCTCATCTATTACCTGAAAGATACGTTCTGCTCCTGCCATTGCCGCTTGTATGCTATTGTAAAGGCTGGCAAGCTCATTTATTGGACGACCAAACTGACGGGAATATTGAAGAAATGCGGCCAATCCACCGACATCAAACCCTCTGAATATAGCAAGTAGCCCACCGACTATAGTAACAACAACAAAGTTTAAAGTATTAAGATTTTGCATCACAGGCATCATCATTCCCGAGTAAAATTGTGCTTTTTTTGATTTCTCATTTAGCTTTTGATTCAGTTGTTTGAAGTCCTGTTCTACCTTTTTCTCATAGCCGAATACTTTGATCACCTTTTGCCCGCTAATCATTTCTTCTATATACCCATTTGCGTCTCCCAGTGTATCTTGTTGTGCTTTGAAGTATTTCTTGCTTCGTTTTACGATCGTTTTGGCACTAAGGAACATGAGAGGGATGGTAATCAGGGTAGCTAAAGTTAGTATAGGGCTTATATAGATCATGAGTGAGAATATCCCTATCAGCATCAGTGCGCTGGTCAGCATATCCGATAAGCTATCAGTAAGAGCATTGCTCACCTGATCTATGTCATTTGTATATCGGCTCATGATGTCGCCATGCTGATGGGTGTCAAAATACTTAATAGGCAGCTTTTCCATCTTCTTGAACAGATCTGTACGCATACGGGTTACTGCACGCTGGCCTATTCTATTTAATAGCCTGTATTGTATATATATAGCGGCTACACCTATCAGATATATAACACCGAGAATAATAAGTATATGCAGCAGTCCTTCATAGTTGCCCGGTATGATATAATTGTTGATGATAGGACGTATCATATATGAACCAACAAGATTGCACCCGATGCTGATAATGATAAGGGAACCGATAACGATCAAAAGGTTTTTATCCTTCGCAAGATATGCCATTAGCCTGAAGAAGGTTTTCCTAACCTCTGTCGGCTTACCGCTCTGTTTGTAGTGATCTCCGTGTGCCATATCCTCAGTAGACTATTTGTTGAGAGTTGTATATTTCCTGATACAGCTTCGATTTTTCTATTAGTTCGTCAGGTTTACCAATAGCATCTATCTCACCATCTTCCAGTACTATCACTCTGTCGGCTGATTGCATTGTATTGATACGTTGTGTGATAATAAAGACAGTTGTTCCTTTTAATAGATTGTTAAGATTATATCTGATTTTCTGTTCGGTCTCCGTATCCACAGCACTTGTACTATCATCCAATATAAGGATTTTGGGCTTACGTAATAGTGCACGTGCAATACAAATCCGTTGCTTTTGTCCTCCTGAAACATTAATGCCTCCACGTCCCAAAAGAGTGTTATATCCATCTGTGAAAGATATGATGAAATCGTGTGCTTGAGCTGCTTTTGCCGCTTCTTCTATTTCCTCTATTGTTGCATCGGGTCGTCCCCAGCGGAGATTATCTATAATTGTTCCGGTGAAGAGTTCATTTTTTTGCAGTACCATACCTATTTCGGCATGCAATTCTTTCAGATTATAATCCTTTACATTAACTCCATCTATGAGAATCTCTCCTGCTGTAACATCGTATAGTCGTGGGATAAGCTGAAGCATGGAACTCTTTGCCGACCCTGTTGCTCCTACTACAGCGATTGTTTCACCTTGTTTTATGTGGAAATTAATATCCTTCAATACATCGTTTTCACCGCCATTATAACGGAAAAAGACATTACTGAAAGTAACTTCTCCCTTTGTTATTTTATGCTTGTTTGATAAGCCTTCTTCGGTATTTGCAAGAGAGGGTTCTGTATTCATTACTTCGAGTATGCGCTCTGATGAGGCCGAAGCTCTCGCTATATTTACAATCACCATCGAGAGGAACATTAAAGCCATCAGTATTTGTGTCATGTAATTGACAAAAGAAATAAGCTCTCCCACTTTAAGGTTACCTTCTATCGCTTTTGCTCCGCCTACCCAAAGGATTACGATAACAGATACATTCATTATCAGTTGCATGACAGGAAATATTGCTATCACAACATTAGACGCATTCACTACCATATCTTGCAGGTCATGGCTTCTCTTCTCAAATTTCTTAGTTTCAAAATCCTCCCTTACAAATGATTTAACGACACGGATATTGATCAGGTTCTCTCTTACCACGGCATTGAGTTGATCAATCTTTTGTTGTACTTTCATAAAGAGTGGAAGCCCTTTATACATGATGAGGAAAATGCTAATACTAAGTATAGGTACAACTCCCAACATGATAAAAGCAAGATCGGTATTTATTTTTATAACAAAGAAAAAAGACATAACCAACATTAACGGCGAACGTAACAACAAGCGCATACTCATTAGTGCAACTTGCTGTATACGGGTGATATCGTTTGTTAGACGTGTGATTAATGAAGCGGAATTAAATCTATCGATTTCTGTAAAAGAAAGCTGCTGTATTTTCGAAAATAATTTGCTCCTAAGATCTGTGCCAAATCCGATGGATGCTTGAGAAGATACATATACATTAATGATGCTTACAACAAGTCCCAGAATGGATATCCCCACCATGTATGCTCCAATTTCAGTAATGACAGATAGGTTACGGTGCACAACCCCATCGTCTACAATCTTTGCCATAAACCAAGGCTGTATTGTTTCACACAGTACGGTGATCAATACAAGAACCGGGCTTATAATGAGGCTTGTTTTGTACTTCTTTAGTATCTGCCAATATATTTTCATATATGTATAATCTGTTAAGACCAGATATTGTTCAACAATTATTTTATTTGTATGGCAAAAATAGGAATAACTTCTTAAACTTATTTATATTCGAGGAATCTCTTGCTCTTCATAAAATGACCATTTGCAAAAATAATAATACACCGGTTCCTATTTAGAATAGTCTTTTAGGTAACATTTGCTATTGAAAGCCTGTTTTTACCAAGTAAAAATGTTATTAAATATCTCTTTTACATCATGTTTTCGTTTACGGTCCTTCCATAATAAACTTTTTTCAATATATTGGCATTGGTTATGCAAATAAATTTTTTGCAACAATTCAATGAAATTTAAACAATCTCTTAGCAAAAATGCAGTACGAAACATTTGAACCAAGCAATGTCCTTAAGTCATTAGTTAAATGTTACTGGACGTTGGAAGTCCCTGCCGAAAATAACGCAGACAAACAACGAATTGTGCCCGATGGCTGTTTGGAAATGGCTTTTATTCTCGGTGATGATATTAGACGTTTTACTTCCGAATGTGAATTTATCCTTCAACCACGTGCAATGGTGCTTGGTCATACCACTGACCCTTTTTACATTAAACCAACAGGATATGTAAATACTTTTGCTGTTCGTTTCTATCCTTATGGTTTTGCAAATTTTGTAAAAACGTCTATCAAAAATCTTGCAAATAAGGAAACCCCGATCACTGAGCTTTTTGAAGAAACAAAAGCAAACGATTTGGAACAAAACATCATTCACGCAACCGACACGCAACAAAGAATTAAGATTGTCGAGACTTTTTTATTGAACAAAATCAACGAGAAAGCCACAATCGACAATATTGTAAAATCAACTATTGATACACTTCTCCTAACAAATGGAAATTCATCGATCAGTAAAATCCTCAAAGAAAATGTATCAAAACGCAGACAATTGGAAAGAAATTTTATAAAGCAAATTGGAATCAGTCCCAAACAATTGGGGAAAGTAATCCGCTTACAAGCTGCCCTGAAAATGTTACTTAACCATAAAACCGAAACTCTCACTCAAATCGCTTACGAAAACGAATATTACGACCAGGCACACTTTATCAAAGATTTTAAAGAATTTACGGGAATCAATCCTAAAGATTTTTTAGAAGACAGGCAAAATGTGCTGTCATCCCTTTTCTATCGAAAAGATTAGTAATGTCGCATTTATACAATTTTGAAGATAAACTGTATTTTATCTTCGCAATTTCTAATCAATGTAATTAACTAAAATAATAAAAGATAAAAAATTATGCGTAATTTAATTTCAATAGTAGAGATTCCAACAACAGACTTCTCAAGAGCAGTTCATTTTTATCAAACGATCTTAGACATTACGATCGAAGAAGTCGATATGGACGGAACACAAATGGGAGTTTTGCCGAGTGACGGAGAAACCGTAAATGTAGTTTTAGTTAAAGGCAGCGATTATAAACCCACAAGTGATGGAGCGGTTCTTTATCTGAATGCAGGAAATGACTTGCAACCAATGCTCGAAAAGATAAGTAAAAATGGAGGACAAATCATTGTACAGAAAACCCCAATCACTCCTGAAATGGGATTTTTGCATTATTTATGGATACAGAAGGAAATAAGTTAGGACTTCATTCAGCACAATAAGCTGATGAAATGGAAAATATAAATTAGGGACTTAGAGCCTGTTTAAATTTCATTGAATAGTTTTTTATATTCTGGTTTAGAATTTTATTTGTGAAATAGTTGTGTTAAAGAAATATATTTATAATAGTGTTTTTTAATATCCTCTTGACTATTAGTCATACTAATTAAAGAAATATCATATTTTTGTATATTACACTAAAAATAAATAATAAACATTACTATCTATTCATGAAAACGAATAAACGCATCGGGGAGAGGATTCGCGAAATCCGCGAATCGAAATCAATATCTCTTGCTGATATGATAGAGCGTTCGGGCTTAGCCGAGAAGCAAGTTGTTGCAATAGAAGAGACTGGAGGAATTCCTTCTTTAGCTCCGCTGATAAAGATAGCCCGTGTATTAGGTGTAAGATTGGGAACTTTTCTTGATGATGTGGACGAGTCGGGTCCTGTAATATCTCGCAAAGAACAATACAACAAGAGTATAAGCTTTTCTACAAAAGATACTTCCTCTGTTAAACACATGGATTACTACTCTCTGTCTTCTACAAAATCGGGGAGGCACATGGAGCCATTTGTTATACAGATTGAGCCCATAAAAAAAGGTGTTGATTTTATTCTTTCCACGCATGAGGGTGAAGAGTTTATTTATTGCCTAGAAGGTGTTGTTGAAATAAACTATGGCACTGATGTATATTGGCTTGAAGAAGGGGATAGCATTTATTACGATTCTATCGTATCCCATCATGTGCATGCGGGAGGTGAAAGTGGAGCTAAGATTTTAGCGGTGATTTATACTCCTTTATGATAATACCTTCAAAAATCATGAAATGCAACTATCGGAAAGAACAATAGGAGAATGGCTCGAATATTGGGCAGAGAAAACTCCTGACAAAGAATATATAGTATATTCAGATAGAGATCTTCGTTTCACATGGAAAGAGTTTGACGAGCGGGTAAATAATATGGCTAAGGGGCTTTTGGCGATAGGAGTTAAGTCCGGTTCTCATGTTGGTATATGGGCTACAAACGTACCCGACTGGTTGACTTTTTTGTATGCAGGAGCCAAGATTGGAGCGGTTTTGGTTACGATCAATACCAATTATAAGCAGCACGAATTAGAATATATTGTCGATAATGCAGATATAGATACTCTTTGCATTACCGAAGGTGTTTTTGATGGAAGCTATATTGACATGGTTTATGAGATGGCTCCCGAGTTAAAAACTACTCAAAGAGGCTACCTCAATGTAGAGCGTTTCCCTAAATTGAAGAATGTCGTTTTTATCGGACAGGAAAAATATAGAGGAATGTATAATACTGCCGAGATATTGTTGTTAGGTAAAAATGTATCGTGTGATGTCTTAAATAAAACGAAGCGTACTGTAAATTGTCACGATGTCGTGAATATGCAGTATACATCAGGCACTACCGGATTCCCTAAGGGTGTCATGCTCACTCATTATAACATCGTAAATAATGGTTTTTTTACAGGCGAGGCTATGCAATTTACAGCGGATGATAAATTGTGTGTATGCGTGCCTCTGTTCCATTGTTTTGGTATTGTTTTGGCAACGATGAACTGCCTAACGCATGGTTCTACACAGGTAATGGTTGAACGTTTCGATCCGTTAGTGGTGTTGGCATCTATACATAAAGAACGATGTACGGCTTTGTACGGTGTGCCGACAATGTTTATTGCAGAGCTGAATCATCCGATGTTCAATTTATTTGATGTCAGTTCCTTGCGAACAGGAATTATGGCAGGGGCACTTTGTCCTATAGAGCTAATGCGCCAAGTAACAGAAAAGCTCCATGTAACACATATTACAAGTGTCTACGGGTTAACTGAATCTTCTCCGGGAATGACGCACTCTACTACTGAAGACCCATTTGAAGTACGCTGTACGACTGTTGGCAGGGAGTACCCTTTTACAGAAGTGAAGATTGTAAATCCTGATACAGGCGAAGAGTGTGCTATAGAAGAGCAGGGCGAGGTCTGCTGTCGTGGTTATCTTGTGATGAAAGGTTATTATAAAAATCCTGAGGCAACAAACGAAGTAATAGACAAAGATGGTTGGTTGCATTCGGGTGATTTGGGTGTCAAAGATAAGAATGGATATTATCGCATTACGGGACGTATTAAAGATATGATAATACGGGGCGGCGAGAATATTTATCCCCGTGAAATAGAAGAATATCTTTATCACATGCAAGGCATAAAGGATATTCAAGTGGCCGGAATACCTTCCGAAAAATATGGAGAGGAAGTCGGTGCTTTCATTATATTGCAAGAGGGTGCAGATCTCCTGTCTGAAGATGTAAAAGCTTTTTGTAGAGGAAAAATAGCTCGTCACAAAATTCCGAAATATATCTTTTTTGTAAATTCTTTTCCTCTAACAGGAAGTGGAAAAATACAGAAATTTAAACTTAAAGATATTGGTCTCAACTTGCTGAAGGAGCAAGGAGTGGATGTGATATAAAAAAATAGGCTGGATAATTTCCAGCCTATTTTTCTCTCTATATTAGTATCTCTTATTCCAATTCAAATCCATACGTCCTTCCTTTCTCTGTAGCTGGAACACCCGTTTTCATCCATACAGGCATTGGGTCTCCTTTGAGATAATGATCAAAGAACTGTTGCAGGCGTATACTTAAATCCTTCGAATTCTTCCGTTCTTTCAAATTATGGGCTTCGTTGTTGTACTGTAGCATCCACACAGGTTTCCCCAAACGGCGTAAAGCCATAAAATACTCTATTCCCTGATACCAAGGCACAGCATCATCGTTATCGTTGTGCATAATAAGGAGTGGAGTTTGAACCTTATCAGCAAAGAATATCGGCGAGTTTTCTTTATAAAGTTCGGGAGCTTCCCACATCGTAGCACCTATTCGAGACTGTGTTTGTTCATATTGAAACTGCCTGCTCATTCCACTGCCCCAACGTATACCTCCGTATGCACTAAACATATTGGATACGGGAGCCCCTGCGCCCGCAGCTTTAAACATATTTGTCCGTGTGATAAGATAAGCGGTTTGATATCCTCCCCAACTTTGCCCTTGTATAGCCATATTGGCTTTATCTACCCATGTGTTTTTTGCTAATTCCTCAGCACCTGATACAATCGAATTGTATGCACTTTCACCGGGGTGTCCTGTTGTGTACTGTATGTCGGGCGTGAAAACAATATAACCTCTGCTACAGTAAAACGGTATATTGATAATAGAGCGGCTTGGAGCAGGAGGGAAGTACTGATACAATTCTTCCGAATGCTTTTCGTAGAAGTAAATCATCACCGGATATTTCTTGTTCGGGTCGAAATCTTCAGGCTTGTATACTATTCCCTGTGTTGGTTTCCCATCAAATGTTGTCCACGACATCAATTCGGCGGTTCCCCAGTTGTAATCTTTCATTTGTGGATTTATATCGGAGAGCTTGCTTTCAGTTTTCCACAAATTGCTTGTAAAATATAAATCAGGTGAGGTATTAAAGTTACTTTTCGTATAAGCAAATACTTCTTTATTTTTTGCCTTTACAGGTGTGCTATAAGAGTATTTTGCTATGGTCAACGGCTTAATATTGTTTTTAGCTAATTCATAAAAGCCATTTTCTTTTGTCGTATTATCGAATGCCGAGAGAAGTAGTTTTTCGTTTGGTTTTATAAACCTACTTTCGGGATCGGTTTTGATATATCGCAATGTCACTTTCTTTTCTCGACCTAAGCCTTTTGTTATATTCTCAGGAGCTTTTATTCCTGTAGGGTCTAATTTCCAGATATCATACATGTCGTAAACAAGCAAAGCTGCGTCATTCTCCGTCCATGCTGCATATCCGTATGGAGAAGGGGCTGTAGGAATGTCGTTTTTCTCATCCCAAAAGTTGACATTCAATTTATCAGTCAAACAAACTTCCTTACCATCTGGTATAGAATAGGCATAGTACTGAAGGGTATTTATATCATACCAAGCCAGAAAGTTGCCCAGTGGTGAAAACATAAGCCTGGCTTGTAATCCGCTCTTGATCTGCTTTTTTGTATGATTGTTTAAGTCGAAAAGCCAGATGTCATTTTCCTGATTTGCACGATAATCCCATTGAGTCTTTAATTGATATTTCAGGTCTGAAGTTCCGATGGCATATTGCCCGTTATTTTCGTCAGAGATACTAACATCGGGTATTTCCTCTGTTGCTAATTGATAGAATGTGTTTGATTCCAAATCAATGTAAGACAGAAATGTTTGCTTCTGTTTCTTTTCCAGCTGTACAAGCTGTTGTGGTTGGATAAGCGGTTCTTGCCAGTGCCAGATGTCAAGCTTTGCTTTTTCGAAATCGGGAATAGTCGTGTCCTTTGGTAAGACAATAGGGGCTATTCCTAGCAACAGTCTTTTCTCATTTTTACTGAACAGTGGAGTATAATTATCACTTACAGTCCACTTTTCGGGGATGCCTGCGGTGTTCTTATCTGCAATCATTTTTGCAGAGTCTAAAGCCGGGTCAAAGTAGAAAAGATTGTAATCTTTAATTTCCTTTTTCAGACTATCTGATGTAGCTAAATAAGCCAGCTTCTTACCTGATTCGGATAAAGCAAGATTTTTATAGATTATTTTATTTATAGAAACCGTATCCTTGCTTAAATTATTCAGGTCGACAAAAAGGACACCCGGTTTATTGACCGTATCTTTTGCTGAAGGTTTCAATATTGTCGCAAAGCCTTTACCATTACGGCTAAAAATATATTCTGTCGTATTTTTTATGGTATCTTCTTTCGATGTATAAAGATTGCGGAGTACAAGCGTGAGAGCTTTGGGCTCTTTTTTATCTTTAGATTTTAATGTGTCGTCTATTGTATAAGCAATGTAATCAGAAAAATCTTTTCCTATTTTGAAGCTCTTTACATTCGGAATTTTAGAAACTACAAGTTTGTCCAGCGAAATTAAGGCTAAAGAATCTTTTGGCATCTTTTCATCGGCCGTTTTCTTTATTTTGGCTTGGCGTGTTACTGCATAAGGAGCTTTAATCTGCGCTATTATGTGTTTCTGGTCTGGTGATATGGTGTAGGTATATGCACGTGGGATTTTCAGCTCCTGCTTTGTCTTCAGATTACTAATCAGAAGATAATCATCTCCTTCTTGTTCTTTGACTACGGTCGCTGTATAAATGCCGTCATTTGTAATACTGATATTGGATATACTTTTCCACGAATCGTAGACCGTATGATCTAATACTTTCTTTTGTGCATTTCCCTGCAATGCTGATAGTACAGCAATACAGAGAAAGACACATGTTAAATATGTCTTTCTTGTCATAACTATAAGATTTATAATGAACAGAATCAGGCTTCTTCGCCGTATTCCATTAAATATTCTTTGATAAAATCATCCAGATCTCCATCCATCACGGCATTTACATTTGATGTCTGGTAATTTGTCCGGTGATCTTTTACTCGGCGGTCATCAAACACATAGCTTCGTATCTGAGAACCCCATTCTATTTTTTTCTTTCCGGCCTCTACTTTCGACTGTTCGCGGCTACGTCTCTCCAATTCCAATTCATACAATTGAGATTTCAGTAAGCGTATCGCATTGTCTTTATTTCCAAACTGAGAGCGGCTCTCTGTGTTTTCGATGACGATTTCTTTCTCTTCGCCGGTTTCAGGATCTTTGTACTTATAGTGCAGACGCACACCTGTCTCCACTTTATTAACGTTCTGTCCTCCTGCACCACTCGAACGGAATGTGTCCCATGTGATGTCAGACAGATTGATGTCAATGTCTATCGTATCGTCGACCAAAGGAACCACAAAGACAGAAGCGAACGAGGTCATACGTTTTCCTTGTGCATTGAATGGAGATACTCGTACCAAACGGTGAACTCCATTTTCGGACTTGAGATATCCGTATGCATATTCGCCTTCTACCTGCAACGTTGCTGTTTTTATACCGGCTTCATCGCCGTCTTGCCAGTTGGTTATAGTCGTTTTATACTTCTTGTCTTCGCACCAACGCTGATACATACGGAATAGCATCGAAGCCCAATCTTGTCCTTCTGTACCTCCTGCGCCACTGTTTATTTTTAATACAGCTCCTAGTTTGTCTTCCTCACGGCGGAGCATGTTTTTCAATTCGAGATTCTCTATAAGGCTTAGGGCATTTTTATATGCTTCGTCCACCTCTTCTTCGGTAGTAATACCTTCTTTCTGAAAATCGAATGCAAGCTGTAACTCATCTGTCGAGGCCTTTACTTCATTATAGCCTTCTATCCAGCCTTTCAGCCCACGTATAATTTTCATCTGGGCTTCTGCTGTTTTTGCATTATCCCAAAATCCCGGAGCTTGAGTTCTTAGCTCTTCTTCTTCGAGTTGTATTTTTTTCGCATCGACGTCAAAGATACCTCCTCAGCGCGTCCTCGCGCTCCAACACTTCTTTGAGTTGGTCTGCAGTAATCATAAGATTAATATTTAGTTGTTTCTATGTTTTTAGAGGTGCAAATGTATTAAAAAAACGTGTAAGCGACAATTTGATAAACAAATAATTAGAAAACAAACCCTATGCTGCTTATAAGAGAAAAGCTTAAAATACATAACATATAACATTCGGCTTATAACTTTTGCATACCTTTGTGGCAGTTATCAAAAGTAAACAAATGGCAACTCTTCCTATTAGCCCTTATATGATTTTCACTCGTGAACAGTGGGCTGCGTTACGTGACTCCGAACCGATGACTCTCACCTATGAGGAATTGCTAACTCTACAAGGAATTGACTACGAATTATCGATAGATGAGGTGGAAGATATTTATCTGCCTCTATCCCGTCTGTTAAGCTATTATGTACATGCACGTGCGAGCCGGCAGTCCGTATTGATGCGATTTCTCAATCAAGGAGTACAGAAGATTCCTTTTATAATAGGTATCGCAGGTAGTGTGTCGGTAGGAAAAAGTACTACTGCCCGTGTCTTGCAGGCATTGCTTAGCCGATGGAAAGAAAATACAAGAGTGTCTTTGGTAACTACAGACGGATTCCTTTATCCGAATGCTACTCTCGAAGAAAAAGGGATAATGCTGAAGAAAGGATTTCCTCAATCGTATGATATAAAGCGTCTTCTTCAATTTGTGACAGATATAAAATCAGGGAAAGATCGGGTAGAAGTGCCGAGATACTCTCACTTGGTATACGATATTATCCCTAACGAATATGATATCGTTGAGCAACCCGACATCTTGATTCTGGAAGGTCTGAATGTATTGCAAAGTGGAATGGATTATCCGAGCGAAAAGCCAAGGATATTTGTATCCGACTTTGTCGACTTCTCTATTTATGTAGATGCTGAAGAGCAGTTGCTCGAAGATTGGTATATCTCCCGTTTTATGAAATTCAGACAAGGAGCATTTACCAACCCTCGGTCTTATTTCAAGAGCTTTTCGGGGCTATCGGAGAAGGATGCGATGAAAACGGCGAAAACGATTTGGCGAGAGATTAACCGTAAAAATCTGCGCAAAAATATTCTGCCGACAAAGGAAAGAGCCAACCTGATACTTCACAAGAGAGAAGGACACTCTGTTGACTTTGTAAGGTTGAGGAAATAGTTAATAATCTTACTTACTCGGGTTCATCAGTATCCAGGCAAAAGGGGTGTCCTGCCGGGTCGATCATTGTTTTTGAAGTTTTATAATATTGTTCGCTGGCAAGTCTTGCTCCACATTGTATCGCATATTGTACAGCTTCTTCCAGGTTTTCCACATAAAAGTCTAAATGTAGCATTTGCCCTTGTTTCCCTTTTTGCCAAGGCCAGACCGGAGGAGTATAATTTTCTATCTCCTGAAAAGCTATCACCATGCCGGTGGGAGATGTTATAGCTGCCCAGCCATTTGCATGATGATGCGTATATTCCCAGTTTAGAATCTTGCTATAAAACTCCGCCATAACTCCGGCATCGGCGGAATCGATAACAATGTTTATTTTTTTATGAGAGCTTTGGTTTTCATGTTGCAGAATTAAGAAATTATATGTTTGTGTTCCACTAAATAGTATCTTACTTAATCCGTGAATAGAATGGAGCGAAAAGACTATCGTTTATTGAGGTACTCTTCGCTCCATCTTGAATGACAAAGGTTATCTTATTTCTTTATCGTAAATCGATGTACAGTTTTGCTCTTGAACGTTTCTCCGGGTCTGAGTATTACACTCGGATACTCCGGTTTGTTGATACTATCCGGAAAATGTTGAGTTTCGAAACATACCGCTGCGCGCATCGGATAACGGTGTCCGTGTTTTCCTTCAAAATTTCCTGTCATCCAGTTGCCTGTATATATCTGAACACCCGGTTCGGTAGTCGAAATATTCATTTGAATTCCTGATTTCGGAGAAAAACATTCTACTGCTAAGGCCAATTCACCCTCTTTTTTATCTAATACCATTGTATGGTCGTAGCCTTTCCCGAAATGTAACTGTTCGAAGTCGTCCTCAATTCGTTCTCCGATAGTATGAGGAATAGTGAAGTCAAACGGTGTTCCTTTTACAGGTTCAGCTTTTCCGTAAGGAATAGCAGTATCGTCCGTTGGGAGATAGCTAGAGGCATGCATGACCAGAATGTGATCGTTTATAGTAGGATCTCCCTCGCCCGAAAGATTGAAATATGAATGATTTGTAAGATTCAAAATTGTTGCCTTGTCTGTTGTGGCTTCGTAGTCTATATCAAACGAATTGTCATCTGTCAATTTATAGATCATTTTTACATTCAGATTACCCGGAAATCCCTCTTCTCCGTCTTTGGATAGATATGTCAGCTCTAGAGTTTGATGATCCGTTTGTTTTGCATCCCATACCACAGCATTAAAACCTTTAAGCCCACCATGTAGGTTATTTGGCCCATTGTTTATTGCCAATTCGTAGGTTGTGCCATCGAGCGTAAATTTTCCTTTGGCAATGCGGTTTCCTGTTCGTCCGCATACAGCTCCAAAGTATGGCTCTTCAGAATTGAGATATTCGTTTAGATTATTATGTCCGAGAACGACATCGGTGAGTTGGCCGTTTTTATCAGGTACGGATAAGGAAACTATTTTTGCTCCGTAATTAATGACGGTTGCTTCCAATCCATTCTTATTGGATAGCACATACATTTTTACCTCTTTACCATCTACTTTTCCGGAGAAGTCTGTTGGATTCAATTTTGATTTGGTTAATTCTGTCTGCATGATATTTTATTAAGTTATATGAGCCTTTGTAATAAATGATAAACACAAATATAAGGCTATTTTTAACAAAAAATATTTTTCCTCCCCTGAATGTCAATCTAACGATATATAAAAAAATAAAATTCCTATGCTTACATGTTGAGCCTGTATAGTCATTGGCGGGGCAAATGTTGTGATTTTATTATGTTATAGATAACGGCTGAGAGAGTTGAGAATGGGCTTAGTCTGATTAAAAGTGCTTTAATGTCTTAAATTAAGCTATAAGCCAAAACAAATGGTGTTTTAATAGTGTTTATTCTATAATTGCAAAGAACTATTTATTAAAAAAGATAAAAATACTACTGTAAGATGTATTTATTTTGTTTCTTTGCAGCGAATTTGGGTGTTTTGTACTCATTCACTAAATACTACTTATTTGTCTTTGTACAATATGTCTGATAAGCATCAGTATAAAACGATATCACTATTTACTACAGGAGTCATTACTACGATTAGTATAACTCTTGTTCTTTTTCTTTTGGGTTTGACCTTTTTGGTAGGGTTTACTGCTAAAGGGATCGGTTCGTATCTGAAAGAGAATATGGGTATATCGATAGAGCTTGCAGAAAATGTAGATGATGCTTCTATCACGAAGATACAGAAAAACTTGAATGCAAATCCGTATGTTAAGTCTGTTGTGTATATCAGCAAAGATGAGGCGAAAAAACAACTGGTAGAAGATCTAGGTCGAGATCCCGAAGAGGTGTTAGGATATAATCCTGCTCATGCCTATTTTGATGTGTTTATAAAGTCTGACTATGTCAATCCCGACAGCATAAAAAAAGTAGAAGCAAGTCTTAAGGTTCATAATCTAAAAGGAGCTCAGATAGTAAATAATATCGTTTATAATGAAAGTGATATTATAAATGCAAACTCTAAGCTTTCTTTAATTGGAACTATATTGGCTATACTGGCTGTGATACTTGTACTCATATCCTTTACGCTGATACGAAGCATTATTCAGCTGAATATATATTCAAAAAGATTTTTGATAAATACAATGCGATTGGTGGGTGCCACAAACTCTTTTATCAGATGGCCTTTTATGTGGCGTATGATAATTAGTGGTGTTGTTGCTGCTATCTTTGCCAATTTAGCTATTACGGGAGTAATATATTATATTACAAGCATAATTCCTGATATGCTGTCTATTGTGAAAATGTACGAATTGTTGATTGTATACGGGCTTGTCCTTATCTTTGGCATACTTATAGCGGCCTTTGCCACAGCATTTTCAGTGAATAGGTATTTAAGAATGACTACAAATAAACTTTATCACGTTTAAAACATATGGATAAGAAAGATTTTGCTTTTGGCAAGCTAAATTACATCATTTGTGCTGTGTCGGTCGTAATTATTATAGTTGGGTTTATCCTGATGACAGGGCCATCTTCCAGCATTGAAGGCGGATTTGAACCGGACATCTTTAGTGCCAAGAGAATCGTTGTGGCTCCAATGGTTTGTCTTGCAGGGTTCTTACTGATGATTGTCGGAATACTGTATCCTCGTCGTAAGAGTTTAGCAGAAGATAATAAAGAACACAACTGATTAATTACAAAACTTATAAATAACGATGAGTATTTTTGAGGCAATTATAATTGCTATTGTAGAAGGACTTACCGAGTTTCTTCCTGTATCGTCAACCGGGCATATGATTATTGCTCAAAGTCTTTTAGGGATCGAAAGTAGCGAATTTGTAAAGGCTTTCACTGTCATTATACAATTTGGTGCGATTTTGTCTGTGATTGTTCTATACTGGAACCGTTTTTTTCGCTTTAGAAATGATAGACTAAGAGCCGATTTTAAAAACATATTCAGCTATTTGTTTTATAAATTAGAGTTCTATTGGAAGTTGCTGATCGGTTTTGTTCCGGCTGCTTTTTTAGGATTGATATTTAGTGATAAAATAGATGAATTGCTCGAAAGTGTAACAGTTGTAGCTATCATGTTGGTGCTTGGCGGTATTGTGATGCTCTTTGTAGATAAATGGTTTAATAAGCCGAAAGAAGACTCACAAGAAATAACATATAAGAATGCGTTTATAATTGGTTTTTTTCAGTGCATAGCTATGATTCCCGGAGTGTCTCGTTCTATGGCTACCATCGTAGGGGGGATGAGTCAGGGCTTGAGTAGAAAAAATGCAGCAGAATTTTCCTTCTTCCTTGCAGTTCCTACAATGGCTGCTGCTACCGGATGGAAAGTGTATAAGCTGATAAAAGCACCCAATGGAGGAGCATTTGATTTTGATTTCAGCATATTATTGGATAATATGACTGTTCTTATAATAGGAAATGTAGTAGCGTTTATAGTAGCGCTGTTGGCTATCAAATTCTTTATAGGATTTGTAACCAAGTATGGATTTAAACTTTTTGGCTGGTATAGAATTGTAGTTGGAGGAATTATTCTAATCCTTATGCTGGCAGGACACGAATTAACAGTATAATGGATTTTATATCAGGAGAGGTCTTATATATAAATAAGCCACTAAATTGGACATCATTCACCCTTGTGCGCAAATTGAGAAACAAATTATGCCGCAAGCTGGGTATTAAGAAATTAAAAGTCGGCCATGCCGGCACTCTAGACCCGCTGGCTACGGGTGTTATGATCGTTTGTACAGGGAAAAAGACAAAGTTGATAGAATCCTTTCAATATCAGACTAAAGAATATATTGCAACGATAAAGATTGGAGAAACAACTCCTTCATTTGATTTGGAAACAGCTGTAGATGGCGTCTTCCCCGTAGAACATATAACTAAGGAGCTGGTTGAGGCTAAACTTAAAGATTTTATTGGAGAAATAGAGCAAGTGCCGCCAACATATTCAGCCTGTAAGGTGGATGGAAAAAGGGCATACGAGTTTGCGAGAGAAGGACAGGACGTAGAGTTGAAACCAAAGTTGTTGGTTATAGATGAAATCGAGCTTCTCAACTATTCCTTTCCCGAAATAAGAGTTAGAGTGGTATGTAGTAAGGGTACATACATCAGAGCTTTGGCTCGAGATATTGGAGTTGCGTTAGGCTCAGGTGCACATCTTACCGCACTGGAGCGAACACGAATAGGTGAGGTTACTCTTGATCAGTGTATTGAGGGAAGCCAGATAGAAGAATTTGTGGACGCACTAATTATTGATAAATAATAAATTTAGATAAAGAAACATGAAACTTTCTCAATTCAGATTTGATCTTCCAGAGGAATTGATCGCCACTCATCCTTCAAAGAACAGGGATGAGTCACGTTTGTTGGTTGTCAACCGTAAAACCGGGGGTATTGAACACAAAAGTTTTAAGGATATTATTGACTATTTCGACGATAAAGATGTTTTTGTTTTCAACGATACGAAAGTCTTTCCTGCCCGTTTATATGGAAATAAGGAGAAGACCGGGGCTACAATAGAGGTATTCTTGCTGCGTGAGTTAAACGAGGAATTCCATCTGTGGGATGTACTTGTTGATCCTGCGCGTAAAATACGTATAGGAAATAAATTGTATTTTGGTGACGATGACTCAATGGTTGCCGAAGTTATAGATAATACAACTTCGCGTGGACGTACGCTTCGTTTTTTGTATGATGGCCCATCCGAAGAGTTCAGAAAAGCACTTTATGCTCTTGGTGAAACTCCAATCCCTAAATACCTGAACAGAGGTGAAGAACCCGAAGATAAGGATCGCTATCAGACTATATTCGCTAAAAACGAAGGTGCTGTCGTAGCTCCTGCTGCCGGACTTCACTTTAGCCGTGAGTTAATGAAACGCTTAGAAATTAAAGGTGTTCATTTCGCATATATAACTTTACACTCGGGCTTGGGTAATTATAGAGATATTGATGTAGAAGATCTTACCAAGCATAAAATGGACTCGGAGCAATTACTTATTACTCAGGAAGCGACAGAAATAGTAAACAAAGCAAAGGATGAAAGTCGTAGAGTGTGTGCTGTTGGTACTTCGGTAATGAGAGCTGTTGAAACAATAGTGAGTACAGATGGTTACCTGAAAACAAATCAAGGTTGGACGAATAAGTTTATTTTCCCTCCGTATGATTTTGGTATAGCCGACTCTATGGTTACTAATTTTCATTTGCCACAGTCTACATTGTTGATGATGACTGCAGCATTTGGCGGGTATGACCGTATAATGGATATATATGAAATCGCTGTAAAGGAAAAATATAAATTCGGAACTTACGGAGACGCAATGCTTATCATTTGATGATACTCGAAAAAGAAAAAAAGCGTAATGTTTATCTGGGACTTGGCTCCAACTTGGGAGACCGAGGAGAAAATCTGGATAATGCAATAGATTATATAGAAGAGCGGATTGGCGAGGTGATCGCCACTTCCGCTTTTTATATTACCGAGCCTGTCGGCTTTGAGTCTGCTAATCAGTTCTTGAATGCTGCATGCAAAGTGGAGACTAAACTTACTCCGGTTGAAGTATTGCAAGCCACTCAATGGATCGAGAAAAAGATGGGGAGAGATGTTAAATCTCAGGATCAGAGATATACCGATCGAATTATAGATATTGATGTATTGTTATACGAAGATGTAATTCTGGATTCTGCTGATTTGAAATTACCGCACCCTCATATTCAAGAAAGGTCTTTTGTTTTATTTCCTCTAGCTGAGATTGCAGGGGAATACATGCATCCAATTCTTCATAAGACAATCAATCAATTAAAGGATGCCATAGTGCCACCGACTTCCATAGCGTAATAAGGGATAGTATTATTGTATTGAAAATATATAAATCAGCAGTTTTATTGTAAACTGTTGATTTTCTTTTTTTATGATTTCCTTATAAATTATGACTGAAGTCAAAATTCACTTGATGCCTGCCTATTGCTCATTTGTTGAATGAGAGAAAAATGCGGGGAAGGTAACCGTACTCTCATTGTGATATCTATCTGATGCTGTTACTGTATAGTAATACCCAAAATCACCCTCTTTGATTGTAAAAGTATAGCTATTTGTCCGTAGTCCTGTTGATAATATATTACCTGCATTGTTGGTGTCTATGGGTTCTTTATCTGATACATAAACTGTATACGTGTAATCACCATCTGCTGTCGGCGGATTCCATTTAATGTTTAGCTTGTTGTCTTTGTCTTTAAAGACTTGTAGATCAGTTGGGGAATTCGGTGCAATGTTGTTTAGCCATGTCAATGGCGGTAGCTTCGCCGGAGTAGGGTAGTAGGTGTGTATAGAATCTAAAACCCCTTTCAGATTGCTGAGAACATTCGCTGTTCTGAAATATGCTGCTCCGGGGATCTTTTTATCCCGAATGTATTGCATTTGGTTCGTAATATCTTGTAGCGGCCACTTTAATTCATCCATCTGATAAACACCCAATCCGGGAGCAATAAGCCGTCCGTTACTGTTTGCAATCCAGTCGTTAAGGAACGGATAGAAATAATGGTCACGGTAATACATCATTGGGAAAAGTAGGTCGTGTTTTCCACTTTTCAGCCAATGACCTGCATCCTGAAACACTGTTTCATAAGCTGTCCATCCATCGTTGGGTGAAACCTCCGGCAGAACTTTGTATCTGCCTAAAGGAGAGCTGCTTACTTGCACCCATTTTTTTAGAGCCTTTACCGTATCGTATGCTTCACTGATCAGCTTGTTGATATTTTCTCTACGCCAATCGTATAGATTCATCCCGTTTCCATATTTTCGGTAGGTATCGTCATCCGGAAATTTGCGGGAGTTGCTCGGATAGCGGATATAATCGAAATGAATGCCATCTACATCATAATTCTGAACGATCTCCTTCACTATCGATACTATCAGATTGCGTGTTTCTGGCATTCCGGGGTCGAGATACCACCTTTCTCCTATAGCCTTATAATATGATGGTTTGTTTTGCACAACGGTGGCTTTTCTTCGCCTGCCTTTGCCTTTATATCGTACTGTGGCTTTGTCCATAGGGTAGGCTATAACCCATGCATGGCATTCCATCCCTCTCTTGTGACATTCTTCTATAGCGAAGGCCAACGGGTCGAAATTGTCTTCATGATTGAAATATGAGCTGAGAGGTTCTATCTTGGAGCGATAAAAAACATATCCTTGAGCTCTTGCCTGAAAGAGGACAGTGTTGAAATTCGCTTCCTGTAATTTATCCAGAATTTTTTTTAATTGTTCTTTCTGAGCCTTAACGCTGGTATGCTGGGTAGGCCAGTCGAGACCCCAGTTTGTTGTTAGCCAAACGGCACGTATTTCGGTGGCAGGAGCCTGAGAAAATATATATATAGGAAGTAATAAAAGTAGAAATAAGAGGTGGAAGGGTTTCATATTCTATAATCCGCTAAAGTTTACATTGTTGAATAAAAGCGATGGAATGCGCCAAGAGGAAGTCTCGCGGGGATCGTTTCCCGCTTCTGTAAGACTATCCCAAAGAGACAGCATATTTCCGGTTATGTTCATTTCTCCCAATGGAGTTGAAATCTTTCCGTTTTCGATCAAAAAGCCCTCTATGCCAAACGAAAAATCTCCGGTAGTAGGGTTGCTGTTACCTCCGTTGAAGTTGGTGACCCATATACCTTTCTGTACAGATGCCAAAATGGCATCAAAGTTTCTTTCTCCCAAAGACATTTTAAGAATAGAAGGGGACGATATGGTAGGAGCTACTCCCATTTTCAGAGAATTGTATGTGTCTATGAAATAATTTTGCAGCATACCTTTCTCTATAATCGTTCTATCCTTTGTCTCTACGCCTTCACCATCAAACCATCGGGCACCAAAGGAGCGTTTTAGATGTGGTGTATCGTAAAGGGTAAAGATGTCAGCCGTTATCTTTTCTCCCATTTTGTTCAATAGGAAAGAATTTTTCTGTTGAAGTGCTGTTCCGTACATTGCGCTGATAAGCGGAGATAATATGCGCGACGAAGTAGTATTGTCTAACAGCATGTCATATTTGCCCGATTTTATCTTTTGTTGCCCGATCTTGCGTAATGCTCTGTTGAATGCAATTTTTGCTATCCCACTTTTTTTCAGATCTTCCCAATATACAGCACTGTCGTACCAGAAGGATTCGGCACGAGCGTCACCATCCGTTTTCAGTGATACTTCTACCATCAGGTTGAACGCTGAGTCTACACATTCGGCTTCAAATCCATTACTGGCAATCATATATTCTGCTCCTACGCCATCGTCGTATGCCGAGGTGACAGAGATTATACGATTGTCGCTACCATGTATTTCGTCTACAGACTGCTTTATAAGATTTAACTTCTCATTTGTTGGAATGGACTCAAAGCTTCCGTCACAGAGGTCTAAATCAGTTTCGTCTCCTCTGAAATATCTTTGCGTGTCGGGCAGTTGGCGAAAAGGGTCTTCTGATAAATATTTAGTAGACGTGATACCTTCTTTTATAAAAGACTCTAATCCTGCTTTTTCTATCCGATTAGTAGAAAATGAGCCGTACCTGCCATCTATAAATAATTCTATATAGAGTTTGTTTTCACTGCTTTGGTGAAGTTTATCTAATTGAGTGTTTCTGTATTCGAAAGAGTTGTTGTTTGCCGTAATTACTGAAACCCGAGCTCCTTGGCATCCATTTGCCAGAGCCAGTTCCATAGACCATTGGGCAATATCTTTGTGTTGCTTACTTATCATATCTTTGTTGTTGTGGATGCAAAAATACACAGATTTAGTGTAAAAAAGAGAAAAAGTTAGAATAGAAACTTTCTTAGTATACGAATTAACGTTCTCTAACTAAGCTGCTGTAATTCAAAGTCTGGACAATGTTTTTGGAGAGAAGGTTCTGATTTAATTTCTTAGAGCTTAGTCAGGTTGCTGAGGAATGTTATAGAGTGTACTTGTAAATAGAGACTGAGGAGGTATTTATTATAGCATATCAAACGCATAACAATTGTTTTTTGATATATAATAGAAAAAGCGACACCGAAGTGCCGCAATTGATGTTTTCACAACGGAATAATCCTTATTGTGATTTGAAAGCAAATCACAACTTGTCCGACTATCTTTATTGAAAGTTTTCTGATGTATTTCAATGAACTAAGATACAATTTTGAAAGCAAATCACAACCAGCTGTTGTTGATCCTGAACCATCTTTAGATGTATTTCAATGAACTAAGATACAATTTTGAAAGCAAATCACAACGAGGTCTTTTAGCTTTTGTTGGGGTAGGTTGATGTATTTCAATGAACTAAGATGCAATTTTGAAAGCAAATCACAACACAGCTCGTCTGATATCTTAAAAGGTTTTGGATGTATCTCAATGAACCAAGGTGCGATTTTTTCATATCAGGAATGATATTTTCATCTTTTATACAAAAATATAGGAAGAAGAAATAATATGAAATCTGCTAGTGTAAATATTTGCATTTAGAGTTCTTATAGATAGCAAGTTTTTTCTTTGCATTTCGATAGTTGTGTGCAAATTGCATGTACATATAAAAAGAAAAGAGAGCTAGATTTTCATCTAACTCTCGCATTTTAAAGTGTCGGGATACCAGGATTCGAACCTGGGACCCCCTGCTCCCAAAGCAGGTGCGCTAACCGGACTGCGCTACATCCCGTTTTCTGTGATTGCGGTGCAAAGGTATGACATTTTTTTATATTTCAAAATAAAAAATAAAAATTTACTCATAATTTATTTTAAAACTAAAAAATGAAGCTGGGAAAGGATTCTACATATTGTTGAAAAAAAACGATTGTTAAATCTCCTTCGACAAATATTTAATTCTTTTTTTTACTTATTTTTGCATTTTTAATAATAAATTCTAATAATATGGCAAAAAAGGTACTATTCACATTAATCGTATTAATGGCTTCATTCTATGCTTCGGCACAGAATCTTCAGTTACATTTCGATCCACGTCATGCCCTACATGGAGACAAGATTTCTGGAAAAAACTATTTTACTGCAACGTTTGAGATGTTCAAACCTGACAAATGGGGTTCTACTTTCATGTTTGTCGATTTGGACTTTAACCAAAGCAGAGGAAATATAGGAACTATGTACCTTGAAATTGCCCGCGACCTGAAGTTGGGAAAAAGCCCAATTATGGCCCACTTAGAGTTTAATGGTGGTGTAGGTAAGGCAGAGAACTTTGGTTTTTCTATCGCAAATGCCTACTTAGCCGGAGCATCTTATGCTACAAATATTAAAGGCGTAAATCTTGGAACTTATTTAGTGTATAAATACAATGCTTTCGAGAGAGTTAGTAACGATGTTCAGTGGACAGTAACATGGGGAGCTAACCTCTTTGATAATAAATTCACTGTATGCGGATTCCTTGATGTTTGGACTCAGGATAAAAACCCGGTTCATGGAGTAGACCGAGGTGGTAAAAAAATAATTCTGCTTACAGAACCACAATTCTGGTATAATGTTAATTCGAATTTATCTTTAGGTACAGAAATAGAGATAAGCAACAACTTTATTAACTCAGCTAATGGGTCTCGCTTAAATGAACCATATATAAATCCTACTATTGCTGCTAAGTGGAACTTTTGATCATTAATAGAATATGAAAAACTTACTAGAAAAAACATTTAAGCTTTCGGAAAATAATACGACTATACGCAAAGAATTTCTTGCGGGTCTTATCACTTTCCTTACGATGTCTTATATCCTGATCGTAAACCCAAGTATATTGTCTACTACAGGGATGGATAAAGATGCGTTGTTTACTGCTACAGCCTTGGCAACTATTTTCGCCACCCTTATGATGGCATTATATGCTAAATTGCCAATTGCACAAGCTCCCGGAATGGGGTTGAACGCATTCTTTGCATTCACAATATGCGGTGTAATGGGATATTCTTGGCAATTTGCACTTACAGCAGTATTTATTGAAGGGATTATATTTATACTACTTACGTTCTTCAATGTTCGTGAACTAATCGTAAAAAGTATCCCAAAAGTATTGAAGGATGCAATACCTGTCGGTATCGGGCTGTTTATAACACTGATCGGGTTGAAAAACGCAGGAATCGTAGTGTCAAGTCCTGCTACATTGGTTGCATTAGGAGATTTTTCTCAACACAGTATATGGATTGCCTTTTTAGGGCTATTTGTTACAGCTGTACTATTTGTAAGAAATGTAAATGGTTCTATTCTGATAGGAATCGTTGTAGCAACTATCTTTGGTCTTATTTTGGGAGATGTTAAACTGCCCGAAGGGAATGTGATTGATACACCTCCATCTATCGCACCTATCTTTGCTCAGTTTGAGTGGGATCATATTTTGTCTGTCAACATGGTTATTGTTGTATTCACCTTGTTGTTTGTAAACCTATTCGATACAGTAGGAACATTGATCGGTGTGGTATCAAAAGCAGGACTTGCAGATGAAGACGGAAATTTCCCTCAAATGAAGAAAGCCCTGTTCTCTGATGCTCTAGGTACTACCGTGGGTTCTATACTTGGTACAAGTACAGTTACTGCGTATGTAGAAAGTGCATCGGGTGTCGCATCGGGCGGTCGCACCGGACTTACCTCTGTAAGTACAGCGTTGTTTTTCATTTTAGCACTGTTTTTTGCACCATTATTCCTGATGGTTCCGGCTGCTGCAACTTCACCGGCATTAATCATCGTAGGTTTGTTTATGATTTCGTCTGTTGCTAAGATCAATTTTAGCGACATGAGCGAAGGCTTGCCGGCATTCCTTACCATCGTGTTTATGCCTTTTACATACAGTATAGCAGAAGGTATTGTTTTCGGTATGTTAAGCTTTGCGTTTATCAAAGTTTTTTGCGGAAAATCAAAAGATGTTTCTGTTACAGTGTACGTCATTGCGGCATTATTCCTTCTAAAATTAGTGTTGGATGCAATGCATGTTATAGGCTAGTGTATATTTGTTAAAAAGCGAGGTTTCGCTTACAAAAAATAATATTTTCATGTAATCCCGGCAAGGTCTCTTGTCGGGATTATTATGTTTTATAACCATATTAAATTACTCTAAAATACTTTGTTATCCGATTATTTTTTCATAATATTGAAATCGATTGATCGTAACAGATAGTCAGTCTATTTTTACACTATACGAATATCATGAACATGTTAAATACTATTATCTAACCTTTTAAAATCGTTACAGTATGAGTGGAAAGTCTGTTTATGTCTTTGGCGGTACAGTTACCGAGGGAAATGCGAAAATGAAGGAGTTGCTAGGAGGGAAGGGTGCTAATTTGGCCGAAATGAGTCTAATGGGTATACCTGTGCCTCCGGGATTTACAATCACGACAGAAGTGTGCAATTTATTTTACAAGGAAGGTAAAGAAAATGTTATAAAACTTCTTACAAATGAGGTGAAAGAAGCAATACATCATATCGAGCGTGTTGTGGGAGGGCCAAAGTTTGGTGATGATGAAAACCCTCTTCTCGTTTCGGTTCGCTCGGGAGCAAGAGCTTCCATGCCGGGGATGATGGATACAATCTTAAACCTAGGTTTAAACGAAAAAGCCGTAGAAGCCATTGCGCGTAAGACACAGACTCCTCGCTTTGCTTGGGATTCATATCGTCGTTTCATACAAATGTACGGTGATGTGGTAATGGGTTTAAAACCCGTTGAAAAGGATGATGAAGATGTTTTTGAAGAAATTATAGATGAACTGAAAGAAAAGAAAGGTATAAAACAAGATTCAGAATTTGGAACAGAAGATTTGAAGGAGCTTGTTGTACGTTTCAAAAAAATAATAAAAGAAAAGACAGGGCAAGACTTTCCAACAGACCCATGGGTACAGCTTTGGAATGCCATCATGGCTGTATTTGAAAGCTGGATGAACGAACGTGCTATCTTTTATCGCAAACTGAATAATATTCCTGCCGAGTGGGGTACTGCCGTTAATGTGCAGGCAATGGTATTCGGTAATATGAATGATAACTCCGGTTCGGGAGTAGCATTTACCCGTAATGCCGCTACAGGAGAAGCTCGATTCAATGGAGAGTTTCTTATCAATGCACAAGGAGAAGATGTAGTTGCCGGTACACGTACTCCTCAGCAGATTACCTTACAGGGTTCGTATGACTGGGCAAGACAACAGGGTATCACTGAAGAGGAAAGAAAGCAAAGAGGGTTGTCTCTGGAGGAAGTAATGCCTGAAGCTTACAAGAGTCTGAATGAAATTCAGAAAAAGCTTGAATTGCATTATAAAGACATGCAAGACCTTGAGTTTACAATACAAGATAACAAGCTATGGTTGCTTCAGACTCGTAGTGGAAAACGAACAGGTGCTGCTGCCGTAAAAATCGCCATGGATATGTTAAACGAAGGCTTGATCTCCGAAGAAGAAGCTTTGTTGCGTGTTGAACCTCAGAAGATAGATGAATTGCTACACCCAGTGTTCGAACCTAAGGCGTTAAAAGCTGCTACAGTTATAGCGAAAGGGCTTCCTGCATCTCCGGGTGCAGCCACAGGACAAATCGTTTTCTTTGCCGATGATGCTGAATGGCAAACAAGCCATCATAAAAATAAAAAAGTTATCCTTGTCAGAATAGAAACTGCCGCCGAAGATCTCAAGGGTATGGCTGTTGCCGAAGGTATCCTTACTGCTCGCGGAGGGATGACGTCTCACGCTGCCGTTGTTGCTCGTGGTATGGGTAAATGTTGCGTGTCCGGTGTGTCTGATCTCCGTATCAATTATAAGAGGCGTTCTCTGATGATTGATGATCGTGAGTATCGTGAAGGTGATTGGATCTCTATCAATGGCTCTACAGGAGAAGTGTATGACGGTAAGGTAGGAACAAAAGACGCCGAATTGAGTGCTGACTTTGCCGAAATGATGAAGCTTACAGATAAATATTCCCGTCTGAAAGTAAGAGCGAATGCCGATACTCCACACGATGCCTCTGTTGCTCATAACTTTGGAGCTGTAGGAATTGGTTTATGCCGCACAGAGCACATGTTCTTCGAAGGAGATAAGATCATCGCCATGCGTGAAATGATTTTAGCAGACAATGTAGAAGAACGTAAGAAAGCTTTAAAAAAACTCCTGCCTCTTCAGCAAGAAGATTTTGAAGGCATATTCGCAGCGATGGAAGGACTTCCTGTAACAGTTCGTTTACTGGACCCACCGTTGCATGAATTTTTGCCTCATGATATGAAGGGTTTGGAGGAAATGGTAGAGGCAATGCAAATTTCTGAAAGTAAGATAAAACAAAAGATATCATCATTGCAAGAAATGAATCCGATGCTCGGACACCGTGGTTGTCGTCTTGCAAATACTTATCCTGAAATTACTGAGATGCAGACAAGAGCTATTCTGCAAGCTGCTTTGAAACTGAAGAAAAAAGGAATAAAAACACATCCTGAAATCATGGTGCCATTGACTACGTCGTTGACTGAAATGAAATTCCAGGAAGATATTATTCGCAGTACTGCTGAAAAGGTATTTGCCGAACTAGGAGATAGGATCGATTTTGAAGTAGGAACAATGGTGGAAACGCCTCGTGCCGCTATTACAGCTGATAAACTCGCCGAATCTGCTGAATTCTTCTCTTTGGGAACAAATGACCTCACTCAGATGACATTTGGGTTCTCACGAGACGATGTGGGTAAATTCCTGCCTATATACTTAGAGAAAGGTATTCTAAAAATAGATCCATTCCAAGCTATAGACAGGGAAGGAGTTGGACAGCTTATACAATCTGCTGTGACTAAGGGCCGTCAGACCCGTCCGGGCATGAAGGTTGGTATTTGTGGTGAACATGGAGGTGAACCATCTTCTATTGAATTCTGCCATTGTGTAGGATTGAATTATGTGAGTTGCTCTCCATACCGTGTTCCAATTGCACGCCTAGCGGCAGCACAGGCTGCTATTAACTTTAAAAGTTAATTAACAACTTCTGATATATATAATGGCTGTGATATTTTTGTCACAGCCATTTTTTTTGTGGAACTCGCTGGAAATTAAAATTCTATAAAAAACAGAAAGATCGTAAATGACAATATTTTGAATTTAAAGGAAATCTATTGTAACACTATGGCTTTTCATTTCGTGTAAATAGTATAAATGATTAAACAAAAAGAATGAAAACCATATTATCCTTACTTTTACTTATCAGCGTCAACATCTCGGTAAGTGCAATAGATATAAAAGGGCGTATTGTTGATCTGAAAACAAAACAGCCTGTTGAGTTTGCCACAACAGTATTGCTTAAAGTGGATTCTACATATATCACCGGTTCTCAGACAGATACTACCGGTTTGTTCTTGATTGCAGGTCAGTTTCAAAAACAAGATTACATTCTCAAAGCCTCTTATATGGGGTATCGTACGACGTTTATCAAGATTAGTAACCTTTCAACACACATCGATTTAGGTGATATAGAAATACAGGAAGATGCGAAAACTCTTGGTGAAGTCCTTGTAACAGGGAATCGGATAATAAACAAAATAGATCGTCAAATACTTATGCCCGACTCAATGCAGGTAAAAACATCTGTGAGTGCATTCGATTTGCTTAGCAACATGGCAATACCTAGATTGAATATAGATGCTGTAAACAGGACTATAAAAATTAGCAACCAAGAAGTTCAACTCCGCATCAATGGAGTCAGGGCTTCGGTGCAAGAAGTTGCAGCTTTAAGATCACAAGACATTCTTCGTGTCGAGTTTTTTGAAGACCCCGGAGTGCGTTTTGGAAATGAGAATGTTGGTGCTGTATTAAATCTGATCGTTGACCGACAGAAAAATTATGGAGGGTATGTGTTTGCAGACGGACGGAATTCTCCATATGTAGGGTTTGGAAATGATAACGTGACTTTCAAAACCAACTATAAGGCCTCAGAATTCGGACTCAATTATTTTATCAATTATAGAAGCTATGACAAACGGTGGTCTGATCAGACAGAGACACTGAATTTTCCGAACAATCCGATCACCAGAGAACAGAAAGGTATTTATGCTCCTTTGGATTATCAATATCAATACTTGAATCTATCATACAATCTTACATCTCCTGATAAGTATGTGTTTAACGTATTGTTTAAAAACCAGTTCTATAATTATAAAAATGAGAGTTCTCAGAATATATTATATTCCAATAGTTTAAACAAGACACTTTCCTCTTCAAAAAATAAGGGGAATGAATATACTCCTGTACTCGATATATACTTTAAGCGAGAGTTGAAGAATAAGCAATCACTTGCAGTAAATCTGGTGGGGACATACATCGGTTCCAATAGTGACCGTAGATACAAAGAAACCGAAGATAGCGAGGTTCTTTCCGATATTTTTAATAAAATAGACGGTAATAAATACTCGCTCATCGGTGAAGCCGTATATGAAAAGCAGTTCGAAAATCTATCTTTTTCCTCGGGTATAAAACATACACAAGGTTTTGCGGATAATACGTATGAGGGCGGTGCAAATACAATTACTAAAATGAAAAATGCAGAGTCTTATTTGTATGCCCAGGTACAAGGAAAAATAGCCAAAAAGTTAGGCTACACTATCGGTGTAGGTGGAACTCGTCTGTTTTTTAAAGAAGGTAAACAGGATGCGACCTATTATACCTTCCGCCCTTCCGTTCAGCTCAGTTATCCATTAAACGATAATTTGTCGTTGAAATATTCATTTATTGTTAATACACGTACTCCTTCTTTGGGGCAACTAAGTGATGTAGAGCAACAAACCGATACTTATCAGATAAGTAGGGGAAATCCTAACCTAAAACCATATAATGTATATAACAACAGATTGACTGTAAGTTACAGTAAAGGAATATTTGATATAAGTACGGTCTTCGGTTATATGTATTTTGATAAGCTTATAGTAGACGCATTTAGTATAGAAGGAGATAAGGTGGTAAGCTTTTCGGATAACCATAAAGCAGAACATTACTTATTCTTAAATGGAGATGTTACTTTGAGGCTTATTAAAGATATATGGACTGTTACCGGGTGGTTTGGAGTGCATCGGGATATATTTAAGTCCAATTATGGTAATACACATGTGCATAATTTTATGCATGGCGGAGCTCGTTCCAACCTTATATATAAAAACTGTTTATTGACAATGGGAATGTATACCAGATATAAAGAGTTGTGGGGCGAAACCATTTGGTATGGTGAAGACTGGAACTATATAGAAGCCGGATATAAATACAAAGAGGCACAACTTTCGGTTGGAATGTCATATCCGTTTAAAGATTATTGGAGTGCAGGAAGTCGTAATGTGTCTAATATTAAGCCATCGACGTCATGGTCGTATATAAAAGAAAACGGACACATGCTTTATTTACGCTTTTCATGGAACGTATCGTTCGGTAGAAAACATGAAGCAGGGAAAAAGAGCTTGGAGAACTCAGATTCAGACAAGGGAATATTATAAACGTTCTTAAAAATTCATAATACTATTAAGATTAATTTGGATTTGAAGCGTGTCGGCTATTCTGATGGGATATCAGGAGAGCCGACTATTTATATTGTATTGATTAATCGTACTGTTATAAAAAGGAAAAAAGTAAACAAAAGCCTGTTCTATGTGTTCTATGAGTGATGCAAAATATTTATATATGTATAATTTATGAATAGAATGTAATATCTTTGCAAACTGGCAATAAGCTTTCTGCTTACAGCCAATAATGGACTTTAACAGCCTATAGCCTGTGGCTATTCGCTAAAATAAAATTAATCATGCAAGAAACTCAAGATAAAATTTTAGAAGACGTTACCACCGCAGATTACAAATACGGTTTTGTAACGGATATTGAAACTGAGGTTATTCCAATCGGACTCAACGAAGATGTTGTACGTCTGATTTCAGCGAAAAAAAATGAGCCGGATTGGTTGCTCGAATACCGACTTAAAGCATATCGTCATTGGCTTACAATGAAGACGCCGGAATGGGCGCATCTGGAAATTCCGGAGATCGATTATCAGAGCATCAGTTACTATGCTGCTCCAAAGAAAAAAGACGGACCTAAAAGCCTTGATGAAGTAGACCCTGAATTGTTGAAAACATTCGATAAACTCGGAGTTCCGCTTCATGAACGCGAAATATTAGCCGGTGTGCAAACGATGGCTGTGGATGCGGTTGTAGATAGTGTTTCCGTAAAAACAACATTTAAAGAAGTGTTGGCCGAAAAGGGTATTATATTTTGTGCTTTCAGTGAGGCTGTACAAGAGCACCCTGAACTGGTGAAAAAATACCTTGGATCTGTCGTTCCATATAGAGATAATTTCTTTGCTGCGCTTAACTCGGCTGTATTCAGTGACGGATCTTTTGTTTATATCCCTAAAGGGGTACGTTGTCCGATGGAGTTGTCTACATATTTCCGTATCAATGCGGCTAATACAGGGCAGTTTGAGCGAACTCTGATTGTTGCCGAAGATAATTCATACGTTAGCTACCTTGAGGGCTGTACAGCTCCTATGCGTGACGAAAATCAATTGCACGCTGCTATTGTAGAAATCATAGCTCTTGATTATGCAGAAGTGAAATATTCGACTGTACAGAACTGGTATCCGGGTGATAAAGAAGGCAAGGGCGGAATTTATAATTTTGTGACTAAACGTGGTATATGTAAAGGAAAAGGTTCTAAGATATCTTGGACACAGGTGGAGACCGGTTCTGCTATTACATGGAAATACCCATCATGTATCCTTGCCGGAGATGACTCTATAGGTGAGTTTTATTCTGTTGCCTTAACCAATCATTATCAGCAGGCTGATACAGGTACTAAGATGATACACCTCGGCAAAAATACAAAGAGCCGTATCGTCTCCAAAGGAATATCCGCAGGATTTAGTCAAAACATATATAGAGGGTTGGTTAAAGTTTCACCAAAGGCAGAAGGGGCACGCAATCACTCTCAATGCGACAGTTTATTGCTAGGTGATAAATGTGGTGCGCATACATTCCCTTATTCAGATATAGCGAATCCGGGAGCTATCATTGAACATGAGGCTACTACTTCTAAAATTAGTGAAGATCAGATTCTTTATTGTAATCAGCGTGGTATAGGTACCGAAGAGGCTGTAGGGCTTATCGTAAATGGCTATGCTAAAGAGGTGATGCAGAATCTTCCGATGGAATTTGCTGTTGAAGCGCAAAAGCTATTACAAATAAGTCTTGAAGGCAGTGTAGGATAAAGAGGTCAAAGTGTTAATATGGCGACATTTGATGTTGATATCTCTAAAAGTATAGATTGCTTTTCAAAGAATCATTAAATAATTACAACTACTGAAATGATGCTTGCGGTATTTTTGCTATTTTGGCACTAAATACCGTAAGCTCGTAGTTTGTATTTTTACAGACATTAGGATAAGATCCTATTTTACAAAATTACACATCTCTACGTTCCTTTATTTAATCAGATAATATTTTCTGCTATAAAGCATAGCGGAATCAAATTCGCATATGTAAAAATAAATGTGTATTTTAGACGCATTTAATATGATGGTTCTAAAATAAGATAAAAATTTTCCAAATCATTTATCAATATGAAAAAGTAAGCTTAAAAGACAGCCTGAGAGTAACGATATATAGAAAGTAAAGTATAAATTAAAATTAAACTACATGAAACAATCAAACTTTAAACAAAAGTACAGGAGGATAATAACCTATCGCATGGTGTTATTTATTTTCCTTATGTTAGGATTTTCTCAAATTGCCAGCGCTCAGGTGACAATAGGTGTGGGCGAGAAATCTGAACAATATGCGACTCTTCAAGTTAAGGATTTAGAAAAAAGTAACTCAATCTCCGGAGACATCACAGCCAAGAAGGGAGGCTTTATGTTGCCAAGGGTTCGATTAGAAAATAAGCATCAATTATTACCTTTTTATACTGGGGATACGACCGCCGCAGACTATAAAGCTGCAAAGATAGAACACCGAGGCTTGTATGTTTACAACCTGACAGAGGACGACGACAAAGAACTATGTTTAGGATTAAACCAATGGGATGGAGAACAATGGAATTGCTTTCAGAGCAAAATGGGAAATGCAATATTCGATCCTCTGAGTTGTTCAGACATAGAGATTAATGGGGTCTATGTGCAGGGAACGCCTCCCAATTCTACAAACTATCTGACAATACATCTGAATGTAAAAAAGACAGGAACTTTTTCTATTAGTGCAACTACCGGAAATGGTTACAGTTTTTATATCTCCGGGGTTGCAATGAGTAAGGGCTGGATGACAGTAGAGCTTCCATGCCAGGGTACTCCTGTTAATGCACAAATAGATAAGCTTATTTTCACTGGTGTAATCTTCGCTCTAGGTTGTGAACCTCAAATAGAAGTGAATTCGAAAGTAGCCGATTATTCACTGAATTGCTCTAGTGTAGAGGTTAAAGGGCAATACATTAAAGGAACTCCTTTAACAGCTTCAAATACAATAACACTCAATGTAACCGTCACTACTGTGGGTTCATACAATATAAATACTCCTTTGACAAATGGTATCCGTTTTTCTGCCAGTGGAAATTTTACTCCCGGGACGCATACAGTCACGCTTGTTGGCTCGGGTACACCTACCGTCAATTCTGATTTTCCGATAACGATTAATGCAAATACACCACAGGGAAATAACACATGTAATACAACCATCCCTTTAACCCTCCCGGCTATGACTTATGCCGTTATAGGTTCGGGAAGTACTTATTCTTGGAATTCTACTGCCAGAAGCCAGGCTTTGACCAATGGCGGTATCAGTTTTGGTCCTAACGGAATCGTAAGAATAAAAAGTTTTACACAATTATGGGGCACATCAGCAGTTGGTACAGCTACGAGCTATCTTGAAAACGGTTATGGTGTAGGAAGGGTTATGCCTGATGTTGTATTGTATTTTGCCTACGGTGCTGCCCCTACGGTAGCTCTCACTACGGCGTTAAAGGATTACATCAATAAAGGGGGCTGTGTAGTTTATGGATCTGCCGATGGGACTGTCACGGATGTGAATACGCTGATGAACGGATTATTTGGTATAAGTCCGGCTATCGTTCAAACCGGAGGACAAGGGGATGATGATGTGTATCCGATATCAAACCTCCCTAATGACCCTGTTATTAATGGCCCGTTTGGGAATCTTTCAGCCAGACATTGGGGTGAAGACAATGCAACAACAGGCTCAGTGATAATGACTCAGCTGCCTCCTAAATCGGTGCAAATTTGTACAGCACGCTCGGCATCCAAAATATTACAAAATCCGGAATGTTCGATCGTATGGTACAACGACAGCAAGAATTTCCTTTATTTTGGAGATAGTGTGGGTTCTTCCACAACTGATAACAGTACAGGCGCTTACCCGTCAAGATATAACAGCCAAGGGTTACCATTGTCAAAAAACTATGGCCCGGGAGCGGCGTGGAATCAATATATATACAATTCAGCTTTGGAACTCAATGCTGTGGCCTGGGCTTTGAAGAAGGCTGCAATTAGCGGAATCAACCCTCATTAAAGAATATTGTTCAGAGCATTAGTTTGCTATTTATTATAAGAAAAGACGGTTTCAAACCGTCTTTTTTATTTTATATAGTTCAAAACTTTTTCAGTTCCCTATATAATCTTTGTATCGGTAATCCCATTATATTGAAATATGATCCCGAGATGTACTCTACAGCGATATAGCCTATCCATTCCTGCACACCGTATGCTCCGGCTTTGTCGAAAGGCTTGTAGTTGGAAACGTAATACTCAATTTCATCGTCGTCTAGTTTTGCGAAACGGACTTCGGACGATACACCAAACGATTCTTGTTTTTCTTTCGTCGTGATTGACACACCTGTGATTACCTGATGCGTTTTTCCGGAAAGATCGCGTAGCATCTGTTTAGCATCTGTATCATCGGAAGGTTTCCCATAAACTTTTCCATCAAGCAGAACAATTGTATCTGCTGTTATCAGTAATGTATTGTCATCCAGTTGGTCGAGGTAAGCATTAGCTTTTTCATTGGCAATATAGATCGCAATATCTTCTCCTATAAGATTATCCGGATACGATTCGTCAATATTTGGTAGTGTTTTTACTTCATAAGGAATGTTTAATCCACTCAGAAGTTCTTTTCTGCGAGGCGAATTGGATGCTAGTATTATGTTATATCGAGAAAGATTCAGCATTTACATGAAGTTATAATAATTTTCGAGTTCAAGAAGAAGGAGCTTTATGTCTGTTCCGTATGCATAGCCGCCCAGTCCCCCTCCTTCATTTACCACACGGTGACAAGGCACTATAATTGCTAGGTTATTCTTTCCGTTTGCAGCTCCTACAGCTCTACATCCTTTTGGTGAGCCTATGGAGATAGCCTCATCTTTATAGGAGACGGTCTTGCCGTAAGGGATTGTACTCAGATACTCCCACGCTTTTTTCTGAAAGGGTGTGCCGTTTTGTTTCAAGGGTAGGTCAAAAACTTTACGTTCACCGGAGAAATATTCTTCCAACTGTTTTATTGCATTATTCAAAAGGGGAGAAGCTTCAGATTCTTCCGCGTCTTCTTCGTGAATAATCTTTACAGATGAAATATACCTGTCAGTCTCTTTTATCTCGATTAATCCTACGGGAGATTGTAAAAAAGCCTTCATTTTTTCTTTTCTTCGGTTTAGGCCTGTCTTCGTCTCTAGTCCAACTCCAGTTTATCATTTGTCGGAGTCTCTTCAAGAAGCGTTTCGACGGTTTATCTTTTAAATAAGACTCGATATGTCTCTTTTTCTTTTCTTCTAATATCTCATCTACATTGATGAGGATTCCTGTTTCCTCTACATTGCCAAAAGTATCGTTTACTGCTGTTCCAAAGACCTTCATTTGAGGAGAAAGGCTCATGTAAGCATTTACAAGGGGAGGGATATTGAGGTCTAATTTACGAACAGAAGTATTTAATATGCGATAGTCAGATTTAAACGATTCTCCATCAAAAAGCCTTCTCAGCTTACTCTTTTCGGTCTCTATTGTTAAGGCTTGTTTTGGCCATACAAGCTTTTCGGGATCAGGGAAATATTTATTCAGGAAATAAAGAATCATATCCCTCGCTTGTGTATTGTATGTGTCGTACATAGTTACCTTCCCAAAGAAATACTTCATAGAGGGATCTGCCACAGAAAGTGCGCCTAATCCGTCCCAAAGATTATCTAATGCAAAGATTCCTCTCGAACCGGCTAGTGTTGATTGATATTCGAGCGTAACAAACGAACGTCCAAGCTCGAATGTATAAGGAAGATATTCCTTAATAAACCTTTCGGAGAAATGGAACAAATGAGATGTTGCCAATATGGGCTCACCATTGTTATCGAAGCAAATATCAGGCCCACATATAAAGCGATATCCGCCTATTATTTCTCCTGCTTCAGGATTCCATACTATTAATTGCTTGTATGGATTATCCATTTTGTCGTACTCGTCTATATCTACAGACTTTCCTGTTCCTCCGCCATAATACCGGAATGCTATCTCACGCAGACGGCCTATCTCCAGCATCACATTCGGCGAATTATGATGTGTGACAATATAGATTTCATTGTTAGCCTTATTTGTATACCTGAGAAATTTATCTTTCGTCAGTTCGGCTCTCAATAAATCCTTATTTATCGGTGCGATAACAGTTTCCATTTATTTCTTGTTTGTTTTTGCCAAATTATATGACTTTTCCTTTACATACTGCGCCCATTGCATAGCACTCTTTGAATTGTCAAAGAATCTATATGGTATAGGTTCACCAAATGTTATGGAAAAACTTTTATTTTTATTCTTAAACATTTCGTCAGGCAAAAGGATTAACTCAATATTAAATTTTATGCCCAGACGCTTTCTTATATTTGCAAATCTATAAAAGAAATTTGAATTTTTGCCTTCAAAATATACAGGAACTACATCCCTTCTTGATTCGACGGCTTTCAGAATGAAATTTTTCTGCCAATCTAAATCATGAATCTTACCATTCTCTTGTCTGGAACATAAGCCTGCCGGGAATGTAATGATTTGGTTGTCCGACTCATAGGCTTCATTTAGACTTGAGGTTGCTTGTTTCGACTGACGCCCGTATTTATTGACCGGAAGAAAAATAGGTTGTAGATTCTTGATGAAGTATAAAACATCGTTTACTACATATTTTATTTTTTTATCGAATCTTTCTCCAATAACCGCAGATAAGCAAATTCCATCGAGTCCGCCTAACGGGTGATTTGAAACAAATATATATTTTTTATCATCTTGAATATTTTCTAGCCCCGAGGTCTCTAATGTAAGATTGAAATATCCTACAACCGCCTGCATAAAATCCACTCCATACTTATCAGCATAGATCGTAAGTATTTCGTTCAGTTCATCTAAATGGATTTTTCGCTTGAGATAGTTTATTGCAAAACGTGGTACCTTATTATAAATCTTGGGAGCTTTCTCGGCAAGTACTTTATCTAAATCTAGTATTTGAGGTTCGTGATCCATTCCGTATTATATACCTTTCTGATGCAAAAATAGTTGAATTTAATATATATCATACTGAAAAATGTATAAATAGTTATAACAAGAACATTTTAATAGATAAGAACTATTATATTTGCCGGAAATCATATAAAACTATTAAATAATGAGACGTAAAATAACACTTCCAATACTGGGCGTAGTCCTTATGACTTTGGCGATCTTATTGGGAAGCAATAGTGTGTTTGGTAATAATAACACTACTACAAATAATGATACTCCTATTGTAACGCTTACCTCCTCTAATTATGAAAAAGAGACGGCAACAGGATTAGTATTTGTGGACTTCTGGGCTCCGTGGTGTGGGCCGTGTCGCCGGATGGCTCCTATTCTCGAAAGTATAGCTAAGGAATATAAAGGATCGGCAAAGGTTGCAAAAATTAATGTTGACAACTACAAGAAATTCTCAATAGATAAAGGGATTGAGGTGTTGCCCACCATTGTTGTATACAAAGACGGAAAGGAAATTACTCGATTAAGAGGATTGGTATCTAAAGAAGAACTTGCGAAAATAATTACAGAGCATACAAAAAAGTAAGCTATTATTATAAATAACAAAAATGGCAGATCAGCTGATCTGCCATTTTTTGTATCCTATATTTTACTGTTATTTTGTTCCTTTCTCCAGTTCTATTGTCTTAATTATATTCTCTCCGATTCCAATGCGGTAACCTTGCGAAGAATACAAAATTCCTCCATTTGTAGAGATATATACTGTAAGCGGGAAGTTGTTTGAGAATTCGATTTGCAAAGCTCCCGCAACTGTATTTAACAGAGTCCTGTTATGATCAGTCATCCATAATGATTGCTTAGGTAGACCTTTAAAGACAGAAGCATCAAACGCTTTACTTAGCTTGTCGTCAGGAATAGCAAACAAGATTCCTCCGCCCCATTCTTCAATGGCTTGTTGTACGGCCGGAAGGTCTTGCAGAATATGCTTGGTTGGTTCTTTGTCCGGATCAGCAAAGCAGATCATCAAACCTTTACCGTTCGTTAGTTCTTTGACTGACTTTTTACTACCGTCTTGTAATGTGACAACTGTGTTCGGATCTACGATACCTTGTACCTGAATGCGACCTTCTACTTTCGGCAATTCGATTTCGAATGTTTTCGCTTCATTGCCTTTTACTTCAAAATAGCGTGTACTTATCGTTACAGAACCATCATTTCCACGACTGCCTGTCATCAAACGATAGTAGCCTGCATCCACTGTTATTTTAGCCGGTAGATCTTTTATGCTGTTTTCATAATCAAGAGTTACAAAGTCTCCATTGTCGTATCGGGCAATTGTGAAATGAGTGTAATAACCCGGCTTCACAATATTACCTTTTGCATTTGTAAACTGAATTGTAGCCTTTGGCTGTTCTTCGGCTTGCTTATCAAAGAATACATCAGTCCATGCTGTTTCTCCCTTCAGGTATTGAGGGCGTCCTGTTGCACGATCGATACGTGCAGGGATATCCATAGAACGACAAAGAGCAACAAATAATATATCCCTTGAAGGCTTATCTGAAACTTTCAATTCATATACACCTTGTGGAGAGATCGGGCATTTAAAATAATTTTGTTCTTCATCGATTTTTATATTTTCACGAACAAAGTTTATTACTTCATTAATATCATTCCTCGATTTGTTCACGAAATCTTCGGTTAATGCTTTTTTGAAAAAGCTTCGCCAAGGACGAATCAATTCTTGTGATATTCTAGGAGAATAGATACTGCCTACCAGTGGGCTATCTTCAGCTAATTTTTTCTGTCCTGCATCTTGTCCGATAGTTAGGTGATCTAAGAGGTATGCAGCCGGAGTATCTCGCAAATCTTTATCAGATAGAGATAATAAGAATGTATTCAGATATGGATTATCTTTCTTAGCCTCCATGAAAGAGGATATTTCCTCCCAGTTTCCTTGCGATTTGGATAAGATATTCCAAGTCTTATCTGGGTTTAGCTTATTTTTTTCTGCAAATTTCTTAGCATCCGATTCGCTTATAAAGGTTGCCATATATGCATTTCGTATTGAGTCTTCGTGAGCCAAACGCTTCGCATTTTCTGCAATCTTTTCGGGCGCTAATTCTTTTATGGCTTGTTCTGCCGGGGCTTCCATTACAATGGTTTCATCTAAACCTTTTCCCGGTTTATTCTTTAATGTAACTGTCACTTCTCCCGATTCGGGAGTAGATTTAGCATATCCATACACATCGTCTTTATTTGCCCAGATGAGGATATCCCCCATACCTGAGATTATAGAAGCTGTTCCGTCGGCTTTGGTCCTACTTGTAGCAATAGGGTAAAACTCAGCATAGTTGTATACTTTAAATTTTACGGTTGCACCTTCTACAGGTTTACCAGCCTCGTCTACTATCTTTACTTTTACGTCGCGTGTATTTGTGTAATTACCAAGTAGATTGATAACCGAATAGAGGTCTGTTTGTACATTTTTTTCCTCAGGTCCATTGTACAGTCCAAAAACATTGGTATGTACCATCATGGCTCGTTTTACCGGAGCAGAGAACCATGCCACATCCAATTCAGGCTCGGGTTCGCAAGCTCCTATATAATGCCATTTGCCATCTACCCATGCTTCTACCCATGCGTGATTATCATCGGTGTGTACCCATCGTGGCGTGTAGCACTGGCGGGCAGGGATGCCTACAGCACGAAGTGCAGCAGTGGTGAAAGTCGATTCTTCGCCACATCGTCCCCAAGATGTTTTAGCTAAAGCCAGAGGTGCTGATGTGCGTCCGTCTGTTCCTCGGTAAGTTACTTTTTCATGACACCAATGGTTTACTTCTAATACTGCTTTTTCCATTGTCAACCCTTTTACTCTATCTTTGAGTTCATCGAAGAACACTTGTCGAGCAGTATCTAGGTTTTCATTATTTACACGATAGACCAATACAAAATGGCGGAATATATCATCCGGAATTTTTTTACCCCAATCGAAGTAATCACGAGCTTTGAATGCTGCATCTACCTGACCAAGGAAAAAATCCGCATCATAATCTGCCAGATCTGAGAGAGGCATATAAGCGTATAGGAATTCTAAGGCCTCACGCTGTTCCAGTGTGAGTTCTTGTTTATCTAAAACAGAAAATAATTGTTCGTTACGTCCTGCCGCAAGGTCTTTGCGTTTCATAAACTGTTGGTGTACTTGTTCCCTGTACTCTTTATCTTTAAGGAAATGCTTGTCTGCCGAACTGCATGCGCCTAAGATAAAAAGAAGAGATATCATTAATACAGAACTGAAAATGATTTTTTTCATCTTTGGTGATATTTATAGGTTTAGTAAAAGACAAATACAGATAATACTTTGCATAGCTCAAAGTATTATGAAAAATATTAATCCCAATTAGGATCATAGCTGGATGCCCGCCCGCGTTGCTCGTATTTCAAATCCTGAAGCATTGAAGAGCTTGCACGTAACGATACATAATAAGATTTATATTGACCCACAGGGTTGAAGCTTGCCGAAATAGACCAGCAGTGTAAATTACGAGTAAGATTGCAACTCATGTATGCTATTTTGCCTGCATCGAAGTCGTAACTGGCATTGAAATTGAAACTCCAATTTTTGGTCGGCTGTATATTCCCGTTCAAACTGAGGGCTTTAGTTAGCGTACCTCTATATTCTGCATAATCGTTTCGAGCTGCTTGTTTAGGTAGTTTATTCGTATTATAATTCATTGAAAAACTGATCCCCAAATTCCACTTGATTTCATTTTTTACATAACCATCTTCATCATACTGGTTATCATCTTTTTTTGCCTCCATCAAGCTTTTACGTTCTTCTTCCTCGCCGGTTGCAGCCAAATTATTCTCACTCTGTCTGGGTTCTTCTTCTTTCTTTTTAGAATCCTTATCCTTGTCATCGCCGCCTCCAAACCATTTCTTAAATGTATCCTGATTAATGGATGGCGATATAGAATATCCTGTACTTTTCAATCGACCAAACCCTTTTCCATTTGAAATACGAAGTTCGTTCACCCTTCTCAAACTGGTTACTTCCCCTGCATCGTTTGTTTCAGCCCGATAGAGATATGGATCGAATGCCGCATTCAGATTTACAGTAAACGATTTGCTGAATTTGAGCCGGAGTCCCATATTAATGTCGCTCCATTTGAACTCTTTGGCCATCATGTTGTGACTGAAATTAATCCCGAGGTTATCAATCAAACTGATCTTCTTTATAGAGTCATTAGAGTCTCTGTATTTCATCTCAATGTTGTTGTCGAAGCTGAAATTAATCATTCCTTGGGCTCCTTGGCTTGGTACACCAAACATGCCTTGTTCATATGGAGAATATTTATTTCCTGTATCTCTCCAATTTCCTTCCGCATCATAGTAATATAACTTCTCATAAAATCCGAATTTTTGATTACTAAAATCCGGAGCATAACTTAGGCTTATGCTAGGAGTAAATACATGTCGTATCTGAGTGTTCTTTGAAAATATAGGAGTGAACATCCCATATAGCTTGGTTTGAAAACCAAGAGAGAAATTGAAATCATAAACACGGTTGAATGAATAGGTTGTGTCTTCAACTACCATGCGACGTTGATCAGCATCCCATCGCTTTTCTATTTTGCTTGTATACCATCGCTCGGTATAATTGAAAGACGGCGTAATATTTAGGTAGTTTAACGCGCTGAAAGTGGCAGACACAGGGATTGTATGTTTCATTGCATTATTCCAGTCTTTTTGCAAGTTGGACTGAAATAGTTTGTTTTCTTTTGTCGTAATACTATTTCTTAAATCTCCCGTATAGCTTAACTGTATCTTTTCATACCATTTTTCTGCACCTACAGCATCCTTCCTCTTAAACGGAGCTATGCGGCTCATAGTAACTGTTACGTTAGGCAAAGTAAGAGATATTGTTGAGTCTTGTGTCCGTTGTGCTGCACTAATATTAGCAGAGAAACTCCAAGGAGAATTGGGTATTTTCTGGGTAAGAGTTACATTTGAACTTTTTGTATTATTTGTTCCTACAGGGGTATAAGCTGTATTCAGATCATTACGGTCGTAAGAACTGGTAGAGAATTGTACGCTAGCCGATAACGTCCTAAACATATTGGACTTAGGGTCTTGGCTATGTGTCCAGTTGATTTTTAGGTCTTTTGCCAATGAGTAATCTATTCCCTTTTCTCCGAGTTTAGTCACAAGATACCCGACATCAAATCCCCCCGAATACTTATACCTTTTTCTGTATGATGATCGGGCATTGATTCCCCACGAACCCTTGGTATATATTTCTCCGGTCAGAGCTAAATCGATATTATCATTGATTGCAAAGTAATAACCTCCGTCTCTTAAGTTGAAGCCTCGGGCGAGTTCATCTCCATACGATGGCATAATAACTCCCGAAGAATACTTTTCAGAAAATGGGAAAAATCCAAATGGTAAACCGATAGGAAGAGGTAAGTCTTCAATAACAAGATATGCAGGCCCTGTTACAACATTCTTTTTCGGTCTCACCTTGGCTTTTGTCAGTGCCAAGTAAAAGTGAGGATGTTCGTGATCGTCGCAAGTAGTATATTTTCCCTCTCTCATGAAAAACGAATTGTCGTCGTTCTTTTTTGCTCTGCTTGCTACAATATAACCTTCTCCTTGAGTGGTAATCACATTTGTAATATAACCTTTCTTTGTTTTAAAGTTATATTTCATTGTTTTTGATTCGTAGTCTGTTCCTCCATCTGTAAATACAGGGAATCCAAATTCTTTTCCTACAGAATCGAGACCGTATGTGGCGTAAACAAGGCTACTATCCATGTTCATCCATATCTTTTCTCCTTTGAGTGAAATGTCGGTGTATTTCACTACGCTTTCGCCATATAGATACCCCCAATTTCCTGCTGTAAGCACAATAGAGTCATTGGCTGTGTAGTCTACTACAGCGTCCAAAACAGCTTTCTTTTTCTTTATAGAATCAGAAGGAAGGGAGTCTCCACGCATCCGTATAGAATCGTTTTGAGTTTTACGAACAGGGTCTCGACTTAAACGCACCCGAGGTGATGCAGAGTCGGTAGGCAATGAGTCTTGAGGATTGTCGAGATGTGTTATACGTGAGTCTATACGAGAAATTTGTGCACCCAAAAAAGGCACAGAAAAAAGAATAAGCAGAAACGTATACGTCAACAACTGAATTTTCCTCATGTAGAGACCTCTAACTATATAGTGTATTCGGATGCAAAGCTAATCAATTATATAAGAAAGCATAATATGAAAAATCAAAAAAAGTATAAATTTTCATCTTCCATCCTAAGAATCAAATTGAATTGATAGAAACTTTATCCTTAAATATTGTGATTAATTTTTTATCTTTGTTCTATTCTAAAACGAAGCTTTTCATGAAATATTTTCTGTTAACCCTATCACTTTCCCTTCTAGCACTGGGGGGATATTCTCAAAACTTTGAAGAATACTTTGAAAACAAAACGTTGCGTGTGGATTATATATTTACAGGTGACAATGTCTCTCAAACGGTTTCTCTCGAACAATTAAACCAATTGCCTGAATGGGCAGGACGCCGCCACCATCTTGCCGAACTGGGCAGACAAGGAAACGGGCAAATCAAAATGACGGATCATAATACCGGGAAATGTATTTATCTTGAATCCTTCAGTTCGTTATTTCAGGAATGGCTAACCATCCCGGAGGCTGCTACAGTAAGAAAAAGTTTCGAAAACACATTCTTATTACCATATCCCAAAGATAAAGTTGATATAGAGGTAAGTTTGCGAGAAAAAGACGGTTCGTACAAAACCGCTCTTAGGCATACTGTCACTCCTGACGATATCCTAATAAGGAAAAAAGGATTGAAAAATATCCCGGCTTATACTGTTATGCATCAAGGTGGGCCCGTAGATAAATGTGTCAATGTAGTTATTCTGGCTGAGGGCTACACGCTGGCCGAAATGGAAAAATTCAGGCAAAATGCAAAAACGGCATGCGAACAGATTTTAGCACATAGCCCATTTAATCGTATGCAAGATAAGTTCAACTTTATTGCTGTAGAAACAGAATCGAAAGACTCCGGTGTAAGCGTGCCTCGCAAAGGCAAATGGAATGAAACTGCTTTTCATTCCCATTTCGATACCTTTTATTCTGATCGTTATCTGACTACTACGAATGTAAAAGATATACACGACGCAATTGCAGGGATACCTTATGCTCATATCATTATATTAGCAAATACCGATGTGTATGGCGGTGGTGGTATTTTTAATGCCTATACATTGACTACGACGGGACATGCAGACTTCAAGCCTGTTGTTGTTCATGAATTTGGTCATAGTTTTGGCGGATTGGCCGATGAATATTATTATGAGAATGATACGTTTAGCGACAGCTATCCTTTCGGTGTAGAACCTTGGGAACCAAATATAACAACACTTGTCGATTTCAATTCGAAATGGAAAAGTTTATTGGTAAAAGGCACTCCAATTCCTACGGATATAAAGTCGGCAGATAAATATCCTATTGGAGTCTTTGAAGGTGGAGGCTATTCATCCAAAGGGATATATCGTCCTGCTGTTGACTGTAGAATGAAGACGAATACCTGCAAAGATTTTTGTCCTGCATGCCAAAAAGCACTTGAACAACTCATTAAATTTTATACCGAATAAAAAAATATAGTTAAGGATTTTATTTATAAGGATAAAACAGCTATTTTTGTCGCTGCTAAATTTGAAATAAACAGAATAATATAAATATTTATAACAGATTAAAAATGTCTAAAAAGAAACAAGCTGAATTGCGTGAAGAAAAAGACTGGGAACGTATTGGAACAGCAGTTGCAGAATCAGAACGTTTCATTGAAAAATACCAAAAACAATTATTAATAGGTATTGGTGCTATAGTTGTCGTAGTTAGTGCATTTCTTGCATACAACTATTTTATTGTAGGGCCAAAAACTACCGAAGCTCAGGTGGCGATGTTCAGAGGTGAACAATACTTCAGAGCCGGACAAGATTCATTAGCTGTTTTTGGCGATAAAAACGGATATGTAGGATTTGAGTCAATCATAAGTGACTATGGTTCTACTAAAGCCGGAAAACTGGCTAAACTATATGCCGGAATCTGTTATGCAAATATGGGTAACTACGAGAAAGGTCTTGAATACCTGAAAGACTATAGCGGTAGTGATAAAATAATATCACAACTGGCGAATGGTGCAATCGGCGACTGTTTGGATAACCTGGGAAAATCAGATGAGGCTGTTTCATATTATATCAAGGCTGCTAAAGGTGTAGATAATGCTTCTCAAAGCCCTATGTTATACAAAAAAGCAGGTCTTATATATCGTAATCAAGGAAATTACGATAAAGTAATTGAAGTGTTTTCAATTATAAAAAACCAATATATGAATTCTCCTCTGGCTATTGAAGCTGACAAATATATTGATGAGGCTAATATCCTGAAAGGACAGAAATAATAGATCTTATATATATTATACAAAAGAGTTCCGCTGTACAGCGGAACTCTTTTTTGTTTATATTACTTTTCAAAATAATAATTATCTAATTAAAAGTGATCTTTGAAATAAAAGTAAAATAAGAGTCGTGATCAGAAACTAAAAAAGGTGACATAAAGAACAGATTGGAACCTGTCACTTTTGTCACTTTTTGAATAATGATGCGAGTGCTTAGTACTTATATATTAAAAAAAACGGGCTTTAAAACAAAGCCCGTTTATATTGATAGATGATATCTTAATATCTGTAATGCTCAGGTTTGTATGGACCTTCTACAGGAACCCCAAGATATTCGGCTTGCGCCTCAGTCAGCTTGGTCAACTTCACTCCAATTTGTTCAAGGTGTAGGCGTGCAACTTCTTCATCCAAATGCTTCGGTAAACGATAGACGTTCACTTCATAGTCGCGAACCCATAACTCCAATTGAGCTAAAGTCTGGTTTGTGAATGAGTTACTCATCACAAATGAAGGGTGACCGGTGGCACAACCTAAATTCACTAAACGACCCTCAGCCAAAAGGAATATAGAATGCTCATCAGGGAATGTATATTTATCTACCTGCGGCTTAATGTTTACATGTTTAATGCTAGGGTAGTTTACAAGTTTGTCCACTTGAATTTCATTGTCAAAGTGTCCTATGTTACATACTATAGCCTGATCTTTCATGCGAGACATGTGCTCTATAGTTATAATATCCTTGTTGCCTGTTGTTGTAACAAAGATATTACCTTCCTTCACGGCCTCTTCCATTGTTGTCACTTCAAATCCTTCCATTGCTGCCTGCAAGGCGCATATCGGATCTATCTCAGTGACTATAACACGAGCTCCGTACGAACGCATAGAGTGAGCACAGCCCTTGCCTACATCTCCATATCCTGCAACAACTACAACCTTACCGGCAATCATCACGTCGGTAGCTCTTTTGATGCCATCGGCTAATGATTCGCGACAACCATAGAGGTTATCAAACTTAGACTTGGTTACCGAGTCGTTTACATTAATAGCCGGAACAAGCAGTTCGCCTCGCTCCATCATTTGATACAGCCTGTGTACTCCTGTTGTTGTCTCTTCGGATACTCCTTTCCAATCGGCAACTGTACGATGCCAACGATTGTTGTCATCCTTAAGAATACGAGACAGGGTGTCGAGTATTACTTGCTCTTCGTGGCTTGAAGCTTTTTTATTCAGAAAGTCAGCATTTTCTTCGGCTTTATATCCCCAGTGGATAAGCAATGTGGCATCGCCGCCATCGTCTACTATCAGGTTTGGGCCTTTCCCTTCAGGGAAAGCTAATGCTTGCTCTGTACACCACCAATATTCTTCAAGGGTTTCTCCCTTCCATGCAAATACGGGTATCCCGGCTGCTGCAATAGCTGCTGCCGCATGGTCTTGGGTAGAGAAAATATTGCAACTAGCCCAACGTATATCGGCTCCTAATTCTTTCAGGGTTTCGATGAGTACTGCTGTTTGCACAGTCATGTGTAACGAACCCATGATACGAGCACCTTTCAGCGGTTTTGTTGCTCCATATTTCTTGCGAAGTGCCATTAATCCCGGCATTTCATGCTCTGCTATTTCTATTTCTTTTCTCCCAAAGTCTGCCAGATTAATATCTGCTACAAGGTAAGGGAGATTTGGCAAAAGTTCTCTGCTCATTTTATATGATAATGATTATTTTTTGTAGGATTTGGTCTTGAACTGACCATTCTCTTTTTTGATTATAGTAATAAACTCAACAGTGTTTGAAATTTTGGGAACTTTCCTCTGTGCTTCAAGTTCTTGTGATAGGGTATTCTCATTTAGCAATTTGATGTAGTTTTCTAACTTGCCATGAGGACTTTCTATTTCAACAAGTTCGTATGAGTCGGTTAGATTGCGATTGGCTCCAACTTTAACATTACTGCGTTCTTGTTGAGAGTCATAGTTCTTTATCGCTCCTTTTTGTGCTATACTTGATGCGTATCTTTTGACGTTTGAAGATGCAAAGGTTTCAAATATAACAATCGAGTCGGATGTGATTTGATCTAGATTAGCTTTCGTGAGAGTTTCTGCACGAAGTGATTCTAGCATTTTGGCGGCACTTTCATCGAGATTTTCTAAGGTTACCATTTCTGTTAAAACTTGTTTAACTTCAGGTGATAATTCCGGCCTTGATTCAGTAGCTCCTCCCCCACAATTGAAGAAAAATAGTGCCATAACTAACGCTAGTAAAACGTAATATTTTCTAATAAAAATAGACATAATGATTTCGGTTTAATTAATAAAATTGTTTTGTAATAAATGAAGTAATGGTTGTTTATGAAAAAAATGTGTCGCTACTCTATAGATTATGCATACAGCGATATAAGAATGATTTTTTAGATCATAAACAAAACACTACTTTTCGGTTGTTGTTTTTATATATATTTTTCTCCGTATTTTAGTTTTACGTCAGCAACGAACTGCTTGATACGCTGTTCTTCCGACTTCTTGCAAATCAGCAGCACGCCGTCGGCTTCGGCTACAATATAGCCCTCTAAGCCTTGTATAACCGCTAATTTGCCGGCAGGCAATGTCACAACATTTTCGGCACTATCAAAAAATATAGTGTTGGCAATGAGCGACGCATTGGCATCATTATCTTTTTCCGATATTTCGTAAAGTGATCCCCAAGTTCCTAAGTCAGACCATCCGAAATCTGCTGCCTGTACATATACATTTGTAGCTTTTTCCATTATGCCATAATCTATTGATATATTCGGGCAAAATGGAAAATTCTCATCAATAAAGGCTTTTTCTTTTTCTGTACCAAAGGCATCGATACCACGGTCGAAACGGGAAGTTATCTCAGGAAGATATTCACGAAGTGCGCTTAAGATAGTTTTGTTGTTCCAGATAAAGATACCTGAATTCCACAGGAACTCTCCGCTTTCGAAGAAGACCTTAGCCAGTTCCAAATTCGGTTTTTCGGTAAATACTTTTACCTTATTCACACCGTCCAGCTTTTCTTCGCTCATTTGTATGTACCCATAGCCTGTTTCGGGACGACTAGGCTTAATGCCGAGCGTCAACAACGTATTGTGTTTAGATACAAATTTGTAAGCGTTCTGAATAATAGAAAGGAATTCATCCTCTTTCAGAATCAAGTGATCGGAAGGAGCAACTACAATATTTGCTTCAGGATTAAAAGAGTTGATATGGTAAGTCGCAAAAGCAATACATGGGGCTGTATTGCGTCGCATTGGCTCTAACAATATCTGATTGGGTTTCAACTCAGGCAGTTCGTCTTGTACCATCTGAGCATATTCATTATTGGTGACTATAAATATGTTCTCAAGAGGAAGGATTCTTTTAAACCGGTCTACAGTCATCTGCAAAAGAGAACGTCCTGTTCCGAAGAAATCAAGGAACTGCTTTGGACGGGCTTCGCGGCTAAAGGGCCAAAAACGGCTGCCAATGCCACCACCCATGATCACGCAATAATTGTTCTTGTTATCCATGTTTGTTTTAAAAATTTATACAAAGTTATATCATACTAATATACAAACAAAACGATTAGGGACAATAGCGAAATAAAATTATACGATTCTTTTTCAAAAAAGTTATACTTGATCTTTTGATATATGAAAAATATGTGTACTTTTGCACCGCACTAGGCACAAGCCCAGATGGCGGAATTGGTAGACGCGCTGGTCTCAAACACCAGTGGATTCACTTCCATGCCGGTTCGATCCCGGCTCTGGGTACAGAAAAAGCCTGATAGAGAAATCTATCAGGCTTTTACTCTATTAAAAAATTCTGCTTAAATGAAACTCAACTTTATAAAATATTATTATTATAGTTATCTATCCTTTTTAAAATCATCAAATCTGAATCTTGATGAAAGCTAGATATCTGAGGTCGGACTTGACACAAATATTTTCTTTTTTTATCATGGTAGCTTTGAGTCCCTTTAAGAAAAGCAAAACGAATCTGAAATAATCGAGATCCTACACTTATTTTAATAGGATTTTTGCTTGTGTTTGTTAATTCTAATGAAATACAGCCACAGTAACCTGGTTCAAGGGTTGAAGAAATACTCAGACCTAATCTAGCATATGAGCTTCGCATGCTAATAATCCCCAATATATTATTAGGTAATTTAAAGTATTCCAAACTTGTGGATAATATAGTTTGATTAGGGTGTAATAAAAAGCTGTCTCCTAATTGTTTTCTAGTTTCCTGATAAAAATTGGCTATATTAGTCGCTCCAATATTATTTAAAGAAGCATCAATACAAGCATCTCTTCCTTGTATAGAAACTAAAAAGTCACACCCTAAGCGAAAATCTATGGAAATACTATTTATCTGATCCTCTTCCAGAAGTGGACGTATGATTATTTTATCCTTATCAATGTATTCTTTCAATTTAGTTTTAGATAGGTACATTTTTTCACTTGTTTTTTGTCCATAAATCAATAATAATAAAATTATTAATTGATTTCTCAATTAGGCTGTTTATAATTGTATAAACTTGGCTAGGCAATAAATCATCTTTCATATTATTATTCAATTTGAATTTATATGATTCATTCAACCAGATATCCCATCCAAGCTTAAACAATGAATGCAAATTTTCTTTTTTATCTATTTCAGATGGGATTAAAGAAAGAAAATCATCTTTTTTTAATTCGATAAATCTTTTTTCTAAGCTACACTTTGAGACATTAAATAAAGTTTCTTTCAAAGACTTGAGAACAAAGCCATCTGGTTTATTATTTAAAAATTCATCAACAAATCTAACTCGATTTGTTAAGGAGGGATGTGAAATACTTGCATGAGTCGGATAATCTTCTGATAAATATATAAGATGCTGATTTATAAATGATCCTATGTACTGAGATGCAAAAATATCACTAAAATATTCTCCAGTATGATTTGCTATTAAAATCTTCTTATCATTCTCAGAGAAACGAGGATCTTCCAAAAAAGGGAAATATGTAATGATTTCGTCTATAATTCCATGTGTTCTCGAAGCATAGTGGACAAAAAATAAATCCGTTAGTACAGGGGATATCTTTAAAACATTATCTACAAAGTGACCTAATTCATGATATAATACTACATTAGTCAAATAATCTCTGAAAAGATATTTAGGTAATTTTATTTGAATAAGTTTATATTTGAATTGGATATTATATTTAGATTCAATTAGATGATATATAAGAGTAATATCTTCTGGGATGACAAAAGCATAATCACCATAAGATGTTAAAATTATATATTGATCATGATCAGAAATCCAATCCGAAGAAGCCAATTTTATACATTCAATAAGTTCAAAGGGTATAGAGTTGATTGTATTACTATCCAGTAATTCTAGACTTTTTTGAAAAAAAGAAATAATATCTCTCATATTTCTTTTTTCTACATCACCTATCGCTTCAAATGATTCTTGTTTTAAAAAGCCAAACAATTTTCCAAGACAATCATGATATTCTTGCTGTCGTTTATCTGCATAGGAATTGTCTTTTGAATTATTCCATGCTCGAACTAACTGGGATAGATTTAAGTTTAATAGCTGAGCATCCATGTTTTAGACTAATTCATACTTGTTTTTCTCAAAAGCTATAAGTAATTTTTTATACTGTTCGATAGAAATCTTGTCAAGATTTATTTCATTTATCAATTCAGGTTGACTAACTTTAAGATAAATGATAAACTCATAATTCTCACGATTGATAGAACAATGGTCTTTTTCTCCGTTATTTAATGATTTTGCATCACTTACAATCGAACGAATAAAGTCTTCTAGTACTTGATCTCGAGCGACTCCATGTTGTAATTGCTCGATGATAATTTGTAGCAAAGAACAAAAAAGCTCTCTACTTTTATCTTCTTTTGTGTGAGAAAATAACATAATTGTCTATTTTTTTTAAGAAAAATATAATTATCCTACAAATATAACTATTTTATCATTCTTTAGTTCAAAGTTTACTGAAATGTCTGCCATTACTCTTTAAACGAAATTTTATTGATAAAATTGTTATAGCTTATACCGTATAGATCGAAGTAAAAATCACAGTGTTTTATCTAAATCTTCAATAGATTCAATCTCTATGTTTTTCATTTTTGTGAGCCTATCAGGACTTCACCCCTTCCTCTCCTTCAACACCTCATGCAACAAAGAAATAGCCTCTTCTTTATCCTTCAACATTCTCTCATATAAAGCTATTTTCTCATCGTAAAGCTCAACTATTTTATCTAACGGGTTGAAAGTGTACTGATTGGTAATAGCATTGTCTTGCCAAGTTCCAGAATAAATATTTATAGAGGTTCCTTGTTCTAGTTCAGTAATAGCTTCAACCGGAATATCTAAAACCTTAGCAATCTTTTCTAAAATATCCTGTTCGAGCTTATCCTTTTTCTCATAGCTCGAAAGAGTAGCTTGTGATACACCAATTTGCTCTGCCAGAACATCTTGATTAATATTTCGCCATTCTCTCCATCGGCGGACGTTTGGACCATGATTGCTCTTCTTTATGCTTGTTTCTTCCATGTCTTTCTATTTGTGAATTTGTTTATATGCAAAAATAAGCATTTAGAGCAAATAATAATTTATTTGTGAAGATAATATTTTAACAGTTAGGATATTAATATATTATTTGTGTTTCTGATATCTTATTGTCTCAATTGATAGGAAATGAGAGGCTGTGCCCTTTACTTTGCAATTGTGAATTATACAAACTCAATTATAGCAACCCTTACAAATACAAAAGTGCAGTAAGCCTAATGCAAACATTTATGGAAAAGTTAGAAAGAGGGGATATAAATCTGGAACCGATATATACATTCTTTAAAGAAGATATTTCTCCTAAAGACTTTGCTAAACTATTGGATGAATTTTTATATAACTATGTCGTTCTATTTATACAGTGTCAGTCTGATGCTATAATTAGCACGCATAAAGATACTCTCGAATTTATCCACTATCTAAAAACCTTACGGGATATTGTTCCTTTATGTGACAAAAGGCAATAAAGCGATCAAATTCTAAAGTACAGGTTTGGGAATAGAACAGTAAAGGGTGCACAGCAGTCCTGATAGAGAAATCTGTCAGGATTTTTTCATTTCATTTTTTAGATAAACCATGTCTATTAGTTGCTTGCCATTTTCAAATATTTGATGGTCGTAATTGTCTATGAAAAAGTTTTTTACGGTGTGAGAATATACAAAGCCAAATTTTTTGTAAAATGACAATATAGTAGGATCGTCGCCTGTGCCAACCAATAATATGTCACATTTGTCTTTGTAGTTGTCGATTATGTATCTCATCATTAGACTTCCGTATCCTTTCCCCTGTTCTTTTTGGTAAGTTGCAATATTTTTGATTTCGAAAGTTTTCTCTTCTTCTTGGGTAACGACACAAACGGTTTTTAGATCAGTGTCGTATAAAGCAAATAGTTCTCCTCTTTCTAAATATTTGTGGATCATGCTTTCCTGTTCATCGCCCAATAGCAGCAGGTTCATAAACCGGTCTTTACCCTCTGTTATTTTTTCTATTTTCATTTTAGCAGCATGTTGAGATTAATATCAAATATAAACATTCTAGTTTATGATTTCCTCTATCTACTCATTTGCTTCTTCTCCGAACATTTCAGTTTTTAATAAAAAGGGAGATGCAAATATCTCCCTTTCCTACGCGTAGCTTTGTTAATCAGGCTTTCTTGCGAAAGCATATTTAAGATTGAAAAGTCCCAAAAGTTCTAGAGATTACTATTTTTAATTTAATAATTGATTAAGCCAATCTTCTTGAGTAATCTTTTATCTAGTGAGGATTAATTCCACTAATCGCCGCCTTTTTTAGAATCCAGGCGACAGCATTAAGCTCTAAGGCAGAGTTGTATATAAACTGGTTCCACGCTGTGCCCGGGCCATAATTCTTCGACAATGGTAATCCTTGGCTGTTATATCTTGACGGGTAAGCGCTTGTGCTATTATCAGTTGTGGAAGAACCTACACTGTCTCCAAAATAAAGAAAGTTTTTGCTGTCGTTGTACCATACGATTGAGTATTGTGGATCCTGTAAGGTTTTGGAAGCAGATCGGGCCGAACAAATTTGCACCGAATTAGGTGGCAGCTCGGTCATTATCACAGAGCCGGCTGTTCCATTATCTTCGCCCCAATGCCTTGCTGAAAGATTTCCAAACGGACCATTAATAACAGGATCAGTCGGTAGATTAGATATCATATATACATCGTCGTCTGTTTGCCCTCCCGATTGAGCAATAGCCGGACTTATACCAAATAATCCGCTCATCAGTGTATTCACATCGCTACTAGTTCCATCAGCCGACCCATAGATTACGCAGCCTCCTTTATTGATGTAATCCTTCAACGCCGTAGTGAGAGCTGCCGTAGGCGCAGCACCGTATGCAAAGTACAATACCACATCAGGCATAGCCCCTCCGGAACCATAGCCGTTGCTTAGATAGTTTGTTGCTGTACTTATTGTTGAAGTACCCCATAGTTGAGTGAAGCTTACTATTTTTACTATTCCATTCGGACCAAAACTGATACCACCATTGGTCAATGCCTGGCTTCTGGCAGTAGAGTTCCAAGAATAAGTGCTTCCCGAACCTATAACGGCATAAGTCATAGCCGGCAAGGTTAACGGCATGGTTGTATTGCACGTGTTATTCCCCTGTGGCGTATTTGCATTAATCGTTATCGGGAAATCAGAATTGACGGTAGGTGTCCCCGAACCAATAAGAGTAATAGTATGTGTCCCGGGATTAAAATTTCCATTGGCAGAAAAACGGATACCATTCGTCAAAGGTGTATTTATGTTATATGATCCGCTTGTTGTCACTGTTACGTTTAAAGTTATCGTATTTGAAACTGTTAAAGGTGTTCCTTTCAGGTATCTTCCGTTTACTACTATGCTGGAGCAATTCAGAGAGTAATTGGCTATGGCAGAAGATATTTCTATTTCGGGTTCACAGCCCGGAATAAGTTCTATGCCATTAAACGATAGTTTATCTGTTTGTGCATCCACAGGAGTGCCTTGAGATGGAATATTCACAGTCATCTTCCCAGTACTCAATGCAGCTCCCGACTGATAGAAACTGTAGCCATTGCCCGTAGTTAACGTAATAGAAAAAGCTCCGACTTTTGTTACATTCAGATTTATACTTATATAATTAGCGGAAGTAGTAGGTATGCCTTCCACGTAGACTCCATTGATCTCTATGTCGGAACAATTTACTGCATCGAACTTAGCATTTCCCATTTTGCTCTGAAAGCAATTCCATTGTTCTCCATCCCATTGGTTTAATCCTAAACATAGTTCTTTGTCGTCGTCCTCTGTCAGATTGTAGACGATCATGCCGGTATGAGCCTTATCTAAAGCCTGCTTATTAGTTGCTCCACTATAAGCCGTATTAGGCCCCGAGTCCGGATTGTCGGGGTCTACTAAGAACATCGGGTACAGGGCTTTCTTCTCCGAAAGGGTTACTCGTGGTAAAGCTAAACCCCTATATGCATTAGGGCTTGCATCGGTCACTGCACCTTTTTCTTTTAGTTGTAAGATAGATCCGGAGATAGGTTCTTCTCCCGACCCAATTGAGACTTGTGCTTGCAGTGTAGATAAGGACAAGAACAACATTATAAAAACGAGAAATGTTGTTACTGGTTTGTTTCGATTCATAAGTTCTCTTTTAGTTTATTTCTATTATTTGTGTTATAATCATATTTTGTTTTGTAAAAAAACAGAGCAGCATAAATCTTTTATTTCATAAATAATATCTGACGTAATGATTGTCACAAATGCAAAATTTAGTTAGAATTAGGGCAATAGAGTAATTCGTCTTGATGATACATCTAGATAAATGTTCTACGATATTTTTTATCTTATATCTTTATATTACCTTCATGCTGTTTGTCTGTTCGGTAATTTCTGACAAAGTTGAGGGAATTATTTTGTGTAAACAATAAGCTATATCGACATGGCTGTTAATAATGTCTCTGTTTTAGAGCCTATTGATAAGGCTTAGGATGATGTTCGATGTATTGATGTAAAAAATCTTTTGAATATACATTGAATTGTAGATAAACTTGTAGTTGTAAACTTTTAATCGTCAGATATTGTATCTTCTCCCAATATTATTTCTACTGTTTTTCTCTGCTCATTAAAATACTCTTTTCTTATTAGAACGGCATTTTTTGTTATTAATGTAGAGCATCGTTTTAATGAATTGATCCAAGTTTTATGAACGTTGCATATAGTTGGATCTTCAGTGTTTATACTGCAAAGACCATATATACGGAAATGTGTTACTTGATTGTGCTCCCATTCTAGAATTGTGTATGTCGTATCTATGCTAATATTAGATATATAAACCGATATTTTTGAGGTTGGGCTAAACTTGCCCGATGCAGTTTTTATTTCGAGGTCGTCAATCAAAGTTAAAAATTCTTCTTTCAATAAACTGAGCTCTTCTTTGGTTATTAAGTTTAATTTGTAAAGAAAAACAATGTCTTCAACTATAGATTTAAAGGTGTTAGGATCAAATATAAAATCAGAGTCAATGGTATTATATTCTTTTACAAATTCATGAGCAAGGTTGATTATTTCATCCGATACTTTATACTCACTAAAGGTCATCATATTCTCCACCGGTTGGGTTTGATATAACCATTTATAAGATGGTATTCTCGCTAGATTGCTGTAATTGAGAAAAAACTGATAGGGCATTGTATTTGTTGCGATAGACATTTTAGCCTCAGGGTGCTTATTTGCGAGTTTGCATAGTTCGATATGCGCATTTAATGTCTCTTTGATATTCTCCATAATATATTTTAAAGAAGTATCTTTTATTAGCATTTTTGTTTCAAATAGAATGCCTTATTTTCCCATCTTTTGAGGGTTTACAATGCTATCTAAAGATATATCTAAGCCTTTGGAATTAATATTATTTCATTCAGATTGAATGTTGTTTTTCCCCTTAATCTGCAATATAAAGCTTTTCGGACTAACGATAACAAATCCATCCGGTAATGGGGCATTTTTACATTTTCCGGTAGTGCTGATTTGATTCTATGCACCAAGCTGTTTACAACCTCTTTATTCATTATGGACTCATATTAATTGAGATTGATATATGTTTTTAATGGCTAACCTTTAATCTAAGTTTACCATATCTCTTTTTTATCGCATAAATTTATCATGTTTATTTTAGAAATCGGCATGAATTTTATTCAACAATGTGTGATTATGTTACTTTTTTCTGAAAATTCTAAGAGCTGAGCTGGATCCCTGTATTTATCCAACGTTTGCACATTTATGATTCTTTGATTACTGCTGCCTCTGAATCGTAATTCTTCACTTCGCAGTGCTTCAATATATTTGCCGTCTACCAAAACATCAATAAAAGGAAGAATCTGAGAAAGTCTATTCGATTTTAGAATGTCTTCATACAAAAAACCCGTATAGCACCAGATATTTTTGTTTGTTTCTGCTTTTATTCGTTGTGCAAGTTCTGTGAAACCTTCTACTTGAAACAGAGGATCTCCTCCTGTGAAGGTAACGTTTGCGAACTCATCTTCTTTTATGATCTCTAATAGCTGTTCAATGGTGTGTGGTGTGCCATTTTCTATATTCCACGATTGTGGGTTATGGCATCCCGGGCATCTATGTGTGCAACCGGCAGCGTAGATGGCTGTCCTGAATCCGGGGCCATCTACGGTGGTGTCATGTATAACGTTTAGTATTGATAACTTATTCATGAATAATGCGGTCGTTTAGCTCTGCTAGTTTAGCGCTGTTCCATCGGTCTGTTGTCCCTACCAGATAACCGGTTATGCGTTGCAGGCGATCTATTTCGCTGCTACCACATTTGGGGCATCGGGTGAGCTTCGTATCCGAATTTTCATAGCCGCATTTCAAACAACGGTTGCGGTTGTGATTCACAGAGGCATACCCCATATTATATTTATCCATCATATCCACTACTGTCAATATGGCATCGGGGTTGTGGGTGGCATCACCATCTATCTCTACATAGAAGATATGTCCTCCACGGGTTAGATCATGATAAGGAGCTTCTGTCTTGGCTTTCTTATGTGCACTGCATTGGTAATATACAGGTACATGGTTCGAATTAGTGTAATATTCACGATCGGTAATACCCTTGATTAGTCCAAAGTCTTTTTTGTCTCTGCGGGTAAAGCGTCCGGCGAGACCTTCGGCTGGGGTGGCAAGTACACTGTAATTATGCTGATATTTTTCTGAGAATTCACTTACCCGATTTCTCATATAAGTTATGATCTCCAATCCGAGTTTTTGAGCTTGTTCGTCTTCTCCATGATGTTTTCCTACAAGTGCCACAAGAGCTTCGGCAAGACCTATAAAGCCAATGCCTAGTGTGCCCTGATTGATAACCTTCTCTATCGTGTTTTCATCTTTTACTTGCTCGCATCCTTCCCATAATACCGACATTAGTAACGGAAACTGTTTGGGAGCGGCAGTTTTCTGAAATTCGAACCTGCGATGCAATTGTAATGCGGTCAGGTCGAGTATTTGGTTTAGTTTGCTGTAGAAGCAATCTATTCTTTCTTTTTCATTTTCTATATTTCTACATTCTAAGGCAATGCGTACAAGATTGATTGTGGAGAAAGAGAGATTTCCCCGCCCGATAGATGTTTTCTTTCCAAAGCGGTTTTCGAATACACGTGTCCGGCAACCCATTGTAGCTACTTCGTGTTCAAATCGGCGAGGATCGTCAGCTTTCCAGTCTTCATGCTGGTTGAATGTCGCATCCAGATTCAAAAAGTTAGGGAAGAAACGGCGGGCACTCACCTTGCTGGCTAGTAAATAAAGATCATAATTTTTGTCGTCCGGCAAATAGTTTACACCTCGTTTCTTTTTCCATATTTGTATCGGAAAAATAGCCGTTACACCACTTCCTACACCTTCGTATGTGCTGTGGAGCAATTCACGAATGATGCAGCGACCCTCAGCGGAGGTATCTGTGCCGTAATTGACAGAGCTGAATACCACCTGATTCCCTCCACGAGAATGGATTGTGTTCATGTTGTGGATAAAGGCCTCCATCGATTGGTGAACCCTGCTCACTGTTCTGTTTATCGCATGCTGTATAATTCGTTTGTCTCCTTCTAAATGTTTGACCGAAGAAGGAATATAATCATCTATTTCTACCTCGTACAAATGTTTGTATTCTATTCCTGTAGCTTGTTCTAGAACTTTTATTTCTTCAATAAAACTCTTGCGTACAAATGGAGCTAAATAAAAATCGAAAGCCGGAATGGCCTGTCCTCCATGCATCTCATTTTGTGCTGTTTCGAGTGAGATACAACCCAGCATACTCGCAGTCTCGATGCGTTTTGCAGGACGAGATTCTCCGTGCCCTGCAAAAAAACCATTCTGTAATATCTTATCTAAAGGGTGTTGTACGCAAGTAAGGCTTTTGGTGGGGTAATAATCTTTGTCGTGTATATGCAGATAGTTGAGGCGAACAGCTTCTTTTACTTCCGGTAATAGTAAATAGTCATCCACAAATGGTTTGGTGGTTTCACTAGCGAACTTCATCATCATGCCGGCAGGAGTATCGGCATTCATGTTCGCATTTTCGCGCGTGATATCGTTCGATTTGGTTTCGATTATTTCCAGAAACATATCTCGCGTTTTGGCTTTGCGAGCAATGCTTCGTTTGTCACGATAGGCGATGTATTTTTTTGCCACTTCTTTGCGAGGGCTTTTCATCAGCTCCATTTCTACCATGTCTTGTATCTGCTCTACTGTCATTTGCTCATTGCCTTGGCAAGATACATAGTCTGTTATACGTCTTATTAAAATGGAGTCTTCTCCTTGTTCGGTGTGTAGCATGGCTTTGCGAACCGCTGCCATGATTTTTTCTTCATTAAAACCGACGATACGTCCGTCTCTTTTTACAACTGTCTGAATCATATTCGTTATCGTTTATACTTTTATTGTATCAATTAAAATATAACTGACAGGAGCAGGGAAGTACACAGACTTATTTGAAGTGAATATGTTGTATAATTCTGCTGCTTTTCTCCCGAAAGCTAGAATGTATATACGGCAGGTCTTCTGACTTATTTCGCAGTTGGTAACCTTCCCATCAGTATTCGTTGACAGTGGTGTGAGAGTCCAACTTCCTTTCTGAAATTTACAGCTACGGGGATAGTTCAGGTCTTTCACCTGATTCCCTTTTCATCCAATTTTACTTGGAACCGTATATGTTAACAAAGTTATATGATTTTACTTAATAAAAGACTTGATTGGATATTTTATTTAAGTTTTTATTGGTGTATATTTTCTTTGTTTGTTGTTAATTGTCTGTTGTATAGTATGTTGAAATTTTGTTTTTGTTAAAAAGTTTTCTAAAAATAAAATTTTGTATTCTTATTGATGATCTTTTTTTGTTTTTGTAAAGGTAGATGTTTTATGAATAATCTATATATCAGATCTTAAGTCCATAATTTCGGAAAATATTTTCAGCCTTCTCTATTTCCGACTGATCAGGAGGCGCAATGTCTCTAAGCTTGTAGTCTTCGCCTAGCTGTTCCCATTTATGCAACCCCATTTGATGAAAAGGTAAAATATCTACTCGCTGTACATTTTTATATTCAGAGACTTGTTTTGCCCAGTCATTCAGGTCTTCATCATCATCGGTGAAGCCCGGAACGAGCACATATCTCAGCCAAACAGGTTTCTCAATTTCTGAGAGGTACTGCATGAAGCGAAGTGTTGGTTCCAGTGGTTTTGCTGTGAGGTTTTTATATTTGTCGGGGTTAATATGCTTAATATCTAGTAGTACTAGATCTGTGTACTCTAAAACCTCCTTTACCTTATCGTTCAATATATATCCAGATGTGTCTATAGCTGTATGTAAACCTTCACTTTTACACAGCTTAAATAGCTCGATAATGAACTGGGGTTGTAGTAGGGGCTCTCCTCCTGAGATGGTTACACCTCCACTGCGGATGAAGTTTTTTACTTTCTTTACTTCTTCGAAAGCTTCTTCCGGAGTTAGTTCGTGCTTCTTGTCGTTCATATTCCATGTGTCGGGATTGTGACAATAGAGGCAGCGAAGAGGACAGCCTTGCATAAAAAATACAAACCTTATCCCCGGGCCGTCTTTGGTTCCAAAAGACTCGAAAGAATGAATTAAACCTTTCATTATTTGTTTTCCTCCTAATAAATAATGAGGAGACTCCTAAAGTTTTTTTACTATCCTTTTGTCATGTTGAACGGAGTGAAACATCTCGTTTATAGATAGTCGAGATTCTTCATTACATTCAGAATGACAAAGAGGATAATAATCGTTTAATAGAGTATTTTTACTTTTGGGGTAACCTCATATTTATTAATGAAATATTAGAATGATGTAGTAATCGTTCTATTTATCACATCCAATTGCTGTTCTTTTGTAAGCCTTACGAAGTTAACGGCATAGCCTGATACACGTATTGTCAACTGAGGATATTTTTCAGGGTGTTCCATCGCATCGATAAGCAGATTCCTGTCAAATACATTAACGTTCAGGTGATGGCCTGTTTGTAAGAAGTAGCCATCAAGAAGTCCGCTCAGGTTTTGAGCTTCCTCTTTCCTGTTTTTACCCAATGTGTTTGGCGTGATAGCAAAAGTGTATGAGATACCATCATTTGCGTGAGCAAACGGAAGCTTAGCTACAGATGAAAGTGATGCAACAGCACCTCTAGTGTCACGCCCGTGCATAGGGTTAGCTCCCGGAGCAAAAGGTGTTCCTCCACGTCGTCCGTCAGGGGTGTTTCCTGTTTTCTTTCCGTACACCACGTTTGATGTGATGGTTAACACCGACTGTGTAGGTATAGCATCTTTATACATCTTACGTTTGCGGATTTTGCTCATAAACTTTTCTACTATTTCCACAGCAAACCTGTCGGTCTTGTCATCGTTATTCCCAAACGGAACGTAGTCTTTTTCTATGATATAGTCGACTGCGTCACCTTCTTCATTTCTTACGATGCGTACTTTTCCGTATTTGATAGCAGCAAAAGAGTCGGCGATAATAGATAACCCCGAAACCCCGAATGCTTGTGTGCGGACGATATCAACATCATGCAAAGCCATTTCCAAAGCTTCGTATGAATATTTATCGTGCATATAGTGTATAATGTTCAGCGCTTTTACATAAGTCTCGGCAACCCAATCTAAGGTACGATCAAATTTCTCCCAAACTTCTTCAAAGTCAAGATACTCTCCTGAGACCTTTTCTACCCAATGTTTCGGTAATACTTGAGCTTTGGTTATTTCGTCCTTACCTCCGTTTATAGTGTAAAGCAATGCTTTAGGCAAGTTCGCTCTTGCACCGAAGAATTGCATCTGGTGGCCTATCCGCATGGGCGATACACAACATGCTATGCCGTAATCATCGCCTAACTGAGGGCGCATCAGATCGTCATTCTCGTATTGAAGAGATGAAGTATCGATAGAAACCTTGGCACAATAATGTTTCCAGTTTTCGGGTAGTCTGTCACTCCATAGTATTGTCAAATTAGGTTCAGGTGCAGGCCCTAAATTATAAAGCGTATGAAGCATACGGTAGCTGTTTTTCGTAACCATCGACTTTCCGTTGTTTGTCATACCTCCGATCGATTCGGTTACCCATACAGGATCTCCCGAAAATAGTTCATTGTATTCATTTGTGCGGAGGAAACGGACAATACGTAGCTTCATCACAAAATGATCGATAAGCTCTTGCGCGTCTATTTCGGTTATTAAGCCGGCCTGCAAATCTCTTTCGATATAGATATCGAGGAAAGTGGTTACACGTCCGAGGCTCATTGCTGCGCCATTTTGGTCTTTGATAGCTCCCAGATATCCAAAGTATGTCCACTGGATAGCTTCCAGAGCCGTATTAGCCGGTTGAGAAATATCGAAGCCATACGAAGCTGCCATACGTTTCAATGCTTTCAAGGCCTCTATTTGTGAACTTAGCTCTTCACGAAGACGAATCAGATCGTCCGTCATCACAATAGGGTCACATTCTTGGAAACGCTTTTCACGCTCCGAGATTAATCGATCTACACCATAAAGAGCTACTCTGCGATAATCTCCAATAATACGTCCACGTCCGTAAGCATCAGGTAGGCCCGTTAATAATCCGTTACTTCTGGCTTGGCGGATGCTGTCGGTATAAGCTGCAAATACACCTTCGTTGTGTGTACGTCTGTATTTTGAGAATATTTCCTCTGTTCCTTTGTCGAGTTTGTAACCATATTCAGCTAAGCTTTGTTTCACCATACGGAGACCTCCATTCGGAAAGATTGCTCTTTTTAGTGGCTTGTCGGTCTGAACTCCTACAATTTTTTCGAGTTCGTTGTCTATATATCCGGGTCCATAAGCATCAATCTGTGAAGGGATGCGAGTTTCGGCATCATATATGCCTCTCTCCTTTTCTTCAAGAAACATTTTGCTTAACTTCTCCCATAGCTTGATTGTTGCTTCGGTAGGGTTTTGTAGAAAAGATTCGTCCCCTGTGTATTCTTTATAGTTTTGGAGTATAAAATCATTTACATTGATTTCCTCTTGCCACCGTGTGCCTTTAAAGTTTTTATATGCTTCCATTTAATTATAAAATAAATTTCTAAATACTCAATTATCGGAGCTTACGTGGAATAGAATAAGAAACAAATACAGACGTATTTAAATAAAATGTAATAGAATAAAATAGAGAATTTTTTTTCTATCTGAAAAAAAATCCCATCCTAAATCCTCAGCTTTATTCCTCGAAAGCTTCAAATTACACGGTTCTGGCAGGTCTTCTGACTTACTTTATCTTTGAGCATCCTTCCCATTCAGTGTAAGAACAGTGGATAGAGTATTGTTCAAAGTCTTTGGAGGAGCTTACAGCAGCGGGTCTGTCCAGGACTTTCACCTGATTCCCTTTTCATCATTTTCTATGGATATAGTAAATGACACCAAAACCTGTGACAAAGTTATATGTTTTTCAGCATAATAATAAACATTTAATGTAAAAATGCTTATTGATTGAGACTCTTCTCTTTTTGTTTTCTTTTATATCTTTTTGTATAGGAAAAAATAAAAAAGATGTGCTATTTATTATTTTTTCCTATACCTTTGCCTCCCGAAAGTTCTTTATCATTATTCTTCAACCGCTAAGGTGCCTCAGATATTGAGGAGAATAGGGAATCAGGTGAAAGTCCTGAGCTGTCGCGCAACTGTAATCACCGCGAAAGTTTCTATTTAAAAATCCACTGTTTCGTACAGAAATGGGAAGGAAAATAGAAATGGTGAAAGCCAGGATACCTGCCTTAAATCGGATTGACAATGCTTCGCGATAAAAGTGTTATGTCTAATAATTTCATTCATCCCTCTTGTCGGAGGAGATGTTATTATCCAGGTGTGTTTTTATTGCAGCATTGTGAAGTTCAAAAGAGCTTTTTACATTTATGTTTAATCGTAAAAAGTTTAGAAAGAAATGCGCGCAAACGTTCTTGATTATTCGCATATTGATGATCGATGTGCAGATGTAGAAAACACACATTCAGGCAAAGAGTTGTCGCTGAAGGAATTTGTAGACATCATATTGGAGGTCAGTAGCCTGTTGCTTGAATCGGGAGCCCACTGTGAAAGAATTAATAGGAATGTACAACGTATAGCACAGAAGACAAACTATAAAGTAGAAATGCTGATTTCGTTTACTGCTGTCTCGGTCTCGGTAACTGATATGGATAATGAGGAAAACATAATAACGGCCAATAAGAAGATAATACATCATGGGGTACACTTTGGAATACTCACCAATACCAGTCTGCTTACATGGGAACTTGCCGAAGATCGTATTTCCTTACAGGAGTTGCACGAGCGTATAAAAGGGTTAAAGAATACCTCTCGTTATTCAGTCTGGCTTGTTCGTCTGTTCATTGGGATAGCTTGCGGTTCGTTATGTTTACTTGCCGGAGGAAATTTAATAGATGGGGCTTTTACTTTTTTAGCTTCTTTTGTGGGGCTTGTAGTACGTCAGGAGATGATCAAGAGAAAATTTAACCTGATGGTTATTGTAATCTGCTCAGCGTTTGTGACAACAACCATATCAGGATTGAATATCTTGTCTGGATTTGGTTATTTGCCTCAAACATCTATTGCTACTTCTGTATTGTTCCTTATTCCGGGAGTTCCTCTAATAAATAGTATAATCGATTTGCTTGAAGGGTATATTCCTACAGGTATAGCCCGTGGAGCATTCGGAGGATTTATTCTCTTATGTATCGCTGTGGGGATGTTTATTAGTATGACAATAATAGGAATAAGTAATTTTTGATTATGCTAATAGATATATTGAAAGACGCTCTTCTTAGTTTTTTTGTTGCTATAGGTTTTGCACTATTGTTCGAAACGCCAAAGAAGGGATTGTTGGTTGCCGGTTTGCTGGGAGGGCTGGGGCATGCTATTCGCTTCACGTTATTGTATTTTGGTTTTGGCTTGATCTCCGCTACGTTGAGTGGGACTGTTGTGATAGGGCTTTTGGGTATCTATTGTGCTCATAAAATACATACTCCTCCGGTTGTATTTACATTGCCGGCTTGTATAACGATGATACCGGGTTTGTATGCCTACAAAACGATGCTGGGATGTATAAGAATATACGAAGAGGGAACGACGGGTGCAAAAACAGCATTCTTATTACACGACACGGTTTACAATTTTATATTGACATCGTCTTTACTCTTTTGTCTGGCAATCGGTATATGTATTGCCGCATTATTGTTTCGGAAGAAGAGTGTGAAGAAAATAAAGAAGATAAAAGATTTAGGAATAAAAATATTTTGATACTAATATATTAACTAATTAATAACAAAGATGCTGCAAGAATTTACATTAAACAGGGATCGTGCTATCATCAATTTCTCTTTGAAGTATTGTGATAACAGACAGAAAATTTTAAGTAGTTACGCGTTTCATCGGGTGGTTGAATCCTTTATTTTCAGAATAAAGAAAGACAACCAGATTATTTACGATTATTTTATTAAAGATTTCAAAACTGATGAGGAGCTTACCATGTCTTTGATAGAGGTTGTTAAGCTTTTGACTGTATGTGAAATAGATGAGCTTTTGGTGGTAAACAATAAGTTTGCTCCATTCTTTAAGGATAAAGGCTTGTTTATAGAGCTTATAGAAATGCTGTATAACTATTGGAGAAGGCTGGAGCGGGTTACTGTTGTTCACAACAACCGCATGGGTGATGGTCTCCAAAATGTACGCTTTGTGCAAGCGAACCAACTCCTCAACGAGTTGATTCTGTCTATCTACAGACGTACAGAAGAAACGGTAATGGGATACAGCCATAGCGTATACCGTCAGACTATCGCAGGTGCTAATGCCGGCTTGATGCTTAACGATATGCAATGGAATTGTCCGATTGAGTATAAAGGGCTTGCATCTATACCATTTATAGGAACAGTAGTTATCAATCCTCCTTATATTTCATATACGAAGAAGAATACAAGAGATGGTATTTTTCAGGAACATCAAACAAACCCTTTGGCTAATTTGATTCTGAATGAGGATGAGTGGTTTTTGTATCCTGCAAAAGTTGGTAACTTGTTGGCTTTTGTCTATTTCCATAAAGATTTTATGTGTCATGGTTTAGGTCTTGCCAATTTGTTTGAGCTGGCTAAAGGCAATGATTATGTAGGAAAGAAACCCGATTTGATTTACGTATTCGGATATCCTGACGGCTATGAAGAAAAACGTACTTTCTATCATAAGGATAAGAAGAATGATATATTGATCGGTTATGCTAATTATTGCGATGAGATCGACTATTTCGGTTATATGAAGAAGATGCTTCTTACGCTGCATAATATCAAGCAAATGGAAAGAGGTAACCTTCCTATTCATGGGGCTATGGTAAACATTGCATTGAAGAATGGTAAAGAAGCAAATATCATTATAATGGGAGATAGTGGAGCGGGCAAATCTGAAAGCCTCGAAGCTTTCCGCACACTCAACGAAAAATATATACGTCACATGCGTGTAATATTCGATGATATGGGATATTTGCAATTTGAAGCTGATGGGCAAATAAAAGGATACGGAACAGAAATAGGGGCGTTTGTTCGTACCGACGATTTGGATCCTGCTTATGCTTTTGCTCAGCTGGATAGAGGTATTTATACGAACCCGGATAGAATAAATGCACGAGTAACCATTCCGATATCTACTTATGAAGTTATATCGAGAGGGTATACGATTGATTATATGCTATATGCTAATAATTATGCCGAATCGGAAACAAAGATCAGTTTCTTTGAGGATGTAGATAAAGCAATACAGGTTTTTGAAGACGGAGCAAGAAAGGCAAAAGGAACAACAACAGAAAAAGGGCTTGTTAAGTCTTATTTCGCAAATCCTTTTGGCCCTGTGCAAGAAAGAGATAGAGCGGAAACACTTGTTCGTAAATTCTTCTTGGCTTTAGACGAAAGTGATGCAAAAATTGGAGAGATGCATACTTCTTTGGCGATTGATGGTAAAAGCAAAGAAGGGCCACGTGAAGCGGCAGAAGAGCTTTTCAGTATTATTAATGAATAATTTGCAATAGCTGATATTTAAAATAAAAACAGGATCGATAATTTTCTGAGAAATCGATCCTGTTTTTTTATGCTGTAAATTTCTAATATTATTCTCCGCCTACAGTAAGTTTCCGTACTAACACCGAAGGTAGCCCTTGTCCTACAGGTACACTTTGTCCGTCCTTTCCGCATGTCCATGTGCCTTCATCTATCTTCAGATTATTGCCCACCATTGTGATGTCGGTGAGTACTTTGGCTCCGTTTCCGATAATGTTTATATCTTTTATAGGTTGAGTAAGTTTCCCGTTCTCAATCAGATAGCCTGTTTTTACGAAAAATGTAAAATCTCCCGCTCCGATTTGTACTTGTCCATTGGTGAAATTATCGACATATACACCTTGTTTCACCGACGCTATAATGTCAGCTTCGGGAATACCTCCATTTTCCATGTATGTTACCCGCATACGAGGTAGGGGAGCGTAGCGGAACGATTGTCGCCGTCCATTCCCTGTAGGTAATACATTGTAATGCTTGGCGCTGATTCGGTCGTGAAGGTAGCTTTCCAAAACCCCATCTTTCACAATATATGTCTTTTGGGTTTCCATTCCTTCATCATCAAAGTTGATTGTGCCACGGGCATTATCGATCGTGCCGTCATCCACAACATTTATGTCGGATGAGCAGATTTGTTTTCCAAGCTGATCTGAAAATATGGAGATGTTCTTTCTATTGAAATCTGCCTCGAATGTATGACCTATCGCTTCATGTAGCAAGATACCCGAGCTGCCTGCACCCATCACTACAGGCATCTCACCGCCTTTGGGTTTTATAGCTTCGAACATCAGCGAAGTTTGCGCAACGGCCTCTTTTGCTAAAGTCTCTATCAGATCATTGTTTAAATATTCAAATCCTTTTCTGTAGGCACGTGAAGCATATCCGTTTTCTATCTTGCCCCCCTGTTCCATTGTGCACGACCCTGACATAAGGCTCATTGGACGGTAATCCCATGTAAGGATACCTTCTGAGTTAAAGAACAGAATATAGGAAGTGGAATCGTTCAAGCTGACAGACGCTTTGATGACTCGAGTGTCTAGCTCGAAAATTCGATCATTCAATTTTTGAACAAATGACTTTTTATCGGCTACAGAGACATCAAGCCAATGCCTTTCTATTTTATAGTGATTTCTGAAATGCTTTTCTTTTATCTCTATCGGAGTTATTCCTTTTGACGGAATAGAGGCTATTCCTGCTGCTGTTTTTGCCGCTTTCAGAAGCTCTGCTATTTGGGTATTCTCTACATAAGCATAGCCTGTCTGATCTCCTGAAACAACCCGGATGCCTACGCCGAAATCTATATTCGAGGCTGCACGATTTACTTCTCCGTCACGGAGTGATATGCTATTACTGAAAGTGTGCTCGAAAAATATGTCGGCATAATCACCTCCTTTACCAAGAGCTTCGTTTATTACTTTAAGCAAGTCATTCTCTGTTATGGAGAAATGCTCTAATATATTTTGTTTGTTCAAATGATCTATCATATTATAATCGCTCTGCGGATTCTATTTTCTTAAATTTATTTATCTGCCATATAAACAAAGCTGCGGTCAGTAAAGTTGCCGAAAAGTCAGCTGTTGGCAATGAATACCATACTCCGTTTACTCCGAAAAATTGAGGTAGAATAAACAAGGCTGGCAATAATAATAGGAATTGACGGGTAAGACTCAATAAGATTGATTTTCCTGCCATACCTATACATTGGAAAAAGTTTGTAACTACAATCTGGAATCCGACTAGTGGTAGCATAATTGTTACAATCCGTAAGGCTTTTGCTGTTTCGGCAGCGAGAGGAGGTGAGGGATTGAAGGGTTTTACTATAATGTCCGGCAATAGTACGCCTATGGCTAAGCCTATGCAGCCGATAGCCACACCAACTTTTATTGTGTAAAACAAAGTTTCTTTTACTCTCTGTATCCTTTTCGCTCCATAGTTGTATCCTACAATAGGTTGCATTCCCTGAGTAAGTCCGACCATAATCATTACAATGATCATTATCAGGGTATTTGCTATGGCGTAAGCTTCGATAGCAATATTACCTCCGTAGGTTTTCAGATTGTTATTGATGAAGAATACGACGATAGACGCTGCAACTTGTATGAAAAAAGGAGACATACCTATGCTTGCGACCGCCCATACTATTTTTTTGTTTAAGCCAATATGCTTTCTGCGCAAACGCAACATGCTATTTTTGTTCATGAAGTGGTACATGACAAAGCATAGCCCGATAAACATCGAAATGATAGTAGCTATCGCAGCACCTTTTATTCCCCATTCGAACCAGAAGATGAAAATTGGGGCTATTATAATGTTGGCTATAACACCGATCAGCATCGTATACATTGCTTTCTGAGGATAGCCCGAAGCACGCATCATACTGTTGAAATTGAAGCACATGGTCAGAAATATATTACCGGGCAGGTAATAAAGTAAGAATTCTTTCGCATACGGAAATGTCTCTTTTGTGGCTCCAATCCTTAATAATATAGGATCGAGAAAAATAAATAAAGTTGTGACAAGTACTCCAGTGAATAAAAGAGTCATAAGGAACGAGTTTCCTATTATCTTTTCTGCGGTTTCTTTATCACCGCTACCCAAGCATATTGAAATACGGCTGGCTGAACCAGCACCTACCAGCATACCCACAGCGGCAGTAAGATTCATTATCGGCAAAACAATACCAAGCCCGCCAATTGCATGGTCTCCCAGATTAGGCCCGTGTCCGATGTAAATACGGTCTATAATATTATACAAGGCGTTCACCATAGTTCCTACTATGGCCGGCAATGCGTACTGCCAAAGAAGGTTACTTATTTTTTTGTTTTGTAATTCATCAATGTTAGCTGTTTTTGACATCTAAAAAAGCATTTAACTGTTAAGGAGTGATTCCTCCCATCTTTTGAGCGTGCAAAGGTACAAAAAACACTACCATCGGCATTGTTTTTTAAATAATTAAGTATTTAACTTTGTTAATTTGAGGTTGAGGCTATCTAGAGTTTATTTACCTTTTATTATTTCTAGAAATTCGGATGGAGTAACGAACTTTACATTCTCCGATTCTAAGAACTCTACTATTTTTACAAAGTTTTTCCATTTGTTTTCGTCCCAACTATTTGGATGCCCCTGTAGGTAGAAATAGTTTAAATCTTTCGATTTTTCACGATAAGCTTTAAGGAATTCATCATAATTCGGATTATGTACCGGGTATTCCATATCTAGGGTATGCGGCAATATATATCCTTTGTAGTAGACCGGAGACGCAGGACTGCCTAATGTCATTTTAATTTGAGGCAATTGAGCCAAAGCTTTATCAGTGTTAATGTTTGTGCTACTCCAGTGAGGTCCCCATACCCGAAGCTGAAGTCCGAGTTTTGCTTTTGCAAGACTATCAGTCAAATGCAGAGCTTTGAGCTGCTGTTCGTAAGTTCCTTCAAATTCGCCTATTGTATCGCCTTTTGTACGGTTGTAATAACCATGATTCCAGAATTCAATGAAACCTCTTTCTGCACGATTGGTAATCCATTTGAAGTAAGCCCGATTGTCTTCGGCAAGAGAAAATCCAATAATACCAAACCCTGCTTTTATTTTTTTGTTTTCTATATAGTCTGCAACACGTTGCCAGCGAGGAGAAACAATTCCTTCCTTGCCTCCTGCGGTTACATCATCTAGCTTTAAAATGACAATTTTCTGGTTTTGAGAAAATGCGGTATTTGTCAATGATATGGCACAGAACAATAGAAGCAGAGAAAATAATATCTTTTTATTGTACATTGTTTCAGGTTTTATGTATAAAAATTAGAAAGAATAAAGAAACAAAATTTAATTTTCTTTTCCAGTGATTTGCCTCTTGATTTTTATATCCTTGTTAAATTTTGAATCGGAATGTGTTGTCTCTCAAATTTAAGTAAAAAATAAGATGTTTGTTTTCCATTATATTTCTTAACTTTGCGGGGTTATTCGTGTGCGAAAATATTATTAAAATAATAAAAATCTGAGGATAGATTAATAATGAATATATTGGAATTAAGCGAACAGGAGATAATTCGCAGACAAAGTTTAGATGAACTAAGAGCACTAGGAGTAGAACCCTATCCGGCTGCATTGTATGAAGTAAATGCATATTCGAAAGAGATCAAAGAGAGCTTTCAGGATGATGCGGATAAGCGTTATGTGTCTTTAGCGGGACGTATAATGGGGCGTCGTATTATGGGTAAAGCTTCCTTTATGGAATTGCAAGACTCGGAGGGACGTATACAGGTTTATATTTCTCGAGATGATCTTTGTCCGGATGAAAATAAAGAACTTTATAACACTATCTTCAAGAAATTGCTGGATATTGGCGATTTTGTCGGTGTTAAAGGATTTGTTTTTCGTACTCAGATGGGCGAAATATCTGTACATGCCGAAGAACTGACGGTTTTGGGTAAATCGCTTCGTCCTCTTCCTGTCGTAAAAGTAAAAGATGGTGTTACCTATGATGGTTTTACCGATCCTGAACAACGTTATCGTCAACGCTATGTTGATTTGGTTGTTAACGACAACGTAAAAGATGTATTCATTAAAAGAACAAAAGTGTTCAACTCTATGCGTGAATTCCTTAACGGACATGGATATATAGAAGTTGATACACCTGTGCTGCAAAGTATTCCCGGAGGAGCTACAGCTCGTCCTTTCATCACGCATCATAATGCACTGGATATTCCTTTATATCTACGTATTGCAAATGAATTGTATTTAAAACGCCTTATTGTAGGTGGGTTTGATGGAGTATATGAGTTTTCTCGTAATTTCCGCAACGAAGGTATGGACCGTACGCATAATCCGGAATTTACAGTAATGGAATTCTATGCCGCCTATAAGGATTATAACTGGATGATGGACTTCACTGAGAGGATGCTGGAAAAGATCTGTACAGATGTTCATGGCACAACTAAGGTGAAGATGGGCGATAAGGAAATAGACTATAAGGCTCCATATCCTCGTGTTACGATGATTGACTCTATCAAACATTTTACAGGTTTTGACATTAGTGGCATGGATGAAGATCAGCTACGTGATGTTTGTAAGCAATTAGATATAGAGCAAGATGCAACTATGGGCAAAGGAAAGCTGATAGATGCCATCTTCGGCGAGAAGTGTGAAGGAAACTATATACAACCTACATTTATAATAGATTATCCGGTAGAGATGTCTCCGCTTACAAAGAAACATCGCAATAATCCGGAACTAACAGAGCGTTTCGAACTGATGGTAAATGGCAAGGAATTGGCAAATGCATATTCTGAGCTGAATGATCCGATCGATCAGCGTGCTCGTTTCGAAGATCAGCTCAAATTGTCTGAAAAAGGAGACGATGAGGCGATGTTCATCGATCAGGATTTCTTGCGTGCTTTAGAGTATGGTATGCCTCCTACAAGTGGTATCGGTATCGGTATGGATCGTCTGGTTATGTTTATGACGGGTCAGGAAAGCATACAAGAAGTGATGTTCTTCCCTCAGATGCGTCCCGAAAAAGCACCGAAGAAAGATGCTGTATCAAAATATGAAGAATTAGGAATCGCTGAAGATCTTGTTCCTGTATTACAAAAAGCAGGATACTTTACTGTTGAGAGTATGAAGGATGTCAATTCTCAGAAGATAAGACAAGATATAGGTGAAGTTAACAAAAAATATAAACTGGATTTAGCACTACCTTCTGTAGACGAAGTAGAAGGATGGGTGAAAAAGCTTAGCTAATCCCCTTGTGTCTAATTAAAGTATGAATGAATGAGTTTTCCCGGTAAAATAACAATATTTGGAGGTGGTACATGGGCTACAGCTTTGGCCAAAATTATGCTTAATCACGAAAAGCATATAAACTGGTACATGCGCCGCCCGGAACAAATAGAGGATTTTAAGAAAACAGGACATAATCCTTCTTATCTTTCAAACGTTGAGTTCAATCTGGATAGAATTACATTTTATTCCGATATCACACAAGCTGTGGAAGATTCGGATACCATAGTCCTTGCAGTGCCTTCTCCTTTCTTGAAAAGTCATCTTGAAAAGTTGAACACAAGTTTGGCGAATAAATTTATTATTTCAGCGATTAAAGGCATCGTGCCTCCGGAAAATTTGCTTGTGACAGATTATCTGGAGCAATACTATAATGTGTCGCCCCAAAATATGGCGATTGTGGGAGGCCCTTGTCATGCCGAGGAAATAGCTTTGGAACGATTGACTTACCCTACTATCGCTTGTGCCGATATTCAGAAGGCAAATGCGATTGCTCAAGTCTTTAATAATAGATTTGTGCGGGCTTCGGTGTCGAATGACGTTGCGGGGATTGAGCTTGCCGCAGTCCTGAAGAATGTATATGCGATTGCGTCAGGAATTTGTCACGGTCTGAAGTATGGCGATAATTTTCAGGCGGTATTGGTTTCCAATGCTATATCAGAGATGGAACGCTTTGTTGATATCGTTTCTCCTATCGAAAGAAGGATACAGGATTCTGCTTATTTAGGAGATCTTCTTGTAACTTGTTATTCTAGTTTTAGCCGCAATCGTACCTTCGGTGCAATGATAGGCAAGGGCTATTCGGTAAAAGCTGCTCAAGTAGAGATGGAAATGATAGCGGAAGGTTACTATGGCACAAAGTGTGTAAGAGAGATCAATGAAAAATATAATGTGGATATTCCTGTTGCAGATATGGTTTATCGTATATTGTATGAAAATTCTCCTGCACATCTGGAAGTGAAAACATTAAGAGAACAGATACTAAAATAAAGAAACAATATGGATAAGGTTATCAAATTAGACATTAGCAAAACATTAGGCTTTATAAGCCAAGCTGATATCAACAGTAAGGCAGCTCTTGCTAAAAAATGCAATGAAGCTCTTCACGATGGATCAGGCAAAGGAAATGATTTTCTAGGCTGGCTCAATTTGCCATCTTCTATTACAGATGCACAATTGAAAGATATTGAAGATACAGCAGCTGCATTGAAAGCCAAATGTGAAGTGATTGTATTGGTGGGTATCGGTGGTAGCTATCTTGGATCAAGAGCAGTTATCGATTCTTTATCAAATGCATTTGACTGGTTACAGAAAGATCGTAAAAATCCTGTTATTTTATATGCAGGAAATAATATAGGCGAAGATTATCTTGTTGAGCTTTTAGCTTATTTGAAAGATAAATCTTTTGGAATTATCAATATTTCCAAATCGGGAACAACAACAGAGCCTGCTTTGGCTTTCCGTATCCTGAAGGCTGAATTGGAAAAAGCTGTAGGCAAAGAAGAAGCTAAAAACCGTATCGTTGCGATCACCGATGCGGCTCGTGGTGCTTTGTATACATTGGCAACAAAAGAAGGTTACAAGAAATATGTAATTCCTGACAATGTGGGAGGACGTTACTCTGTATTGACTCCGGTAGGGTTACTTCCAATAGCGTTGGCTGGTATCGATATTCGTCAGTTAGTGGCAGGTGCGGTTTATATGGAAAAAGAAACAGCTCCAAGTGTGTCATTCGAGAAGAATATCGCTGAAATATATGCAGTTACTCGCAATGAGTTGTATAAAAAAGGCAAAAAGATAGAAATCCTTGCAAACTTCAATCCTAAATTGCACTACATCGCAGAATGGTGGAAACAGCTTTACGGAGAAAGTGAAGGCAAAGAAAATAAAGGGATATTTAACGCTGCGGTAGACTTTACTGCCGACCTTCACTCGATGGGTCAATGGATTCAGGAAGGTGAGCGTTCTATCTTCGAAACTGTTGTTTCTGTGGCTCAGCCAAATGAAACTCTTACAGTGCCGACTGATGAGGAGAATCTTGATGGATTGAACTTCCTTGCAGGTAAAAGAATAGACTTTGTAAACAAGATGGCCGAGCTGGGTACTCAGATTGCTCACGTTGACGGAGGCGTTCCGAATATAAAAGTAGAGTTGCCTAAACTGGATGAATATAGTATCGGACAGTTACTTTATTTCTTCGAAAAAGCATGTGGTATAAGCGGTTATATTCTTGGCGTAAATCCATTCGATCAGCCGGGAGTAGAGGCGTATAAGAAGAATATGTTTGCTCTTCTCGACAAACCGGGTTTTGAAAAGGAAAGCGAAGCAATTAAGAAAAGATTATAAAATAAGCTGTTAGCCGATAGCCTTTAGCAATTTGCTAGAGGCTGTTTGCTAAAAGCTAAATACTAGAATATGGAAAATAAAAGGCACTTACTAGGTATGACTATGGAAGATTTCTATGGTGTAGTAGGTGAGTGTGGTTTACCCAGATTTTCTGCCAAACAAATAGCAGACTGGGTTTACAAGAAAAGAATAACATCTATCGATGAAATGACGAATCTCTCTGTGGCAAACAGAGCTTTGCTGTCAGAGAAATATGATATAGGGCGGTATAACCCTCTCGAATTTCAGCAATCTGTAGATGGTACTGTAAAATATTTATTCAAAACGGAAAAAGAAAAGCTGATAGAAGCCGTTATGATACCCGAGGACGATCGGGCAACGCTTTGTGTATCTTCTCAGGTTGGTTGTAAAATGAATTGCTTGTTTTGTATGACAGGAAAGCAAGGGTTTAATGGAAATCTAACAGCAAACGAGATATTGAATCAGCTTTATTCTGTTCGCGAAGCGGAGAGCTTGACGAATGTGGTTTTTATGGGAATGGGTGAGCCCTTGGATAATTACGAAGAACTGAAAAAGACACTCGAGATAATGACTGCTGATTATGGAATGGCGTGGAGTCCGAAGCGTATAACTGTTTCCACAACGGGTGTAACGCCCAAGTTGAAACGTTTCTTAGACGAGAGCAACGCTCATTTGGCTATCAGTATACATAGTCCTGAAAAAGAACAAAGATTATCGATTATGCCTGCCGAAAAAGCATTTCCTATCACAGGGGTAATGGATTTATTGAGACAATACGATTGGACAAAGCAGAGGCGATTGTCTTTCGAATATATAATGTTTGACAACTTCAACGATTCTTTAATTCATGCAAAAGAGTTGACGCAGATGCTTAGGGGGGTTGAGTGTAGGGTAAACCTTATCCGCTTTCATGCAATACCTAATGTTGATTTGAAAACTTCTACTAAAGAGAAAATGGAGGCATTCCGCGATTATTTGACTAAAAAAGGAGTAACAAGCACGATTCGTGCATCTCGTGGAGAAGATATTTTTGCCGCCTGTGGTATGTTGTCGACAATGAAAGGAGATGCTTTAAGTGCTTCTAAAAAAGATTTAGAATAATCTATCAGGCAAAATAAAGAAATGACCCTCGTGTAGTCTTCCTTTGTGGAAGTTGAGAGGCCTAAATATAAAGTTATGATTAAAGTAGGAATAACACAAGGTGATATAAACGGAATAGGCTATGAGGTTATATTAAAGACCTTCGCAGATATACGTATGGCTGAAATATGTATTCCCGTCATATACGGTTCAGCTAAAGTTGCCGCTTATCATCGCAAGGCGATGGAGTTGCAGACAGTTGCTTTTAATCAGATAAGTGATGTAAAAGACGCTGTTGTAAATAAGGTCAATATCATCAATTGTATCAATGAAGATACTAAAGTAGAGCTGGGGCAAGCTACTCCTGTTGCAGGTGAAGCTGCATATCAATCGCTCGAAAGAGCTGTCGCCGACCTCAGGGATGGCGCAATAGATGTTCTTGTAACAGCTCCTATTAATAAGCATAACATACAACGAGAAGACTTTAAATTCCCGGGACACACAGAATACTTGGAAGAACGTTTTGGGAAAGATCAGGATAAAAGTTTAATGATTCTGGTAAAAGACTCTCTTCGGATAGCTCTTGTTACAGGGCATATTCCGTTGTCAGAGGTTCCTAATACATTGACGAAGGAAAAGATAGTGGAAACAGCTACTCGCTTCGAACGAAGTCTTAAAAGAGACTTTAGGGTGGGGCGACCTCGTATTGCTGTTTTGTCACTGAATCCTCATGCCGGAGAAAATGGATTGTTAGGAAATGAAGAAAACGAGATTATAATTCCTGCACTGAATGAGTTGCAAGATAAAAAGATACTTTGCTTTGGACCATATCCGACCGATGGATTTTTTGGTTCGGGCGATTATACTCATTTTGATGGTATATTGGCTATGTACCACGATCAGGGATTAGCCCCATTCAAAACATTAGCGATGGAGGACGGCGTTAATTTTACTGCCGGACTGTCTATTGTGCGCACATCGCCTGCTCATGGTACTGCATACAGTATTGCAGGACAGAATAAAGCTTCAGAAGAGTCGTTCCGTCAGGCAATATATATGGCTATTGATACTTATGGCAATCGTATAGAATATGATAAAGCTTATGCTAATCCACTGAGAAAGTTATATGTGGATAAAGGCGGCGATGATAGTGTTGACCTGATAAAAGAAGCAGAAGAATAGTATATTTACCTCTTAGTTAAAATTTAGTTAATAAAAATGAATTACGCTATAATTGCTGCGGGAGAAGGTTCTAGACTTGTCCAGGAAGGTGTTACTTTGCCAAAACCATTAGTAAAGCTAAATGGTGTGGAAATGATTCGTCGGCTGATTGATATATTTCTCAAAAATAATGCTTCTTCAATAAGTATTATTGTGAACGAAGAAATGACTCAAGTGCAAGACTATCTGACTAATCTCGAATTGGGCATTCCCTTTAATATTGTGATTAAGTCCACACCCAGCTCGATGCATAGCTTTTTTGAGTTGAGAGATTTTCTTAGAGACGGAAAATTCTGCTTAACGACAGTAGACACAATTTTTAAAGAAGACGAGTTTTCTGAATATATTCAAACATTCATAAATGATTCGGAAAGTGACGGTATGATGGCTGTGACAGACTTCATAGATGACGAAAAACCGCTTTATGTGGATGTAAATGAACGTATGGCAATAAAAGGCTTTCTAGATCATTCTGATAATTGTAAATACATCTCCGGAGGTATTTACGGTTTGACACCCAAGGCGATTCATACGCTTGAGGCCTGTTTGAATTCGGGGCAAGCTCGTATGCGCAACTTTCAGAGGCAATTAGTTGCCGACAATTTACAATTAAAAGCATATCCTTTTGAAAAAATAGTAGATGTGGATCATGCAGGCGATATCGTTAAAGCTGAGAAGTTCTTAAACAATTAATATAAATAGAGATAGGGACATTATAAAGACTATGTCAAAGATAAAAGTAGCAGGAATCAAAAGGAAGACAAAATTTTCTCCCAATCATATAGGCAATGACGGCATGATATTCAGTGAGACTGCCGAATGTCTAAGAAATATGGGATATGATGTAAGGGAGTATACGGAAGACGAATTTATTTTAAGTGAAGAGAATGAGCTATATATATTCAATATGGCTCGTGACAAAACAACCATTCGTAAACTAAAGAAAAGAGAAGAGGATGGAGCTGTTATAATAAATCCGGGAACCGGTATTGAAAACTGTACACGTGAGGCAATGACTCGCTTGTTGTTGGAAAATCATATACCATATCCAACAAGCCTTATAGTGGATGTAACCGATGATCCGACCCAAGAGTTGAAGAAAATGACGGCGGATGCATATTGGATCAAACGAGGTGATTCGCATGCCATTCATAGAGAGGATGTAACCTATGCACGTAATATACCCGAAGTGAAATCGATATTAAAAGAGTTTGCTTTACGTGATATACCCAATGCTGTGATCAACGAACATCTTGTCGGAGACCTTGTTAAGTTTTATGGAGTGGCAGATACTGATTTCTTCTATTGGTTTTATCCTTACGATTTGAGCCATAGTAAATTTGGACTTGAAGCAATAAATGGTGAAGCGCATGAGTTTCCGTTTGATGTAGAGGCTTTGAAGAAAGCATGTGATAAGGCCGGTGAGATATTAGATGTTAAAGTATATGGGGGAGACTGCGTTGTAGACGAGGATGGCTCTTTTAAAATAATTGACTTTAACGATTGGCCGAGCTTTGCTCCTTGTAGAAGTGATGCAGCGCCTAAGATTGCAGAATGTGTGCATAAGCAGATTCAAAGAGATTTGCAAGGATAATTATAATAACCTTATATTTGCATTATACGGAAAGTAGTTTGTAATAAAAGTAGTATCAATAAATTAATGGATAATAAACAACCGACACTTGAATCTACTCTAAAATCAACGGATACAGAAGAGTTTATAGATATTTATTTCTATCGTCCGATCGGTTATCGTTGGGCTCTATTGTTTCAGAAATTAGGTGTTACGCCTAATGCTGTCACCATAGCAAGTATTTTCTTGGGGATAGGGGCAGGTATATGTTTTTATTTTGACAATATATGGATATCTCTATTAGGGATATTTTTACTCGTATGGGCAAACTCTTATGATAGTGCAGATGGGCAGTTGGCTCGCATGACAAAGCAGTTTTCTGCTTTAGGACGTGTTTTGGATGGTTTTGCCGGTAATCTGTGGTTCGCTTCTATTTATGTAGGTATTTGCTTACGTCTTTATCCCGAGTGGGGCGGATGGATATGGGTTCTAGCTTGTGTTACAGGTTACTTCCATTCCAAACAAGCGGAGATGGCTGATTACTATCGCAATGTACATCTACTGTTCCTTAAAGGGAAAGCAGGGAGTGAATTAGACAATTCGGCCGAGCTTACTGCCAAATTTAAAGAGCTAACTTGGAGTAAAAACTTTGGAGCAAAAATTGTATTGTTTTTCTATCGTAATTATACTACCGATCAGGAAAATCGATCTCCAAGACTTCAGGTGTTATTTCGATTACTCAGAGAAAGATTTGGAGATGTTGCTCCTGAAAGTTTTCGCAACGATTTCAGAGAGAAAAGCCTCCCTTTGATGAAATATACCAATATACTCTCTTTTAATACACGATCTATCGCATTATTTGTGTCTATATTGTTGGGGTGGCCTTGGTTGTATTTTGTATTTGAATTAACTGTATTGAATATACTGCTTGTATACATGGTAACAAAGCATGAAAAAATATGTAAAAGCTTTGTTCTGGATATAAAGAGTGGAAAATACAATTAAAATAAGTTTAGTATGTTTGATTTGTCAAAAGTAAAAGGAATTATCTTCGATTACGGAGGTACTATAGATAGCAATGGTAAGCATTGGTCTGAAGTTTTATGGGAATCATATTTGGATAATAAGGTTCCTGTAACCAGAGAACAGTTCCGTGAGACGTTCGTATATGTAGAACGTTATCTGGCTGCTAATCTTGTTATATTACCCGAAGATAACTTTCATGTTTTACTGAAAAAGAAAGTAACTCTTCAAATAGAATATCTTCTGGAGAAGGGCTTCCTAGAGGAAAATGATAAGACAAAGATGTATAGCCTTGCAATTTCAGATCAATGTTATAACTTTGTAAAAGATTTGATTAAAAAGGAAGTTGATATCCTTACAGCACTCAAAGACCGTTATCCAATGGTTCTGGTGTCTAATTTCTATGGAAATGTACAGTCTGTATTAGGCGATTTTGACTTACTTAAATATTTTGATGATATTATAGAATCGGCTGTTGTTGGTATAAGAAAACCCGATCCTGCCATATTTGGATTAGGCGTTGAGAAGCTCGGTCTACCGGGTTCTTCCATTGTGGTTATTGGAGATTCTTATACGAAAGACATTGTTCCCGCTACAAAAAATGGATGCCAAACTATTTGGCTCAAAGGTTTGGGCTGGGGTGACGATGACGAAAATGCTACAGCTGATATAATTATAACGGATTTCATGGAGTTGAAATCTATCTTTCAATTAGATTGAAAGGCAATACTTGAATACATTGATAATACTATAGAGTCAGTCTGACTATCTGCTTTAGTAATGGATACCGCTTGTATGGTAGAAAAGCCCGGGTTGGGAGAATAAAGTAAAACAGATCTTCACTGAAACTATGCTATTATATAGGATTTTATGAATTCGGGAGATAATATCCTGATGAAGTAAAGTCTCCGGTTTAAAGGATTACTGCGGGTTGCAGTGTATTTTAAAAATTAATTAAAAATGGAAAAAGTACAAGTGAAAGAAGCCAAGGGTAAACTTGGTATTCTAACAATTGGTGTTGGAGCTGTTGCTACAACATTCATGGCAGGAACGTTATTAACACGTAAAGGACAAGGTGTTCCTGTAGGTTCAATTACACAGTTAGCTACAATGCGTCTGGGAAAAAGGGAAGAAAATCGCTTTCCGAAGATTAAAGACGCTGTACCTTTGGCAGATCTTAACGATGTTGTTTTCGGTGGATGGGATATCTTCGAAGAAAACGCATACGAAGCTGCAGTACACGCAGATGTGTTGACAAAAGACGACCTGAACAAGGTGAAAGACGAATTGGAAGCAATCAAGCCAATGAAAGCTGTTTTCGATCAAGACTTTGTTAAACGTCTACACGGTACATGGGTAAAATCAGCTCCTACTAAATGGGAATTAGCTGAACAAGTAAAACAAGACATCCAAGATTTTAAAACAAAAAATAATTGCGATCGTATCGTGGTTATCTGGTGCGGAAGTACTGAAGTTTTCACTCCGCTTGGTGAAGTTCATAAAACATTAGCAGCATTTGAAAAAGGACTTAAGGAAAATCATAAAGATTTAGCTCCTTCAAACGTATATGCCTATGCTGTAGTATCGATGGGTATCCCATATATCAATGGTGCACCAAACCTTACAGTAGATATTCCTGCAATGTGGGAACTAGCGGCTAAAACTCAGACTCCGATCTGTGGTAAAGACTTCAAAACTGGTCAGACTATGTTGAAGACTGTATTGTCTCCAATGTTCAAAACTCGTATGTTGGGTCTTAACGGATGGTTCTCAACCAATATTCTTGGAAACCGTGACGGGGAAGTACTCGATGATCCGGGTTCATTCAAAACGAAAGAAGAGTCGAAACTTTCAGTTATAGACAATATTCTTCAGCCAGAACTGTATCCTGAACTTTATGGAAATGTTTATCATAAAGTACGTATCAATTATTATCCTCCTCGCAATGATGACAAAGAAGGATGGGATAATATTGACCTATTCGGATGGTTGGGTTACAAAATGCAAATGAAAGTGGACTTCCTTTGTAAAGACTCTATTCTTGCTGCTCCTCTATGTCTTGACCTTGTATTGTTCTCCGATTTGGCGAAACGTGCAGGTCTGAGCGGAATACAAGACTGGTTGTCTTTCTACTTCAAGAGCCCAATGCATGAGCCAAGTAAGATAGCAGAGCACGATTTGTTTATCCAATATGTGAAGTTGAAAAATACACTTCGTAAAATGATTGGAGAAGAAACTGTGGATTTTATTGATTAAATAATAATCTTATAATACTAAAAGACTGTCTAGGTTAACCTAGACAGTCTTTTTTTGTTGGTACACCTCTTTTCGAAGAAGTTTGATACATCATCTATGATTTTGTGAATAAGTCAAATTTTATTTAGGATTCAACTTAATTGTTATCCAAAATAAGAAGGGGATAACCTTAGAAAAAAGGTATCCTCTTTTTGGAAAATATATAAATGTAAAGTTCAATATTGTCTGCTCCTAGTACATTGAAGCAGATAAAGTTTCTATATTTATTAGAACATTATTTTCTACATTATGTTTATTGTTTTCGCCTTGAAATTTAGTTAAATGAAAATAATAGATAATTTATGTTTATATTTCTTATCAACTGCAATTTTCTTTGTATAAAATAGACTAATAGTCAGGGATAAATTAGAAATCCAATCTCATAGAAATAAGTTTTTATGTATATTTGTAGGCTTTAGTTACTCATTAAATTAACTCTCGGAATGAATATAGCACTTATAGGATATGGTAAGATGGGGCATGAGATAGAAAAGATAGCCCTGCAAAGAGGTCATAATATTGTATCAATCATTGATATGAATAATCTGGAGGAGTTTAATTCTCCGGCATTCAAAAGTGCTGATGTTGCAATTGAATTTTCTACACCTGATAGTGCCATACAAAATTATCGTAAATGTTTTGAGGTTGGTGTTGCTGTTGTTGCAGGAACAACAGGATGGTTAGAACATTTGGAGGAAGTAAAGAAAGCTTGTGCTGAACAAGGTCAAACTTTCTTTTATGCTTCTAATTATAGTCTTGGTGTTAATATCTTTTTTGCCCTCAATAAATATTTGGCAAAGATTATGAATAACTATCCAAGCTATGATGTGAAGATGGAAGAAGTACACCATATTCATAAATTGGATGCACCGAGTGGAACAGCTATCACGCTGGCAGAAGACCTTATAAAGGAAGTTGACCGGAAAGAACGCTGGAACTTGGAAGTAGAAGAAAAACAAACAGACCTGTCTATACATTGTATTCGTGAAGGAGAAGTACCGGGAATACACGAAATAATATATGAGTCTGAAGCAGACATTATAAGTATAAAACACGATGCCAAAAGCCGTGTGGGTTTTGCTCTTGGTGCAGTGTTGGCTGCCGAATTTACTAATGGTAAAAAAGGATTCCTTGGAATGGGTGATATGCTCAAATTTTAAAATAAGATATGGAAAAGAATTCTTCGAATCAGCAAAATAAAAGAGAACGTCGCAAACCGGGGATGAAGCAATGGATATATGCCATTCTAGCTAGTGTTTGCTGTATTGCGTTTGTTATCTGGACCGGGTATTGGGCTGTATTGATCCTGATCCCTGTTTTTATCGATATATACATCACTAAATTTGTTCCTTGGGGTAGATGGAAACAATCTAACAACCGTCAAGTGAAGAGTATCCTCGATTGGATCGATGCTATTCTTTTTGCATTGGTAGGAGTATATTTTATAAATACTTTCTTTTTCCAAAACTATCAGATTCCATCTTCATCCTTAGAGAAATCTCTTTTAGTCGGTGATTTCCTATGTGTTAGCAAACTGAGCTATGGAGCGCGTTCTCCAATGACTCCGTTTTCGTTACCATTGATGCAGCATACTTTTCCTTTCTTTGGATTTAAGTCCTATCTTGAAAAACCTCAGTTAGAATATAAGCGTTTCAAAGGGACAGGACATATCGAGCGTAATGATATAGTTGTTTTCAACTATCCATCGGGAGATACAGTGGCTTCGAAGTTTCAGGAAGTAGATTACTATGTTTTGTGCAAAGAAGCCGGACGAAGTCAGGTTTGGACAAATAAGAATACATACGGAGACATACTTTATCGCCCTGTAGACAGGCGAGAAAATTATGTAAAGCGTTGTATCGGATTGCCGGGCGAGACAATCTCTATCGTGGGTGATACAGTTTATATCAATGGTAAACCAATAGAAAGCCCTGAAAAAATGCAGTTGTTATATTGTGTGCAAACCAATGGGACAGATATATCTTCCGCTGCTTTCGATGATTTGGGCTTAAGTCAGGAAGACAAAAAAAGAATAGGGATGTATCAGGATTTGAGCGAAGTGGATAGCCTTTCGTATGTAAGGGCAATTTTCCCTAAAGCTAAAAATGGAAATCCCGGATTCTTATATTCCGGTGTAAATATGACCAAAGAAATGGCAGAAGAGATGAAACAAAAGCCATTTGTAGAAAAAGTAATTCCTCTAAACCAGTTTTATAAGTTGGCTAACAGAATGGGACAAAAGTTTGTACAACCCACAATTTATCCTATCACTTATGACATGCAAACTCAACCCGGAGATTTACATCCTCTATGGATACCTAAAAAAGGCGAAACAATCAAGTTTGATACTGATGTAGATCGTAAGGTAGCAACATATATACGCTGTATAAAGAATTATGAACTAAACGATTTTGACTATCGTGATGGAAAAGTTTATATTAACGGACAACAGACTGATTCTTATACATTCAAATTGGATTATTACTTTATGATGGGAGACAACAGAGATAATTCGGCCGATTCCCGTGTTTGGGGATTTGTTCCCGAAGATCATGTTGTAGGTAAACCTTTGTTTATATGGCTCTCTTTGGATAAAGATAAGAACGGAATACGCTGGAACAGACTTTTTACATCCGGCAATAAAAAATAATAAGCTAAAATTGGGGATTGAAAAATGTCTTCAAAAAAGAAAAACATCTATACATATTTGGGCAAAGTGATTTTAATTACTTTGCTCATTGTGTTATGTATACGGACTTTTTTTGTAGAGTCATATACCATATCCTCATCTCAGATGCAAACCTCTCTTCTGGAAGGTGATCAGGTACTTATTGATAAAACATCATACGGTGTTCGTCTGCCTATTACGATATTAACGATTCCATTTACTTTTGATAAAATATTTGGTGTTCGCTCATATCTCACTTCTTTAGAAGCGCCTTACAAAAGAATACTGGAAAAAAGGATTGAGAGAAACGATATTATCTTGTTCAACAATCCGATGGATGTTGGTAAGCCGTTGGATAAGAAGGATCTAATTGTCAGTCGTTGTATTGCTATTCCCGGTGATACCGTTTCAGTAGAAAAAGGACTGTTATCCCTTAATCGTATAAATCATATTGCTTCTGCCGACGTCATGAATGAATATTCCATGAATATTTTGGCGTTAAAGGATATACAGGCTATAATGGAAGAGCATAATATTCCTATTCGTAGCTTAAAGCATAGAGCAGATACAATAAGTATTATGCTGAATAGATTAGAGGCTTTTATTATTAATGAGAATATAGAAGACTCCACACTATCTATATGTTGTAAGACCGATACAACTCAAAATTATCGCTTGATAGTTCCATCGAAGGGTAAAGTGATAAGTGTTAATAGCTTGAATATTAATGTGTATAAGCAGCTAATACTGCAAGAACAGGACGATAATGCTCATATTGCTGACGATAAGTTATACATCGGGGGAAAAGAGCAGGCAACCTATAGGTTCCAAGACGATTACTATTGGGTGCTATCTGACAATATAAAAGATGCTTTGGATTCTCGTACGTTGGGTTTTATCCCTTTTAAGAATATAATAGGCAAAGTTCGTTTAATCTGGTATAGCTCCCATAATGGAAACGTAAGAAAAGAACGTTGTTTAACTTCTGTAAATTGATTCTGTAATGAATATATATCTTTCATCGGCTTATTTAGCGCCTATTCAGTATTATGCAAAATTTGTGCAGGGAGACCATATATTTATTGAGCAGAATGAGAATTACACAAAACAGTCGTATCGCAATCGCTCTATGATTGTTTCGGCTAATGGGTCTATTCCTTTATCTATTCCTGTCGTTCATTCATCTTCCGAAAAAACATTGACGAAGGATATTCGTATTGCAGATCATGGCAATTGGCAGCATATGCATTGGAATGCGATTGTTTCGGCTTACAATTCAACTCCTTTTTTTGAATACTATCAGGATGATTTTTATACGTTTTATCATAAGAAATATTCTTTCTTATTCGATTTTAATGAAGAGCTTCGAATTCTTATTCTAGGTTTGCTCAATATCGAATCGCCTGTGATAGAATATACCTCCGGATATAAGACGGCATTTGAAGACCATGAGCTCGATATGCGGGATGTGATTCACCCAAAGAAAGATTTATCGCTAGATCCTTCCTTTGTGTCAATTCCTTATTATCAGGTTTTTGAACAAAAACTAGGGTTCGTGGAAAATATGAGTATTGTGGATTTGCTTTTTAATATGGGAAATGAAAGTCAATTGATTTTAAACAACTCTTTCCACAGATAAGCGTTCTGTTAAAGTATTTTATAACCCTATTTACCTATTTATCTATAAAACATCGTATTTTTGCGTTAAATTAAATAAAACATGGTACAGTCCATAAAGAAATATATCTCATTATTACTTGTTTTAGTAGTCACTATTTTGATCGCTGTAGCCTGTGCAAATATGGCTACGCCAACAGGAGGACCGGTTGATCTCGATCCTCCGAAGGTGGTACGTAGTTCGCCGGGTTTTAATGCAACTCGTGTGGCGAAAGGAAAAATAACGATAGATTTCGATGAGAATGTAACAATAAAGAATCCTTCAGAGAATGTGATTATCACCCCTCCGCAAAAAGCTTTTCCTATTATACACTCCGTAAACAGGCGAGTAACAGTAGAATTGCGAGATACTCTTATGCCGAATACTACTTACACAGTAGATTTTACGGATGCCATTGTAGATAATAATGAGGAGAATCCTTTAGAAAATTTTTCATATTCTTTTTCTACAGGAGATGTTGTCGATTCTTTGGCTATTTCCGGTAAGGTGATAACCGCAGATAACCTTGAGCCGGTGAAAGGAATTTATGTGGGATTACATGCCAATTTGGAAGATTCAGCTTTTATCAAGCTGAAATTTGATCGTATCGGGCGTACCAATAGTGCCGGGGTATTTTCTATTAAGGGTGTAGCGCCGGGGAAATATAAGATATACGCTTTGGCTGATGCCAATAGAGATTATATGTATGATAATCCTGCTGAAGCGATAGCTTTTATGGAAACTATAATCGAACCTACATCAGAAAGGGCACTAAGAAGTGATACTATATTTATAGACCATGATCATGATCACGATCAGGAAGCTGAAACACCAAAGAATCAGAAAGAAGCACCCAAGAAAGAAATTGATACGATTAAAACAGTAGAGTATACACGCTTCTTACCTGATAATATCGTTTTGAGATCTTTTAAATCGGGCTTTCAGCGACAATATCTGCAAAAACATGAGCGTACACCAAATCAGCTTTCATTGTTCTTTGGTGCACCAACAGCAATGCCGGAAGTAGAGCCTCTCAATTTTGACAAAGAGAATTGGGCTATATTAGAGAAAACGCCAAAGAACGATACGTTAATCTATTGGATGAAAGATAAAGCTCTCATGGCTCAGGATACTCTTATGCTGCGTGTATCTTATATGAAGACAGACTCTTTAAACCAGTTAGTTTCAACAACTGACACATTGAAGTTTATAGACCGTACTCGAAAGAAAGATAAGGAGAAAGAAGAAAAAGAAAAGGAGAAAGAACGGAAAAAGCTTAAAGAAGGAGAGGAGCCCCCAATTACCTTCTTAACGATTAATAATAATTTGAATTCTTCGTGGGATACCTATAAAAATATTCAGTTAGAATTTAATGAACCTATTACGACAGATTCTCTGATAAGTAAAATTATACTTCGACAGAAGAAAGATAGTGTATATAGCGACATTCCTGTTCAACTGGTTGTAGATTCTGTAAATCCACGAAAATATTCTATCAAGAATAGGTGGACGTATGGCTCAGAATACCAGATGAGGATAGACTCGGCTTCAATTTATAGTATCTACGGATTGTGGAATAATAAGCTGGAACAGAACTTTAAGGTGAAGAATGAAGATCAGTACGGACAGTTGGCTATATGGGTAGAAGGCATAGATAGTATTCCTTCTTTTATGGAAATTTTAGATAAGTCGGATAAACCAATTCGTAAATCCAGAGTCATAGATAATGTTGCGGTTTTTAAAGACGTTGATCCCGGAACATATTATGCTCGTATTGTTCTCGATAGGAATAATAATGGAGTTTGGGATACCGGAGATTATGATATGAAACTTCAACCCGAACTGGTTTACTATCTTGGCAAAGCAATCGAAGTAAAGGCTAACTTTGAGATTGAAGAGAATAACCCGGCTTGGAGGATTAATTCAAATAGCATGGATAGCCAGAAACCGTTGGATATAACAAAACAGAAACCCGAAGATAAAGAAGCGCGAAAGAAAAAACTAGAAGAAAAAGACGCTAAAAATCAGCGGACTAGAAACCAAAATAATACTACTACCCAGCAAGGAAATGCTACAGGTAGGAATAGAAATAGTTCTAATAATAGCTACAACAATACGAATAGCTTTTAATTAAAAACTTAGCAAACTATAAAAGATAAAGTTATGGTGAAAAAAATTACAGGAATCATAATTATGCTTTCAGCTTTATTCGGACTGAATGCAAATGCTCAATGTAAATTAAATAATACATTTTTTCAGGCAGGAGAGGATTTGTCTTATGATCTTTATTTCAAATACGGAATTATTTATACAAAAGCCGGAACCTCCTCGCTGAAAACCATTTCGGAAAAGTATAATGGCACTGATGCTTACAAAATGACATTGATGGCTCAGTCTACGGGAACTGTCCGTAAAGTATTTGCGTTAAACGATACTTTGTCTTGTTATACAACCAAAGACCTTGTACCGTTGGCATATATCAAAGATGCATTTGAAGGAAAGGACTATACAAAAGAGGAGGTGCGCTATACGTATACCGGAAACAATGTTATTATAAGAGCAAAGCGCCACAAAAATGGATCTTTTCGTTTTGATGAAACTTTGACATCTTCGTCGTGTATATATGATATGATGAGTGTGGTTTTTTATGCTCGAACTTTAGATTTTTCTTCGATGAGAAAAGGACAAACGACAAAAACAGACTTTATCTCGGGAAAGAAAAAGGTAAATATGATTATAGAATACGATGGTATAGAAACCGTTGAAGCGAATGACAAGAATAAATACAGCTGCATAAAACTAGTACTAAGTATCATGGATGACGCCTTTAGCGATAAAAAAGAAGCCATGAAGGTATATATTACAAATGATAACAACCGCATGCCTGTACGTCTCGACTCGAAGCTGAATATAGGTTCTACAAGAGCAATTCTAAAGAGTTATAAGGGAAATAAACATCCGGTATCGACAGTAAGATAAATATATGATTTCAATAAAATACAAGGGGTTGGTTCTTACAGATCAACCTTTTTATGCTCTGTTTTGCAATAGGATAAGTTGATGATTATTGCTCTTTAAATGCCAGATAAGTCCAAACCGGATAATGATCGGAATATTTAATCTTGTCAACCGTACAGTTATAAGATTGGAAAGCCATAGAGTGCATGATGAAATCTATTCGGAACCAGAATTTGTTTTCATGGTAGGTGATACCTTGTCCAAAACCGGTGTTAGCATAAGAGTCTACAAGGTTATCTCCTTTGATTGTATAATAAGCGTAAGAAATAGGTGAGTCGTTAAAATCTCCGCATACAATAGTCGCATCTGTTTCTTGTTTGTCTATGATCGAGCGTATTATTTTGGCTTGCGCTTCTCTTATCTTATAAGCTGCTCCTAGTCGTGTTTGCACGTTCATGGCCACCTCTCCGATCATCTCTCTATCTCTCGTTTTGAAGAATTCTTTGTATAGTTTCTTGTCTTCAGATGTTATTCGGTTCGATTCCAGATGATTATTTACAAGTGTTACCTTTTTCTTATTGATTATTAATTCATACATAGCAGATCCATTGTATGAGCTTTCTAACGGGAGACGCTCCGCTTTTTCTATCGGGAATTTAGAAAAACAGGCTAATCCATATATGAGGTTTCCTCGCGATGATCCCAGCTTTATGATTCTGCTATAAGGATAATCTTTCAACTTTTGTTTTATTTCCACCTCCGATATTATACTTTTCTTGTTCTTACTGTTGGAAGGCGATACAGCAAATTCCTGCAAACAAATTATGTCCGCATTGCTGTTTACCAAATAGTCCAATATCGGATTGTTTCTTGCGGCTTCACCTTTCGCCCAATTGAAAGCACGCACATTGTAGGTGAGTACTTTTATGTGTTTTTGAGGAATGTCTTTTTCTTTTGTCTTAAAATGAATTGGATAGCATGTTAATATTGGTTGCCAGAATGCACATATTGCGATAAGTTGAACCAATGCATACTTCCATCGGAAGGTAATAACCCAGAGTATTAGATACAGAATGTTTATAAATAGGATAATAGGGAAACCAAGCCCCAGATAAGCAATAAATGTTACTTGAGACGGAACCACATACCATGCAAGAGTTGACAAGATGAGTATAATGATAGCTATTAGGTTGGTGGCGAATACTGTATATTTGATAAATCGACCAACTCTAATCTTGGATAATTTATTTTTTACTCGCATCAAATAGCTGTTTTTTTTCGTCTGAGCTAAGGCTGCTATAACCCGAAGTTTTTATTTTGTCCAGTATACGGTCTATCTCCTCTGTTGCTTTATGGCGACGTTGATTATATTGCTGGTCGGTTTCAGGTCTTTTGTATTTAACCTTCATCTTCTTTTTATAGCTTGGCTTGGTTAGGTTGGCAACAGAGTCAATTATTTTGTTCATCCATCGGGTTATATCTTTCCCTTTCAGGTATTGTTTAGCGAATAGATAACCCATCAGGGCACCTCCGATATGAGCGATATGCCCTCCGGGATTTGTATTGCTGTCTAGCGATATAAAATCAATAACGAAAAGGAAAAGCGCGATATAGATAATCTTCACACGGAATACCATGAAAAGGCTTACTTCGGCATTCGGCCTGTAAAAGGCGGAAGCAAAAATAATAGCCATAACCGAAGCCGATGCCCCTATCATTGGGGGATGATTCATTTCCAGATAATATGGTATCGTGTTGAATGATATGATATACAATATTGCACCCGCCAAACCTCCGAGCAAATATAGGCTTCCCAGATTTTTAGGACTGAAATAACTCAGGAATATCTGTCCAAACCAGAAGAGCATAAGCATATTGAACAGTATATGAAAGAATTCGAGGTGGACAATCATATAGGTCAATAATGTCCACGGACGTTTTATCAGTAGAGAGAAGTCAGAAGTTACGGCAATGTAGGGTAATAAGTTAAATATTTCGATCTTAAATAACTTACCTATAATCCCGATAACAGAAAGAATCAAGAATACAGCGATGTTGATGATTATAAGCTGTATGAGTATATCTTTCTGCTTAAATCGATATTTAATATTCTCTAAAATTGTGCCCATTTGCTTTTCCTTTCTTACGCCAGTAAAGTATTATGAAAAATCCCGTGATCAATCCTCCCAAATGCGCAAAGTGTGCGACATTATCTCCTGCGTTATCCACAATACCCAAGAATAATTCCATCACACCATAGCCTATAACAAACCATTTTGCTTTTATCGGTACAGGGAAGAAAAGCATCATTAGCTCAACATTAGGGAATAACATACCAAAAGCAACCAATACTCCGAATACTGCGCCGGAAGCTCCAACCATACTGGTGTTAACAAGTAAGTTTAATGCTCCCATGTCAGGATCTGTATAGTTTCTGTTGCTCATCAATATACCCATTCCTTCATTATATACCGTGGAAATGGCTTCAGCCGACATGTTAGCTTCTATTGAATGAACTCTGATATATGTGATTAGCATTTGTAAAGCGGCAGCTCCAATCCCTGTCAACATATAGTAGACCAGATATCTTTTTGGCCCCCATACCATTTCAAGCGTGCGGCCAAACATATATACAGCGAACATGTTGAAAAATATATGCCCCAAACTCCCATGCATAAACATATAGGTTATAATCTGGTGAGGCATGAAATGTTCTGAATAAAAATAGTGCAGAGCAAGATAATTACTCATATTAAGCCTGCTGCCTAATAATTCATCAGCAATCCAAACTAAGAAGTTGATAATTATGAGATTTCGGGTAACTACCGGAATCGAACTCATGAATCCCGAGCTATTTTGATTCATCTTGATTTCTTGTTTTTTCGTTTCAAAAGCCCAAAATTACAGATATTTTTTGTTTTTCTTGAGGAAAATGACTTTACGTTTAGATATTTTCTGAATTCTAGCTAGTTTTTCCTATTTTTTTTTATGATTATTAAATAAAACACTTATATTTGAGTGCCAGAACTAGAAATGTATACAAAAAACAATTCGGTTATATAATGTTTAATTAAATCATTTACATTCAATTATTATGAACAAGACAGAACTTATCAATGCAATTGCTGAAAAATCAGGATTGAGCAAAGTTGATTCTAAAAAAGCTCTTGAAGCCTTCATTGAATCAGTAACAGAAGAAGTGAAAAAAGATGGCAAAGTTGCCCTAGTTGGTTTCGGTACATTCTCTGTAACTCAAAAAGCAGCAAGAAAAGGAATTAACCCTAGAACTAAAGCTGTTATCAATATCCCGGCTAAGAAAACTGTTAAGTTTAAAGCTGGTGCTGATTTAGCTGCACTATAATTGATTAAAAAAAAGAAAAAAGAAGTAGGGAATAATCTTTCCTACTTTTTTTATGCCCTAAAACTACCTTATAGGGTACTTTTTTCTTAGCTTTGCAACCTGAATAAGTAATTTTCAAAATCATATATGAAGCTAGAGATAAGATTACAGGAGGTAATAATTAATGCCATAGAGTCACTCTATGGACAAGTGGTGACAGCAGGACAGCTTTCTTTACAAAAAACAAAGAAAGAGTTTGAAGGTCACTATACTTTAGTTGTATTTCCTTTTCTGAAAATGTCGAAGAAAGGACCTGAGCAAACAGCACAGGAGATAGGAGAGTGGCTTAAAGCGAATGCATCGGAGGTAAGTAGCTTTAATGTGATCAAAGGATTTCTTAATCTGACTATTGCTACTACTTGCTGGATTGATGTGTTAAATGAAGTTTATGCCGCAGAAAGTTATGGTATAACAAAGGCTGATAATAATTCTCCTTTGGTAATGGTAGAATATTCATCTCCAAATACAAACAAACCTCTACATCTAGGGCATATACGAAACAACCTGTTGGGGTTTGCACTGTCCGAAGTGTTAAAAGCAAATGGAAACAGAGTTGTAAAAACAAATATAGTAAATGACAGGGGAATCCATATCTGTAAATCGATGCTCGCTTGGCAGAAATGGGGAAATGGAGAAACTCCCGAATCCACAGGCAAGAAGGGTGATCACCTTGTTGGTGATTACTATGTAATGTTCGATAAACATTACAAAGCAGAGCTTGCCGAACTACAATCTAAAGGCTTATCTAAAGAAGAGGCTGAGGCTCAGTCTACATTGATGGCCGAGGCTCGCAATATGCTTCGTCTCTGGGAGGGCGGTGATGTTGAAACTGTTTCTTTATGGAAAAAAATGAACAGTTGGGTTTATGCCGGATTTGACGAAACATATAAGCGTCTGGGCGTAGACTTCGATGAAATATATTATGAATCAGAAACATATTTGGACGGAAAAGATACGGTACTCAACGGTCTGAAAAATGGTGTTTTATATCAGAAAGAAGATGGTTCTATCTGGATCGATTTGACTGCAGAAGGTTTAGATCATAAATTATTACTCCGCAGTGATGGTACTTCTGTGTATATGACACAGGATATAGGAACGGCTCAGCAGCGATTCAAAGCGCATAAAGATTTGAATAAGATGATTTATGTAGTGGGAAATGAACAGAATTATCATTTTCAGGTTTTGTCAATCGTGTTGGATAAATTAGGCTTTGAGTTTGGCAAAGGGCTAGTGCATTTCTCTTATGGAATGGTGGAGTTGCCCGAAGGCAAAATGAAATCGCGCGAAGGAACTGTTGTGGATGCCGATGATCTGGTAGATGAAATGGTTGCTACAGCAAAAGAAACATCACAAGAGCTTGGTAAGCTTGAAGGGGTAAGTGAGCAAGAGGCTAATAATATTGCCCGAATGGTGGGTATGGGTGCTCTGAAATACTTTATCCTGAAAGTAGATCCTAAAAAGAACATGACCTTCAATCCAAAAGAATCGATTGATTTTAATGGAAATACAGGACCGTTTATTCAATATACACATGCACGTATACAATCGATACTGCGTAAGGCTGCGGAACAAGGGATCTCTATTCCGACAACACTCTCTGCTGATATTTCGCTAAGTGTAAAAGAAGAGGGTCTTGTGCAACAAGTTGCTGAATATGCATCGATCGTAAAGCAAGCGGGTGATGAATATAATCCGGCTCTGATTGCAAATTATATATATGACCTGGTAAAAGAATATAATCAGTTTTACCATGACTATACTATCCTAAAAGAGGAAAATGCAGATTTGAAGAATTTCAGGCTCATACTTTCCGATAATGTAGGGCGTGTAGTAAAAAGCGGAATGTCTCTCTTGGGTATTGAGGTTCCGGACAGAATGTAAAGCAGACAAGATAAAAACGAAACTAAAAAGAGGTTACTTATTCAGTAGCCTCTTTTTCTATTTCATAATCCTCGCTGACTGGAGGATCTATTCCCAATTGCTTATACAGCTTGTTTTTGTCTAAATTTCTATTTGTTAGAGTTTCCCTATAAAAAAAGACTTGGGAGGCAAGATCTGAATTGCTTTTTAGGGGCAACAAGTCGTAGGCTATATTGATCCATGCTAATGCATTTTCTAGATCATCGAGATTCTCATTAGCCAGAGCTATATTCGATGCAAGTCGTATTTTTTTATTCGTATTCTTCTCCTTGTCATACAATTCACTCCAAATGTCAGCTGCTTCTTGCCATTTCCCGGCTACAACCATGTTGGTTGCCTCTCTCATCCCTTTCGAACTATCCGAATAATACCAGCGGGTATCTGTTTTCCACGAAGGAACAATCGCGGATGTCATTGCGTCGGCAGCCTTCATCGTTATCTCGGTTACCAGATCGTTGATTTCTGGAATATTGTTTTTCATATTATTCCAAGAAACAGCCGATTCTCTGAAAAGGCTATCTACATGGGCTATGGGAGGAGCCAGTAAGCTGCCATCCATATTGTAGGCTTTGAGCAATACGCCAATTTGTGAACTTAAGATATTGTAATTGTTAAAGTATTCTACACTCACCGACTCTAGTGATGCAGATGCAATGAATAAATCAAGTGATAATAGGATATCCGCATTTTGTTCTTTGCATATCGTTTGTACCTTCCTTGCCGATAATGGCCTGACTTCATTTGCTGCGCCACCATTGGTTGGGTATGGATAGAGTTCTACTTTCGAGAAATAATTTTCTTCACTCAGGTATTGCCGCAAAGAGCTCCTGAATATGGCTTTTGCTGTATCTGTGGGCATTACAGAAGAATCGTTAAGAGCCTCACCATTTGCCTCTACTCCCTCGCTCGATTGTGAAGCACTGTTGTTGACTATTACAATGTTTTTTTGTTGAGGGTTTTCGAAAGAAATTAGTGCAGGTTCACGTACATCGATTGAAACAAGGTTCGTCACCGTGCAAGAGGGAATAAGAATGACACAAAAAAGGATGAATATATATTTTGTCATAGTAGCCTAAGTTATGAACTAGTGATACAAAAATAAGAGTTATATTTGTAAATACGATTGAAAATGTTACCAAATAATGGATGTGTCTGTCAACAAGGTCTTTGAACTGGCAAGTGATATTGTCAAACATACATCGCAGTCGGTTTTCCTCACCGGAAAAGCCGGAACGGGAAAGACCACTTTTTTGCATCATATACGTAAAACAATAGATAAGAATGTGATCGTTGCAGCTCCAACAGGTGTTGCAGCCATCAATGCGGGAGGTGTGACTCTACATTCATTGCTACAACTTCCGTTCGAGCCTTTTATCCCGAACTTCGAAGGAAAAAAGAAGCTGGATTACCACTTCAAGCTTCGCAAATCGAAAATAGAGATGTTGCGTGAACTCGATTTGTTGATTATTGACGAAGTAAGTATGCTTCGTGCCGATATGCTTGATGCTATTGACTATATGCTTCGCAGATACCGTAACAATCAGCAACCATTCGGAGGGGTTCAAATACTTTTTATTGGAGATATGTTTCAGCTTCCTCCTGTAGTACAAACCGCAGAATGGGAACAATTGAAGCATTACTATCCATCACCTTTTTTCTTTCATGCGCAGGTGCTGGATAATTATCCACTACTCTATATAGAGATGAAAAAGATATACAGGCAACAAGACCAGCGATTTATAGACATACTCAATCGTGTGAGAAATAATTGTACCACTTCGCAAGATCTACAGATATTAAACCAAAAATATAACCCTGCTTTCAGACCTGCTAAAGGTGATAGTTATGTTACACTATGTACTCATAACTATAAAACTGACCGGATTAACAATGAAGAGCTGGCACAACTACCGGGCAAAGGGTACGTCTTTAAAGGAGAAATAAAAGGTGACTTTTCTGAAAATTCTTTACCCACCGAATGTGAACTTCTGTTGAAAGAAGGAGCTCAGGTTATGTTTGTGAAAAACGATGTTGGCGAAAATCGCCGGTACTATAATGGTAAGCTGGCTACAGTGGTGCAATTGAAAGAAGATTATATCCTTGTCAGATTCGAAAATGGAGACGAAATGGAACTAGAGCCCGACTCGTGGGTAAATGTCCGTTATTCGTTGAATGAAGAGTCGGGTGAAATAGAGGAAGAGGAATTAGGCTCATTTACACAATATCCTATACGTTTGGCTTGGGCTATAACGATTCACAAAAGCCAGGGGTTGACTTTCGATAGGGTTATAATTGATGCCGGACAGGCCTTTGCAGCCGGGCAGGTATATGTGGCTCTTAGCCGTTGTACGTCGTTGGATGGCATTGTGCTATATTCTCCTATAACTCAGCAGAGCATAAGTACTGATCCGTATGCTATAGAATTTGCAAAAAAGGAACAGGATATAGTCTATCTGGATGGAATACTGCAACAAGAGAAACCTCGTTACTGTGCGAAGCAATTAGTCAGATATTTTGATTGGACGCCTTTCATTCGAAGCCTTCATTCATTGAATGAGCTGGCCGCGGAAAAGAAGATTCCCGAAAAAGAAGAGGTGCAGTCTATGATTGCTCAAATGTGCAGTAAGGCCATTGAGCAACAAGAGATAGCACAGAGCTTTATAAAAGAGCTGAATTATATATTATCTGCTCCCAATCCTGATCTGACAAGATTGAAAGATAGGGTACAAAAGGCAGCCGTTTATTTCCATAAAGATGTTTCTGAATGTATTATTTCCCCACTGATGCTGCATTTGGAGAGATTCAAAACGAAGTCGAAAGTAAAGGCTTACTTAAATAAAGCCAACGAGGTATACAATACATTGCTCAGGCTGCTATCACGCATAGAGCATATCAACTATGGAAATATTAATCTAACAGAGGAATTAGTATTCTCGAAGGTAGAAGTTCCTTCCGAAAGTGTTGCCTCTCTTGAAAAAGTAAAGCCTCAAAAAGGGGATAGCCATCGACTCACATTATCTCTTTTTACCGAAGGGAAATCGGTGAAAGAAATTGCCGTCGATCGAAATCTTTCGCCCACTACTATAGAGGGGCATCTTGTGAGCTTTATTCTTACCGGAGAGTTGGATGTTTTAGAGTTAGTTCCCGATAACAAAGTGCAATATATGCTTCCTGTAATCAAAAAGATGGGTGTAAAATCCTCTCTGTCGGAAATCAAGGAGAAGTTACCCAAAGAATGCTCATACCTGGATATAAAAGCGGTAATTAATTACATTAAATATCTTGATGGGAGATAAGACCTATAGAATAGTGTATATGGCAATGATGTGACATAGACTTCCCATCAGAACGAATACATGAAAGACAGTGTGCATGTATTTTTTCTTTGTCCACGAATAAAACAAAGCTCCTATCACATACGATACACCTCCCGCAATGAGCCAATATAACGCATCGATTTGACCTGTTTGAGATAGAACATCATAAAGAGGTTTGAATGCGACAAGAATAGCACCACCCATCAGTACAAAGCAGACTGTTTCTAAGTTGCTATGTTTCTTTAAGTTGGTAAAGCTCATGATCAGCCCGGTAATAGCGGCAATACAGATGAAGGCAAAAAGGCTCCAGCCCCATGCGCTTTCATTCCGAAGCACGATCAGCGTAAAAGGAACATAGGTGCCCGCTATATGTAAATAGATAGCGCTATGATCGAATTTACGAAGCAGGCTTTTTCGCTTTACATGTGTGCATCCATGATAGCAAGTAGATGTGATATAAGATGCCAGCATCCCGAACAAATAACCAATCACACTCCCAATAGCCCAATTGTTTCCACTGCTGATGGCGGCGGAGAGTAGTACGAAACCCGCTGCAATTCCCATTAGAATGCCTAATCCATGGGATACGGTATTTGCGATTTCTTCTCCACGTGTATAATATTTAGCTGTACTCATTTTTATAATTTCTTTCTCCAAATTGCAGGTTTGGAAATTTTCTGCAAGATAAGGATTTGTTTCCAAATCACTAGAAGTAGTGATTGAAGGATATTATAAAAATATGTTTCTTTGTTTTTTTTATAAATAGAATCTATGAAATTATATAACTCTACTAAAAAATTATTCCTTACCGTATCTTTATTATTTTCTTTCTTATTTGTGCTGGGCAAAGGTGAAATGCCTAAAGATACGCTGTATACAGAATTGAAGTATGATATTGTTGTTCTCTCATCTACAAAAGAGACGAATAGTTTAAAATCACTTCCGGCGGCAGTGTCCGTTTTCTCGCCTAAGAATTTGGACGGCTTGCAAGTGCATTCTATCAAAGACCTGAGTGCGATCGTCCCCAATTATTTTGCTGCTGACTATGGCTCTAAAATGACAGCTCCGCTCTATATAAGAGGTGTAGGGGCACGTTCGGGTGAGCAAACAGTAAGTATGTATGTGGATAATATTCCTTACTTCAATACAACTTCGTTTGACTCCGAATTGTTTGATATCCAACGTGTAGAGGTTCTAAGGGGAACACAAGGTACATTGTATGGTCGTAATGCGATGGGCGGAATTATCAATGTTTATACTTACTCACCACTAACTTACGAAGGAACAACAATAAAAATAGGGGGTGGTAATCACGGCCAACTTTCGGGAAATGCGTCACATTATCAGCGGCTAAACAGTAAGATGGGATTTTCTGTAGGAGCTTACTACAAACAAGATGATGGTTATTTTAAGAATCTATTTACCGGCAAAAAGGTTGATGATATGAAAAATGCCGGAGGACGTGCCAAGTTTGTTTGGGATATCAGTCCACGTCTGTCTGCTACCTATTCTGTAAGTTTCGACTATGTAGATCAGGGAGCATTTCCGTATGCCAACATAGAGACAGAAGAGGTTAATTACAACTCTGACAGCTATTACAAAAGAAAACTATTGACAAACGGGTTAGCGCTTCGCTATACCGGTCAGGGCTATGAAATTAATTCTACAACAGGCTATCAGTACCTGAATGATGATATGAACATGGATCAGGATTATACAAGATTATCTATGTTTCAAATAAATCAGAAGCAAAGGCAAAATTCACTGAGTCAGGAGGTCACAATAAAATCGACCAAGCCTTCTGATTATCAATGGTCGTTTGGTGGATATGGGTTTTATGACTACTTGCATACCACTCCTCCTGTATATATGATGTCAGATGGAATTCAAAAATACTTGCAAGCTCCATTAACGGCTGTAGGTGCTCCCATTACTTTTACGGATGATCAGATAGACCTCAATGGACAATATAAACGTCCCACTTATGGCTTGGCTGCTTTTCATCAGTCAACATTCAATAATTTGTTCAAAGCAAAGGGGCTTTCCCTTACTTTAGGTTTGCGTATCGACTATGAAAAAACAAAGCTGGACTACGATGCCGAAACTGTAGCTAACTTTGATGTGAAGATACCCAACTCTCCGATGCCTCCAATGTCTTTTGCAGCAGATACTGCCATTATAGGTACTAATTCCAAAGATTTTTTTGAATTTCTGCCTAAAGCCGTATTAAAATATCAGATAAATGAAAACTCATTTGTATATGGTTCAGCGTCGCGCGGCTACAAAGCAGGAGGACATAATATTCAGATATTCGCCGATCTTCTGCAAGAAGCTCTCGAAGCTAAAATGATGGGTATGCTACCACCGAGTATGGGTGGCGGTCAATCTGCAACTGCCGGTACACCTGTTAACAACCGTATTTCTTATAATCCTGAATATAGCTGGAGCTATGAGCTAGGCGGACAAGTTGATATTATCGAAAATTCGTTGCAGGCAAACTTTGCCGTATATTATATGGATATACGTGATGTGCAGATTACCCAGTTTGTAAATAATCGGGGTGGACGTATGGTAAGTAACGCCGGCAAAGCAGAAAGTAAAGGTTTTGAAATAGGCTTGAAGGCCCGCCCATGTAAAGGTTTTTATCTTTATGCGAATTATGGTTTGGCTGATGCTACATTCAAGGATAATAAAGTAAGGAATAATGCAGGGGAAGTTGTAAAAGACTATACAGGCAATCATATTCCTTTTGCTCCGGGTTCTACATTCAGCATCGGCGGCAGTGTTTCGTATGATTTCAAACAGAATACATTGTTGGATAGAATAACATTCGATACCAATTTTGCCGGAATCGGAAAAACCTATTGGGCTGAAGATAATCTGATGTCGCAAGGATTTTACGGAACACTCAATGCTAACCTTGTTTTAGAAAAAAATATATTCTCATTAGAATTCTGGGGTAAAAATATTCTCGATCGTGATTACAATACATTTTTGTTTGGGTCAGACAGTAAATATTTTGCTCAGAAAGGAAAACCTATGCGTTGGGGTGCATCTTTGATAATAAAGTTGTAATTTTGTAGCTTCATTTCGACAGCTATTTAATTATGAATTATAAAAAGGTCAAGCTAAAGCCTAAAAAAGAAGAATCGCTTAAGCGTTTTCATCCTTGGATATTCTCGGGAGCAGTACAGTCTAAAGATGAAAGTCTTACAGAAGGAGAAGTCGTTAACGTATATACAATCAACGATGAATTTATTGCTGTCGGTCATTATCAGATTGGGAGTATAGAGGTTCGGGTATTATCTTTTGAAGAAGAAGATATTGATCTTGATTTCTGGAAGAAGCGTTTGTCTTCGGCATTGGAGTTGAGGAAATCAATAGGCTTATTATCTGATAATAATAATTCATATCGCCTTGTACATGGAGAAGGCGATCTTCTCCCCGGTCTTATCGTAGATGTTTATGCCGAAACGGCTGTTATCCAATCTCATTCGGTAGGGATGCACGAGTCACGTCTGATGATCTGTGATGCATTGAAGGCTGTATTAGGAGATAATCTGAAAAATGTATATTACAAATCGGAAACCACCTTGCCATACAAAGCCAATCTGGGAGCAGAAAATGAGTATCTGTACAAAGGTGATTCTGTCAACGAAATAGCACTTGAGAATGGCTTGAAGTTTTATCCTGACTGGGTAAAAGGGCAGAAGACCGGTTTCTTTGTCGATCAGCGAGATAATAGAGCATTGCTCGAAAAGTATTCAAAGGGTCGGTCTGTACTAAATATGTTTTGTTATACAGGAGGGTTCTCTTTCTATGCTTTGCGTGGTGGTGCAAATCTGGTTCACTCGGTGGATAGCTCATCTAAGGCAATTATGTTGACGAATAGGAATGTGGGGTTGAACTTCCCCGATGATAAACGACATGAGGCTTTTGCCGAAGATGCATTCAAGTTCTTGGGTGGTATTAATAAAGGAGACTATGATTTGATCATTCTTGATCCTCCGGCTTTTGCAAAACATAGAGGAGCAATAAAAAATGCATTACAAGGTTACAAGCGTTTAAATGCTGCCGCATTCGAAAAAGTAGCACCCGGAGGTATTGTGTTTACTTTTTCCTGTTCGCAGGTTATCAGTAAAGACGCCTTCCGTTTGGCTGTATTCAGTGCTGCTGCTTTGTCGGGTCGTAGTGTGAGAATATTACACCAGTTAAGTCAGCCCGCCGATCATCCGATCAATATCTATCATCCTGAAGGCGAATACCTGAAAGGGCTGGTATTGTATGTAGAGTGATTGGTTTTAGCCGGTTCATTATTTTGGCTTCAAATTATCTTATATAGAGAGGAGTCGGCTGAAAAGAAGAAGCTAAAAAGTAACAATTCGAAATAGATTAAGAAGTGTCACTTTTGTCACCTTTTGATATTTAATGTTTTGATTTCTATGTGTTTGTGAATATTCTGTTTTGTCACTTTTTGTAACCTGATTGATAGAAATAAAGAGTTATCTACATAAAATGTTAAATAACGAGTTTAACGATATAATAAAGAAGAAATTTTCGGGAGAAATATTTGATACTATTTCACGTGTAGCAGATGAGATGAATCTTGAATGCTACGCTATAGGCGGTTATGTACGTGATATATTTCTACGCCGTGCATCCAAAGATATCGATATTGTTACTATTGGCAAAGGCATCGAGCTGGCACAGGCTGTGACTAAGGCTCTGGGGCGGAAAGCAAAACTTTCGGTTTTTAAGAACTTTGGTACAGCACAGATTAAGTACAAAGATACAGAGATAGAATTTGTTGGAGCGCGTAAGGAGTCTTATAATAGAGACTCACGTAAACCGATTGTAGAGGATGGCACGCTCGAAGATGATCAGAACCGTAGAGATTTTACAATAAATGCGTTAGCGATCTGTCTTAATAAAGATCGTTTTGGAGAATTGCTAGACCCTTTCGGTGGGCTCAAAGATATGGATAGTCTGACTATTCGTACTCCGCTCGATCCTGATATTACATTCAGCGACGACCCTTTGAGAATGCTCAGGGCAATACGCTTTTCTTCACAGCTTGGGTTTGATATAGAACCTAAAACCTTTGATGCAATCAGCCGAAACAAGGATCGTATAGAGATTATATCAAGAGAGCGCATAATCGATGAGGTGAATAAAATAGTGCTTTCGCCTAAACCTTCCGTTGGTTTTCTTCAACTCGATCAGACCGGATTACTTTCTATTATCTTTCCCGAGCTGGTAGCCTTGAAAGGTGCTGAAACAAAAGAAGGGGTAGGGCATAAGGATAATTTTTATCATACTTTGGTCGTATTAGATAATATATCAAAGAAAACAGATAATCTGTGGCTCCGATGGTCGGCTATCCTTCATGATATTGCCAAGCCTGCAACAAAGCGTTGGGATAATAAATTCGGTTGGACTTTTCACAATCATAATTTCATCGGCGAGAAGATGATTCCGGGAATCTTTAGACGGATGAAGCTGCCATTGAATGAAAAGATGAAGTATGTCCAAAAAATGGTTACTTTGCATATGCGTCCTCAGGTATTGGTAGACGAGGAAATTTCTGATTCGGCCGTTCGCCGTTTGCTTTTTGAAGCAGGTGACGATATTGATGATCTGATGACATTGTGTGAAGCCGATATTACATCAAAGAATCCGGATAAGGTTCGTCGTTATCTTCGTAATTTTGAGATTGTACGTCAGAAACTAAAAGATATAGAAGAGAAAGATCAGGTACGGAATTTTCAACCGCCGATCAAGGGTGAAGAAATTATGGAAATGTTCGGTCTTGGGCCCGGGGTGGAAGTGGGACGGCTTAAGGCATCCATCAAAGATGCTATCTTAGATGGGGTGATTCCCAATGAATATGATGCTGCTTACAATTATTTGATAGAGAAAGCGAAAAAAATAGGACTGACACCAATAAAATAATAATATGAAAAAGAATTTGTTTGCGTTTGTTGTGTTTTTAATTTGCTGTGTGAGTGTACAGGCTCAGAAATCAGCTTTAATAATGGATCTCGCTTATCGAAATAAATTTAATTATACGAATTGGGGCGTAGGTTTGCAGTATAAATATAATTTGCCTGCTAATTTTAGAGCAGCGACCGATTTCGTAGCCTATTTTCCTGAAGAAAGTAGTTTTGGGTTGGATTTCGGAATTAACTTACAGTATCAATTACATGTGTGTAATAACTTGTCTATATATCCTTTTGCTGGAGGTATTATGTCTAATCATTCATTCTCAGGAATTCCGAATAATGTAAATGAAACAGGATTTGGCTTGAATTTTGGTGCAGGTATTGAGTATAGTGTAAGCAAGAAAGGATTCTTGAATTTCGATTATAGATATAATCTGATAGATAAAAAAAAGAATGCGTGGTATACGGATTATAGTCTGATACGTTTAGGCTACGGATTCCGCTTCTAAAACTATAGATAAAGAAATTATGACAATAAAATCAATTGTAGTTGTGATTGACGAAGCAAATGCCATCGGTAAAGATAATGACCTGCTTTGCCACTTGCCGAACGATCTGAAGCATTTTAAGGCTATCACGGCGGGTTATCCCGTTATAATGGGGCGTCGGACGTTTGAGTCGTTGCCTAAAGGTGCATTGCCCAACAGAAGGAATATCGTGATAACTAATAATAAGGATTTGCAGTTCGACCGTTGCGAAATGGTTTCATCTATCGATGAGGCAATAGAGCTTTGTAAGGGTGAACAAGAGATCTTTTTTATCGGGGGAGGAACAATATACAAGAAAGCAATTGGTTTTGCAGATAGGCTCTATCTGACCCGTATTCATCATCAGTTTGAAGGAGTGGATACCTTCTTTCCCGAAATAAAGCAGGAAGAGTGGAAGGAGCTATCGCGAGAAGATCATGATACTGATGAGAAACATAAATACAGATACAGTTTCATCAATTTAGAGAAAATAAAACGTTAATATACTTGCTTATATTAAATAAACATCCTATTTTTGCAACCCGAATATCTGGAAGATAATTGAAATTATAACAGAAAATAATATATAGCAATGAAAAGAACTTTTCAACCATCAAACAGAAAGAGAAAAAACAAACATGGTTTTCGCTCTAGAATGGCTACTGCAAACGGACGCAGAGTACTTGCTTCACGCAGAGCAAAAGGAAGAGCTAAACTAACTGTCTCTGACGAATACAGCAAATAAGATCTTTTAAAGGCATTTTGCTAAAGATATACAAGGTAAGAATTATTATAATTCTTACTTTTGTTTTTTATATAAGCCTCACTTTGTATGAATTGGTTCGACTTGCTTGTAGTCATATTGATTGGGATAACCCTTGTTAAGGGGTTCTTTTCGGGGCTTGTTATGCAAATAGCATCTTTAGCCGGATTGATATTAGGGGCGGTTTTTGCAGGTCAGTTGTCAGGTTTTATAGCTCCCAAGTTGATAAAGCTAACCGAGGCATCTCCCCACATTGTCGGTCCATTATCTTATATTGTGGCATTCCTGCTTATTATAGTGGCATTGTTCTTTGCGGGGAAGTTACTCGAGTCATTTGTGGAAGCCATAAAAATGAGTGCTCTCAACCGACTGGCCGGAGCTTTGTTTTGTTGCGCTAAATGGCTTGTAGTATTCAGTATTGTGATAAACCTTATTGTCGAATTAGACCAAAACAAGCATCTGATAAAAGAGGATGTGCGTGAAAAATCCTATTCCTATCCTACTGTTATCAATATTGCCAGAGCAGTAATTCCTTACTTGCGATTTGACTGGGTAAATGACCTGAAAGAAGAGGCTGCTACTCGTATTAAAGACAAGGGCATTGCTATTTAGATATACTACTTATTCCTTGGCAAGGGTTCCTGATGTTTGATGCTCGTGAAATAAGTGATATATAATACCATCTGATAATCCGATCTTCGGAACGAATATTTCGTTCACTTTGCAAATCTTACTGATTGATAAGAATATCTTCAAAGCAGGAACAATAACGTCAGCACGATAAGTATTAAGTTTATAAGACTGAATCCGTTCCTCATAGCTCAACGATTTTAGGCTATCGTAGAGTTTCTTTAGTTCGTCATAACTGATAGGTTCACGTTCTCTTTTTCCTAATACTTTGTGTATCTTATTTATATTCCCACCCGATGCAATTATACTGAATGAGTTATTATCTTTAGATATATCCTTCAGCCAAGATTTGAATCGCTTCTCTTCGTCTTCTTTTACGGCATCTACGAGTAAGCGCACAGTTCCCATCTGAAACGAATTGGAGTCGACTTTCTGTTGATTGCTGTATACGATCACTTCTGTACTACCTCCTCCAACGTCAACATAGAGGTAGTTCTTCCTTTTGTCCATAAAGTTGTCCAACTCTCCGGCCTCGTATATGATTTCGGCTTCCTCCCTGCCTGTTATGATGTCTATGTTTATGCCACTCTCGCGCCGTATGTCTTCTACTATATTGGCTCCGTTGGTGGCATCACGCATGGCGCTGGTTGCACATGCTCTGTAGTTCATCACACCATAGGCCTTCATTATATGAGAGAAACCCTGCATTGCATGTATAAGCCGCCACTCCTTATCTTTGCTTATTGTTCCAGAGGTAAATACGTCGTCACCCAAACGGATAGGCACACGAAGATAGGCTACCTTCTTAAAGTCGGGTGTTGTTCCGTTTACTTCAATGTTATTTATAAGTAGGCGAATAGCATTAGAACCTATATCTATTGCTGCAAATATATCTGTATTCATTTTTTATCATTCAATTTCTTATAAAAATCGTATAAAGCTGTTTGAGAACGGCAAGGAGGATTGTCTCCTCTCTTTACATAATTGTTGCTCCCAAAGACTGTGAGATCCCTTGCTTTTTCATTATCCGACCATTGTATATCAAAGAAGCCCTTCAATGTTTGTTTTATTTCTTTGTCGAGGATAGGAACTCCCACCTCTATTCTTCTTTCCAGATTTCGTGTCATCCAGTCTGCACTCATGATATAAACTTTCTCGTCTCCATCATTGTGGAATATAGCTACACGTGCATGTTCGAGATAGCGATCTACAATACTTATTACCCGTATGTTTTCACTCAGATCTTTCATTTGTGGTTGTAAGCAACATGCTCCTCTTACGATGAGCCGTATCTCGACTCCTGCCTGGCTTGCTTTGTAAAGCAGCTTCACCATTTCTTCATCGGTAAGGCTGTTAAACTTAGCAAATATATAAGCCCGTTTTCCGTTCTGCGCATTTTTTATTTCTTTCTTAATAAGGTTGACGAATTGATTGCGCATGTAATAAGGTGAAACAAGCAGTTGCTTGCACGAGAAGTGTTTGTGTGTATTGATCAGAAAATCGAATACTATAGCTGTATCAGCTACTATTTGAGGATTTGACGTAAACAAGCCGAAGTCGCCATATATCTGAGCTGTTGCTTCATTAAAGTTACCGGTTCCGATATATGCAAAATCTTTATTCTTGCGTTCTACCAAAACGATTTTGCTGTGTACCTTTAGTCCGGTGACACCATGTATAACTTTTACTCCCTCCTTTTGCAGTATCTCCGAATATTCTACATTTTGTTCTTCATCGAAACGTGCTAGCAGTTCCATCAATACAACCACTCTCTTGCCGTTCTTTGCCGCATTGATCAGGGCGTTAATAACCTTCGAACGTTCTGCAACACGATATAGAGTGATGTAGATACTTTCTACTTTAGGGTCTATTGCTGCTTCCCGAAGGAAATCAATGAAATGATTGAATGTATGATATGGATAATTAAGTAATACATCTTTACGAGCAATGGTTTTCAATATACTCGAAAAAGGCTTTATGTGCGGATGGTTTAGCGGAGCCAAGCTTTTGCTTTCAAGATCGGGACGCACCTTAGGGAATTTCATTAAATCCCTCATAAGATGATATCGCCCTCCTGCATCTAGTTCCTCTCGCCTTTTTAGCTGGAGCTTTGATGATATGATGTCTAACAAGTCTTCGGGCATTTCTCTGTCGTAGATGAGGCGAACAGGCTGTCCGTGCAGACGATTTTGTAATCCGGTCTCCATCTTTTCTATCAAGCTTTTAGAGATATCGTCATCTATAGTGAGTTGCGCATCACGCATCAGTTTGAATGTATATGCCGAAATGCTTTTATAGTTAAACATAAAGAATATTTCGTCCAAGCATAAACGAATTATATCATCTAAAAATATGATGTCGTGTCTGCCTTTTACTGATGGCAATACGACAAAGCGTGGACATGAAGAACTTACCGGAATTTGAATAATCGCATATCTGGAATCGTTTTTGTCGGAGCACATCTTAACTGCATGGTAGATATTGTTATCCCGCAAAAAGGGTAATTGGGTAGATTTACGAATTATAAGTGGAACAAGAAGCGGGCTGACAACGCTCGAGAAATATTCGTGGCAAAACTGTTTTTGTTTCTGGTTCAGTTTTTTCTCATTCACTACATAAATATTATGTTTTTCCATTTCGGAGAGAACATCGATATAAGTTTGCATAAATTTCTTTTGCCCTTCAGAGACCTGGCTGTTGATAAGGGGAAGTAGTTCTTTAGCAGTGTATCCTCCCGAAAGGAGAGGTGCGCTCTTTCCTCTAATCTGACTAAGACGAACAATATTGGCTATCCTTACCTTTATATACTCGTCCTGATTATTTGAGAAGATACCAAGAAAACGAAGCCTCTGCATCAGAGGCACACTTTTGTCCTGAGCTTCCTGCAGTACCCGCTCATTAAAGGTTAGCCAGCTTAAATCTCTGTTGTTTATCATTTATGCCAGTGTTGTTAGATGCCTTAAAAAAGTTTGCTCAGCCGAATTTACCCATTCACGAAAAGAGTCATCCGATTGTTGCTTTGTTTTCATATAGTTTAATAACACGCTCATATCAAAATTGTTTCCAACAATGCCTCCTCCAAAAGAGATAACATCAGCTGCGTTTACTTCCTGTTCTATATGAGCCGGGATCATCATGATGGCTTTCCCCAGATAGAGAGCTTCACAAACCGATTCGAACCCCGCTGTTGTAATATATCCGCAGCATCTGCTCATAAAGTTAAGGAATTTTTCATCATCGATCGTATGGAGTGTTAAATTTTCGTCTACTATTAGTTCCTTCGGTACATTTTGCTTATCCCAGAAGAAATGTAATTTTACGTTAGGATGTTGCTCGTGCCATGCCCTTACTTCATTTTCATACCCATGATTAAGCATGTATCCCAAAATGTAGTCTTCGGTTGTAGGCTGTAGCGATAATATTTCGGATCGGAGCAGAGGCGGAACTACTGCAATACGTTCGGGGATATAATCTTTTAACGGATAGAATGATAACGCAAGTGTTTTGGTTGCACCTACACCACATAGCAGCATGTGCAGTCTCAAGAACATCATTCCTTGTTCGTCTCCTTTTCCATGTAAATAGCCCGGATGTTTTAGCAGGTATTGATGTCCGATATTTACAATCGGGATATCGGTGCTAAATTGCAAATAGGTGAGCCCGGTGAGCAGTTCGTAGAAATTGACAATAACATCGGGTTCGTTTTTCTGTATACGCCGATGTATTTTCTCTATGCTTTTTTTATATTTCCTTAATCTCTTAGGCGATATGTTGAAAAGCAAAGTCTTTAAGAAGTGGATCCGCTTTTTATCTTTTTTGAATACAAAAGACAAGGTGTCGAAAGTTCTTACTTTAGCTCCGATTTTCTGATAAAAAAAATCGGGTATGACCCGAACCTTACTTTTTCCAACTAAAACTTCTACAACCTCGTGACCATTGCGGCGAAGGATATCAGATAAGGCTATAGCCTGAGTCATGTGCCCTCGTCCATCTCCTTGAACAATAAATAAATATCTCATATTGCAAATCTTATATCTTTCTTGTCTTCAAATACCGAATTGTTAGTCTGTGGTTCAGGTACATAATACTCGACTTCCCAATTACCGTCATAGTCTTCGGTGAGAGCAGATAGAGATTCGACCCAATCACCCGAATTCAGATAAAGAATATCGCCATAATATCTTTTTTCGGGTTGATGTATGTGACCGCATATAACCCCGTCACACTTTTTGTGGCGTGCTATATCTACAATATGTTTCTCGTAATCGCTAATGTATGATACAGATGCTTTTACTTTTTTCTTCACTTCTTGCGACAGGGAGTAATAAGGCAATCCCTTTTTTTCTCGTCTGTTGTTGTAGTATCTATTGATCAGCATCAGTAGAGAGTAACCGACATCTCCGATTTTAGACAACCAACTGTAGCGAGATGTTACAAGGTCGAATACATCTCCGTGGAGTACATAAAAACGTTTGTCTCCGCTTTTATAGATATAATCTTTTACAATTTCTATATTCTGAAACTTGAAAGGAAGTATCCTGTCCATGAAGTCGTCGTGATTCCCTCTCAAATAGATTATCTTTGTTTTACGTTGTATATCCAATAATAGTTTAATGAAGTTGCTGTGTCTTTTTTTCCACTTTGCTTTCCTTCCTCGCATCAATTGCCACCCATCAATAATGTCTCCGCATAAAATGAGAGTGTCGCATGTGTTGTCCTTTAAATATCTTGTTGCTTCTTTTGCTTTCGACCATTTAGATCCCAGATGAATATCTGAAAGAACAATGGTTTTGTGATGTTTTTTGTTTGTCATATTTTCTTCTTTTTTTTCATATCAAAAGAATAAATACATTATGACAACACTGTTAAGCATTTATGAATAAATGGTTAAGATTGAAACGGAGAGAGTTTATGATAATATAAATAACGAGCAAACAGATGGTAAATATCTCTCTGTTTGCCATGCATCTGTTTGTGCTGTAGTTCTTTATTTATCGATAGAAAGTGCAGGGGCAGACGGTTGATAGAAGTGCGTCATGTACAGGTCCTTGATAATGCCATCGGCGACACCTATTATCGGGGTTTCGATGACTAGTGCCCGAGCTAGTTTCATTACTTTGAGGTATATTGCTATTGCAGGCAATATCACTTCTGCCCGGTTGAGGTTTATTTTCAGATTCACCAACCGTTCTTCATAACTCATTTTTCTCATTTTAGCCGCAAAGCTCACTAACTCCTCTCTACGGATGCGTCCGGAACGGCGTAATAGTGAGTCCAGCTTATTTATGTTTCCTCCCGACCCAATGAGAGATACCTTTATATAATCTTTGCTGTGCTCTGTCAGCCAATTTTTCATCCTGTCCCATTCGGCTCTTTCTTCCTCCAATGGTAGTGAACGAATAGTGCCTAGTTTGAACGATTCGGATGCGATTTCTTTGTTCTGATAAAAAATAATGAGCTCTGTATTTCCTCCTCCTACATCTGTATATATATATACCCTGTTCTCCTCCAGCAATTCATCTATTCTGTTTGTAAGAATAAAGCGAGCCTCTTCTTTGCTGTCAATTACATCTATTTCGATGCCCGACTTAGCAACTACGTATTGCAAGACCTCCTGTGCATTAGAGGCTTCCCTGATGGCAGATGTTGCGCAAGCGCGCCATATCTCTACATCATTGACTTGGATTAGCCCACGGAAAGATTGCATTAGAATAGCGAGCTTTTCTTTCTTCTGCTCACTTATATATCCTGTAGAAAATGTATCCTCTCCCAATTTTAAAGGAATACGAATTAATGAATCTTTTTTAAATACTGCACGTCCATTATAATCAAGAACATCTGTAATAAGAAGGCGTACAGAGTTGGAGCCGATATCTATTGCTCCTAAACGTCTAACATTCATAAGCTTTTTTTATTGGCAAAAATAAGTAAGAGGGGTTACAAAACTATTACTATTGGATTGCATTAAAATTAAGATTGCTGTGTTGTTATATAATTGTATTATTCAGTATTATTGCTTCTTAACGTTTTGTCTTTTATTTTTTTATGAGAATTATAATGCTTATGTTTGGTTTGTATTGATTGTTTATCTCAAAATAGAAAGATTATGGCAGACTTAGATCATAAAAAAGAAAAAACGGAAGCAGGGAAAGAATCGTCCGGCTCACATATTCTTAGTGGCGATGTGCTTGAATTACCATTGCATATAGCAAAGAAAGTCGTAAATGCTCTGGTTGAGAATGACGATGAAGTATCTGCAGAAGGTGCTGATAATATTCTCGATAATGTTTCGGAAGCTTTGACTTCAGTAGAGGAAACGATCGGAGAACACGCTGAAGAAATAGCTGAAAGTGTTGTTAGAGTTGCGGGGGGAGTTGCTGAGGTTTTGGGCGATACTATAGGAGATATTGAAGTATAGTTCTCTTGTCTATGCCGAACGAATCTTGCTTACAGGCATAATATTGTAAAAAATAAAAAATTATCTTTATGCGATTTTTTTGTTTTATTACGCATGAAGAAAGAACTAGTATGGAAAGTAAGCCGTTTCGAAGAGCTTACTATAGACGAATTATATGAGATCTTGCATCTACGGTGCAAAATATTTGTTGTTGAGCAAGATGCTCCGTATCTTGATACAGACTATAAAGACCAAAAGGCATTGCATCTCTCAGGGTATGCAGGCGACAGGCTAGTGGCTTATTGTCGTATATTTAAGGCCGGAGATTATTTTGATCAGGCCTCTATCGGGCGGGTTATCGTTGCTCAGGAGTATAGAAAATACGGATACGGGCACGATATGATGAAAAAGGCTCTTGATATAGCATCTACAACTTTAGGTGAAACGCAAATTACGATTTCTGCTCAACAATATCTTCAAAAATTTTATGAGAGCCACGGCTTCAGGCAAACCAGCGAGATGTATCTCGAAGATGGGCTGCCCCACATTGAGATGAAAAAAGAATAGAATTTTTTAAAAAGTCTTGTTCGTTAAGATATTAAATCATAAATTTGCAGCCCGAAACAGAGAGGAGGTTTGATGATCTTTTGAACAAAACATATTCACTTGTGGTATGATGTTGCTTTGCTGAAGCAATGTTCAGAAGATTGATTTATATAATAGAATTCTCTCGATAATGCATTTATTGCAATCATAGCGAATGAAATTTCGCTTATAAAGTTTAAAATTAAATAAGAAAACAAATAAAAACTAAAGAATAATTATGATTATTGTTCCATTGAAAGAAGGGGAAAATATCGAAAGAGCCCTAAAGAAATTTAAAAGAAAATACGAAAAAACAGGTGTTGTTAAAGAACTTAGAAGACGTCAGGAATTCCAAAAGCCTTCTGTAGTGAAGAGAGCAAACAAACTTCATGCTGTGTATGTGCAGAAAATGCACCGTATGGAAGAGTAAAATAAGTATTGCCAATTTCGCATAATATTATTAACTTCGTCATTCAAGATAGAATGTTTCTCGAATGATGCTGTTGATAGAAAAATATATCAGGTATCTCCGTTATGAAAAGAACTATTCTTTACATACGGAGATTTCTTATTCTGAAGACCTCAGCCAGTTCGTAGAGTTTCTTGCCGAGCATTTTTCTGATACCGACATAAAGCATGTAGATAGAGATATTATTCGCATGTGGATAGTGTCGATGATGGAGAGGGAAATCTCAGCCCGTTCTGTAAACCGTAAGCTAAGCGCAGTGAAATCGTTTTACAGATATTTGCAGAGAATAGGAGAAGTAACCGTAAATCCAGCCAGTAAAGTAAATGGCCCGAAAGTTGGTCGGCCAATTCCTGCTTTTGCTAACAGTGCAGATATGGCGAAGGTGCTGGATGAGGAGAACTACGGAGACTCATTCGAATCGTTGCGAGATCATATTATAATAGAGTTGTTTTATGTTACCGGAATTCGCCGGGCAGAATTGATAGGATTGAAAGATGTTGATGTCGATTTCTCTTCCGAAACCATACAGGTTACAGGAAAACGCAATAAGCAGCGTCTGATTCCCTTTAGTAATGGCATGAAGCAGTCTCTTGAGCAATATATTGCAGTGCGAAATAAAGAAGTGGGAAACCAATCGGGTTACTTATTTGTTAAGAATAATGGAGAGCCGCTTTATCCGATGCTGGTGCATCGTATTGTGACTTCTAGTTTACAGCAGATAGAAACTCTGTCTAAGGTTAGCCCCCATGTTCTTCGACATTCGTTTGCAACAGGCATGCTAAATAATGGAGCAGATATTAATGCAGTAAAGGAGTTGCTTGGCCATGCAAGCTTGGCTGCTACAGAAATATACACACATACTTCGTTTGAAGAATTAAAAAGAATTTATAACAAAGCTCACCCAAGAGCTTAAAAAGTAAAGGAGGATTAGTTATGAATATTGTAATTCAATCGGTGCACTTTGATGCGTCAGTACAACTGAAAGAGTTTATTGAGAAAAAAATATCAAAATTGGATAAATTTACAGATCAGATTGTAGATGCAGAAGTTATATTGAAAGTCGTGAAGCCGGAAGTAGCCAATAATAAAGAGGCTTCGGTTAAATTGAATATAAAAAATGGAGAGTTGTTTGCCAATAAGACTGCCGATAGCTTTGAGGAAGCTGTTGCCCAGAGTATAGAAGCTTTGGAAAAGCAAGTGCTTAAGGTAAAAGAGAAGGCTCAGGCTAAATAAAATAGCAATGTTCATGAAATTGGCACTAAGCTAGTTGAAGCTAAATAGACAATCAAAAGAAAACACAAGGGAAAATAAATCTATAAAGTGTTGTGATTATAAAAAAAAATATCTAATTTTGTCGCCGTTTCGCTGTGTAAAAAGCGAGATGGCGATAATTATTAGACTTTTAGCCTCTTTAGCTCAGTTGGCCAGAGCACGTGATTTGTAATCTCGGGGTCGTTGGTTCGAATCCGACAAGAGGCTCAAGCTATAAGGAAAAAGAAGTTTTGAAAAAGCTATGAATCAGTAGATTTGGATATTTCTTCACTTTAATTTCCATTACTTTTGCTTTAATAATAATATCTCTTGTTTTTAAGTACGGAGAATTGTTTAATTTGAAGCAAGATTTTGAGATTTAAGCCAATGTAGCTCAGTGGTAGAGCACTTCCTTGGTAAGGAAGAGGTCACGGGTTCAAATCCCGTCATGGGCTCTAACGGGGGATACAAGATTCAAAATTGAATTAAATATATACATTTAACTAAATAATAGAAGATTAATTATGGCAAAAGAACATTTTAACCGGGCGAAACCGCACGTAAATATCGGTACAATCGGTCACGTTGACCACGGTAAAACTACTTTGACTGCTGCTATCACTAAAGTATTGGCTGACAAAGGTCTTTCTCAAGCACGCTCTTTCGACTCTATCGATAACGCTCCTGAAGAAAAAGAACGTGGTATTACAATCAATACTTCTCACGTAGAATACGAAACAGCTAACCGTCACTATGCTCACGTTGACTGTCCAGGACACGCCGACTACGTAAAGAACATGGTTACTGGTGCTGCTCAGATGGACGGTGCTATCATCGTTGTAGCTGCTACTGATGGTCCGATGCCTCAAACTCGTGAGCACATCCTTCTTGCACGTCAGGTAAACGTACCAAGATTGGTTGTTTTCATGAACAAATGTGATATCGTTGATGACGAAGAAATGCTAGAATTAGTAGAACTTGAAATGAGAGAACTTCTTTCATTCTACGAATTCGACGGAGATAATACTCCAGTTATCCGTGGATCTGCACTAGGTGCTTTGAACGGTGTTGAACCTTGGGTTAGCCAAGTAATGGAGCTTATGAATGCTGTTGATACTTGGATTCCACTTCCTCCACGTGATGTTGATAAACCATTCTTGATGCCGGTTGAAGACGTGTTCTCTATCACAGGTCGTGGTACTGTAGCAACAGGTCGTATCGAAACTGGTAAGATCAAAACTGGTGAAGAAGTTCAAATCATCGGTCTTGGAGCTGAAGCTAAAAAATCAGTTGTAACAGGAGTAGAAATGTTCCGTAAGATTCTTGACGACGGACAAGCCGGTGACAACGTAGGTCTTCTACTTCGTGGTATCGATAAAGAAGAAATCAAACGTGGTATGGTTATTACTCACCCAGGTAAAATCACTCCTCACACTACATTCAAAGCTGAGGTTTATATCTTGAAGAAAGAAGAAGGTGGACGTCACACTCCATTCCACAACAAATATCGTCCTCAGTTCTATCTACGTACATTGGACGTAACAGGTGAAATTTCTCTTCCTGAAGGAACAGACATGGTAATGCCTGGTGATAACGTAACAATCACAGTAGAATTGATTTACCCAGTTGCTTGTAACGTAGGTCTTCGTTTCGCTATCCGTGAAGGTGGACGTACAGTAGGTGCTGGTCAGATTACAGAAATTTTATCTTAATAATTTCTATAAAACCTAAAGTCGGTTTGCAATATAACCGACTTTAATATACGGGCGTAGTTCAGTGGTAGAGCGTTGGTCTCCAAAACCAAATGTCGGGAGTTCGAATCTCTCCGCCCGTGCTAAACTCAAACAGGAGTGATGAAAAAAATAATTAACTATTTTAAAGATTCTTATAACGAACTTGTATATAAGGTTTCTTGGCCTTCTCGTCCGGAATTGACCAGCAGTGCAGTTATTGTCATGATCGCTTCCATTATTATGGCATTGGTTGTGTGGGGAGTTGATTCTATATTTGACAGAGTGGTTAAGTTGCTTTATGGTCTGTTGTAATCTTTATCTTGTCAAAAAACTATGACTGAAATCGAAAAGAAATGGTACGTTCTGCGTGCTGTTAGTGGAAAAGAAAATAAAGTCAAAGAATATCTTGAATCAGAGATAAAGAAAACTGACTTAGGGAAGTATATTTCTCAAGTTCTTATTCCTACAGAGAAGACTTATATCATGCGTAACGGAAAGAAGGTTCTCAAAGAAAGAGCTTATCTTCCCGGCTACATATTGATTGAGGCTGCACTCGTAGGTGAAGTGATTCATGAACTTCGTAACATTAATTTTGTTGCAGGTTTTTTACCGAATACTACTAATCCGCAACCGCTGAGCCAATCCGAAGTAAATCGGATATTAGGCACAATGGACGAACTGGATGAGCAGGAAGTAGGCTTGGATATTCAATATTTTGTTGGAGAAAACGTGAAAGTAACAAATGGACCTTTCTCCGGTTTCTCTGGTATTATTGAAGAGGTGAACGCTGAGAAAAAGAAACTCAAGGTGATGGTAAAGATATTTGGAAGGAAAACTCCTCTCGAATTGAATTACATGCAAGTTGAAAAAGAGCAATAAGGACTGGTTACGCACTCTGGATGTTCTATTTAAGTTTTAACAAAACTAAAAATTAAAAACAAAAATGGCTAAAGAAATTGCTGGACAATTAAAGTTACAGATTAAAGGCGGTGCAGCAAATCCATCTCCTCCGGTAGGGCCTGCTTTAGGTTCTAAAGGTATCAATATCATGGATTTCTGTAAGCAATTTAATGCCAGAACTCAAGACAAGGCAGGTAAAATATTACCAGTGGTAATTACTTACTATGTTGATAAGTCTTTTGATTTTATTGTAAAACAACCACCTGTGGCAATTCAGTTACTTGAAGCCGCTAAAACAAAGAGTGGATCAGCAGAACCTAATCGTAAGAAGGTAGCAGAAATTACTTGGGATCAAGTACAAGCTATCGCTGAAGATAAAATGGTTGACCTGAACTGTTTTACCATAGAATCTGCCATGAAGATGGTTGCTGGTACAGCAAGAAGTATGGGTATTACTGTAAAAGGGGCTTTCCCTGATGTTAAATAATTAAACTTCAATTGATAATGGGTAAACTTACAAAAAATCAGAAGTTAGCTTTCAGCAAAATTGAAGCAGGGAAATTATATACACTGACTGAAGCATCAGCTCTTGTAAAAGAGATAACAACTACAAAATTCGACTCATCTGTCGATTTGGATGTACGCTTAGGTGTAGACCCACGTAAAGCTAACCAGATGGTGAGAGGTGTAGTATCTCTTCCTCATGGAACAGGAAAACAAGTAAGAGTTTTGGTATTATGTTCTCCGGATGCAGAAGCTGCAGCTAAAGAAGCTGGTGCAGACTATGTAGGTTTGGATGAATATATCGAAAAGATAAAAGGTGGTTGGACTGATATTGATGTTATCATCACTCAGCCTGCTATCATGGGTAAAGTTGGAGCTTTGGGGCGTGTACTTGGACCTCGTGGTCTGATGCCTAACCCTAAGAGCGGAACTGTGACTGTGGACGTTGCTAAAGCTGTAACTGAAGTGAAATCAGGTAAAATCGACTTTAAAGTTGATAAAGCAGGTATCGTTCATGCTTCTATAGGTAAAGTATCTTTTACTTCAGATCAGATCAGAGATAATGCAAGAGAATTTATTTCTACGCTTATCAAACTGAAACCGACTGCAGCTAAAGGAACTTATGTGAAAAGTGTTTGTCTTTCAAGTACTATGAGTCCGGGTGTAAAAATAGACCCTAAATCAGTAGAAAATTAATCAAAATTGACTGAAACATTATGAGAAAGGAAGATAAAAGTACTATCATAGAAACTATAGCGGCAACAATCAAAGGTTACGACAATTTCTATCTTACTGATATCGCTACTCTTAATTCGACTAAAACTAGCGAATTGAGAAGAGAGTGCGCAAAGCAAGAGATTAAATTAATGGTCGTAAAGAATACCCTGTTGCAGAAAGCATTGGATACACTTGAAGGTGACTATTCGGAACTACATTCAGTTTTGAAAGGAAATACTGCAGTGATGTTTTCCAATTCAGCTAATGCACCGGCTAAACTGATCGCTAAGTACAAGAAAGAAGGAATTCCTTCGCTTAAGGCTGCTTATGTACAAGAAAGCTTCTACATAGGTGCGGAAAATTTGAGCGCATTAGAAAACATCAAGAGCAAGAACGAACTTATCGGCGATGTTATCATGTTGCTTCAATCTCCAGCCAAGAATGTTATCTCAGCCCTTCAATCGGGAGGTAATACCATTCATGGTGTATTAGAAACATTATCGAAACGATAATTCATTTAAAAAAGAATAATAACAATTTTAATTTATACAAAAATGGCAGATATCAAAGCTATTGCAGAACAACTAGTAAATTTGACAGTGAAAGAAGTTAGCGAATTAGCTGAAATTCTAAAAACTGAATACGGTATTGAACCAGCCGCTGCTGCTGTTGCAGTTGCAGGTCCGGCTGCAGGTCCAGCTGCAGAAGCTGTAGAAGAAAAAACATCTTTCGATGTAATCTTGAAATCAGCAGGTGCAAACAAATTGCAAGTTGTTAAAGCTGTTAAAGAACTAACAGGACTTGGTTTGAAAGAAGCTAAAGATCTAGTTGATGCTGCTCCTGGTGAACTTAAAAAAGGAGTAACTAAAGATGAAGCAGAAGCATTGAAAAAACAATTAGAAGAATCAGGAGCTGAAGTTGAACTTAAGTAAAAACAGTCCTGTCAAAGGATACTTTGGTTAGGAACCTTCGTTGTGAAGGTTCTTAACCTTTTTACGTCAAAAATAATAAGTTCATCAAAACTGGATATTCCATGTCTTCAATAAATACAAATCAAAGAGTCAATTTCGCTTCAATCAAAAATCCGCTACCTTATCCGGATTTTCTTGAAGTGCAGCTAAAGTCATTCCGCGACTTTTTACAACTTGATACTCCTCCCGAAAAGAGGAAGAAAGAAGGTCTATACAAAGTTTTTGCAGAAAACTTTCCTATAGCTGATACACGAAACAATTTTGTATTAGAATTTTTGGACTACTTTATCGATCCGCCGCGTTACACAATCGAAGAGTGTATCGACAGGGGATTGACGTATAGTGTTCCTCTAAAAGCAAAACTTAAACTTTATTGTACCGACCCCGATCATGAAGACTTTGACACGGTTATTCAGGATGTTTATTTGGGGTTGATACCATACATGACCGAAAAAGGTACATTCGTTATCAATGGTGCCGAGCGTGTTGTTGTTTCGCAGTTACACCGTTCGCCGGGCGTATTTTTCGGACAAACAATGCATGCTAATGGTACGAAGTTGTATTCAGCGCGTATCATTCCTTTCAAAGGTTCATGGATTGAATTTGCTACAGACATCAATAATGTCATGTATGCATATATTGACCGTAAAAAGAAATTACCTGTAACTACGCTCCTTCGTGCTATCGGTTTTGAGAGTGATAGAAATATCCTCGAAATATTCGATCTGGCAGAAGAAGTGAAAGTTAATAAACAAAATATAAAAAAAATAGCAGGCCGTAAACTTGCTGCCAGAATTCTTAGAACCTGGATGGAAGACTTCGTGGATGAGGATACCGGTGAGGTAACATCTATCGAACGTAACGAAGTTATTCTTGAACGTGAAACTATTCTGGAAAAAGATCATCTGGATTTAATACTTGATTCGAGTGTGTCTTCTATATTATTGCACAAAGAGTCTCAGAATATTTCTGACTTTGCAATTATATACAATACATTACAAAAAGACCCAAGTAACTCGGAAATAGACGCTGTTCGTCATATCTACAGACAATTGCGTAGTGCAGAGCCTGCTGATGATGCAAGTGCTCGTGAGGTTATTAATAATCTTTTCTTTTCCGAAAAACGTTACGATTTGGGAGAAGTAGGACGTTACAGGCTGAATAAGAAACTGGGCCTTTCTACTAGTACAGATATCCGTGTTTTAACGAAGGAAGATATTATTGAGATTATCAAATATCTTATCGAGTTGATCAACTCAAAAGCCATCGTTGACGATATCGACCACTTGAGCAACCGTCGTGTACGTACCGTAGGAGAACAGCTTTTCAATCAGTTTGGAGTTGGTCTTAACCGTATGGCACGTATCATCCGTGAAAGAATGAACGTTCGCGATAATGAAGTGTTTACGCCGATTGATTTGATCAATGCTAAAACAATTTCTTCTGTCGTAAATACATTCTTCGGAACAAATGCGTTGTCTCAGTTCATGGATCAAACGAATCCATTGGCTGAAATTACTCACAAGCGTCGTATGTCTGCCCTTGGACCAGGTGGTCTTTCTCGCGAAAGAGCCGGTTTTGAGGTGCGTGACGTTCACTATACTCACTATGGTCGTCTTTGTCCGATCGAAACACCTGAAGGTCCAAACATTGGTTTGATATCTTCTCTTTGTGTTTATGCAAAGATCAACGACCTTGGTTTTATCGAAACACCATACCGTAAGGTTACAGATAGTAAAGTAGACTTATCCTCTGAAGGTATCGTATATCTTGCAGCCGAAGAGGAGGAAGACAGGCTTATCGCTCAAGGTAATGCTCCGTTGAATGATGACGGATCATTTATCGATATGCGTATAAAAGCTCGTCAAGATGCAGACTATCCTGTAATCGAACCATCAGAAGTAGAATTGATGGACGTATCACCGACTCAGATTGCTTCTATCGCAGCATCGTTGATTCCATTCTTGGAGCATGATGATGCCAACCGTGCGCTGATGGGATCGAACATGATGCGTCAGGCTGTTCCTTTGATGCGTACCGAGTCTCCTATCGTAGGAACCGGTATTGAAGGTCAGCTGATTCGTGACTCTCGTACTCAGATTGTTGCAGAGGGTGCAGGTGAAGTTGTCTTTGTAGATGCCGATACGATTAAGATTAAATATGATCGTACAGCAGACGAAGACTTTGTGGCTTTTGACGATGCGATTAAAACATATTCTATTCCTAAGTTCCGTAAGACAAACCAAAATACAACAATCGACCTTCGTCCTATCTGTAGAAAAGGCGACAGAGTTGTGTTGAATCAGATACTAACAGAAGGTTATTCAACTGAAAAAGGTGAATTGGCTATCGGTAAGAATCTGAAGGTTGCCTTCATGCCTTGGAAAGGGTATAACTTTGAGGATGCGATTGTACTGAACGAACGTGTTGTTCGCGAAGATATTTTTACATCTGTCCATGTAGAAGAGTTTGCACTTGAGGTTCGTGATACAAAACGTGGTGTTGAAGAATTGACATCCGATATTCCGAACGTAAGCGAAGATGCTACTAAAGACCTGGATGAGAGAGGTATTATCCGTGTAGGAGCTCGGGTTAGTCCGGGAGATATCCTTATCGGTAAGATTACTCCTAAGGGAGAATCTGATCCTTCTCCTGAAGAAAAGCTGCTTCGTGCAATCTTTGGAGACAAAGCCGGTGATGTGAAAGATGCATCTTTGAAAGCATCTCCTTCATTGAAAGGTGTTGTTGTATCAACAAACTTGTTCTCTAAAGCATCTAAAAAGGGTAAGACAAAACTTTCGAGCAAAGCTTTGCTTCCTAAACTAGATGAAGAATATGAAGAAAAGATGGCAAAACTGAAAGGAATACTAGTAGATAAGCTATTGGTATTGACCGAAGGCAAACCATCACAGGGTGTTAAAGATTATTTGAATGTTGATATTATCGGTAAAGGCTCTAAGTTTACGAAGAGTGCTTTGGATGGTATCGATTACGAATCAATACAGGTAAGTAACTGGACATCGGATGAGCACAAAAATGCGCTTATCAGAGATGTTATCGTAAACTACCTACATAAATATAAAGAGCTTGATGCTGAGCTTAAACGTAAGCGTTTCGACCTCACTATAGGTGATGAACTACCTTCGGGAATAGTTCAGATAGCTAAAGTTTATGTGGCTAAGAAACGTAAGATACAGGTTGGAGATAAGATGGCGGGTCGTCATGGTAACAAAGGTATCGTGTCGCGTATCGTTCGTCAGGAAGATATGCCATTCTTACCGGATGGAACTCCGGTTGATATCGTGTTGAATCCGTTAGGGGTGCCTTCACGTATGAACCTTGGTCAGATCTTCGAAACTGTATTGGGTTGGGCTGGTAAAGAGCTGGGCGTTAAGTTTGCTACACCAATATTTGATGGTGCTAGCCTTGACGATTTGAACGAATGGACAGATAAAGCTGGAGTACCACGTTATGGTAAAGTCCGTCTTATTGATGGAGGAACAGGTATTCAATTTGACCAACATGCTACCGTAGGTATAATTTATATGCTTAAACTCGGTCACATGGTTGAAGATAAGATGCATGCCCGTTCTATCGGACCATACTCACTTATTACCCAACAGCCTCTTGGAGGTAAGGCTCAATTTGGGGGTCAGCGTTTCGGAGAAATGGAGGTTTGGGCACTGGAAGCATTCGGTGCAGCTCACATTCTTAGAGAAATTCTGACAATCAAATCGGATGACGTTATAGGGCGTTCAAAAGCTTATGAAGCGATTGTAAAAGGTGAACCTATGCCGCAGCCGGGTATCCCTGAATCATTAAACGTACTTCTTCACGAAATGCGTGGTTTGGGATTGAGTGTCTCTCTCGATTAATATCATATTATCCGTTGGCTTTTGGCTTTAACAGAGCTGATAGCCGACGGATTCTAAATACTCTAACAAACAGCTATCGGCTAATGGCTAATAGCTACAGCTTTTAAAAGAAAAAAGTATATGGCTTTTAGAAAAGAAAATAAAGTAAAGAGTAGCTTTTCAAAAATAACTGTGAGCCTTGCATCTCCTGAAGAAATTCTGGAAGCATCAAGCGGTGAAGTTTTGAAACCTGAAACAATCAACTATCGTACTTACAAACCTGAACGTGACGGGCTTTTCTGCGAACGTATATTCGGACCTGTAAAGGATTACGAATGTCATTGCGGTAAATACAAAAGAATCCGTTATAAGGGTATCGTTTGTGACCGATGCGGTGTTGAAGTTACAGAGAAGAAAGTTCGTCGCGAACGTACAGGACATATCCACCTTGTTGTTCCTGTGGCTCATATCTGGTATTTCCGTTCGCTGCCAAACAAAATGGGTTATCTTTTAGGTATACCTACCAAGAAACTGGATTCTATCATCTACTACGAACGTTATGTTGTGATTCAGTCTGGTGCGGCAGTAGAAGAAGGAATAGCAGATAAAGACCTTCTTACAGAAGAAGAATATTTGAATATTCTGGATAAGCTTCCAAAAGAAAATCAACTGTTGGACGATACCGATCCGAACAAGTTTATTGCTAAAATGGGGGCTGAGGCTGTTTACGACCTTTTGTCTCGTATCAACCTCGATTCATTAGCTAATACTCTACGCCATAAGGCAAGCACAGATACATCTCAACAACGTAAGAACGAGGCATTGAAACAACTTCAGGTTGTTGAAGCGTTCCGTGGATCGAAAGGTAAGAATAAACCGGAGTGGATGATTGTAAAAATTGTTCCGGTAATTCCGCCAGAGCTTCGTCCGTTGGTTCCACTAGATGGAGGTCGTTTTGCTACATCCGACCTGAATGACTTGTATCGTCGTGTGATTATACGTAACAATCGTCTGAAAAGACTTATTGATATCAAAGCTCCCGAAGTTATCTTACGTAACGAAAAACGTATGCTTCAGGAAGCTGTCGATTCATTGTTTGACAACTCACGTAAATCAAGTGCAGTTAAAACAGATGCCAATCGTCCATTGAAATCACTATCCGACAGTTTGAAAGGTAAACAAGGTCGTTTCCGTCAAAACTTGTTGGGTAAGCGTGTCGACTATTCAGCTCGTTCGGTAATTGTCGTTGGGCCCGAATTGAAGATGCACGAATGTGGTATCCCTCAGGATATGGCAGCTGAGCTGTACAAACCATTTATTATACGTAAGCTGATCGAACGTGGTATCGTTAAGACAGTAAAATCGGCTAAGAAGATCGTAGATCGTAAAGAGCCTGTTGTATGGGATATCTTGGAACATGTGATGAAAGGACATCCGGTTATGCTTAACCGTGCCCCTACTCTTCACCGTCTTGGTATTCAGGCATTCCAGCCTAAGATGATTGGTGGTAAAGCAATCCAGTTGCACCCGTTAGCATGTACGGCGTTCAATGCCGACTTCGACGGTGACCAGATGGCTGTTCACTTACCATTAGGAAATGAAGCTATCCTTGAGGCACAGATGTTGATGCTTGCATCTCACAACATTCTGAACCCTGCAAATGGAGCTCCTATTACCGTGCCTTCTCAGGACATGGTTCTTGGACTATATTATATCACAAAAATCCGTAAGGGTGCTCTTGGCGAAGGTCTTATATTCTATGGACCTGAGGAAGCCATTATTGCATACAATGAAGGTAGGGTTGATATACATGCTTTGATAAAAGTATATGTTGATGACCTTGACGAAAATGGTGAAATAAAGAAATTGATGCGTGAAACTACTGTAGGACGTGTTCTTGTTAATGAGAAGACACCTGTAGAAGTAGGATTCATCAATGAAGTGCTTTCTAAGAAATCATTACGTGACATCATCGGTAATGTCATCAAAGCCTGTGGGGTTGCAAAAACAGCACAGTTCCTTGACGACATTAAAGATTTAGGTTATACAATGGCATTCCGTGGAGGTTTGTCTTTCAACCTCGAAGATGTAATCATTCCTGAAGAAAAAGAGACACTGGTACAACAAGGTTATGACGAAGTAGAGCAGATATTGAATAACTATAACATGGGATTCATTACCTACAACGAACGTTACAACCAGATTATTGATATATGGACACACGTTAACTCAAGACTGTCTAACATCTTGATGAAACAGCTTTCGGAAGACGATCAGGGATTCAACGCCGTGTATATGATGTTGGATTCAGGAGCCCGTGGATCGAAAGAGCAGATTCGTCAGTTGTCAGGTATGCGTGGATTGATGGCGAAACCTCAAAAGAGTGGGGCAGAAGGAGCTCAGATTATTGAGAACCCGATCTTGTCGAACTTTAAAGAAGGATTGTCGGTGTTAGAGTATTTTATCTCTACCCACGGTGCGCGTAAGGGTCTTGCCGATACGGCTTTGAAGACTGCCGATGCCGGATATTTGACTCGTCGTCTTGTTGACGTATCACAAGATGTGATCATCAACGAAGAAGACTGTGGTACATTGCGTGGTCTTGTTTGTTCAGAGCTTAAAAACAATGAAGAAGTAGTTGCTTCTTTGTATGAACGTATCTTAGGTCGTGTATCTGTTCATGATATCCAACATCCGATGACAGGAGAAATTATTGTTAAATCGGGAGAGGAAATCAAAGAAGATGCAGCTACTATTATACAGAATTCTCCTATCGAGAGCGTAGAGATCCGTTCGGTTCTTACTTGCGAATCGAAGAAGGGTGTTTGTGGTAAGTGCTATGGACGTAACCTTGCGACAGGCCGTATGGTTCAGCGTGGTGAGGCTGTAGGTGTTATTGCCGCACAGTCTATCGGTGAGCCCGGAACACAGTTGACACTACGTACATTCCACGTTGGGGGTATCGCATCTAATATTGCTACCGAAAGTAGCGTTGTTGCTAAATACGATGGTATATTAGAAATAGATGATCTTCGTACAGTAGATATTCTTGATGAATCAGGCAAGAAAACTCAGATTGTAGTTAGCCGATTGGTAGAGCTTCGTCTGGTTGATCCTAACACTAAAATCGTACTCCTTACTCATAATATTCCTTATGGTTCTAAATTGTACTTTAAGGATGGGGCTAAGGTGAAAAAAGATGATCTGATCTGTGATTGGGATCCATTTAATGCCGTTATTATATCTGAAGCTACAGGACGTATCAAGTTCGAGAATGTAATAGAAGGTGTTACGTTTAAAGTTGAATCGGATGAACAAACCGGTCTGAAAGAAAAGATCATTATCGAATCTCGCGATAAGACTAAAGCTCCTGAAGCTCATGTATTGGATGAGCAGGGTAGAACTATCAAAACTTATAGTTTACCATTAGGAGCTCACCTTGTGAAAGATGATAATGATGCAATCAAAGCCGGAGATGTACTTGTTAAGATACCTCGTGCAGTAGGTAAGGCTGGTGATATCACCGGAGGTCTTCCTCGTGTAACTGAGTTGTTCGAAGCACGTAACCCATCTAATCCTGCAGTAGTGTCGGAAATCGATGGTGAGGTTTCATTTGGTAAGATCAAACGTGGTAATAGAGAAATTATAGTAACTTCTAAACTTGATGAAGTTAAGAAATATCTGGTGCCTCTATCCAAACAAATTCTTGTTCAAGAAAATGACTTTGTGAGAGCCGGTATGCCACTGTCTGACGGAGCTACAACTCCTTCTGATATATTGGCTATTATGGGACCTACAGCCGTTCAGGAATATATTGTAAACGAAGTACAGGACGTATACCGTCTACAGGGTGTGAAGATCAACGATAAGCACTTCGAGGTGATTGTTCGTCAGATGATGCGCAAGGTAGAAGTTATCGATCCGGGAGATACTCGTTTCCTAGAACAGCAGGTTATCGATAAATACGAAGTAATGGAAGAGAATGACAGAATCTGGGGTAAGAAAGTTATTGTTGACGCCGGAGATTCTTCAACATTCGAACCGGGACAGATTGTTACTGCACGTAAGCTGAGAGACGAAAACTCTATGCTGAAACGTAGAGACCTTCGTCCGGTAGAAGTGCGTGATGCAATTCCTGCAACAGCTAACCAGATACTTCAAGGTATTACCCGTGCTGCTCTCCAGACTCAAAGCTTTATGTCTGCCGCTTCGTTCCAGGAAACTACAAAAGTACTGAACGATGCAGCTATAAACGCTAAGGTAGACAGACTGGAAGGATTGAAGGAGAATGTAATCTGTGGTCACTTACTACCTGCCGGTACAGGACAACGTGAATTTGAAAAACTAGTTGTTGGTACAAAGGAAGATTTTGACAGGATTGCTGCAACCAGAAAGACTGTAGTAGATTTTGATGCCGTAGAATAATTAATTATTCTTTTATATAGTTAGAAAGGGGAGAGAAACATAATGTTTCTCTCCCCTTTCATTTTTTGTTAAGCTTACCGAGCTAAACTCTATGTGTAAGATTATTTACCTTGTTGAGCGTCTTTTAGCATCTTTTCGTTAGGAAGGATGTAAACTTCTACACGACGGTTTTGAGCTCTTCCTGCAACAGAACTGTTGTCGGCAACAGGTTGTGTTGATCCAAATCCTTGAGATACCATACGACTTCCTGAAACTCCTTTCGTTTGAAGGAAATTATAAACAGCTTGTGCACGTTTTTCAGATAAAGGGTTGTTTATAGCGTCAGAACCTGTGTTATCTGTATGTCCGTATATTTGAACATCGGTATCAGGATTGTTATTTAATGAAGCAGCGAAGTTGCTTAGTGCGCTTTGTGAGGCAGAACTTAATGTGCTTGAATTTGTTGCAAATAAAATTCCGGATTCAAATGTAACTTTGATAGCTTGTCCATCGTTGATAGATTCCACCTGGGCTCCGTTGATCTGTTCCAATTCTTTCTTTTGTTTGTCCATCTTGTTGCCAATGATAGCACCGGCCGAACCACCAACTACAGCACCTATACCTGCACCCCATGCAGCACCTTTACCGCCGCCTATAATAGCACCAATACCTGCGCCCAATGCACCACCTGCGCCTGCGCCAATACCTCCACCTTTTACAGTATTGCTCGCTCCACAGCTAGATAATAGTAATGCGCAGCTCAAAACAATAGCTGCTAAGAATGAAAAATGTCTCATAAATTTATTCTTTTAATAATTAAAATTTGTGTGATTATCTTCGTTTTATTCGAATATCCCTAGTGATTCACAATAAGCTATCTCGCCCTGTATAATAAAAGAGATATCTTCGGCTGAGAAGTTATTTATTTTGTCTTTTTTCGTATTCTTCAATACATAAGATACAATTTCATCTTCATCGATGTCTACAATTACGTTCTCATCGGCATCTTCGTCCATATAGCCTTTTTCTTCATAGAATTCGTAAACGATATCAATAATATAGTTGATTTCGTCACTCGAGTATTTTCCTTTCACTTCTTGCGGAAGATAGTTCTGTATATACTTTACAGCATCATCTTCGTCATACTGTATCAGATCTTTATCACTGCTCATCATCTTATATTTTAGGATTATATTATTTAGATTTATAACAACAAAGTTACTTTGATGTTCAAATATGGCTGGTTTATTATTTTCGTAGTTTATCTATTCTTCTGTTATCCTTAGTTTGGTTTTTTATTGAGACTCGTTATGTGAAAGAAGGTTTAATATTTCTTGCTATTTATTAGAATTCAATGTTTAATCAAAAGTACTTATTTTATTTCTTCTTCCAAATAAGATAAGCTAAAACGATCAGCGGCAAAACCATTATACCCAAATAGACCGCATTCATACTAAGTAGTTTTGCAGGAGTGTAAATGACTGCCACAACGATTCCTACAATAGCACCGCCCATGTGTGCGTCGTGTCCTATATTACCCACCTTTTTCAGCATGCCATAGATAGAAAAAGCCAGATACCCAAGCCCGAAAATCCATCCCGGAATGTCTATCGGAATAAAGAAAAAGCGAAGAGGCATTGTCGGATATACAGCAATAGCAGCAAATAATATACCTACCACCCCTCCTGAAGCACCGATGGCACTGTAGTAGTATTCTTTTCGATGGATGAAGAGAGAAAGCAACCCTCCGCCAATGATAGACAAAAAGTAAATAGCCAGGTATATCCATACTCCGAAAGAGTAGGTAATAATATCGGAGAAGAAATACAATGTCATCATGTTAAACAACAGATGCATATAATCTCCATGAAGCGTAGCAGATGTTAACAGCCTGTCCCATTGTTTTGAATTGCCCAAAATAGCCCCTACATTAAACTTGTAGCGTTCAAAAAAGGCCATATCACCAAAGCCTTTTATGCTGGTTATAACTGTGAGAGCAATAATTAAAATAGGTAAAATAGACTGCAAACTAAAATCCATAATCTTCATTTTTAGTAAAGGCAAAGGTATAAAAAAGAGTATAAGCCTTGAAAATTTTACGCTATATTTCTTTCGGCGAAGTCATTCCTCGCTTACAGATTGATAGTTTGAATATTTTCATGTAAATTTGAAACCTATAATTAATTAGAATAGAACGGCATGAAATCTATATTTATCTGGCTATTTATTACGTTTGCTTGTGTTCCTGTGGCATTTTCACAAACTCTTTCCGATGCAAAAGAATTATATCTTCAAGGAGAATATGCAAAGGCTTTACCCATTTTTGAAGAAGAATATAACGCTAAGCCGGAGGACGCCAATCTAAATCAATGGTATGGGGTTTGCCTGCTGGAAACGGGAGGAGATCTCAATAAAGCCGAAGAATGCCTCATTGTTGCTTCTAAAAAAAGAATACAAGAATCTTTTTTGTATCTGGGGCAATTATATGGGCAAGAATATAAGTTTACACAATCGGAAGAATCTTTCAACAAATACGAAGCCGGCCTTAAAAAGAAAGATGAAGCATCGAGAGCAAAATTAGACGAGAAGAGAAAAGTGATGTCACGTCTTCGGCGTATGGTATCCAACACAGAAGATATACAGATAATAGATAGTGTAATTGTAGATAAGGCGAAGTTTCTTTCAGCTTATAAACTAAGTATCAGTTCGGGAAAACTAGAACCCTTTGACAAGATTTTTACATCAGCAAAGCATATAGATGCAACGGTATATACGAATGAAAAAGGGACTAAAATGTATTATGCCAAGCCCGATAAAGACAATGTGTTCAGTCTTTACTCTAAAGAAAAGCTATTCGATGACTTCGGTAATGAAAAGAAACTTTCGGCAAACAATTTTGGCCTTTCCGGTGATATAAACTATCCGTACGTAATGGCAGATGGAGTGACAATCTATTTTGCGGCAAAAGATGAGGAGACACTCGGTGGCTATGATTTGTTTGTTTCTCGCTACAATATGAATACAGACATCTATCTTGCTCCTGAACGGTTGAATATGCCATTCAATTCGTTGTTTAATGATTATATGATGGCTGTGGACGAAGAAAAGGGAGTTGGCTGGTTTGCCTCCGATAGATATATGCCTAAAGGGAAGGTTTGCATATATACATTTATTCCGAATAAAGTGGTGAAAACTGTACAGAGTGAGGATGAAAGCTATCTGGCAGGCAGAGCTAAAATATCTTCGATAAAGAGTACATGGCAAAAAAATAATAATTACAAAAATCTGATTGCGTTGGCTCGCCAAGAAGCTGTTGCGAAAGTGGAGGTGACTCATGATTTTGAGTTCGTTATTAATGATAGCAAGACGTATTATAAAATGTCGGATTTCAAAAATAGAACAGCTCAGAGTACATATTCGAAGGTAGTAGAGATGAAATCGGAACGAAAAGGACTATCCGAAAAGTTGGAAAAACTGCGTGCAGATTATAGTGCCGCATCTCAGGATGAAAAGCGCAGAATGTCTTCTGATATTTATAGCCTCGAAAAGGAAGTGGAACAATTGCAAGTGAGTATACCGCAAATGGAAATACAGGCAAGAAATCAAGAGATACAAGCCCGATAGTTCTTTTGTTTAATTTGAAATTTACTTAGAGTAACAAAAAACCACAAAGAATACATAATTGATAGTAAATCGTTATATTTGCAACCTGTTTTATATTAAATAATTTACTCTATACCAATAAAAAAATGAGAATCGCTATTGTTGGCACAAGTGGTGCTGTAGGTCAGGAGTTTTTAAGAGTTCTTGACGAACGAAATTTCCCGATAAAGGAATTAGTATTATTCGGTTCTGCCAGAAGCGCAGGCAATGTCTATACGTTTCGTGATAAACAGTATACGGTGAAGGAGCTGAAGCACAATGACGATTTTAAAGATATAGATATCGCTTTTACATCGGCAGGAGGAAGTGTTTCTATCGAATATGCTGAAACCATTACTAAGCATGGTGCAATCATGATAGACAACTCAAGTGCTTTCCGTATGGATAAGGATGTGCCTCTTGTTGTACCCGAAGTAAATGGAGAGGATGGAAAAGTCCGTCCTAAAGGGATAATCGCAAATCCGAACTGCTCAACTATACAGATGGTAGTGGCAATGAATGTGATAGAAAAAATATCTCATATCAAAAGAGCACATGTAGCAACTTATCAGGCAGCATCAGGAGCAGGAGCAGCGGCTATGGAAGAGTTGATCAATCAATTTAAGCAAATTGCATTCAACAATGATGTGGCTGTAGAGAAGTTTGCTTACCAGCTTGCGTATAACGTGATTCCTCACATTGACGTGTTTACAGATAACGGGTATACAAAAGAAGAGTTGAAGATGTACAACGAAACGCGTAAGATTATGCACTCTGATATAGAAGTGAGTGCAACATGTATCCGTGTTCCTGTACTTCGTTCTCATTCTGAGGCTATCTGGGTAGAGACAGAGAGACCTGTGTCGCCGGAAGAAGCTCGTGAGGCATTCTCGAAAGCTGAAGGAATTGTGTTGCAAGACAATCCCGCACAAAAAGAATATCCGATGCCATTGTTTGTTGCAGGACAAGACCCTGTATATGTTGGACGTATACGCCAAGATATAGCGAATAAGAATGGTTTGACGTTCTGGGTAGTAGCCGATCAGATCAAGAAAGGCGCAGCATTAAATGCAGTTCAGATAGCAGAGTATTTGATCAAAGAAAATGCTATTTAAGTCAGGAAACTGTTTGTATAATCAAAACAAACAACTATATTTGCATCGCAATTAGCGAAAAGCCGATTGTGGTTTCAGGAAGTGTGGGTGAGTGGCTGAAACCACCAGTTTGCTAAACTGACGTACGGGTAACTGTACCGGGGGTTCGAATCCCCCCGCTTCCGCAGAGAAAAGCAAAAACAAGTAATACTTTACTTGTTTTTGCT
>NZ_GL892004.1:672845-829345 GCF_000213575.1 Dysgonomonas mossii DSM 22836
CTAAGTTAATTACTTTACTTGTTTTTGCTTTTCTTGTTATTTATATTGTTGTGGATTATAATCTAACGATCTCATAGAGTCCGTTCTCTTCGATAATTTTCCAACCTTGATTGATTTTAATCTCATAATTATCCCCCTCTACAGTGTCTGATGTTATACTTGTTGGGGGAAGAAGATAGAAGGCTGACCAATTATTAAGGCGTACGATTCCACTTTGAACTTTCATTCGTCCCCATTCTGCAGTTATGGTCAAATTACGTAATAATACAGCATCCCCTAATGAAACAATTTTATCATTAGGATTATATGTGAAATTTATTTTTTCGTTTTTTATTATTAATTTGGATGTATTTGTCTTCAATAGCCTCTTAAAATCTTCAATGTTGCCAAAAGAATCTAATTCTTTCTCTTCAATTCTGGTTATTTGATTATAATTGTATTTTGTTAAAAGTTGTTCAATATAATCGTCTTTAATTACACTCTCATAACGAGAATCTCTCTTTTTTATCAAATAGATTAATCCCTTTGTTAGATCTTTGTCGTAATGCCACTTAGGATAAATTTTGTCTAGTATCGTTGCATAAGCAGCTCCTGTAAAATACCCGAAAGCATTTGTGTATCCTTGAGAAATATTGTAATTTAATCGTTGTTTTACATATTCTTTCATATTCTCTGTAGATAATTTTGCTCCGGTGTATTCAGCCAACCCTTCATTCAATTCGTACAAGTCTTCATTGTTGTCTGGAAATAGTTTTTGTCTATATTTTCGTATATATATGGCATCAAATAGACTACTTTCATTCCCCTCTAAAGCTTCTTGCAGAAGTTTCATTTCAATTTGTAGTAACGCTCTACCCTGAATTTCATCCAAGTGAAAATTTCGTGACATTTCGTTTTTAATGCCAAGGCTTTTTTGGTGATAATGGAATATTTCGTGACTCAACAAGTTTACTCGTTGTTCACATGGTATATTCATAATAGCAGCATAAATTATAGTTACATATGTTTTACCATTATATTCAAAAAAGCTATTTGACAAAGGTATTTTATGATCCCATGATTCCTCCTTAGGAGGCAGCACAACTCCATTTTCGATAGCTGTAACAAACATTTTATTCGTAGTATGGTCAACAATGATTATCGGTGCATTCAATGAAACTCCCCACAAGGCTTTTGATTTCTCTTCATTTAGTATATTCGCGGTTCGCTGTAAACTTTCTTCAAGTGTTTCCACGCAAGAGTACTGTTGGCTATAAGCCCTCAAGAAAGTTAATAGAGATAGTGCTGTAATCAGCATTATTGATTTCGTTTGGTTCATTTTTTTTAATTTAAAAGTAATACTTGTCCGTAAAGGTATTTTGGAATACATCATATTCTATTTAAATACTATTATTCAAATGTTATGTCATTATTATTAAATTATTATTGGTTGCAGGGTTATTGGGGTAAAAGCAGTTGTTAGGCCAATAGATTTTATAATTTTGCAGTATACCAAAACCGCGAAGAGAACAGGTGGAAAAACATATAAAAATGATTTATAGGCTAACGGTCATTGCCTTGCTTGGATTGATGGTGCTTCAGGGTAATTGGCTCTACAATCAATATGTATATACTCTTAGGCAATATGAAGATGAATTATCTCGGGCTTTATTAGATGCCATTGTTGCGGATATTGATTTACGGAGTAAATCCCGGAGTATGGATATACAAATTATTTCCCAATGGCAGATGAATGTAAAACAGAGAGATGGGGTTGAAGGTAAAACCGATACGGAGTGGGGTGTTTGTATTTATACTGTTGATAAACGACAGATAAAGGACACGATATCTTTACAGCGGGCTGATTCACTATCATCATTAAACGTAGGTGTAGAAAAACATTTTTTTCTCATCAAAGAATCAAATTGTCAATTCGATGTCCAAGGAGCAATCAATCTCTATACTACTAATAAGTTAAATCCGTTTTCTGTGGAGCATCTTGATTTGATGCTTGCAAACCGAAATTTGTATGCCTCATCAGTAGAGGTGGAGACAAGGGATTCGATTCTTTGGAGTCCATGTGTCGTTAGGCATACTTCTTTAGTAAATCCTGTGATAGAAATAATATATCCTATTGATATTCTACGGAAAGAACAAATAAAGGTTCTCTATGAATTACGGATATCACCAATACTAGGTAGAATGCTTGGTTCTCTTATATGTTCTGTCATGCTATTCTCTTTACTTGTATTTTGTTTGATTTACCAAATTAAAACGCTACATAAACAGCAACGAATTGAAGAATTGAGGAGAAGTTTTATAAAGACGATGGTACATGAACTCAAGCGTCCTCTTTCTGCATTGAAGATGAGTGTTTCATTCATGAAGAATGATAAGATGATGCACGATCGGTCGATGAGGGAAGATATTATACAGAACTCTCAGAATGAGTTAGATAATCTTTCTTCTTATTTCTCAAAGTTACGAGACATGACGTGTCTGGAAATGGAAGAAATACCTTTGAGTTTTTCTGTTTTTAATATGAAGGAATTAATCGAAGGATGTATTCAGAAACTAAATGTTCCCTCTGATCGCGAGGTATCTATTGCAGCCCGATTTGATAATGATAAGACTCAAATAGTAGCAGATAAAATGCATATTAACAATATAATCTGTAATCTTTTAGAAAATGCGATAAAGTACTCATCTGGAGATGTCCTTATTAATGTTGATTGTTGTTCTGTAAATAACCAGTACAAAGTTATAGTTTCGGATAATGGTTGGGGTATAGATCCTGCCGAACTATCTCATATCTTTGAACCTTATTTTCGCAGTGTACGTGTTACGGGTAAAGGTATATTGGGTATGGGGTTGGGGCTAAGCTATGTGAAGCTATTGATAGATGCTCATAAAGGAAAAGTGTCGGTGGAGAGTAAACTCGATAAAGGGACTGTTTTTGTTGTTGAAATACCTAAGAACAATGAGGAAGCTTAAAATATTGCTGGTTGATGATGACTTGAGAAACTCAATGTTACTGAAAAGATTTTTGGAGGAGGAAGACTATAGGGTTACTTATGCGAATAATGGTAAAGAGGCATGGGAATTGTTTCAGCCTTTAAAACCTGATTTGGTTTTATTAGATATTAATATGCCAGAAATGGATGGTTTTCAAGTTGCTCGTAAAATAAGAGAAAAAGATAAAAGTGTTATTATATTTTTTCTAACAGATCGAACAGAAATATCTGATCGTCTAAAAGGGTTTAGTTTGAAAGGAAATGATTATATTCCCAAGCCATTTTATCCCGAAGAGTTGATAGCTAAGATAAGAGAAAGATTGGGCGATTTGGATGATAATGAGAATAACTACAGATATCAGCTTGGCTATATAATTTTCGATTATTCTTTGTGTATGATAGAGCTGAATTCAATATCCCAAAAGATGTCTGTGAGGCAAGCTGACATTCTAAAGATATTGGCTGATAATATTAACTCTGTTGTTGATCGCAACTATATCCTTGATAAGATTTGGGGGTGTGATAGTTATTCAAATTCATTGTCGCTAAATGTTCAGATTACATATCTGCGGAAAATGTTAAAAATAGATAGGACACTCTTTATTAGTTCAATTAAGAAAAGAGGGTATATTTTGAAAGTGATAAAAGCTACTCCCTAATATAAGAATAAACTTGATTTTGTATTATAGGTTTTCTCGATAACTCATTAATGATTATAAATAGTTTTTGAAATAATAATTATATTTTGTAATATTGCATAACATATTTGTGTAGTAGACGAACTATTGAACAATTGCCATTACACAAGTGTTGAAAGAATAAACTAACATCAAAAAATATCATCAATTATGTTAAGTAAAAAATTAGAAGCTGCATTAAATGCACAAATCAATGCTGAATTTTGGTCAGCATATTTATATCTGTCTATGGCTGCTTATTTTGCAGCAGACGGAAAACCGGGTTTTGCAAATTGGTTCGAAATCCAGTTTAAGGAAGAACAAGATCACGCAATGAAATTTTTCAAATACGTTACTGATAGAGGCGCAAAAGTAGAATTGAAGCCAATTGAAAAGGTGGATTTGACTTGGGAATCTCCTCTTCATGCTTTTGAAGAAACTTTGAGACATGAAAAGATCGTAACAGGGCGAATCAATGACTTGGTGGCGTTGGCTAAGGAAGAAAAAGACTATGCTACCGAAAGTATGTTGAAATGGTTTGTAGACGAGCAAGTGGAAGAAGAGGCTACAGCACAAGGCTATATCGACGCACTGAAAATGATTAAAGATAACGGTTTTGGAATCTATACAATGGATAAGGAATTGCAATCAAGATCTTATTCTCCAGTAGCAGGTTAAAAGCAATGTCTAAATTATAAATGTAAATCTCTCCGGAATATTCCGGGGAGATTTATTATTTTTACACCATCATAACAATTTTCCATTTGATACAAATAGAGCACATATCCAAAACGTATGGAGATCAGGTAGCCTTATCTGATGTGAGCTTTTCGATACAGAAGGGTGATATAGTAGGGCTTCTCGGAGTGAATGGAGCGGGAAAATCGACCTTGATGAAAATTCTTGCAGGTGGTATGACTGCCGATAAGGGACGTGTCACTTTTTCAGGAGAAGACATTCTTTCTAACCCCTTAGAGGTTAAAAAGCGTATAGGCTATCTCTCGGAAGATAATCCTTTATACGAAGATATGTACGTAAAGGAATATCTGGAATATGTTGCAGGAATCTACAAAGTAGGGAACGACGCTGTTTCTCGTGTTATTCAAGAAACGGGATTGGAGAAAGAATACAAGAAAAAAATAAAGGCTCTTTCGAAAGGAAACCGTCAACGAGTTGGTATTGCTCAGGCATTGGTTCATAACCCTGAATTTCTTATCTTGGATGAGGCTACTTCCGGCTTAGATCCCAATCAACGCGAAAGTCTTAATGCTCTTTTCAAGGAGCTGTCGAAAGATAAGATGATACTTTTTTCTACTCATATTCTATTTGAGGTAAAAGCTATTTGCTCTCGTGTAATCTTTTTAGATAAAGGAAAGTTGCTGATAGATAAAAATATAGATGAAATAGATTCTATAGAAAATACGTTTCATACTCTTACCAATGAAAATAATAGCTGACAAAAATATACCCTATCTCAAAGGTGTAGCCGAATATTACGGAGATATTACTTACCTCGATGGTGCTGCTTTTACGCATGATGCGATCAAAGAGGCTGATACTTTAATCGTGCGTACAGTTACTCGCTTTGACGAAGCAATACTAAAAAATACAAATGTAAAGCTTATATGCTCCGCTACTATTGGTTATGATCATATCGATACCCATTACTGTGATGCTCATGATATCGTGTGGCATAATGCTCCGGGATGCAATTCCGGTTCGGTGCAGCAATATATCGTTTCTTCATTGATAAGAATCTCCCGCCAGAAAGGCTTTGAACTCAAAGATAAAACGATAGGTATTGTTGGTGTCGGCAACGTAGGGAAAAAGGTAGCCAAAGCTTGCGAAATGTTAGGTATGAGGGTTTTGCTAAATGATCCACCACGTCAAAAAGCAGAACAGAGTGATTTGTTTGTAAGTCTGGACGAAATAATAGATAAAGCTGATATTATCACTTTCCATACTCCCTTAACAAAGGAAGGCGAATATAAGACTTATCATTTAGCTGATATCGAGTTCTTTTCGTCTCTCAAGAGAAAGCCGGTTATAATAAATTCGGCAAGAGGTGCGATTGCAGATACAGCAGCTATAAAAATTGCTATAGCCAACAATCTTATATCGGGAGCAATTATCGATTGCTGGGAAAAAGAACCCGATATAGACCTTGAATATATGGCGATGATTGATATTGCCACGCCACATATTGCAGGTTATTCGGCAGACGGAAAAGCCAATGCGACACGTATGTCTCTTGAGTCTGTCGCCGATTTCTATGGGATGAGCAAAGAGCCCCTGTCTCGCATAATAGCGCCTGATCCTGTAAACCCGATAATAGATCTCACCGGGTTTAAAAGCTCTGACAATCTTCTCTTTGATGCTATATTGCACACATACGACCCCATGTCTGACTTCGAGAGACTAAAAGCATCTCCTGCCACTTTCAAGCAGCAACGAAATAACTATCCTTTGCGTAGAGAGTATTTTGCTTATAAAATAAATGCTGATATTTCTTCTGATGTGAGGCAATCCCTTCTGGACTTCGGTTTTGCTGAATGATTATAAATTAATGTTCTGGGTTATTTCCTTTTACGATTACAAGTTGTTGCTCATTAACTGAATTCCAAGTCTTTCGGCTTCTTCATATTTTTTCTTGTCGAAAGAGTACAAATTGGGCGATTTGTGAGCTCCTACTTTTCGTGTTTCATTCAGTGCTTTTATGAAGCCGATAGAGAGCATTTTGCGCTGGAAGTTTCTACGGTCTAGTTCTCTTCCTAATATTGCCTCGTAGATACTTCTTAATTCCGGCATTGTGAATTTTTCGGGTAGAAGTTCGTAACCGATAGGTATGAATCCAATTTGTTTGCGGAGGGAGGAAAGAGCGGTTTCAAAAATAATCTTATGTTCCGGGTGTAAATCTGATATGTTATTTATTTCAAACCATTCGATATGTTCAGAGTCGTTATCTTCGACAAGTTGTGCATCTCCTGATTTGATAAGGGCAAAATAGGCCAGACTAATTTCACTAAGTATTTCGGGGTTCTCCTTTTCTCCTTTTTTTTTATCTTTTCTCCCAAAGAATGAAAACTGCTTCAGATAGGTATCGCTTAATCCTGTTTTTGCTTTTAAGATTCGGCGTGCCGTTTCATCCGGTATTTCATCTCTTGTTATAAGACCTCCGGGAAGCATCCATTTTTCGCCGGCACTGGGTTTGCATAGTAAAACTTTGAGGCTTCCTGAGTGAAATCCGAATATTGTACAATCGACAGAGATATTAAGATTGAAAATATCTTTCTCTTTTCCATGAGGCTCAGCAGTAGATTTTTCTTTTTTCATAAAAATTAGAGTTATTGTAGTTTTGTGTTGTAAGTGTTTGTGCTGTCTTTTTTATTATCCAGGTAATAGATGTGAAATGCGGCTTTCTCTTTAGCTGTTTTAAGACTATCGAGCTGCAACATCATTACTGATAACTGATACGATTTTGAAATCGCAGACTTTACCTGTTGCGATAAAGTATATGTATATCTTCCTTGTCCTTCTAAGGTGACAGATAAAGGGCTATTGGTATTTGAGAAAATGAACTTCGCAATTCCATTTTCCTTACTACCTGAAAATCGGATTACTTCATACGTTTTGCCCATGTTTGAGAAACGATAATTCAAGCCATCGTCATTTACTGGTATGGATTCAGCAAATGAGCCATCTTTAGACAAAATCTTTATTTTATTATGTTTTTGTCCACCAATAAATACACTTTCAATATATAACTGGCCATTTTCTTCTACTCCCGAACGAAGAGTAGTAGAAGTAATAGATGAGGTTACGCTCTCTTTTGGGATATAGCTTCCTGTTTCTTGGTATTGTTTGTTTTGTTGAAAGCTAAACTTTGTTTTCTCTTGCTCAACTTTTGGTTCAAAAGATGATATAAGCGAATCGCATTGCGCTATTATTTGCTCGTTCTCTCCTCTGCGGATTGAATCTAGCAGCAAGATACCTGCTTGCAACTGGGGAAAAGCTTTCGGGTGATTTACTTTCAGACTATCAAGAGTCTGTTTTGCTAAAGCGTATTCAGCCTGCGAATAAAGCTGTCGGGCTGTATTTAATTGTCTTTGAGCTTCTTCGTTTTCAGATGTACAAGCTAATAGTAAAAATGACAAAAGTATAAATATACTTCTATAATAAGTTTTCATCGTACTACACTCTGTATAAGTATTCTGGGAAATTGTACTCATGTAATTTTAGGCTAAATTACAAATTAATTTTCAATTTAACATTACTATTGCTTAATAATTGTCTATATTACACGATATGGTATTGGTTTCCACCTATTTGACAGTGATAAAGCCATCAATGTTTTAGTGTGAAAATACTATGTTGTTAAGTTAATGATTTCTAGGTAGTTATGGAATGTTTGTTTTTTATTTCTTTACTCTTGTCAATTCATGTTTGAGCATATAATTCGCTGTTTGAAACATGGCTGCTGAATATAAGTTCATGCTATCTGCTTTCTGTTTAAATTGAGAAAGAACATTATCGCTGTTATTCTCGCTATATTCATACAAGCCTTCTATCTTCGATTTGAAGTTGTAAGTATAAAAGTATTTCTCATCGATACATCCAAGCGCATTATCAGAAGAGAAAAACATATACGGACGTTTTGTCTTAAACATGTCTACCCCAAAAGTATTATTCATGTACGAACGGTTTAGTAAACCCATAATGGTAGGGAATACATCAACTTGTCCTCCCGGACTGGAAATCGTTGCGGGCATATCCGTAAAGGCCGGAGAGTATATGATCAGTGGAATATGGTTTAGCGATAGAGGCATTTCATAGGTTTGTGTGCCCACTATTTTCCCATGGTCTCCAAGCAGTACAAATATTGTATTTTTAAACCAGCTTTGTTTTTCGGCATCAGCAAAAAATTGCCGTATGGCATCGTCTGCAAATGCAACTATTTGGAATTCGGGTTTTGTGCTTACATTTTCAAATTTTTCAGGTACAATATATGGAGGATGATTACTTACGGTGAGTATTGTTGCAAAAAAAGGAGAAGATGTCGGAGCCTTTTCATTTATTTTGTTCAGCGAATAACTGAGTAGAAAGTCATCTGCAACACCAAAGCTGTTTTTTCGCATTTGCGGTGGATAATTTTCTTGAGAATATATTTCTTCAAATCCATTTTCCAATAAGAAAGCATTCATATTATCATATTGGGATTCGTGTGGCATGAAGAACATCGTTTTATAATTTTGCTCTTGTAGCGTATTTGGCAACCCCTGACATAGTGGGATTGTTACATTTTTCATCATATTCTTATCAAACAAGGCCGGCAGTCCGTACAGTGTGGCTAAGATACCATGATTGGTATGTGTGCCGGCTGAATAGAAATGATCGAAATAGTATGATTTTTTTATAAGCTGGTTGAGAAATGGAGTTATTTCTTTTTCGTTTTCTGTTACTTTTAGCAGATCGGCAGACATCGATTCCATGAGTATGACGACGACATTCATATCTTTTTCCGGACTTTCTGCTTTAATATATCGGGCAATAGGCGACTTTTGCTCATCAGCCGGGTTTAGGCCAAAAAACTTCTGTGTATATGAAATAGCATCTTTTTCTGAAATAACATTGTCTATGCTATGATGAGTTTTCGATGATTCGATAACATCCCGCAAGAAATAAAAAGAGGGGTTTATTCCCAACTGGTTCAAAAATGAATTATTACAAAAGTAAGCTTGGCTTGTTTTTATCGGATTGTATCCGAAACGCCCCCTGATACCCAACATGCATAGTATGGCAAGGATAATACAAGTGGGAATGTAAATGAAATATTCTTTTCCTTTTATATTTTCTTGCTGTAGATTTAAAAGCCTTTTGCTCATCTTGAAAGCCAAATATCCAAAAGCGATGACCACCAGAAGAAAAACACCCATATATATGTAATATGATGTTTCTTCGAATATCATTTTGGCGGTTGTACTACTTTCTTCATTCCAATTGAAGATAGAACTGTTCAGATGTTTAAAGAAATAAGCGAAGTAAGGAATGTCTGCAAAACCAATCGCAAAAACCACAGTATAGATCAGTATATAGTATACGTTGAATGAACTGAACGTAATCTTATTTACTTTATTAAAAAGTCCTACAATGCAAAGCACGACAAGAGGTAGTGCAGAGATGTAGCATGCAATGACATTGTCGAACCAGACACCTCGGAGCAAAGCTGAGAAAATCCAACTGGCTTTTGAGGTTACACTTTCTATATGTTGCAGATTTGTAAGTAATAATAAGGTACGTTGCAGTGACATTATGATTAATGCCATTATATGTATAGACAATACATATAGAATGCTTATTTTGATTTTTTTCATCGGAATACATACAGAAGCTGTTTAAAAGCAAACACGATGAGGTGTAATTGCCTTATTAAACAGCTTCTTATTTTGTATATTAGTTAAGTTCTATCAAACAGGAATAGTATTTTACCAAGCAAATAATGGATAATCTTTCATTATTCCATTTACTTTCTCACGTACAGCTTTTATTACTTTTCCGTCTTCCGGATTAGAAAGAACTGTATCTATCAATTCCACTATTTCTCCCATCAAAGGCTCTTTCGCTCCACGTGTAGTGATTGCCGGAGTACCGAATCGAAGACCTGATGTAAGGAATGGACTGCGGCTATCGAACGGAACCATATTCTTATTGGTGGTGATATCGGCTTCTACAAGAACTTTTTCGGCAAGCTTTCCTGTCAATTCAGGGAATTTGGGACGTAAATCTATAAGCATAGAGTGATTGTCTGTTCCTCCTGATACTACTTTGTAGCCTTTATCCATAAAAGCTTGAGCCATAACAGCCGCATTTTTCTTCACCTGAGCCTGATAAACTTTGTATGAAGGGTCGAGAGCTTCGCCAAATGATACCGCTTTAGCTGCAATTACATGCTCTAGTGGGCCACCTTGAATGCCCGGGAATACTGCCGAGTCTAGCAATGCAGACATCATGCGTACTTCACCTTTCGGAGTTTTCTTGCCCCAAGGATTTTCAAAGTCTTTGCCTAGCATAATTGCACCACCACGTGGTCCACGCAATGTTTTGTGAGTTGTTGTAGTCACAATGTGTGCGTAAGGAAGAGGATTGTTAAGCAATCCTGCTGCAACCAGTCCTGCCGGGTGAGCCATATCTACCATAAATATAGCACCTATTTCGTCTGCTATTTTGCGGATACGTGCATAATCCCAGTCGCGAGAATAGGCCGATGCTCCGGCGATGATAACTTTAGGTTTTTCTGCACGGGCAACTTCTTCCATTTGCTCATAGTCTACTTGCTCTGTATCTTGTTTTACATTGTATTCTAATGCATGAAACATCAATCCTGAGAAGTTGACAGGCGAACCATGTGATAAGTGTCCTCCGTGTGAAAGGTTCAGTCCAAGGAATTTATCTCCGGCCTGCATACAAGCAAGGAATACTGCCGCATTTGCCTGAGCTCCTGAGTGTGGTTGTACGTTAGCCCACTCTGCCCCGAATATTTCTTTTAGCCTATCTATAGCTAGCTGTTCGCTAAGGTCTACAATTTCGCATCCCCCATAATATCTTTTGCCCGGATACCCTTCTGCATATTTGTTTGTTAAGCATGATCCCATAGCCTCCATCACTTGTTCACTGACAAAGTTTTCAGAAGCGATAAGTTCAATCCCTTTCAGTTGTCGTTGATACTCTTTTTCAATAATATCAAAAATGGCTGTGTCTCTTTTCATAAACTGATAAAATTATGAGGTAAATAAATCATCGGGCAAAGGTAACTATTTTAGTAATTTATATCGTAGTCTTTTCTTTAATTATTTTCTTGATGTAAAAGCTAGTTTGTATCTTAGATGCAGAAAAAACATAATCTTTCAGAGGAAGATTTTTTCTTTAAGGGGAGTGAATAAAAATATTGTCTGTTTGTATATCGCATATAAGAAATATTAAATCTTATCTATATATACTGTTGTTTCTGCAAAGAGAAAAGTGACACTTAAAAACATACGAATAACTGTCACTTTTGTCACCTTTTCGTGAGATAGATGTTGGTAAGTCGTTTAAAATCAAATATAATAGGCGTATAAAGTGTTAGATGTATAATAAAGCATATATTGAATGAAATTATTCGAAAATAATAAAATATTATTCAGGTATTTGTTTGTAGCCATAGCTCTTCTTATTGTGGTGGCATCTCTTATCGTGTCACATTTTTTGGTCGAGAATCTGTCGAAAGAAGAGAGAAACAAAATTGAGATCTGGGCTGAGGCTACCAAAGAAATGGCAAGCAATGCTGAAAATATGAATATGAATCTGGTTGCTCAGATACTGAAAAGCAATACGACAATACCTGTTATACTATACGATAAAAAAGAGAATTTTTATACTTCGGCAAATATAGATCTTCCCGAGCTTGACGACCAGATCTTTTTGAAGCAAAGAGCAGAATCTTTTAAGAAAAGGCATGAGCCTATCATTATTGAAGCTGAAGGGTTCGACCAGTACATATATTATGATGATTCGTACACGTTGAAACAGTTGCAGTTATACCCTTATGTTCAATTGGGAGTGCTGTTTATATTTATGATCACAGCTTTTTTTTCTCTGTTTACTACCATGAGGATGGAGCAAGATCGCTTGTGGGTGGGCTTATCGAAAGAGACGGCGCATCAGTTGGGTACACCTATATCGTCTTTGCTGGCATGGCTGGAATATCTGAAACTCAAAGAAACGGATCAGTCTATTGTAAGAGATATGGAGAAAGATGTAGACCGACTGCAAATGATTACGGATCGGTTTTCTAAAATAGGATCAGTTCCCGCCTTAGATCCTCAGAATATGACAGATATAATTCATAATTCGATTGTTTATCTCGAAAAAAGGATATCAAAGAAGGTTGTTTTTGTTGTCGAATTGTCAGATAAACCTCTTTATGCATACGTGAATGAGCCGTTGTTAAGCTGGGTAATAGAAAACCTTACCAAAAATGCCGTGGACGCCATGGGTGGACAAGGGCAAATAATATATCGTTTGTCCGATAAGGGGAAATTTGTATCTCTTGATATACAAGATACGGGGAAGGGTATCCCCAAATCTAAGTTCAGAACTATTTTTAATCCCGGTTATACAACAAAATCGAGAGGGTGGGGGCTCGGACTATCGTTAGCCAAGCGTATCATTGAGTCTTATCACAAGGGGCGCATTTATGTGAAAACGTCAGAAATTGGAGTGGGAACAACATTCTGTATTGAGTTAAAAAAGGCTGAATAGTGTCATCCAGACAACTTTTTGACTGTTAGATCGGATAATTTTCTTATTTTTGCCGCAATTCAATTTATTTTTAATAATTCTATAAAGACTGATGACTAAATTCTCAAAAGCCTTTTGGGTCGCCAACACAGTTGAGTTGTTGGAGCGGCTAGCGTATTACGCAATTTTTATTTCATTAACCTTATATCTATCTAATGTATGGGGCTTCAATGATGTTGAGGCCGGTATTATCGCCGGTTCGTTTTCTGCATTATTGTATTTCTTGCCCACATTTGTTGGCGCATATTCCGACAGAATCGGTTTCCGTAAAGCTATAATGGTTGCCTTTGCTCTTCTTACCGTCGGGTATTTCGGGCTGGGCTTAGTTCCTACTCTTTTGGAGAGTGCGGGGCTTGTACAATATGGTGCTGCCAATGCAGTCGGATTAGAACCAGGCTCTAAAGATAGCGGGTTGGTAATAGAAACTTTCCGTTCCTTTTTTAACTCTTTAGGGGTGGGTAATTTTGACAGATACACTACGTTTACAGGTCTCAGAGACAGTATGCAACAATGGACAATTGTCCCTATATTGTTGTTGATTGTTGTGGGTGGAGCTTTTATAAAATCCGTAATCTCGGGTACTGTGGCCAAAGAAACGACTACAGAAACACGAGCAAGAGGTTTTGCTATTTTCTATATGATGGTGAACATCGGAGCTTTTACAGGTAAGACGGTTGTAGATCCGTTGCGTAAAAGTATTGGAGATCAGGGATTAGTTTACCTGAACTATTTCTCGGGAACAATGACTTTGATTGCTCTTATTATCGTTTTCTTTATGTATAAGTCGACACAAACGGCAGGGCAAGGCAAGAGCCTTTCGGAGATATGGCAAGCCTTGATAAAGGTGTGTAAGAACGGACGCCTTGTAGCCTTGATACTTATCACCAGCGGTTTCTGGATTGTGCAGCAGCAGATGTATGCCTCTATGCCTAAGTATGTTATCCGTATGGTAGGAGCAGATGCTTCTCCGGGATGGATTGCTAACGTAAACCCCTTCTTCGTCTTCCTATTGGTAAACCTGATTACCACGATAATGAAAAAGCGTTCGCCGTTATCGTCTATCATGGTAGGGATGTTTATTATACCTTTCTCAGCACTGATCATGTCCTTTGGAAATATGATGGGTGGTGATCCTATTTCTGTATTTGGACTTACGACCATACATCCTGTAACGCTTACCCTTATCGTGGGTATCGCCTTCCAGGCCATAGCTGAATGTTTTATCTCTCCTCGTTTTCTCGAATACTTCTCATTGCAATCGCCTAAAGGAGAAGAGGGGCTTTATCTTGGGTTCAGCCATTTACACTCATTTGTATCCTCGTTGGTCAGCTTTATTGTTGCTGGGTTCTTACTGGAACGATTCTGTCCCGATCCGCTGTCGGAGCGCTTTGCCAATTCTACTAACTTTGCGGCAGATTATGCGGCAGCCACAGCCAACGCTCATTACCTCTGGTATGTATTCTTTGCCATAGGGCTTGTTTCGGCTATTGCTTTGGTTATATACGGCATAGTAGTGCGACGAATAGATGCAAAGAAAGTGATAGAATAATTTATAGATAGTGAAAATATATAAATCCTCAGAAGCATTTTTCTGGGGATTTTTTTGTTAAAATTCCTATTAAGTGCCATTTTCGTAAAATCTTGTCGACTAACATATAAAAGGCTGATAAATGGGTAGAACCAAATTAGAAGAATCTTTTATAGAGATGATTCGCTGTAATGAGCTTTTTATTTGCTAAATAATCATATTTTATCTAAAAAAGTGCGATTGTTCGATATTACATGTATTTTTACAGTATTATTAAGCTATTATCAACTTAACAACAATCTTATGGAAGGCTTTCTGATATTACTAGTTATCATTATATTAATCGTCATAGTTGTATTTCCTATTATTATTTATTCAAAAGTAAGTTCTATCCGCAATGATATTGAATATTTGAACAATAGTTTCAATGATCTGAACTCTAAACTAACACGTTTTTTCAAAGAAGCTGGTTCTCAGGAAGCAGTAAAAGAAAGGCAGGAAGCCACTAATGAACTGTCGGCTATGGAGAACGTAGAACCAATAAGCACAGAAGTCAAAGAGCCGAAGGCGGTAGAAGAAGTTCTTCTTCCGGATATTCATATCGCTGCTTTTCAAGAGAAGATACTCGAAGATCACCCTGTAGAGGAGAGAACACGAGTGGTAGATGAGCCGAAAGAAGAAACTATTCCTTCGTTTGCCGCTTCTATCAGTCATGAAAATGAAGAAGCTGTTGTAGAGAGGATATTTCAATCATCCGAGCCTGCTTTTACAAATGAGACTATAGAGCCTGAGCGAAACCTTGTAGAAAGATTTCTTGGTGAAAACTGGTTGAGTAAAGTAGGGATTGTGACTTTGGTATTGGGTATTGCCTTCTTTGTAAAGTATGCTATAGACCGTGATTGGATCAACGAAATCGGACGTGTAGGTATAGGGTTGCTTACCGGAGGTATAATCATCGGTATAGCTCATAAGCTCAAGAGACAGTACCATGTCTTTTCTTCTATACTGGTAGGTGGTAGTATTTCGGTCTTTTATATTACAATAACATTGGCATTCAGAGAATATGAATTGTTTAGCCAACCCATTGCTTTTGTATTGCTTATAGCCATAACAACTTTCTCTGTTATTCTCTCACTCTTATATGACCGCAAAGAATTGGCCATATTCTCTTTGCTTGGTGGCTTTGCATCACCACTGATGATAAGTACCGGCGCAGGAAATTATATTGTACTGTTCTCTTATATATTAATTCTGAATACAGGTATGCTTGTCATTTCTTTTGCTAAGAAGTGGCGTGTTATAGGTATTATGTGTTATATACTTACTTTGGGATTCTTTTGGAGTTGGTTGTTAACCGCTTATCGAGATCATAGTTTAGTACTTGTTACGCTGTTTGCTGTATTGTTTTTCGTGCAGTTTTATCTATTGGCTATAATAGATCACCTGAGGACAGAAAAAAAGGTTACGGCCTATCAGAGTTTACTTATATTATCCAATAATCTGTTTGTATTCCTTGCCTGTTTATATGCTTGGGATCAATATCAATACGATGTAAGGGGGCTAATAACAATAGTTTTGGCAGTGTTTAATGCAATTGTTATGTTCACTTTATTCCGACGTAGCGAAGTGGATCGGAATCTCATATATGTGATTATAGCTGTAGTGATGACTTTTGTCAGTCTGGCTATTCCGATACAGCTCAATGGGCATGTTATTACCATGTTTTGGGCTGCTGAGGCTGTTGTCTTGTTATTGCTGTGGCGTAGATCACGTATTAATGTGTTTTGGTTCGGCTTTGGTATTATCTGTTTGCTGACTGTGATTTCTTATGTGATGGATATTCACAATAATTATTCTTACGATCCCGAATTACCAATATTGCTGAATAGGATATTTATCACAGGAATAGTGGTAATAGTAGCTTCTGCCATTTGTTTGTTTATCTTGAGAAAAGAAGATCCTGATATGGAAATCGAAATACGAGGATTTGATTTATTATCCGTAGGTGCTGTAGTCAAGGTATTTAAATATGTTCTTATCACCTTGGCTTATGTGATGCCATTCCTAGAATTAAATTATCAATTAGAACGTTTTACAGATGTTGAGTTTTACTCGAGTTTTAGGTATTTGAGCATGGCTACATATACAGCCTTGTATGTCGCATTATTGGCTTTTATATACAGGAAGAAAGCGTCGGCAGCTTTTACTTATGTTTTACTGCTTGCTTCTGTTATTTGTTATGCCGTTTTTTATTCATATATGGCTATAGACCTGCGCTTCGATATATTCTATGGCGGAATGTATAGTACAGCTCACTTTCTGATACATTACCTATCGCTGCCGGCGGTTATATATATAGCTTACCTGCTTGTGAGAAATATAAAATCATTGCCTCAAGAATGGTTCTCTTCTATATGCTGGGTGTTGGTTGTCTTGTGTGTACTGATATTAAGTATAGAAACCGATCATACTATCATCGCATTGTTTGGTAATGCAGAGAGTTATGACTTCTTGTTATACGATGTCCATACCTTTGGTTATCCTATGCTGTGGGGTGTTTTGGCAATGATTTTGATGATATGGGGCTTGAATGGAAAAGAGGTGTTGCTGCGTAAAATATCACTGATATTCTTTGGTGTTATTATACTCAAGTTTTATGCTTACGATGTGTGGCGTATGTCACAGGCCGGTCGGATTGTGTCGTTCATTATTTTGGGAGTTATCCTGTTGTCGGTATCCTTCTTGCAACAGAAGATAAAAACATTGGTAAAAGCTGATGAAGTAGAAGAAATTGAAGAAAATAAGGAATAAAAACTAAGACTGATGAAAAGAATAATATTTACATATCTGCTTTCTCTTTTTCTCTTTCAAGTCTCTGGGCAGTCACTTTGGCGTGCAGAAATAAAGCCTGTACAGGAAAAAGGCTATTATAATATAGAACTAGATCAGCATATAATAGCGAAGTCTGTTGCGTTTGACTTGTCCGATTTGAGGATATACAATAGTAAAAATAAAGAGATCCCTTATTTTCTGCGAGCGGTGAGTCCGGTGCAGGAAGTAAGTCGATTTGAAAGCTATTCATTAAAGCAGAATATTGAAAAGGATAGTCTTAATATTGTTGTTATAGATAATACAAAGCTAGATGATATAAGTCGTTTTTATATTTTTATACGTAGTGCCGACGTCAATAAATATGCTTCGGTGAGAGGGAGTAATGATATGTCGCAATGGTATATTGTAAAGCAGAAGACCCATATTTATAGCTTGGGGCACAAGGCGGATAATAACGAAGAAGCCTTACTGCTCGATATTCCCCAAGGAAACTATAAGTATTATGAGATAACGATTGAAAATGATCAAAACAGTCCGTTGAAAATATTAAGGGTAGGTGATTATGCAAGCTCAAATATTTATGGACAGTTTTCTGAAATCAGTCTAGGGCGGTTTGTGGCAAAAGATAGTATAAACAAAAAGACATATATCAGTTTTCCCGATTTGCACGACACATATAAGATCAATCGACTGGAGATATCGGTACAAAGTGATGCTCATTATTTGCGGCATGTTCTTTTGTCTGATACAATCAACAGAAAGACTTTAAGGTTCGATTTGTCGTCCAAAACGGATAACTCTTTCATCGTCGATTATTTTCCTCTTGGCAAGCAAACTTTTATAGCTATCGAGAATAACAATAATCTCCCGTTAGATATTACTTCAATCAAAGCGTATGGGTTGAATCGTTATTTGTGTGCTTACCTAGAGCAGGGTGAAAAGTATTGTTTGGAGGTTGGACTGAAGTCTAAATCATCACCTGATTATGACATAGATCACTTTAAGAATGATATTCCTGTAGATTTACCTATTATTAAAACTGAGAATCTATCTCAGATAGATATAGCAATCGCTGCTCCGCCTGATAGGCAGCCGTCACTGATTGAAAAGCCTCTTTTCTTATGGGCGGTTATTATTCTAATTGGTTTATTTCTGACTTTTGTCTGTTACAAGACTATTAAGGAAATGAAGAAAAAATAGGGCAGAGGCCATCAGGTTATATCTTTTGTTCTAATTTATCTTATATAAGTGATCTGTGATATGGATATCCTTTTTATAGCTTAATATGGAAAAGTGACAATGAAATATATGCAAAAAGGTGTCACTTTTGTCACCTTTTTCTAAAGATGTCGAGATAGCCGGTGTTGCTATCATCAAAAAGCGAAAAAATAAAATTATCTTTGCACGCATTTTATACTCAAATAAAGATCAATGGCCAGAAAGAAAAAAGAACTTCCGTTAATAGAAAATGTAGAGATCGTAGATGTAGCCGCAGAAGGCAAAGCGATAGCCAAGGTAGACGATTTGGTTGTGTTTATACCATACGTTGTGCCGGGCGACGTGATCGATTTACAAATAACCCGCAAGAAAAATAAATATGCGGAAGGGAAGCCTGTCCGTTTTATCTCATACTCACCAAACCGCACAGAAGCATTCTGTGAACACTTCGGTATCTGTGGCGGCTGTAAGTGGCAAGTTCTGCCCTATGCGGAGCAATTAAAGTATAAGCAAAAGCAGGTTGAGGATAATTTGACGCGTATTGGAAAAATAGAGTTACCCGGTATTCATCATATATTAGGCTCGGAAAAGACACAGTTTTATAGAAACAAATTAGAGTTCACTTTTTCGAATAAAAAATGGCTTACCTTGGAGCAAATTAATTCCGGCGAAAGTTTTGATAATATGAATGCGTTGGGCTTTCACATTCCGGGTATGTTTGATAAGGTGTTGGATATAGACAAATGTTGGCTGCAAGAAGATATTTCTAATCAGATCCGCAATTTTATACGTCAATACTGTTACGATAAAAACTATACCTTCTTTGATTTAAGAAATAGAGGAGGATTGATGCGCAACCTTATTGTACGGACATCCACAACGGGCGAACTGATGGTGATTGTTGTTTTCTATGATGATGAAAAAGATCAACAACAATACTTATTGACGGCTGTTGCTACAGAGTTTCCTCAAATAACGTCGTTGCTCTATATTGTCAATCAGAAAGCGAATGATACTATAACAGATCAGGAAGTTCTGGTATGGAAAGGGAATGATTGCATTTATGAAGAGATGGAAGGCTTAAAGTTTAAGATAGGCCCTAAGTCTTTTTATCAGACAAATAGCGAACAAGCTTATAACTTGTATAAAATAGCACGTGATTTTGCAAACCTATCGGGCGATGAGCTTGTATATGACCTCTATACAGGTACAGGTACTATTGCCAACTTTGTAGCCGGTAAGGCAAAGAAAGTGATAGGGATAGAATATGTAGAGGATGCTATCTTGGACGCGAGAGTTAATTCTCAAATAAATAAGATAGATAACACGCTGTTTTATGCGGGAGATATGAAGGATATTCTTACACAAGATTTCATCAATGAGCATGGACGTCCTGATGTGATTATCACAGACCCTCCACGTGCAGGCATGCATGATGATGTGATAAAGACAATTCTTTTTGCCGAGCCCGAGCGTATAGTGTATGTTAGTTGTAATCCGGCTACTCAGGCACGTGACTTATCTTTGTTGGACGAAAAATATAAAGTGGAAAAAGTACAGCCTGTAGATATGTTCCCTCATACACATCATGTAGAGAATGTAGTATTGCTGGTGAAGAAATAAGAATTAGTTAAAAGCAGAGAAAGAGATAATACTCGTTGGAATATACCTCTTTCTTAGCTTTTAAGAATTATCTCTTTTTATACTTTATTCTTTTTTCTTAAATAAGGATATTATCCAAAGCAGTACGATTGCTCCTATAGTAGACATTACCAGGTTGCCTAGAATACCGTTTACATCCAACCCGAGCAGCGTAAATATCCATCCACCGAGTAATCCTCCGACAATACCGACTATAAGATTTAGTATAAGTCCGAAGCCACTGCCTTTCATAATCTTGCCGGCTATAAATCCGGCAGCTATACCTATTATTATTGACCAAATGAATTCCATACTCTTTTATTTTTTATGTTAATAAAATTGAACTCTACCTTTTATAACACGCTTAATAAAGATATGGTTTGCTTCTTGTATTATTTCTTAATATAACTTTGCAGATTTTTTACGTATTTGTCAAATGCATCTATGCCTGTTTGAGTTATTTTGCAAACCGTTCGGGGTTTCTTCCCATCAATGAATTTGCGGACGTTGATATATCCCGCTTCACTTAGTTTTTCTATTTGTACGCTCAGGTTACCCGCAGTTGCTCCTGTCTTTTCTCGGATGAAGACAAAGTCAGCTTCTTCTACCGACAGCAGCAATGATATTACTGCCAGCCGGAGTTGGGAGTGTAAGAGAGGATCAAGGTCTTTAAACATTTTTAATAGCTTTACGGTTTGCTATATGCCCCGGCACACAAAGTCCAAGGATAGCACATATGCCCAAGATAATAAATTGAATATCACCACTAGCAAAAATATAACTTAATGTGCACATTAAGGCTCCTCCCCAAAAAATGCATGCGCCATAAAGGTATGGTTTGAATCGGCAAGCGATAGAGGTTGTAAATTGTGCTGCACCCATCATTGTCAAAATAATGGGAGTTATAAGGATTCCCAGAAAGCCGGACTGTAAGGCGTATGCTGTTCCGTAGATAGTTATGAGGAAGATCGCAACCGATATGGCAAATGCATTCCAGATGTATCTCACTATTTTATCTATGTGGGTTTTCACTGTGGCACTTTTCGAATATTTTCTGTTTATTATTCTTGAGATTATCATCATTGGAATCATTGTTAGCCAAACCCAAAATGATTGGTTTGAATTTTCCAATGTATGGATGAGGATGAAATTGGCAAAAGCGGTTGCTGCCACCACATATCCACTAAATATACTAGTCCTGATACCCCCTCTTTGAAAATTGTTCCTTGCTTGTGAGATCATCTCATTGATAACTCTCAAGCTATCTTGTTCTGAGAAATTATTTTCCATTATGCCGGTATTATTTTATTTATTGCACTTGGCCGAAATTTGTATCATAAAGGCTTCGCCCCAATGCGGTTTGTCTATTGTTTTTTGTTCTTTCTGATATAATGACTTTGCTTTACTTATCTCCTCACAAAAATCACGTTTCGAGCGAATAAAATCAGGTAAAAAACTTTCATAAAAAGCCAGTAAAAAGATTGGTCTCGGATTTTCGGGATTCAACTTTATAGCCTTTTCATAGTTGCTGATCACATCATTAAAATATTTTTGTCCATTTACTGCCGGGTTGGTCATCGATAATCCATTGTAATAATACCCATACAAAGTCCTGACTTCCGACTTGTCGGCATCGGTAAATGAATTTAGCTTGTCAAGACTTGCTTTTACCGTTTCGAGAATAGCCTCATTATTTTCTGCCTTCGGATTGTAATATGCCATTTGTATCCCTGTGTATGCGACATAGTAAAGAGGCAGCCATTCTTTGTCATATTTCAAAGATATCCGTTCAAATTGATTCCGGATTGTTTGTAACTCGTTTACCGATTTGGCAGAATCTAATTTTAATACTGTCTTCTCCATTACTTTCAAATAGGTTGAATCAGTATTTGTTATTGCTGATAAAGCCATTGGTACAATTAGTATTGCTATACAAAGATAAAATTTAATCGTTTTCATAAGAATATAATTAAGGGTTAATGTTTTATTTTAGAATGTTGCCGGGTCGTATGCTACTTTTCCACTTAGCGTCCAGAAGAAGCCGATAAAGAAGAAATTATTTTGATACGACTTTATAGGCTTTGCTTCATATCTGCCTGACGTATTAGGGTTTGGATTATAATCATACCCATATATATTGGTTCTACCAAGAATGTTTGAGGCACTCGCATATATGATTAGTCTTTTGTGTGCCAATACAGTCCAACTAACATCCAAAGAGTTGTAAGCGGGAGTCGTTTCGTTCATCACTCCGGGCAGATTTGGATTGTGATACGCACGCCCACTGGCAAAACGGTTTGTAACTCCGATTATGCTTTTTAACTTTTCGTTCGAATATCTTAGAATGACCGATGCATTATGCTTTGTAACAAATGGAGGCATAATTTTTTCATTGTATTCGGCATACTTTCGCTTCGAATCATTGTATGAATACGATAGCATATATTCTAAGGATTGCTTGCTTCCTGTTCTGAACCCATCTTTATACATTAGGTCTACACCTTGGCTATATCCATGTCCATCAGAGTTATAAAAGTCGTCATATATGGTAGTTAGTTTGTTATATTTCTTGTGATAAAGCTCTACCCTGAATACTCGATAATTTGTAATTGTATTTTGTGCACTCAGTATATATTGTGTTGTATTCTCTTGAGAGAGGTGATTGTTGTAAATCAAATTTTCGTTGGGGGAAGTTTGCTGATATTTTCCTGCGACAGCCGATAATACAATGTCTTTCTTTATATTGTAGTTTAAGGCAATGCGGGGAAGTAGAGCAAAAGACTTGTCTAACGAAGCATACTCGATACGTGATGATGCGTTTAAGAGCAGTTTGTCTGATAGGTTAAAATCATTGCTGACGAATAATCCTTCGATATTATGATTTACTTTTCTTTCTACACTCTTCTCGTCGAGATAAGTCATTTCATATTTTCTAATCAACGCCTCTGTACCTACTCCAAGCTTATACAAACCTGAGAACCGTTTCTCTGCCTTTGTTTTCAAATGGAGCTCACTTTCATCCGACTTAAACAAGTCATTCTGTACTTTGGCATTATTTATATTCTTCTTATTCCAAGAATAAGCTACTCCGGCGAAGTAATTGATCCCATTGCTAAATCGCTTTTTGAATGTGCTGTTTAGATATAAGTTATCTTCATCAAAATCTAGTTTGCGGTCAATATTACAGAATGCGGGAGTCTCTCTTTTCTTAAAAAGGGTTTTGTCGTAAGTGAAATATGTTTTAAGATATGTTTTGTCTCCTAGCTTAAAGCGAAACTGATTCGCTGCCGATATTCCTTGATAATACTTATCCCAATCCGGCTTTTCGTCAGGGAATATAAGTTTTGTATATGGTTCAAGGTTTGTATAATTTACATCAAAAGAAGCTGATCCTTTATCCCACGATTTTGTGCCTCCCGTTCCCAAGCCTACACTAGTCAGGCTAGCTCCTATTTTCGTAATAGTGCTTTCGTCTTTTGTTGACAGAGGTAGTACGCTGGACAAACTTTGCGTATATTCGGGCGAGAAGCCTCCTGTTGAAAAATTTATCGCATCAAATATAAATGTAGAGTGCCTTCCCCTCACTGCTGTGTTTGCCGGCATAGATGTATATGGCGACATTACGTGCATCTCATCTATATAGGTCTGAGTCTCATAACTACTTCCGCCTCTTACTTGCAGTTTGCCGTCTGTACCCGATATTTGAGCGCCGGGTAAGTTTGTTATCGATTTGTATAAATCTCCTTCCGAGCCTGCAGCTGTAACTAAATCGATAGCATTCTTTTTCTCCAGATTCGATCCTCCTTTTAGCTGGAAACTACCTGCCGTAACGACTACTTCATTTAAGTTTGTTAAGTCGGGCTTGAGGTTAATAGTTAGGTTGTTCAGTTTCGAAACATCGGAAGTGATAGAGAACGGTTTATATCCTACAAATGAAGCTATCAGTGTAACAGACCCTTTCTCTTCAGTTTCTAAAACAAAGTGTCCATTCTCATCAGTGCTCGTTCCATCTACTGTGTTTTCTATATAAACATTTGCGAAGGCTATACCTTTGCAGTTTTCATCTCTTACATATCCTTGTATTTGAGACTGACTGAATATGTTGATAGTCACTGTTAATAGAATTATTATTAGAGTTAACCGGAGTATCATATTTTTTTCCTTAAAGTGATTTATAATATTTTATTCTGTAAATGTAAAATAGTTTATATTATAAACCAAATTATTTTATAAATAATTGAAATAAATTTTATTCGTCTTGTCTAATTTGTTGATTATATCTACATTTATAAGTGGATAATAAATCTAAAGATTATGGATGAACTGGTTACTTTAAAAAGCGCTGACTTTGAAGCTAATTTGGCTATAGCAAAATCATTTCTGATTGATAATGGCATAGACTGTGTTGTAAATGGAGAATATCTTACTGTTTACACTGCAGGATTAGGCACTGCCAGATTGCAGGTCAGATCAGAGGATTACAGGCGTGCCGCAGAGCTACTTATAGAAGGGGGCTTTGCCAAGCGAGAAGATTTTGACTTCGAGAAATATCAATAGAAGATGAAGAAGAGTTGAAGATTTATTCAACTCTTTTTCTTATCATACCTTTGTATTCCGGGTCGTAATTCTGTATCCACCATTTATACATTATGGTTGCCGTAATACAATATATTCCTGCCTGTATCCAAAGAGCTATATATTCGAACCACACATCATTGAGTGTAGCTCCCATTGTATTTATTTTAATGAACCCGTGAATACCCGGTGTAGACGGAACAATGTATGCTATCGCCTTTATGGCTGTAGGTATCTCTGTCCAAGGCCAAGATATACCCGAGATAAATATGAATATGACACTGGTGAATACAAACAACATCATTCCGAATTCACGCTGCGAACAGAAGTAGGAGAGTGTCATTGTAAAGAATGTAGCCGACAACAGGAACGGCATAAGAAATGCTGCAATTGTCAGTGGGTCTCCTATCTGCGGAAACTTGAAAATATATGGTATTACTCTCAGCACCCATACCGAGATCAGCATGTATAAAGAGGCATAGCAAAAGGCTTTGCCTATCGTTAGCTTTATGGCGCCTACATTTTTGCCTTGGGCCGTGTGCGATGCTATTGTAAAACGTTTCTTGTCGTTATGCGTACCAACAATAGTAGCTATACCTAGAAACATTGTTTGCTGTATAATTAATATAAGTATTGCAGGAACAAGGAAGCTTGCAAATCCATTCTGTGGATTATACATCGGAACCCATTCATTCTCTACTGTTTGTCGGGTAGTCGCATCTTCCTCCTGACTGCCGCTTCCGGTTTCAACCACGCGTATATCCGCACCCATATCCAGCGATACTTCGGTAGCACTGAGTATCATTGCCTTATAAAACAGTAGACTGCTCATGTCGGCATACACACTAACTTTCGTTTGCTGCTGAGTATGTATATCTTTGCTGAAGTCTCTGGGGATATACATTATCCCGTAAGCCTCTTTCCTTCGGAGAGCTTCACGGGCTTCTTCCATGTCCGAAGCATACCCTATTACTTTTACATCGGCTGTGGCATCTACCTTTCTCTTGAATTCTCTTGAGAGCGAAGAGTTTGAATCATCTACAAATATAACTTTTACCTCATGTACCGTTTCGTTATTGTATATAAAGCTATACAGTACAGGATATGCCAGCGGTACTATAAAGAACAACAATATAACCGCCGGGTCTTTGAATATGACCTTTAGCTCGTTGATCCAAACATAATATATGTCAAGTAGTAATCTTTTCATAGCTCATATACGTTATCCTTCAGTAATTTTTTTATAGTACCGAAGAAGAATATTGATAGCAACACAAAGCCAAGCAGTGCCGCATAATGATACATGGAGTAGCCTACCGCTATACCATTTAATGCCTGATCTACATAGATAAGGAAAAAATGCCTTAGCGGGAATAAGTTGCTCAATGCGCTGAGGCTTCCATCCATCGCCAATGTAGAAAATGAAAATCCTGTGATGGAGAATGATACCATTCCGATGAGGCTGGCTATGCTTAGGGCAAACCGGTAATTGCGGAATATTCCCAAAAGTATGATGCCTGCTCCCTGTGCTGCCAGAATGAGGCATACATAATTAAAGAACATAGGCCAAAAACCATTATGCAATGGAAATCGATTGATGTAATAAAGGACTGCCATAAATAATAGCGCTATCCCCATATATATGATCGTGTACGGAAGTAGTTTTCCTATCATTACTTTCATGATGGAATTATCTCCCATAGACATAAGTTTTGGCCCGTTACCCGCTTTTATTTCGGAGCCCAATGCCGATACGGTAAACATCAGGATAATCAATTGCAATATACCCGGCAAGAGAACATTATTCAGATATACCGAATAGTTGAGCCAGGGATTTCCTGTGGGATGCGCATCTATGGTAATCGGTTGCAAGATCGGCATGATTTGGTTTTCTGTATAGCCCTTTGCCGTTGCGGTCTTTAGTCCTACTGAGGCCGAAGCCAGCGTAGATATTGTTTTCAAGTCCTGAAATAGCAGAGAGCCCGATATTAAAAAAGCATTGTTGGTATAATAAACCAATTTGGGGCGATTGCCTGAAATTGCATCTTTCGTAAAATCTTTCGGAATCGTCAGTACAGCATATACTTCCATTCGCTCCATCTGATGTCTTGCTTCTTTAAACGAAAGGCTTTTATACTGTATATTCGTTTTTTCAAAAGCATCCAACTGGCGTATCAAAGAGCGTGTTGTAGTTGTATTGTCTAAGTCTACCACCGCAATAGGTATACGTGAGGGTAGCCCTGCACTCATCATCCACATCAAAATAATCATGGATAATAGCGGAGCAACGAATATTCCCCATATACATATTTTGGATGAGGATATACGTATCCACTCCCTTTTGAATATGGCTAGTATACCGGTTTTAGAGCTCATTTGTTATTCTTTAATGATAAGTGACATTCCCGGCAATACATCGATGGCTTTATCGTTGAATCGAGCTTTTACCTCAAAAGTCTTTCTATCGTACTGTCCTGTTGTTTTGGTGGCTTTCCATGCTGCATACGATCCCAAATCTTTGACATAATATACGGTCATCTCTACTTCCTGATCCAGTGCCGGGACGTATGCCTTGAATGTCTTACCTATATCTTTATAGTTTTTTAGATGGTCTTCTCTGATGTTGAATGAACCCCACTTGTCGTCTAGTTTTGCAACATTCATTATTGGAGCTCCTGTACCTACCAACTCACCTTCGTTCGGGAATTTTTCGGTAACCTTTCCGTCAATCGGCGAAATCAAATAGCTTTCTGAGATGTAAGATGATACTTCTGCTACAGCACCTCTTGCTCTTTCCAACATGGCAAAGGCTGCTTCTTTGTCTTCTTTTTCTGCACCGTTTACAGCCATGTCGTATTGAGACTTCGCGGCCTTTTCTGTTGCAACTGATGCGTTGTATTGTGCTTCGGCTTCATCTCTCTTTTGTGCGGTTACAACACCTTTGTCAAACAAGTTTTGAACACGCTTGTACGACTTCTGCGTTATGTCTGTTCCTACTTTAGCCTTTTGCCACATTTCGTATGCTCCTTGGATTTGTTCTACACGTGCGCCTTTTATTGCTTTCTGGTTTTGTGCTGCAGCTCCTTGTTGTGCCGCATTTGCCTGTGCCAGCTTAGCATCGATGTCAGGAATGCTTAGTATAGCAAGAGTGTCACCTTTTTTCACATAGCTTCCTTCGTCTACCATATATTTTGCTATACGTCCGGGTACTTTGCTGGATATACGTACTTCGGTTACATCCGCTTCTCCTTGTATGATGTTGTCTTCTTGGTTGAGGAAGAAGAAACCGTATAAGCCAACTAGAATAATAACGGCGGCAAAAATCAGAATAGGTATGAGTTTAGAACCTGTTTTTTTGTTTTCTGTATCCATATCTTTATTTGTTACTTTTTTTCAAATATATATCGATTTGTTAATCAGTTGTTTTAGGTCTAAAAGGTGACAAAAGTGACACTTTATTATTGTTTTCCCAATTGTATACTTTTTATCATCTTAGTTCCTTATATATAGATAAATATAAGATGTTTTTAAAACTTACGACCCAATGCTTTGTTCAGGTATATTCGACATAATATAATGTCGATCTGAGCATCTATCAGATCCGAGTGAGCCGATAGCCAGGCTGTGTGTGCTGCTATAACATCCGACGAAGGGATTACTCCTTCTTCGAATCCTACGTTTGCGTATCTTAGATTTTCATCAGCCTTTTCTGTGTTTTTTTGTGCAGTCTTTAGTTTTTTGTTTGCTTCCGACAGTTTGTATGCTGATTGGTTTATTTGCAATTTAATTTTTTCCTTTGCGTCCTCCATTTCAAATTTTTTGATACGGGTTTCGGCTTTCGCTACATTCAGTTTTGCAGAATTAGAAGCGAAATTCAAAGGGACTTTTAGCAGTACTCCTACATTCCACATTCCGGCGAACTTATTTTCCAGACCATCAAACAGGTTCGGATTTGTCCATAAATAGTTTGCTGTGAGCGCAACATTCGGCATAAACTCGGCTACTGCAATCTTTTCTTTCTTACCGTATATCTTTGTCGCTAGCTCGAGACTTCTTATTTCTGTCCTGCTCAATATGGCTTCGTCTATGTTGGGCATAGTGTCTGCACTTTCGTCGGTTGCAATGCTTGTTATATTTTCATCTTTCAAAGTAAGCTGATCGTTAATCTCCAGTCCGCATATTTGAGCCAATAGCATTTTTGAAAGGCTCAGTCCGTTTTCAGCTTTTGTAAGAGTCATCTCTGCCTCGTTTAGTTTTACGTTCACTGATAGCCTGTCGGCTTTTGTGGCTACGCCTTCCTGTTCCATTGCTGAAATATCAGAGTCCATCTTTTGCATGAGTTTGACATACGCCTCTGCCAACTTCTTCTTATTGGCAACTGATACAACCTGCCAATATGCATTGTCTACTTCCACGATTACTTCTGTCATCTGAGTCTCTTTCATCGTTTTGGCTAGGTCTTGGGCATAAGATCTCAGATCATTGTATGCAACGATCTTTCCTCCCATAAACAACGGTTGTGTAAGCGTAAATCCTCCCGCCCATACGTTTTTAATGTCTACCTTTCCAAGATCGTGAATGCTATTACGGATTTTGTCGTCTATCGGAATGTTATTGCCTATTCCGGGAATCTCTATTGGGAGAGGTATGGATGTAGGTATGGCAGAAGATGGAATGAGATACAAATTCTTCTCATTGCGCAAATATGCTCCCGTAAACGATATTTCGGGGAAGAATTTGGTAAGTGCATCCTTTTTCTCATAATATGCTATTCTCTCTTGCTCAGAAGCTATCTTGAGCGATTTATTGTTCTCTATTGCAAGTTGTCGGCATTGTTCCAGCGATAGAAACTGTTGTGCCGAAACTGTAGATGCTATACTAAAAAAGAAAAATAAGGCTAATCCTAAACTCTTAGTATTCATATAGTGGTTTTATGTGTTGATTGCTTATGCAACTAAACTGCAAAATTAGATAGTCTTTTCATATATACAAAATGTACAGAGAACTTTCACTTTTATTTTAACATTTTAAACGAAAAAGGGTTCACTAATGAGTGAACCCTTTTATCAGAATATCAAAAAGATATTTATTTGTTATCTCCCGAAAGTTTTTCTTTCAATGCTGCAAGCTCTTCGATATCGCCTAATGTAGTTTTTTCTACGTTAGATTGAGTTGAAGTTTCAGCTTGTTCTTTCTTAGAAGATTTTTTTGCTCTTTTTTCAGCAGCAGCTTCTTTAGCTTCCGGCTTTTCATCTTCAAACACACGGCTGTGAGATACGATGATTCTTTTAGAGTCTTTGTTGAACTCGATTACTTTGAAATCAAGTTTTTCATCGATCTTAGCTTGAGAACCATCTTCTTTTACCAAGTGCTTAGGAGTTGCAAAACCTTCAACACCATAAGGTAGAGAGATTACTGCTCCTTTGTCAACCATTTCAACAAGAGTACCTTCGTGTACAGAACCTACAGTAAATATAGTTTCGAATACATCCCAAGGGTTTTCTTCAAGTTGTTTGTGACCAAGGCTTAAGCGACGGTTTTCTTTGTCTATTTCAAGTACTTGTACTTCGATGTCAGCACCTATAGCAGTAACTTCGCTAGGGTGTTTGATTTTCTTAGTCCAAGAAAGGTCTGAAATGTGGATTAGTCCGTCTACGCCTTCTTCTATTTCAGCAAATACACCGAAGTTAGTGAAGTTGCGAACTTTTGCAGTGTGCTGGCTTCCGATAGGATATTTTTCTTCGATATTTTCCCATGGATCTGGTTTCAACTGTTTGATACCAAGAGACATTTTACGTTCGTCGCGATCAAGTGTAAGCACTACAGCTTCTACTTCGTCGCCAACTTTCATAAAGTCTTGTGCACTGCGTAAGTGTTGAGCCCAGCTCATTTCTGAAACGTGGATCAAGCCTTCTACACCCGGAGCGATTTCGATGAATGCACCATAGTCAGCCATAACCACAACTCTGCCTTTCACCTTGTCGCCAACTTTAAGCTCAGCGCTAAGTGCATCCCAAGGGTGAGGAGTCAATTGTTTCAATCCTAATGCAATACGTTTCTTGTCATCATCGAAGTCAAGAATAACAACGTTGATTTTCTCATCCAATTTAACCACTTCTTCTGGGTGTTGTACACGTCCCCAAGAAAGGTCTGTAATGTGGATTAGTCCGTCTACGCCGCCAAGGTCGATAAATACACCGTAAGAAGTGATGTTCTTAACTGTACCTTCAAGTACCTGACCTTTTTCAAGCTTAGAGATGATATCTTTTTTCTGTTGTTCAAGTTCAGCTTCGATAAGAGCTTTGTGAGACACAACAACGTTTTTGAACTCGTGGTTGATTTTCACTACCTTGAACTCCATAGTCTTACCTACAAATACATCATAGTCGCGGATTGGTTTCACGTCGATCTGAGATCCTGGCAAGAACGCCTCGATACCAAATACATCAACGATCATACCGCCCTTAGTGCGACATTTAATATAACCTTTGATGATTTCGTCTTTTTCAAGAGCTTCGTTAACACGATCCCAAGAGCGTGTAGCACGTGCTTTCTTGTGAGAAAGGATAAGTTGTCCTTTTTTGTCTTCTTGGCTTTCGATGTATACCTCTACTTCGTCACCAATTTTTAGATCCGGGTTGTAGCGGAATTCGTTCATAGAAACGATACCGTCTGATTTGTAACCGATATTAACAACAACTTCGCGTTTGTTCATAGCAGTTACTTTACCCATTACCACTTCTTTGTCATTTACTTTGTTCAACGACTGGTCATAGGTTTCTACAAGCTCTTCTTTGCTCTTACCTGTGTAAGAGTCTCCTTTTTCGTACGAATCCCAGTCGAAATCTGCAACCGGCTGTACATTTTTTAAGTTATCAATCATTCAAAATTAGATCTGGCACCAGTCCTGATCAGTATCATTAAAAAGTTAAACATTATTGCTTCGAAAAGCGGTGCAAAGATATTGTTTTTCAATGTATAAAGCAATGTTTTTATAGAAAAATTTAAATGAAGAAAGCGGATGATTAATTTTAACCATCCGCTTTTATTTTATAGAGCGTGTTCTTATCGAACGATCAGTCCCAGAACGTGATAGAATATAATAGCCATCAGGGCGCTAACAGGAATAGTCAGTATCCATGCTATCAATAAATCTTTGGTTACCCCCCAGCGAACAGCTGAAAGTCGTTTCACCGAGCCTACACCTATTATACTACCTGTGATTACGTGGGTTGTACTTACCGGCACGTGTAGCATTTCGGATATATATAAGGTGATAGAGCCTGCTGTCTGAGCGCAGAACCCTTCGATAGGAGTTATTTTTGTAATACGGTTCCCCATCGTTTTCATAATTTTCCATCCTCCGCAAACTGTACCTATCGCAATGGCTGTAAAACATACCAATGGCACCCAATCGTGCATATCGTTCATGTCATTCATATATAGCCAAGGGTGAACGTCGGGGGTAGTTGCTGTATATGAAATCAATGCCGCTGCAATGATACCCATTACTTTTTGTGAGTCGTTCAATCCATGTCCTATACTAAGGCCAGCAGATGATACGAGCTGTAGGTTCTTAAACCAACGGTCGGCTTTACTCGGTTTTATCTTTTTTACAAAGTGGAGAGTGATCAGCGTGATGATGTTACCCGAAACCATACCAATGAGGGGTGCTACCACTATAAATAGAGCGATAATACCAATAACGCCTGAATGAACAGCCTGAAAGCCTGAAGCGGCGATACCGGCTCCTGCAAATCCTCCGATTAGTGTATGCGAAGAAGATGAAGGGATTCCTAACCACCATGTAATAAGGTTCCAAGAGATAGCAGCTATCAGTCCGGCAATGATAACCAGTGACGGGTTTCCAAAGTTTTGGATGATATATCCCATATCCACAGTTTTGGATACAGTGTCTGCAATACCAAATCCGCCGATAATATATTTTGCGATAAAATAAGCTACGAAGTTAAAAAAGGCAGCCCAAATTACAGCTTGGGTTGGTGTAAGAACTTTCGTAGATACGACGGTTGCTATTGAGTTGGCAGCATCGTGAAAGCCATTTATGAAATCAAATATGATCGCTAAAATAATGATTATTATTAATAATGTCATTTCTTTCTTATTATGAATACTTAACGATCATTGTTTTGATGATTTTTCCTACTGCTTCTGCCGCATCGGTAGCACGTTCGAGTTCGTGAAGAATATCTTTTAGTTTAATAACCTCAATGGCATCTTTTTCATTCTCAAACAGGTCGATAAGGAAATGTTCGTACACATCGTCGGCCTTTTTTTCAATCACACCCAGCTGCTCGCAGTATTCTTTTATTCGGGATGTACTTTTTTTCAATACATCAAGTTCTCCGATTGCCTGAATAAGGAAGCCGGAAGATTCTCTTACAAACATAGCGAGTCTTACAGCACTCTCGGGCATTACTTTCGGGCTGTAAAGCATGATACGCTTAGCACAACTATTGATAAGATCAATAACATCATCCATTGTTGACGAAAGATGGTTTATATCTTCCCGGTCAAAAGGAGTAATAAATGTTTGGTTGAGCTCTTCGAAGATTTGATTTTGGATAGTGTCGGCTTTTCTTTCCTGATCTTTGATTTTTTTGTAATACTCTACAGCTTCGTTGTGGTTAGTTACTTGAACACATTCAATGATGAGATCCGATGCGGTGACTATTACTTCTGCCATTCCGCTCAAAAGAGGGAAGAATTTGTTTTCTTTAGGTTTAAACCTATCGAATAAGTTATTTTTCATAAAAGATTAAAAATATATTCATCAAGAAAAACAGTACCAACTGCTTTTGTCCCGCAAAGATAGAAAAAAAAATCGGTCGTAACATTTTTTTAACAAAAAAGTAATAACGAGTATTCTCCTCTATTCTTGCTCTTTAAGTATAGTGCTATCCTATAGTTTTATTCGAAATTAAGTTCTCCGAAAAATTGTGGAACATGAAAGTTTGGCTTCTCTGTGTGGATAGGATTCCATGATAAAAAATGAGGAATAGTCAGATTATCTCCACATTTATAGAAATTTGCATGGGCTTTTGTTCCATTTAGAGATTTTAGGTCAGACATCCAATATGCCGTAACGGGAATAACGAGCAGTAAGTTCCATTTGAAATTCCCCTGTTTTTTATCAAAGGGTTCTATGCCAAGACTCGGGTATCGTTTAATGGAGTCCAATATTGTTTGGCTTGCATGCCGTGAGTCTTTCTTTTCCTTACGGTAACCCATCAATGCTTTTCCGATGCAAGAAAACTCTGTATTGTAATAATATAATCCATCAAAAGAAATGAAAAATTCTACGCACGAATCGGTCCATACATGCCCATTATCTTCTGCTGTTTTTGCAAGAATCTCATTTTCTTCAATAAAGAATTGCAAGAAGATATGGCTCCCATCGTGTGCTATTTTGAATGCAACTTCAGGCTTGGAAGGGTATAGATCCGGCCAGTTGACAGTAGAGATTTTATTCTTTTGTATATCTTGCATCTTTTCCAAAATCAGATCGGCTCTGTTTATATCTGCTATATTTATTAAAGGTACAGATAACATATCTTGACTTTTTATGAATTTCGTATTATGGAATAGTTGTTAATTTCGTATGCTATCCTTTTCAGGGCTTAAGTCAAATTTTATTTCCCTTTCAAGCTTTTATTTATGTTGTCTATATAATCCAATATCTCATCGCCTCCTGCTCTCTGCTCGGAAGAAGTGTAAAATATTGTCGGGATTTCCTCCCATGTTTCATGTAATTTGTTGATGTATGCTTCGGAGTTGTCTTTTAGCCGTCCCTTGCTTATTTTGTCTGTTTTGGTGAATACAATAACAAAAGGTATCCCTTCTTCGCCCAGCCAATTGATAAAATCAAGGTCTATTTTCTGAGGTTCGTGTCTGCAATCTAATAATAGAAAGAGGCAGGTTAGCTCAGTTCTCTTAAGTATATAATTGTCTATTATTTTACGAATCTGTTCTCTTCCGTCTTTTCCTCGTTGTGCATATCCATATCCCGGTAAATCGACCAGATACCACTCGTTATTGATTATGAAGTGGTTGATGAGCTGAGTTTTTCCCGGTTTGGACGATGTCATAGCCAGTCCTTTGCGGTTGGTAAGCATATTTATCAGGGATGATTTACCGACATTGGAGCGTCCAATAAATGCATATTCGGGCTTACCGTCTTGAGGACATTTTCTATAATCGGTATTGCTTATTACGAATTGAGCGTCTTTTATTATCATTGCTTTATATTTCTTTTACAAACTTCGATATTCTGCTTGTTTATTCTTCGGTAGCTTTTTTATAACTTCTTCTACAGAATGATCTATTAATTCTTTTATCAGTTTATCGGGTACATCACTCGCAAGATAAACGGCATTCCATAAGAGGCCTCGTGTATGAGTTCCGTGTGTTATTCCTTCGTATCTTGCACGTAGTTCAGCCGATCTTTCGGGGTCACATTTCAGATTTACCTTGAAGAGCCCATCTTTCGGATCTAAGCCTGTGTATGCGAACATTTTTCCCATGACTTTAAAGACTAAAGTAGATTCATCGAAAGGAAAGCTTTCCGATGCGCCCTTTACAGATATACAGTATTCTCTGAGTTCTTCTATATTCATAGAATATTCGGTTTTTACTGTTATGTTTTTAAACTGTAGAACAAAAATAGTTTAAAAATATGAATATCTTTGTTTTCAGAATAAAACATCTACAATTTTTGTTCCATCTTACATCTTATAATATTATGGCAAAAAGAGTTGTTCTTATAATTTTAGCAGTCCTTGTAGCAGGTCTTTTTACCTTCCTGTATATCCGGTATTATGTGCCTTATAGTGATTCGGGGGTGAAAGCCGGCATGCTTAATAATGTAAAGCATAAGGGGATTATATTCAAGACCTACGAAGGAGAGCTGATTCAATCGGGATTTCGTCCCGGGCAGCAAGGTTTGCAATCCAATGAGTTTCAATTTTCGATAGAGAATAAAGAGTTGGCTATAAAACTGATGTCTCTCAGCGGACAGAATGTGAAGCTACACTACAAAGAATATTATGGGGCTTTGCCTTGGCGGGGATATACAAAGTTTATTGTAGACAGTATTGTGGCTGCTAGTCCTGCTATTCAAAGTCAAGGACAAGAAATTCCTCCTTATACCGGAGAGTAAGGATTATTTATTTTATATCGAATGATAAGAGATGTAACGCCCGCTGATGCTGCACAGATAGCAGCTATCTATAATTATTATATTGAGGAAACAGTTGTGACCTTTGAGTATGATCTTGTTACTGCCGAAGATATACGGAAGCGGATAGATAAGGTGCAGGCAAAAGGGTTTCCTTATTTTGTATACGAGAAAGATGGGCGAATAATTGGTTATGCCTATCTCAACAATTGGCGTGAGCGTGTAGCTTACGATATAACGCTAGAAACAAGCGTATATCTTGATCGTAATGCCATAGGAAGCGGAGTGGGCAGTATTTTATATCAGGAATTAATAAACAGAGCCCGAAATATAAACATACATTCACTGATTGGTGTAATATCATTGCCCAATGATCCAAGCCGAAAGCTTCATCGAAAATTTAACTTTGAGTTGGTCGGTAATTTCAGGGAGTCGGGAGTCAAATTCGGAAAACTGATTGATGTCGAATTCTGGCAACTGATCTTATAGTCTTTTCCTTAGATTGTTTACAGGATAGATTACGGCGAGGAATCCAATGATACTCACTGTAACAAATATCAGTACAATATCCAAAGCTTGTACCGACACAGGGTATGCATCTATAACAAAGGCCCCGGGAGTATTGCCTAATTTCAATAATCCGAAGTATTGCTGTAGCAGGCAAAGCGTGAGACCGAGAGTTACACCAACAATAGCTCCTACAAATGTGATTAGCCAACCTTCGAAGAGAAAAATTCGTGTAATCAATGTATTATTTGCTCCAAGGCTTTTTAATATCCTTACATCCTCGTCTTTCTCTATGATGAGCATCGTAAGCGAACCAATAACATTGAATACTGCTATTATAAGAATGATGCATAAAATGAGAAATGTAACCCATTTTTCAACATTTACCATCCGATAAAGATCTGCTTGTTGTTCGAATCTGTTCTTTACCAATAATTCATCCTTCCCAAGTATCGACTTTATTTTATTGTGTACTTTGTCTACATTATAGCCGTCTTTTACTTTTATATCAAGGGATGATATTTCTTTGTCGTAGTGGAAGAGTTCGCGTGCCAAGTCTATTGAAACAATAAACATCTGATCGTCATATTTCTGCTGATTGAGTGCAAATACACCCGATACGAATACTTCTGACTGAGTAAATGCTGTTGCCGGATTTGCCAGATTGATACGTTCGTTTCGTTTGGGTGCATATAGTTCTACCGGGTCGAGGAATCCGGCTCTTACGCCAAGAAACATGGCCATGCCTGCACCTATAACTCCATTTTCGATATCACCTTCGCATAACGAAAACTTTCCATCTATAATCAGATTATTTACGTTGGCGAGGTTGATGAAGTTGGATGATACACCTTTTAGTATAATCGGTTCTTGTCGGTCTGCGAATTTAATCAAAGCATTGTCCTCCAGCGATTTGGATGTGAATTCTATTTCGGGTAAAGCTTTGATTTCTTCTATCTTCTTACTTGTCGGGTCAAATACTTTCCCTTTGGCCGGAGTAATTTGTAGTTCGGGGTCGAAAGCGCTGAATGTGTTTGCTACCACATCCGTAAAACCATTAAAAACCGATAAAGCACATACCAGCGCCATTGTGGCAACAGTTATCCCACATACCGAGATCATCGATATGATGTTGATAGCATTATGCGATTTCTTTGCGAAAAGATAACGGCGGGCTATGTGCAGCGCAAGATTCAAGCTTATTCTTTTACTTCGTTATTATCCTTATTCAGAAGCCTGTCTATATTTTCCAGATAATCGAGCGAGTCGTCCAGATAAAAGGCCAGTTCGGGAATTACACGTAGTTGTTTCCCTACTTTTTGTCCCAAGTCGAAACGAATGCTTTTTACATTGGTTCTTATATTCTCAAGCAATTCTTTTCCTTTCTCGGAAGGGAAAATACTCAGGTATACTTTTGCTAGTCCAAGATCGGGTGTTACACGTACAGTGCTCACTGTTACAAGTACACCTTTCATCTGTTGGGTTTGTTTTCTGAAAATCTCACTTAGCTCTTTCTGGATGAGCCTGTTTATCTTTTGTTGTCTGGTCGTATCCATCCTTAATTATTTTAGCTTACAAAGGTAATACAAAATAGTTACAAGTAGCAAGCTATTTAAAGCGTTAGCAACTTTAATATATCTATCCGTACATTCGAGTCTATAAGGATCTGACTCTTATTTTTTCCATATCAATGTCAAGCCGTCGCGAATCGGCAGAATTACTTTTTCTACTCTGTCATCCTTCGCTATCATGTCATTGAATTGTTGTATCCCGATTGTTTGTTTGTCCGATGGTTTTGGAGTTTCCAGTACATGCCCGTCCCACAATGTGTTATCGGCAATGATAAGTCCACCGGGACGTATCTTATCGAATACGAGATTATAATATTCAATGTAATGGCGTTTGTTTGCATCAATGAATACGAGATCGAAGGTGCGGTCTATCTGAGGGATTATTTCCATTGCATCTCCTATATGAAGATGTATCTTATCTTTAAGTTTCGATTTGTGCAGGTGCTTTAAAATGAAGTCTTCGAGCTCGTCGTTTACTTCTATGGTATGTATTTCAGCATCGTCATCTACTCCCTCTGCCAAGCATAGGGTTGCGTATGCCGTATAAGTTCCTATTTCGAGAATATATTTAGGATTCATCATTCTGCAAAACATCTTGAGCATACGTCCTTGCAGATGTCCCGATAACATTCTTGGCTTTAATAAATTTACGTGGGCGTCCCTGTTTAATTGTTTGAGCAGCTCGCTTTCTTCATCGATGCGAGAAAGAATATAGCTTTCTATAGCTTCGTCCTTTTCCAATGACATGGTTTATAACTGAATCGGTTTATAATTTAACGCTTTGTCTACAATTTCTTCCGAAGATAAATTTTCATAGCAGATCAAATCAGATATTGCAGGGTGAGGCACATTTCTGTGTAATAACTCTAACATCTCATTCATTTGATCTTCTGTGTATTTCTCTACATCCAGAATTTGTTCTACTAATTGTATCAATTCTTTTCTGGTCATAGCCTGCAGATATCGGTGTATTCTGCAAAACTAAGATATTTATTTATAAATTGTTGCTTAAAAAAGCATTCTTATGCGATTTATTTTTTATATTTAGCATATTGTTACATCTAAATTTAATTATCATGGGAAGAGCAGTCGATAAAAATTCAGCGCCCCATTATTTTTGGGGAGATAAATGTAGCAGTTGGATCCTAATGAGTAGGGATTCTTTATCTGTGAAAATTGAAACCATGCCGGCAAATACAAGAGAAACTTTACATTACCACTCTCTTGCAAGGCAATTCTTCTTTGTGACAAAAGGAACAGCAATATTTTACGTTGAAGGCGAACGTGAAGTTGTTAACGAGCAGCAAGGCATCTTGATAGAGCCTATGGTGAAGCATTATATTGCCAATGAGACTTCAGAGCCTATCGATTTCCTTCTTGTCTCTCAGCCTGATAATGATTCAACGAATGACCGAACAGATTGTGAATAAAAAAGAAAGGGTGCGATTGCACCCTTTTATCATTCATTCGGAATTATATCCTTAATTAGTCTACAGGAACGAAAAATTTTTCGCCTTGTTCCATTACAGCACCAACTTTTTCGATTTCAAGGAAAGATGTTCCACCTTTACCGTCAGAGAAAGTACCACTCAAATAAGTAACATAGTCACCTGAGCTTAATACTCCGTCTAATTGAAGTTGGTTTAATGCTCTAACGAAATATTCTTTGTGGTTCTTAGTAAGACCTGCATCTTCTTGGAAGTGAGGATCTACACCGTAACTCAAAGATAACCAACGAGCAACTTCTTCTTTGTTGCAGAATGCATATACAGGACATTTGCTGCGGAATGCGGCAAGGGTACGTGCTGTACGTCCGGTCATACTGTCTGTAACAATAGCTTTCACCCCAAGTTGGTTGCAAGATTTAACAGCTTGCTTAGCTAGGAATGATGTTCTTCCGTATTCTCTATCTTTGAAAGGAACCGGCATTGCTTTTTCTTCTAGTTTAGATTGTTCGGCGGCAGCAGCAATCTGAGCCATAGCACGAACAGCCTCAACCGGATATTTACCATAAGCAGTTTCTCCACTAAGCATCACTGCATCTGTTCCGTAATATACTGCGTTCGCAATATCTGTAACCTCTGCACGAGTAGGACGTGGATTTTCGATCATTGTGTGCAACATTTGAGTTGCCACGATAACCGGTTTTTTGTATTCTACGGCTTTACGGATAAGTAAACGTTGGATTCCAGGTATTTTTTCTTGTGGAACTTCAATACCAAGGTCTCCACGAGCTACCATCACGCCATAAGCTGTTTCGTAGATTTCGTCGATATTGTCAACACCTTCTTGGTTTTCAATCTTAGCGATAATTTTGATAGGGCTGTTGTATTCGTCCAAAATCTTTTGTACGTCCAACACGTCTTGTTTATGTCTTACGAAAGAGTGAGCGATGAAGTCTGCTTTGTTTTTGATAGCGATTTCGATGCTTCTTCTGTCTTTTGCTGTGATTGAAGGAAGGTTTACTTTTACTCCAGGTATGTTAACGCTCTTGCGGCTACCGATTGTACCATCGTTTTGTACTTCGCAAAGTAGATATTCTGGAGTTTTGTCGATTACTTTTAGTGCAGTTTCTCCATCATCAATCAATAATAGACTACCTACAGGTACGTCTTCTATAATGCTTGGATATGAAAGTGAAACTTGCTCGGGAGTAGATAGGAAGTTGATATCACCGATAACTTTGATTTTGTCTCCGGTTTTAACAACTATTTTTTCTCCTGAGGCTGTAGCTGTTGTACGTATTTCCGGTCCTTTAGTATCCATCATAATACCAATGTGTGAAGATACGGCACGTACATTAGTCATTACTTTGATAAACCCTTCCTCTGTCATGTGGGCAGAGTTCATCCTTACAACATTGATCCCTTCGTTATATAATGCACGAATAAAATCAACATCACAACGCATGTCTGAAATTGTAGCTACAATTTTCGTTTTTTTCTGAGTCATAAATGGAATTTTATTTAATATATAGTTCTTTAAAAGATTTGCACTTGCAATCTTATATTTTCTTTGCTTTTAGAAAATAATCGATAGCAAATTCGTATGATAACAGACCTAACCCAACGACAGAACCTTTACAGGCTGCAGCAATCATTGATTTGTGTCGGAAATTCTCACGGGTATGAATGTTTGAGATATGCACCTCAACTACCGGAGTTGTTACAGCCTTTATGGCATCATGTATGGCAATGGAAGTATGCGTATATGCTCCCGCATTGAGCACAATGCCATCGTATGTAAATCCGGTTTCATGTATTTTATCTATAATAGCTCCTTCGTGATTGGACTGAAAATAAGATAATTCACAATTTGGATAGTTTTGTTGCAATTGGGTAAAATAATTTTCGAAAGAAATGTTTCCGTAAACTTCCGGTTCACGTTTTCCCAACAGGTTCAAATTTGGTCCATTTAGTATCAATATCTTCATTATATCAGCTATTTAGCCCCAATTATTTGCGTTTCGAATAATCAGAGCACAAAAGTACTACTTTTTCTTTGAATCATATAATCTTATAACAATTAAAAATCAAGATTAGTTTTGTTTACCTAAAGCTTGCAATATGTCAGCTTTAAGGTCATCCGGATCTTCGAGACCTACAGAGAGGCGCATAAGATTACTTTCTATACCCATTATCTCCTTCATCTCTGGAGTGAATGTGCCGTAGATGGTTGAGTCCGGGTGTATAATTAATGTTTTATTATCGAACAGGTTTGTTGCTCTGCGGATAATGCAAAGTTTATCCATGAAGTCGTAACAAGCTTTTTTGTCTTTCAGGCTAAATGTAAGCATAGCACCCGGATTACCAACAAACAGGGAATCCGATATATTTTTATATGCAGAGCCCGTTAATTTTGGATAACCTACTTTAACAACATCCGCCAGTTGAGAAAGGAATTGTGCCAATTCGTATGCTGTTTCAGACATTTTTTCGAAACGTAATTCCAGCGTTTCCATACCTAACGATTGCTGATAAGCGGTATCTGGGTCCATTGCAGCTCCTATGTTACGGGCTATCTCACGCTTCAGCTTAAAAGAGAACTGAGATACACCTTCTGTTTTTGCTACATTTGCTAAACGCTTGTTGTGTGTCCAGTCGAACGTACCGTAATCGAGGATTGCTCCTCCAATACTCGTAGCTCCACCTGATATATATTTTGTAGTAGAAACTACCTCGATATCTACACCTGCTTTTCTGGCGTCGAAGCCACACCAAGGAATAATAGTGCTGTCAACGATCATCGGAACATTTTTAACTCTCAATATCTTTGATATTTCGGGTAGGTTGGCGATCTCTAAATGCGGATTCGTTATTAATTCGCAAAAGAAAGCACATGTATTTTCATCTATAGCCGAAGCAATCTCTTCCAGATTGTCGGTGTTTACAAAGCGCACCTCAACTCCGAATGCCGCAAGGGTAAATTTAAATAGCGAAAATGTATTACCAAACAAGTGAGGTGATGTCACAATATTACCTCCGGCATAAGCAATGGTAAGGAAGGTGTTTGAAATTGAAGCCATTCCTGATGCTACCATCATTACGTTTTCTGCTCCTGATGCTGTTTTAATCTTCCGTTCCAGATTTTCTACAGACGGGTTCGTTATGCGTGTATATGTATGTGAAGGGATCTCTTCTTTGTACTGAAAAGCAGCCGCTATACTTTCAGAGTCGGCAAACTCGAAAGCCGCATTGCGATAAATAGGCATAGATATTGCACCATGCACATCTTTTTTGAAAAATTTTTCACTGATAATGCGGGTGGAAAATTTCTTGTTTTTGGAGTCTTTTTCAACCATGAATTACGTTCTTTGATATTTTGAGTGTCAAAGGTATAAAAGACTTGTGAAAATCCTGTTAAGATGAAATTGAATTATGATTTCCTCACTAAATCTTTTCTTCTTATTATCGGAACATTTTTGTCGTTTATATATAACACCGGAAAATAACCTTCGCTTATGCTCCATCCTGCATTTCGTTTGTTTATTTCTTTTTTAGGATAGGCTTTTATATATATATCACTGTCGCTTTCTTCGTCATGTATAAGAATCGCTTCTTTTTTGAAAGATACTTCATGCTTCGCTAAAAGGTCGTGAAGGGATACATCTTTTACCAGATTTGTGATATAGTATTTATCATGTCTGCGTGTATTGTTTACAAATGCGGCGTAAGTATAGTCGCCCTTGTCTCCCAATGGTGCGGCAAGACTAATATGAAAAGCACCTTCTGTGGTCATCGCAGCTTTGAATATGTGTCTTTTCAGAGCTTTTAGCCAAATAGTACCAACCGTAAATAACAAAAGATATGGGATAATATACCATGATACGAGCATATCACTGTTGAATAAGTATATTATTCCTACAAGTCCGACAAACAAGAAACATATAGGTGGAACCATCAGTAACGTTTTCCACCAGAATGTGTTATTAAAGTAATGCCTCTTGAAGTCATAGTCTTTTTCGAGTTTAGCATAGTCGTTTGCCTTCATATTTGCTCTATCTAAATTGATTTTTTTTAATTTATACCGTTTCTGTCACAAAGAAACAGGGTTATTTATTTAATATAGGCAAAGTTAAAATGCTTTGACTATTAAAACGTCTGCTAAAAGCATAAAGTTTCTAAATATGAAAAAATTAAAACATCTGTTATAAAAAAGACGTGTCACTTTCAAAAAAGCGTTAATTTTACAGACAGATACGAGATTAATATGATTTATTTTTTCCTGTCTTTGTCAATTTAATTATATATACTCATATTTTGTAGAGAAAATGAATGACAATTTCCCCACATATAACGATAAAGACCTGACTTATTCTAAGTTCAAAAGACTGAAGAGAGGGTTAGATTCAACTCTGTCTCCTGATGAATTTGAGAAAATAAGGAAAGTCATAAAGAAGGCATTGACTGATGGAGTCTATGCTAAAGATGAGAAGATTGGCAGTATTACAGATCTTACAGTGAGTTCATCTATTATCCTTATGGAAGAACTTGGACTGAAAAGCCCTGCAATTCTGGCTTTACTAGTCTATCGTCCTGTAATGCACAAGTCAATATCGCTGGATGAGGTATCTGCGATGTTTGGTAAAGATATAGTGAATATTGTGTCGGGGTTGATGAAAATCAATGCTTTGGAAATGAACGAGTCGGCTATGGCTTCGGACAATTACATAAAGCTGTTGATAACACTCGCCGAGGATATGCGGGTAATTCTTATAAAAATAGCGAGCCGGCTCCATCGTATCCGAAATGCCGAAAAATATAGCGAACAGCATCGATTGCAATTGGCTGTAGAAGTTTCGTTTCTGTATACTCCATTGGCACACAAGTTAGGGCTGTATAATATAAAAACGGAGTTTGAAGACCTTTATCTGAAATATACCGACAGAGAGTCTTATGACTATATTGTAGAGAAAATAAGTGAAAGTAAAGCCTCTCGTGATAAATATATTGCCGAATTTATAGCACCGATAGATGCCAGACTGAAAGAGACCGGGCTGAAGTATGATATAAAGGGGCGAGTAAAGTCTATTTCATCCATTAATAATAAACTGAAAAAGCAAAAGATAGATTTTGAGTCAATCTATGATCTGTTTGCTATTCGCATAGTACTAAATTCACCCTTAGATAAAGAAAAGCCTGAGTGCTGGCAAGCCTATTCGATTGTAACCGATCTTTATACACCGAATCCAAAGAGGCTGAAAGACTGGCTTTCTATTCCCAAAAGCAATGGCTACGAGTCGTTGCATACTACCGTTATGGGGCATGAATCCCGTTGGGTAGAGGTGCAGATACGTACCCGTCGTATGGATGAGATTGCTGAGCGTGGATTGGCAGCACACTGGAAGTATAAAGGTGTGAAAAGTCAGTCGAAGATGGACGATTGGTTGACCGGGTTGCGTGAAATGCTCGAAAATAAAAGTCTTGATTCGGGTGAGAAATTAGAGAACTTTAAGCTAGATCTCTACGATGACGAGATTTATGTATTTACTCCAAAGGGAGACTTGCATAAATTACCGAATGGAGCAACGGTGCTAGACTTTGCATTTTCTATACACTCTCGGATTGGTTCTACCTGTGTTTCGGGTAAAGTGAATGGACGTAATGTTTCTATCCGCCATAAGTTGTCGAACGGAGATCAAATAGAAATACTTACTTCGCCCAATCAGTCTCCAAAACAAGACTGGCTCAATTTTGTAACTACTTCGAAAGCGAAGAACAAAATACGCCAAAGCCTCAAGGAAGAAGCGAATAAACAAGTAGAGATTGCCAAGGAACAACTGAAGCGTCGGGTAAAAAACAGGAAGATAGAGATCAACGAGTCGATAATGATGCGTTTGATCAAAAAGCTTGGTTTCAAGACAATCACCGACTTCTATATTAAGATAGCAGAAGAAAGTCTTGATGTCAATTCTGTTATAGATCAATATCTTGACCTAGAGAGAAAAGAAACAGAACAGCATGATAAGCATGAGGCTATAAGTGCCGAAAATTACGTTGTATATACTCCCGAAACAAAAAAAGATTCTTCGAGCAAAGAAGAGTTAATTATAGATCAAAATCTGACAGGAGTAGATTATAAGTTGGCAAAATGCTGTAATCCAATATATGGTGACGAGATATTTGGTTTTGTGTCATCGCAGGGAATAAAGATCCATCGAATAAATTGTCCGAATGCTCATGATATGTTTTCACGTTTTGCTTATCGTGTGATTCCTGCCAAGTGGTCGGGTAAATCGGGCTCTACCTATACTGTTACGCTGAGGATAATAGGGAATGATGATATCGGTATTATTAACAACTTGACCTCTATTATAGCCAAAGAACAGGGTATAAATATGCGTTCTATCAGCATCGACTCAAATGATGGTCTGTTTCAAGGTAATATGTCGGTGACGTTGAATAATACAGATATGCTCAACGGGCTGATAAAGAAACTGAAAACAGTGAAAGGTGTGAAGGAGGTGAGTCGTTTGAGTTAGGATATTTATTGAATAGCTCTATATATACCGATATTGTATGAGGAAATCTCTCTTTTTATTTATAATGTTCTTTTGTGTTCAAATTGTATGTTCTCAACAACTAGCCGTTGTTATGGATAAAGATGGCCGTGTGAATGTACGTAACAAGGATAAGCAGGTCGTAGATACATTGTCTTCGGGCGAGGTTGTCTGTTTTTTTGAAGAAAAAGATAGTTGGGTGAGTCTTTATTATACTACTAAAGAGGGAGAAAATGAATGTAAGTATTATATTCATAAATCCAGATTGATGCCCCTTTCTTGTTTGGAGAAAATTCCTCTTACTTTTAATTCTGAGCATAAAGCTATATTGCAAAAAGATTCTATTGTTATTACTTTAGTTCAAAAAGATTTTATTCCCCAGCAAAATAAAATAAGCAAAGAAAACGGTTTCGTTTATAAAATAAACAACAGAAAGTTTTGGGGCACAGATGGAGATATCCCAAGAACCGAATACAAATCAATAAAGATCAGTTTGGAAAAGCAAAATGTTGAAATTCCCGAAGCTGCATTTGATGATTTGTATGAACCTACCTTAGGATATACAAGAGCAAACTATGATAGAGTAAATGATATACTTTATTTACAGAGTATGAATAGCGATGGGGCTGGAGGATATATCGTTATTTGGGTTATAAAAAAAGGTGAATATAAAAAACGCTATATATATTATGACTTTTAGCTTTTCTCCTCAATACATACCAACACAAACTCTTTTTCGACCTTGTAATATGCCTTAAACTGGGTATGTTGTGGCGAACGAGTCTCTTTTGCATTGAATGTTCCTTTCTCTTCAGGAGTAAACTTACTTATAAATAAATTTTTTCGGAAATCAACACCTTCGGTATCAAGGTACTTAAACATAGCTTCTTTTGCAGACCAGTGGAGTAGGAGGTGGATGAGTTCATTGTCCTTGTCAATATATTCCTTGTCAGAAATAAGACGGCTTTGTACTCTTCTTATCTTTTCTGATATATACTCCACATCCAGCCCTATGGATTTCTTTTTATTGATAGCTACAGCAACATAACCTTTGGTATGGGATACACTCATGTGATATGATTCATCGGCAAGGAATGGTCTTCCCGTAGTGTTGTAGCGCACTTCCTTTTCTTCTCCAGTAAGTGCCTTTATCAATATCCTCGTCGATAATATTTCAAGTATTCTCGATTCTACCTTTACTGTATATATATTCTGAATCCATTCGTGATGGGCAAGTAGAGAAAACAGCTCTTGGCTGGTTTCCTCTATCTTCCATATTCCCAATAGGGTTGAGTCAGTTATATATTCTTTGTAATATAGCATAATTCTACTTCAAAGGTAGAACTTTTTTCATCAAATCGGTGAATATAGCAGCCATACGTTGTTGTATATACTTGTCTTCCCCGTTGTACGGATGCCATCCATACTCTACACCATTTACCTTCTCGTTATTATGAGCATATAAAATGCTATATTGCTTTCCGGTAACGGGGTGGAGGTGATTTTTAGAGAAACCAATATATTTATCGAATTCTACAACCGGAAAACCCCATCTGTCTGCCAGCTTGCGTATTGCTGAATTGTATATTATGCGTGCGTCATGCCAGTGCGTGCATAGAACTATGATTGCAGGTTTGCCGCTCGGGGTATTATAATACTTTGAATTTTTATCAAATTTCAAATTGTAACAATCTGTAATATAATGCTTGATAACATAATCGTATGCGGCTGCGTAATTTGACCTGTCGAACGGTGTCTTATAATCTTTATAGTTTTCTTTAAGACCGTTTTCACTGGCAACATCTTCATCGTGTACATGCATTATTACAAAAGCATCAATATCTTCTAGTTGCTGTTTTGTATAAAGCGTATCGGCTGAGAATTTATTTGCCGCATCAGCAATAGCCTCTCCCCCTATAGCCTTGTTTATGGGCGTAGCATCGAGCGTTTTGCAAGCTAATTCGAACCAACCGTTGTTTGATGAGGCAAACGATGCGCCTGTTAATAAGATAGTGTATTTGTTTTTTTCTGGAGACTGGGCGTAGATGTTTAATGCCCCTAACAAAATTGTAAATAATAATAGCTTTTTCATTTTTCCCTTTATTTTTCCGCGAAACTTTCTTTCAAAATTTCGCCAAAGATAAATGTTTTCGAGCTATTGTGATAACTTTATTTCGGGTTTAATATTGTTAAATAACACATAATGTCTGTTCATCTCTTTCAATGGGGTATATGCAAAAAAAGCATCATTATTAATGATGCTTTTTTATATATGAAATCAGATGCTTTTAGTCTATATATGCTAAAACCTGATTCTTTTGAACTTTTGCGCCTTGTTTTGTTTCTATTTGGATAATCTTCCCTGAAGTAAGCGCTTTTACTTCTTCGATACCATAATAAGTCTGAACAAAACATACAACATCACCCTCCTTTACAGATGTGCCAACAACAGGAGCAGTAGAAACGTCGTCTACATCAACTTGCCAGATAACCTGTCCGCTAACAGTCGCTTGAAGAGGTTTTGCTTCCGGGTATTTAGCTTTAATCGCTTCCGCATCAAACGCCGGTACTTCTACTACCTGACGTGTTACGATGATTGGAGCTCCGGCTTTTTCCTTTTCTTTTTCAAGATCTATATTGAAGCGTTCTTTTGCCAATCCTGATTTGTAGTCGCGGTATTGACGGTCGTGCATTGCTAATTCAAACAATTCCTCGTCGTCTTGTCCGTAATCCCAACCGTTTTCATCCATTTCTTTGCGATATGAATCAAGAGCGTCAGGATATTCATCTTGAGGATTACCTGTATAGAATTCAAGTCCTTTTGCTTTAGCCAACTCAACGATTTCTTCATCCAGTTTGCCGGGAAGCGTACCTGTTTTACCAAGTATCATATTCCAGCTGTCTTTGTCGATGTTAGAGAAACGAGGTTGTCCCTGAGCCATCGAGAATATATTCATCAATGCGATATTTTTCACATATTGGCTGAATGGAGTTACGAGTGGCGGATAACCAAGTTTAGGCCATATATATTCTACTTCTTCGAATAGTTGTACTACAAGATCATTCAGTGTAACTTCAGCTTTACCATTGTTGCGAAGAGCCATATTGATAGCCGAATGCATGCCTCTAAGGTCGGCCATCATTGATCCCATCATACCTCCCGGAAGACCGCAGCCTACAAGCAGAGACGTCATTATTTTATTTGAAGGGTCGATCCAATATCCTAAGAAGTCGTCTATGAATGATTGTGTCAATGCACGGGCTTCCATATAAGCGCTCATGTTGATATCAGGTACAGAGAATCCTGCGTTTTTGAGCATTGCCTGTATTGTGATAATATCAGGATGCACCATTCCCCATGCTAAAGGTTCGATTGCTGTATCTACATAGTCAGCACCTGCACGTGCAACTTCGAGCATAGAAGCCACAGAGAAGCCCGGACCTGTGTGTCCATGATACTGAATCGGAATATTTGGATGGCGGTCTTTCAGTGCTTTCACTAATTTACCAAGGAAAGCAGGACGTCCTACACCGGCCATATCTTTTAAACATAATTCGTCAGCTCCAAACTCTACTAATTTGTCTGCAAAGTTTACATAGTATTCTACAGTATGGATAGGGGACGAAGTAATACAAAGAGCAGCCTGAGAAATCATGCCGGCTTCTTTTGCATATTTTACAGAAAGTTCAAGGTTGCGAGGGTCATTCAATCCGTCAAACGAACGAGAGATGTTAGTCCCTTGTGCATGTTTTACTTTAAACATCAATTGACGAACATCTTTTGGAACAGGGTACATGCGCAGAGCATTTAATCCACGTTCAAGCATGTGTGTTTGGATGCCAACCTTGTTGAAAGGAGCTGTCCATTCACGAACTGCTTTGTTTGGATTTTCTCCGTAAAGCAAATTTACTTGTTCAAAAGCGCCACCATTCGTTTCAACACGAGCAAAACATCCCATGTCAATAATAACCGGTGCAACTTGTGTCAATTGGTCAACACGCGGCTGGTACTTTCCCGATGACTGCCACATGTCACGATAAACGAGGCTGAATTTAATTTCTCTTCCCATAACTTTTTTTAGGTATTATACTGATAAGAGTAACATAAAATGCAGGCTATGTATACTCTAAATATATTAATTCATTAATTGTATATCAATCCTTTAATAGCCTCACAAATTTAGCTTTTTATATCCGAATAAATAAACAAAAACAATATTAAAATTGTCAATTTGTCATAAAAAAAACGTAACCTTTCTGTTTTTTGTTCACTACCTATATGGGTTGCACAAAGAAGATAAAAGTGAGCAATCTTTTTGATTCTGAATGTGAAATTAAACTCCCTAGAGAAAGAATGTTATTCTATAATACTTATACTGGGAATAAATTGAGAATCTTATCTGTATTCTTTGATAAAAAACGAAACCCCCATTGATTTTTATCAACGGGGGCTTACTTATATAAATAGGTCTTTTTATCCTTTTAATGCTTTGTCCATTGCAGCGGCAGCTTTACGTCCATCACCCATTGCGAGGATGACTGTTGCACCTCCACGAACGATGTCGCCACCCGCATATACATCCGGTAGGTCAGACTGCATTGTTTCCTGATTCACTATGATTGTTCCCCACTTAGAAACTTGAAGTCCTTTAAACGTTGAAGGAATTAATGGATTTGGAGATACTCCAACACTGACTATTACCTCATCTATGTCGAACCATTCAGTAGCTCCTTCGATTGCGATAGGCTTACGACGACCAGATGCGTCCGGTTCGCCAAGTTCCATTTTTTGTAGGAGCATTCGCTTTACATGACCTTTTTCATCACCTTCGTACTTAATTGGATTATGCAGCGTATAGAACTCAATACCTTCTTCTTTGGCATGTTTTACTTCCTCTATACGAGCCGGCATTTCCTCTTCCGATCTGCGATAAATAATATATGCTTTTTCTGCACCCAAACGTTTTGCTGTACGTATCGCATCCATAGCAGTGTTGCCTGCACCTATAACGGCGACTTTCTTCCCCATTTGCACAGGAGTGTCACTCTCCGGGTTTGATGCATCCATCAGGTTGACACGGGTGAGGTATTCATTAGACGACATCACTCCAATCAGATTTTCTCCCGGAATATTCATGAAGTTGGGAAGTCCTGCTCCACTTGCTGCAAAAATTCCTTTGAAGCCTTTTTCTCTTAGATCCTCGTGGGTAATCGTTTTTCCAACAATACAGTTCTTAACGAACTTAACTCCCATATCACGAAGCACGTTTATTTCAACATCTACTATTTCGTTTGGAAGACGGAACTCAGGGATACCGTATTTAAGAACGCCCCCAATCTCATGTAGTGCCTCAAATACAGTTACGTCATATCCTCGTTTTGCCATATCTCCGGCAAAAGAAAGTCCGGCCGGGCCTGAGCCTACAGCCGCTATTTTTATACCATTGGCAGGAGCTAGTTCCGGTATAGCTACTTGTCCGCTTTCACGCTCATAGTCTGCCGCAAAGCGTTCCAAGTATCCGATAGCTACCGGCTCTTTTTTCATCTTTTGTATATAGATACATTTCGCTTCGCACTGCTTTTCTTGTGGACATACACGTCCGCAGACAGCAGGCAAGGCGCTTGTTTCTTTCAGCACTTTAGCTGCTTCGAGAAATTCGCCACGCTCTATGTTTTTTATGAAGGTTGGTATCTGGATTCCCACCGGGCAGCCTTCCATACAAGTAGGATTTGCGCAGTCGAGGCATCGTGCCGCTTCTGCCATAGCTTGTTCGGCAGTAAGTCCTAGATTAACCTCTTCTTTCAGGGAATGACTTCTGTATTCAGCGTCCAACTCAGGCATGTGTACACGAGATTTCTCTCCTCGTTCTTTAGCCTTCATGGTTTTACGCAGTTCCTCTCTCCATGGTTCGCTTCGGCGTGCTTGTATATATTCTTGTTCTGTCATTTTTTAGTCGTAAGTTGTAAGTAATTAGTTGTAGGCTATAAGACTGAGCTGATGTTTTTATTTTACCCAATAATTGATTTAACTATAAGCTCTTAGTCTCATTAGCATTTCGTCGAAATCTACTTCGTGAGCATTAAACTCGGGACCATCAACACATACAAATTTTGTTTTTCCTCCTACCGATACACGGCAAGCACCGCACATGCCCGTACCATCTACCATAATGGTATTTAATGAAGCCATTGTAGGAATGTTGTATTTCTGTGTTAGTAAAGAAACGAATTTCATCATAATAGCAGGGCCTATGGTTACACATAGATCTACTTTTTCACGATTAATTACCATCTCAACACCATTTGTAATCAATCCTTTGTGTCCGTACGAACCATCATCGGTCATTACTATTACTTCGTCCGAGTATTCGGCTACTTGTTTTTCGAGTATCACAAGATCTTTGGTGCGTGCTGCCAAGACAGAAATAACCTTATTTCCGGCTCTTTTCATCGCTTCTATAATTGGAAGCATCGGCGCAATACCGACCCCACCTCCGGCACAGATAACCGTTCCGTAGTTTTCGATATGGGTTGCTTGTCCTAGCGGGCCAACAATATCGGTTATGTAATCGTCCACATTCAGTTCGCAAATCTTTTTTGACGAGGCTCCTACAGCCTGAATAACAATAGTGATAGTTCCTTTGTTAAGGTCAGATGCTGCAATGGTTAAAGGTATACGCTCGCCTTTCTCGCCAACACGTACAATGACAAAGTGGCCGGCCTTACGGCTTTTAGCGATAAGAGGTGCTTCAACCTCAAACTTAACTACGTTTTCAGAGAAATACTCTTTGTCTACAATTTTATTCATTAAAACATTAGTTTAATCCAATATAAAGATAATACAGCTATTATAAACCAAAGAAGAATGCCTAGAAGAAAGGTGTTTAAGCCTGTTTTTTTTACTTCTTCCAGATTGATAGAGGCCCCGATAAAGAACAAGGAAATCATCATTCCTTTTTTTCCAAGCCAGCTTAAGTGCTCGTTTGTTTCTGTCATTCCGGGAATATAGTTTCCTATAACGATGGCAACAACAAACAGAAATATAAACCAAGGGATTGTTATTTTCGAGGTTTTATTTTTATTAAAGAACGCAATACATAGCGCAAGCGGTATAATCCAGAGTGTACGTGTTAGTTTTACCGTTGTACCCACTTGCAGAGCCTGTTCTCCGTATGCCGAACATGCTCCTACTACCGAACTGGTGTCGTGTATCGCTATGGCAGCCCAATATCCGAAATGGATCTGATCCATTTGAAGCAGATGCCCGATAGCCGGGAAAATAAATAACCCTACAGCATTTAATACAAAAACAACAGCGAGCGAAAAGCTTATCTCATTGTTTTTTGCACCCAAAACCGGAGCTACGGCAGCAATGGCACTTCCTCCACAAATAGCTGTTCCGCTGGATATAAGTAATGTTGTGTTTTTTCCTACTTTGAGTAATAATCCGAGTCCGATACCTGCCAAAACCGTTATCACAACAGAGCCCACAGTGATCATAAATCCTGTTTTTCCTGTTTGAATAACCTCATGCATCGACATGGAAAAACCCATGCAAACAATAGATGCTTGCAGTAGGTATTTTGTTAGCTTTCCTGTTTTAACAACTTCTTCCCCTTTATAAAAAAAAGCGAGTATTATACCGAGAAATAAAGCCAACGGTGCTGAGAAGAACGGGAAGAAACAGCAGATTGGTACGATATAATATAATTTGCTCAGAAACTTTTGCACGATTATCTATGCCTCCAATATTTTTAATGCTTTGTTTTCGCATTCGGTCATATATTCTCTTTCTCCGGGGCCCTTGTCGTTGATCCCACACAGATGTAGTATTCCGTGTATTATAATACGGTTAAGCTCTTCCTCGTAATTCGTTCCGAACGTTTCAGAGTTGCTTTTGACTGTATCCACACTGATGAAGATATCCCCCGATATTATATCATTTTCAGTATAGTCGAATGTAATAATATCAGTATAATAGTCGTGTTGCAAATACTGGTTATTTACTTCAAGTATTTTTTTGTCGGAGCAAAAAACAAATGAAATATCTCCAACCTGTTTACCATAAGATGTGGCAACCAGTTTTATCCAGTCTGTAGTTTTACGTTTCTTTATAGACGGAAGTTTTACTTCCTCTGCTTGATAGAGTATAGACATGGTAACTGTATGATAGTTTTATGTATAGCGATTTATTAAAAAATGCTATTAAAAATAGAATTTTAATAACTGCGCGATAAAGGTACAAAAATACAATGTACATTTACTGTATTCCATACTAAAATATATGAATTTGTTTTCGTTAAATGTTTTTTACTGTCTGTTTGCTGTGTAAATATATGATTCGATTGAAAATCGCGTTTTTATAAATAGGGTTCCATGTATGCATAACTTACTCAAAACTTTTATATGAAAAAATGTCTTTTGCTAGCCGTGTTGACTTTTACGGGTAGTTACCTTTTTGCACAAACTTTAATTCAAGGAACAGTCATCGATAAAGATAGCAACAAACCTATAGCGGATGTGATAGTACAGTATGGAGCCACTTCGCGAGACTATGTTAATACAGATACGAAAGGCAGATATACTATTCCGACTGTAAGCGAAGATGTTATTCATTTCCAATGTATTGGTTATAAACTGAAATCTGTTGCTAAAAGTTCACTTTTGATAAACGCTGTTGTTCGGATGGAGTTGAATCCTGTATATCTTAACCCGATTGTTATTAGCCCGGGAGATGCAGATGCTCTGTTGGATGAGGCAATGCAAAACACGAAAAAGAGACTTTTGCTCGATCTCCATTTGGGGTACTTATTGCATTTTCTACAGACAAAAAAGTCGGATACATTGCAGAACGAAATATATATGAAGTATGCAACGACTCTGAAAGAGAAGGATCTGAAGAAAAATATGAAAAGAGAGAGAGTTCCTTACGTGCTCAATATTATTGATATAAAGCGTGTGCAACGAACAGTGACTCCCACTTCTGAATTGTACGGGGCAGAATATCATGCTTCACATCTATTTACTTTTGGTAAAAGTGAGAATAATGAAACTACACGTTCTTTCACATCTGATAGTTCATATATCGTTTTGCAAATAGAGCCTCTGCAAGGTAAGGATGGCTGGGCAAGAGGCGAGATATTCATTAATAAGGATGATATGACTATTGCTTCTATGGAGATAGAATCTATCGACTCTGTCTTGGCTAGTCAGCCGTATAAGCGGTATATGGGAAACCGGGTTAAAATAAAGAGAAAGGTCGGTCGTTTCTCTTTCAAAAAGATAGGAGATAAGTATTATATGTCTGATTGCTATACTTACTATCGTTTTCAGACCCGGGATGAATTTGGCAAAGTAGATGAGATCACTTACTTTTGTGATGTTGAGTTTAAAGGTGTCGTAGAAAAAAAGCAGATGCGCAATCGGCGTTTGTCGGGTTTCTGTCAAGAGCTGTTTTATTTTCCCGACTCTACCACCCGTGAATTTTGGGATGAAAATTTTGCTCAGGATATGGAGACGTACTATCAAGGATCGGGGATAGCTCCAACAAGGCAGGTGCCAATGAGTAAAAAAATATTTAATGTAGTTAAGTTTGTTGTTCCTGCCGTGGCAATAGCTCTTTTGGTAAAATGATATGAATAGCCTGAAGATAAAGAATGGTTGGAATTTTATAAATTATCAAAAATAGGCAATCAAATCGAGCCTTATTTTGTTACATAAATAGTTAATATACAAAAAATAGAGAATATGGAAAATCATGAATGTGACTTATTGAATGAAAAGCAGATCCAGGAATTAAAGGCTCTGAAGCGTAAAAATAGGAGGAGAAATGCATTTTGGCTCTTAATGGGATTGCAGGTTGGTTCGCTTGTTGTATCTTATTATTTGGGACGTTCGCATAAATAATGTATTAAATAAAGTCTAAACACAACTTTTGTAAAAAATAAATATCTATGAAAACAAAACTACTATTCGTTACGGCTTTATCAGTCTGTTTCTCTCTTCACATTTGGGCTCAGGATGAGAAGACCGTAAAGTCAAAACTGGAGGATGCAACTGTGTTTTTTCAAGGAGCAGAATTGGTACACACGGCGTCCTATTCTTTGTTGAAAGGCGATAACGAAATTTATATAGAAGGACTGAGCTCCAATATTGATAAAAATAGTTTGAAAATCAAAGCATCCAATGGCGTTATTGTATCAGCTTATGAATTTTCTGTTGATTTTCTCACAGAGAATAAATCGACAAGTGCTGTTGCCCGAAAATTGCAGGATTCTATCGACTTCTATCAAAAGAAGCTGCAGCAGGTAAATACAGACATCAATATCACGACAAACCTTATTGCGCTATTGCAAAAGGGCACGGATAAAAATGTTGCCGGTTCGGAAAAAGGCTTGGGTATAGATGAATTGGTAAAAACGATGGACTATTATAAAACAAAGTCGGCGGAGTTGCAGGCTGTGCAAGCTGTAAATAATAAGAAGAAAAATGATTGTGATATTGCAATAACTCGATTAAATAAACAACTAAGCCAGGAGGCTTTGAAAAACGATAAGACCTCAGGTGTGCTCAAATTGAGTCTAGCTTCGCCATTGGCTAGTATTTGTAACTTTACGATATCTTATTATACATCAGCTGCTAGTTGGGTGCCATTCTACGATATTAATATAGAATCGACAGATAAACCTATAAAAATACTATCAAAATCGAAAGTGCGTCAGACGACGGGACTGGATTGGGAAAGGGTAAAGTTGACGCTTTCTACAGCTACTCCGAGTAATGGAAAAGTAGCACCATTGTTCAGTGCTTGGTTTCTCGAAAATTATAGACCTGAACCACGCTTGAGTGCCGAAATGGCGCAGAATAGTTATTCCTATGCAATGAAAGAAGCTCGGTCTTTAGAAGTGAGTGAAGTGCTTAATGGAAGTATGGTAGCGGAAGAAAGTGGGAGAGATATGTTGAAAAAAGAAGCTCAATTGCCCCTTTATATAATGGATGGTGTACCTGTCGATGCCCGCTATGCTCAGTCACTCGATCCCTTATCGATAAAGAATACAGAGGTTTTGGATCGCAATTCTGCAACAGGGATGTACGGTTCTCGTGCTTCGAATGGAGCAGTGATAATAACGCTGAAAAGCAAAATGGACGATTTTATTACTCAAAAAGATAATGAGCTGAATGTCGTTTACAATATTGATATGCCGTATACAATTCCCGGTAATGGCAAAGAGCAAACAATAGATTTACAGGCAAAAGAAACCACAGCTGAATACAAATATTATTCTGCACCAAAGCTTGATACTGAAACTTATCTTTTGGCAGAAATATCGGATTGGGAGAAACTTAATCTGCTAAGTGGAAAAGCGAATATTACCTATGATGGAACTTATGTAGGTGAGTCGTTTATCGATACTCGATCCACTCATTCAAAGCTGACTCTCACTCTTGGATCGGATAGGAGAGTGCCTGTTAAGCGTGAGAAAATGCAAGATTATAGCAGTACCCGATTTTTGGGTAATGATGTGAAACAGGTTTTTACGTATAGGCTCACAGTGAAGAACAATCAGAATAAACCTGTGAAAATGGTATTAAAAGATCAATATCCGATCTCAACGCAGAAGAATATTGAGGTAGAATTAATCAGCAAAGATACTACACCATGGACAGCAAACAAAGAGGACATGGGAGTTATAACCTGGGAGGAGGAACTAAAACCCGGAGAAACGAAAGTATATCAAATCAGTTATAGTGTCAAATATCCGAAAGGTAGTAACTTAAATTTGTGATATATAATAGAGAGGTGGCAATTAGTTTGTTGCTTCTCTTTTCTCTCTCTTTATCGCTTTCTTTATCATTATCATGCGTTCCAGCTCTTGTAATAAAGAACCGTCCTCAACTCTGATTAGCATCCATTTTCCATCATGTAGCTGAGGTGTTTGATCGAATATCGTTGTGAAGTGACTGCTGAAAGACTCCCTATATGCATTAAACGTAATTACTTCTTTCTTGCCATATATAAGAATTACTGAGAATGCCCCTTTTTCGGGAAGTATAGATACGAGTGTTTTGCCATTCTTGCGGTAGCGAATAATTACCCCATAATTTTTTCCTCCAAAAGAAACCTCTTGTTCGAAATTGTAGTTTTCATTCAAAAAGTCGAGTAACGAATCAAAGGCTTGCACTGCTTCTTTCTGTGCAATAAACTCTCTTATCTCATCCATATTGGGCAATGGATCTTCCCTATAAATCCGTTCAGGTAATGGTGTATTCATAAGCATCTTATTTCTGATAGTTGTAAAGATAACTATTTTTAGTTGAATTTAGGCTTTCTGCTTATAATTAAATGTACGACAAGGCATAAGCTTACAAAAAAGGCTCCCGTGAATACAACGCCATTCCATCCATAAGCTCCCCATGCTTTACCTCCTACGAATGTACCGATAGAACCTCCTATAAAATAAGAGACCATATATACAGTGTTCAACCGATTGGCAGCTTCGGGGTGTGACGATAGTACAATTGTCTGATTCGTGACATGCATTGCTTGCAGCCCCATATCTAAGAGAATAATTCCTACGATGATTCCTATGTAAGTACTGTCGCCCATGCCAAATACTCCCCACGAAACGATCATTAGAAAGGTAGCTATGGCTATAAGCTTGTTTTTGTTCACTTTGCCTGATGCTTGTCCTACAAGGGTAGCAGCCAGTGCGCCTGCTATTCCGAACAAACCTAAAGATCCGGCCACATCGCTTCCCTGAAAGTAGGGAGCTTCCTGAAGCCTGAAAGTGAGGGTAGTCCAAAATGCAGAGAAAGAGGCAAAACCCAAAGCTCCCCTTAATGAAGCTAATTGCAGGCTCGGAATGCTTCGTGCATATCGTATAACAGATCCCATCAGTTGTCCGTAAGTACCTTTAAAGGTTGGTTGCATATTTGGTAACATCCATGCGATAAGTACGGCAAGTATAATCATTAGTCCTGCAGCAATAAAGAATACATTTCTCCAGCCCAGATATTCGCCTACAACACCGCTAAAAACACGTGACCCTAAAATACCTATCAGCAATCCACTCATAACGATACCTACATTTCGCCCTTTCTCTTCGGGACGGGATAGTTGAGCTGCTATAGGCACAAATATTTGAGGAACAACAGATGTAAGCCCGATACAAAAGCTCGCTGCGAGCATGACTATTAAGGACTTACTCAAAGCGAAAACGACTAATGAAAGGATTATGAAAAAGAAATCGATAAGGATAATCTTTTTTCGCCTAAACATATCACCAAGTGGTATTATCAGTAATAATCCGGCAGCATATCCCATCTGGGTAAACATTGCGACCTTACTTGTTGCAGACTCAGATTCACCCAATTCTTTGGCTATAACCCCCAGTAAGGGTTGGTTGTAATAATTGTTGGCTACTACAAGGCCTGCACCTATCGCCATCAGCCAAAGGATGCTTTTTGATAAAAACAAGTCGTTTTCTTTTTCTGGCATTGTTATCAAATTCACTTTTTATTCAGCTTAAAGCCTTTTATCGTTTTTTACGTCTTAGTCGTAGACTTTGTGGTGATTTATTTAAAATGTTGTGAAATGCTTAAGTTGCATATAAAGAGATCTTTATTATCGAAAAGGTGACAAAAGTGACACTTTATTTACTGTTTTTAATTGTTACCTTTTTTCTGTTTCTAGTTTTGTCAAAGACTAAAAACAATATATAATATTCGCTATTGCTTTCTACTTAATAGATAATTTTATACTTATAAGATACTTTTTTATGGGCTCGGTTTCGCCGGTTTTGAAGAACCTGCAGAACTAAAAAACATTTCTCAATGAAGTGAAATCTTTTATAAATAAGCTGACTCATAATGATTTTACAGACAGAATCGTTGTTGCAAGAAATTTACCTCTAATTCTTGTAATCGTTACATCAAAACTTTATATTTTCATTATTCAAATTGTATATCCGAATAGGTGAGTTAGGCTCACTACAATATACAAGAAGTATAAACGCTACTTTTCTCTTAGCTCATAATCAGGAAAGTATCGCATTATAAAATATTGATATATTTTATGATACAAATAAGGTCTACGATTAACACCTATATCTATAATTTCGAGATTATTGACTTTAATTGATTTTGAATAAACATATATATTCTTTTCGTTCTCATGTACAAAACTCCACGGTTTAAAGTTTCTAAAAATATAGTTTGAATCAAATTTGTCTAAATCTGTATAAATTAAATTTGTGTAACTGATGACTTTTTTATTTTCCGAGTCAAAGCATGGTATATTATTTGTTACATGTTCTTTGTTGTGACAGTTTTCGCAGAGAGTTACTAAATCGTCATTTGAATACTCCCATAGTTCTCTGTTTTTAATGTATTTTTTATGATGTACTTGTAAAATAGGCATAACGATTTTATGAGGAGAAAAAGGAATAGTTATTGTCATTCCATCTTTCTGAATAGTATATTCCCCAGAGTATCTATTATATTCATGCGTCTCTGGTCCATTCCAATACATATCTATTCCGTCAAAATGTGGAGGTTCTATTGTGGTCTTGAATTTAATTATTAGCCCCATACTTGGATCAAAAGTTCCACATTTTTGACAAGTGTAATCATCCCTATATAAAATCTCTTTACGCTTTTCTTTCCATTCCGGAGATTGGTAATTCTCGTTATATAATCTTTTTATATTAAAATCATACTGCTTAAAAGACTCATTTAAAACAATTCTTGCCATAACGAAAATTGTATGTTGTTAACGCATTAATCGATAAAACGCTTTGTTATATCTCCGAAAGCGTCTATACGTCTGTCTCGGAAAAATGGCCACCAACGTCGTACCTGCTCAGAGCGCTTCATGTCTATTTCTACTATTTGTACTTCTTCTCTTTCGCTGGATGCCTGCCATAAAATTTCGCCTTGAGGGCCTGCAACGAAGCTGTTTCCCCAGAAAGTGATTCCATTCGTTTGTCCCGATGGGTCGGGTTCGTATCCTGTGCGGTTCACAGATACAACGTGCAGTCCGTTAGCTACAGCATGTCCTCGCTGAGAGATCACCCAAGCTCCAAGTTGGCGGCTTTTCTCGTCGTCAGTATCGGTCGATTCCCAGCCTATAGCTGTAGGGTAAATAAGAATGTCTGCCCCAGCCATTGCCATCAGGCGTGCAGCTTCGGGGTACCACTGATCCCAACAAACCAAAACTCCTAGTTTACCCAATGATGTATCGATGGGCTTAAAGCCAAGGTCTCCGGGAGTGAAATAAAATTTTTCGTAATAAGCCGGATCGTCAGGGATGTGCATCTTGCGGTATTTGCCTGCAATAGTCCCGTCTTTTTCTATTACTACAGCTGTATTGTGATACAGTCCGGGAGCACGACGTTCGAATAGGGAAAGTACAATGACAACTCCTAACTCTTTAGCCAAAGACCCGAAGTCGTCGGTAGACGGTCCGGGTATTGTCTCGGCCAGATCAAAAATATTTGTATCCTCTACTTGACAGAAATAAAGCGAATTGTGCAGCTCTTGCAAAACAATAAGTTGTGCATCTTCGTTTGCTGCCTTACGAATTTTATCTTTTAGTCCTGCTATATTTTTCTGTATATCAGGAGTATTTGCCTGTTGTATGATTCCTATTTTCATAATCCTCTAATCTGGTAATTTAATTGTATTGGGAGACATTTGTATATGTTTCTCAAACTCATCTATCCTTAACTGAATGTCATCCAGAAACTCTTGCGTGCATCCGCCTTTTTTAGCATCTAGATAATATTGTTTAAGTAAAGGTAGAAATAATATGTCGTTTCCCGAAAATACCATCGCCGGAACATCATTTTTTATACACCTTAATAATAATGCTTTTTGATCTTTCATAAACGCTTGGGTATTATACAAAATTATCGGGATATTGCATCGTTATGCAGTGCAACGAGCCATGTTGACGTATCAGCGCAGAACAATCTATTCCTATGATTTCTCTTGTAGGAAAAGCAATCTCTAATTTTTCTTTAGCCTCTATATCTCTTTCCAAATCGTTGTAGAATGGAAGTAGTACAACGTCGTTCATTATAAGGAAATTGGCATAGGTAGCCGGAAGCCTTTCATTGTCTTCGTCGTATACGGCTTTTGCCATAGGCAGCGGGATTAGCTTATATGGATTCCCCTGATAATCGGTGAAGGTTTTTAATTGTTCCTCCATCTTGGCTAATGCCTCATAATGTTCGTCGTTTTTATCTTCACATTTTACATATACAATTGTATGCTCGTCACAATAACGAGCCAATGTATCTATATGGCTGTCAGTGTCATCTCCACTTAGGTAACCATGGTCTAACCATAATATCTTATTTAGTCCGAAGGCTTCTTTTAGATACTTTTCTATTTCTTCTTTCGACATGAATGAATTTCTGTTCGCAGAAAGTAAGCATTCGGATGTAGTCAAAAGTGTGCCTTTTCCGTCCGATTCTAACGCTCCTCCTTCGAGGGCAAAATCTTTCTTGTTGAGTAGCTCCACATCACTTTTAAATATACCGTTTTTGAACAAGCCTCTGCTTATTTGATTGTCGTAGTTTGATGCAAACTTTAGTCCCCACCCATTGAACGTGAAATCATACACCTGTTTTTTTCCATTGTTGATAACAGATATCCCGCTGTGATCACGTGCCCAAGTATCATTGGTTGGCAATTCTACCAATGTGAGGTTTGAGAATAAGGCTTTGTGCTCTTTCAACTCATATTTTACGGTTTCTGCATTGTGACACACAACAATTAATTTTTGCCTTTTCAGTATTTCTACTGCTATATTCACATAGCATGCAGTAACTTCTTCGAGCATATAATCCCAATCGGTGTCGGGATGAGGCCACGTTAATTGGATTGCACTTTGCGGATACCACTCGGATGGAAAAAATATATGATTCATTATCAACGGTCTTTTTATTGTTTGTTTGCTACACAAAAGTACAAAATTATTACTTCAATACACCTCCTGTTAACATCCGTCCCGAATTGATTGTTTGTCTTCGGGCAGAGAAGAAAAGTTCGGGATGAGAATAAGTGCATAAGTTCGCAATCTCTATATTATTCTTGTCGATGCCGGCTTCAATTAATAGTAACTTATTTGCCAATTCAAGATCTATGTGCATTTTTCCGCTCTCAGTATTGCGGTATGCTATATCAGTGATGGTAAATCCTGTCTGAATAAAAGCTTCTACGACTTCATCTCCTACTTCGAAGTGTTTCTGCGATATGCAAGGGGCTATTCCTGCCACTAAGTCTTGAGGCTTACAGCCGAATTGCTCTGTCATCTTTTCTATTGTTTTCTCTGCAATTCGGGCTACAGTACCTTTCCATCCTGCATGTATTGCAGCAAGCACATGTTGTACAGGATCAAATATAAGAATGGGCACACAATCGGCAGTCGTAACTCCTATGCAAATATCTTTCTGATTGGTGATTAAAGCATCAATGCCATTCAGATGTTTTGCTTTTTCAAAGTCACTTCTCTGTAAGAAATCCTTATCTATAATTGCTACTTTATCTTTATGAGTCTGATAAGGGATGTATAAATCTTCTATGGATACATTTATTTCATCAGCAAGACGCTCCTGATTTTCACTGACACAATCTGTATCATCTCCCGAATAGGGACTAAGATTTAGAGAAGCGTATGCTCCTGTGCTAATTCCCCCTTGAGTGGTGGTTGCGAAAACTGATACGCTCTCTGTAGGAAAAGAGGGAAATGTAAGTAGATTCAGCCTATTGCTTCGAATTGTATCCATGTTCCTTATTTTAAGAAATGCCCTTGATCTCTGTTGATAAAGGGCATTTGCTTTTCTTATTTATTTTCTTCTTCAGTATCTTCTCCGTAATAAAAATCCGGATCGAAATCCTCATCCTCTTCCTCATCCCAGTCTTCTTCTTCATAGTCATCTTCCGGGATAGATTCGTCATCATCATCGAATTCCACAACTTTTATGTCGAGGTTTCGATGGGTGATGCTTTCAAACGATTTTTTGTATTCGCCGTCTGCATTTAGTTCACGCCATAGCATATCTTTTAGGCCTGTAATATTATACCCTGTAATGGATGAAATAAATATATGCGGTATTTCGGGTAGATCAGCTTCCAAAGCTTCCATTAGTTCATCGTCGAGCATATCAGCTTTCGAGATCGCTAATATTCTTCGCTTATCTAACAATTCGGGATTGTACTGAGCCAATTCATTCAATAAAACTCTGTATTCTTGATGGATATCGTCAGCATCGGCAGGTACCATAAACAATAAAAGCGAGTTGCGCTCAATATGTCGTAGGAAACGCAATCCGAGTCCTTTCCCTTCGCTTGCACCTTCTATAATACCCGGTATGTCAGCCATTACAAATGATTTGTAATCACGATAACTCACGATACCGATTTTAGGTTCAAGGGTAGTAAACGGATAATTTGCTATTTTGGGTTTTGCTGCACTAACTACCGATAGAAGTGTTGATTTTCCTGCATTCGGAAATCCTACGAGCCCTACATCGGCAAGAACTTTTAGTTCCAGTATGACCCTGCGCTCTTGAAATGGTTCGCCGGGCTGTGCATAGCGGGGAGCCTGATTTGTTGAGGTTTTGAAGTGGTTGTTTCCTTTTCCCCCTCTTCCTCCTTTCAATAGAACAACTTCTTTTCCGTCTTCAGTAACGTCGCAAAGATATTCTCCTGTTTCGGCATCATAGGCTACTGTTCCGCAAGGAACATCTATGATTTTAGAATCACCACTTTTACCTGTACTCAATCTGCCCGATCCACTTTCTCCATGTCCTGCAAGGACATGTCGCTGGTATTTCAGATGGAGCAATGTCCACATGTTTCGGTTGGCTCGGAGAATAATATCACCTCCGTCACCTCCGTCACCTCCGTCAGGGCCACCTTTCGGTATATACTTTTCCCTGCGGAAATGGGTTGAACCTCTACCACCTTTACCCGACCGGCAGTATATCTTGACGTAATCTATGAAATTTGATTCTGCCATATTTTTATTTATTCTATTTAGATAACAAAGGAAGTTATAATACCGTTCACGGTTTATAACTTCCCTGTATATATAAATAATTCAATTATTTAACTTTGTCCACGGCTTCGGCTATAAGATCAAATATCTGATCTATGGTGCCAACACCTTTTATTGTGGCCAATTTCCCCGAATTCATATAATGATCTTTCAGTGGGGAAGTTTGATTTTTATATACATCAAGGCGGGATTTTATAGTCTCCAGATTATCATCTGAGCGTCCCGATTGTTGTCCGCGTTTAATAAGTCTGTCTATCAGTTCCGGCTCTTCTACATCGAGATTGATAACGATAGAAATTTCTTCTCCGCGTTCTTTTAATATTTTTTCAAGAGCCTCGCCTTGAGCGATTGTTCTTGGAAAACCATCGAATATAACGCCTGCTTTATCTTTCTTGCTATCCAAAACATTTGCCAGCATCCCGATAACTACATCATCCGGTACAAGCTGACCTTTAGAGATATATTCTTCGGCCAATTTGCCAAGTTCAGTTCCATTTTTTATCTCTGCACGTAGCACATCTCCTGTCGAAATGTGAGCGAGATTATATCTTGTGATGAGATTTTCACTTTGAGTTCCTTTTCCTGAGCCCGGAGCTCCAAAAATTATAATATTCAGCATACTGTTAGAATTACGAGTTACAAGTTACGGGTTGCAAACAGCAAGGCGTAAATCGTAAATATTATTGTTAAGAGTTTTTTATTTTGTATATGTCAGCAAGATTGCGGCCATAACCATCATAATCGAGTCCGTATCCAACGATAAAGTCGCTAGGGATTTCTAATGCCACATAGTCTAGCTGTACTTTATGCTTTAGGGCATCGGGTTTAAGAAGGAGTGTAGTTACAAGTATTTCTTTCGGGCTATCGCATGCCAACTGTTCGAGCATCAAAGACATCGTATAGCCTGTGTCTACTATATCTTCAACAATAACTATTGTACGGTCGGTAATATCTTCTTCAAGTCCGTATATTTCTTTCAATTTACCTGACGATGACGTACCTTGATAAGATGACATTTTCACGAAAGATACTTCGCTTGGAACAGTGACACGCTTCATCAGTTCCGAAGCGTACATAAAAGAACCGTTGAGAACACAGATAAATAAAGGATCCTTACCTGCTAAATCTTTGTTCAGTTTTTCTGCGATATCATCTATTGCTTTTTCAATTACCTCCTGTGTCAGAAATAGTTCGAATTCTTTATCTTTGATTTTTACTGTCTTCATAGAAGCTCTTCTCCTTAAATATTTTATTAAAGTGCAAAAGTAGTACATTTAGCTTAAAAATACATAATGAATTATGTTTTTTAATAAATAGAAATGAATAATTAGGGAGAAAATTAAAAAAGGTATTCTCAATGAATACCTTTTTTTATATATAAAGAACTTTTACTGATTATTGAGGCGCGCCGTACACTTCTTCACATGGTTGTACTATTACCCAACCTTCGCCTTCAAACATCATCTGGAAGCTTTCGCCGCTACCACGTCCGATGAATGTTTTGAGGGATATATCTGTTTTTATAGTTGGAGTCAGATTGCCCGACCATGCAACAGTAGCGTTAGGGTCAGTAAATATTGGTTGTCCCGGTTTCACCAACAGTGTCATTGGTTTACCGTGAGTAGTAATAGCCACATGTCCTGTCCCCGCCAGACGTACTTGAAATAGTCCGCCACCCATAATGCCGGCAATACTTTTCATCATCTTTACATCTGACTGTATAGAATTTTCATGAGCAAGGATGTCATTCCCATTTACATTGATAGCTTCGTTTTCAAGATATAAGATTCTTACTCTTTTCTCGAAATCGGCAGCATATACACGTCCGGTTCCGGAAGTTCTCATCATGGTGGTTCCTTCTCCCGACATTGTTTTCTTTAGTAAATTTCCGATACCTTTACTCAACATGCCTTCCCTTTCAAACTTTATGTTTCCTGTATAGGCTACCATTGCTCCTTTTTTTAACATCACCGTTTGGTTGTTGATGTTAAGCTCAAGCATATGAGTGCTTTCCAGTTGGAAGAAGTCGTTTTTTGATTCATCTTGTGCAGTTTCTTCGATGAAAGATCTAATAGAATATTTGTTCATACACGTAAAGTTGTTGATGATGATTAATAAAAATTGACTATAATTCAGCAAAAGTAATAAAAAATAAGGTGTAAATAAAAAAGATCAGCTTTTATAGCCTGATTCAGGTAATCTCTGATATATTTGAACAGAGTGAAACATTTCTTCTCATTGAGATTATTTGTTTCACTCTGTATATCGTAAAAACTGTAGTGTGTCTAAACAGTTCTTCTTTATATTTGGTTGCAGAACCTCATTTTATTCTTCAACCAGTGCAAAATCGAGTTGTTTTCGTTCCAGATTGGCACGGGCAACTTTAATTTTCAGAGGGTCGCCAAGGCTGTAAGTGCGTTTTTTGCGACGACCTCGTAAGCAATAATTCTTTTCATCAAATTCGTAGAAGTCATCATCCAAATCTCGTATCGGGATCATACCCTCACATTTGTTTTCATTGATTTCCGCATAAACACCCCATTCTGTTATGCCGGAAATGACAGCGTCGAAAACCTGTCCGAGTTTATCAGACATATATTCTACTTGTTTGTACTTGATAGATGCTCTTTCTGCATTCGCGGCTAGCTGTTCCATTTCAGAACTATGTTCACATTTGCCTTCGTATAGATGTTTGTTTACACTGCGTCCTCCATCCAGGTATCTGGTGAGTAGCCTGTGCACCATCATGTCGGGGTAGCGGCGTATGGGAGAGGTAAAATGTGTATAGTATTCGAATGCCAGTCCGTAGTGACCGATATTGACTGTAGAATATATTGCTTTTGCCATCGCACGGATAGCGATCGTAGAAATAAGATTCTCCTCTGGTTTTCCGCTCACTTCATCCAGCAGGTGATTGATAGCCTTCGATACATTTGTCTTTGTTCCATCTACTTTGATTTTGTAGCCAAAACGACGGATAAACTCGGAGAGATTTTTCATCTTTTCGGTATTTGGTATATCATGGATACGATAAACAAATGTTTTTGCATTTTTATTTTTTGGAACGTTTCCTACAAACTCAGCTACAGTTTTATTTGCCAAAAGCATAAACTCTTCTATCAGCTTATTCGAATCTTTTGCATACTTGAAGTAAACACTCAGCGGTTTTCCTTTCTCATCGATTTCGAATCTCACTTCGTGACGATCGAATGCGATAGCTCCGTCGTTGAAGCGTTTAGCTCTCAATTTCTTTGCTAAGTCGTTCAACTGTAGGATATCTTCTTTAAAGTCTCCTTCTGCTCCTTCTATTATATCTTGTGCTTCCTCGTACGTAAATCGTCTGTCCGAATGGATAACAGTGCGGGTGATTCTATGCTTTTTTATATTTGCTTCATCATCTAGTTCGAATATAACAGAGTAGCATAGTTTATCTTCGTGAGGACGTAGTGAGCACAAGTTGTTGCTCAGTCTTTCGGGGAGCATCGGGATGGTGCGGTCTACAAGATAGATCGATGTAGCTCTGCTTTCACCTTCCTTGTCTATTGTGTCTCCCTCTTGTACATAGTGGGTCACATCAGCTATGTGGACTCCTACCTCCCAACGTCCGTTTTTTAATTGTTTGATAGATAATGCATCGTCGAAGTCTTTTGCATCTCGCGGGTCGATGGTGAATGTCGTTGTATTGCGCATGTCTTCGCGTTTGGCTATTTCTTCGGCGGAGATGTCATCCGGTATTTTATTTGCTGCTGCTTCTACCTTTTCGGGATATTTGTATGGCAGCCCAAATTCGGCGAGGATAGCATTCATCTCGGTATTGTTTTCTCCTGCCTTTCCAAGTATATCTATAACTTTTCCTATCGGATTTTTAGCTTTCTGAGGCCACTCCACTATCTCTACCAATGCTTTGTCTCCGTCATTTCCTCCTTTGAGGTTTTCTTTCGGGATGAATATATCATTTGCAAGTATCTTGCTGTCCATTACCAAGAAAGCAAATTGCTTTTGCACATCGAGTGTGCCAACAAATGTTGTTTGTTTTCGTTCCAGTATTTCTAATACTTCTCCTTCCGGATCACGCCCTTTTCGTTTTGCCAACATTTGTATTTTCACACGGTCGCCATTCATTGCATGCGCCGAATTGCGCTCGGCAATAAATATATGTGTAGATTCACCTTCTCCATCGGGTACGAAAAAGTTTTTACCATTGCTTCTTCGTTCGAATATTCCTTCAACGAAAATTCCTCTATTGTTCGATTTATATTTTCCCTTTCCGGTTTCTATTATAAAATCATCTTCTTGGAGATCGTATAGTATATTGCTTATTAGTTGTTTCTCGGCCGGTTTTTTGAACCCTAATTTTTCGGCTACCTGTTTGATGCCAAATGATTCGGAAGCATTCTTGTTGAAAAAGTTTACAACGGAATTTGTAATGTCGCTCTTAGTCTTCCTTTTGTCTTTTTTATGAGGAGCTTTATTCTTACTCATATTTCTCTTATTAAATTATTTCTTAATATCTATAACAACCGTTTGTTGTTAATTTTTATCTGTATATCTGTTAAAACTACTCAAATGTACAAAAAAGTATGGATATTAGATATTAGATAAAGTATGAATAAAATTTAATTATCAAGATTTTGTGTAATTTTACATCCTGTAAAAAAGAAAATGTAATGTCTTGTATTTTAAGTATAGAAACTTCTACAGAAGTATGCTCAGTAGCTGTCTCTAATCGAGGTGAAATAATATTTGAAAAAGAAAATATAGAAGGCCCTTCCCACGCTGTTCTCCTCGGAGAATATGTAAATGAAGCAATCCAATTTCTGAGATTGGAGAATATGTCATTAGATGCCGTTGCTGTTAGTTGCGGACCCGGTTCTTATACGGGACTTCGTATCGGAGTGTCTGAGGCAAAAGGTCTTTGCTATGGATTGAGTATTCCTCTGATTGCAATTAATACATTAGAATTAATGGCTTATGGGGTTGTAAAATCAAACATGATTGATCGGTCAATTCTTCTTTGTCCGATGATAGATGCTCGTAGAATGGAGGTTTATGATACCTTATTTGACTTTGACTTAAACTTGAAAAAAGAAATATCGGCTGATATTATAGACGAAAATTCTTTTGCTGACATTCTGAATGAAAATAAGATAGCCTTTTTCGGCAATGGCGCAGACAAATGTAAAAACGTCTTGTCGCATGCGAATGCTCAATTTATAGATAACGTATATCCGAAGGCCGCAAATATGGTGACATTAGCAGAAAAAGCCTATGAGGAAAAATCATTTGTAGACGTTGCTTATTTTGAGCCATTCTATCTCAAAGAATTTGTAGCTACTACACCTAAGAATAAGGTTTTGCCAGGGAAATAATCCTTTATATAAGTTGTTTTCTTATTTGTATGGTATCAGTTTTGTGATAACTATTCTTTTTTTGTGCTTACAAGCAACATTCTGAAGCTTTTTTGCATCATATATTATATAGTTAACCTACTTCTTAAAATATGAAAAAGCTTATATTATTTCTTTTTAGCGCATTGTCGCTTATTCTAGTGACTGCTTGTAGTGATGACTCGGATCTTGATTTTAATTATGAAATAGCAGATTGTGAGCAGGTTCAATTGTCTGCTGATATTTCTGGTGAGAATTGTATCTCTTCAGAACAAGCTCTTCAGGGAGAGCTAACGCAAGTGAAAGGTCAGATTATCCTGAAAAAAATTAAAAACGGGACTACTGTTTTGGATATTATTGTTGTAAAAGGTATTGATGGTAAAGAATATTCAAGTTGTAGTACAGAATTTAATAAGAATAATGTAGGTAAGATGATAATTTTCTCAGGATTAACGTATGGTACTAGTGCATCTGCTTTTTATTATTATATACCTAACGGAGGATTTTTAAAGGTAACTGAACTTTGGTTGAAAAAGTAATAAGTAGATTCAGCTTTTATTGATAAAGAAATACGAGGTTCTATCGTTTTCTCTCTTTATTTCATAAAAAAAACTTTCTAAATATTTGCATTATAAAAAATAACATCTATATTTACGAAAAAATAGTAAATCTACGTAGAATTTATAATAATGGAAAAGTTAACCCATCAGGAAGAAGCGGTAATGCTTCATATTTGGCAATTAAAAGAGTGTGTAGTAAAAGACATCCTAAATGAAATGGATGACCCCAAACCACCTTACACTACCGTTGCTTCTATTGTTCGCAATCTGGAGCAAAAGGAGTATTTGAATTCTAAGAAATATGGAAATGTGTGGGTTTATACTCCGAAAGTAGCCGAAGATGATTATAAGAAGGCTTTTATGTCGAATGTGGTGAAGAGTTATTTCGAAAACTCGTATAAAGAGTTGGTCTCGTTCTTTGTGAAAGAAGAAAAAATATCTCCTGAAGAGTTGCAAGAAATAGTGAAAATGATAGAAAAAGGAAAAGAATAAATCATTTAATTGTTAACGCCATGGAACACACAATTATACCTTATTTGATTAAAGCTTCTGTATCATTGGCTTTATTTTATGGCTTATATATGTTGTTGCTCAGAAAGGATACTTTTTTTCGACTGAGGAGGTTTTATTTTCTTTTTTCAATCGCTTTTTCATTACTATTTCCTTTTTTGATGATAGAAGTGACGACTAAGGAAGAAGTTCCTGTTCAGATACCGGCATATTGGCTTTCGCAAATAGAGGTATCGGCAATGCCCGCAGAACAGGTTTCGGTGATCGATTGGAAGCTGATTGCCTTATTTGCAATAGGAGCAGTATCTCTGATTTATGCGTTGCGATTTACAATGCAATTATTTTGTATACTAAAGTTAAGGATCGGTCATGATTCTGAAAAATTAGATACATGTTGTATTGTAAAAATAAAAGACAAGAAGGTTTCTCCATTCTCATTTTTCAGATGGATTTTTATCGGTTCTCAAATTGATGGAGAGGAAAAATTAAAAGAAATTATAGCTCATGAGGTAGTGCATGTCAGGCAACTGCACTCTGTAGATGTATTACTGGCTGAGATTTTGTGTATATTCTTTTGGTGGAATCCTTTTGTCTGGCTTCTGAAAAAGGAAATAAAAATAAATCTTGAATATTTGGCGGATGAGGGGGTGTTGAAAGAAGGGTTTAGCCCTAAAGAATACCAATATATATTACTGCAAGTATCAAACGTAAATACCGGTATACCAATTATAAACAATTTTAATGTTTCACAATTAAAAAAACGAATTACCATGATGAATAAAAATAGAACATCGCTAGGTAAAGCAACTAAATATTTATTGCTTGCACCGGTTGTTTTTGTTTTGCTATTAGGAAATGCTGTGCAGGCTTCGCCGGATATAGCCGATATGATAACGATACCTTTTGTTAATGACGGGCAACAAGTGCCTCAGAAAAAAGGGGATGTATATGTGACTGTAGACAAAATGCCTGAATTTCCGGGAGGACTGAATGCTCAGCAAAGATTTATTGGGGAGAATTTGAAGTATCCTGTTGAAGCTCAGGAAAAAGGGGTAGAAGGGCGTGTCATTGTGCGTTATGTTATAAGAAGTACAGGGGATATTACAGATATAGAGGTTATAAGAGGTGTTTATCCGTCTTTGGATGAAGAAGTAGTCCGTATAGTGAAGGCTATGCCTAAATGGATTCCCGGAAAGCAAAATGGAAAAGCTGTTGATGTGTACTATACATTACCTTTGATATTCAAAATATCAGGTAGTAAGAAGAATTTTTCGGAGGGAGAAAAAGATAAAGATGTTATGGTTGCTGTCGGATATGGAACTCCTAAAAAAGAAGGCATTACATTGAAAGAAATTACATTGAAAGAAGGTGGTGCTGAACCATCTCTAGATCATCCTTTTATTACCGTAGAGGATATGCCGGTGTTTCCCGGAGGGGAGGCGGCGATGCAGAAGTTTGTAGCAGATAATCTGAAATATCCCCAATCTGCACAAAAAGCAGGTATAGAGGGCCGTGTAACAGTTCGCTTCATCGTGGGTAAAACAGGTGAGATCTCAGATGTAAAAGTTATTAGAGGTATCGACCCCGAATGTGATGCAGAGGCAGTGAGAATGATACAATCTATGCCAAATTGGACGCCTGGCAAGCAGAATGGAATAGCTGTACCTGTCTATTTCACATTGCCGATTGTATATAGACTTAAAAAAGATACTGTAGTAAATACAACAAAGAAATAGCAGATTTTTTTCTCAAGATTATATAGAGGCTAGGTGATAGTATAGCCTACCTCTATTAATCTTGAATTGCAAAAGATAATCTATGAAAAAGACCTTGATACTCCTTTCTTTTTTAATTGTGCATTCTGTTTTATTTTCTCAAACTGTAGAAAATGATCTGGAAACTTACATTCAAAATTTTCAATACCAAAAAGCGTTGGAATATATCTCCGCTAAAGAACCTTCGACGTATCTACAGTTTCAGGAAGCGATGTGCCGTAAAGCTTTAGGTAATTATTTGAAATCGATCGATATTTTACAAAGACTATCTACGGATAACCCTGAAAATGTTCGGGTCAAATCTGAATTGGCGAATTGTTTTGCAATAACTGGGCGAAGGCAAGCAGGGATAGATTGCTATGATGACCTGATTCGTTTAGACTCAACGAATTTATATTATAAAATACAAAAGGCTGAACTGCTATTCCAACAGACGAAATACGAAAAAGCTTTGTGTTTGTTTAAAGAGATATACAGTCGCAATAATTCTCCCAACACTTTATCTCAGATCGCTCAATGTTTTGAGAAGATGAATCAAGCTGATAGTGCTATGGTGTACTTCAAAGTAGCATGGGATACGAATCCCTCTGATAGTTATTCTGCGGCAAGTCTTGTTAACCTATGTTTAAAGGCAGATCGTAGCCTAGAGGCTTTAGCTTACTCTACAGCATATCTTGAAAAAGATAGTACCGATCAGCAGATGAATTTGCTGAATGCGTTGACATATTATATGATGGATAACTATGAGGAAGCGATTTCCCGATTTAAGAAGTGTTACGAAGCCGGTGATTCCTCGCTTATTGTTAACCGTAGTCTTGGAATTTCTTACTATTCATTGAGGGAGAATTACGAAGCTGAGATTTTTTTAGACAAAGCATTTCGCCAGGATACTACAAATAATAATGTGCTCTATTGTCTGGCTGTAAGTTCGAACGAATTGGCAGATCATAAAAAGGCAATTCCCTTGTTTCGGAAATTGTTGGATAGGACAATTCCGTCTGATCTGACTTTATATCTTTATTATAAAGGATTGGCATCGGCTTATGATAAGGGCTCTCTTTTCGAAGATGCTGTAGAAGCATATAAAAAGGCATTGATATATGCCGGAACCAATCAGAAAATGACAATAAATTTTGCGATAGGTCAATTGTACGAAAATCAGATAAAAGATAGTTCGAACGCTCTTATATACTATCAGAATTATAGATACGATTTGAACGAATACCTAGAAGGTCTGATAAGAAAAAATGAAACGGATGAAAATGTTGACGATACGAAGAAGCGACTTAAATATTTAGATGAACATATCAAAGAATTAACAAAAGCGATGTCTGTCAATTAGCTGATCAAGCCCCAGTTGTACTTGTTACCACCTAGTTTGCGTAATTGTCTCTTTAGTAATAAGCTCTCAGGCTTTTCCATTTGCGGATCTTCATCCAGTACTTTCTGGGCGACTTCACGTGCATATTGCAGTATCTCCCCGTCTCGTACAAGATTTGCTATCCGCAGATTGAATGGGATGCCGCTTTGTTGAGTTCCTTCCAGATCGCCAGGCCCTCTTAGTTTTAGGTCGGCTTCGGCTATTTCAAAGCCGTCATTGCTTTCTACCATTATGTCGATACGCTTCCGTGTGTCGGCTGATAGCTCGTAAGGCGTCACCAGAATACAATATGATTGGTCTGCTCCACGACCAACACGCCCTCTCAATTGGTGCAGCTGTGATAGCCCGAAGCGTTGAGCCGATTCTATCACCATAACGGATGCGTTTGGTACGTTTACACCCACTTCAATAACGGTAGTGGCTACCATTATCTGAGCCTCATTGGTTACGAAGCGTTGCATTTCTGCATCTTTTTCTTTGGGTTTCATCTTGCCATGAACCTTGCAGACCGTATAATCGGGGAAGATTTCTTTTATATGCTCAAACCCCTCTTCGAGATTTTTAAGGTCGAGCTTCTCACTTTCTTCTATCAGTGGATACACTATATATACTTGCCTACCTTCTTGCAGTTGTCTGCGAATGGATTCGTACAAAGCCCCTCGTTTTTTATCATACTGATGAATTGTTTGTATCGGCTTGCGTCCCGGTGGAAGCTCGTCTATTACCGATACGTCCAGATCGCCATATACGGTCATTGCCAGCGTGCGGGGTATAGGGGTGGCAGTCATTACTAAGATATGTGGCGGGTTTACGTTTTTCGACCACAATTTGGCTCGTTGTGCTACGCCAAAGCGATGTTGCTCGTCAATAACCACTAAGCCTAAGTTTGAAAACTGTACGGTGTCTTCTATAAGGGCATGTGTGCCAATTAATATTTGAAGGTCTCCCGTCAAAAGAGCATTGTGTATGCGTTCCCTATCCGATTTTTTTGTTGAGCCGGTCAGTAATTCTACATTTACATCAAGCCCTGCTAATGCCTCTGTGATTGTTTGGTAATGTTGGGTTGCTAATATTTCCGTTGGAGCCATTAGGGCTGCTTGGAAGTTGTTATCCAATGCGATTAGCATAAGCATAAGCGCTACAAGCGTCTTTCCGCTACCAACATCTCCTTGCAGTAAGCGATTCATTTGTTCGCCAGTAGCCATATCCTGCCTGATCTCTTTTATGATTCGTTTTTGTGCATTGGTTAAAGGAAAGGGGAGGTTTTCATCATAAAATCTATTAAGGTAGTCGCCTACCTTAGAAAAAACGAATCCTTTTAACTTTGACTTTCTGTCGGCGGTATATCTTAGAATGTTTAGTTGAATATAGAATAACTCTTCAAACTTTAACCTGTATTGTGCTTCTCGTAACAATGCCGTACTCTCCGGGAAATGAATATTGCGCATAGCACTTTTTAATCCCATCAAGCGAGCTTCGTTGATGATGCTGTCCGGTAGCGTTTCGGGTAAGCTTCTTACGACTGAAGAAAATGCGGCCGCCATTATTTTCTGAATTGCTTTTGAGTTCAGATAATGGTTTTTCATTTTTTCTGTTGTGTTGTAATAAGGCATCAAGCCTGTAGGACGTTCTTCTTCGCTGATATATGGATCAATATCCGGGTGTGGAATATTAAATTTGTCTCCAAAAAGAGTAGGTTTTCCAAAAACAATATAGGGTAAGTTCACTTTATATTTATCCGTAATGAACTTTGCTCCTTGAAACCATACGAGATCAATAAATCCTGTGCCGTCAGTAAAATGTGCTACGAGCCTTTTTTTTCTGCCTTCACCGAATGTTTCAAAAGCTGTAATTCTTCCTCTAATTTGTATATATGGCATATTACCGTCTATTTCGTGTATAAAATAGATACGGCTGCGGTCTATATATTTGTAGGGGAAATAATATAGTAAATCTTCAACCGAAAATACATTTATTTCCTTGTTGAGTATTTCAGCCTTTTTGGGGCCTACACCTGCCAGGTATTTTATATCTGTTTGAAAAGAATCTGTCATCTTTCGGTTTAATGCCTAAATTCAAATAAAGTTACCTTTCTGTTGTTTTTGTTCTACGAAGATAATAAATAAAAATGTTTTGCTGTCAAGAGGAGGTTGTTATTGCCTGTTGGGAAAATAATGTTTAATGTGTCTCTTTTTATAAAAGAGGAATTTTTATTAAAAAAATTAAATTAAAAAGATTGAAGGTTAAAATTGGAGGGATTATTTGTTTGTTTTTAGTCTCATGTGCTGTCATATTTAAATAATAATGAAAGTAAATGTTAATTAACATTTACGCTAACGGATATTCTTAGAATGCTCTGTATATTTGTATTACCTGACGATTTATTATGAAAAATGAGTAGAATAAGGATGTCTGGCAGCTTTGGCGATGATCACATGAGTGAACATTAATTGTGTAATTGCATTATAATAATAACATAACAGGGGCGTGTAGTTTATTATGAGAATCGGAATAGATATAGGTGGATCAAAAATCCGTATGGGAGTAGTTGATGGCGGACAAATATATAAAAAAATAGAAGCCCCCACGAATGCTACAGAATCAGAAGATGCGATTCTGTCTAACTTGTGTGATATGATCCGCAAGGTAATGAACTCAAATATTAGAGGGATTGGCATCGGAGTACCATCTGTGGTTGATGCAGAGCAGGGAATTGTATATAATGCTGTGAATATACCTTCATGGAAAAGAGTCTACCTGAAAGATATTCTGGAAAAAGAATTCAGAATTCCTGTTTTTGTAAATAACGAATCTAACTGTTTTGCTTTCGGCGAGCGTTATTATGGCGAAGGTACAGCTTACCGGAATATTGTTTGTGTAACTCTCGGTACCGGGGTAGGAGCTGGAATTATTATCAATGACGTATTGTATAACGGAAATAATACCGGCGCCGGAGAAATAGGAAGTCTTCCTTATCTTGATGCCGATTATGAATATTATTGCAGTCGCAAATTCTTTGATCGTAATAATATTTCCGGTCGAGATGCTTTAAACATGGCTTTGGTTGGAGATACAAAAATGATTTTACTGTGGGAAGAATTTGGTAAGCATATCGGCAAACTTATAAATGCTATTTTGTTTACTTACGATCCGCAAGCTATAATACTAGGGGGAGGTCTCTCGGCAGGATACCAGTTATTTTCTGAGAAGATGTTTGATGTGATTGCTACCTTTCCTTATCCTGAGACAATAAAGAGAATGAAGATACTACTATCTCGTAAAGAAGATATATACCTACTTGGAGCAGCTGCTTTAGTTGTTTGACTTTTTATAATAAATATTTACAATAGAACCATTAATAAATTTTTAACATGAGATTGGATTTAAGTTCGCAAATCGTATTAGATCGGGTGTCACCACGATATTATCGTCCCGAAAATGAATTTGAGCTTTCTGCTTTAACTCGTTTCGAGAAAGTACCCACCCAAATATATGAATCTTCAGTAGAGGCTTCACTAAGCATCGCTAGAGATATTGCGCAAAAGATTAAAAACAAAACTATTGCCGGACAAAAATTTGTTTTGGCACTTCCCGGAGGACATTCACCTCAAACGATTTATCAAGAACTGATACGTTTACATAAAGAAGAAGGACTAAGCTTCAAAGATGTTGTGATATTCAATATCTATGAGTTTTATCCTCTTGCACCTCAGTCTAGTGGTAATCTGAAACTACTGAAAGAGTCTTTCTTGGATTATATAGATATTGATCTGAACAATGTATATTCTCCTGATGGACAAGTACGCAAAGAGGAAATTTTGAACTATTGTAAAGCCTACGAACAGACTATACAAAACGTTGGAGGAATTGATTATTTGTTGTTGGGTTTAGGTCGTGCCGGTAATATCGGAATTAACATTGCGGGATCGAGTATGAACTCAAATACTCGCTTAGTTCTGTTGGATCAGCAATCGAGAAAAGAAGCTATAAACACATTCGGTTCTTTAGAGCAGGTTCCGCCTAGTGCTGTTACTATGGGGATATCTACTATTATGAGGGCTCGTGAGATAGCTCTTATCGCTTGGGGAGAGGATAAGGCAAAAAGTATAAAAGATGTGGTAGAAGGCCCTGTTTCTGAGTCTGTTCCTGCTTCATGCTTGCAAGCTCATCCAAATACAACTGTGCATATCGACCTGAATGCGGCATTTAGTCTGACTCGTATAAACCAGCCTTGGTTGGTGACAAGCTGTGAGTGGACTAGCAAAATGATTCGCAGAGCTATTGTTTGGCTTTGTTTCAAAGTGAATAAGCCGATCTTGAAATTAACGAATAAAGATTATCAAGATAATAGCCTCGAAGAGTTATTGGCGCTATACGGTTCTGCTTACAATGTAAATATCAAGATATTTAACGATCTTCAACATACAATTACCGGTTGGCCGGGAGGTAAACCAAATGCTGATGATACCAATCGTCCTGAGCGAGCAACTCCGTATCCAAAAAAAGTAATCGTTTTTAGTCCGCATCCCGATGATGATGTAATCTCTATGGGAGGAACATTCAAACGTCTTGTTGATCAGAAGCACGATGTGCATGTGGCATACCAGACATCAGGTAATATTGCGGTAGGCGATGAAGAAGTAGTTCGCTATGTTTCTTTCTTAGAAGATGTGAGAAATAAATACGATGCCAATAATGATGTATTGAAGAAAAAGTATGCTGATGTTTTGCAGTTTTTATTGCAAGATAAAAAAGAAGGTGATGTTGATACAGCAGACATTCTTTTCATGAAAGGGCATATTCGCCGTCAGGAAGCTACAACAGCTTGTCGCTATGTAGGAGTGCAACCAGAAAACGTTACATTCTTAGATCTTCCATTTTATGAAACTGGGCGTGTGAAGAAAAATCCGATTTCAGAAGCAGATGTAGAAATCGTGAAAAACTATTTGGTAAGCGTACAACCTCATCAGATATTTGTTGCAGGTGATTTGGCTGACCCACATGGAACTCACAAAGTGTGTCTTGATGCGATACTTGCTGCTATTGATGAGCTAAAGGGTGCTGAGTGGTTGAAAGAATGCCGTATCTGGATGTATCGTGGTGCTTGGGCTGAGTGGGAAATTGACCATATTGAAATGGCTGTGCCTATCTCTCCCGAAGAACTCCGTAAAAAGAGAAATGCAATTCTGAAACATCAGTCGCAAATGGAGAGTGCTCCGTTCTTGGGCAACGATGAGCGTCTGTTCTGGCAACGTTCCGAAGACAGAAACCGTGCTACTGCTGAATTGTACCGACAATTAGGGCTGGCATCTTACGAAGCGATTGAAGCTTTTGTAGAATATCATCCTTTATAATATCATTACGAAGACAAACCTTTTAGTATATTGTACTAAAGGGTTTGCTTTGTTTTTTATAAACTAACATATTTAAGATTTAATAATCATGAGATTAATTATTCAACCAAATTACGATTTACTTTCGCAATGGGCGGCAAACTATGTAGTTTCTAAGATTAAAGCTGCAAATCCAACTGCTGAAAAACCTTTTGTGTTAGGATTGCCTACTGGTTCTTCGCCTATGGGTATGTATAAAGCGTTGATAAAGCATTATCAGGAAAAGAGAGTTTCCTTTCAGCATATTGTCACTTTCAACATGGATGAGTACGTCGGTTTGCCGAAAGATCATCCGCAGAGTTATCATACTTTTATGTGGAGCAATTTTTTCAGCCATATAGATATCAATCCCGAAAATGTAAACATGCTCAATGGCAATGCATCAGACCTTGAGGCAGAGTGTACTGCTTACGAAGCCAAAATGAAGGCTGTAGGTGGTGTTGATTTGTTCTTGGGTGGAATTGGTGCTGATGGTCATATTGCTTTCAATGAGCCGGGATCTTCTTTGTCTTCTCGTACTCGTATTAAAACGCTGACACAGGATACAATTATTGCGAACTCACGCTTTTTTGATAACGATGTCAACAAAGTGCCAAAAACATCAGTGACTGTTGGTGTAGGAACAATTCTTGATGCTAAAGAAGTGCTAATCATGGTGAATGGTCACAACAAAGCCCGTGCTTTGGCTCAGGTGGTAGAAGGTTCTATCAACCAGATGTGGACTATCACGGCTTTGCAATTACATCCTAAGGGAATTATTGTTTGCGACGAGATGGCAACTTATGAACTAAAAGTAGGAACATACAATTACTTTAAAGATATTGAAGCTGTAAACTTAAATCCGGATAGCCTCCTTTAATTTTACAGTATTAACGATATGTAAGCTGTGTACATTTTTGTATGCAGCTTTTTTTATTGAATTAGCTTTTGATATTTATTCAAAATTTATATATTTATCCTTATATATGTATTTGATTTATATATGTGTATTGTTTGTTGTTTTTGTGTATAAATATAGATTGAATGGAAAATAGGAATGTATCGATGATAACCAAGTCGATGGAGTTGCTTGAGCTTTTGTCGGAGCACCCTCAAGGACTGACTTTGCAAGAAATTGTTGGGCTTCTCGATTATCCAAAGTCCTCCATTTATAAAATAGCGACAAATCTTCTCGAAATCGGCTACATAGGGCGAGAACCCGGTAACTTTCGTTATTTCCTTTCCCGAAAGTTACTTCTGCTGGGACTTAAAGCTGTAAGTAGCTATGATATCATTGAGATGTCGGAGGAATATATGAAGCGTTTGCGTGATAGAGTCGGTGAATCTGTGATGATCGGAACACTCGTTGATTCTGAGGTAGTATTGCTGAAGCAAGTGCAGGGCAATCTCGACTTGTATTCATCTTGCAGCAGGGTATGCGCTTTAATCTTCATTCTACTGCACCGGGTAAAGTATTACTGGCTTTTATGTCGGGGAAGAAGCAAAAAGAAAAACTTTCGGAGATACGTTTTGAAGCTCTGAATGAATACACGATAACAGATAAAGAGCATTTGGAGAAAGAATTGAATAAGATAATTCAGGACGGATATGCAATAGACCTGAACGAGACCGTTGAAGGTGTGCATTGCATTGCAGCCCCCATATTTGACGAAAAAGGAAATGCAATAGCTTGTATTTGGACCTCGGGCCCCGCAGGACGCTTACCCAAAGAAAAAGTGAAAAATATAGGACTCCAGATCAGGGATACAGGATTGGAGATTTCTCGTAACATAGGATATAATCGTAAATTAAAAATAAGATAGAAAAATGAAAAAAATCGCAGTTAGTTTATTTGCTGTAGTATTAGCCCAATTTGCTTCAGCTCAGAGTTTAGAAAAAATGCAATGGTTCAATGAACCTGAAAAATGGGAAGTAAAAAATAAAACATTAAGTATGTTTGTAACTCCTCAGAGTGATTATTGGCGTATATCTCACTATGGGTTTACTGTCGACGATGCACCTTTTTACTACACTACATATGGAGGAGAGTTTGAGGTGAAAGTAAAAATTACGGGAGATTACAAAGCTCGTTTCGATCAAATGGGTTTGATGCTTCGTATAGATCACGAAAACTACATAAAGACAGGGATCGAATTTGTAGATGGAAAGTATAATCTAAGTACTGTTGTAACTCATAAGACGAGCGATTGGAGTGTTATTCAATTGGATAAAAAAATATCTTATGTATGGATCAAAGCTGTAAGACGTATTGATGCAGTTGAGATTTTTTATTCTTTCGATGATAAAACATATACTATGATGCGTAATGCTTATTTGCAAGATAATACTCCTGTAATGGTAGGATTGATGGCCGCAAGTCCTGATGGAAATGGATTTGAGGCTAAATTCGAAAACTTTAAGGTGACTCATTTACCTGATCAAAGGAGACTGAAATGGCTAGAAAATAATAAATAACCGTCAGTAAAAGTAGAATACACGATATGAGAGGCTATCCTTCAGGGATAGTCTCTTTTTTATATCCTATTCGTTATCAGTTATAAAGTTATTTGCTGACATTTTGTCACCATTAGTTTTTGGCAAGTAATTTGAACGATAGAATATAGATACGATAAATAACGAAATAAAGAAACTAAAAATATGAATTTCAACAATTTTACAATCAAATCTCAAGAGGCTGTTCAAAAAGCAATTGAGATAACGAAAGAGAGAGGACAGCAAGCTATCGAGCCTGCTCATATTCTACTTGGAGTGATTATGAGTGGTGAGAATGTTGTGAATTTTCTTTTTCAAAAGCTTGGAGCTAATCCGGCATATATTACTTCTGTGCTTAATAAAGAAATAGACTCCTTCCCGAAAGTATCGGGTGGGGGCGAAGCATACTTAAGCCGCGAAAGTAATTCAGCTTTGGACAAAGCAATGGATTATGCTAAGAAAATGGGAGATCAGTATGTATCTATCGAGCATTTGCTGTTAGGTATTTTAGCTACTAAAAGTTCGGCTTCACAGATAATGAAAGATGCCGGAGTTTCAGAAAATGAATTGCAGCAGGCTATAAGTGAATTGCGTAAAGGCAGTAACGTAAATAGCCAAAGTGCAGAAGATACATATCAGTCTTTGGAAAAATATGCTATCAATCTGACTCAAAGAGCAAAAGATGGCAAACTTGATCCCGTAATTGGTCGTGATGAAGAAATCCGTCGGGTACTTCAGATTTTGAGTCGTAGAACAAAGAATAACCCAATACTTATCGGTGAACCCGGTACAGGAAAAACAGCTATTGCCGAAGGGCTTGCTCATCGTATTGTCCGTGGAGACGTGCCCGAAAACTTAAAAAGCAAACAAATCTATTCTTTAGATATGGGTGCCCTGATTGCAGGGGCTAAGTACAAAGGAGAATTCGAAGAGCGTCTCAAATCGGTAGTGAACGAAGTGACTAAATCGGAAGGGGAGATTATTCTTTTCATCGATGAAATACATACTCTCGTAGGAGCCGGTAAGAGCGAAGGTGCTATGGATGCAGCCAATATCTTGAAGCCTGCCTTAGCACGTGGAGAATTGCGTTCGATAGGAGCGACTACCTTGGACGAATATCAGAAATATTTTGAGAAAGATAAAGCACTCGAACGTCGTTTCCAGATAGTGATGGTAGACGAGCCAAGCGAAGTGGATGCAATATCTATCCTGCGTGGCTTGAAAGAGAAATATGAAAATCACCATAAGGTACGTATCAAAGATGAGGCTATTGTTGCTGCTGTCCAGCTTTCGAGCCGTTACATTACAGATCGCTTCTTACCCGATAAGGCAATTGACCTGATGGATGAGGCGGCTGCCAAATTACGTATGGAAGTGGATTCTGTTCCCGAAGAACTTGATGAAAAGAGCCGTCGTATCAAGCAATTGGAGATTGAGCGAGAAGCTATTCGTCGAGAAAATGATAAACAGAAAGAAGCTGAATTGACCAAAGAGATCAGTAAACTCAAAGAAGAGGAAACAGAACTTAAAGCAAAATGGCAATCAGAAAAAGAAGTCATCAATAAGATACAGCAGAATAAGATAGATATTGAGAATGCTAAGTTTGAGGCTGAAAAAGCAGAACGTGAAGGCGACTATGGTAAAGTTGCGGAATTACGTTACGGCAAAATAAAAGAACTGGAAACAGGCATTGCTCAACTTCAATCTCAATTGCATGAGATGCAAGGTAGTCAGGCAATGGTAAAGGAAGAGGTCGATTCTTTTGATATTGCCGATGTTGTTTCTCGTTGGACAGGTATACCTGTGAACAAGATGCTCCAGAGTGAAAAGGATAAGTTATTAAACCTGGAAGAAGAGCTGCACAGAAGGGTTGTTGGTCAGGATGAGGCTATCTCTGCCGTATCCAATGCTATTCGCCGTAGTCGTGCAGGGTTGCAAGATCCGAAACGTCCGATAGGTTCGTTCATATTCTTAGGTACAACAGGTGTCGGTAAAACCGAATTGGCAAAAGCTTTGGCTGAATTCTTGTTTGATGATGAGAATATGATGACACGTATAGATATGAGCGAGTATCAGGAGAAATTTAGTGCTACCCGTCTTATAGGAGCACCTCCGGGATATGTAGGTTATGACGAAGGAGGTCAACTTACCGAGGCTATCCGCCGTAAACCCTATTCTGTCGTTCTTTTCGATGAGATAGAAAAAGCACATCCCGACGTGTTTAATATTCTGTTGCAAGTGCTTGATGATGGACGGTTGACAGATAATAAAGGACGAGTGGTAAACTTTAAGAATACGATTATCATTATGACATCTAATATGGGATCTCCACTGATTCGTGAAAACTTTGCAGGTATTACGCCAAAGAATCATGATGAAGTAGTAGAAAGAACCAAAAAGGAAGTTCTCAATATGCTAAAAGTAAATATTCGTCCCGAATTCTTGAACCGTATCGACGAGATAATTATGTTCGAGCCATTGACATTGAAAGAGATAGAGCAGGTGGTTCGTATTCAGCTCGATGGCGTTGTCCGCATGCTGAAAGGAAATGGTGTCGATCTCAAATTCGAAGATGAAGCAGTCAATTGGATTTCTCAAATGGGATTCGACCCGGAGTTTGGCGCACGTCCTGTAAAAAGGGTTATTCAGCGAATGGTGTTAGACCCGCTGTCGAGACAGTTGCTTGCCGGTACTATAGATAAATCGAAGTCTATTATAATTGATATGAGAGATGGAGAGTTAGATTTTAAGAATTAAGTATAGTGAATATATATTTCTTGAGGGGTAGTTGGATTTATTCAGCTACCCTTTTTTAATTTGAATATTTTGAGTTCATTCGTATACTTGGTATATTTTGTGATTATTTCCACCTTATTACGACTAATATATAAATAGAGTTTTAAATTTAATAGATTATGAAAAGGAAATCATTTGTCACAAACATCCTTATGTTGATGTTTTTATTTACCTCGATGAGCGTTTTTAGTCAAGCTCCCAACATCCCTTTAGAAGATTTTTTCAGAAACCCCGAAAAGGCATCTTATCAGATATCGCCGGATGGGAAACATTTTTCTTTTACAGCGCCTTATGAAGGACGCATGAATATTTTTGTACAAAAAGTAGGTGACAATACGCCTGTAAGACTAACCTCTGAAACAGAAAGAGATATTGCCGGTTACTTTTGGGGAAATAATAATCGCATCTTGTTTCTCAAAGATACAGGGGGCGATGAAAACTTTCAGCTATATGGTGTAAATGCTGATGGAAGTAATCTTCTTCCGCTTACAGCTTTTGAGAAGGTACGTACTACTATTATTGACGATCTGCCTGAGATAGAGAGCGAAGTTATTATTGGTCTCAATAAAAGAAATCCACAGGTGTTTGATCCATACAGGCTAAATATCGAGACCGGTGAGCTGACAATATTAGCTGAGAATCCCGGAAATATTCAGGGCTGGATGACAGACCACGATGGAAAACTGCGTATTGCTATCGCACTTGATGGTGTAAATCAGAGCCTATTGTATCGTGATAAAGAAAGTGATCCATTCAGAACACTTATCACTACAAACTTTAAAGAAAGTATAAGCCCTTATTATTTTACTCCAGATAACCAGAAGTTGTATGCTACCTCTAATATTGGCAGAGATAAAGAAGCTGTAGTAATATTTGATCCACAAACGGCCAAAGAAGTAGAAGTTTTGTACGAAAATGATACTTACGATCTGTCTGGAATTTCATATTCTCGAAAATATAAGAGGTTGCAGGCTGCGTCTTATCAGGCTCATGAAGGAGCAAAGCGTCATTTCTTCGATAAAGATTTGAAAGCTGTTTTCGATAAAGTAACAGCAAAAGTATCAGGAAAACCTCTTAGCGTTAGCAGCCAAAATAAAGATGAAGATATGCTGATTGTTCGTACATATAACGATAAAACTCCCGGAGGATACTATCTCTATGATGTAAAGAAAGATGAACTGACTCATATTGCAGATATTTATCCTTGGCTCGATGAAAATAATATGGCCGAAATGAATTGTGTGAAATATACTACACGTGATGGTTTAACGATAGAAGGTTACCTCACTCTACCGAAAGGATATACTTTGGAAACAGCAAAAAATCTGCCTGTAGTTGTTAATCCGCATGGTGGCCCATGGGCACGTGATAGTTGGGGCTTTAATCCGGAGGTACAATTCTTAGCCAATAAAGGATATGCTGTATTCCAAATGAATTTCCGAGGATCTACCGGATTTGGCAAGAAATTTTGGGAAATATCGTTCAAGCAATGGGGGAAAACAATGCAGGATGATATAACCGACGGTGTGGAATGGCTGAAAAAGAAAGGTATAGCCGATCCTTCTAGAATAGCCATATATGGTGGTAGTTATGGAGGATATGCAACACTTGCCGGACTAACATTTACTCCTGATCTTTACGCTTGTGGAATTGACTATGTGGGTGTATCCAATTTGTTTACCTTCTTGAATACAATTCCTCCATATTGGAAACCGATGCTTGATATGATGCACGAAATGGTGGGAGATCCTATTGCTGATAAAGAATTGCTCGAAAGTGCTTCACCTGTATTCCATGTAGATAAGATTAAAGCACCGTTGTTTGTAGCACAAGGAGCAAATGATCCTCGTGTAAATAAAGATGAATCGGACCAGATGGTTGAGGCATTGAAGAAAAGAGGTGTTGAAACCCAATATATGGTAAAAGACAATGAAGGTCACGGTTTCCACAATGAAGAGAATCGTTTCGATTTCTACCGTGCAATGGAAAGCTTCTTATCAGCACATATTGGTAAGTAATATTTGATTATATATAGAACTGTTTGGACTGTATAGCTATGTCATTCTGAGTGTAACGAAGTATCTCTTTTTAGAATCGAGATGTTTCACTTCGTTCAACATGACAAAGAGATAAGGATAATACACTCCAAACAGTTCTCTTTTTTATACTTTCTCAATAGTACTTTTTTTGCTACTCAATAGAGATATTCCCACTCCAATAACAGCAAATCCAAGCAAAAGGAAAGGCATATACCAGATAATAAAATCGATCTGTGGATGCCAGAATGAATGCTCTTTGAATATCACATACCACGAAAGCGGGCAGATAGCAGACATGAGCGTAGAAATAACCAACGCCATGTACTTTCTTGTGTTTAGTTTGATACCTAAGAACAAAACTATTGCATAAAAAAGTAGAATAATACCGATTAGAACCGCAAACCAAAATTCAAAACCTTTGTCAATAAAACCCCATTCGAAAGCATTACCTCTCAGGTAATCTTTGATTACATTATTCCAAAGAAAAGATAAAGAATCGGAATCTGCAAAACGATCGCTATCCAGATCTGCACCGGACAATCCGCTCTTAAAAGATGCCCTTCTAAAGAAAGCATTTGCCAGATATTGGAATGCTGCATCATAGCTGTTTAATAAATATCTCAGCTGAATAATTAATACTCCGAACTGTATAATAATAGCTCCTGTGGCAACCAAACCAGACTTAACGGACAGTTTTATAAGATCTACGATTTTCCACTTTTCAAGAATAGCATAATAAATGATAGGAATGAAAATAGTCAGCATCGCTGTTGATATAAATTCCAGACCCGAGAAAAATAGTTTGGCTAGTACAGCTATAAATAGCCAGGTTAGAATCCTATTTACAGATACTTTTTCGGGAAAATTATGTCTTTTTTCTAAAAGTAGGAGCATCGTTAAAAAAGGAACATAAAAGTTCCATAAAGCCCACCACAATCCATTACCCCCAAACAATACAAGCCACGAAGACAAAAATGTAAATAGGAATGTGACGATAGCAGTAATAAAACCAAAATTTCTGTATATCCAACCTATGATCAGCACAAAACACAAGGATAAGAGTATACAATTGATAAGTCTTAGTATTTGATAGTTCGTATAGTTATCGAAAGGAAGAATTTTATGAATTCCATACCAAAACAAAGCGTTTCCTCCCGAATGGCTTACATAAACACAATAATCCTTGGGTGTGTTTTCTTTTCCTACAAAATAGTTGAGTTGAGAATCTTTAAATTGGATGATGATATGATCTCGTATTAGCAAGTCGTTTATCTGGTCGCCTTTCAAGATACTGTCTGCAACAAGAGTCTTATCATAATTTACCCCTGTAAATCCTGATGCAGCGAGGACTCCATCCTTTTGGGCTTTAGCCATTTTCCCCACAACGAGAGCCTCTACAAAAGTTTCATATCCTTGATATCTGCTTTCCGGTATTATCTTAAAAACATTTGTGTAAAAACTTAATAAGAATAATGTAAAGCAGATAATATAAAATATGGATTGTTTTTGTTTAAGTCGCTTAAGAATGATGCTCATATAAATTATATTCTGAATAAATCCTTAAAAAAATATTTAAACTTCCACCACATTCCGTATAGTTTTCGCAATTGAAAACGGCGATTGTAATGACGCATACTTTTGTAGTAAACATTTCGGCGAGCTTGTATCGGATACTTATCTATGATAGACCAATCCATTACCCCTCCCAAAGGAATTAGTTCGTTTGTCGATACTGCCTCTATCTTATATTTTTTTGCTAGCATAGAATAGATGCTTTGATCGTGACGGTTCTCTTGGAATCCTGGTAGATTAGGGCTTCTTGAAGGAGCATCCGTGATAAGACTGAAATCATCATCAATAACCTTTACCCATTCATTTACAAAGGTTGTAGATACAGGCCCCTTTTTGATGAAAATGATCCCTGCTTCATATTGGGTTGTTTGAGTTACTTCTGTGTTGTCTCTGACTCCAAAGTAATCAAAAATGTCACCTTTAGTCCATTCATACTCGAAGCGTAATCCCTCAGGCATCCCGTTATAGTTTTTCTCAAAACTTCTGAAGCCTAACATTCCCGAAGGGCTTTTTTCTACTATGTCGTAATATTCGGCCAGTCGTTCTTTTCCATTCGGATTTAGGTAGCATCCTACATCTGTATAGAGTAGAATATCTCCTTCTTCCATCGTGTCGAGTGTTTTCTTTATCAAAGGTGGTTTCCAACACCAATAGCCATACCCTTTTGAGTAAGGATACATGTATCGACCCCATTTCTTCCTGAAATCTTTACTTAGGTCTTTTTCGGTATATGTATATATTTCGTCGAATACTCCCATTGCCTCTGCATTTTGTACAAACTGAGGAAATCCCGGAGCTAATAGTGTATTACCAAATGTGCATAATATTTTTTTCATGCAAGGTTGTATAATTATAGTCTATCTTTGAACCAATATTTTATTTTCCACCACCTGCGATAAAGCTTTCTCAATCTAAAACGATGTTTGTAGTGATATTTGCTTGGGTAATACTTGTCTCTGCGAGCCTGGATCGGGTACTTTTCGAGAAGATTCCAGTCTCGTTGAAATATTTCGTTTGTAGAAATTTCTGCTATACCATATTTTTTAGCAAGGATAGAGAAAATGCTTTGATCGTGTCTGTTTTCTTTAAATCCGGGCAAGTTAGGAATTCGTGACGGTGAGTCTGTAGCAAGACTGTAATCATCGAGATATGCCTGATACCAGTCTCTCACAAACTGCATCACAACAGGGCTTTTTTTGAAAAAAATAATAGTGGATTCAAACTGAGGAGTATGTGTATAAGCCTTATCGTTATATACACCATAATACTCAAACAGGTCGCCCTTTGTCCATTCATATTCATAATAAAGAGTTTCGGGCATGCCGTTGTAGCTCACCTCTTGGCTCTTTACCCCAAGTATTCCGGTTGGAGTTTTCTCTACAATATCATAATACTCTAAGAGTCGTTCTTTGCCTTTGGGATTAAAATAACAGCCAATATCTGAATAGAGAAGTACATCGCCGTCCTCCATTTTTTTCAATATTTTGAGGATAAAATAGGGCTTCCAACACCAATAGCCAAAACCTCTGGAGTATGGGATCAGGTATCGTCCCCATCTTTTGTAAAAGTTTGCATCTAAATCTTTTTCACAGATAGTATATATATCATCAAAGATATCCATACTTTCAGCCATGCTTCTAAAGCGGGGAAAGCCTTCTGTTAAGTAATAGCTACCAAATGTACAGATTGCTTTTTTCATTAAGTTTTGCGTTAATAATTGATACAAAAATAGGGTATTTTATTCGAAAAATACCCTATCTTATTTTGATTGTTAGTTAATTACATAACTTTATTGCTTTACTTCTACCCATTGTCCTGTAGTACGCCCATTTATATCAGGGCTATACATGGCAGAGCTGGCTACAGCCGGAAGATAGAATTTACCACAATATGCAGCCTGCAATCTTACCTTGAACGACATCGAGTAACCTGTACCCAGGTTGAAGTAAGTGTACACTCTGTCATCTCTGATGTCTTGGTAGTTATATGCACCGGCTGTTCTTGTATCAGCTTCGTTGAACAAGCGATTGTTGAATATTTCCCATCCGGAGGCAAATATCTGATCGAGCGTCATATCAGTAAGATACTGTCCCGAAATGTTTTGAACAATCACATTTGCATAGAATTCTGTCCCTTGTCGTAGAGAAGAAACATCCAGTTCTTTTCCGTTTTCATCTATATATTTTACATGTAGTTTTACTCCGTTCGCTTCGGCAGGGTTTTTGTCTGTCAGAGGTTGTGTTTTGCCTAACAGGCGGACAAATATATCACCCTGTCCCTTATTCTTAATCGATAAGTTTACCTTATCGTGAGGTTTTATATTTACTTCTTGGAAAACATCGCCCGAGTTACTTACTTTTTGAGGAACTCCATTCAACGACCATTCGTATGAAATAACACCTTTACCCATTTTTTCAGCTAGTCTAGACATGGCTATCAATCCATAAGCCGCTGTTTGAGTTGTTATATAACTTCCACTCAGGTATTCAGATACTTTAAATGAGAGTTTTAGCGCTTTTTGTGTCTGACCTAACAACAGGTATGTCTCCATTATCATAGCCATATCGCGCTGAGAACTACCAAACGTGTTGTTACTGAATGCATAATGTTCTACCTGATCGCTGGCATTGTTTGTCAGTTGCAGTGCCGCATCTTTCTTCCCTGCTAAGGCATAGGCCGCAGCCAACCTCCAACGAGCCTGTACCGATAGACCTTGCATTTCTTTCAATCGGTTCATCGCTCCCAGTTCTGGGTCTCCGGCAAGAGCCAAGGTGTATAAACGGTATGCTTGCTGCAAGTCACTCATCGAGTAAGTATAATAAGAACTATAAAGGTTACCCTTATTCCATGTTTGAGCTGCTTTTTTCTGGAACTGCTTCCATTTATTGATTACAGATGTTGGAACTTCCCATCCGGCTTTCTGTGCTTCCAGTAAGAAGTGTCCGGCATAACTGCTTACCCATTCATCCGGATAGCGATTGCCCGGCCAGTAAACAATACCACCGTCGCCAAGCTGTCGTGAAACGATTGTCTGAATAGCTCCTTTTACATTATCTGTTACTATAACTTCTTTTTCTTTCTCGGTAAGAGGTCTGAATTTTTCTAAGAATAACAGAGGGAATCCTTTTGATGTCACTTGCTCGGTACATCCGTGAGGATAGTAGCGCAAATAAGTTAATGTGTTATTCAGATTCACTCCCGGCATACGTGATACTTCAAGTTTTGCCCAGTCTTCAGCTTTTATATCTTCGAATGATATGGCTAGATGTGCCGTATCGTTTGGAGAAACAAGAGCGTGAGAACTTAACAGCACATTCGGGTTCGGATTGCGAATCTCAATATCAATTGTTTCTGTAGCAGATTCTCCTCCTCCCGTCGCTTTAATCACAACTTTCTCATAGCCTGTTTTCTTTCCGACTTTCACTTTAAAGTAAACCATCTTGTCGCCTACATTCGTAAATGATACAGATTTAGAAGTTCCTTCTGTAAATTGGAATATACCCTTCGATTCTACTGTCAGATTTACAGTTTTCACTTTTTTATCCATCGCAAATACATTTACAGGAAGCAAGAACTCTTCGTCAGGACCTGCTACACGTGGTAATGTAGATAATATCATCAGTGGATTTCTTACAGGAACAGTTTTCTCTCCACTTCCGTAAGCCCCTTTTTTATTTCCGGCAACAACCATTACACGTACTGATCCGAAATAAGATGGAAGTTTGATTTTGTGTGTATCCGTTTTACCTCCGCTTATTGTAAATGGCCCCATGTATTTTACTACAGGTTTAAATCGGCTCATAACATTGTTAGCTGGCTTCAAAGCTTCGTCACCCCCAATGCTCAATAGAGGACCAAGCTTACCTGTTTGTGCGCCTACTACCATGTCGAACATATCCCATGTGCGTACACCCAGAGCCTGACGGGCATAGAAATCAGCCCATGCATTCGGTGTTTTGAATGATGTGAGGTCTAACAAACCTTCATCTACAATGGCGAGGGTATAAGTCATATCCTTCTTGTTCTTTTCGGATATCGAAACACTGAATTCCTTTTCCGGACGAAGTTCATCCGGCATCGTAATGACAGGATTCAGTTCCGTTTCTTTATTTTCTACATTGATGTTCAAGATACCATACATGCGGATAGGCAGATCATTGTCTGTTTGCGCATGCGGTTGTAACTGGCTGGCGGCAATGTAGAAGTTAGGTGTCATTTCTTCCGTCACCTTGAAGGTGTGCTTGGTATCTTCTGTAGCACTTGTTTTTACCCATTCGCGCGAAATGATACGTGAGCCATCCTCTATGGTAATCAGGGTACGACCCTTTGAACTTTTTGGTAAAATTACGGTAACAGTTTCTCCAACTTTGTAAGACTGCTTGTCTGTAGAGAACGAAAGCATTGTTAATCCGCTTGGGTCATCTTTCTCTGAGCGTCCTCTCCACGATGGCCAATCCACATAGAATACTCTACCTGTGATATGTCCGCTCTGTTCATCTTTTACCATGATGAGATAACGTCCCCAATCCGGATAGTTTACACGAAACTTGGCTTTCGCTTTTCCTGCCGAAGTTGAAATATTTTCATTTAATAAGACTTCGGTCGATGTATTATTCACATAAGAAGCCAAATTGTCATTGGTATTCCACCACCAAGACCATTTCAATTTATAAATCTTTACATTTACATTTGAGCGGTTGATTGGTTTCCCTTCGGGGCTGAGTGTAACAATATCAAACATATTGTCCTTGTCTGTCTCCAACCAGCCGTAATCGCTGCTTGTTGGGGCTTTAACTCCTACATATGACGAATATGGAGAGTAAGCAGCAGTTTGAGTATATATACTGGCATCTCCTCCCGACTCAAATACTCGGGAAACGATATTTGCTCTCAACATTCCCGGTGCACTGGATGCCTGAGGCAGGCTTGTTCTCACTGTTGCATTTCCTTCGGCATCAAGTTTTCCATCAAAAACTGTATAGGTATCCGAAGCAAAGTTCGACGTTGGGTTGTTGAACGTATACGTTTCGTATCCTTTGAATGGATTGGATGCTTTACTTAATGTCATTTCCACTTTTGCAGCTAGGTTTGCCGCCGGAGCACCATGTAGCCATTGCGAAGACAACGGCGCAGAAAATGTGCCGCTTCCTGCGTTTATCATTTCACCTGCATCAAGTCGTACTTTTAAACGGTTCGGCTTAACGGTTTCTATTTTCAATGTCTTCGAGAATGTTACTCCTCCCACCTTTACACGCGCCCTCCAATTGCCCGTAATAGCATTCGGATCGGTAGCCATACGGAAAGCATAGAATCCATCTTTACCCGTAGTGGATACATAACGTTGAGCCATTTGCCCGCGTGGGGTATATAGCTCGAGTGAAACAGGATGGTCTTTTGGTAATGTCTGATTCCTATCTTCGAGAATGAAGGTGACAAATATAGAATCGCCCGGACGCCACACGCCTCGCTCTCCATAGATATACCCTTTCAGTCCTTTTTGTATCTCTTGTCCGCTAACATCAAAGTTGCTAAGCGATAAGGAAAGATTTGAAGTAACCTTCAGATAACCTTTTTCTTTGCCATGCGATGCGATAACTGCAAACGGAACACCTCCCTTGTATTCTATTTCTGTAAAGCCGTCTCCATCCGTTTTGCCTGTGCCAATGCGTTGCATCTGATAGTTGTAAATATCAACGGTTGCACCCGAAATAGGGTTTGTAGTTAGTATATCTGTAAGGGCTACCGTCATTTTCTTTTCGGAACCCATTTTTGCTGTGATACCAATGTTGGATGCTAATACAACGACCTCTGATGTTTTGTTCATGTAATATGTCGGGTCGCAAGGGTTATTTCTTTCTTGCCAGTTATATTCATCCCAATCCCATTCGTCGGAGTAGTAGTAATATCCCGGATTATCCCATTGCTTTTCGTCTTCTTCGTCCATTTCATTGTCGAAACGTTGCAATGCCGCATCTTTCGGTATCTGAGGAATCATACCGTCGCAAGGATAAAGAGAGTATTCTTTTTTCATGGTGAATTCCACTTTATACACAGCCCCCGGATCTTGCTTAATTAGTTTTGCCATATCCAGAGAGAATGTATTCCATTCATCCAGTTTCATCGTAGGGTCTTCATCCAAGCGGATACGTTTTTTTAGAACCAGACGACCGAAACGTTTTAGCTCGTTGCTTCCTCCAAAATCATTCGATTGTAGATAACCCAGTATATTGTTTTCGTATATTTTAATAACTTTTACATCCACTGCCCAAAGGTTGACAGCCTTGAATGGAATGATCAGATTATCCGAATTTGGTAGTATATTACCTGCATTCGGTACTTCTATTTCGGGTTTGTTCTTTTCGAAATTTACACTGAACGTATAATCTTTATCAAGAGTCTTGTTTTGTGAGTTTCTCAGCTCTTTGAATATTTTCAGATCAGTACTTGTTCCTCTTGTCGTTTTATCAAGATAGAGTTTCATTATATTTTTCTGAATATCGAAAGAAAAACTTTCTATAATACCCGGTTTTATCAGTCCCTGTATATTCTGATTGAGAGATAGAGGATCACTGAAAGTAATGCGAACGCATTCTTGCGGAGAATATTCCATTGATACGTCTAATACCTTAAAATCGGAGATTGCAGGGATAATGATTTTTTGCTCATCATCTCTTTTTGCATTTATGGCACTCCCCTTTATGCTCAATGTATATTCTATTTCTTTTGTACCTCTGTAGAGGCTGTCTATCGTTAGATTGTATCTACCTTTTATTTCGCTTGGAGTAATCTTTATTTTAGCATCTTTAGATTTATCTCCGCCCGATAAAGAGAACATACTTTTTACATCGTCTGTATTGGCCTCATCGGCTAAAAGAATTTCGCCTTGTACAGTGTTCCACACAAGGTCATTATCTTTCATTTGAGTATAAGAACGTAGGTTTACGTTGAAGTTTTGTTCGGGCACACGGAAAAAAAAGTAGAACTCTTTGAAGTCGCTATCTACTTTCAGAACCTTGTCGAGTTTGAACCAAGCATCATATTCTGTCCCTTGTTTCAACTCACCCGAATCAGGTACAAATTTGATAGTACGTGTACTGGTCCAGTAAGCTTTACCTTTTATCGATGGTGAAAATTCAAATAGCTCCTGCTCAATTTCTTTATTGAGTTCGGCTGTCGGAATATCTTGTGTAAGTTCGATTTGGATCTCGGAAGATGAAGATATTTTCCCATAGGTAAAGGCTGCAATATATTTTGCAAACTCGGAGTTGATCTCTTTACTGCCACTTTTTTTACATGAATTTAGACTAAAAAGACATGAAATGACGATCAGACTAAGGGTGAATAAGTATTTTTTCATAAATTGTGTTATTGATGCAAGTTAGTATAAGTACAAATATATGAGAATATTTTCGATAAAGAGATTGATTGTATTTACTTTTTATAAAACACATATAAATTGTTTGCTTTGTAAAGATTCTGTTTTCTAGTGCTTTATGTATTTCTTTCAAAAAAACAGGAAAAAGTTGTAACTATATTCTTGGGATTATCGTCTTATGTATAGAAGCGCTTTTCAAATAATTGGTAAAAAGATTAAGAAATATTTAAAGTAAATACAGTCATGAGAACAACAATATTAACATCACTTTTAGTCGTATTATTATCTGTAGCAAATGCATATGCAGGGAGTCCTAAAACCAGAGTTTATAGCAATAATGACGACAAAACGAAAGAGTACGTAACAGTAGATAAAGAAACCTCGAAGGCGTTGGACAAAACAGTATACAAATATAGTACTGATGGTTCTTTACAAGAAAGAGTACTTTACAAATGGGTAGATAAAGAAGGTTGGGTAGGAGTTCAGAAGTACAGTTATGAATATAACAATAAAGGACAAGTGGTAGATATTGCTTATACAACATGGGATCAGGGTATATCTACATGGTCGTTACAGTCTCAACACTTGCAACACATATATGATGCACAGGGTGAACTGTTGGCAGTAGTGCAGGTGAATGCAAAAGATAATCTGACAGCAATAAAATAGAACTTATATTTATCAACACGGTATTGTGATCCTGCTTCTCGAAAAGAGGCAGGATTTTTTATATAAACAAATATAAACTGAATGCCATGACCAGCATCCCTGCTACGAGTCCCATAATCGAAATATGATGTTTCCCATATTTCTCGGCACTAGGCAAAAGTTCGTCCAATGAGATGAACACCATAATGCCCGACACCGCAGCCAGTATAAGCCCATTGATAGCAGGAGTCCAAAACTGTAAAAGGAAAAAATAGGCAATCAGTGCACCGAACGGCTCTGCCAGACCGGATGCAAACGAAAGCCAGAAAGCCTTCTGCCGGCTGCCTGTTGCATGATATATGGGTACAGCCACAGCAATCCCTTCGGGGATATTGTGTATTGCTATTGCTATCGTAATCGGTATTGCAACGTCTAAAGACCCGAGAGCCGATGTAAATGTGGCTATCCCTTCGGGAAAATTATGAATTGCTATAGACATGGCAACTACGATACCTGTGCGTTTCAATGCCCGTTTTTTTATACCCATGTCTTCTACCCCTTGTATTTCATGAGGGTTTAGAGATTCGGGAATAAGAAAGTCAATGAGATTGATAAATGCAATTCCTATAAAAAATGCCAGAATAAGATAAAGTGTACCTAGTTTTTCTCCATAAGCAGCAACAAGTTCTATTTTCCCTTCGGGTATCATTTCCATAAAGGAAACGTATATCATGATTCCTGCCGAAAAGCCGAGAGAAGCGCAAAGGAAATTTGTATTTGTATGTCTTGCCAATAATGCAATCAGGCTGCCTATTCCGGTAGATAGTCCGGCTATAGCAGTGAGTATAAAAGCTAGTAGTATATTATAATCTGACATCCTTAGTAGCGTGTTATGAATGTAAAGGTATGATATAGTTTTTATTTTGAAAACTATATTTTTTATAGATTGTTCTTGATATGAACATTTTTGGTACATTTAAAGTTTAAATCACACAAAAATATAATTATGTCTACATACAGGGTTCATTACATTCAGCATGTACCATACGAAGGCTTGGGGTATATCGAAAAATGGGTAAAGGATAACGGTTATAGTCTAACCGTAACCAAAGTTTTTGAGGACTATAAGTTCCCTGATCAGGATGACTTTGATATGCTCGTAATTATGGGAGGCCCTATGGGGACTTATGAAGAAGACAGCTATCCTTGGTTGAAAGATGAAAAGCTCTTTGTCCGAAAAGCAATTGATTCAGACAAAGCAGTGCTGGGTATCTGCTTGGGTTCGCAAATAATAGCCAATGCATTGGGAGCCGCAGTATATCCAAATAAAGAAAAAGAAATAGGCTGGTTGTCCATATCGTTTGTTGACAAAGAATCTCAGGACTTATTCGGAAGTGAAACCGTGTCTCCTATTGTTTTCCAATGGCACGGCGATACATTTGATTTGCCGGTAGGAACCAAGCTGCTCGCTTCGAGTGAGGCATGTGTTAATCAGGCTTTTTCGTATAAAGAAAAGGTTATCGGCTTACAGTTCCATTTTGAAGCAACTGAAAAAAGTTGCGCCGATATACTCAATAATAGTGATGAAGAACTTGTTGGAGGAAAATATATTCAATCGGAAGATTATATAAGAAAAAACACTCAATATATTCCATCATGCAATAAGATGATAGAAACAATCTTGAATAAACTGATCAGACTATGACGCATCCTGAGAAAAAAGCAAACACAGGAGCTTTGTTATTTATCCTGTGTCTGGCTTCTTCGCTTGTGCCTTTTATAAGTTCGGCTCTAAATCTTGCGCTGCCGTATATCAATAAAGACTTATCGCTCAACGCTGTTATGTCGGGATGGGTGCCGACTTCTTATATGCTGTCTACAGCCATTTTGCAAATACCCTGTGCCCGTATGGCAGACATGATAGGACGCAAAAAGGTGTTTATATGGGGGGTAGTTATTCTGACTATATTTTCGGTATTGAGTGGATTAGCAACAACAGGGGTTACGCTTATCATATACCGCTTCCTTGCAGGAATAGGTAGTGCCATGATGTTTGGTACTAGTACAGCTATTCTTACTTCTTCTATACCTGCCGAAAAACGGGGGAAAGCTATGGGGGTAGTTGCTGCAACTGTGTATTCCTCATTGGCTGCCGGACCTTTTGTGGGTGGTTTGCTTACTCAATACTTCAATTGGCATAGTATCTTTTTTGTTTCTGCGGCTATTTGCTTTATCGTTGCTGTAGGTGGATATTATATCATTAAAGAAGACTGGAAAGAAGAGGTGAAAAGTAAGTTTGATACGATAGGTTCTATCTTGTTTGCTATTGGGCTGTTTGCTCTGATTTATGGCTTTGCGGAATTACCTCATATTCAGGGTTTCATTTTTATTGTAATAGGTATAATCGTATTATTCCTATTTGCTTTATATGAAAAGAAGCAAGAGTTTCCGGTGTTTAATATCCGTGTTTTTATCGGCAACAAAATGTTTCGGATGTCTTCGTTGTCTGCTCTGATAAATTATTCGGCGACATTTGCCATTTCCTTCATGTTGAGCCTGTATCTTCAGTATGTGCGGGGATTATCTCCTCGCGATGCGGGACTGATACTTATCATACAATCTGTTATACAGGCTATCGCCGCTTTGAGGTCTGGGAGTTTGTCTGATAAAATGTCTCCAACATTTCTAGCTACCTTAGGCATGTCTATTATTGCAGTTGGCTTGGGTGGATTGTGCTTTATTACCGAGACTACAAGCTATTACTTTATTGGTATCATGATGGTTCTTTTGGGGTTAGGTTTTGGAATATTCTCTTCCCCAAATACAAATATTATCATGAGTTCGGTAGACAGAAAACATTATGGATTGGCATCTGCAACGATGGGTACGATGAGGCTTACAGGGCAGTCTCTTAGTATGGGGATTGCTATAATGGCTATGTCGATAATGGTGGGCAATATCGATTTGTCTTTAGCACCTCACCCTCAGTTTATAGGGAGTATGCGTATTACATTCATCACCTTCTTTGTGCTTTGTCTCTTTGGAGTATATGCTTCTTCTGTGAGGGAAAAGAAGAAATCGAAAGAATAAATTTCTATTTTACTTTTCTTCTTATTATCAGAATATTCAGCGAAGATAAAAGTAAGAAGATACAGACTCCGGCAATCAGAGTAATCATAATGTCCGAACCTTCGAACTCACTCCATACATTGCGTACGATATCGCTGTACTTGATGCGTATCACCAAGACCGAGGCAATAGCAAGTATGAGTATCGCAAAGTTCATCCCGATAGCCATCAACTCGTAAGGACGGATTACCGCGCTTTTTGCATAACCTATCAGACGGAGATTTCGTAGTTTATCCATATTCTTTTCCAATAGCAGATAGATGCTGAGTGTAAGAACAAAAAAGGCTAGTGCACAGATTATTATCCCTATTGCAATAACAATGCCTACCATTATCTTTAGGAAATAAGACATTTTACTCACTGCCGAGTTTTCGCCTTCTACTTCATAGTTATTCTTTTTGAGGAAGGTCGCAATATTTGGATCGGCAGGATTGTTTACTTCTACCATCAGTCGGCTGGGATTGGAGACGGCTTGTTCGCCGTAGTTTTCGTTGGCCCATTTCATAAAAGATTCGGGAACAAGGATTGTGTTTATCCGATTCGAAAAACCGGCTATTTGCCCCTTAAACTCCTTATGTTGCCATTTGCCTGATATGGTGATGTTGAAATTCACCATCCCGATTACACTCTGCGAAAGTTTCGGCATGGAGCGAGCTTCGGCAAAACCAAAATTGTAGAGGTCAAGGTAGTTTTTAGGAAGGATAATAGGAACGAATTCATCATCGGGACTAAATTTCCACCTGTCGGTCTTTACATCTATGAAATCATCAGGAACCGATTCGAAAAACATCTCGGTGTTGAAACCTCCCTGATTGGTATTTATTCCTCCAAAAACCTTATATCTCGAAGCGGTGAATGCTCCTACCTGCGTTGCAAAACTGGTGTTCTCTATATTTTTAATTTCTTCGGCGGAGAAACCTGATGCTTGAGGGTTCAGTGTATTGTAAATACCTACTTGTTTTGTTAGTACCAAAAAATCCCTCTTCATGATAGTATCCTTTTCCGAAAACAAGGGGTTGATATCCAGGTAAAACTGGAGGCCAAGCAGAACAATTGTTAATCCGATAAGATTGGCAATGAAGAATCCGGCAAACTGTCCTTTGCTTATATTTTGTTTCAAGAGCTTCCAAACCAGATTCATAGCGATAATATTTGAGAGTAATCCATTGGTAAATCTTTGCCTATCGAGGTCACTATCAACCCTGCATGCTGCGCTGTTACCTCTTGGAGGATAAGCTCAGTAATGATTTTGGCATTGTTGTCATCGAGATGGCTGATGGGTTCGTCGAGAATAAGAAAGTCGAAAGGCTGGCAAAGCGAGCGGATAATTGCCACTCGCTGCTGCTGCCCCCAAGACATTTTTCCTATTGGTTGGTTTGTCTTTTCACTAATGCCCAACCTATCGAACATCAAATTGATTTCCGATTCGGTTTTGTGGTGAGTGAGATTGTTTTTTAGCCGGATGTTTTCCAGTGCTGTCAATTCGGGAAAGAGACGTAGTTCTTGAAACAGAAGACTCAGATGTTTTGATCTGATGTTATCCCATTTTTTTCTTTTTATATTTTTGACTTCTGCTTCGTCAAAAAGGATATTTCCCGAAAAATCGGCTCTGTAGCCATAGATATAGCTACAGAGCGAACTTTTTCCTAAGCCTGATTCTGCTTTTATCAGGTATGTTTTTCCCTTCTCAAAAGTGACGTCTTGTCTCCAGATATCTGATTTTATATCTTTTATCTCCGAGAAGACATCAGGAAGGGCGTTTTTTAATTGTATCGTATTCATCCATGCTTAGCTGTTAGCTTCTAGCTATCAGCTTTTTATTTAATATTCTTGAGCGATATGTGTAACTACACTGTCTACAAATTTACAAATTACAGCAAGGCTATTGCCACTTGTATCTGTAATAACGATTTTACCATTGCCACTCATGTCCTGAGTTGTTATATAATTATAATCACCAAGCAAGTCGAAGCCTTTTGTGACAAGCTCCTTGGTTTTATCGTTACCTCCCATTTCTGACAATAATAATGGTTTTAGAGGGCTGAATGTTCCACATATAAATGTAGTATTATCTTTTGCCTGATCCGACAGATCACTCTTTAGTCCTGTTGCTGATATGTTTTTGAATACACTTTCGCTATTTGTAAAGAAGAACATATTGTTGTTGATTCCAAAATAAGCGGTTGTATTCTCATCCATTTTCAGCGAATATGTATTTGGATTCAATTCAGTGAAAACAGCAGCTTCGCCATTAAGTTCCTTTATCTTTCCTTTTGCAATATTCCATATAGAATTAGCGTCTTTGAGGTCTGCAAAAAATGAAAGTTCGGGTGATGAATCTGTATATTCAAAATCGTAGTACTCAGATTTCTTTGTTATAATTTTTACATTATTTACGGCAAAGGTGATGTCTCCATCCATATTCGAGATAAAAGATTTCAGGTCGATGCCTAACTCCGATAAGTTAGAACCGGCATTCTCTTCTATCAGAGAGATGAAGCCTAATTCGTTCAGATAATTATATATTCCTTCTCCTTTCATGTTAGCCGAGATTGAAAAGATCGGTTTATCTGTAAAGTATTTAAGCTGATCACCTTTTAGTTTACCTGTCATCTGCGACGCCAGTTCGTTAAACTTCTTCTCTGCTTCCGGGGTATCATAGTACATTTTATTGCTAAATGCTATTTCCCCTTTTTCGAACGAAATAAAAGCCGCTGTATTTATATCTTTTAATTGGTCATATAATCCTGTTAGCATTTTATTTACAGTATTCCCGTCATGTCCTTGCATTGCCAATGCCTGAGGCAACAAAGAAGACCACATTCCTTTTATATTACTGTATGAAGAGAAGATTGAAATATCTTTTTTGTTCGAAATAAATTCTGCGAATGATTTTTTAGAGTTGATGCTCTCTTTTGCTGTTTGCGTTAGTTGTTTTGTAACCAATGTTTTCAGATCAGGCAAGGCACTTTGGTCACGATAATATACAGTTCCCATATATGTAAGCAATAAAAGCTTGTCCTTAGTCCAGCCTATAACAAAGTTTTGTTGTGCACTTACTGTAGTCACCCCATCTTTTTCTTCCAACATTTGCTCCGGTAGTTCGAAGGTCTTGATAAGTAATTCTTTCAATTTCTTCTGATCGTCCATTTTCAAAACAATCCCCATTGTAGTACTGTCCATATACATGTAACAGTCGCTAAGAAAATCGATGCCTGTTGAATTCGGGTTTTTAAGGAAACTCTCAAGTTGTTCAATCGCTTTTGTAGCGTTGCCGCCGGATTTAGCCTTGTCGAGGGCTTCTTTTATAACTTTATTCTCCAGTGGCTTATAGTCGGCTTTTGTCAATAGAGATTTTGTATCGATATGTATAACAGTAGCGGCACTCGCCGGTATCGAGTTGGTCAAGTCTGCCGAATCTTTACATGAATAAAAAAAAGCTACAAATAATGCAACTATGAGAGTAATACCTGTTTGTTTCATAATTTCGTGTTTAAAAATATTAATTCTGCGAATATAAGAAAAAGAAAGGTGTTGGGCTTTGGAATGATTAATTCTTTTCACATTTTATGAAGATTGTTTTGCGAAAAAGATAATTTTGTATTCAAATATAGAACGTAATGAATCTTTTTGAAAAATTAAAGAAAGCATATACACGCATCCATCCCAAACCAAAGTATGGTGCTTTGGAGCTATTAAAATATATAGGCCCCGGATTGTTGGTAACTGTGGGATTTATCGATCCGGGTAACTGGGCTTCGAATTTTGCGGCAGGATCGGAGTTTGGATATGCCCTCTTATGGGTAGTAACGTTGTCTACCGTTATGTTGATTATCCTTCAACACAATGTAGCTCACTTGGGTATTGTGACAGGACTCTGTCTTTCCGAAGCGGCTAATAAATATTTGCCACGAATGGGCTCGCGGACTATATTGTGGTCGGCAATGGGGGCTTCTGTCTCCACATCGTTGGCTGAAATATTGGGAGGGGCTATTGCATTGAATATGCTTTTTGATATTCCTATTAAAGTGGGGTCTGTGTTGGTTGCAGTTTTCGTTTTTGCGATGATGTTTTCCAATTCGTATAAAAAGATAGAGCGTTATATTATTGCTTTTGTCTCCCTTATCGGACTATCTTTTATCTACGAGCTTTTTCTTGTTGATATAGAGTGGGGAGAGGCTGCACAAGCATGGGTAGTACCTTCGATTCCTGAAGGGAGCATGCTGATTATAATGAGTGTACTAGGTGCAGTGGTGATGCCGCACAATCTTTTTCTGCATTCGGAAGTCATACAAAGCCGTCAGTGGAATTTGCAAGATGAGGCTGTAATTGAAAAACAATTGAAGTACGAGTTTTTCGATACCTTTTTCTCTATGTTTATCGGGTGGGCAATAAATAGTGCGATGATCTTATTAGCTGCTTCAACTTTCTTTAGAGAAAATATTGTAGTCAATGATCTTCAACAGGCTCACTCTCTGCTCGAACCATTGCTAGGGAATAATGCGGTTGTGATATTTGCATTGGCATTGCTGTTGGCGGGAGTCTCGTCTTCTATGACTTCGGGTATTGCGGCAGGCTCTATATTTGCAGGCATGTACGACGAGCCTTATGATATAAAAGATATTCATTCGCGTACAGGTGTTATTATCTCGCTTGGAATAGCATTGCTAATCATATTTATGATCGGAGATCCTTTCAAAGGGTTGATTATCTCTCAAGCCATTTTGAGTGTGCAACTTCCAATAACTGTGTTTTTGCAGGTAAGGCTTACTTCATCTAGAGAGGTAATGGGAAAATATGCCAATACTCTTTTTACCAAAATATTGTTGTATGGCATAGCCATCGTTGTTACACTTCTTAATATATTGTTGTTGGTTAGTTTTTTTGTAGATGTTAAGATATAATCGATATTGATTGAATAAAGAACAGTTTTTAGGTCTGTTTTTCTCTCTTATAAATACGTAGTGAGTTAAAATATAACAGTAAGAGAGATCAGATTCTTTTTTGAATACGTATCTTTATCACTTGATTATTAATAAAAATCGGATAGTTATGAAAAAATATATTGTTTTTGCTCTTGTTTGTTCGATTGCTCTGGTTGGTTTCTCTAGTTGTGGCTCAAAATCAAAAACGGATAATACAACAGATGAAAAAACTGTAAAAACAGAAGTAAAAGGAGAAGCACCGAAGAAGAAATATATTAAGCTGGCCGAAAAAGCGAATGCTTCGATGCCGATGGTATTACCCGGTAATATACGCATGGATCGAGCCGAGGCTGTTTCTGCTACAGAATATAAGTATTACTACACTTTTACTCAAGAGCCTACCGTGTCTGTTGACGAATTTATTCGGAGTGCAAAACCTGCTATCACTATGGGGTTACGTGAGAATAAAGGGGAAGATCTCGATATGTTTCGTAAAGATAAAATGACAGTAATATTCGCTTATTATAAACTGGATGGTACGCTTTTTGCAGAGATAAAAGTGTCACCGAATGAGTACGCAGAATAATTTCTGCTTGTTTTTATCTATTAATAGAATGATTTAAAGAAAAAAGGTGACGATATAAATACGTGCAAAAAGTGTCACTTTTGTCACCTTTTGATAAAACCAAAATATAACAGAATATGATTAAACACATCGTAATGTGGAAGCTGAAAGATGAAGCTCACGGAAATGATAAAGCTACAAATGCAAAGCTAATAAAAGAGAAACTGGAAGCTTTGTCGGGCAAAATTGATGGATTACTCAAGATAGAAGTAGGTATCGACTTTTTAGGAGGTGGCAACTTTGATGTTGCTCTTTATTCAGAATTGAGTAAGAAAGAAGATTTAGAAATATATCAGAATCATCCGTTACATCAGGCTGTTCTTCCTTTTATCAGAGAGGCTGTAATAGATAGAAAAGCCGTAGACTTTGAGGTATAAATGCAAGAAGATATAATAAAAGACATTCGTAAGAGATGCCGTATGGCTATGAACGGCATCGTTTCAACAAACATGCGCCAGCGTGGTTTGGATTACAAGCTAAACTTTGGTTTGACTGTTCAGCAGATAAAAGATTTAGCGAAGCGTTATCAACCCGATTCAGAATTGGCTGAAACTCTTTGGGCAGACAATACCCGTGAGTTGAAAATATTGGCAACCCTACTTTATCCAACCGATTCTTTTACAAAAGAAAAGGCTGATGAATGGGTTTTATCTATTCCCAATCAGGAGATAAGAGAACAGGTTTGTGCAAACTTGCTTCAAAATGTGACATTTGCCAGAGAGATAGCATTGGAGTGGGCAAACTCAACGGTTACAGATGTCAGAGCCACTGGCTATTGGCTATTAGCTCGTTTGTTTATTGCTAAGAAGACTGAACCAGTAGCGGTAGAATTAATATCAACTATTTGGGATGATGTGATATCCGAGGATATTTTTCTGCGAAATGCTGCATTGTTAACTCTAAAACATATCGGTCGCCAATCTAAAGATATTGCAGATCGCATTCTTCAAAAATTATCTGCATATAAGGACGATGAAGATTTGATAAAGCAAGAGGCGTTTAATAGTATGGCTTTCGAGTTTGATTATTTCTTTGAGGGGTAAGAGTAATGTTTGGATTAGACTTCTCCCTCATATTATTCGTTGTTATTCTTATACCGGCTTATGTGTTGATAAAGCACTTCAAGGGTAGGAGAGAGCCATTGGCATTATTGATAATGTCTGTCCTTTCTATTCTTTGTTGGCTGCTGATAGGAGTTGTACTTTACTTTCTGGATATAGATATGCAAGCCACGGCACTGTTAGTCAATGTCTTGATCTTTTTACCTGTTTTCCTTTCCTCTCTTATCTTATTGATAAAGCTAATTCTGTTTGTAAGACATAAATATAAAAAGCGAGGTGAAATATCTCATTAATAATAGATACTTCACCCCGCTTAATATTTTAGATTATAACTACCTTAACTACTTCCCAATAGCATATCGTAATCCTACGTAAAATTTACGACCCTGAGTTGGTCCCCAAACCATTGTGGCATCAAAGTCATCACCAAATGGATTTTCGGCCGAGACGATCGGATTTTTTTGTTTGAAATCCGTAATGTTTTCTGCTCCCACATAGATACTCCAATTACGGAAGTTCTTAGTGATCTGTGCATTCAGTATTGTAAACGAATCGAATGTAGTTTTCCACAAAGGATTCACCGCATCAGGGGTTGGCATACGTCCGCCTCCGTTAAATTGGGCGGTAAGGTCGAATACCCATTTTTTTAAGCGGGTTTCGTAAGAGCCTGTTAGAAGTGCTTTGTAGTCACTTATAAGAGGTTTCTTCATTAGTTTATCTCCGTAAGTTGTTTTTGCATTTGTCCAACGATACGCCCCCAATATATTAAACCCTTTGAATAAGGGGTATGATGCTTCTATCTGATAACTATCGGCATACGATTTGCCCGATAGGTTATAGAACTTTACAGCATGAGGGTCGCTATCTACATCGGTTACCACCTGATTGTCGAAGTCGGTTCTGTACCACTCTCCCGATATGGTAAGTTCTTCTCCTCTTATTGGTATATGAAAAGATATGCTTGTGCCGTAGTTCCATGCCGACTCTTGTTGCAGATTATCTGCTATCTCTATCTTTCGGCTGCTTGCTAAGAAGTAACTGTTTTCAGGCATAACAAACACCGTGCGATAGCCCTTTCCTGCAGATGCTCTAAGGTTTAGCCACTCTACAGGCATATATTTTAAGTGCAGGCGTGGCGTAACAAAGGCTTTTTTGTGCAGGGTGCTGTAGTCAGTCCGTAATCCGGCTAGGGCTATGAACTTATCATCCTTGTTAAAGGTATATTGCAGATATCCTCCTGTTACAGTTTCCTCATCAGGCTGATTTGTGATTGGCTGAGTCAGATAAATTGATTGGTTGTATTTGTCCCAATTCATACTTAAACCTGCACTTAGTTGGTGCATCTTGCCAAACCCTGTTTCATACATTAATGATGCATACAGATTGTTTTCATATACATTGTATTTATCAGCGGCATACTTTGATTTCTGATCGTGGTATGAGCCTGTGAATATCAGAGCAATATTGCCGTTACGCTCTTCGTCTACAATGTATGAGTTCTTTGTGTAAAATTCCCCTCTGTTTGTCTTTACAGATATTTCGTATGGATCAGTATTAATGGAGGCGGAATTTAAAGTGTGCATTGTTTGCCCACTGGTACGGTAATCCTGTAAGAAACGAACGCCGAATTGTGAAGCATATTTGCCCGACATATAATTCCACCTGTTCATCATATTAAACTGGTGTTTCTTCGGCATGTCTAAGAAGCTGTCATCGTTGTCGTCATGTGATGCAGATTCATTCGAATAGTGTAGGAATACCCCCGTACTTAATTTATCATTCAAGATAAATGCTGCATCGGCATTACCTTCGTATCTTCCGGCATCGCTCGAAAATAAATTCAAGCTGAGAGGATCTGCGCTATTTGGCTTTTTATATTCTACATTCATTTGTCCTGTAATCGACTCATAGCCGTTCTTTACCGAAGCTGCACCTTTAGATATCTGTATGCTTTCCATCCATGGCCCGGGTATGTAGTCCAGTCCGTATACTGAGGCTGCTCCTCTAAAGTTAGGATAGTTTTCTGTTAATGTTTGCACGTAAGTTCCGGCTAGTCCGAGCAGTTGTATTTGTTTAGCTCCTGTTACCGCATCGCTAAAAGAGACGTCTACAGAAGGATTTGTTTCGAAGCTTTCGGAAAGATTGCAACATGCCGCACGGTGTAATTCTTTGGTTGTTATTTTTTCGGTATTCAGAAGGCTTGTCCGAGATTTGATTGTTCCCGGCACAGTTCTTTCTACAACTACTTCGCCTAATTCGGCATTTTCTTGCAATACAACGTTTTGTGTGTCTGCAAAATCATGTATGTGGATAACTTTATCTTCAAATCCGACATACGATATGGCGAGCATGTGATCTTTGTGTGGTGTACCCGATATTTCAAAATAACCATGTTCGTCAGTCATTACTCCTGCCTTTGCATTCTCCCATCTTACAGATGCACCTATTAAAGGCTGTTTTTGGTTGTCGAATACATATCCTTTCAAGATGTCTTTGCTAAATGCGAAAATGGGGATGAGGAGAAGTAGAATAAATATTTTAAATGTTTTCATTTGAATTCTTATTATTTGATTTGTAAAATACAATAGAGACTTTGTTGTATACCATATCGGTACACAATAAGCTGATGTGTATTACAAAAATCAAATAATAAGTACGCGAATGAGGGACAGGTATTCACGAGGTGGAATATCCGGTGGAGATTCGAATATAGGATTATCTTGAGTATATAAAGAATTATCTGTAAGGATACTCAAAGGAATAGTTGGAGAAGCATCAGATATCCAAACGAATGGCACAGATACTATCGGCCTGAATGAAGAGGCGTCAATATCTATAGATAAACGAGAGGCGGTGCAAGATATATCTTGAGTGAAAGAAGTGTCTCCGCACGATTCATCGTGTGATACATCTTTGTGCATCGAACAGCAATCACCTTTCTGCTCCGCTTTCTGATGTTCCAGAGAACAACATGTATGTTGCTCGGTCATGAAAAGGGTTTGCTCGCTACATGAGTTGCAGCAGTAGTTTATAATTGTAACCCCCGCACCGGTAAGAAACACCGTAGCGGCAGCAATTATAAGAATGAAATTTTGTGCAAATCTTTTCATATCAAATGCAAAGATATGAGAAAATTATAGACATATATAGGTTTTAAGTTTTTTTATTTAGAGTGATTCTATTTAGTCTTTTCTATCGGTTGTCTGTTTCTCTACTTCGTTACTTCATCAATCAGATAAAATATAGACTTGAAATTTATATCGCTGTATTCGCTCATCCCGATTTCGCAAGTGCGGCTCGTAGAGTAGCCGTCTTTACATCCGGCAGGAATTTGTTCGTTGAGGTGTCTTTGTCCGTGAGCATTCAACTCGGGATATGTAAATCCTCTGTCGCCGGCAAAACCGCAACAATTCGTATCCACAAAGGCAACCTCTTTGGCGCATAACTTGGCCAATTGCAAAAGCTTTTGTTCCATACCAATCTTCTTGACTGAGCATACAGGGAAAACAGTCACTATATTACGAGGGTGTTTGATTTCCAGCTTAGGCATCACAAAGTCGAGCATAAACTCTATGGGGTCATATATCTTTAAGTCTTTACTCTCGTATGCCTCATGAAATGTATAGAAGCATGGACTCATATCAAATAGAATAGGATATTTCCCATTTTCGGAAGCTTTCAATAATGCACTTTCCAGCTCTTTCGATTTGCGGGCACCTTCTTCTTTCAGACCTTTACTGCTAAACGCCATTCCACAACAAAGGCTATTGATACCCTCCGGATAAATAATCGTAAATCCTGCACGTTGTAGAAGTTCCTGTGTCTTTTTTGTCAATTCTACATCGCCCTTTTCATAGCCGTTTGATTTGCCCATCGAACGGTTTATACACGAAGGAAAGTAAACAACTTTGTCTACCTGTCCTTCATTTATTATCATATCCTTTATCTTGCTCGCACCCTTAGGCATATCCTTATTCCATTTTGGAATCGTTTTTAGAGATAAGGTTCGCATCGTAGAGGCGATTCCACCCATCAGTGTATCACCTAATATAGAATGGACGAAGTGAACAAAATTAAGTCCCCCTCTTGCTGCCGAGGTAGTCCCGGCCATGCGGTTGCCAATATAAGACGCTACTTTTTTTGCAGTGTCGGATGCTTCTTCGTGTCGGACATGCTTGATGAATTTGCCTGTATCTATTTTTACAGGACAAACCAATCCACAAAGTCCATCTGTAGCACACGTCTCGTCTGAATAATACTTCGCATCATCCAACATTTGTTTCAATCGTGAAGGGTCTTCACCTAATGCTTTTAGTCTTGATATTTCACGAGCAATAACGATCCGCTGGCGTGGCGATAGGGTTAACCCTTCAGCAACACAGTTTGGTTCGCAAAAGCCACATTCCATACATTTATCTATTATATCATTTGCTGCAGGAAGAGGTTTCAGATTTTCAAGATGTATCTTGGGGTTCTCGTTGATGATTACCCCCGGGTTTATAAGTTTATGAGGATCAAAAATATTTTTAATCTTGAGCATAATCTTATAAGCAGCTTCTCCCCATTCTTTTTCTACAAAAGGAGCCATGTTGCGTCCTGTTCCATGCTCAGCTTTTAATGAACCATCAAACTTATTGACAACAATGTCGGCCAGTTCGTCCATCATGTCTGCATACTTCTGTACCTCGCTCGGACTGTTGAAGTCCTGAGAGAACACGATATGGAAGTTTCCGTCAAGAGCATGTCCGTACAACACAGCATCCGCATATCCTAAACGCTTGAATAAGTCTTTTAAAGCCACACACGCATCTCCCAGTCTATCTATAGGAAACGCAACGTCTTCTATAAGACATGTTGTTCCTGTTTTTCGCAGGCCTCCAATGGATGACAGAAGTCCTTTGCGAGCTTTCCAGTTAAATTTATATTCTTTAGGATCGGATGTAAATTTATATGGTTGTATTGTGGGATATGCTTCAATTGCCTTGCGGATGACAGCCTCCTTTTCATTCATTTCGAGTTGTTCGTTGGCTTGTATTTCTACCAGCAGCAAACAGGCTGTTTCGGGTAATGTCCGAAAATATGAAGGAGCTTCCGGATCGTCTTCGATAGATCGTATAGAATCTCTATCGAGTAATTCTACTGCAGACACAGGTGTCTTTTTGAGCATAGGAACTACTTCACAGGCTTTCTCTATGGTTTCGAAGATCATTAGTGCACAAGCTTTATATTTCTCGTCCACAACCGTATGGTAGGTTATGTCGGAGGTGAAAGCGAGTGTCCCTTCCGAACCAATCATCAGGTGTTTAATGATATCGAAAGGATCTTCATAATCTACTAATGCATTTATGCTATATCCTGTCGTGTTCTTTATTTTGTATTTCTGTTTAATACGCTCCGTAAGCGTGTTGTCTGCTTTTATGCTATCTCTAAGTTTTTCTATTTCACGGATAATTTCAGGGTGTTTTTCGGTGAAATCCAATTTACTTTCTTCATCCGAAGTATCGAGGATAGTACCATCATAGAGGACGATGCGGATATCTGCTATTGTTTTGTATGAGTTCTGATCTGTACCACAGCACATTCCGCTCGCATTGTTCGCGGCTATACCTCCGATCATTGCGGCATTGATAGATGCCGGATCGGGACCTATTTTACGACCAAATGCTTGTAGGTGAATGTTTGCTCTTGCTCCGGTTATTCCGGGCTGTAGTTTTATCTTTAAAGCTTCATCATCAAGAATCGTATATTTCCGCCATTCGTGTGTTGCTACCATCAGTACCGAGTCGGTTATCGCTTGCCCCGAAAGGCTTGTGCCTGCTGCCCGATATGTTACCGGAATATTAAGTTTTCCTGTCTGACGTATTACTTCTACAGCTTCTTCTTCTGTATGCACTTGTACTACTATTTTAGGTATCAGGCGATAAAAACTTGCATCAGTACCGTATGCTAATAGTTGCAGAGGATTGGTGATAATTCGTTTCGACGGAATTGTTTTAGATAATTCTTTTTTCAGTTGCTGATAATTATCAGGTAACATAGTATTTAGCTTTTTAGTGATCAGTATAGATAAACGGTTTCAGAAAATCTATGCAATTTATAAAACATATTTGAAATAGAAGTAAGTTTTAGACTTATTTCAATAGTGAGTAGATGTGATAAAAACCTAAAAGATGAACGAATTATTTAGAGGTCTGAGGTTTATTTTGTATATTTATTATTCTTTTTAGTTTTGAAGATATGAGTTGCTAAAAAGCATAAATTGATGTATTTTTCCTCTGCTATAATTTATTAAATACAAGAAAAAAGACTAATTTTGCTACTCAAATTTTAACAAACAAAAAACGAAATACATTATTCATTTTTAAACAAATAAAAACAATGAGAATCGAGAAAATTTTCGCACGTGAAATCTTGGATTCAAGAGGTAATCCTACAATTGAAGTTGATGTAACTTTGGAATGTGGCGTGGTTGGTCGTGCTGCAGTACCATCTGGTGCTTCAACTGGTGAAAACGAAGCTTTGGAACTTCGCGACGGTGACAAAAAACGCTACCTTGGTAAAGGTGTAGTGAAAGCTGTTGACAATGTAAACAAAGTTATCGCTCCGGCTCTTTTAGGTGAATCTGCTCTTGATCAAAGAGGTATCGATTTGAAAATGATTGCCCTTGACGGAACAAAGACTAAGTCTAATTTAGGAGCTAATGCTATTCTTGGTGTTTCGCTTGCTGTAGCTAAAGCTGCTGCTAACTACCTTGAACTTCCATTGTATCGCTATATTGGTGGTACTAACACTTATACTCTTCCTGTACCGATGATGAACATCATCAACGGTGGATCTCATTCTGATGCTCCTATCGCATTCCAAGAGTTTATGATCCGTCCGGTAGGTGCTCCTTCTTTCAAAGAAGGTTTACGCTGTGGTGCTGAAGTATTCCACGCTTTGAAGAAAGAATTCCACGACAGAGGACTTAGTACTGCTGTAGGTGACGAAGGTGGTTTTGCTCCAACATTGAACGGAACAGAAGATGCTCTTGAATCAATCCTTAAGGCTATTAAAGCAGCAGGATATGAGCCGGGAAAAGATGTTACAATCGCTTTAGACTGTGCTGCTTCTGAATTCTTCAAAGGTGGTGTTTATGACTATTCTAAATTTGAAGGTCCTAACGGAGCTAAACGTACATCTGCAGAACAAGTTGAATTCCTTGCAAGCCTAGTAGCTAAATACCCTATCGATTCTATCGAAGATGGTATGGGCGAAAATGACTGGGACGGATGGAAATTGCTTACAGACAAACTTGGAGATAAAGTTCAGTTGGTAGGTGACGACTTGTTTGTAACTAACGTTGAGTTCTTGAAAAAAGGTATAGAAACAGGTTGTGCTAACTCAATCCTTATCAAAGTAAACCAAATCGGTTCGCTTACTGAAACTTTGGATGCTATCGAAATGGCTCACCGTGCAGGTTACACTAGCGTAACATCTCACCGTTCGGGAGAAACTGAAGATGCTACAATTGCTGACATCGCAGTTGCAACTAACTCAGGCCAAATCAAAACAGGTTCATTGAGCCGTTCAGACCGTATGGCTAAATACAACCAATTGCTTCGTATCGAAGAAGAACTTGGAGACAAAGCTGTTTACGGATGGCAACGTGTACAACGTAAAAAATAAGAAGCAAACTTCTTGATATTACAAAGGCTGTTCCGATAGGGACAGCCTTTATTTGTTTAGTTTCAGTATATGTTCGATTTTCAATTAAAATTGAATATCATCTGCAATATTTCCTCCTTGCTCTTGTGCAAATATCTTTTTATACTCTTCCATCTTATTCTGCATATGGCGGGTATACTTTAGAGTCATTTCCATATCAACATGTTTCTGATCTTGCTCCATATGGAAAGTCGCTATTTTCTGAAATTCTCCTAAAGATACATGATAGTTATCCATAATCCATTGTGAACCGTCTAAACCATATTCATAAGCGGCACTACGAGCTCCACATAACTCTTCGTAGAAGAAGCGATCATTTTTCATTTTTTCTAATGTTGACTTTCCTTTTTCGGAAAGTTCGACAGCCGCACCGCTTAATTTAGGGTGTTTGTCTGAGGTTCCGTAATATTGGCTAAATAAAGTTGCTACCTGAAACGTTGTGTCTTCCTGTATTCGTTTTGCCCAGATAGTGCTCACCTCTTGATATATGACCATATCGATACCCAGTTTAGATAATATTGTGTTAAGATCGCTTCCAGAAGCCAGGAAATAAGATATGGCAGCATAATCCTCTAAACTGATACCGTGTATAGGATCCAATAATGGGTTGCTGTTGTCATGTTTAGCATTTCCGAAAGAAGTTACTCCAAGGTGTTCCATTTGATTCACTTGTTCCCATTGCAGCATCATATTGGTGTTTGCTCCTGTCCACTCTTGGTATACTTGCCTTCTTACATTAATATAATAGTTTCTTATATCACTTTCCGAAACTTTATTATTCTCTGCCTCATCTTCCTTAATGAATTTTTGTACTATCCTTTCTACTTCTGCATCAAACTCTTCTACAGTATAATTTGTTCCATGAAGTGTGTTAGGATCTAGTTCTACTGCGGCCTTTTGTCCTCTTTCAGAGTCAGCCCATTCATTATCACTTTCTTCTTCGGTCTCAACCTCTATGTCAGCAACAATTAGTTCTTCTTGTGAAGAGTTTTTATTTGTTTCTTCCTTTTGCTTATCGCTTTCCTTCTCTGAATCAAATAGATTTAAAAATTTTTTCAACATTTTTGTTCATTTTTTAGTAATTACTCTATTATTGGTTTGCTATGTAGTCTTTTATCCAGCTTTGATAAACTTTTTCATTGTATTCTTTTAAATCGGGAATTATCTTATTCCACTCGTCGAACATGGCTCTCATATATTTTATGTAAAGTTTTGGAGCTTCTTCTATTGATTGTTTTCTTTGGATTTCCAACATGTTTATTTGTTTTTCAACCTCTATCTTTTTTTGCATGTTCTTTTCTAAAATAATACTCAATTTAAGATTATGTATTTGATGATAAAGATCACGTTCCTTTTTTACTTCTCTTTCATAATTTTGTAACAAGTGTTTGGTGCGTTGTTCTGCTAATGTTCTACTCAAATGTTCTAATTGAGATATTTTGCTGCTTGGTCTATAGGTGTTTTGAGTTTTACAAGAGAGACATTCTATATGTGTTGCATTAAAGAATATTTTTTCCAGTATAATGTAGTTTCCGCACTGTGTACATTTAAATTTGTTTTTTGTAAGTTCAAATTCATGTAAAATAGCTTCATATTTTTCTTCCAAATTAATATATTCTGCTGCTTTTATTTTATTATACCAAATATATGCCCTGTCTGTAAATTCTCTCAATAGTGTAGCACAGATTTCCTTCTTGTCATATATTACTTTAGATGATTCTTCTGCAGGGTTATTTACTTCCATTTCATCAAACTCATTTCTTACTTTTTCAGCAAATACGCTGTCTGCTTTATGAATAATATGCAATACTTGTCCAAGTACCCCTGAAACCATTCGATGGTAAGCCATTTTGTTGATATCTTTATCCATCTTATATGTTTCTGCAAGTTCTGGAATGGATACCTCATATAGTTCTACTAATCGATCTTCTAATTTCAGAATGAAATTCCTCCAGCGTAGCTCTATTTCATCAGCGGAATTGTTTAAGTCGTAGCTTTTTGCCATATTCTAAGATGTGTTAGTCTTGTTTATAGGTTGGTAGTGAAAATATATCTAACATTAGATACATAACTTAAATTCTATTTTGAATTATCTGTTTTTTTTAAGTTTATACCATCAGTTAATTCTAAAGAAATAAATTCAAATCCACAATATACACATTTTGTAAGTCCATCAGTTTTGGCCCTTCCGGCCCCGCAATTAGGACATAATGTTGTGCTTACTTCAGCCTCGAAATGTTGTGTCTCATTTCCGTATGGCTTTTGCTCAAGTACCTTTTGTTTTATTCTTTGAATAAACGAATTGGCTTTATTTTCGTCTTTCATTTACAGTTGATTCAATAGTTCTGCTTTTTTTGCTTTAAATTCATCTTCATCGATTAATTCCGCATCAAAAAGATCTTTCAATTTCTTTAATTTAGCTGCAATATTGTTGTTTTCTTGAGTATTTTGGTTCATTTGTCCCATTATTGCACCTAACATTGCTGCTGTTTTAGTCCCTTCATTTACTGCAGTGTCTTGTTGTATTATAGCAGAAGCGGTATTGAATTTCTGAAAACGATCTATATCTCCAATCATATTCATATTAGTAACAATATCATAATGCTTAAGTACATCATCCGGCAGAGTGACACTAGATACTTGAAATTTAGTAAGTGCTAATCCTAATTCATCAAATAGAGGTTGTATTAGAGGTCGTATTTTATTGCTTAATTCTGTAATATTTCCTGCAACATCCATAATGCTGTATCCATTCTTGACTAGTATTTCTCCGAATGCAGGAGCAATGAAGTCTCGTAATTGCCGCTCCAGTTCAAATACAGTTAGCTGATGATAAGTTCCGGCGTATTGACGGAAAAACTTTGCTACATCTGATATCTGGATATTATATGTTCCGAAAGCTCTGACTCTGACTTGTCCAAATTGAGAATCGGGCATTATAATAGGCATTGGAGTCCCCCATTTTAAATTGATAAACTGATGCATATTGAAAAAGTATATATCAACTTTGAATGGACTGTTAAATCCATACTTCCAGCTTTTTAGACTAGTGATTATGGGTATGTTTTCTGTGGTAAGATTATACATTCCAGGTGAGAAAATATCACCTAGCTGACCTTCATTGAGAATCATTACATGTTGACTTTCTCGTACTGTAAGAGCCGCACCGTTTTTTATTTCTTGTCCTGCGTCTTGAAACTTCCACATTAATAAGTTTGGGTCAGGAGTAAGGGATTCGATAATTTCAATATAAGGGATCTTCATCTTTTATAGCTTTTTTAGTAAACCAAAGGGAATAATAGTAGATTAAATAATTTAAGGAATATGTCAATACGAAACCTTATTTTATAGGTTTGCTATTTGTCTTCTCCTTTGAGATCTATTTTAAACTACTCACTCTTATTTCTTAATGTAGCTTTTAGTGAGTAAATTTATTATTGTTCATTTTTTAGTAGATAGCAATGAACAAGATTTGTTAGTTTTATTTGTTTTGTACATTTGAGTTTTGCTTCAATATGAGTTACACTCCAAAGTTATAACAAAATCCTCATTCGACCCAATCTTTGGTGAAATCTTAGTATCTTTACCATCTGCAAAATTTCTCACTGCCGTTCCGGCTAAGTTTAGTGACATATGAAATATATTCGACTTATAATCTTTTCGATATTTATAATATCCAGTATCTCTGTTTATTCTCAAAGTGAAAAAGATACACCTCGTAATGGTGAAGGTATCCTCGCTTTCCTGAGAAGAAATAAACGTACAGGAGCAGAGAATCTTAATATGTTTTTGGAATTGAATAAAGGAAAGTTTGGTAAAGGAGATTCCTTGTTGAAGGATGTTTCGTATATATTACCTGACACAGATAAAGATGATACGAAAAAAGCAAAGGACGAAGTTTTTGATTCTAATCAAAAGGGTAAAAAAACGGAGAATAAGCTTTTTGGAGAAAAATATGCGGAGTATACTATTAAATCAGATAAGCTAAAAGGTGCTTGTTTCTTCTTATCCAGCGGACATGGAGGTCCTGATCCCGGAGCTATGGCAGAGGTAGACGGGTATGAGCTTTGCGAAGATGAGTATGCTTATGATATAACACTCAGACTGGCACGTAACTTAATGGAAGAAGGTGCTACAGTCTATATGATTATTCAAGATGCAGAGGATGGCATAAGGGATGATCGTTATTTGTCGAACAGCAAGCGTGAAACTTGTATGGGTGCTACTATTCCTTTGAACCAGATTGCCCGATTGAAGCAACGAACAGATAAAATTAACAGCTTGAATAAGCGTTCGAAAGCAAAATATAAAAGATCTGTTTTTATTCATTTGGATAGCAGAAGTCAGAAAAAACAATTAGATGTATTCTTTTATTACTCAAAGAATAGTACTGTGGGTAAAAAACTAGCGAATACAATGCGTGAAACCTTCAGCGATCATTATGACAAGCATCAGCCGGATAGAGGTTTTACCGGCACAGTAAGTACACGAACCTTATACGTTCTTGATAAAACTTTACCTGTGGGTATTTACGCTGAGCTTGGTAATATCCAGAATAGTTTTGATCAACGTCGCTTTTTACAATCAGATAACAGGCAAGCTTTAGCCAATTGGATGTGTAGAGGTTTCATCAAAGATTATGAAAACTCGAAGAAAGGAAAGTAGAAAATAGACATTTTAATGCTTTTTAGCTTATCCACTTGAATATTCAGAGCTACAATACAACAGATGAAGAAAGCCACCATTGTCGGTTATCATAAAAACTAATATATTTGTATAAATACAAAAAAGTCCATTATGAGATTATTACTTATCAGCAATTCAACGAATCCGGGAGAGGCATATTTAGACTATCCGAAGTATAACATTAAAGAGTTTTTAGGAGAAAAACCTATAGAAGCACTATTTATTCCTTATGCTGCGGTTACTTTTTCCTACGATGAGTATGAGAAGAAAGTCAATGAGCGTTTCAAAGAAATAGGACATAGTGTTGTTAGTATTCATCACTACGACGATCCTGTAAAGGCAGTTGAAGAAGCAGAGGCTATTGTAGTAGGAGGCGGTAATACATGGAAGCTTGTCCGCATGCTGCGTGATAATAAGATTATAGAGCTTATCAGTAAAAGAGTAAAACAAGGAGTTCCATATATAGGATGGAGTGCCGGTTCAAATGTGGCTTGCCCTACATTGCGAACAACAAACGATATGCCGATCATCGACCCAAAAGGCTTTGATGTGGCAAACCTAGTCCCTTTTCAAATAAACCCGCATTATCTGGATACACATCCCGAAAATCATGGAGGCGAAACACGTGAAGATCGTATCAGGGAGTTTATTACAGAAAATCAGGATATATATGTTGTAGGACTTCGAGAAGGCTCTATGCTGAATCTCGAAGGCGATGACTTGAAGCTTATCGGTAAAAAGACTGCACGTATATTCAAATATGGCGAAGAGCCAAGAGAATTAAAAATAGGTGATGATTTCAGCTTTCTACTAAAGAAGTGATTAAAGATTCATCTTCTCAATAGACATACCACACTCATAGCCCTCTTTGTAGAGAGCTGTGAGTTTGTTTACATCTTTTTCTATACGGTCTACAATGATCGGTTTTTGAGGTCTGATAACAAATACAGATCCTTCCTCCTCAAGCTTGTCTATTAAATCCAATTGAGAGTTATAGAGACTATTCCTGTTGCTTAAAGCCTCACGCATAGCCGGATATTTCCGGTAAATGAAAGATGGCATTTTTATATCCTTGCTTTCTTTTCTGTATCCCTTGTTGCGTGTAAGGATGACTATGTTTTTTTTATAACCCTGATCTATTGCCCTGTTTACAGGTATTGAGTCGCAGATGCCTCCGTCAAGCATCGGGATATCGTCTACATACGCTATAGGACACATAATAGGTAAGCTACTGGATGCTTTTACAATATCTATAACCCTTTCTTTATTCGATTTTTCTTCCAAATATTCTGCTTCTCCTGTAAGGCAATTGGACGTTACCATCTCAAATCGTGATGGAGAGGAGAAGTAAGTCTGATAATCGTAGGGTATGATATTTTCAGGAAACTCATGGAACAGTAAATCGAAATCCATGATATTTCGTTTTTTTATATAGTGTTTAAGCCCTATATATTTATACTTAGCCAGAAGGTCTATATTACTATATTTAGCTCTTCCTTGTTGTTTAGAGATAAAAGAAAGCCCATTACAAGCTCCGGCAGATACACCTATTGCATAAGGGAACTCAATATTTCGACTCATAAAATAATCCAAAACTCCACAGGTGAAAACACCACGCATACCTCCTCCTTCGAGTACTAAGCCTATATCTGATGTATTGATCATCTTCGTTTTTTATACTTATTGGGGGCTAAAGGTAGCAATTTTTACAATAAAAAAAGTTCTGCTCTTTATCGCAAGGAACAGAACTCGAAAAGTAGTAATTCTAAAAATGTGGCTTATTTATTAGCAATAAGACCACTGGAATTATTGTTTACTTGAACTTGCTTAACTGTTAATAGCTTTCCGCTCGCATCATCATATACGTGTATCAAATGCTGCGATTTGGTAGACCATGTTGCCATATTTTTATCCCACTTGGTGAAAATAAGATTGGCCACTTTGCTTCCATCCGAATTATATTCATATACATATTTTTGAGTTCCAATCCATCCTTGTGAACTCCATTTGTAATATGTTCTTTCCTTCAGATTGTTTTTTGTATCGTAGACAAACACAGCTTTTTTCAAAGCTTCTAATGAAGTGCCGTCTACTGTTGTATATTCTTTTGTGCAACCGTATTTAGTGGTTTCAATATTGCTATATACTTTGTTTTTTGAATTTCCTGCATATATATTAGAGAATGAAAATAGCGTTGCCAAAACTGTTGTTAAAAATATTGCTTTCATGTCGGTATCTTTTAAATTGTTACCTTGTTAATAGATCGAATTTTTGTTTTTAAAAGCGCTTTCTATATATATGACGTTGTCAACTATCGAATAGTTACAAAAATATTGGATTATTTTTAGTACTATGTTATGCATAGAAGTGTGTTTTGTGTATATGTATTTGTAAATTAGTCGTTTATTGCTGGTGTTAATTAAGGTTAATGGTTGGCCGTTTGTTCTTCTATAGCCAGATTTTTTATGATATAATTAATAAAATACTTTTCAGTAAGGTGAAAGAACTTATCTTTACATCGTTTTCTGCTTACAGATAATATAGAATTTTATTTATTATCCTTAATGAATTAAAGAAATGGAAAAAATTGATTTTTATCAGGTTATAGATGGTATTAAGCAAGTCATTAATACCGAAGAGCAATTCCTACTATCATTGTCAGAAGAACTGATAACCACGAAAGTAAATAAGCAGAACAGAAATATAAAACAGATACTTGGACACTTGGTAGATTCAGCGTCTAATAATATACATCGTATTATCCATTTGCAAAACCAGCCCAGTCCGTTGATTTTCCCCGATTATGCTAACCTGGGAAATAATGACAGATGGATAGCTATCCAGGATTATCAGACAGAGAATTGGGAGGACTTGGTTCAATTGTGGAAATATTCAAACCTCCACATAATGCATATTATCAAACATGTAGATGCTGATAAGCTCACTAATGAATGGATTACAGCCCTTGGAGATAGAGTCTCTCTAAAAGAGATGATTATAAATTACCTGCCTCATTTACATTTGCATATAAATGAGATTCATGAGCTGCATGCCAGTAATGCTTAAGACATACTCTTCAAAAATAAATAGAGGATTTGGAAACCCCAAATCCTCTATTCTATTATAAGTTGTTACTTTCCTCAATTAATAAGCTCTGGCGAATATTACTCGTTGAGCAGATGGTTTTCCTGTAACCATACATTTGCCCGGAGTTTTATCCCCTTCAAGAGGTATACAGCGTATTGTTGCTTTGGTTTCAGCTTTCACTTTCTCCTCAGTTTCGGCGGTGCCATCCCAATGAGCAAGAATAAATACCCCTTCTTCTATCTTTTCTTTAAACTCTTCGTATGTCTCTACAGTGATTGTTTGCTTAGCTCTGAAATCGAACGCTTTTTTGTAGATGTTAGCCTGAATATCATCCAATAGATTCTTGATATACATATCCAGTCCATCGCATGATACAGTCTCTTTAGTCAGCGTGTCGCGGCGAGCAACTTCTACTGTGTTATTCTCCATATCGCGAGCACCCATAGCCAAACGTACAGGGACACCTTTCAATTCATATTCTGAGAATTTCCATCCCGGTTTTCTGTTGTCTGCATTATCATATTTAACACTGATGCCAAGAGCTTTCAATGATTTTACAATGCCATCTACCTTCTCGTTGATCAAGGCCAATTGCTCTGCTCCTTTATATATAGGAACAATAACAACTTGGAACGGAGCCAGTTTTGGAGGAAGCACAAGCCCATTGTCATCCGAGTGTGCCATTATCAGAGCTCCGATAAGGCGGGTAGATACTCCCCATGAAGTAGCCCATACGTAATCCATCTTACCCTCTTTATCCGCAAATTTCACATCAAATGCCTTTGCGAAATTCTGTCCAAGGAAGTGAGATGTTCCCGATTGAAGTGCTTTTCCATCCTGCATCATGGCTTCTATTGTATATGTATCTACAGCTCCGGCAAATCGTTCAGATGCTGATTTTACACCTTTAATTACAGGCACAGCCATATACTCTTCAGCAAACTGAGCATACACGTTCAACATTTTTTCTGCTTCTTCTACAGCTTCTTCTTTTGTGGCATGAGCAGTATGCCCTTCTTGCCACAAGAATTCTGCGGTACGCAGGAATAAACGTGTACGCATCTCCCAACGTACAACATTTGCCCATTGATTTACCAAGATAGGCAGATCTCTATATGATTGTATCCAATTACGGTACGTATTCCAGATAATCGTTTCGGAAGTTGGACGAACAATAAGTTCTTCTTCCAATTTTGCATCAGGGTCAACTATTACTCCTTTTCCGTCAGGATCATTTTTTAGACGGTAGTGAGTTACAACAGCACATTCTTTAGCAAAACCTTCAACATGATCAGCCTCTTTACTCAAAAATGATTTGGGGATGAAAAGCGGGAAATAAGCATTCATGTGTCCTGTTTCTTTGAACATATCGTCTAATTGACGTTGCATTTTTTCCCAAATCGCATAGCCGTATGGCTTTATCACCATACATCCGCGTACAGCAGAGTTTTCTGCCAAATCTGCTTTTAATACCAAATCGAGATACCACTGACTGTAATCTTGACTTCGAGATGTCAGTTCTTTAAGTTCTTTTGCCATATTATTGAATTCTGTTTTTCCAAAATTGCTACAAAGTTAGTAAAAGCCCTTAATTAAATGATATTTGATTTGTATTTCTTATAGGGTTTGTTTTATAGAAGTCACCGTAACTTCCAATACCCTGCTCAGAAATGAGTATTTTTCTTTCATATAGTCATATTCCTCTCCCGAAGTAATATATCTCGCCGTTCCTTCTATATAGAAGCCTGTTCCCTGATAGTCTTTATAGCCTAAAACATCTCTACTGCCCAATGTAAGTTTTACTTTGTTGTTTACTTCTACGTTTCTTTGTGTTTTACGCAAACCATAGGCAGGGATGAGAATGCGTTCATCCTCTGTGACTTCCAGATATGAATTCCATGTATTAGCTATATGCGGTTCTTCCTTTCCCCACGATACGATTGATACTACGCCTTCGTTTTCGATTACTTTATGAAATTTCTCTGTAAGTTTCTTTGAAGCATTCATTGTTTTCTATTTTTTATTCAGGCGTAAAATTACAACTCATCGGATAGGCAAATCTTAAGCTGGTTTAAGAAATAACTTAAGGGTTCTTTTTCCTAATCTCACTCAGATATTCCGGCGTAAGTCCTAAGAACGAAGCCAGCATATATTGAGGAACACGTTGAACAAACTCGGGGAAAGATGTCTTAAAGTGTTTATATATACCTTCTTTCGAAAGTTCATAGAGTAGCTTCATTCTAAATTGCGAAGCAGCAAGTGCTCTTTCTGTGACTAACCTGAAGTATCGCTCTAAAGAGGGCAACTCTAAAATCATTTTTTGAAAATCGTGAAAACCAATAGAAAACACGCTCGAATTTTCTATCGCTTGTATATAATATTCGGATGGCTTTTGGTTAGAAAGGCTCATATAATCCGTCATCCACCAACCCTCTAGCGCAAACTGAATTGTTTGCTCCGTTCCTTTGTCGTTGTGGAAGAACATCCGCATGCAGCCTGTTTCAACAAAGTAATAAGCTTTGCAGACTTGTCCCTCTTCTAATACAAATTGTTTGTTTTTTAGATCAAGGAGGGTTATATATTGAGCTAATATTTCAATATCAGAGTCGCCGAAATGAATATAATTGCGGATATGGCTGATTAGTTTACTATACATCGCTTGTTATTTAATAAAGACTCTAAAGTAATATAAAAAAGACGGAGTTTGTCCTTATCTATATTTTGTATCTTTGCCATCTACTAATATAAGATAATTATGAAATCAAAATATACAGATATTCTTCTCGACTTGGATGATACGCTTATAGATACTGTAGAGAATACCCGACAGACTTTAGTAGAGCTATATGATGATTATAACTTTGGAAACTACTTTCCGTCTTTCGACGATTTTTATACAATATATTATGCCAATGTCAGCCAGCTTTGGGAGATGTATGGGCAAGGTAAAATATCTAAAGCCACTTTGCAAAGAGAACGTTTTATTGCTCCTCTTTCTTTGGTAGAGGATATATCGGAAGAAAAGGCACTTGCTATTAATGATGATTATATAGAGCGGATAATGCAAAAAAAGACCCTTATTGATGGTGCTGTCGATTTACTGGACTATCTGAAGTCGAAATACAAGATACATATCCTTTCCAATGGCTTTACCGAGATGCAATATATCAAAATGGATAATGCCGGACTAACAGGCTATTTCGATAAGGTGATACTCTCCGATGCTGTAGGGGTGAATAAACCTCATCCGCATTTGTTCGATTATGCTCTGAAAGAAGCAGGGGCAGAGAGAGACTCTACAATCATGATAGGGGATAATCTATTCACCGATATCGGCGGTGCATACAATAGTGGTATCGATCAGATTTGGTATAACCCCGGAGGTAAGCCTGTCGGAGATTTTCAGCCCACTTATGTTGTCGATAAGTTGTCAGCAATAAAGAATATCCTTTAGGAAAAGTAAAGAGCCGGTTGGGGGATACCAACCGACTCTTTATATACATCACTAAATAAAGATATATTTATTAAAAATACTTTTTTAAATCTTCAAGCCAGTCTGCTACACGCTTCTCTGTCTCATTGTATTCATTATCTTCATCCAAAGCCAGACCAACGAATTGCCCGTTTACAACAGCATCAGACTCGTCGAATGTATATCCGTCTGTTGGAACAAAGCCTACGATTTCTACTTTTCCTTTCAGAGCCTTGTACATCGTATACATACCTCCGGCAAAGCTGGTAGAGAAAGATGCGCTGTCGCCTAATCCAAAGATGGCTACTTTCTTATTTGTAAAGTCCATTTTCTCAAATTTCGGCAAAAAAGCTTCCCAGTCATCCTGTAAGTCACCAATACCTGTTGTAGATGCACCTAAAATAAAAAAATCATATGATTGCAAGTCGTCGACACTAACACCATCGGCATTAAAAAGTGTAGCATCGCCGAGTGCTGCCTGTATTTTTTCCGCTACCGCTTCTGTGGCTCCGGTAGACGAGCCATAAACTATTGCAATTTTACTCATAACTAGTTAAGATGTTTATTAATTGATTATCAATTATCTGGAATCATTCAAAATAGAGGGTGCCATTAAGCTTTGGATGATACCCCTAAGTCCCAGATACACTATAAACGCCAACCATAGGATATTGTTCGCAGAAGCGTCGGAAAACATAAAATATATAAGGAAAAAAGCACCCACCGCTATCAGCATAGAATTCCTCATTTGGTGCGATGCTGTAGCCCCAACAAAGACCCCATCCCAAAGAAAAGCAGAGAATCCTGCAATAGGGATAAGCAAAACCCAAGACTGATAGCTTTTACTTAACTCTAATATATTTTTTTTATCAGTGATCAATGCCAGTATATAATCCATACCGGTGGCATAAATAAGCGTAAACAGTATAGCGATAACAGTTCCCCATACAAAGAGACGCTTCACGAGCCGTTTTAGTAAATGCCTATTGTTTTCTCCGATATACTTTCCCGTTAAGGCCTCGGCTGCATAGGCAAAACCATCCATCATATACGAAAAGAGGATAAACATTTGCATCAACAAGGCATTAACAGCAAGGATATCTTTTCCCGATTTGGACGATGCAGACATAAAGAATGTTGTTACTGCAATCAGTGCCATTGTGCGAATGAAGATGTCGCTATTCACTTTAAAGAAGGGAACGTATGCGTGTAAGTTTTTGAGAACAGAGAAGTCAATGTGTTTTTTCAGCCAACCGTATTTCATATTCCAGACAAGTATAAATGATAAGAATCCTGTATACTGTGCACATGCGGAGGCTAGGGCTACGCCTTCTATCTTCATTCCCAATCCGTATACAAAGACAAAGCTTAAAGCTATGTTTACAATGTTTACCGTGATGGCTATAAACATTGGTGTTTTGGCATCTTGCATGCCTATAAACCAACCGTTGAATGTGTACATGCCCAACACAGCGGGTGCAGCCCAGATGTATATATAGAAATATTGGTGAGCAAAAACCTTAACGGTAGGGTCAGCATTGAGTAGAAAGAATCCGGCAAGAGCAATAAAGTATTGTAGTAGAACGATTACAATGCCTGCACTCATCGCAACCGAGAGAGACCTCAGCAGAGTATTGGCTTGTTCTCTATAGTCTTTTGCGCCATAGGCTTGTGCTGTGAAGCCGCTTGTCCCCATGCGAAGAAATGAAAAGCTCCAATAAATAAAATTGAATAGCATTGTGCCCAAAGCAATGGCTCCGATATAATCTTCCGAGTCGAGATGTCCCACAATATACATATCTACCAATCCGAGTAAGGGAACAGTGATATTGGAAATGATGTTTGGTATAGCTAATTGTAATATGCTTCTATTCATTGTCACTTTCCTGATATATTTGTCACTTTTTTTATTTAATTGTTTCTCTATGTATCTGCCTGTAATATAGTATTGTATAATCTTTTCGAGAATGCAAAAGGTGACAAAAGTGACACTTCTTTATGTGTTTTTATCATGTCACTTTTTCTAGCTTTTCAGCATTCAATGGTCTTTTCGTAATCCTGCTAAACCATCTATAATAAGATAAATCTGCGAGCAAAACATATTGAACTTAAAAGGTGTACAAAGGTACTGCTCTTATAAAGAACGTACAAATGTTAAATAAATACATCTTGTATCTTCAAAATGTTGTATCTTTATGCATCTCCAATCTTGAATATTTATAATTATAAATACCGTTTTAAGTACCTATGGATGTAAAAATAGAACAAAGTTGGAAAGACCAGTTGAAAGATGAGTTTGAAAAAGATTATTTCGAAAAGCTTACCGACTTTGTAAGAGTAGAATATAAAACCAAACAAATCTTTCCTCCGGCGAGGCTTATCTTTAATGCTTTTGAGCATACTCCGTTTGATAAAGTAAAAGTTGTTATTTTGGGACAAGATCCATACCATAACGATGGTCAAGCTCATGGGTTGTCTTTTTCCGTACCCGATGGAATACCTGCTCCGCCTTCGCTTGTGAATATATTTAAGGAGATAAACCGAGACTTGGGTATTCCTGTACCCCGATCGGGAAATCTGACCCGTTGGGCAAATCAGGGTGTATTGCTGCTCAACGCTACACTGACTGTTCAGGCACATATGGCAGGCTCGCATCAGAAAAAAGGATGGGAAGCATTTACCGATGCAGCCATACATCGCTTAGCCGAAAAAAGAGAGAATTTGGTCTTTATCCTTTGGGGAGCATACGCTCAAAAGAAGGCCTCATTTATAGACCCTAACAAGCACTTGGTGCTAAGGTCAGTACATCCTTCACCTCTTTCGGCTTATAATGGATTTTTTGGCAATAGTCATTTCAGTATGGCGAATAAGTATTTGCAATCGAAAGGCATTGCACCAATCGAATGGTAGAGTATAACAGATATTGATATAAAAAGATCAAATAAAAATGGCGGCAATATATTATTGAAGCCATTTTTTATATATGCTTGATTTATTTGCTTATGAAACTCTTAATGATTTTCCGGCTCTTAGTGTAGCTCTTGAAGTAATGTTGTTCAACTTACAGAGTTTACTGATTGTTGTACCATGCATCCTTGCAATTTTACCCAGTGTGTCACCTTTTGCTATTCGGTGGTACTTCACAGAACCCGTTGCGTATTTATTTTTCACATCGTTGCTTGATCTTGTAGTAGAGGATGAAGCAAGATTTCTAACGTCTACACCTTTGCTGCTTTTTCTGTAGCTGTTTGGTGTTACTGTATAGGTGTCTTTGTGGCAAACCTTGTTGTCGAAATCAACAATGTATATAGGGTTTATCGGATTGCCTAAAAAGCGGATTTCGAAATGTAAGTGAGAACCTGTCGAACGTCCTGTGTTTCCTCCTAAAGCGATCGGGTCTCCCGATTTTACAACTTGGTCTTCTTCTACTAAGAATCTGGATAAGTGTCCGTAAACAGTTTCCAATCCATTTGGATGGCGCAAGGCTAAGTAATATCCATATCCTCGTCTTTCGTATTGTTTTACACGTACTTTTCCGTCGAAGGCTGCATAAATCGTATCACCTACCTGTACTTTAAGGTCTATTCCGTAATGCATACGGCGGCGGCGAGGTCCGAAATTAGAGGTAACATATCCCATGGTTGGCATTGTGAAATTTGCCAGGCTCACCTTGAATGTATCTGGAATATTCTCTATAGAACGGTATGCGTTCACATAACGATTATTCCATATACCTCCGTAAAGATCTTCTGCTGGGATTTCATTTTCTCCAAGGATGCGTTCTTCTTGAATTTCTTTAAGTATAGAAAGGTCTCTTTTTATTTTAATTCCATCTGCATATAGATTGGAATTTGGGGTCTGTCTGCTGTGTCGTTGCTTGTACTTTAGTTCTACTCTGTCTGGTGAGGCTTCTTCTGTTATTTTCTTCTGGGCGAAGCCTGTCATTGGGATGAAAAATACTGCCACTAGTGGCAATAATCTGATTCGCTTGAAGCCTTTTGTTAAAATGTTACTGCTTATTCCTGTCATAAATATAAATTAAATCTCGTCACCTGCATATAAGTTAGCTAGTGTGGATTGTTTATAATCAAAAATCTCGTTGTCGTTAAAAAAGCGTTTTAGTTCTGTCTTAGCAGATTCGGACGAATCTGAAGCATGCACAATATTCTCCTGAGAACTAACCGAAAAATCTCCTCTAATAGTTCCCGGAGCAGCTTCCCTGCCATTGGTTACTCCAATCAGAGAGCGTACAACTTTCGTTGCATTCCTCCCCTCCCAACATTGAAGGATAACCGGGCATACCTGCATGGAGTCTTTTACACGTTGGAAAAATGGTCTGTCTTTTAAGTGTGAGTAATGCTCACTGAGGATAGCATCAGTCAACTGTACCATTTTCATTCCTGCTAGACGTAAACCCTTCTTTTCGAAACGAGAGATAACCTCTCCTATCAGTGCTCTTTGAACACAAGAAGGCTTTAGAATAACGAGGGTTTTTTCCATGTGTGTACCTAAAAATAAATAGAATTTATATGATATAGAGGCCAAATATAAAACATATTTCAATTTGTAACAACCCCGTAACCTGCGAAGAGGTAGATTTTAACAGTATTTACGCTATGTTTAAGAACATATTTTGTTTGGAATCTCTCTAAACAAAAGCGGTGTTACGCCCTATGGGAGGTGTAGTGCGTTTAACTAAATATAACTAATTTGTAAAGTGTTTCTCGAAAGAGGAGTATTGTCTCTATTTTTTAAATATCAGATATACAGCAGCAATAAGAAAGACAAAAGCTAATAAATGGTTCCATCTGAAAGTCTCAGTCTTGAATGCCAGTGTACTGAACAATACAAAAACGGTGAGGGTGATAACCTCTTGGATGATTTTTAGCTGCATCAGAGTGAAAGGGCCTCCATTTCCCTGAAATCCGATTCTGTTTGCCGGAACCTGAAAGCAATATTCAAAAAAAGCGATTCCCCAGCTGAAAAGTATAACACCAAACAATGGAAGCGCTTCGAACCACGAATATTCTTTCATCTTTAGATGCCCATACCAAGCAAAAGTCATAAATATATTAGAAAATATCAATAATATTATTGTATATACACCGGATAAGTTCATTCTTTATAGATTAAAAATTTCGCAGCAAAAGTAAATATTTTTTGGAACTTTTGTTCTGAATTATTTCTTACCTTTGAAATATCCATAAAAAACAACACAATAATAATTAGCACTATGAAAAATATTGCAAGAAAAACACTAGATGAATTTATCATCGAGAGACAGGAAGATTTCAAATATTCGAGAGGAGAGCTTTCTCGCCTGTTAAACTCAATTCTTCTCGCCGCCAGGGTCGTTAGTTACAAAGTAAATAAAGCCGGCCTGGTAGATATCTTGGGAGCAGTAGGCACTACAAATGTGCAAGGCGAGGATCAGAAGAAATTGGATGTATATGCCAATAATGTTTTTATACAAACACTTATCAACAGGGAAATAGTCTGTGGCATTGCTTCGGAAGAAAATGATAATTTTATTACAATTGAAGGGCTTGATGAAGGGCACAACAACAAATATGTAGTGTTGATGGATCCGCTTGACGGCTCGTCTAATATTGAGGTAAATGTATCGGTAGGAACTATTTTCTCTATATACCGTCGCATTTCTCCGATAGGTTCACCTGTTACGATGGAAGACTTTTTGCAGCCGGGAGTTAATCAGGTGGCAGCAGGGTATATTATATATGGTACGTCTACCATGATTGTTTATACTACGGGTAGAGGAGTGAATGGTTTTACGCTAAATCCTGCGATCGGAAGCTTTTATCTGTCGCATTCCAATATGAGATGCCCCAAAAATGCGAATATATATTCTGTAAACGAAGGCAACTACGTTCATTTTCCGCAAGGCGTGAAAGATTATATAAAATACTGTCAGGAAGAAAAAGAAGATCGCCCTTATACTGCCCGATATATAGGTAGCTTGGTGTCGGATTGCCATCGCAATCTTATTACTGGCGGTATCTATTTCTATCCGTCCACACACAAAGCGCCTAAGGGCAAGCTACGGTTGTTGTACGAATGCAATCCGATGGCGTTTATTACAGAGCAAGCCGGCGGAGCTGCTATAGACGGGCATAATCGAATATTGGAGATTCAGCCGCAGGAGTTACACCAGCGAGTGCCGTTTTATTGTGGAAGCTTGAATATGGTGAAAAAACTAAAAGACTTTATAGAAAGAGCTGAAGAAAAAGAAAAAAAAGATAAATAAAATAAAAGCTCTCATGGTTAACGCTATGAGAGCCTTTGTTTTTGACTAACTTTGTCTCTCGAATATGGAGCTTAGTTATACATTGTCTACAAATGACTATTTAGAGTTGCAACTTTATAATTTGTCTCACAACAGCGGTTATAAAAAGCAGCGGAAATGGGACCGTTATCGGTTGCCGGGGTTATCTCTTTTGTTTGGTGCTATCCTGTTGTTTGACGGGATGAACGATATTCTGGCTTATGTCTTTATCGCATCATCACTTTTGTTTTTTATGTTTTATCAACGCTGGTCGGCGTGGATGTATAAGCGTATGAGTAAGCGGAAGGTAATAGAGAGTATGAAAGGAGAATCTCTCTACGAAATAAAACTTTTGCTGGGGAATGATGTTATAGAAGTCGACAGTAAACGAGGTCATAATTTTTTTAATGTGCATGATATAAAATCGATCATCGAAATAGAGCGATATTTTTATCTGATGATGAATCAATATGTTTATATCATTATTCCCAAAGATCAGATTGTTGACAAGGAACAACTGGCAGGTATTTTCGAAGGATATAGGAATACTAAGGGTATTCCACTTATACACGAATTGGAGTGGGAATGGAAGTAAATATTTTTTAGCTTATTTCACATTAGGCGAGATGTTTCTTGCTTGAAATGTAAAGTAGAGATTGCAAATTTTATTATATTTGCTCGATTTTATAAAAAGGGTTCGTCCTGACTTCGTATTGGATAAAAACAATCATTATATATTATGGATTTAATTAAAGAGATAGTAGAAAGAGCAAAAGCGAACAAACAACGTATCGTATTGCCGGAAGGAACAGAAGAAAGGACTATAAAAGCAGCAGATCAGTTGCTTGGTGATGGTGTTGCCGACATTATCCTTATAGGAAATGTAAAGGAAGTAAAAGAATTGGCAGCCGGTCTTAATCTGAAAAATATAGATAAAGCGACCATTCTTGATCCGAAAGATTATGAGAAGAAAGAGGTTTATACAAATCTTCTTTTTGAGTTGAGGAAATCGAAAGGTTTAACTATCGAACAGGCAGCAAAACTTGCCGAAAATCCGCTATATATTGGTTGCCTTATGATCAAAAACGGAGACGCCGACGGCGAAATTGCCGGAGCCGAGAATACAACAGGAGATGTGCTTCGCCCTGCATTGCAAATTATAAAAACAGCACCCGGAATCAGTGTGGTATCAGGTGCTTTTTTAATGTTTACTACTCAGAAACAATATGGCAAAGACGGACTGTTGCTTTTTGCAGACTGTGCCGTTACTCCCGATCCTACAGCATCTCAGCTCGCCGAAATAGCTGTTGCTACAGGTCAAACTGCTCGTGCTTTGGTTGGAGAAGAACCACAGGTTGCAATTCTAAGTTTCTCGACAAAAGGAAGTGCTAAAAGCCCGTTAGTAGATAAGGTGATTGAAGCCACACAACTGGCTCAAAAGATTGACCCTACAATGAAGATCGATGGCGAATTGCAAGCCGATGCGGCTCTTGTACCTGCAGTAGGTAAGCAAAAAGCTCCCGAGAGTGCTGTTGCCGGACATGCAAATGTACTGGTGTTCCCTTCGTTAGAGGTAGGAAATATAGCTTACAAACTAGTGCAACGTTTGGGCAATGCCGAGGCTGTAGGTCCTATCCTGCAAGGAATGGCTGCACCGGTAAATGACTTGTCGCGAGGTTGCTCGGTAAGTGATATATATAATATGGTGGCTATTGCCGCTAACCAGGCTATTGCCGCAAAGAAAAAGTAAAATAGTTATAAATAGCTTTGAGAAATAAAAGGTTGGTACGAACAATCATTCGATTCGTTTTCCAGATCTACTCATAGTTTATAACTCTAAATTTATAATTAAAATATTTATGGCAGAAATCATAGAACCTATTGAGGAGTATGGGTTAAGCTCAAAAAATAAGAAGAGGTCTCTTTTCTCTAAGATCGGGGTTGTAGGCTGCGGTCGTGATGGACGACATATTGTAAGCCTCACAGCACTATCGGGTATCGAGGTTACTTTTGTTGAAGTGTCGGAAGATAGGATACAATTGGCTTTGAAAGATATAGAGCACGGACTGGATACAAAAATAGAGAACTGGGGATTGACTCAAGGGGAAAAGCGTTCTACCATGGGACGTATCAAAGGAACCCTTGATTATCAGGATCTTCAAGATTGCGATTTCGTGATCGAATGTATCCGTTACGATGTGGATGGAGGACGTAGCACTGATTTGAGGAAAGAAGTTTTCCGCAATCTGGAACAAGTTTTATCGCCGGATGCTATTATCGCAACAAATGCAACTACAGTTATCATCAGTGAATTGGCTGCAGATCTGAAGTATAAAGCTCGTTGTATCAGTCTGCATTTTCCTGTCTCACATACAGACGCTCGTTTGTTAGAGATTGTAAGAGGAACATTTACATCCGAAGAGGCAGTGCGCAAGGTGTATCACTTTGCTCACATGATCAAGCATACAGCTATACAGGTGCACGAAAGTAGCGGGCTTGTAAGTTTTCGTATGATGATAACAATGTTGAATGAAGCATGTCAGATATGGATGGAGAATGTAGCTTCTATAGAAGATATAGATAAAGAGTTTACAATCATCTTCGGACAACGGTTTGGTATTTTCCAACTGGCAGACATCTTAGGTATCGAAAAGCTGGTGATGCTAATGGAAGATATGTTTGACGAGTATGGCGATAAAAAGTATAAGGCTAGTCCGGTACTGTGGAAGTTGTTCAGATCAAAGCAACTTGGTGTATCTACCAAACGAGGCTTTTATATTTACGATGATGCAGGGAAAATAATAGGACCAAACGATTTAATTTAAAGACATGAAGATATTAGTATTGAACTGTGGAAGTTCTTCTATAAAATATAAGCTTTTCGATATGGAAAGCAAGGCTGTGGTTGCACAGGGAGGAGTCGAAAAAATCGGTTTGAAAGGTTCTTTCCTTAAGTTTCCGCTACCTAATGGTGATAAGGTCGTTCTTGAAGGTGAAATCCTAGAGCATCAGGCCGGAATAGAATATATATTGGGTGTTTTGACAAGCTCTAAATATGGCGTTTTAGGTTCTTTGGACGAGATAGACGCTGTTGGTCATCGTGTAGTTCACGGTGGTGAAGAGTTTAATAGTAGTGTATTTATTACCGATGAGGTGATAAAGAAAATGGAAGAATGTATAGAGCTTGCTCCACTTCATAATCCACCTAATCTTGCAGGTATCTATGCCGTAAGAGAATTGATGGGAAATATCCCGCAGGTGGGAGTTTTTGATACTGCTTACCATCAGACGATGCCCGCAAAATCATATATGTATGGATTGCCATATTCATTATATGAGAAATACGGTATCAGACGTTATGGCTTTCACGGAACAAGTCACAGATATGTTTCACGCAAAGGATGTGATTTGCTGGGTGTTCCCTACGAAAAACAACGTATTATCACAGCTCATATAGGTAATGGCGGCTCTTTGGCTGCTATCTATGGCGGCAAGTCGGTAGATACATCAATGGGTATGACTCCTGTTGAAGGTCTGTTGATGGGTACTCGTTCGGGCGATGTAGATGCCGGTATTATATCTTTCATTATGGAGAAAGAGAACATCGGTACACAAGCTATTTCTACTCTCGTAAATAAGCACAGTGGGCTGTTAGGTGTATCGGGTGTATCGTCTGATATGCGTGAGTTGCGTGCCGCAATGGATGAGGGTAACGAAAGAGCTATATTGGCTTTCGATATGTTTGTACACCGTATAAAGAAATATGTGGGTGCTTATGCAGCCGTTCTGGGTGGTGTAGATATTCTTATGTTTACGGGTGGTATAGGCGAGAATGCTATTGCTGTTCGCGAACAAGTATGTAAGGATATGGAATATATGGGAATAAAACTTGACGTAGAGAAGAATGCCAAGATACAAGGAGAAGAGGCTGTTGTTAGTGCTCCCGACTCTAAAGTGATCGTTATGGTTGTTCCTACTGATGAAGAATATATGATCGCCTCCGATACAATGGAGATCGTTAATAAATAAGCTTCTATAGTATATTTAGATATGTGAAAAACGGCACAATATTGTGCCGTTTTTCGTTTCTTTATAATACACAAGATTCTTTAACAAATTCATTAACAATTTGTAGTTCACAGTTAAACAAAATTAAACACGGGAAAAATCATAGTCTATTATTTGGAAGATTCCTCAGGGGGATTTACCTTTGTAATGTGTTTTTCATAGTATTAGATTTAAGGTTAACAATGAAGATTGGTTGTCGGGACGACAACCTTTTCTTTTTTATATAGGTTTGAAAATGTTTTGTAAATAATTGATAACTAAAGAATAGTGTAAGTTGATGCAGAAAGTTTAAAACCTATCAAAAAAAAGAAGAAGTGTCAAAAAAGCTACTTTTGTACATGTTTTTGTATACGTTTTTGAATGTAATGCACTACCTTTGCATAAAGGCTTCAAAAGCCAATTAAAGATGAGTTACAGTGTGAAAATCGTAGCTGAAGCATCGAAAAAAGCTACAAAAACGACTGCAAACTTGAAACTGGTTATCTACAAGACTGGTTATAAAAGAGAACCAAAATCCCTCCGGTACTCTGTTGAATTAAAAGATTGGGATAAGAATAAAGAACGATTAAAGAGCTCGAGTACACAAGCAGATGTGCTTAATCTTTATCTGAATGCTACAGAAAAGAAACTCTATGATCAGATTTGTTTATGGGAGATCAATAATATTGATTGGTATCCTAAACAACTAGTATCTATACTAGATCGAAAATCTGAAAAACCTCAGCAAACTAAAGCTGATAAGGTTGTTGTCTTTATTGATAGACAAATAGACTATTACAAATCAAAAGAAAGGATTAAAAATGGAGAGAAAACAACAGGCTCCTCTAATTGGGAAAACTACCAATGGTTAAAGAATTCACTTTTCGAATTTACAAAGGTGAAGTACAAAAAAGATTTTAACTCTTATTGCTTTAAAGATATAAGCGAGAGTTTTATGCACTCTTACAGTATTTATATTCAAGAGAAAGGTTTGAAAAATGGAAATAAGGGAGGGTTAAGGCATAAACTCAAAAATCTGAAAGCTGTATTTAATCTTGCTCAAAAAGAAAAGGTGTCAGATGTTGATGTTTGTGTATTTGATGTAGTGAAAGAACACCTGAAGGCATCTAAAACAACACCCAGAGTTTTGTCAGATGCGGATTTTATTAGAATACGAAATTTTGATAGGTCGAAGTTGTCTAAGAAAGAATGTTTTCACCTCGATTTATTCTTATTTAGCTATTATAGTGGAGGGATGGCAAATGTAGATGTATGCTACTTAAATAAATCTTGTATCAAAGATGATTATATTGAGTATGTGAGACGTAAATGTGATAAAGTAGCTAATCCTATATTTTTACCTAAGATACTTGAGATTATAGATCGATACAAAGAAAAATCTTATGGTAATTATGTTCTGCCTATATTCAATGGAAAACAGCAGACAGAAATACAAAAACATGATAAGGTAGAAAGAATAACTTTAAGCGTGAATAAGACTTTAGCTAAAATATCGTCTCATTTAGGTATAGCTAAAAAAGTAACGTGGTATTATGCCAGAGGGACTTATATAACAAAAGCTATAAATGAGGGGCTCAATGCTTATGAAGTAGCGGATCAGGCTGGGAATAGTGTTAAGATTATTGAGAAGCATTATTATAGGGCTGATAGAAGTGAAATACAAAGAAGAATGATTTCTGCTTTGTAATTTTTAAACTTTTTGTTTAAAAAGGATTATTCTTAATTAATAGAAAGGAATCAATCTCACCTTCTTGACATAGAGATTAAAAGAATAGAATTAGAAAGATGGATTAAACCGTTCATTGAGTATGTCTATCTCGATCCTTTCGAAGCACGCTTTCAGAGTACTAAGGTTATGTACGACTTCAAAGGGGGTATGAAAGCCTTGCTAATTAACTCTTATTCTTTGTATAGAATATGGGGAGGGGGTTGTTAAGTAAAGTATTTAAAAAATACTTTACAGCTACACCTCAAAAGACCAAACTATGTCAAATTAAAAATAAAGCATCTTGTCTATATATTTTAAGTATATGGATAAGATGCTTTACTATTTATAAGTCATTGGTAAATCAATGAAGTCCGAAAAATATTGTCTCTACTTAAAACTTAAGTATATTTGTAAATAAAAAAAATGAATAATGCCAACACTCAATTGGATAGGAAAAGACAAGGTAATCAATCATCATTTGGATGTACCCTACCGCATACTCGAAAAGCAATATACACACAATGCCGAAGGGAGCGAGAATAAAATCATTCACGGCGATAACCTAGAGGCTCTCAAATCCCTATTGCCCGAATACGAAGGGCGCATCAAATGTATCTACATAGACCCCCCATACAACACAGGAAACGAAGGATGGGTGTACAACGATAATGTGAACGACCCCAAAATAAAAAAGTGGTTAGGCGAAGTGGTAGGCAAAGAGAGCGAAGACCTTACACGCCACGACAAATGGTTGTGTATGATGTATCCACGTCTTAAGTTGTTACACCGCTTATTGGCTGACGATGGAGCAATATTTATATCTATTGACGATAATGAATTTGCGAATCTTAAGTTGATTTGTGACGAAATTTTTGGAACAAATGGTTTTAAATCTGTTTTTATATGGAAAAGTCGTCAGATTGTGGACAGTAGAAACCAAACAATGATTTCGAAAGACCATGAATATATATTGACATATGGCAAATCTGAATCTTTTAGCCTAAAGGGAAGAATATCTGATAAATCTAAATACTCAAATCCAGATAATGACGAAAGAGGGGCTTGGATGAGTAATAGTATTCTTGGGCTAGCCAATAAGGAACAAAGACCAAACTTACATTATTCTATTTTAGACCCTGATACAGGTATAGAATACGATTGTCCTCCTGATACAGGATGGAGATACTCAAGAGAAACAATGGAGCAAAAAATTAAGGAAAAAAGAATTTTTTTTCCAACGAAAAAGAATGGTCGCCCACGAGAAAAAAAATATTTGAATGAATTAGCTAGTGAATTTACTGGTTTTTCTACTATTCTACCAGAAGATGTAGGTTATACAATGAATGGGACAAGAATTCTTAGAGAAATAGTTCCTGAGTCAAAATTTAATTTCCCTAAATCGTTCGAGTTAGTAAAAACTTTAATAGAACAAGCTACCGACAAAGACTCCATCGTTCTTGATTCCTTTGCAGGCTCAGGCACAACGGCTCATGCAGTTCTTAACCTCAACAAACAAGACGGAGGCAACCGCAAGTTTATTTTGGTAGAGATGGAAGATTATGCTGATGACATAACCGCCGAGCGTGTAAAACGTGTAATAGACGGATATGGAGAGGGCAAAAGTGTAGAAGGTACAGGGGGCGATTTTTCGTATTACGAATTGGGGCAACCGATGTTTATCGAAAACGACTACCTCAACGAAGAATTGCCTCTACAAGAAATACACCGCTATATTTGGTACACCGAAACAGCTTGCCCATTCGATGAATCTACAAAAGAGCATCCGCACCTGTTGGGCGTAAACGATAACTCGTCTTACTATTTTTTTTACGATAAGGATAGTTTGACAACTTTGAACCATGAATTCTTGCAAACAATCAAGCAGAAGAGTGATACTTATGTCATCTATGCCGATAATTGTGTGCTGCCAAAAGAATTTATGGCGAAAAATAATATTATCTTTAAAAAAATTCCACGAGACATTACAAGATTTTAATTAATAAAATCATGGTTGAATATATAAAAATACAAGGCTTCAAATCAATAAAAGAAGTCGAATTAGAACTAAAGCCGGTTAATATACTGATAGGAGGCAATGGCGCAGGGAAGAGTAACTTTATTTCTTTTTTCAAACTGCTAAATGCTATAGCTAATAGACGACTACAACGTTTTCTGTTGGAAGAAGATGTGGATAAGTTACTATATTTTGGGCGAAAAACAACATCAGAACTATATGGAAAAGTTGTTTTTACAGAAGGCGATGAAGATAATAATGCTTATTATTTTAATCTAATTCAGAATAATATAGGTGGATTATTTATTGATGTAGAAGGTTCGGGATATAGGGTTGAATACGACAATGATAGCTATAATTATTTCAATAATCGAAATTTGGAAGAAAGTGAATTTGCTCGTTCTACTGAATATAAAAGGAATCGGATTTTAAATAATTATCTAGCTTCTTTTAGGGTATTTCATTTTCATGATACATCTAACACTTCCTTTTTGCGTAAGGGATGTGATATTGCAGACAATTCGTACCTCAAACCTGATGGGCGAAACCTGCCAGCCATGCTTTATTTATTGAAAGAAGTACATCCTATAATGTTCACTAGAATAGAGAAGATAATACAATCAATAGCCCCTTATATTTCAAAATTTATATTAGAACCAAGTGCTTTGAACAGTAGGGAAATAGAGTTGCGTTGGGTAGATAAAGGAGACCCCGAATCTAATTTTTCAGCATATCAGTTATCCGATGGTACACTCCGATTCATAGCCCTTGCTGTATTGCTGATGCAACCAAATCCTCCGAGTGTTATCATTATTGACGAACCCGAATTGGGACTGCACCCTTTTGCTATCGGCAAACTGGCTGGAATGATGCAAATTGCATCCAATAAAGCACAAATAATAGCTGCGACACAGTCTCCGAGTTTAATCAGCAATTTTTCTCCCAATGATGTCATCGTTATTGACAAAAGCGAATCTGAAAATCAAACAGTTTTTAGCCGACTAAATGCAGATACATTGGCAAGTTGGTTAGAAGATTATACTCTAGGTGACTTGTGGGAAAGAAATATTATAAATGCAGCACAACCTTTTCAAAAATAAGATGAAACGAGCTATTATTATATGCGAAGGACCAACTGAACAGTCATTTTGCAATGATGTGTTGATGCCATATTTCAGTCAACTTGAAATATATTTGGAAGTTCCTACTATTAAGAAGACTGGTGGAGGTATTGTTGGTTGGGAAGCATTAAAATATCAAATAGAAAAATATTTGAAGCAAGACACTTCGGCTTTTGTTACCACATTGATTGATTACTATGGCTTGTATGCCCATCATAAATACCCAAAATGGGATGAGGCTGAAAGAGAAACAAATAGAGTCGAGCGCATGTATATACTTGAAGAAGGGATGAAAAATAATATACGAGAAGATATTAGAAATAGGTTTATCCCATATATACAGTTGCATGAGTTTGAAAGCATCCTTTTTAGTGATATCGGAGTGTTCGATAGAAATTTTGAAGAAGAAGAGTTCTTGAATTATGAATATCTCGTGTCTACTATTAATGACAATCCTAATCCAGAGCTAATTAATAATGGAATAACAACTGCTCCTTCTAAAAGATTGGAGAATAGCATAAAAGGGTATAAAAAAGTTATATATGGAGCTTTGCTTGCTCATGACATAGGGCTGATAACGATTAGGCAGAAATGTTCTCATTTTAATAACTGGATAGAGCAATTAGAAAATATATAATAAATGGAACTAAAACCATATCAACAACAAGTGCTTGACGACCTGACTTTGTACCTCGACAAAGTACAGGAAACTAAAGATATACAAAGTGCATTTTCTCAATTTTGGTACAACCACCCTCGTACACCGTTAGTACCGACATTGGCAACGGTTATAGAGCCTTACAAGAACAATGTAAAGGGTGTGCCTCATGTATGTATAAAAGTGCCTACAGCAGGAGGAAAAACTTTTATAGCAAGTAATGCACTGAAAAATATCTTCGATGCTTACGACAGTACAAACGCAAGGGCTGTTGTTTGGCTTGTTCCGTCCATTACCATACTGGAGCAGACTCTCAAAAATCTGCAAGACCCTTATCATCCATATCGTCAAAAGATAAACACTTACTTCCGCAATCGTGTGGAGGTATATGATAAAAACGCTCTGTTGAATGGTAGTAACTTCAATGCCTCAACCGTAAAAGAAAACCTGAGCATCTTTGTGCTGAGTTTCGACAGTTTGAGGGCAAGAAAGAAGGAAGACCGCAAAGTGTTTCAAGAAAATGGGAATCTGCTGTCTTTTGAGTCCGAATTATCATCGGAGGAAGAAATAACATTAATGAACATTATCCGTTCGCTCAATCCTGTTGTGGTAGTAGACGAAAGTCATAATGCCGAAACAGACTTGAGTGTGGAAATGCTTCAAAACCTCAACCCTAGCTTTATTCTCGACCTGACAGCCACACCACGCAACAATAGCAATATTATCAGCTTTGTAGACGCTTTCGAGTTGAAGAAAGAAAATATGGTTAAACTGCCTGTTATTGTCTACAATCAGCACGACAAAACGGAAGTCATAGCCTCAGCCATCAAGATGCAACGAAAACTGGAACAAGAGGCTAAAGCAGAAGAAAAAGCAGGAGGTAAATATATTCGTCCTATTGTCTTATTGCAAGCTCAACCTAAAAGCAAAGAAGACAATACTACTTTCGAGAAAATAAAGGACATACTTATTAAAAGCCGTATACCCGAAGGGCAGATAAAAATCAAGACTGCTACAATAAACGAAATAAAGGGTATAGACCTTATGGCGAAAGACTGTGAGGTGCGTTATATAATTACTATCAATGCCTTAAAAGAAGGATGGGATTGTCCTTTTGCTTACATTCTTGCCTCTCTTGCTGACAAGACAAGTGCGGTAGATGTAGAACAGATATTGGGTCGTATATTACGTCAGCCTTATGTGATGAAGCACAATAGTGAATTGCTCAATATGAGCTATGTGCTGACAGCCTCATCCAAGTTTCAAGATACACTTCAAAACATAGTTAAGGGACTGAATAGAGCAGGATTTAGCTCAAAAGACTATAAGCTTGCCGACCCTGCACAAATAACAGGAGAAGCCTCGAAGCAGACACAAACACCTGAGCCATTATCAAGTTTATTTAGCGGTTCTACCGATATACCCGATACAGAATCAGACGATTTTGGCGATGTGAATATTGACGCAATTACAGACGTGGTTACAGGCAAAGTCGATGAAATAGGAACAGATGCCACGATTGAAACAATTACCGAAACAGCACGAAAAGAAAATGCGGATATGGAAGACGCTTTATCTGCTTTTTCAAAAGACAACAAACAACCAGTACCAAGTGACTTATCTAATCTCGTCAAAACAATTACCATAAAAGACGTATTTGAAGAGGAAGCGAAAAAGATTCGGATACCTCAATTCTATATGGGACAAACATCCACTCTTTTTGGAAGCGAAGATATAGCCGTAGACAGGAATAATCTTCTGGATGGTTTCCCTTTGGAAAAAGCAAGCATTGATATTGATTTTTCGACAGTCAGTTCCGAAATGTACAAAGTAGATTTGGATACTACCAAGAAAGATAGTACACCTACTTACTTAAAAATTGACGGTAAAGACAGAGATATTTTAAGCACTTATCTGTCAGCACCAACAACCACTACCAAAGGTAAAATAAACGCTTTGTCGTCGTTGGTAAAAAAGAATATGGGAACAATGTATCCTATTCCCGACCAAAAGATAGATGCTTACTTGAAACGAATTTTCGAGACATTCGACAATGACCAATATTTCAGCTTCATAGACAATCTATATTCTCATTCACAACGGATAAAGAAAAAGATAAATGAGGAAGCGAACCTGTATGCTCGCAAACAATTCAGAAAACTGCTTGATACAGATAAGATTGAACTGAAGCCTACTTATTTTTTTGCTGCAACTATAAATCCACTCAACACTATAGACTATCTTCCTAAGTCATTATATGAGAAAGAAGGCAAGATGAATGAGTTTGAGAAGGACGTTATCAATGAGGTAGCTAATATGTCGAATGTGTTGTTCTGGACTCGTAATTTAGAACATTCAGGCTTTAAGCTAAATGGTTTTATCAATCACTATCCAGATTTTATTATTATAACCAAGAAAGGAAACGTGGTTATTTTGGAAACTAAAGGCGACCATCTTGAGGCAGTCGAAAAAATAGAACTGGGTAGACTATGGGAGGCTAAAGCGGTAAAAGGATTCAAATACTATCTTGTATATAAAGACAGGGATGTAGACGGAGCATACCGCAGAGATGAATTTTTAGAAATAATGAAAGAGTTGTAATTCTTTTAAAATATTTAATGTGAGAAAAGATATTTTAGAAGAAGACTATTGTGTTTATTATTAGATGTATACGTTTATCTTTTTTTGTATTTTCTACCTCCTCTTATATATATAATATCCAGAAACGAGACTTCGTAAAAATAGGCCCAAAAAAAAATAATATATATATATATATATATATATGGAATACGCAAACAAGAGTATACCCACCCTCTTATTTTTCTTATAGTGAGTAGCTTATTTTAGATGTAGTATGATAAGGTAAAAATATTTTAATAGACTTATTCTTGTATTACAACAGGTCTGACGTATTAAAAGGAAGACTATCTTTTTCTATGTTTTTGATAGCACAATAATAAAACGGATAAAAAGATATAAATTGATATATGTATCTGAATATTTTTGTAGTTTTGTACACGATCATGTATAGATTTTAATCTTTATATTGTGATACTCTGTAATCAATTGAATTATAGATTGTTTGATTTTTTTTTGCTCTATATATGATTTGCCTAATGAATTTAGTATTAACCGCCTTTGTGTATATGTTTTTGTATATATCTCAAAAATGACTAAATATAATTAGTTGATATACAATAAGAAATAAAAGAGAAGTTGACTGTCGGGACGACAACCTTTTCTTTTTTATACATCTTTTCGTATGCATCTTATATTATTATATATTACTTTTATTTTATAACATGGAGATAAAAGAGTAAGGTGTGAAAAATTAATTAAGTCTTCCCCTTAAGTTGTTTATCAAAGAAATAATATAATGAAGGTCCCTCTAATTTATTTTCTTTGTATCATGATGGTTCTTCTTTCTTGTTGCTCAAATAAGAAAGAGCTGAACCTATTTCAGAATGAGGGACGCTTGATAAAGTATACTCAGAATATATATAATGAAGCTTATAAATTGGAAGTGAAAATCTACTATTATAATCTCGACCTAAAGGGGTTTAATTTAGAAGATACTACTATCGTATACCCTATGCATAAACAAATAATTAATCTGTATAAAGGTGATTCTTTGATATCAGAAATAAAATTTCCAATAGAATCTGAGTATATAAAGGTTGATACATTGATAATGCTACGCTATTATATCGTTGATGTAGGATTTGATGAGATAAATAATCAAGAAGTGATTGTCTTTTATGGAGGGAGCAATAGGGATTATATTACAGAGTTTCTGGGAGCAACCAATTTAAGAGGAGAATGGATTAGTTATCATTTAGGGACTATGTATGAAAATATATATGAATATAATAAGGCTTTTTTCTTTAAGGGTGTCGATTCTTATACTTTACATAAATTAAATAGAGTATTACCTTTATCCTTTCATTGCAATTAGGAGATTCTTAAGAACTAATTTAGGATTGATTTATCGATAATCTCTTATGGGCAGAGTATATTCCTTAATGCGTTAGATTTATTATATTTATTTTATGAGTGTAACTTTTTGTTTTACACTCTGAGTAATTCTTTCTTCCCTCCCCTCTAATTTTACCCACACAAAGACTATAAGTACTTCAATCCATACTCACAGTCGTGCAATCAATTCCAATATTCTACCAGTGGAAGCACAGGAATAGGGTTATAGATAAATTCTATTGAAATATATTTGCGTATAAATAAAAACTATATATCTTTGCGGTGTATAGATAAAAAACATAAGTATAATTTAGGTATAAATAAAATTTATCATGAAACCTATTATTAATTTACAATTACCGGAGTTTAAAGTACAAGCTTATCACAATGGAGCTTTTAAGACAGTGACACATGAAGACGTAAAAGGGAAGTGGGCAATCTTCTTTTTCTATCCTGCCGATTTTACATTTGTTTGCCCGACAGAACTTGTTGATGTGGCTGACAAATATGATCAACTGCGAGCAATGGGTGTAGAGGTGTATTCTGTAAGTACAGACTCACATTTTGTGCATAAAGCTTGGCATGATGCATCCGAAAGTATTCGCAAGATCAAATATCCGATGTTAGCTGATACCGTAGGAGTACTCAGCCGTGCATTTGGCGTCATGATCGAGGAAGAAGGAATGGCTTATAGAGGAACTTTCCTTCTAAATCCAGAGGGACAAGTTAAGATTGCCGAAATTCATGACAATGGAATCGGGCGTAATGCAGACGAATTGCTTCGCAAGGTGGAAGCTGCTCAGTTTGTAGCAACACACGACGGTGAAGTTTGTCCTGCTAAATGGAAAAAAGGCGAAGAAACATTGAAACCAAGTATAGATCTGGTTGGTAAGATTTAATATTCAAATTTGCAGACCGGCTTAACAAAGCCGGTTTTTAAATCAACCTCATTAAAAATAAAATGCATGTTAGACTCATCTTTTAAAGAACAATTACGCTCGATATTCTCTGAACTGAAAAATCAGTATACATTAAATATTACTGCTTCCGACCAGCATGAATCCTATCGTGAACTTGTAGATCTTCTCGATGATGTGGCTTCTTGTTCCGATAATATTTCCTGTCAGATTAATAAAGGTGAAGGGTTCGAGTTCTCTTTATTGAAAAATGGAGAAGATACACGTATTAAATTCAGGGGAATACCTAACGGACATGAGTTTACCTCTTTATTATTGGCTATACTGAATAGTGACGGCAAGGGGAAGAACATCCCTGACGAATTTGTTGTAAGCAGAGTTAAAGCTCTTAGAGGGCCTATACATCTTACTACTTATGTATCACTGACGTGTACCAATTGTCCTGATATTGTTCAGGCGCTTAATGTTATGACTACTCTCAACGCTGAAATATATCACGAGATGGTAGATGGAGCGATAAATCAGGAAGAGGTTGATGCTCTTAAACTGCAAGGGGTTCCCGCTATATTTGCTGATGGTAAGTTGATTCATGTAGGTCGTGGTGAATTTGGTGAATTGTTATCCAAATTGGAAGATCAGTATGGTAGTAGAGAGGTGGCAGATAATAATCCAACAGTCAGAGAGTATGATGTAGCTGTAATAGGCGGAGGTCCCGCAGGAGTTGCCGCATCTATTTATTCGGCTCGTAAAGGTTTAAAGGTGGCCTTGTTGGCTGAACGCATAGGAGGACAAGTAAAGGAAACAGTAGGAATAGAAAATCTGATTTCTGTTACCAAGACAACAGGTGAAGAGCTGTCGAACAACCTCAAAGTACACTTACAGGATTATCCTGTCGATATACTCGAGCATCGAAAGGTAGAGAAAGTAGAGTTGATTGATGGTAAAAAATCAATATCCGTTGTAGGCGGAGAAAAGATAATTACTACCGCTGTGATAATAGCTACAGGCGCCAGTTGGAGAAAACTCAATGTACCCGGCGAATCGGATTATATAGGAAAAGGAGTCGCTTTTTGTCCTCACTGCGATGGGCCATTTTATAAAGGTAAAGACGTGGCTGTTGTAGGCGGAGGAAATTCGGGAGTAGAGGCTGCAATAGATCTTGCGGGTATTTGTACTAAAGTAACTCTATTTGAATATGCAGAAGAACTTAAGGCTGATAAGATTTTACAAGAAAAAGCAAGAAGCCTCCCTAATGTAGAGATCATACTGAATACCCAGACAACAGAGGTGATCGGTGACGAGAAGGTTACCGGAATAAAAGTGAAAGACCGTACTACCGGTGAAGAGCGTATCGTCAATCTAAACGGCATTTTTGTACAAATCGGATTGGCTCCTAACAGTTCTGTTTTTAAAGATCTGGTCGATGTAAATCGTTTTGGAGAAATAGCCATCGATACTCATTGCCGTACGAGTATACCCGGTGTTTATGCAGCCGGAGATGTCACAACTGTGCCTTTTAAGCAAATTATAATAGCAATGGGCGAAGGTGCAAAGGCTTCTCTTTCGGCATTTGAAGACCGTATGCGGGGAGTTATTTGATATAAGAATAGCGTATTTTCGTCTGCATGACGAGATATTGAAGAAGGAAAAATTACAGGTATATGTTACTTGTAATTTTTTTTGTCTGTAAATGTATGAATTAAAAAATACGATAAAACTTTATCTTCAAGTTTCGAATAATTCCATGCAATCTTTTTACCTTTACTTGTGTTTAGTAGTGTTTATAAAATATGGACTTCAGAACAAAAATAGAAATTCCAACACCAGACTTTAAGATATCTCATAAGAGTCATATTGTGATATTTGGCTCTTGTTTTGCCGAGAATATGGGTAAACTGTTTGTGGAAAATAAATTCAATGTAAATCTCAATCCTTTCGGGATTCTCTACAACCCTTTATCTATTAGTCAGGCTTTGAGGCTGCTTATCGATGAAAAGAAGTTTACTGAGAAAGATATTTTTGAATACAAAGGACTTTATCAAAGTTTTTGGCACCATGGATCTTTTTCTGATGTAGATAAGGGTAAATGCCTGCAAGGGATAAACCTCAGTTTGAGGAATGCATCAAAGGATATTCGCAAGGCCGATGTCCTTTTTGTTACATTTGGAACAGCGTATGTCTTTCAGTCTTTGAAAGAGAATATGGTAGTCGGGAATTGCCATAAACTGCCTGCTACGGAATTCGAACGTTTTCGTCTTTCTGTTACAGATATTGTAGCAGAGTGGGAAGGTTTGGTAAAGGATTTGAGAAAAATAAATCCATCGTTGCGAATAGTGTTCACGGTGAGTCCTGTTCGTCACCTCAAAGATGGAGCTCACGATAATCAGTTGAGCAAATCTACTCTGCTTTTGGCTGTAGATAAAATATGTAGCATGGTAGAAGGTTTGTACTACTTCCCTTCTTATGAAATTGTTTTGGATGAATTACGTGATTATCGATTCTATGATGAAGACATGACTCATCCGAATCAGATAGCCATTAAATATATCTGGCAACGATTGTCAGAGACATATTTTGATGAAGAAGCTCCTCCGATAATAAAAGAATGGCAGAAAATATATCAGGCTCTAAATCATAGGCCTATAAATAACCAAAGTGATGATTATAAGCATTTTTTAAGGCAAACTTTGTTAAAGTTGAAAGCCTTCAATAAGAAATATCCATACATTTGTTGCGAACAAGAAATTGTGGATTTGGAAAACAGATCTTAATTAAAAAGAAGAATGAAATATTCTATACATCAAGTAGCTAAGATAATTGATGCTATGCCAACCGATCTGAACGAAACTGCTATTAGTATTTTACTTACTGACAGCCGTCAGGTCTTTTTCCCCGACGAAACATTATTCTTTGCCCTTAAGACTAAGAATAATGATGGACATCGGTATATCTCCGAGCTTTATGAGCTGGGCGTTCGCAATTTTGTAGTATCTGATTTACAACCCGAGTGGGAAGAATATGAAGATGCAAACTTTCTTGTAGTGGTACATACGCTATTTGCTCTTCAACGTCTAGCTGCATATCATCGCAATCAGTTTAATGTGCCTGTTATTGGTATTACAGGTAGTAACGGCAAAACGGTGGTGAAGGAATGGCTTTACCAAGTGCTTCATCATGATTTTAATATTACGCATTCTCCACGAAGCTATAATTCTCAAATAGGTGTTCCTCTTTCTGTTTGGCAGATGAATAGCCATACACAATTGGGCGTATTCGAGGCAGGGGTATCTCAACCTGAGGAGATGGCAAAGCTCGAGGCGATTATAAATCCTACTATTGGTATATTTACCAATATCGGACAAGCCCATCAGGAAGGGTTCAAGTCTATGAAACAAAAATGTCTCGAAAAGCTGGAACTTTTTATAAATTGTGATGTCATTATTTGTGAAGAAGAGAATGAGCTTGTCGACGAATGCATGGAGATAGCTTGCCTTTCTCATAAACGTCTGACATGGTCTCGTAAAGGGTCTAATAAAAGCCCATTGCATATAATGAAAGTTGAAAAACTAGGAAATTCTACAACCATTCATTATTCTATTTTGGGAATGGCCTCTCAGTTTACGATTCCTTTTGCTGATAATGCCGCTATCGAAAATGCGATTCAGGTATTGGCTACTGCCATTTATTTGCACTTACCCTTACCCGATATTAATCAACGTATGGCTGATCTCGAGCCGGTTGCAATGCGTCTTGATGTACGCCAGGGGAAAAATAATACAATACTGATAAATGATACATACAATTCTGATATAAACTCTTTGGGAATTGCTCTTGACTTTCTGGCTCAAAGAGCAACGGATAGCCAAAAGCGAAAGGTGCTTATCATATCCGATATTCCACAGTCGGGGTTAATCCCTAAAGAACTGTATTATTTGGCATCTAATCTGGTGTTGAATAAAAAAATAGATGTACTTATCGGCATCGGTAAAGAAATCTCTACATATAAGGATTTGTTTAAGAATGACGAAATGCATTTCTTCAACACGACCAATGACTTTATCCATTCGAATATATGGAGCGATTTTCATGATATGTTTATTTTACTCAAAGGGGCACGTAGTTTCTCATTTGAGAGTATAAATAAACTGTTGGAAGTGAAAACGCACGAAACAGTGCTCGATATAGATTTAGATGCAATCGTTCATAATTATAACTTTTATAGATCAAGGCTGAATCCTAAAACCAAAATGGTATGTATGGTTAAGGCTGATGGTTATGGTACAGGAGCAACAGAGGTAGCAAAAACATTGCAGTATCATAAGTGTGATTACCTGGCTGTAGCTGTAGCCGAAGAAGGTGTGTTCCTGAGAAAACAAGGTATAAAAGTTCCTATTATTGTTCTCAATTCGGAAGTAGGGGGATTTGAAGAATTGGCGATGTATGCTCTCGAACCCGAAGTGTATAACTTCAGAATATTGGATGCTTTTATAAAGGAAGCCAAATTGCAGGGAATTACAAATTATCCGATACATATCAAAATAGATACAGGGATGCATCGGTTGGGATTTACAGAAGAAGATATTCCGGAATTGATGGAGCGCATTAAGTCACAAACAGGAGTGCGTATCCAATCTGTTTTCTCTCATTTAGCGGCAAGTGAAAGTTGGAACTTTGATAATTTTACAGTTGATCAGATCAAAACCTTTAAGAAAATAACGAAAGAAATAGAGAAGAACTGCCACTATCAGGTAATGAAACATATCCTTAATTCGGCTGGGATAGAGCGTTTCCCTAACGAGCAAATGGATATGGTGAGGCTGGGTATAAGTCTTTATGGAGTAAGTGCAAGTGGTTTGAACGGACTTCGTAACGTTTGTACCTTGAAGACCACCATTCTACAAATCAAAGATATCAAGGCCGGAGAAACTGTTGGTTATGGACGTAAAGGCCATTTCGATAAAGATGCTACAATAGCTACTATCCGTATTGGATATGCCGACGGACTTAGTCGTCAGTTTGGCAACGGGGTTGGTAAGGTGTTGGTGAATGGACACATGGTTCCTATCGTTGGAAATATTTGTATGGATCTATCAATGATCGATGTTACCGGAATAGAGGTGAAAGAAGGAGACTCGGTAGTCATCTTTGGAGAAAACCCATCCGTAGTAGATTTGGCTAAAGAAATAAATACAATCCCTTACGAAGTACTAACGTCTATCTCTAGTAGGGTGAAACACATTTATTACAAGGAATAAGTTTCGTTAAGCATATAGCAATTGATGAAAAATAATGATGTATTTGTTCCATTGTAAAAAACTCCATATTACTCTTTTTACTCTGTGGTTTAACAAAAAAAGATAAGAGCGAATGTGACAACAATCCCTTTTTATAACTTATAATAATAGAGGCTGCATTTTGCAGCCTTTATTATTATATATATGTAATTGTTTATTACTCTTTAAACATTTCATCAAAATCTACAACCTGCTTGCCCGGCAATACTTGATTAAGTACAACCCCAATTATAGAAGCCAGCGCCATTCCTTCCAACGAAAATACTTTGCCGATATGTATTGCTGCTCCCCCGATACCAATAACAAGGATAACGGAAGATATAATAAGGTTGCGCTTACGGCTAAAGTCTACTTTGTTTTCCACAAGCATGCGTAGCCCGCTGGAGGCTATTATACCAAACAAGAGGATGGAAACACCACCCATTACCGGAGTAGGTATAGTAGATAGTAAAGCGGATATCTTACCACAGAAACCAAACATAATAGCAAAGATTGCTGCACCTACAAACAAATAGATACTGAAAGCGCGAGTTATCGCTAATACTCCGATATTTTCTCCATAAGTAGTGTTCGGCGGTCCTCCTAATGTAGCTGCTATCATAGTGGCAACCCCGTCACCGAGCATAGAACGATCTAGTCCCGGGTCTTTGATCAGGTCTTTGCTAACCACTTTACTCAAAACAAGCTGATGCCCGATATGCTCAGCGATAGGAACTATAGCAACAGGAACCATCATTAAGAATACTCTCCATGTGAAAGAAGGTGTATAATGAACAAATGGAATAGCGAAAGACGGCATTTCTATCCAGTTTGCTTCAATTACGTGTTGCACATCTACAACTCCTAAGATAATAGAAAATACATACCCGCCAATTATACCTACCAGTACAGGAATAACACTAAGGAATCCGCGTGTGAAAATGGCAGTAAGAATTGTTATGGTAAGAGTTACTAAACCGATGAGGACATATGTAAGGTCATAATCTCCTGCAGGATTATTGGTGGCCATGTTAACGGCTGTAGCCGCAAGTCCAAGTCCGATGACCATAATTACAGGTCCTACGACTACCGGAGGAAGCAACTTCATCAGCCACTGTGTACCGGCTCTGTTTATAATCAGTGCAACTACCGAATAGGTAACCCCCACAAGGAAACTACCCACAAGGAAACTACCCATACCTACACCCGACGAAGGATCGAGTTCCAGAGCTTTCACAGCTATAATGGGATTGATAAAAGCAAATGATGATCCCAGATAAGAAGGGACTTTGCCTTTTGTGATGGCTATAAATACCAATGTGCCGATACCACTCGAGATAAGAGCCACTGCAGGACTCATGCCTGTGAGAGCAGGAACAAGCACGGTTGCTCCGAACATGGCAAATAGATGTTGGATACTCAATAATAGCCATTGGGCGGGTTTAGGCTTTTCTGAAATACCTAAAACAATTTTCTTTTCTTCTTTCATTTTTGAGCGTTTGATATTTGTCTGTTGCACATAAAAAAAGCCGAGAACGAAATGTCCGGCTTTATATTTTATATTTACTATTTATTCAAAATTCTTCGTTTTCATACCTATAGATTTTGTCGGCAATAAAGGTAGTATATTTCTGAAAAATAATGAAATACTTCATAAAAAGATTTTTCAAAAAAAAGCAATACCAGCCAAGATATACTTTTGCCGATACTGCTTCTTCACTATAAATAATCAATGCTATTTTTCTATTCTGATCCTTGCATCCACGGCTATAACTCTTTCTTCGTTAGCCAAAAGTGGGTTGATGTCCATTTCTTTTATTTCAGGAGCAAACCGAAGCATGATCGATAAGCGTACAATGATTTCTACAAATAACTTTTCGTTTAAGCCTTTTTGTCCACGTGTGCCCTTTATTATTTTATATGCTTTTAGTGATTGTACCATCGAAGAAGCTTCATCAAAACTTAAAGGTGCAAGACCCGATGCTACGTCTTTCAGTATTTCTACAAAAATTCCACCCAGTCCACACAAAACAATGTGACCGTATGTAGGTTCATATTTTGCCCCGATAAAGAGTTCTTGTCCCGATAGCATCGGTTGTACCATGACGGCTGTGGTATCGGTGATTTTCATCAAACGGTCAAATTCGATTGATAAATGGTTTGCCGAATGTATATTTAATACAACACCTCCTACATCCGATTTATGAATAGGACCTACGCACTTTGCTACAATCGGGTATCCGATTTTGTCGGCAAAAACGATAGCTTCATCTCTGTTGGCTGTCACTATTTCTTGTACTTGTGGAATACCTGCGGCGTCAAATAATTGCTTAACCGTTTCACTATCTATATATCCGTCAGCAGAGTTGCTGATAATAGTTCTTATGCGGGGTATATCAACAGATATATCTTCTATTTTGCCCACCGATGGGGGTGTCCAGGAGACAACTTTAGAGAGGGCATTTGCTAAGGCATACTCATCTGTAAAATTGACATGCCCTTTCTTTACAAAGGTCTCCATTTCTTCCGATGCTGCTATCACCGATGGCAATATCGGGTATATAGGTAGTTTGCTGGTTTTTATTTTTTTATCCAGCATGTTGTAGGCCTCAGCCACATTGCTTACACCGGGGTTTCCGTATATAACGGCTATCCCATTTATTTCTTTAAAGTATGTTTCGCAAAAATCGATGCATGTAGCCATGTGTTCACCCGTTCCTGTTCCTATAATATCTATAGGATTAGATACTGCGGCTCCCGGAAGGAGATGCTTCTTTAGTTCGGCAGCCAAGTCTTTATCCAATTCAGGAACATCGATATTCCCTTTTGATAGAGCGTCTGTTAATATTACGGCAGGACCACCTGCTTGAGTAATTATAGCCAGATTTCGTCCGTTTATTTTCTTTAATGTCAATACTGCTGCAACATTCGCAAGTTCTTCGCGCGAGTAGCAGCGTATAATTCCCGCTTTTCTGAACAGGGCTTCAACGGCAGAGTCGGAACTCGCTATTGCTCCCGTATGAGAAGATGCTGCACGACTGCCCGATGTGGAGCTACCCGATTTTATAGCAGCTATTTTACACCCCTTATTGATGAGGGAAGACGAATGAAGAAGAAACCTATCGGGGTTACTAATTTTTTCTAAATAGAGAAGTTTTATTTTAGGACTGGTTTCCGGATCAAATTCTTTATCCAAATATTCCAATATATCTTCAATTCCTATCTGAGCGGCATTCCCAATTGACCATGCTGAGTTAAATCTCAGTCCAATACGCATGGCAGATTCTATGATATAAGTAATTGTTCCTCCCGAACTGGAGATTATATCTACTCCATTCGTATCGAGGCTCGGTATAGGACGAGTGAAAATGCTTTGATGATTCGTATTAAAGAAACCTGAACAATTAGGGCCGATCATGATAGCTCCGGCTTTGTTTACGATTTCTATAAGTTGTTTTTCTCTGATAGCACCCTCTTCAGACTCTTCACTAAATCCGGCCGAAAATACAATAAAAGCTTTCACTCCTTTTTTATTTGCCAAATAGTCTACAGTCTCTATGCATTGGTTGGCAGGTATAGATATAATAGCAAGATCAGCTTGAGGGATATCTTCAACTTTGGTATAGGCTTTAATGCCTTGTATTATGCCTCCTTTCGAATTTACAATATATAGCTCTTTTTCGAATGTTCCATTTATAATATTATGCAAAACACTCCCTCCCGGTTTCAAAATGTTATCAGAAGCGCCGACTATGACAATGCTTTTGGGGTTTATTAATTGGTTATAAGACATAAAACTGGTTTTGAGTGTTATTTTGCACAAAAATAATGAAATAATATCATAGCTAAGGAATCTATTTTTATAATATAAAACATGTTTTATTATAGTAGACCGCGCATGTCGGTTCTTAGGAGATATTTCTTATCCCTTATATATGGTTCATTACCCTTTTATATATCTGTTTGAAATTTTATGATACGCCGGTTCGAAAATATTTAGGGAATCGATTTCTAAAATAAAAAAGTAACATTTAATCCTTTTATTTATTCTTTTATTTCTATCGGCTAAGTCGGATTTTTGTAGTTTGGTATTTTCTTTAGTGGGTGCTTTTCCGATCGTTTCGCTTTTTTCCTATTTGTTTGATTTGTGGGCTTAGATCGTTCTCCTCTTTCATTTGATGTTTTTTCTTCAAAAAATCATCAAGGAAAAATATGTTTAACAACAGTTTGCAAATAAGGTATATAGGTATTAACTTTGTAGTTCTGCCAAAAAATATTTTAAAATTAATTGGTAAAAGATTTGGAGTGTAAGGAAAAGGTTATTACTTTTGCACCCGCTTTACCGATAGAGCCGGCGGGTTTTCGAGAGCGAGTTTTGGCAACAGACAAGATTTAGAGCTAGGGACTCGGACGGTGAAAAAGGGAAAAGCGATTAGAAAACGATCTTTGAAATAATGACAACATATGAGTGTAGTACAATAGCACTTTGGTGCTAAGAAATATTATACCGTCAATTTACTTAATAAGTAAAAAGAGCAGGACAGGATCACGAAAGACTTAGAAAAAAAGAATATACAAAGAAGAGTTTGATCCTGGCTCAGGATGAACGCTAGCGATAGGCCTAACACATGCAAGTCGAGGGGCAGCATAGAGTAGCAATACTTTGATGGCGACCGGCGCTACGGGTGAGTAACACGTATGCAACCTACCTACATCAGGGGAATAACCCGGAGAAATTCGGAC
>NZ_GL892005.1:0-281646 GCF_000213575.1 Dysgonomonas mossii DSM 22836
AAGTACCCACGGAAGAAAGTAACCGTTTATCATTGTGCCTACGATAAGCGGACAGGCTTACAGACAGGGTTTAATTTCCTATTATCAAAAGTCGCATCGGCAAAAGCGCAGATAACCAAAGTCGAACGAAAAATAGCGAAATATATCGACTATATGACGCACAACGATTTATTCTTCAATCCCGAAACGGATGAGCCATTACTCAAAGCCAACGCCAAACTGGAACAGAAAAAGAGAAATTATAATGAAGCCTATGCTATTTTACAGGCGGAAGTAATCAAACACAAAAATAACAAGGATATGTATAAACTATTTGTAGGATTTAAGAAATTAGGTGAGTTCAAGAGTATATTGGAAGCCAAACAGTTTGCCGACAAGTGTGGAGAAACGGGAGTGTTTAATCTGATAGGTCATCTGTATAAGGACAGTTGGTATGTCTTTGAACATCTGAAACCTAAAGAAGATAAAGAGGACAATGATAATGCGGACTGAAAATTTCAGTCCGTTTCTTTTTTCAATGAGCCTGAGCGGATAAAAAAGAAACAAAAAACCGATAGCGAAATTTTCAAATTTGATTATTTATTGCATTTCGAAATTTCATAGGATTAGCAACAAATCTGAATGTATTGGTAACACCACCGGTTGTAACGAGGATTGAACCAAAGCCGAGAATACGCCCCATAACCCCTTGATTTATACGCAGACCTTCGCATTTTGTCAAAACCAATTCCAAGGCATCTCTACTGAAAACACCGGATTTGAGGATAACCCGTTTATTGGTTACAACATATTCCGTACCCATCTTTAATAAAATCCTTTTTATTAAACTAAGACCTCCTAACACCAACAATCCTAAGCCTATGTAATGCAGAAATGAGCTTGTTGTAACAGGATAGAAAATAAGTCCAAGTAATAGTAGAACAGCAGGAAACACAAAAATATACCAGTGTATATTTGCTTTATATACTATAGTTTCTCCTGTTTGTAGATTATTATTTATATAGCTCATTGTAGTTTGTTTTTATGTATTCACAAATATAGTGAAAATAAAAATCGGATAAGATTTAATTATCCGACTTTTTAACATTTTATTTAATCAATCTCCTCACTCCATAATTTAACATCACTTGGAGCCGTTAGATACGAATAAGTCATACTTATCCAGTTGATAATATACAAAATCACCATCATGGTCATCATACTTCCTCCTCTCCGTTATCATTATTGAATGTAAAGCTCAGAGTCACATTGTTCCCTCTGTTATCGAAAAAGTAAATATCAATCACCTGTTGCTCATCAGACAGAGAAGTATAATAGAATCTGAATGATTCCTTTGTCAAATCATAATAATCATTTGGCAGGAACGGTTCACTTTCATCTATTCTCAACTCCCCTTTCCCATCAGGCTGAAAATACCTAAACCGATAAGTCGCTTCATCAAAATAGCCACCTCGTTCCAACTGACATCTGATTTCAGCAGTTTCTCCGACTTTCAGTTTTTTCGGCACAGGCAAGTGAGTAATCTGGAATTCATAGCCTTGGCGAATATCAATATCATCGCTACAGGCACACGCTATTGCAGCCAGCAATAGCGTAAAGATTATATATGATGCACATTTTTTCATTTTATATTTATTTTATATTGTTTTATTTCCAATTACTTACAAGAAAAGGAATTTCCCTTTCAGTGTATTATTCATAAGTATTTCCGCATTACTCATACTATAAGCAATCAGCATAGAGCCATTCCTTGGTTGCATTCCTTGTGTTCCATCCGGCTTATAAAATCGGATACGGTTATACAAGAACTTAATAGCTGTAGCATATTGGAGAACAATATCATGGAACCACTTGGCTTCAATTTTGGCAAATACCAAAGCAATACCATTGTTATGTTCAGCCATTTTCATAAGAAATTGTTGGATTAAAGGATTGGAATATGGAGGATTGAGCCACACTCTCCCTTCCCATTCCTGTCTTAAGCCATTTTCCTTTGTTGTATATATTTTCCTTGCGGATTTATTCAGTTTGTAAGCCTCTAAAGATGTTGCAGGATCTAAATCAAATTCTCCTAATGATTGAATAATTTCTTTCGGAGTATACCATTCGTCATTCTCTTTCATCTGCTAATTGATTATTACTTTAAACCCAATTCCGACCTGTGTATGGAATTTATTAATCTCTGAACCAAAGAGTATCCGTTCACGGGCATTGATAAGCAAAGCGAACCTGTCCGATAAAAATGTTTCAATCTCAAATGACACCGCACCACCATATAAGAAATTGTCTTCATTGATAATGGTTGCTCCATCAAACAACAGTTCCTCTCCCCAATTCACAGTTTCATAACCAGCCATAGCAGAAGCTCCAATAGAGAAAAATACTGTTTTATTTGCATCAGATAAGAATTTCAAATAGTAACCGCCTTCTACTGTTATCTGCGATACAGGAATCAGCATATCTCTATATTCATGTGATTTCTGCATATATTCTGCTCCGAATACCCAACGGTTACCATTCTTGGTATAAGTAGATAGAGCCAGACCAGCGAAGAACGCCTGCCCGTCTTTCTTTTCCAACGTAAAACCATCAACAAGACCACCCGTTACCTGTATGCCTTTCTGTCCCGGTAGATAGCGTTGAGCCTGAGCCTGTCCTATTAGGGCAAGGCTCAGAATAAAAAATAGTGTTATACGCTTCATCTTATTTGACCTTTAGTTCGTTAATCTCTTCCGCTCTCAACAGATCCTCATTCTCAATCACAAAGGACTGGTTACGTCCGCCATTTTTTTCAAATAGTTCTATAACCAGCTTCTTATCATTAGGGATCGTTATTTTATCGATTGTAAATACAGTTCGTTCTGTTTGATTACCACCAACTGTTGACATAAAATTGTATGCACGGAGTGGATAGATGACTGTTTCCTGAATAGCGGTTTGCTTCATCATTTTCTTATCGACAACTTTCATCCGCACAAAGTCAATATCGAAAGGAATATTTGAAGAGTTCTTGATAGATGTATGCAGATACAACAGGTTATTATGCGAATAGACACCTTTCAACAGATATTGAATACCAAATCGTTTGGACCCGATATGTTTAACAATCCGTTTATCTGTATTGTATATCGCTCTGTTTATCAAATAGACGATGCGAGGCGATTCGCTTCCCAATTCCTTCAAGTAAATATCCATCGAATTATTCGGGCGGTTGGTCGCAATACCATCGTGCATAAAATCTTTCATTTCTATATTGAGCTTCTCCGGCTCATTGGCATACTTTACATTAAAGGTGTAATAGCTACCTTCTTCGGTTATCACAGCCATATTGGTCTCCGTCTCAAAATTGCGGAGAGCAGCTTTTACCCGAAGGATATTTTCTGATGTTCCCGCTTTACCTGCAATAATACGGTTTGAACCTAAGTCCACATATTGGATTGCAGCAGGAAATATAATATGTACCGTCTTGTCGAATGTTACCTCTAGTCCGTATGGCGGTATCATTCGGTCAAAGGTTATTTTCTTGGATAGACCCTCATAATAATCCCCATAAGTAGGTTTAAGAACCTGTTGCAGATCCTCCTGCATCTGTTCCTGTGTTTCCATTGTTGCAGGAGTTGTTTCTTCTGTTTGAGCATTAGCTGTCATTGTTATAATAGCTAATGCGAATAATAAAATATATTTCTTCATTGTTCAATCTTGTTTTAATTTGATAATAAATAGGTCTGTGACCTTAATTGGCTTTCGGCATTAGCATTACCTTATAGCCCGATTTGAGTGTAACCTTTACTTCCTTTATCTTCTTCTGCATATATGCTGATAGGCCCTGTATAGCACCTTTTGTCAGGTCAGAGGTCAGTTGAGCACCAGTACTCTCAGTCATGGTAAAGCTTGTACCGACACTATTTCCCATGTTCGCCATTATTTCTTTAGCAGCGTTCATCTCCAATGAGCCGGGAATATAGATGCCCCGCTGCCCGTCCGAATCATAGGCGGACATTTCCACCGGAATAATGGTCCCTTGATATTCAATCGAAGATATTTGTATATCCATCCGTTCGCCTTGAATCTTGGCTACTCCTGTAACTATGGTATTCTCCGGAATAATCATTGTTCCTGCCATCAATGGCTCTGTCAGCCGCAAGCGGGTAGTCTGCCCATTGATTACCGTCTGATCGTCATGGATGACAGCCGATATGGTATTTTTCTGCGAAACGCCCATTTCTCCACCCATTGTGTTGAAACTTGTATTTCTGGGTTGGTCATACATGAGAAAATAATCTTCGTCGGATAATCTTTGGGACAAAGCAGAAACCGTTTGATTCTGTATCTGCCTGATGGGAGTAACTTTTGTCTTACCATTGCTATTTTTCACTGTCCCGTTAGAGATTCGTTTACTCAGGCTTTCTGAATTGCTGCCATTATCCTGTTGTGCTTGTGGTAAATACTTCGCAGCCATCTCATAGGATTTTTCCATCAGTAGCAACTGTTCGTCCATTGCACTTTTCGCACTTTCCTTTTCCTCTATACGGGATTCCAGTTCCTCCAGCTTCTTTTTCAGTTCTTCTTTCTCAGGGTCGGTCTTAGGCTTTTCGTAGAAACTACCTAATGTTTTATTGATATCCTGATAAGCAGTAACCGAGTTACTTATCGGTGCCTTTTTGTCCTGCTGTTGATTCGGCTGTTGCTCCGGTTCATCAACAAGGGAAAGCGTTACTTGTTGCTTATCTTTGGTTTCACCCTCCAGAATATCCATATATCCCTGTAAAGACTGCATCCTGTCTTTCTGCTTGTTTTGCATCTGTTCCTGTTCATAGGCATCTTTCTTGTCGCCGATAAGACCGCCACCATCAGGATCAGGTATGTCGGCATTCAGCCCGATACCTTCCTGTTCTTTGGCTTTATCCGCATCCGAAGGAGCAAATATTAGCCACATACAGCCTGTAAAAACAATCGCCATCAATGCAAATACCGCATACTTTTTAAGCTTTTGTTTTTGCTCCGAACTTATTCTTGATTGTTCGCTCATATTCTTTAAATCTCTACTTGTTAATACTTATATTATCAATAGAATCTTGCTTCATTCGTTGTTTTTCCAAATCAAGCAAATCTATATCGGTAGGAAAATCCATAAAATCGTAGACATCCTTTCTCTCCTGTTCCAGTTCCAACTGCCTGATATGCTCTATCTCCATCTGTTCTTTTTTCTCGCTATCTTTTCCCCAATTATAAATTGTGGAGAATGTGAAGTAGAGATTGCCAATTGTTAGTATCAGGAGCATTATCAAGATGATTACTATCCGTTTGTCAGGTGTCAGTTCCCCACACAGGTCTTTGAGTTTATCTTCAATCCAATACCGGACCTCTCTCAATCTTTCTTTCATAGGCATGGTTTTAGCGAGTAAGCACCCTTATATCTTTATTCTCTTTTACTTCAAATCCTTCGATAGTAAATCCATGCGGATTGTTATCGGAACGGACGGAGTTTAATAACCGGCAATAGGTTACCAAAGAACGTTCGGTAATGTTACTCTCGCGGATAATCATCTGTTTACCATAGGTAGCCACCTGATAGGGATAGACATTCAGATTACATACAACGCTGTCTATCTGCATCATCTGATTGATATTGCCTGATATAATCCGGTTATAATATCCTTTCTCCGATAAATCCTTATAATAATTGAAAGCTGTTTTATCGGAAAGGAGTAATGCCCTGTTGATATTGCTTTCGATAGCACTCTTATCAGGAGACAGGGTAAAGAAGAGCTCATGAAAACGCCTGACGTGTTCCCTCGCTTCTACAGGTCGGTTTTGCGATAAATCCTGCGAAAGAGCGAGCATCAGTGATTTTCCATTGTCCAGTACATATATTTTCTGACGTTGGGCTTCTGCGAAGTCGTATGCGCTATACACGGAATAACCTGTAATGATAGTACACATACACAGGAACACAATGCCGAAAATGCGGAGTTGCTTAAAGCTTGTTTCTATATTTTTTAATGATTTAAATTCCATCTTTCAAATTTGTTAATTAGCCTATTTTGTCAGTCTTATAGGAATAATTGGGAGCGGTGGCTCACCGCCCTTTTAGGCGACCAACTATATTCCCCCCGGCAGCTCCCGCAGCACCTCCGGCTATTGCCCCACCTTTAGTTGCTGTTTGATTTATGTTCTTACCGAAATTCCCCATGCCTCCGGCAGATATTATCCATCCGGCAACAGTCGGAATGGTAAAATACCCGACAATACCTATAATCAGGAATACAATGTAAATGGCATCCGAACTGTCCAGTGAGAAATTAGGGTCAGCTTGCATCCGTTCAATATCGGCTTGCAGCATTAGTGATTGGAGTCGTGCTAATATCGTACTGAACAGATCCGAGACGGGCAGCCACAGATATACGGAAACATACCGTGTTATCCATTGAGTAAGTGTCGATGAGAATCCATCCCAAACAGATATAGCAAAAGCTATAGGTCCGAGTATAGCCAGAACTATCAGAAAGAAGGTCCGGATTACATCTATCACCAATGCAGCAGCTTTGAAGATAACCTCCAGTATTTCCCGGAATGCTTCACGTATCCATTTCTTGGCATTGTATAATCCCCGCTCGATATACATTCCCGCTATCTGTCCTGCATCGGTAATTCCCAGTTCATCCAGTTGAGCCTCGAATATCTCGTTATCGACTAGATAAGCCGTTTCGGGATTTCTCCGCATGGCTTCATATTCCAGCTTATCTTTCTGCTCTGCGTATTTTTGCATATCGAATGTTTCTGATTGAAGCATTCCATGTGTTCCCTGAACGACAGGACTCATTATGCTGTTGATCGTTCCTAATACGACACTTGGGAAAAACATGATGCAAAGACCGATGGCAAAAGGACGAAGCAAGGGATAGACGTCAATCGGTTCTGCACGGGAAAGGGATTGCCAAACCCGATGGGCAACATAGAATAATGCTCCCAGTCCGGCTATCCCTTTAGCCACCCCGACCATGTTGCTGCACAAGGGCATCATCTGGTCATATAGAGTCCGCAGTGTTTCGTGAAATTGGTCAAAATTCATTTTTCAATTATATTATAGATTACCAGTAACGTTCGTTTGGATTGCCATACAAGGCATTAACTCGTGCAGTCTCTCCGCTTTTCTTTGCTCTCAGGTATGATACACCGATATTCTTGTTGGTATAGTAGCGAACGAGATTCCGATAGCTTACCATCGAGTCGTGACAATTATCCACTACTTCCATACGGTCTTTGTCTGTCAGGGAAAGAGTACTGATATTTACAACTCCTTTCAGTTCGTTCAATATATCATTGCTCTGTTCCAACAGTTTGGCGTATCCTGATGCGATGGCATTCAACTCATCAATGGAGTAATTGGGATCGGACATCATCTTTTGGAAATTGTTGACATAGATATCCGAAATCTCACCAACCATCAAAATGGTTTTCTGTACTTTTCTGGCATCTTTTACCAGATTATTCACCGCTTTCAGCGCATCATAGTATTGTTTTCCCTGGTTATAAACCTTTTGAACTTCCTTGAAATTGTTTATCATATTTGTCGCTGTGGTAGTAGTCTGGGTAACATTACGGGTTGTATTGACAATTCCTTGCGCCAGATTTGAAGGGTCTACTACTGTCCATTGGGCACTCATATTCGTTGTGAGAAGTACAAGGCTTACGCACAACATGAAAATTTTTGCTTTCATATTGAATTTGTTTTTAATTAAAAAAATGAATGTTTACTGACTTCGTTTACTCTCTGCCAGTTGTTTAATAGCCAGTTCTATATTCCCGTCCAGTTTATTGGCAAGGTTGAATAGCTCCAGCTTCTCGGTTTCTTCAGTCGTGAACGTAAAATATTCTTCAAGACTTACTTCGGTAGCATACACAGCCGATTGCACTCCACCTAGTCCAATCCAAACTTCCTTATAGAGCCTGTTCGGATTGTTCGCCATATTGATGGAGAGAATCTGTGCTCGTTCTTTATCGGTCAGCCCCAGCATCGCTTGTATCGAATCAAACTTGTTCATGTATTTGCGCTGGTCAAGCAGGATTTTACAGTCGGAATTGTTGATAATGGATTCCTTAACGATGGGAGACGAGATTATATCATCCACTTCCTGCGTTACGACAATGGCTTCTCCGAAGAATTTACGGACAGTTTTAAAAAGATATTTTATATAATCTGCCATCCCTTCTTTGGCTATAGCCTTCCACGCCTCTTCTATCAATATCATCTTACGGATACCTTTTAACCGCCTCATTTTGTTGATGAAGGTTTCCATAATGATGATGGTAACTATCGGGAACAGGATTTTGTGGTCCTTTATCGCATCTATTTCGAATACGATAAAGCGTTTGTTCAATAAATCCAGTTCCTTGTCCGAGTTCAGCAGGAAGTCATATTCTCCTCCGGCATAATATGGCTCCAGTACATTCAGAAAATTATCAATGTCAAAATCCTTTTCCCTGACTTTCTTATCATCCAATATTTGTCGGTAATCTGTTTTTACAAATTCATAGAACGTATTAAAAGACGGTTTGATAGTATCATTTGATTTGATAAGATCTATATACTGGCTGACAGCATTTGATAAGGCAACCTCTTCTGAGCGAGTGGGTGGCTCATCATCCCGCTTCCATAGGGTAAGGATAAGCGTTTTGATAGATTCCCGCTTCTCTATATCAAATACATTGTCTTCGGTGAAAAATGGGTTGAAAGCTATCGGGTTCTGTTCGGTATATGTGAAATATACACCATCTTCACCATTTGTCTTGCGGTTTATCATCTCACATAGTCCCTGATAAGAATTACCCGTATCTACCAACAAAACATGCGTGCCCTGCTCGAAGTATTGCCTGACCATGTGATTGGTAAAGAAAGATTTTCCACTACCTGATGGACCGAGGATAAACTTATTACGATTGGTAATAATTCCCCGCTTCATAGGTAAATCGGAAATATCCAGATGCAGCGGTTTACCTGTCAGCCTGTCAACCATTTTGATACCGAACGGAGATGGAGAGCTTTGATAATTCGTTTCCTCGATAAAGAAGCACAATGCCTGCTCTATGAAAGTATAAAATGATTCCTCCGCAGGAAAATCCCCCGCATTACCTGGAATACCTGCCCAGAACAAGGTCGGGGTATCTACCGTATTGTGACGGGGTTTACATTCCATCAATGCCAACTGGCTACCGACATCGTTCTTTACCCGTTTAAGTTCTTCCTTATCATCGCTCCAAGCCATCACATTGACATGACAACGCACTGATGTCAGCCCATAGCTATGGGCTTCGTTCAGGTAATCTTCGATCCACTCTTTGTTAATTTGATTGGAACGACTATACTTGGATAAAGAGTGCATATTTCGTGCCTGCTTCTCAAAGTGTTTGAGGTTTTCCGTATGGTCATCAATAAAAATAAGCTGATTGACGATATGGTTACAGGATAGCAATACACCTATCGGAGCAGCAAAGGACAAGCGACAATCACTTCTATCTGTTGACAGACGTTCGTAACGAGTATCGGTTTGCACTTGATTCGGCAAATCTTCAGTATCGGACAACGTATGTAAACACAAATATTTGTCTCCGATTTTCATTTCACCTGAAGCAAGAGCAATATCCTGTAAACAAGTTGTATTCTCTTGCGATAAGGAAAAATACTTTTCAACCAGACCCGCTTGATTTTCTGTCCCTACGATCTCATCGGTTGTCAATCGGGTTAGTTTGATAAATCCCGAGTCATTGACTATCCGCTCAAACTGTCCGACCGATTCCAGAAATTTCAATGCCGTTTCTTTATCCTGCATTTCTTTGGGAATAATGAAACTTCTGGTCAGTGCATTGAAGTTACTTTGTTGTCGTGACCGTTCTTTAGTAGTCTTTGTCAAATACAGATAACTGGTATGGTTCAGATATGGCCGTTCATTAAAATGTCGCTCGAAACTCCGTGACAGAAAACTGATATCCTCTTTATTCAATTCGGGCTTGTAGTTTTCTTCGATGAACCAATCCTGTTTACATACAATCGAATAATTGGGCAACACTTTGATGGCTTTGAGCCATGTAGCGTGTATTGCTTCATATTCGGAAGAAGTAACAGTAAAGAGTTCGGGTAATTCTACTTTATAAGCTACTGTTATATCCGCATCTTTACTGAGGATACAATCATGCTCTACAGCCAGTAAAGGGAACTTGCTTTCCAATGTAGCGGCTTTCATTATATTTCTCATTCGTTTCCTCCTTTCTGTTTTATCCGCATAAATAATCTAGGTATCTGCAACCGGTTGATGATGTACTTGGGAAGGTTAGCGATTGCTTGCACTTTCATCAATCCGAATTCTCCGTATTTATCATTCAGGTGGAAAGTTCCCCAGACCAGTATGCCGGCGGCAGTTCCTCCAAAACCAATGCAGATAACCTGATCAATACCTATCATGTACATAATCACAAAAACTATGAATACTGACAGCAAGCCACCTGCGAAGATGAATAGGTACTGAGATTTGAGTCCCCGAAACTCGGCGGGCTTTCCTATCCCTTTGTTGATTGAGAACTCTGCCATTAGAGGAAAAATGAGCGAAGTATAGTTGCTGCTACAATCAGGAAGATACAGGCTCCGAACCACGAAGCAGCCGTCTTAGAAGTATCAGGGTCACCACTCGAAAACTTACCATATACTTTTACACCACCGATAAGGCCGACTACAGCCCCGATAGCATAGATAAGTTTTGTGCCGGGATCGAAATAGCTGGTCACCATATTGGTGGCATCGTTGATACCTTGCAAACCATTTCCTTGAGCAAAAAGAGTTGAACCTATCGCTAAAAACATAGCCATAGAAAGAAGGATTTTCTTTCTCATAAAATCTTGATTTGTTTTAATTGCCGTGAGGGTGGATAGTCCCCACAGCGGGTTAGACTTGAATAATTTTATTTTAATTGGATAATTAGCTTGGTCTGAGACCGTTTTTAGTTTGTTCTACATAGGCTGATTCATTTAGGATTTAAAAACTTATTTACATCAAAGCTTTCCAGCTCCTCGGATTCTTTTATCTCTTTGGGCTTACCATGTTCTTGTTGATGAAGCGTTATATGTAGGTCAATCAGTCCGGATATTATATTTGCTGTTTTCCCTGAAGAAAGTTGCTCCACTATTTCGGTTTCTTTGTTTTCATATAATATCCTTCCTGCTTCCTGCCGTTCGCCTTGAGTTACTTTCGAAGATTCAATAACGTGTTTAATTTTTTGCAACTCATCAATTTCCACTCCCGAAGCGTAACACACATCTTTTCCGAATATCTCCTTTAGCTCAATAGCTTCTTCATCTTCATTAAGATTGTCCTCATTATCTGGTTCTCTGTCGAAAGAATAATCGATATCCATCGGAGCCGGATCACTTTCCGTTGCAAAGGTATGTGCATCGGTTTCGATTACCGGCTCTTTTGCTACAGGGGTGGTAGTGGTTGGCACAGGTTGGCTTAGAGTAAAGGTACTTTTGCCGACTATCGAGGCTTCTTTTCCTGAAGTTATCGGTTTATCTGAAGCCTTCGTCTTCTCCTTCTCCATCTGTTTTTTGCCTAAATGGAAAATGTGATATAACCGCATTATCGTTGGATACAGCAGAATCCAAAGTAGTAATAGTGTTGCTGAAATGGTTATTATTAGTGGTAACATATCCTCCGGTTTATATATTCTTCCGTAAAAGTTCATTTATCTCATCTTCATACATATTGAAGTGATTTTCCAATATATTATCAACATAGCCGAAGTAGGACAGCTCATTATCCGGGATTATGCTGATAATTTTCCTGATTTTATTATGAAATTCCTGACGTATATTTATATTCTTACCATTTCGGGAAGATGTCCTGTTTTCCTTCAGAAAGGTCGAAACAAAGTTAGGAGCTTTAGCTCTTCGCTTTTTTGATTCTTCTTTTGCCTGTACCGGTTCCTCAAATGTTTGTTCTTGTACTTCGGATTGCTTTTTTTCACTTGGAACAGGTTGTTCTATTTCGGGTTTCTTTCCTTTCATTAAGGACCTTAGGATCAAATCTTCATCCGACTCGTCTTGTGTAATTATCTTTTTGCCCATACGATTATTGATTTATAATTTGTAGGATTTCTTCAGCGAGCTGGTTCAGCCTCGCCTGTCGTATCATCATCTTATCGGCAGGAAACAAGGTAGAGCGGAATATGGTCTTTTGGGAGGATAGTAAATCCTTTCTGAATTTCTTGGTATCTGGCACAAAGCTTTTAAGTAGTTGAAGCCCCAGTTCTCCAGTTACTTTTTCATAAACATTGTAGATATCTGTCTTTTCCCGTCCGTCTACCATATTCCAGAAGAGGTGCATCCCTTTAATATTGCCTTTCCCGATTGATAGGTAGCCTTCATTCATAGCGACAGCAAATTGCAGGGTACTTTCAACAGCCAGCCTGTCCGCAATCATCGGAGGAAAAATATAATCCATATTGGCGATAAGGGTCAACACTCCTTTTGTGTTGAGTGTCCCAGGTAAATCGAAGAATATTACATCAAATTCTCTGTCGGAAGAATCGATTAATTGCCGTGCTGTAGTTATGGCATCCATCGTATTGCTGGGAATCACTGGATAAACTCCTCTGCTGTCAGATTTAAACTGGTTAAGAGCTAATTTCTTGTAATAAGAATCATTCATCACAAGTTTGCTTTCCCGCTCCCGTTCTTCATTGATACTGTGCTGCGGGCTATCGCAATCAATAATCGCAACATTCTTTCCCAATACATAATTAAAATAACTCGCCATTAATACGGTAAATGCACTTTTGCCAACACCACCTTTCTGGTTGCTGAAACTGATAAATAAGGGTTCTTTTTTCATGTCGTTTTTCTTTTAGTTTGATAAATCTATATTTCTTTCGATAGAGCTATGGATTCTTCTATCGTCTTGAATATTTATAGCTCATTATATCTTTTATTCTATCTATTGATCTGTATATCAGTCGATAAATATATAGGTGTATGAATCTATAGAGAGATATTTCTTTCTGGATATCTATGTATAGTCCTATCATTCTTTAGTTATATGGATAGATATATTCTTCGTTCGACTTTTCGATATATCTATAGTTCGATTGTTAGAAAATTCTATCAAAAGAAAGAATCATATATACCCGAATCTATCCATCTGTTTTTATATCTGTCGATTGATAAACAGATACATTTTCTTTACTATCTATCATTCGATAGAACAAAAGTAGAATAGCATCCTTCTTTAATCATTCATTTTCATAAGGGGTGGTAGCCGTTGGCAGTTGTTGGCATAGGTAAAGTATTATTTCAGCTCTCTGCAAGCCTCTAACTTTGCACAGTCGGAGTATAAAGATGCTCTAATCTTGAAATTGCTTATTGAAAAGAAGCTGGCTTTTTAAGGATAATAGATGTGCATAACAATGGTAATATTCGGGATAGTTATTCTCATTTTCCATTTGATAGCATCAGTCATTTTCGAAGCTAACGTTAATCCACCCTTTCAAGGTGGATTTTTATTGTCGTCAGACAATAGCAAGGTGGATTTTTATTGTCGTCAGACAATAGCAAGGTATGTTTTGAGTACACTCAAAACCGTTTTAAGTGCCTTAAAACACCTTGCCCGCTCCTTTGAAAGTAGGGGGGTAATCTTACTCCGAAGTCGTAAGATTTTGAAGAAACAGTATTAATGAATGGTCGTTTTTTAACGACAAGGCTAATTATCCAAATGTCATATGAATATGAAAAGAAATGAATCAAGAAAAGGAGGGCGAATCCCCAAAAGAGATCCAGCGAAGAATCGCCATGTTTTCTATCTGAATGATGAAAAAGAAGCTAAGTTCTTGTCATTGTTTGAGCTGTCGGGAGCAAAGAACAAGGCTCATTTTATTACATCCTGCATCTTCAATAATCCTGTAAAGGTGGTCAAAATAGACAAAGGACTACATGATTATTATATGCGCCTGACTACTTTTTTCGGACAATTCCGGGCAATCGGAGTCAATTATAATCAGGTTGTGAAAGCTCTTAATTCCAATTTTTCGGAGAAAAAGGCACTCGCATTTCTCTATAAACTGGAAAAAGCGACCATTGATTTGGTGGATTTACAGAAAAAGATTGTGACTCTAACCAACGATTTAAAACAAAAAATCAGTAACGATGGTAGCCAAAATTAGCGCAGGAAGTTCATTGTTCGGGGCATTATCCTATAATCAGGAAAAGGTTGAACAGAGAGAAGCAAAGGTCCTTTTCGGCAACCGTATTGTTGAAAATATGGATTCCGGATATACAATGCAAAATATGATAGAATCTTTCAAACCTTATCTGGATGCTAACAATAGAACTGAAAAACCTATACTTCATATATCAATCAATCCTCATCCCGATGATAAACTGACAGATGCGCAACTGTTGGAAATCGGACAAAAGTATATGAATCAGATGGGGTATGGCGACCAGCCTTACCTCATATTTAAGCATGAAGATCTGGACAGGCACCACCTACATATTGTGAGCATTAATGTGGATGAAACAGGTAAGAAAATCAGTAACTCCAATGATTTCTATAAGTCGAAGAAGATTACTAGAGCATTAGAAAAAGAGTATAATCTATTCCCTGCCGAGAAGCAAAAGCAATCGGATAATCTACCTCTCAAACGAGTAAATTATAAAGCAGGCGATGTCAAAAAACAGCTTTCAAATGTGGCGAAAGCTGTGATGAAAGATTATCGTTTCCAAAGCTTCAACGAATATAAGGCTGTACTTTCAATCTATGGAGTGACAGTAGAAGAAGTCAAAGGCGAAGTCAGAGGCAAAACCTATAATGGATTAGTGTATTCTGTACTAAATAAGAAAGGAGAAAATGTTGGTAATCCGTTTAAAGCATCATTGATTGGGAAAGCAGTCGGTTATGATGCCCTGCAAAAACGGATTACTTTTTCCAAACAATCGATGAAGGACAAGATTATATATAATAGGAGTCGGGATATTATATCTCCACTTCTAGCGAATAAGCCCAACCGAAAGGCTTTTGAGAAAGAGCTGGCTAAGAATGGTATCTCTGTAATATTCCGCGAGAATGATGAAGGTCGTATCTACGGAGCAACGTTTATCGACCATCAAGAAAAGGCTGTTTTTAATGGTTCCCGTTTAGGTAAAGAGTTTTCAGCGAATGTGTTTCATAGCTTGTTTAATGAAAATCATAAAGCGGAAGCCAATTATCTATTGCATGATAATAATTACGCCCAGGAACAAAACAGCGAGATGGAATCTTTGGGTGGATTACTGGATATGGTACAACATGGTGATAACTATGAAGAAATTGCCTTTACGAATCGGATGAAACGGAAAAAGAAGCGCAGAAATCCCAAGTTATAAAATCCATGACAGATTGACTTAACGTTATTCTTGGTTCGATGTTTGATATAGATTTACCATGAATGGAAAAATAGAAATCTTGGAAAATGATAAGAATCAACGTATAGATGATTTTTATCTGACTTTTAAAAAGAAACTGGAGGAAATACACACATTTCCTTCTGACTATGTTTTTAAGTTTATTGTATCTGCTGAACAGAGCAATATAGCAAAAGTGCATTCTATTTTTGAAAATGCAGATGCAAGTTTCTCTATGAGGGATAGTAAAAACGGTAAATATTCAAGTATTACGGTTAAAGCTCCTGTCAGTGATGCTGATGATGTTGTAATTTATTACAGGCAGGTTGCAGCCATTGATGGAGTGATGATGCTTTAAACTCGAACTACCCAGAATAAGAATCCTCAAACAGATAGTGTTTGGGGATTTTTTCATTGTATAGAATTATCCCATGGCCTAGTGTCGACGGTAAATTGTCTCATTTTTAGAACTGTATGGATATTAGTTTTGGACCCAAATTCTAAATTAATAGTATTATGCAACAAGAAGACGATTTAAGAGGGTTAGCTAAAGTGATGGAATTCATGAGAGCTATCAGTATATTATTTGTAGTAATCCATATTTATTGGTTCTGCTACCAATCAATAAGGGAAACAGGAATTAATATTGGAGTTGTAGATAAAATCCTGTTGAATTTTCAAAATACTTCCAGGTTGTTTTCTAATATACTTTGGACTAAGTTGTTTGCCTTAGTATTTCTTGGTTTGTCCTGTTTGGGGACAAAAGGAGTCAAAGGAGAGAAAATCACATGTAATAAGATATGCATATTCCTGTTCTTTGGCTTTATCTTCTTTTTTCTCAACTGGTGGATACTGGCTCTACCTCTGCCATTAATAGCTAATACTGCTGTCTACATTTTTACAATAACAATTGGTTATATCTTGTTATTAATGGCAGGGTTGTGGATGAGTAGACTATTGAAGAACAACCTGATGGAGGATATATTCAATTTGGAGAACGAATCCTTTATGCAGGAAACTCGCCTCATTGAGAACGAATATTCGATAAATCTTCCAACCCGCTTCTATTATAAGAAAAAATGGAATAAGGGCTGGATTAATGTTGTTAATCCATTCCGCGCATCTATTGTGTTAGGAACTCCCGGTAGTGGTAAATCTTATGCAATAGTAAACAACTACATCAAACAGCAGATTGCAAAAGGTTTTTCAATGTATATATATGATTATAAGTTCGATGATTTATCAACTATCGCTTATAATGAGTTGCTCAAAAATCTTGATAAATATGATGTTGCTCCGAAATTCTATGTAATCAATTTCGATAATCCGGCAAAGAGCCACCGATGCAACCCTATTGCTCCCGAATTTATGACGAATATCAGCGATGCATATGAATCAGCTTATACGATAATGCTTAATCTGAATAAAACATGGATTCAGAAGCAAGGGGATTTTTTCGTGGAATCGCCAATTATCCTGTTAGCTGCTATAATTTGGTATCTCAAAATATATAAGGATGGAAAATATTGTACTTTCCCCCATGCAATCGAATTCCTTAATAAGAAATATGCAGATATATTTCCAATACTGACATCGTACTCTCAATTGGAAAACTATCTTTCTCCTTTTATGGATGCATGGGAAGGTGGGGCGCAAGATCAGCTCCAGGGACAGATAGCTTCAGCAAAAATACCTTTGTCCAGGATGATTAGTCCTCAACTGTATTGGGTAATGACAGGTAATGATTTTACATTGGATATTAATAATCCGAAAGAACCTAAAATCCTTTGTGTCGGGAATAATCCTGACAGGCAAAACATATATTCAGCAGCACTTGGTTTATATAATAGCCGTATAGTGAAATTAATAAACAAAAAGGGACAGCTTAAATCGTCTGTTATTATCGATGAGTTGCCTACTATTTATTTCCGAGGTTTGGACAACCTGATAGCCACTGCCCGTAGTAATAAAGTAGCTGTTTGTCTTGGTTTTCAGGATTATAGCCAGTTAAATCGTGATTATGGAGATAAGGAATCGAAAGTGGTGCAAAATACAGTTGGTAATATCTTTTCGGGGCAGGTCGTGGGAGAATCGGCAAAGACATTATCAGATCGTTTTGGTAAAGTGTTACAAAAACGTCAATCAATGACCATCAACAGACAGGATAAATCGACTTCTATCAGTACACAGATGGATAGTCTTATTCCTGCCAGCAAAATATCGAATCTTACTCAGGGTATGTTTGTAGGTGCTGTATCGGACAACTTTGATGAACGAATCGAGCAAAAGATATTTCATGCTGAAATTGTGGTGGATAATGTTAAAGTTTCAGCAGAGATGAAAAACTATCGAAAAATTCCTATCTTGACCAACTTTATTAATACGGAAGGTGTTGATTTAATGGAAGAAGAGATTCAAAAGAATTACTCTCAGATTAAAGCGGATATCGGGCAGATTGTAAAGGAGGAATTGGAACGGATAAGTAGTGATGAGAATCTAAAGCACCTGATTAAAGGATAAAAAAGCATGGATGCATTATCTCCAGCTATAGGGGTACTGGTATACCTTACGAACAGGAGTAATGCTCCATGCTTTATGTGCATGAACATTATTTCCTTTTCTTTTGTTCGTGAATTTTAAATTACCAGTTTTCTATTCGCTAAAGAAAATGAAATACAATGATCTATTATTTATCTTTCCTTCTTATTTTTTTCTTTTTAAAAATTCCATTATCCATATTATCCATTCGTTCGTTTAACTTTTCAATCATTTCGTCAAGAAAGAGGGTGCGGCTTCCGACACGTCGACGGATGGCCCTGAATGTATCATAACAATCTTTTACTTCAAAGGAGAATAGCTGACAGAGGATTTCAACCAATAAATTAATGTCAATATCGCCATTCTCAAATTTCTTAGTTTCCAAGGCTCCATATGCAAATTCTACTAAATCGGCTGCTGTTCCGGTCCAATGAAGGTCTTGTTCTGATTTCTTTTCTTTTTGATTTCCTTTATTACTATTATTCTGTAATTGCCATTGTAAGATTTTAAGTTCTATATCAATAAGAGAGATTGCCTTGATTGTATATTTTAAGGCATTTTTTTTCCTCCTTATCGGATAAGCCGTCTCGTATTCCGACAAGTTCCAAACGTACAAAACCAAGATGGTAATAGAGTTTTGTGATGTTTGATTCAATTTGTAGTCTGTCTAATAACTTTAGTGCAAATTCGTCATAGGCTTCTTCAAGTTTTGTTAGAAAATTGTTACTTTCATCTTGTTTAGATAAGATAGAAAATAATTTCAAATTCATTAAATTTTTCATTTTAAAAAAATTATAATTATTAATTAGTGATACAAAGACTCAATACGTAGAGTCTACTTTATTCTAATCTTTTAATTAATTCTTTAAAATAATCTCTGTACAAAATCCCGTAATTGTTGCCTCCAGAATTCCCATTCATGACCATAATTACTATCATAGAATTCGTATTTAACTCCCATCTCTTTAAGATTTTCCACAAATTCGACGTGCCCGTCATAGCGAGGATCTTTTGTTCCGCAACTAATCCAGAGCAGCTTTAGTTCGCGATTGACTCTTCCAACATCAGATATAACGCCCGGAATGTATTTGTCATGGTTGAAATTGCCATCTCCTATAATCCCAGCACTAAATTGACCTATATATGAAAATTTATCCAAATTTCTTAATCCAATAACATAAGCTTGACCTCCTCCCATAGAAAGCCCGGCAATAGCCCTGTTTCTTTTATCTCTTTTTACACGATAACGTTGTTCGATATACGGAATAATATCATTTAGGAGTTCCTCTTCCAATATATCCATTCCTTCCACAGTACTTCCTCCTGCCCATGAACCGTCCGTCAATCCGTTAGACATAACGATTAACATCGGTTTAGCTTTTCCCGAAGCAATCAGGTTATCCAATATGATACTAGAACGGCCATCTTTTGTCCAACTGCTCTCGCTGTCCCCGCCTCCATGTCGCAAGTATAAGACAGGAAATTCTTCCAAATTATTTTTATGATATTCAGTTGGTAAGTATACATACATTTCCCGCGGTTTATGAAGTTGAGTAGAGATATACTTCAAGATATGAATTTCCCCATGAGGTACATTCTGCAGTTCATCATAACGTGGAATGGAACCGCCATGTACTTCAACGACACTTCCATACACTGACGTTCCGGCTTTTACAACCGGATTGGCAAAATCTATTGTAAGGATACCATCAATCTCGAATACATACTGGTACAAACGTGGCTTCACAGGATGGATTGTAACAGACCATACATCCTGCTCATCTTTTACCATCGGCTGTGATAAGACATCCCATTCATCAAAATGCAAAATGACATTCTTTGCACTGGGAGCCTTTATCCGGAATGTGATACTATTATCCTCGTTTACTACAGGAGAAAAAGGAGGCTCGGCAGGTTTCCACCATCCATCTGTACTAAACTTATTTTTCTTTTCTTGTGCATTTGTTGGTGTAATTAATGCCCCGATTATAAAAAAAGCTAATATTAATAATATATATTTTTTCATTTTATGATGTTTTTATTTATATGTTTGAATAATTCCTGTTTGAATGTTATAACCTTCTGTATATATACCATACAAATTTGCTTTCGGAGAAAGTGTTTGATCAATGATAAGTATTCGCTCCTCCTGTGGCATCAGTGTAAAATAACCGTCAGAAACTGAAACAGGGAGAATCTCTTTTTCTGTTTCTATATCTACAACTTTAATTTTTATTCCTATGGCAGGAGTCGAGGTAGGATTATAAAGTTTAAAATAAATTAGGTTATCGTTTTGATATATAATCTTTGCTTCCAATCCTGTATACGGCAAATCGTTGAATGATCTGTAAGTTCCGCTTTTACCTGTAAGCCAGTATTCATTCAAAGAAAGTATTTCTTCCTCATCTATCAATTTAAGGCGTAAAAGATAAGGTACATTTGTATTCCTTAATTTTTCAATAAACGATAAATGAACACTGTCACGTGAATTTGCATTCAAATCAATATTTGTTCTTTCCGAATAAAGCACTTCATTGGATAATGAATATGCTTTCATTTCTATCAAAATATTTTTTCTGTTATGATTTGTCGTATTTACAACAGCAATAGTGTAATCATGTGCATTCATTTGAATATGAAAAGGCTCACAAGCCTTCTTAGCACCATAATATGCTCCTGTAGTTTCATAATCCCATGAATAAGTTTGCCAAACTGTACTTGGCCAGGCCGGATGCGACATCCATAGCAATAGTCCTGATGTATTCTTCCACAGTTTGTTATTCCATGCTTCAAACATGGCACGGTGGCTATTGTAATTTATTAGTTGTGCTTTTTTACAAAAATCCGGCATGGAAACAGCTTCACCATAAAGGCTATCTATTGTAGCACTATATCCCCATTTACCAAAATAAAAGTCGTGGTAATACCAAACATCACCAATAGGCCATAGGTCAGCTTCACTCATCATCTTTTTCATAGAAGAAGCTAGTGGTACAGCCATTGTTCCCAATTCGGTAGAGAATCCCTCCGCTATCTGAGTAAAGTATACCGATTCATTTGGTTTATAATCCCACAGACCACTCGAACGCAGATTTAAATAACGGGAACTTCCGATATATAATCTTGTTCCATCTATTTTAGATGTTGCTTCTACCAATTCAGTTTCTAGCTCAGGGCGTGCATATCCTTCATTGCGAGGACACCAGATAATCAAAGAAGGATGATTGCGATACCGTACAATCACATCTTTTACATTGTCCATAAATAAATCTTTGTCCTCGGGTTCCAGATTAAATCCAAGTGTTGAATACCAGAAGTCATTCCATACCAAAATTCCATATTCATCACACAAATCAAAAAATACCTTCTCTGTTGATTCTCCAGCCCAGTTACGAATCATATTGAATCCAGCTTCTTTGTGTAATTTAATATATGGTTCCATTTTCAAACGGGATACCTTTTTCATAGCATCATCCATGCCCCAATTTCCACCTCTGCAAAAGATAGGGACACCATTGACTTTTACAACCAGATAAGGATTAGTATTATCTTTTATAACAGGCATTTTTGAACAGAAAGACTTATCTGTAAATGTCGGAATACTTATGCCATCAGATAAATTAACCCGAATGCCATTGTTCCATGGATAAGGATTATTTTGCAGCCATTGCAAAGGATTATAATCTACCCTTACATGTTTGTCTGAATCAGGGGTTTCTGCAATCAGCATTTCAAATGAAACCTCACGTATTCCAAAACGCTCTTTTACCTTATCGCTCTGTACTTTATTAACTGAGGCACTCACAGTTGCCTCATACAGATGAGGTTCACCATATCCATTAGGCCACCATAGCTTCGGATTATTTAGACATAATTCTGAATAAGTGGAGGAGGTGAATGAAATGGTTTGTTTAGATTGTGGGGACATTTCTACTTGTTTGGATATCTGCATTCCAGCTATATGTAGTAATAAGGTTGTTTTCTGTCTTTTTGACGATAAATTACTGACGTCTACGTTTACTGTTACCAAAGCTTGAGTGGTATCAGGTAGATTCAGGTCAGTAATTATCTGCATGTCTGATAACCTAATATCGTCCGTGTAAGATAAAGATACATCCTGCCAGATTCCAATATTGCGGTCTCGGATACCAGGCATCCAATCCCAGCCTTCGGAGGATATAAACGTTGGTCCGTCAAGACACAGAACACCCCCATTTGGTCCATAAGAGGTGCGGGCAGATTGTTCGTGCGGTATACCCGGATTATTGGGAGGGTAAATTATAACCTTAAGTTCATTTTCATCCCTGATGTGAGAAGAAATATTAAAAATACCTTTTTTAAATGCTCCTTCTATTCTACCGATAGAAATATTATTTAGGAACACATCGGCCATGTAATTAATACCTTGAAAATTGAGGAACACATTTTTACTGCTCTTTTCTGGTGATTTGAATTTCAATGTATAAATCCAGTTTTTACGGCATAGATCATCCGGGATTTTCATCATATTGAGTCCAAAATAAGGATCTTCATATTCACCTTGATTTACCAATGTTGTTAAAACTGTACCCGGAACCGTGGCTTTATATCTTTTTGCATATATTTCGTCGGCTGTTAATACCCATCCTTGATTAAGGCAGTATTCCTTTTCTGATAATCTTATTGGTTTGTGGTAGGATTGATTATCAATTATAGTATATAAAGAATCGAATCTGGAATAGGGTAATGTTGCAGAATCCTGAGGGACAGATAGTCCATAATTTTTCCCGATAGGAAATGTATCTGTTTTCTTTATATTATCATTGGTTACAACATTATTTTGTGCTGACAATCCGGTATGGGAAATTAGAATAAATATACTGAACAAGAGTATGAAATATTTCATTACTTATTTTTTTAGACTCTCTGTTAATACTGCACGTCCCTCTTTATCCGGGTCGTTTTTTACTTCACAATTATCATTCAATATCATTGTTTCTCCATTCTCCAAGGAAAACTCCGGCCAGTGAGGTAAAGATGCACAATTCGGATTACCTGTACGTGCAAAGTTAAGGAGTGAATCCGCCATTTTATACGATAGTTTCCGAGGTCTGGTCCCTCCTCCCGAATGTGTCAGCATCAGGTCAGTATTCAAAAACCAGAAAGAAATATCAAGACAATGAAAAGCGCGTATACGCCCGTCAAATAAAAAGGGTTCGAATCCAAACCATGCCATATATACAGGTGAATCCTGCTTTTTCTTAGCAATTGCCGATTCCACTACCGACATACGATTCGAATAAATCAATACAAGAACGTCAAACGGTTTTGCTGAAGGAAAATTACGTGAATATGCATCATATATAGCTTGTGCATTCTCTCCATATCGTTCCGAAAGTTTTTGAATCGCTTCTGTTCTGGTTATTTTTTCCTGAGCAGGATTATTTCTCTCCACTCCCCACTCGTGAAAAGTAGTACAGAAAATCATGGGTATATCGGGAGAGTCCGGATTGCTGAAAAATTCATCTTCGGGCAAATGAATTCCATCTCCTACGGGACCGAAACTTCCTCTTGCCATTCCCGCTCCTCCGCTCTCTTTTTCCATACGTGATGCTCCCTGGTAAGCAAGCTCCATATAATCTTTCCACGACATATCCTGTAATTTATCTACTTCCGATTCAGATAGTCCTGCTTCTTTTACAATATATTCTCCTAAGCGTTTCGAATAATCTTTATTATTAGCACGTATAGCCGAACCACTGAGCGAAACACCTTTATGGATAAGACCTTTTGTTTCGGGCATCGTTGCCAGCAAGCAAACCTTAGCTCCTCCACCAGATTGACCGATAATGGTGACATTGTTGGGATCTCCTCCAAAATTTTCAATATTGTCATGTATCCATTGCAAAGCGAAAACCATGTCCAATAATCCGGCGTTTCCCGAATTTTTATATTTTTCTCCGAAAGCAGACAAGTCGGTAAAACCAAAAACACCCAACCGATGGTTTATGGAGCAGAAAACAATGTTACCATAGCGAACGATATTTTCACCATGGTAACCATCCTGTTCGAAGCCGTTACCCCTTGTATATCCGCCACCGTGCAACCAGACAATCACCGGACGTTTTTTGCCGTCGGCAATTGCATTTGTCCAGATATTCAGAGCGAGGCAATTCTCGCTGATTTCATCGTAATTCCAATGGTCTACAAACATATCGTACGAAGTAGACGCACGGCTGTACACATCTTGCGGTGCACTGTTGCCGTAAAATACAGCCGGGCGGATGCCATCCCACTTTTCATGTTTCTGCGGAGGCATAAAACGGTTCTTTCCAGATGTTTCAGAAGCATACGGTATACCCAGAAATGTATATACCCCGCGAGAAATATATCCTTTCACTTTGCCGTATTCTGTATCGGCTATAGCGATATTTTCTCCGATTTGAATTTGCGGTTCATCTTCGGGAATGTTAGTATGATTCTGTGCCGGTAATGGAGACGTAACGGTGATAAATAATGCTGATGCTATCGTAACAGCCTTAATAAATACTTCACTTGTTTTATTCATAATTCTATTTGTTTATTTACCAGATGAAGGTTCCCACAGAACCGGGAGCGAGTGGTAGATTAGCGAAACGTCCGTTATATTGTACCTTAACTTGGTTACGAGACCAACTGTCATTAGCGACAATCAAAACAATCTTGCCTTCGGCAGTTTTAAAAGCTACATTCGGTAATACATCACTATGCTCCACAACCGTTGTACGACGCACTTCCGCCCGTTCTTCATCCTCAGTAATATCCACACCAGAGTCGAAAGGATGAGTTGATGAAATGCGTACAGAACCCGGGCGAACGAATTTGGACGCATGCGCTATTGTATAATAGGCTATATTTCGAGTCACATGGTCTCCATCGATAGTTATTGCACCCTGACACATCGAACAGCCTCCGTTATCGGTATGCGGGTCGTTTAGCGGGTTGGCTCCATAATTCCAGAGAACAACATTCTTACTCCAATTCCGAGTCACATCAATAAGAAGCCTTTTCACCGATAATGCAATATTTATTGTTCGGCTATCTGGTCTTTCGGTAAGCATCTGCTCTGTAAAATAAATATTTTTATCTGGTCTTGCCCAGTGTACGATACTCATACCGCTGAGATATCCCCGATAATGATGAAACGCAGAACCATCGACATATTGCGCTGTGATTGCATCACTTAAAATAGCTAAAGGATAATCGGGGCGGTCGCAATTATGGTCGAAAATAACAATCTTGGTCTCTATGCCTGCTTCTTTAAATGCAGGTCCGAGATGGTCCCTTACAAATTCATTATGCTCCTGCCAATACCACGGCATACTGGGAGTATTACGCGAGTTTAACGGTTCATTTTGTATAGTAACAGCATCAATATTTATTCCTTCTTTTGCCATTTGTTGAATGTATTTCACAAAATATTGTGCATATACATTGTAATATTCTTTCTTTAAAGCTCCTCCCTGTACATTATTATTCGTCTTCATCCATACAGGCGCAGACCAGGGTGATGCCATTATTTTTATATCAGGTACGATTTTCAATATTTCTTTCATTACAGGAATTACATCATCGTAATCATGTCCAAGATTGAATTTCTTTAATCTGGTATCTTTTTCTCCATCGGGAAGGTCGTTGTATGAATAGACTAAATTATTCAGGTCGGATGCTCCTAAGGTTAACCGGATATAACTGAATCCGACATTGTTCACATCATTCCTGAACATTTCTTTGAGAATATTTTCACGAGCATTTGCGCTCATGCGATTCAGATGAAACGCACTTCCTTCGGTCAAAGCGAAACCAAAGCCATCCATTATTTGATATTCCTGACGGTCATCAATTATGATAGGCAAGCCTTTTCCCTGCTCATCTCCGAAAGTTATCTTTTCGGATTGCTGCTGAAAAAGAGTATTCCGGTCAGGTGTAGTTATCCACGATTCTATTTGTTGTGCTTGTATGTAAATTGCATGTAGGGCTAATGCCAGTAAAAACAATTTTTTTAACGATATTAGATTTAACATTGTATTTATTTATTAAAAGTTTACATACAACAAATTTACTTTGGTAGGCAAACTTATGGTTATACAATGTCGCTGATTTGTTATACTATTATGAATATGCTAATATTTAATGAGCATTTGTTCAATTAATGTACGGTACTCGCTCGGAGTAGATCCTTTCTTTTTTTTGAAAATACGAATGAAATTGGATAAATTATTAAAACCGCAAAGGAAACATATTTCTGCTATGGAGTGCGTTGTTTCCGATAGCATTTGGCAAGCTTTTGCTATTCTCAGATTGATAACATAATCAATAAATGTACAACGGGTCTTCTTTTTGAAAAAATGGCTGAATGCAGATTCAGACATATTTACCATTTCAGCTACCTCACTTAACTTAATCTGATTCTCATAATTCTTTTCAATATAATCACATACTTTAGCGATACGACGGCTTTTAGATACTCTTACGATGGATTGAGAGTCATATATATTATCCATTAATACACTCCTGTCGGAAATAGAGAGATCATGAAGAATAGAAAAGAACTCCAATACTGTCTGGAAACCCTGCATCTTGGTTAATTTTAATATACGGTCTTTCATCTCCAACTGTGTTTTTTCTGAAAAACAGATACCTCGTTGAGCTTCATAAAGTAAGGCTTTAATCTGCGAGAATAGTCTTTTTTCTAGCATCGGAAAATTCAGTAGTTTTTCGGAAAACTGGATAGTCACCACATGATTGCCCTCTACAATTTCCCCTTGCCATGCGTGGGGGATATTCGGTCCTATCATTACCAAATCCAGAGTAGAGAATTCTTCCTCGGAATCTCCAACTATACGCTTCCCATATGTATCAATTACCAAATTAATTTCATAATCGGAATGATGGTGCACCGGATAATCGAATTTGGCGGACGGATGATTCAGAACAATGAACAAATCGTTATCAGACAATGGTGTAATCTCTTTTTGAATCTCTCGCATAAAGAAAGTTATTATAATGTGATATCATATACAAATGTAGAAATAAAATAAAAAAAGCAATAGTTAATTCAAAAAAGTACAACATTTCAATAAGATTGTATAATCATTAATACAACTTAACATATACTTTTGTAACATGAATATAAATCAATACCCATGGAAAATTTTTCAATCAGTACAGTAGATTTAATTATAGTAGTCTTATACATTATATTTATAATATGGTGGGGGCTTAAAAATGGGAAAAGTTCGGATTCCCAATCCTATTTTCTTGCCGGGCGGTCGATGCCCTGGTGGATTGTTGGCTTGTCATTATTCGCTGCAAGTATATCCAGTACGACATTAATTGGTCAGTCGGGGGATGCTTATGATACAGGGCTTGCTGTTTTCAATTACAATCTGACAGGGATAGTCGTAATGGTATTCTTTGCAGTATTTTTATTGCCTTTATATATAAGGTCTAAAGTTTTCACAATTCCTGAGTTTTTAGAAAAACGCTTTGATAAACGTTCCCGATTCTATTTTTCAGCAATATGCATTATTGGTAATATCTTTTTAGATGCAGCAGGCGCGCTATATGCTGCGGCCTTAATTATCAAATTAATATATCCAGCTGCTGATTTGCAGCTTATCATAATTATTTTTGCAGCCATAGCAGCCTCTTATACTATTCCGGGAGGGTTGTCTTCGGTAATAAAAACGGAACTAATACAGGCGATTATATTGATTATAGGTTCAATAATACTAACATTCTTCTGTTTCCAACAGGGAGGCGATTATTTTATCGACCTGTATAAGAATGGAGATATTCTGGCAAAACTTATTCGTCCGATGGATGATCCTGCCACTCCATGGCTGGGACTAATAGTCGGTATGCCTATCCTGGGTATATATTTCTGGGCGAACAACCAGACAATGGTACAACGCGTATTGAGTGCCAAAACGGTTGACGAAGGTCGTAAAGGTGTTATGCTGAACGGATTTCTTACGATGGCAACTCTATTTATAATAGCTATACCCGGACTTATTGCTAGAGGATTGTTCCCGGGACTCGACCGTCCGGATATGGTATATCCGACCATGGTAATTAACTTAATGCCGATCGGTTTGTTGGCTATTATTTTAGCTGCTTTGTTATCCGCATTGACATCTGCTCTAAGCGCCATTTTAAATTCGACATCTACCTTATTTACAATGGACTTTTATTCTCACTTCAACAAGAATGCCGATTCCAAAAAACTGGTAAAAGTGGGAAAAATAGCTTCATTAGTTATCATTGTCTTGGCTGCAATATGGGCTCCACAGATCGGTAAATTCGGCTCATTATTAAAATACTACCAGGAGATGCTATCATACATTTCACCTCCAATTGTGGCAGCGTTCCTTCTGGGTATATTCAGTAAAAGGGTAAACGGAAATGGTACTTTCATTGGGCTGATAAGCGGGTTGGCGATAGCGGTACTGATGCTGTTCTTCCGGCAGGAAATTTTCGGTAACATGCACTTCTTGCTTGTGGTTCCGTTTCTGCTCAGCGCGAGTATGTTAATTATGTATTTTACAAGCCTGATGAGTCCGGCGCCTGCCTATGGAAAGTTGGTTGATACTACTTTTCGGAAAAATGATCTAGTTGCGGAGTTCAGAGATCTTAGAGGGAATGCGTGGTATAAAAGTTATTTAGGATGGACAATACTTTTGTTAGGGCTGAGTGCTATTCTTTGGGTCGTATTTTGTTAGTCAATTAATTAAAAATCAATATAATAAAACTTTAATTTATGAAATTGAAAAAATTTCAGGGAAACCCTATTGTGTCTCCCAACGAGAAAAATGACTGGGAATCATTAGTGACATGCAATCCGGGAGTATACTATGACAACGGAACTTTTTACATGCTCTATCGTGCTGCAGGTAATGATGAAGAACATGTAATCCGATTAGGATTGGCGACGAGTAAAGATGGCTTTCATTTCGAAAGAGCTTCGGATGAACCAGTCTTCGGACCTGGAGCAAACAATTTCGACTCAGGTTGTGTGGAAGATCCGCGTATAGTTAAACTCGATACTGAATATTATGTAACATATGCATACCGCCCCTTTCCTCCAGGGCAATATTGGAAATTTGCTCATGATGTGGTAAAAGTGCCTAAAGTGGGTGCTAATGCACCTGCAGCAATTGCTAAAAATTTGGGAAATACGGGACTTGCTGTTACTACTGATTTTAAAAGTTTTCGTCGCTTAGGACGTTTGACCTCCCCGGTTTTGGATGACAGGGATGTAATAATCTTCCCTGAAAAGATAAATGGGCAATATGTATTGATGCATCGGCCAAAGCAATATATAGGAGAAAAATATGGCGTAAAATACCCTTCTATCTGGCTCAAATTTTCTGATGACTTATTAGACTGGGAGGACAAAGAAAGCCATTTGCTCTTAACCGGTATTGAAGGCTCATGGGAAGAAAAAATAGGAGGAAGTACCCCGCCTTTGAAAACAGAATATGGTTGGTTGGTTATTTACCATGGTGTTGAAAACGGAGGTTTGGGTTACTATAGGGCGGGTGCTATCCTTTTAGATTTAGAAAATCCATTGAAGATAATTTCAAAAGCTTCGGATTTCATCCTTGAGCCGGAATACGACTACGAGATTGAAGGGTATTACAGAGGGTGCGTATTTCCGACAGGAAATGTAATTGTAGATGACACATTATATGTGTATTACGGAGGTGCAGATAAATATGTAGGTGTTGCAACATGCAATATCCATGATTTTATCAAAACATTCAAAAAAGTATAACAAATCAGCAGGATTGGTAAATTTTTATTCATTGTTTCCCTATACTTTTGTTTTGTTAACTAGTTATAAATAATATTTAATAAAACTAATCACATGAAGAAACCTAAAGCCCAAAAAATGTCTATGGGTCTTCTATCCCTTAAAATGTTTTTTATATGTTTTTTGTTGGGTAGTTTTTGTACGGTACAGAGTGCCGTAAATCAAGATCCTGGAAAAATAACAGTCTCCGGTACTGTTATAGATACTAAAGGAGAGCCTCTTATCGGGGTGTCTGTCGTACTGAAGAATGCTGCTGCACATACTGGGACTATTACAGATATAGATGGTAAGTATTCTTTACCCAATATTCTGTCAAATGGAACATTGGAGTTCTCCAGTATTGGAATGACGAAGCAGGAAATCGCTATTAATAACCGAACAACGATTGATGTAACTATGCAAGATGATGCTATTTTGCTCGGAGAAACAGTGGTAATCGGTTATGGTTCGGTAAAGAAAAGCGATTTGACCGGATCTGTAGCTAGTATTAAAACCAATGTTATAAGTGATATTCCAGCTAATTCTGTGGAGGGTCTTTTACAAGGACGTGCTGCCGGTGTACAGGTAATCAACTCTTCTCAAGATCCGGGTTCGGGATCGACTGTGCGCATCCGAGGAAATAGCTCATTACGCGGATCTAATTCTCCTCTGATTGTTGTTGACGGCTTCCCATTGGGTGATGCCGGAGACCTAAAACAGATCAATACAGATGATATCGTTTCAATGGAAGTATTAAAAGATGCTTCTGCATCAGCTATATATGGATCTCGAGGAGCAAACGGTGTAATTATAGTTACTACAAGAAGAGCAAAAAAAGGAACCACAGCGGTTTCAGTAAAACAGCAGCTAACTTTTTCTGAGTTTTCTTCAAAACTAGATTTATGGAGAGATCCCGTACTAATGGCGATGTTGAATAACGAGAGCCGTATTAATGGCGGTGAACAACCTCTTTATATCGGCGCAGTGAATTCGGCCGGGGTTTATTATCCTTCAATAGAAGAGTTGCAAACTACATGGACTACCAATACGCGTTGGGATGATCTTGTATTCAGAAATCCAGTGTCAAATAATACTACAATTTCTGTAGCCAGTTCGAACGAAAAGACAAGTTTCAACTTGAGTGCTAATTACTATACTGATCAGGGTATGTATAAAAAAGATGACTATTCGAAGGGCGGATATAATCTGAATGTCGAACATTATATTTACAGTAATTTTAAAATACGTGCTTCTAATATCCTATACTCGGGAAATAGAGACAATCATGGTGGGCTTGCCTATTGGAGAAATCCGATCTATCCTGTTTATAACGAAGATGGAACATACTACCAAACTACAGCTACGGACTACGATCATCCTATTGCCCTGCGTGAACTTAGAAAAAATAAAACAAAGATGTTAGATGTTATTTCATCGGCAGCATTAGAGTGGCAGATTCTTCCCGAACTTAAATTAACCAGCCAGATAAACTATAAATATGGAAAGTCTACTAACGACCAATATTTACCAAAAAAATACACACAGGCCGGAAATGAAAATAAAGGAAGAGGAATTATAGGGAATACAGAAGGACAGAATTTTGTTTCTGAGACATTTGCCAACTATTCCAAAATATTCAATGATAAACATGAATTTGACGTTATGGCAGGTCATTCTTTCGAATGGTATCAATATAGAGATTCCTATCTGACAGCCAGTGGTTTTGTCAACGAGTCTTTAGGAAATGAAAACATGGGAGCAGGTGAACAAGCTAAAAACTTATTATCAAATGGATATTCTAAGAGTAAGCTCCTTTCTTATATGGGACGCCTTAACTATACTCTTGACAATAAATACTTGGCCACTCTAACTTTCCGTGCCGATGGCTCGTCCAAATTCGGTAAAAATAATAAATGGGCTTATTTCCCATCAGGAGCATTAAGCTGGAAAGCACACGAAGAAGATTTTGTGAAGAACTGGAAACTATTCGATGAATTGAAATTCCGTCTAAGTTATGGTATATCGGGTAATCAGGGTATCAGCCCTTACCAAACATTAAGCCGTTATGGAACAACCAAATATTACAATGAAGGAGAATGGCTGACAGCTATCGGTCCTGGTTATGTATCGGGAAGTGCAGGACAAGATGGTATTTATAAAGTCTGGAGCGGTATTCCCAATCCTGATCTGAAATGGGAAACAACATCCCAGTGGGATCTTGGTATCGATATGGCTTTCTTCAATAGAAGATTAACGGCTACCTTTGATATTTATAATAAAGAAACATCAGACTTACTACGAGAAAGAAACCTTGCATTATCTTCAGGATATGACCGTATGTGGGTAAATGATGGCAAAATACGCAACCGTGGGTTTGAAGCAACATTCAATGGTATCATAGTGGATACAAAGGATTGGGGATTCGATGCGACATTTATCTTCTCAATGAATCGCAATAAAGTTTTGGATTTGGGTAGTAGCCTCGAATCTGGATTGATAACCGATCCTCGTACAGGAATGCAATATGAGGTGATTGGAAACCTCCGTGAACAATATCGTGCGTATACCAATATCCTGGCTATCGGGCAACCTATCAATGTTTTCTACGGATACAAAACAAATGGCATTATACAAACCTTACAAGAAGGGCTTGATGCAGGACTTACAGGAGATTATGCACAACCTGGAGAATTCAAATATCTTAACATCTATGACGGGGATGGCACAAAAGGTGTTATAAATGAGAATGATAAATGTATTATTGGAGATCCTAATCCTGATTTTACGGCCAGCCTAAACCTTGCTTTCCGCTGGAAAAATTTTGATGCCAGTATATTTCTGAATGGTGTTTTTGGCAACGATGTATTGAATACAAAAATGTTTGGAGATCCGCATAATGCAGCCTTCCGTTGGACACTTGATAATCCGACCAATAAATACCCAAGACTAAGAAGTAACCGTCAAACAATGTTATCAGATTATTGGATAGAAGATGGTTCTTTTGTAAGAATACAAAATCTCACAGTAGGGTATACATTTAAATTACCAAAACAAAAAGTTTTTGCTGAAAGAGCTCGTCTATATATGAATGCTTCCAATTTATATACATTTAGCAAATTCGACGGATATGATCCGGAAGTAGATCAAACCGGTATATACGCAGGTGGTTATCCTCGTCTGAGAAAATGGACTGTTGGTATTGATATAACATTCTAAAACTAATAATCATGAAAACAAAAATAAAATTTTTATTAATGTTCTGCTTCATTATGGGCTTTACAGCCTGTAATCTGGATGAAGATCCTTACGGATTCTATTCTGAAGATAACTTCTACAAAAGTTCAGAAGATGCAAAAGCTGCTATCAATTATGCATATGCAACACTTACATATTTGGAATATTCTCGAGCACTAGTTTTTCTCGGGGATATGCCTACCGAAATTATGACGACAAAATCCGATGCTGCAACAGACAATCAATCCTTGAATTTGTGGAAAACAGACAATTTCAATACTAATGGCACTTTGATGAATTTCTTCAAATATTCATATATTGCTATCAACCGTGCGAATGCGGTTATAAAAAAGCTTCCTGGTACTGATATGCCGGATGATTTAAGAAACCAATATATGGGAGAGGCTTACTTTTTAAGAGCTTATAATTACTATTATTTGTCATGCAACTTTGGGTTAGTTCCTATTCACAAAGGAGTAGTAGAGACTTTGGACCAGACTTCAGCTCCACTAGCTGCTAGTATGGATGAATTATATGATTTCATAATAGAAGATTTAAAGTTGGCAGAAGAGTTGATGCCTGTGTATTCTACTCCAACTATGGGACGTGTAGATAAGGTTGCAGCACAGGCTTTATTAGCAAAGACATATCTTACTATTGCTTCGGGCAAAGAAAATGGTGTATTGCTTTTTAAAGACATGAACAAGGATGTAAACTCTATGTACGAAGAAGCCAAAAAGTATGCAGGACGCGTCATGGGATTTGATCCGGCTTATCCTCAACACACTTATGGATTCGAAAATGATTTACTGAAAATTTATGATATAGATAATTTTAACGGTAAAGAAAACATTTTCCTAATGTCAATGGATCGGACGGGAGAAAGTGAAGGACAATATTCCAAAATATCGAAAATGTATATTCCTTATATTGATGGCGCAACGATCTGGCTGAAACAGGGTGATTCAAATGAATATATTAAATCGCATGACGGATGGGGCGAATATCGTACCGAAATAGGATTTTACAATAGTTATGATAATGATGACAAGCGTAAGACAGACCTTATCGTTAATAAGATTTATAGTGAAGATGGAACACTGAAAGCGGAGTGGACTCCGACAGGTGGAAAAATTCCATATCCTTTCTGCCGTAAATTTATCGACCCCAAATTTGACGGAGATAAAACGAGCACACGTCCCTATCTAATTCGTTATTCTGAGATAGCGTTAGCCTATGCAGAAGCTGCCGGGCCAACATCGGAGGCTTATAGCGCTGTTAATTTTATACGTAATCGCGCCGGACTTGGAAACTTAATTTCTGGACTTAACACTAGTGATTTCAGAGAGGCTGTGTACAAAGAACGTAAATATGAGTTGGCTTTCGAAGGTGCATATTTATACGACTTAAGGCGCCTTAACCGTATAAAAGATATTCAGGAAGTGAAGAATATGGGATTGAATGAAAGCCAATATACTTTTTACCCTATTCCTCAATCTGAGATTAATTTGAATCCAAGTTTAAGACCTTAATTAAATTTAGAGATCATGAACAAAGTATTAAAATATAGTTTATTTGTAATTTTTGCTATCCTTACCCAATCTTGTGTAAAGGATATGCAGGACGACTTGAATGAGGGTGGCTGGAGCAATGACCGAATGGTTTTGGATATAAAATTAAAAAATCAAGTTGGAAAAGCCGAGATAGCCAGAATAGACGATGCTTCGGGCGAAATAGGATTGTCGTTAAATATAGATGCAATTGAAGATCTTTCTAAAGTAGAGCTAGAAAAATTACAACTATCGTATGATGCCAAAGCATCAATAAATATTGGTGGCTCATTAGATTTTAGCAATGCTGAAAGAAGTACAATTCTTACAATAACTTCTGCTACAGGGCTAGTACGTGAGTATAAAATATATGCAACTGAATTCAGGGAAACTGTAATAGGCACCTGGGCTATCAACGATCTAATTGTTTACGGAGGAACAGGTCCGGAATATGGAGGAGGAGCAGTTCTCCAACTACAAAGTAAATCGTGGTGCTGGTCTGATAATTATGCACCTAAAACAGAATGCGACAATATCCTGACTTTCACAATGGATCAAATTACAGATGAGGGTAATACTTCGGGGATTTGTATCAATAATGCAGGATCGGATGGAAAATATGCAGACTTTATTTTCCAAGGTTCCCAGAACAAAGATAATCCCGGTGTTGATTTAGACCTGAAACATTTTTATCGTCAAATACCGGAAGGCGAGAGTCGTTGGACACGCAACTATGCACTTGGAACTATTTCATTTACTGCTGAAGATGGAACAGTAACCACCGGAGTATTGGAAAACGCGGGAACATATGATTTAGGAAATGGAAAATCTGTAACTGTTAATAATAATGCTTTTTCATTTAACCTGAATGGTACGGATGACTGGGATAATATTTACAGCGATTTTGATAAATTTGCCAAGAAAGCACGTAAATATTACATAATGATAACTAAACAATAATCATACGGGCAGATAAGCCTTCGGGTTTATCTGTCCATATTTTATAAACAATGAAAAAAGGTTTGTTTTTATTTCTCTCAGTTCTCGTTCTATCTTGTTCCCAGAAAGAGCCGGATGCAGTAATTTCCATTGATATAAATACCCTCATAAACGATTCTTATATAGGGAATGGAGCACAATGGGACCCATACCAACTGGATTACGGTAACGGCAGGCTGGAAATATCCGAAGCCGACTGGAAAAAGCTGTATGACAGGCTCGACTTTATGCGTCCGCAGTTTATCCGCATTATGGTAAATACCTCTTCATTTCTGGATGACGGAGAATTTACTCCCGGAAAAGGTATGGAAACATTATCGAAAATGCTGGATTACTGCCAGAGTCGAAATGTAACAGTAATGTTCGGGGATTGGGGATGGAGTGTAATCAATACCCGTGAAGCAAAGATTAACGATAAGAACATGAAACATGCGGCCGAACTAGTCGACTACCTTATCAATGAAAAGGGTTATACATGCATCAAATACTACAATCTGATAAACGAACCAAACGGCGACTGGTCATCAACAAATACAAGCTATTCCTTATGGGCTTCAGCTATAAAGCAACTTCATAAGAATATGGAAACTTTAAAGTTGAATGACAAAGTTGACATTGTAGGACCCGATGTCGCTATATGGGGTAAGGACGAAGCATGGTGGATAGACAGCACAGCCGTACAGCTAGGCGATATGGTCGGACTGTATGATATTCATACTTACCCATCTAAGATAACCGTTAATTCAGGAGAATATACGGATATTATCAAAGCTTATAAAAACAGTGTACCGGAGGGGAAAAAGATAGTAATGGGAGAAATCGGCTTCAAATTTGTCGAAGAAGCCGATTCACTTTACAATCAGGATAATATCCGCCGTGCAAAAGCCAAAAAACATGCTTCACTTGAAGATTCACAGATGTTCGTTTACGATTATATGTACGGAACGGATATGGCAGATGCCTTATTCCAGACTATCAACAGCGGATATTCGGGTTCAGTGGTATGGATGCTCGACGATGCCATGCACTCCAATGAAGCTCCCGATAAATTGAAAATATGGGGATTCTGGAATATATTTGGAGAAGAACAGTTTGGAGCTGAGGAAGAGAATGTACGTCCATGGTATTATGCTTGGTCGTTGTTGAGCAAATATATTCCTGCTAAATCTAAAATCTATATGAGTGATATTATGGGTGATAACAACGTAAAATCGGTAATATCGGGAAAAGACGGTAAATATATGCTCGCCATAGTAAATGTTTCAAAAGAAAAGAAAGAGATAAAGCTGGAAAGTTCGAATATGCCTGAATTAACGGGTTGCAAGAAGTTCGTTTATGCTGATGGTACATTGAAAACAGAAGGTGACTATTTACTTTTACCGAATGAAGAGAATCTGAAATTGAATCTCTCAAAAGGAGAACAGTTCACAATGCCTGCTGAATCACTCATTGTTTATACAAATTTTGATTATTAATAGATGACCGATATGAAAATAAAAAATATAATAAAGGCTATTGCATTAAGTATGGTTGTTTTGTCCTGCTCCGCACCCAAAGAGGAATTACAGATTACGGTTAGTTCCGATATTATCAATGCTGACTATATCGGAAACGGAGTCGAATGGGACCCGTATGATGAAGCTGAAGCATGGGGTTCATCCATATCCGAAGCAGATTGGCAAAAGCTTTTCAAACGGCTAGATTTCATGCGGATGGGATATGTGCGGTGTATGATAAACAGCCCTTTCCGTTATTATGATGCAGAAACAGGCAAATATGATAAAACACGGAATATAGAATCGCTTTCGCGCGTATTGAAATATTGTACCGATAATAACATTACCGTTATGTATGGAGAATACAATCCTCCGACATGGGATATGAAAGTCGACCAAAAATGGGTGGATATGTCTGTCGATTACCTCAATTATCTGGTCAATGACCTTGGATTTTCATGTATCAAATATTTCGTGATTTTCAACGAACCCGATGGTGACTGGGCCTCTACGAACGGCGATTATGAATTATGGAAATCTATGTTGCTCCGTTTTCATACTAAGATGAAAGAATTCCCCGGATTGAGTGAGAAAGTGAAATTTGCAGCACCAGACGCTGTCATGGATTTTAAAAATCCGGCATCTGCTTATGACGCTATAGGCTGGGTAAAGCAAACAGCTAACGATGTAGACTCTATTGTCGGTTTGTATGACTTACATGCTTATCCGGGGCAATACGAAGTGCGTTCGGGTAAATATGTCGATATTCTGGCACGGCACAAAGAATTTGTTCCGAAGGATAAAAAAATCGTTTTAGGTGAAGCGGGATATAAATACTGGCGTGAGGCAGACTCTTTACTGATGAAAGAATATAACCGCCGAACAGAAGGGCACCCGTTTACGAAAGGAAGCGATTCTAACATGCTGGTCTACGATTACTTCTATGGGCTGGATATGCCTCTTCTCTGTATGGAGGTAATGAACGGCGGTTATTCGGGTATTGCAGCATGGATGCTGGATGATGCTATGCACAGCAGTGGCGATTCAGGCAAAACGGAAGATATCAAATTGTGGGGAATGTGGAATATTCTGGGAGAAGAGGTATTCAACGATCCATCTCAAGAAGAAATCCGTCCGTGGTATTATACATGGTCGCTTATGTGCCGCTATTTCCCTTCCGGAACTAATATTCTGAAAACAACAATAGACCGCACTCAAGGAATCTATATGGTTGCTGGCGAACATAATGGAAAGCATGTCTTGGCTGCTGTAAATATTGGAGAAACTGATAAGAATCTGAGTATATCTTTACCGGTGGAACTCCAAGATGTTTCAAAATATTTATACGAAGAAAACAATATGAAGAAGAATGAAGATGGACATCCGGTTCCGAGTGAAACTCGTTTAAATATTGGTAAAGAATACAAAACAATTCTTAAAGCACAAAGCTTTATTTTATTAACGAATATGGACTAAAAATGAATATTATGAAACAAAAATATAGTTTATTATTTGCACTGGTTGCGATTCTGTTTACAAATTGTACAGATGTGGATGATGTTCCGGCTCTGTATCCGGAATATGAAGAAGTAAAAGAGCTTTCAATAGTTGACAAAAATGCCACAACCGAAACTAAAGCTTTATATTCTAATTTATGGGCTATACAGTCCAAAGGTTTTATGTTCGGTCATCATGATGACCTGTGGTATGGTCGCAAATGGTATAATGAAGAAGGTCGTTCGGATACTAAAGATGTGTGTGGTGATTATCCGGCAGTTTTCAGTTTCGATGTTTCGGAAATAATGGATGACCGCTATCAGAACGCAGCAAACGCTATCCGCAGAAAAGTTGCTATCGAAGCATATAATAGAGGTGAAGTATTGACAGCATCTATGCACCTAAATAATCCATTGACAGGAGGTGATTCATGGGACAATTCTAATAAAAATGTAGCTAAAGAGATACTTACAGAAGGTAGTGAAACAAATGTGAAATTCAAACTGTGGCTTGACCGCTTGGCTGATTTTGCTTTAAACCTGAAAGGTTCCGACGGTAAGAATATTCCCGTTATTTTCCGTCCGTTCCACGAACACACACAAGGCTGGTCATGGTGGGGAAGTTCCTGCACTACACAGGAGGAATTTATCGCCTTATGGAAATTTACCGTAAACTATCTTCGCGACACGAAAGGCGTACATAATTTCATCTACGCAATTTCTCCTCAGATAGATTCTGTTCAGGGACGTGATAACTTCCTATTCAGATGGCCGGGCAATGATTATGTGGACTTTTTGGGAATGGATGCCTATCATGGACTCAATCCAAATACATTCACCTCAAATCTGTTTACTTTGTCACGCCTTTCGAAAGAATTGAAAAAACCTTGCGGAGTTACTGAAACAGGAGTTGAAGGAATACAACGCGGAGGTGTACCTGAAAAGAATTATTGGACACAACAGATACTTACTCCAGCATCAGGACAATTTATCAGCTTGATTGTTATGTGGCGTAACGCTTATGATCCGGGTGAGAGTGGAAAACATTTCTATTCAGCGTTTAAAGGGCATGCTTCAGAGAAGAACTTTATAAAAATGTATGATAGCCCGGTTTCGTTCTTTTCAGGAGATTTACCCAATATGTATCAGATGGCAGAGGGGTTGACAGTGAATTAATTCCCATTATTACAGATTCTTGAAAATATTCTTAAGTTTGCACAACATTTTTTGTTATGCAAACTTTTTTCATACATCATAATAAATCACAATGAGAAAAACCATTATCATTATTGCTTTTCTGGGCTTGTTTTTAGCTGATGTATACAGCCAAAATTACATACTGAAAGAAAATATTTCCTATATCTCATCGGACGAGAAGGATGAATATCGGAGAGAACGTTGTAAACTGGATGTATATTATCCTGAGGGAGAGACAGATTATCCGACTATAATATGGTTTCACGGCGGTGGATTGGAAGGTGGCGAAAAAGGTATTCCCCTCGAATTGAAAGAAACGGGTGTAGCCGTGGTTGCAGTAAACTACCGTCTCAGTCCGAAAACTAAAAATCCGGCTTACACAGAAGATGCTTCGGAGTCTGTCGCATGGGTTTTTAATCATATTGCGTCCTATGGCGGAAACACGGACAAGATATTTGTATCGGGACATTCTGCCGGAGGTTATCTAGCACTAATGGTTGCGCTGGATAAATCTTATCTGCAAAAATTAGGTATCGATGCGGATAAAATTAAAGGGGTGATTCCGATAAGCGGACAAACAAATACGCACTATACAATCAAGAAAGAAAGGGGACTTTCGTTCGATATTCCTTATATGGACGAATATGCACCCATTACACATGCGCGGAAAGATGCTCCACCCATACTGTTAATCACAGGGGATAGAAACATGGAACTTCCTGCTCGTTATGAAGAGAATGCACACTTAGATGCTATATTAAGGTCAGTAGGAAACAAAGATGTAAAACTTTACGAATTACAGGGTTTTGACCATGGAAATGTGTATGCCCCGGGTTGTCTGCTAATGCTGAACTGGATAAATAAAATGAATTAAGACAAGTTATAAAAAAACGAAAAGAGGCTGTCCCAAAAGCATTTTTATCTCTCTGAGATTTGAGTATTTGAAAACAGTCTCAGATACAGACCCGAAGAAAAACGTATAAAAAAGAGGATGTTCTGACTTTTGGGACAGCCTCTTTTACATTTATGAAAAGTTAATGTAGGCAATCTTTCAGAGAAATGACTTTTATTTGGTTCTTAAAATCTTCCATTGATAATTCTGTTTTTACACTAATTGGTTTTTCCTTATTCGGCAACAAATCAAAATAGTTGTCTTCAAAGAAATTGTCGATTCCATCCACTGATAAATATACTGCTCTTGCGAACTTATCACTATTCAAGGTTATTTCATACCCATTGTCTATGGCTTGTATTTTGTATGTGATATTTGCTTCAGGCAGGTTTATCTCTTTCTGATTGAGAAGAAAATAATTATTGCTGTATTGCTTATTGTTATCATCGATGAAATCCGCTACTACGACAATTTCATTTTTAGCTTTACCTTTCATCAGTTTAACTATTGTTTCCGAATAAACCTTAGTACTTGCATTTGCAGGTATATTGATGGATTTAATCTCTTCTGAAATTACACGACCATCCAATGTCATCACGGAAATATGCAATTTACCTTTGGTATTTTTCAGCCTGTCTGAAACAATGTATATATCCAGATTATCGTCTTTTAAAATAGGCGAAACAAGTATATCTTTAAACGCTTCACGGGTAAAATAATGCTGGGCTTTCCAACGGCCATAATAATCCCGGCTTGCCCATGAAGCCACAGGCCAGCAATCGTTATGTTGCCAGAACAATGAGCCCATGCAATATCCCATATCACGGCGGTGCGCTTCCATGGCTATTTTCATGGCATCTCCCTGCAAAACCTGACTCATATAAAGGAAAGACTGAAAATCCTTTGGTTGTCCATATTCATTTATCAGGCATTTTTCAATGGTCTGATTGGCATGTGCCCCGCCCCTTTGATGCGACATCATCACTTCAGAAGTGATATTCCAATCCTTTTCTTCGGGAGCATACAGTTTTACAGTAGCCCATTCGGGGAACGACTGAAAACCATATTCGCTGAAATAACGGCTCTTTTCGTCATTATAAGTGCTTATAGGAAGCCCTTTCTGCCATGTATCCCAATAATGCATATCGCCATCGGTCTTGTCCCTTCTTCCGTCTATATCGGTAAACGGAGAAGAAGGCGTATAGCTTGACATCGGGTCGTATTCTTTTACGACATCGGGCAGAACGACAAAATACTGGTCATAAAACTGCTTCCATATAGTTTCCGCAATTTTTGGGTCTTTTGCTGTATAATTCCTTTCCCACCCCCAAATTTTCCATGCATCGAGACATTCGTTGTTCCCGCACCAGATGGCTATGGAAGGATGGTTACGTAATCTCTTTACGTTGTCTATCGCTTCCTGCCGGATATTTTCCAATAATTCGCCCTCAGCAGGGTAAAGACTGCAAGCAAACATAAAGTCCTGCCAGACCATGATACCGTATTCATCGCAAAGTTCATAGAAGTAATCGTCTTCATAAATACCGCCTCCCCATACGCGGAGCATATTCATATTGGCATCTACTGCATCCAGAATAGTCTTCTGGTATATATCTTTTGTAACCCGCGGAAGGAAAATATCACAGGGTATATAGTTCGCTCCTTTCGAGAAAACAGGGACACCATTCAATTCGAAATAAAAGCTTTTACCGAATTTATCCGGCTGTCTAACAAGCATAACAGAACGTATTCCTATTTTTTCACTTTTATTGTCAATCGTCCTGTTGTCTATCGATACCTTTACATTGAAAGTGTAGAGATGAGGTTTGCCTAATCCGTTCGACCACCATAATTCAGGGTTTTTCATAGTGAAGTTCAACTTCACTTTATTTATCCCTTTTTGGATATTTACGACTTCAGAAGACAATACTTTTCCCGACTGCTCATCTGTTATTTCCACTTTTGCGGAAGCTATGTCTTTGTCTCCTACTATTTCCAATACGGTTTCGATATCCGCATTCTTAGCAGAAACATTTTTCTGGATATAATGAACGTTATCAATACGAAGTCCGTCCCATGCCTCCACAAATACAGGACGCCAGATGCCGGAAGTAACAAGACGGGGCCCCCAGTCCCATCCATAATGATATCCTGCTTTGCGGGCAAATACGCTTAATCTCCGGTCGAAAAGTCCGCCGTTCTCTGATTGGTCGTTTATAGCTTCATACTGAAAAGGCAAAGCTTCCCATTTTGGCATATCGACCTTTATAGGTGAATGAAAGTATATCTTAAGCTTATTATCTTTTGGGTGGATTATATTTTTCACATCCACACGCCATTCCCGAAACATATTATTTGCTTCGAGTATCTTGGTTTCGTTGAGATAAACATCGGCATAAGTATCCAATCCTTTAAAGTACAAATCAATATTCTCTTTTCGGAAAGTCTCATCATCTATATGGAAGGTGGTTTCATAAATCCAGTCTTCCTTATCCACCCATTGTGCTCCTCTCTCATTCAAGCGAAAAAAAGGGTCTTCCAGGATACCGTTATCCATCAGGTCGGTATGCACAACACCGGGAACAGTAGCAGGATACCAGTTGTTTAATCTTGCCTGTTTAAATTTCCATTCCGATTTTATCTCCGTTAAAATCGGAGAAGCTTGCAGATTATTTAAAATTAATATCGTTGACATAATCATAAGTAGTATTGTTGTTATTCTTTTCATATGTATATATTTAGTTGATTATTTCAAATTTAGTATTGATAACATTTTCACTGCTTCCCCCTACAAATAATTCGAATTGTCCAGATTCAACAACCTTTTGCATATCTATATTCCAAAAAGCAAGTTTGGATACAGGGATTTCAACTTTAACTTTCATTGTTTTTCCAGCTTGAAGATTTATACGGTCAAAATGTACTAGTTCTTTTACTGGTCTTATAATATTTGCTACTATATCACGGAAATAAATCTGTATAACTTCAGTAGCATCATATTTCCCCGTATTGGATAAATCAAAAGAAACTTCCAGAGTATCATCTTTTTTGATCTTATTGTGTGACAATTGGAGGTTGGAATAAATAAATGTAGTATAAGACAATCCATATCCGAATGGATATAAAGGGTCTTTTCCTGCATCCAGATAGTAAGATTTGTTACCCAATGAGGTTTGTTCAGCTTCTATAGGTATTTGGTATAATGTTGTTTCATTGCCATCGGCAGGTCTTCCGGTATTGTTATGATTATAATATATTGGTATCTGCCCCACATTTTTAGGAAATGTTACAGGTAATTTTCCTGATGGAATAACTTTTCCTGTCAATAGACTAACTAATGCCGGTCCTCCCATCGTTCCCGGATGGAAAGAGTATAATACAGCATCAGATAGAGCAACTTCTTTTCCTATTGATAAAGGACGCCCCGCCATAAAAGTCGTTACAAGAGGTTTTCCTGTATTCGCCAGTTCTTCAATGAGTGCTGATTGGGCTCCTAGTAAATTTAAAGTTGTCAACGAATGAGCTTCGCCGGAAAGTATAGCTTCTTCACCTACAAAAGCTAATATTACATCAACCTTTTTGGCTAATTCAACGACTTTACTAAAATTGTATTTACTTGTATCGCGGGAGATAGACAGCGCAGGTTCGTATATTATTTCTATTATATGTCCGGACTGTTCTTGTAACGATATTAATGGAGTTCTTGTATATTTTTTGTCTCCGTCGAATACCCATGTTCCCAATTGATCATGTGGTGCATTTGCCATTGGACCTGTAACAAGAATCCTCTTAATATTATTCATATTCAATGGCAAAACATTATTTTCATTCTTCAGTAAAATTGTACTTTGCTCGACTGCCTCCTGTGCAGCTTCTAAATGAGATTCAGCATAGTATATTTCTTCTCTTTCATCTTGTATGTACGGCTGTTCAAAAATACCTAATTCAAATTTTATCCTTAGTATATTTCTTACAGCATTATCTATGTCTGAAAGGGATACTTCTCCCTCTTTTAATAATTGAGGTAGATGATTGATATATGTTTCACTGACCATTTCCATATCTAATCCCGCATTAACGGCTTTCATTGCGGCTTCTTTCCCGTTTTTGCAATAACCATGCTTTGCCATTTCAATGACTGATGCCCAATCAGATATAACAAAACCATTGAATTCCCATTCATTCCTTAAAATATCAGTTAATAAGAACTTACTGCCCGATGCCGGAATCCCATCATTATCATTGAATGAAGTCATTATTGTGGCCACTCCGGATTGGACTGCTTCTTCGAAAGGACGCAGATATAGATTTCGCAATCTTCTTTCCGACACAAAAGTTGAATTATAGTCTCTTCCTCCTTCAGCAGCACCATAAGCGACAAAATGTTTTGCACATGCCAAAATACTACGAGGATTATGAAGACTGCGACCCTGAAATCCTCTGATAGATGCTTTACCCATTTCTGAGACTAAATAAGGATCTTCTCCAAAACCTTCAGCTATTCTTCCCCAACGTGGATCGTGAGTAATATCAATCATTGGGGCAAATGTCCATCTTATTCCTGCTGCAGAAGCTTCTGTCGCAGCTATCTGCGAACTTTTCTCAACAATTTCCGGATTGAATGTAGCAGCTTGACCTAATGGTATAGGAAATATAGTTTTAAATCCATGTATTACATCTCGTGCATTAATTAATGGGATGCCGAGACGTGATTCTTCAACAGCTATTTTTTGTATTTCGTTAAAAAGATTGGGATCAGTTATACTCATTACTGATCCGACATGACCTTTTTCAGTTTCTTCTTTTAGCTTATTCCAGTCTTCACAATGCAACTGGTTCATCTGACCTATTTTTTCTTCCAAGGTCATTTGTTTTAATAAAGCCTCTATTCTGTATTCTATATTAACTTGAGCAAATAAGTTACCGAATAAGAAATAAGTAGCAATAATGGTAAAAAGTTTCTTTTTCATAATACTTATATAAATAGTACAAATCTATTAATAACTTAGATTTAAGAATTATACAATATAATTGAAGGATTATACTATTTTGAAATAACTCTTCTTTAACATAAAGAGCAAAGCTGATATTTCGGCTTTGCTCTTATATTTTTGCAATTAGGATGTAATTACTTTATGAAAAACTTTTTTGAAACTATATCGTTGCCTCGTACGACCTGAACTCCTATTATTTTATTACTACCAAGATGGTCGAGGTTAAATTCTGTGTTTTGATTTTTTATTTTCTGATTGGATAATATACGACTTGTCGATACATCAACTATTTGCATAGTTGCATTTTTGTATTCATTTTTTATGTTAACTTTCAGTATACCTCCGCTAACAACAGTTATTTCAATATCATCTACTATTTTTTTACTTTCTACAAGGTGATTATCGGTTAGGGAATAATCAGATGCCATAAATGTCTGTCGTTTTCCATTAGGATAAACTAATTGTGGATAATTCTGATAAAAATTATTTGTTGCCGGTGTTATTCCTGCAAAAGTGCCGTATCCGTCATTTTCCCAAGGGCTTTTCCATGCACATACTCCGCTGTAACCATTCCAATATGCATTCAGGTAAGCATTAGCCAAAGTCATATTCCAGCCCGATTCATTTACATTATATCCGGGTGTTTCACCGATAACTACGGCTTTGTATCCGTCATCCATCCATTCTCCGATAGTTTTATTAAAGAAAGCTCCTGACGATTGCCACTGATACCAGTGCGGAGAATAGAAGTCAAGAAATGCATCAAGGTCATTGTATCGTGCTCTCAAAGATGCTTCACTATAATTATTGCCTGCATAGGTATCTGCCCATGTCCAACTATTGTATTTGTTGCTATTGCATATAATCCACATAGAACCTGATGTAACAGGTTTATTGGTATGTTTATGTATGTAGGAAGCACAGATAGCTATAAATCGTATAACATTATCACGGGATAAATTACCACAACTGGCATCCCTCCACATATGTTCTATTTCATTACATATATCATAGCCCATCACATATGGTTCGTCATTATATCGTTTTACAAACGGAACAAGAAAATATTCACAATACCATTTTGTTTTGTTTTCATCATTGATTATTTGCCGGAACTGGCTCCAGCGGGTTGCATTGTAATTGTTAATTACCATATCGAAAGACCAGAAAGTGGGCATAATATATATTTGTCTTTCTCTGGACAATGCCACAAGCTTGTCCATATCGGTCCAGAACTGTGAGGTAGCGCCTGTAACCAGTCCATCCCCATTCAACGATGGGCTTGTGTTACCTCCTCCATGTACCCATATCCGAGCCAGATTGATATTGTTTTGTTCGTAACGGCTGAATTCTTCCTGCCACCATTGGTGGTTATAATTCCTTCCTAAAAAATCGAGACGATAATCATTGTTCCATTGCCATGCAGTATTTATACCGTTGAAGAAAATTTGCTTACCATAGGCATAGAACTTATTACCGCTGATGGTTACAGTAGGACTGCTAGAATTCACGTTTTTATTAACAAGAGCAATTTCGTCGATATAGAATGAAAAGGCCGGTTTGGATTCATAGGCTCCCGGAACTAAACTAATCCTGTTGAATTGCCCGTCCGAAAGCCTGTCTAAAGGTAATATCACATCCTGCCATTGCCCGTTTGCATTGTATTTTGGATAGGTTTCCCAATCCGACACGGAAGTTCCGGTGGAAGTATTTTCGAGTTTATACACAAATGAGAAGGTTCCTATATTAGCAGACTTTACCCGTATTTTAATTCCCGAATAATTAGATTTTGTAAATGTGTTATTCAGGTTAAAATAAATTCCGTTTCCTTCATTATTTGCAGGAACAGAAACAAGACCTGCTTTACCAAGACTGCCGTCCGTAGATGTTAGGACATTGATTGACACATTTCCCCACGTATCAAAATTAGACGAAAGATAATTAAAGTTAGATACAATTTTGTTTTGAGAGCTACTAGTAATTGCAATTAGCAGTAAAATTAAATTAAATATTAGTTTTCTCATGATGATAATGGTTAAAATTAGTATAATGCAAACCTAAACACACTAATTGACAAACAATTATACTATATAACTAAATGTTAATACTTTTCTGAAAATTAATTTTATAATTATATTTTTATACCTCTTGATTTATTTTGATTCCCAGTATCAGGCTTTGCCATAATTATCCTATCAGGATTAGCATCTATTATATCTTTGATAGATAATATTTTTCCTGAATGTCTATCAGGTTCTTCACTATTCATTTTTAAAGCAGACAATTCTAGTTTCCTTTCAGGGATTGTTGTATTGGTTATTAATTCCTGATTCCTATTCTCCAAGCTTAAATTAATCTGCCTGCTCAATGAATCAAGTTGCGATTTCAAGTCCTTCAATTCTGGCTCTTTCTTCCAAGTTGCCATCATCACCTCTTTCAATACAGGTAAATCCTTTTCCAATTTTTGATTGTCCGATTGGTATTTCTCAATCAAAGCAGGTATTCGATCCAAAGCTTTCAGGAAGTTGGTTGAAGCCAATATCGGATCAGTAGCAATATGCCCATTGTTGTACGAATACTTGATATTTCCCTCTCCCTCGATAAAGAAGCGGTTATCCTTAAACATCGAGCCTTCCTTCTGGCTATCCTCCGTTTTGACAAGTATTTTAAAGTCATACAATTCTCCGATTTTAAAGTATTCGCCATTGGTTCGGGCATTATTGGCCAGTTGATTGAGTTTATCTCCGATAGCATTCAGATCAGTAGTGTTCAGATTATCCAATTTTATCGGATTGAGTTTATTGCCCTCCTTGTCCATCTGTACCTTTTCATTGAATTGTTTCAGGTCTTTTGTCATCCTTGCTACCATTTCAGAGTTACTGTCTACTGTACGGGTAATATCCTCAAACTTATAAATAGCCGAAGACTTGCTGCGGTTAAATGCCTGCCGTTCGCTTTCCAACGATGCTATTTTCTTTTCCAACTTGGCTTTTTCCAACAGGTCAGTATTACCTGATAATACAGCCACATACTCCGAAAAGTTCATACCCGAACCTTCGTCCAAACTACCTTCGTCAATGGTACGGGTAGCCATATTGTTTGTCTTTAGCTGATTGATAAACAACTGTTTGTTTTGTAATAGATTGAACTTATATGAATCGAGGCTTTTTTCAACCGCATAAATCAATACATCCACTTTATTATCTGCATACAGCTTGGCTATCTCATTACCTTTACGAATAGCCCGTCCATCCCGTTGATTGAGGTCAGACGGTCTCCACGGCGTATCTAAATGATGGATTGCGACAGCCCGCCTTTGTGCATTCACTCCCGTTCCCAGCATAGAGGTAGAGCCAAACAATACCCTGATACGTCCTGCGTTCATCGCTTCTATCATCGTTTTTCTGGCATTATCTGTCTTAGCTTCCTGTATAAAGCGTATCTCATGGGCAGGAATTTTGTGATCCTCAATGAGCTTGCGTTTTATCTCTGAATATGGATTCCATTCATTGGGCTTATAGGTCCCTAAATCAGAGAATACAAACTGTGTCCCTTTTTCTTTTGCGTATTTATTATAATACTCCGCTATCTTAGCTGCACAATGGGATGCTTTATTATCGACATGGTCCCCATAAGACATATCTATCATACGCATATCTAACGACATCTTTCGGGCATAATCTGTTGCTATCAACATTTTTGCCTTTTCTTCTTTTTCAGATAGAGGTTGCCTACCTAGTATCGTAGCGTCTCCTGTTTCAGCAAAGCGCATCAGTTTCTCTATAAAGATTTCCTGTTGTGGTGTAGGAGGAATATTATACAATACTTCATTCTTTTCGGGTCTGTCTATCCCTATATCCCTTGCTGTACGGAAGTCTGTTATCTCCGAATAGAAGGATGCCAGTTCAGGCACTTTAATAAAATACCGGAATCGTTCTTTCTGTACTATCTGGTTGGTAACAGAAAACTCATAGTCCGTTGTTTTCTTGGCAAAGACAGCTGCCCATGCATCAAAGGAATTGATGCCCTGCTTTTCCAGTTCCTTTGGACGCAGGTATTTGAAAAGAAGATATAATTCCGTTAAGGAGTTTGATATTGTTGTTCCCGATAAAAATGTTGCTCCTAAATCTTTATCCCTTCTTTCCTGTATGGTACGGATAGCAAAGAGCATATTCATGGCCCGCTGGCTTCCTTCGGGATTGCCTAATCCTGCTACACGGTCATGCCTTGTGGTAAAGGTGAGGTTCTTGAACTGGTGGCTTTCATCTATAAAGAGATGGTCTATACCCATCATCTTAAAGTCTACGACATCATCGGTCCTGTCTTTAATCTGTTCGGCCAGGTTGCTTAGCTTTACTTCCAGATTGGCCTTTCGTTTTTCCAATCCCCGGAGCATCATTTTGGATATATCTTTTCCCTGACTACGTAATACATTCAGGTTTTCTTCTACCGAATCCAGCTCTGCCTGAAATATCTCCTGCTGCATTTCCGGTGATTGGGGTATCTTTCCGAACTGGTCATGGGTAAGGATAACTGCATCCCAAGAGTTATTCTTTATATCATTGAATATCTTTACCCTTTTCTGTGGAGTAAAGTCTTCTTTCCCGGGATAGAGTATCTTAGCATTGGGATATGCTGTGCGGAAGGTAGAAGCTATTTCATGTACATTGGCTTTCAATCCTATAATCATGGGTTTATTAGCCTGTCCTAATCGCTTCATCTCATAAGCAGCTGTACACATGATGAGTGTTTTTCCTGCACCAACCTCGTGGTCACAGATTCCTCCTCCGTTTTGCTTGAGCATCCATACACAATCCTTTTGGGACTGGTATAGGTCAGGAATACCCAAGCCCTTCAAATCCAGCCCGGGAAAGGTTTGGTGTGAACCTTCATATTGGGGACGTACAAAGCAGTTGAACTTGCGGTTATAGGAATCAGCCAGTTTATTTTTAAATTCGGGTGATTGCTGGTCTAGCCAGTCGGTGAAGCCGTTGCGGATTTCATCGATCTTGGTATTGGCCATCTGTATGGCTTGCCCGTCCGGCACTTTTACATCTTTATCTTCTCCCGTATCGGGGTCCGTAACTTTGATTGTTTTAGTAATATTAGGTGTTGTATTGAGCAGGGCGTGCGTTAAGAGATGAATACCTGTATATAACCTGTTCTCACTCTGTACGGCAAACTTTTCATTGATAATCATATTACTCCTGTCCGCTTTGACAGTAAAGTCATCACGGGAAGCATAATAGGATATATTGACATCCGTTTCAAAGAGTTTACCCATATAGTCTTCATAGACTCCCGTATCAATCCAACGCTCCCCGAAATTGAAGTCCAGTTCTTCAAAACGTATCGGTTGCGGTATAGCTTCCTGTAATGCTTTTAGTGATGTTTGTGAAGGAATATCATCGGGATGATTTTGCAGATAGTGTTCAATGGCTTCTGATTTTTCTATAACATTGCCTGCAATAAACCTGTCGCTGACTTCATAATTTTGAACTAAGGGATTAAAATAGATACGTCCTTGCAAGTCTGAAACGATTTCTTCCTGTTGTTTTCCATCCATCAGGGATAGCATATAATCGATATCCACTTCCCCATACTTATTCAAAGAAGCTATCAGGGCTTCATCTGAAGTGTCGGCAACAGTAATTTCATTGGGATTGAAGGCCACAGGCATAGAAAAGATATCGGCTTTAATGAAGGCCCCTCCAACCTCCCCAAAGGGGAGGCTCTGTTTCCCCACTTCGGGGGAGTAGGGGGCGCGTCTTTCTAATGATAGTATCTCCCTGCCTCCGGCATCCATCTTGATAACATCGAGGTTCTTCTTATCATTGAGATGCCCATAACGGCGTACAAAAGAATCATAGTACAGGTTCAGGTTGCCACGCAGAGAAGCGTGTTCGGTCAGATGCTCGGCTTCATGATTGTATAGTTTATGATAAGTATCGCGTATCTCTATATAGCGACTAATCTTAGTTCGTTGGTCAAATGCAACATCCAGTGCCTGAAACTCGGCATCGTCCCGGTAGCGTTCTTTTAAGAAGCCTACTTGTCCATTATCTTCAACCAGAGAGCCTCTTTTGTGGAACTCAAAAAGTTCGCCCGAATAAGGACGAGGTTCAAAAGAGCGTTTGCGTTCTTCCTGCCGTTTTTGTTCTTGTCGAAGCCTTTCCTGCTGTTCGGCTATTCGTGCATCGGCTATGGGATAAAGCCCCTCCTGACCTCCCCGAGGGGGAGGAGCAGAATTTCCCTTTGGTGGATTCTGGGAATTTTCTTTGGAAAACATACTAAGCTGTACAGGTTTTCCTTTCGATACAGGTTTCTTTCTGTTTCTGACAGGTTTTACCTGTGTCCGTTCTTCCTGTGTAAAACCGAATAAATCATATAAGGAAATAACCGGATCGGAAACATTGACTTCCAATGCCTGATAGCTCGTTTTCTCTTTTTTTACATCTGTTTCGATACCTAAATCTTCAGGGCTGGGTTGCTCATCCCATAATTGCCGTTCTTTTTCTGCGGTATATGCTCCGAACTCCCTTATATCTTCTGCATTGGGCAGGTTATTCTTAACTGCATGAGTATTGTATAAATCAAGATTGAGGTTATCTCTCAAATCGGCATTCAGCATTTTTTGCATAGTTTCGGCTATACCGTCCATTCCTCCTTCATGGATAAATACCTGTGCCGGTTTCCCATATGGGTCGGTATCTATAAATGCTTTTGTTTGTACTACCCGAACATGATTATAGAAGTAATCGTTGTTGTATATACCGGTTATTGGTAATGGTGTACTTCGGACAAATAATTTTTCTCCGAAATTCAATTCTTCTTTAGCTGTATTCTTTTGCAATAAAATCAGGTCACTTCCAACTTCTGTTCCCGCATAATCGGTAAAGAGGTTATTGGGCAGACGTATAGCTGATACAAGGTTTGTATTTTCCATCAACCACTTGCGTACTGGCTCGTTATTGGGAGAATTCATTACTCCCTGAGAGGTGATAAATGCCATAATACCACCTTCCCGCAACGATTCCACTCCTTTTACAAAGAAATAATTGTGTATAGCTCTGGTAGAATCACGATGCAGTGCATCCTGTTTCATAAAGCTGGCATCAAAAACACTCATATCTCCGAATGGAATATTGGAGGAAACTACATCGAAGTAGTTATTGTATCTGCTCTCGATAGTTTCAAAGCCTTCAATCTTTACTTTGTCTTCCGGTTGGAGATGCGATAGAAGTTTTCCGGTCAGCAGGTCTTTTTCAAAACAGAATTTCTCCGTATCATCATTAGAAAATGCTTTTGGAAACTCGCCCATTCCGGCAGAAGGATCAAGAAAACGGTTTACTTCTATCCCTGCATCTTTTAGTGTACCGGCTATTGTTTGTACTACTTCGGGAGGTGTATAGAATGCAGTAAGCACCGAATTCTTGATGCTATTGAAGTATTGCTTATATTCCTTTTCTGATGAGGCGTTATCCCTGATAACCCGGTGTAGTTCAGCAACCATTGGGAACAGTTCCAGTTCTGATTTTGCCCATGCAGAAGTATCAGCTAGAGAGTTTGCAGGATTGAGGACACATTTAAGTCCTCCGAATCCCGAATAGCCCTGCATTATTGCTCTTTCCTCATCGGTAGCTGTCCTATGCTCTCTTTCGATAGCAAAGACAGTACGGATGGCTTCGATATTGGCACGAAGGTGAGTCTTCTTATTATAACTCATTTTCTTCCAGCCATAAGTCAATAAATCCTGTTAATTCAGTATAGAGTTCATCATATTCGGGAGAATAAGCGAACTCATCGGAGATAGGATATTGTAGGAACAGGAACTCACATTGTGATAGAATACATATGGCATAATCTTTTGCCTCGCTTTGCGGAACAATATCGGAGAACTCATTCCACAATACATTGACAATAGTATCATGCTTGGAGAATAGTAGTCCTTTGAACAATGTCAGATTTGCCAGTTCTTCAGCTTCGGCCTGCGATAGTCTTTCTTTTATCGCATTGGAATAGGCTTCGGATGCTTCATCAGCTCTGGTTTTGATAAATTCTGTATCGGATGCCAGATGCGGATGACATTCTTTGAGATAGGAAAGAAGAGTTAATCTGTAATAGGATAACTCCATGGTGTTATTCTGATTCTTATTCTGTATCATAATTATATTTTTTTGATTGTTGGAGAATTGGAATTATGCCTACCTTTGTTTTATTCAGGTTATTTACTCCGTTTTCGGATATATGTCGGGAGGCATATCGGGTTAGACCGGATAGCTTGGATAATTAGCTAGGCACTTGGGATGGATACCCAAGTGCCGTTTGTTTGGAGGGAGTCACAGGCCCTTTGTTACTGCTTTTTCTTCGATTTATTACTTCTTTGCTTATTGTCAGCAAAGATGAATTTTACATTATACTCTTCATCTAATACCAAAGAAGCATCGAAGTCTTTCCCCGCCTTGCTTTTGAACCCTTTTATCGGTCCAATCTTTTGACCTTTACATAATTCGGTAACCTGAGTATCATTCAGTGTTTTCCCCGATTTGTTCCTGAAAAGTACAAAATCGCAGTTTTCATTCTTGCATCGGGCAACCATCGGATAGATTCGGATATTTCCTTCTTTACATTTCGGGCAGGATATTTCCGATTGCTTTTCCCGGAATACAATATTGGAGGATAACAATTCTCCCGTTACCTGCGAGGTATAGACACCAATGCTCTTCATAAAAGTATCTGCATCAAACTCGCCTCTTTCTATTTTAGCCAGTGTTTCCTCCCACATCCCTGTCATTTCCACATCGGCTATTTTCATCGATTTGACAATCCCATAGATAGCCAGTCCTTTCTCTGTCGGCATAAGGGATTTTTCTTTTCGGAAGATATATCCTCTTGTTATCAGTGTTTCGATGATAGATGCACGGGTAGCAGGTGTTCCCAAACCACAATCCTTCATGGATTTTCGTTGTGCCTCATCATCCAGCTCTTTTCCTGCATTTTCCATTGCCGTCAATAAGGAACTTTCGGTATATAGCTGTTTCGGCTTGGTTTGTTTCTCAATCAATACACTTGACGTAGCCAGTATGTTATCTCCTTCATTAAATGCAGGTAAACGGACAGAAGTGTTTTCTTCTGAATCTGTTTGCTTTTCTCCGTTATCCTTTGCCGGTTGTTCGGAAAGAATAGCACGCCATCCGGCTTTAATAATCACCGAGCCTTTGGCTTCGAAATCCAAGTTGTTTGATGTGAATATAATTCTTACCTGTTCCTTACTGCATTTTGGAGAAATGGCTTCCAGCATACGTCCTGCAATCAGGTCATATATTTTACGTTCATCCTTTACTATATCATGGGCATAGGTTTCTGTGATAAGCAGGGCATGATGATCTGTTACTTTCTTATCATTGACTCCCTGTTTATTCAGGTTGCCTTTTTGCAGTTCTGTTGCATAGGTTACAAATAAAGGATGTATTTTCAGGCATCGAAGTAACTCGGGTATTTGCTCAAATACATCTTCAGAGATATAACGGCTTCCTGTTCGGGGATAAGTAATCAGTTTCTTTTCATAAAGAGTCTGAGCCAGACTTAGTGTTTTGTCTGCCGAGAAACCATATAATTGGTTGGCTTTCTTTTGTAAGCCTGTCAGGTCGAAGAACAGGGGAGCTTCTTCTGTTACATTCTTTCGTTCAACCGATTTTACCTCAGCCTGTGGATTACTCTTCAATAATTCATAGAGCTGGTCGGCATCTTTTTTCTTGTCAAATTTATCTTTGGAATAGGCTTTAAATGTGATATTGTCTTTCTCTATTCCTAATGCCAGTTGCCAGTAGGTCTGAGGCACGAATTGTTTGTTTTCCTTATAGCGGGAACATATCATGGCTAATGTTGGTGCCTGTACCCGCCCCAGTGAATAGATACCTTCTCCGACAGTAATACTTAATGCCTGGCTGGCATTGATGCCAACAAGCCAATCGGCTTCACTCCGAGATTTGGCTGCTTTGTACAAATTATCATAATCAGTTCCGGTTTTCAGATTCTTTAATCCTTCACGAATAGCCTCTTCAGTCAAAGAACTTATCCATAAACGGTCAAAAGGTTTGGTTGATCCTAAGTAAGAATAGATGAGCCTAAAGATAAGCTCCCCTTCACGTCCGGCGTCAGTGGCGACGATTATCTTATCGCATTCATCAAAGACATTCTTTACAATTTTAAGTTGCTTTAATGCACCGGGATCGGCTTTATAGCCTTTTTCTCCTTTTACCTGACGGGGTTGGAGGGTAAATGTTTCGGGAATAATCGGAAGATTCTCCCTTTTGAATCCTTTGAATCCGTAACCTTCGGGCATGGATAGTCCTACGAGATGTCCCAATGCCCATGTTACAAGATAGCCGTTACCATACAAGTAACCGTCTTTTTTTTCGTTTGCCCCAACGATAGCCGCTATTTCACGGGCTACGCTTGGTTTTTCTGCTATTATAGCTGTTTTCATATTTGTTTTTTGTTAGAATGGATAAGTTTTACTGGATAAGATATTTATCGCGACTCGGCATAGTTCAAACAGGGTTTGACTCTGCTCTCGCTGCTCTAAATATTGGATAATTAGCCTGAAATAGAGGGAACTACATTTTTACTCCTCGTGATTTGGTCTGTTGTTGCTCTTTTTTCTCTTCCTGCTTCTCCTGTTGTTTTTCAGAAGGCTGAGTTTGTCCCTGTTTGAGAGGTTCTTCATTCTTCTTGGTTGCTTCATTGGTTTTGCCTTCGGAGTTGACAGCAACTTGAGTCTTACTATTGTTGTCGGGAGTAACTTTTTGTGCTTTATCGGGATTCCATTTGAAAAAATCCAGTTTTTCTTTCTCTGTATTCACTTTGATATAGGCATTGAAAGTTTCACCTTTTTTATCGAGCATGCCTGTTACATAGATAGTTTTGTTCTCTTTCAGTTTATCCTGTTGTTCCTGAGATAATTCGACACCCAACAATTTGGTCGGAATACGGAACTTTTTTTCCTGCGGCTGGGACTGGTCCTGTTTATTCGCATTCGATTGCTGTTGGTCTTGGGAGAGTTTATTGGCATTGTCGAATTTGAACTCCAGACCTCTGCGGTCGGCATTAATCTGTACGGTGGCATTGAATTCTTTTCCGTTTTTACCTGTCATTCCTCCGATATAGACTCCTTTTCCTTCGGCTAAATCTTTTTTTTGCTGTTCGTTCAAAGCAACTCCTTTGATTTCATTGGGTATTTTTATTCTGTCGGCACGGACAGCAACCAGTTCATTAGTCATTTTGTCGATAGACACAAAGGCTTTCATCTTCTCGCCTTTGGCGGGTTCTATCTCAACTAACCGTCCAGCATGCCCTGTCTGGCGAAGATTTTGTTTGTCATCTTCATTCAGGCGTGTTCCGTAAAACGGCCTGTCCAGTTCGGGTTCTTTCCGCAGGGCATGAATGGCCACAGTTAAATTACCTTCTGCTGTTTCCCGAAGTGAGAGGCGAGCATCGGTTCGGATAGTCATCCCGTCGATTTCAACTTTAATAGGTATGAGTCCGGGAGATTTTTGCCAGTTGAGCATTTTATCCATGCTCTTGGTCTGCTCCAACATTTCTTTGGTTACACCCAGTTTTTCAAATTGGGACCAGTCAATACGGGATTCATCGATTGCCTGATATTGTTTCTTGGCAAATTCTTCGGGTAATACCCTGTGTTCATTTAGGAACTTTTTATTAGAAGGGTTCTCTGGGTCTTTGAGCATTGTTTCTAATACGTTTACAACATTTTCAAGTGCATTGAGTGGCACTTTGAAGAAATGGAAATGTGTCGGTTCCTTACATTGACGTAAGAAATTGGACATAAAGTTTTCCAAAGCATCGCCGTGCTTATTGATCTTCAGGAATTCAGGTTCATTCTTTTGCTCAGGCTTAACGGTTTTCGGTGTGCCGTCTTCATTTATACCTGAAACAACATTCAGTTTATTGCTGTCCTTTTCTTTTACCAGCAGGACATCCTGGCTTTTTAGCTTTTCGTTCATAATAATTGTGGATAATTAGTGATTATTCTTCTGAGGTGTTTTCTTCCCTGTCTTTATCTATTTCCTGCATATATTTTCGAAGGAATTCTTCGATATCTGACTTATAGTAATAGGTTTTCTGTTCAATCTGTTTGTATTTGAGCTTACCTTCACTACGGTAGCGTTGGAGGCTTCGTTTGCTTACTTTGAGTTGAAAACAGAGGTCTTGGTTATCAAGCAGTATTTCTCCGCTCAAAACATTCTGACGATTGAGCATCTGATCTATCCGCTTTTCCAAACTTTCAATCTTCGCCCACAGCCTGTTCATCCATTGTTCAAACTCTTCATCTGACATATTCCAGATAGGCTTTTCGGAATTCTTGATAGGACTTGATATGTGTAGGGAATATTTTTTCTTTTACAAGTTGTTCTACATCTTCGAATTTGTAGATGCACTTCCCTTTTTCGATGTAATAGAAAAGCCTTCCTTCTTTACGGATGCGCTGGAGGGTGCGGGAACTGACATCCAGAATATCGCAAATTTCTTCTGATTCCAACCGGATAGCGCTCCAATCGGGGTCTTTGTTGTTGGGCGTAGCTTCAATGTTTGTTACAAACCCGGCAATGCGGTCAATCTTCTTTTCCAGTTGTTTAAAGGCATCACTCTCGAATGTTATTACTTCCATATCTGATTTTTTATTGGTTTGGGGACAAATTTCAGATATGTTAATTCGAAGAATATACCAGTCTTATACGGGGTGGATAAAGAAATTCATATTTAAAACAGATTGTTTAGAATGGAATTGTTCATTAAGATTTTATATCTAAAAAATTACGCTCTAGTCTCTCAATTTTTCATTACATTTGTGTTTGTTTATAGAAAAAATAATAATAAAATAATCTCATTTAACAATCTTGCTTACAGTATATTAAGCAAGGATTGCGCAAAAAGACATTAGTAATAAAATGATTAAATACACTTTTTCAGGACACGATAGCTTCCATTGCAAAGATCTATGGCTGAAAAAAGGCTATGATTTCGTAAATGCAGAAAAAAACTTCAATGACGACGATGCTGTGGTTGATTTGGGAGTCGGAAAAAACATGGTAACTGCAATAAGATATTGGATAAAAGCCTTTGACGTAGTTGATGATAGTATGAAAATTACTGAATGGGCTGATAGAATTTTTGCAAATAATGGTTATGATCCTTATATTGAAAACATTGGTACTTTATGGATTTTACACTATAAACTATTAAAAACAAGATTAGCATCAATTTATCATTTGACATTTTTCGATTTTCAAAAAGAATACAGAGAATTCACATCAGAGCAATTGTTAGGCTTTATTAAAAGAAATTGTTCGGAAACAGACTTACTATATCCATTTAATGAAAATACAGTAAAAAGAGATATTAATGTTTTCTTACATAATTATGTAAGACCAATGAATGATGGAAAATCTATCGAAGATTTTTCTTCTCTATTAATTGATTTAAATTTGATATATGCATCTAGTACGGAAAACCGACGATTTAGGTTTGGTTATAATACTAAAAGTTATCTTGCTCCTGAAATCGCATTATTTATTATTTTAGATATGTTTGAAGAAGATAAAATAATTGATTTCCATTCTCTATCAAATTTATTTTTTTCACTCTGCATTACATCTGATGAATTGATGCAAATACTAGAGGATATCAAAGAAAAATATCCAGAAGTTATATTTTCTGATGATTCTGGCATAAAGCAAATTCAACTTCGAGCTGCATTTGATAAATGGGAACTTCTTCATGATTATTACAATTTAACAAATAATTAAATGAAATTCACAACATCTATAAATATTGAGAGAGATAAAGAAAGTGTATTTCACTATATACCAACAAGTAATGGAGAAAATGTTGTTAGGCAAATAGTCAATGACTTTAATTCAGGTATCCATTCTTTTAATATTATTGGTTCTTTTGGAACTGGTAAATCTAGCCTTTTGCTAGCTCTACAACATGACTTAAATGCTAAGACTAACTTTCTTATTAAAAACAATGGGCAGTTTAATGGATACAAATTATTTGAATTTGTTAATATTGTTGGGGAGTATCAACAATTAAAAGAGTGTCTTAATTCAAAATTAGGACTTGAGAAATATAACAAAAAAAACTTCTTTGAGGCTTTTGAATGCTTTTATCAAGATATTCTGAAAGAGGATAAATTTCTTTTTATTCTAATTGATGAATTTGGCAAAATATTAGAACATGCAGCAAAAAATAATCCTGAATCTGAATTATATTTCTTGCAAGAGTTTGCAGAATATATAAATAATCCCAAAAAGAATATCGTTTTATTGACAACATTGCATCAATCATTTAATGCATATTCTAATAGGTTAAGTCAAATACAGAGAAATGAATGGGAAAAAGTGAAAGGGCGATTTAAAGAAGTTGTATTTAATGAACCTATTGAACAATTATTGTTTTTGGCCGCCTCAGATATAAACGGAGCAGATGTTTCAAAATTAAATGAGAATCATATTGGTGCTTTATATGAAGAAGCTCTTAAAGCGAAATTTATTGATGGCAGAATATTTTCAAAAGAACTTGCTACTCAACTTTATCCTCTTGACATTTTTGCCGCAAAGACTCTTACATTAGCGATACAAAAATATGGACAAAATGAGAGGTCCTTATTTTCATTTTTAGTTTCTTCTGATTTTAAAGACTTTAATACTAGGGGGCAACTATATAGTTTACCTAAAACTTATGACTATATTGTTAATAATTTCCATAGTCATATCTACGAAACACATAGTGGGTCTGCAAATTGGACTGCAATACAAGTTGCATTAGAAAGAATTGAAGCTTTCTTTGAGAATGAGATTCAAACTGTAAGCCAACTAATCAAAACAATAGGTCTTTTAAATATTTTTGCTCCAAAAGGAAGCTCTTTCGATATAAATTTTCTATCTCAATATGCAAAATTATCATTAGGTATATCAAATGCAAGGAAATTAATAGAAAGGCTAGAAAAAACGAAGATCATAAGATATGCAAAATATAAATCACAATATATTCTTTTTGAAGGTACTGACATTGATATTGAAGCTGAACTTATCAAAGCAGGGTCTATTATTCCTAAGTCTGAAGACTTTGTTACAAAATTAAATAAGCATTTTGATTTTAATATTATTCCAGCTAAGTCTTACCAATATGAGACTGGAGCTCCTCGATACTTTCAATTTATCATTAGCGATATTCCATATGAAAAAGAGCCAAAAGGAGATATTGATGGTTATATAAATTTAATTTTTTCCAAAGATTTAAATACCAATGATGTTCAAAATAAATCTCAAGATATTAATTCTGCTATAATTTATGCTTATTTCAATAACACAGACGCGATACTAAATCAAATATTTGAAATTGATAAATATCTATATGTTTTAGAGAGAGTACTTATTGATAGAGAGGATAAGGTTGCTTTTAGAGAATTTGAGAAAGGATTACAACATGAAGAATCTTTATTGAATCAAATAGTTCTAAATGATTTATTCTCTAATGATGGAACTGTAGATTGGTATTTTAGTGGAGAGAAACTTGATATTTCAAATAAGACAGTTTTCAATAAGAAAATATCAGAAATATGCAATATTATCTATGATGCCACACCTGTATTTAAAAATGAATTAGTAAATAAACATAAGGTTAGTGGCGCCATTTCTCTAGCAAGAAATAATTTACTAATTGCTTTGTTAGAAAATAGTGGCCTCAAAGATCTAGATTTTCCTGATAATAAATTTCCTCCTGAAAAATCTATTTATCTTTCGTTAATAAAGAATATTGGAATACACCGTAATGAAAACGAATATTTCTATTTAGCAGCTCCTATAGAACCTTCGTTTATCCGATTATGGCAACTATGTGAATCTTTTTTAGAAAGTGCGATAGAAAAAAAACGTAATTTAAAAGATTTGATCAATCTACTTCAGGATAAACCGTTTAAATTAAAACAAGGGTTAATTGATTTTTGGATCCCAATTTTCTTAATAATCAAAAAGGAAGATTATGCTTTATATAGTAACGAGACTTATATTCCTAATCTTAATAAAGAAGTATTGGATCTGCTACAAAGGAATCCATCTGATTTTCAGATTAGGACATTCGCTGTTGAAGGAATTAGACTAGATTTGTTTAATAAATATAGAGAAGCGATTAATTTAAAAAGGGAAGATAAAATAGAAGGTTCTTCTTTTATTGAAACAATCAAGCCATTTCTTACATTCTATAACCGTTCTCTAAATGAATATGCAAGGAATACGCATAAGTTGCAAAAGCAATCTATAGACTTTAGAGATGTTTTAGCTAATGCTACCGATCCCGAAAAAACATTTTTTGAAGATCTTCCAAGAGTACTTGGCTATAAAGACATAGATCTAATAGACAACCCTGATTATTTACATAACTTTGTAGACTCTCTTCAAAATTCTATTAGAGAATTAAGAACATGTTATTCAGAATTATTAAACAGAATAGAATCATACTTGTTGAAATCCTTAGGCATAAAAGAGAAGGATTTTGAGCTATACAAAAAAAATATCGAAAAGAGATATCAAAACGTAAAAGAATATCTTTTACCTACAAGACAAAAAGCATTTTATTCCAGGGTAATGGCTCCTTTAAAGGATCGTTCAGCATGGCTTAATTCTATATCATATGTAATAATAAATAAATCATTAGAAAATTTACTTGATAATGAGGAAGAGTATTTATTAGAAAGGCTTACATATTCTTTTTCAGAATTATCAGACTTTGTCGACTTACATAAAAACGCAAATACTGTAGACAGCTTAGCACTCAAAGTCGATATTACAACCTTAAATAAAGGAAAAAGTACCAAACAAATAATTTTACCTGATAATAAAAAAGAAGAAAGTCAAGAATTAGAAGAATTATTAAAGAAATATTTATCTGATGATGACAATGTAAATATATATACACTTTGTCAGATACTAAACAATAAATTAAAGAATGAGTAAAGTTAGACATGTATTAGGTATATCAGGGGGGAAGGATAGTGCTGCCCTGGCTATATATATGAAGAATAAACACTCTGATATTCCAATTGAATATTATAATTCAGATACTGGTTGTGAACTAGAAGAAACAATCGAATTTGTTAAACAATTAAAAGGTTTTTTAGGGCATATTGAAATGCTTGTTGCAGCAAAAGATAGTCCTGAGCCTACTCCTTTTGATCATTTTCTTAAAGCTAATGGAGGATATCTTCCTTCTCCCCAAGCAAGATGGTGCACTCAGAAAATGAAATTAGCAGAATTTGAGGATTTTGTTAAGGATGATTATGCAATTTCCTATGTTGGTATTCGAGGAGATGAACAAAGAGAGGGATATGTGTCTACAAAGTCTAATATTCAATCAATCTTTCCTTTTAGGAAGAATATTTGGAGTTTAGATGTCATTACAAAGGTTTTAAATGATGATAATATCGACCAATTTAGCAAATACTATAAAGAGATTGCTAATAAGAAAACTTTTGATGAGGTAAGAAATATATTATTGCAGCCTCTAACGAAATCTTTCTTTTATTCCAAAAAACTTAATTATTTACTGGACACAAATATTGTATATTTTAATAAAGCTGTTTTTGAATGGTTAAAAACTACTGATTATCCTGTAGGTAAATTAGATTCTTTTCCTTTGGTAGAAAATACTGATAATTTAAATGTTGATGACATAAAAAAAATATTAATTGATAGTGGTATTGGAATGCCAGCATATTATGATCCTATAATGTTTGAAGTTGACGGAGAGGTTGGCTATTATAATAGAAGCAGATCTGGATGTTATTTTTGTTTTTACCAACAAAAGATAGAATGGATTTGGTTATATGAGCAACATCCAAAACTATTTGAACAAGCAATGGAATATGAGAAAAGTGGTTATACTTGGATACAAGGGGAACGTTTAAGTGATCTTATTCATCCAGAGAGAATAAGGCAAATAAAATTAGACTTTATTAAACGCTCGAAGCAAATTTCTTCAAAGAAAAAGGATTCACGCCTTGTAAATATGTTCGAGGATGACAACATAAATTGTGCTAATTGTTTTATCTAATACTTAAAGTTATTATGTCCGTTATTAATATTGAAAGTGCCTTTAATACAGAAAATAGGAGTGTAGATGACTTCTTTAATCAAACAGGTCAAGGATTATATATTCCATTTTACCAACGAGAATATAGTTGGGATCAAGATAATATAGAACAATTACTAGAAGATATTTCAAAAGGAGTTCTTCGTGTAATTGATGATAAAAGCAGTAATAACAAAGAGATAAGATTTCTTGGTACAATAATAATACTTCAAGAGGCTAATAAAGAGAAAATATATCCCGTTGATAAGCAAGCTGTCCCTTCAAAGATTGACTTATTAATAGATGGGCAGCAAAGATTATCTACAATTTCTGTTATTGGAACTTTATTAACGAAACATTTGGTGGAAATTCTTTCGAAGATGAAAGAATCAAATATATTATATGGAGACCTGAAGGAAATTTGCGAATATTGGATAACTCAAAAACTATTGCATACATTTAGTTTTGATCTAGGAAGAGGCAAACCTAAAATAAAACCTAAGATTATTAGGGGTGCAATGGACTATTGGGTTCGAGAAGGAAATTTAGAAAAAGCATATAAATCGGATTTAGCTAGTTATCTTGGTAATTTCATTGAAGATTATACTAAATTTGAAAGTACTGGAAATATTTTTGGTTCAATAAAAAGAAATCAATTTGGGAAGATCTTAAGCCAAAATATTATACAGATTGATCGTTGGCTAAAAAATGTAGTTAGAACTGCCCATCTTCAAAAATCTGATGATTTTTCTGTTGCATGGGATATCTTAGATTCCTTCAAACAAGATAGTTTATGGAGTTTTGAAAGAGAACATCTCGCAGACAAAATAAAAACAAAAGATTTTTCAAGTAATAAATCTGATTCATATATTTTGTGTGAATTAGTGCAAGTTCTAACTGTGTGCCATTATCTCTTAGACCGTTGTTGTTTTACAATAATACAACCAACTGATGAAGATTGGGCTTTTGACATGTTTCAGTCTTTAAATGCAACAGGAACTCCATTAACAGCAATAGAAACATTTAAGCCTTTAGTTGTAAATGATACTGTTGAAAACGAGAAAGACTTTAAAGACTCCTCTAATGATTTAAGTTTCAGGGAAATTGATAATTTATTCAAGGATAATAATACAGCCCAACAAAAAAATAAACGGACTAATGAATTTTTGACTTCTTTTTTTGTTGCCTATTCAGGCCAATCCATATCTTCTCATTTCTCATACCAAAGGAAAATTTTGATGGATAGTTATAAGAAATGTAACATTTTCGACAAACGAAGCTCGTTTATTCATTTCTTAGGTGATTATGCTAATTTCTATAAAAATATTTGGATAGACTATAGCAATGATTCAACTGTTTCTATAGATTTTTTGAAAAACCATGAAGAAGGAGAACTGGCTTCTGTTTTATTACTGTTTTTAAGAACAACTGGTCACAAAATGTCTATAACTGTTTTAGGGAGTGCCTTCAAAGATGTTATTAGAAATCACTACTCAGTAGATAGTGTAAACAATTTTGTTAACATAATAAAAGCAATCACTGCATACTATTGTATTTGGAGGTCTTCTTATCCTAACTCAGGTCTAGATTCAACATATCGAGAGTTTTTTAAAGAGAAAAATAAGAATTGGGATTATAATGACACATTATACTCTCAAGAATTAAGAAAACATTTCATTAATTCTTTAAAGAATCGAGGAATAGAAGATTTTAGTACATGGAGTAATCGAGCTATTAATTTTTTTAGATATGATGAAGCCGGTAAGGTTTTGTGTCGATTAGCAATACTAATTGCAGCACATGACACTATTGAGGATGAAAATGAACATGGATTGATGAAAATAGCAAGAGCAAATACAAGTGATTTTTTATCTCTCAAAAAATGGAATAGTTTGGACTCCGTTGAACATATAGCTCCACAAAAAAATACAGACAAGGAATGGGATTCTGAATTATATGATGAACCTTCTTTATTATATCAATCCATTGGAAATTTAACATTACTTCCCCAAAGAATAAACTCTTCCGCAGGCAACAAAAATTGGAAAACCAAACGTCTTTATTTTGAAGCCATCGTTCAAAAAGATCAAAATAAATTAGACCAACTTCTAGCCGAAGAAACTGGATTATCTACTAATTCTATTGAGATAATAAGAGATGCAGAATACAATGAGCATTTGAAACCTCTAACTATGGTTAAAGAGGATGTTGGATGGAATGCAACTCTAATTAAAAAAAGAAATCAACGCATTATCGAAATATTCTGGCAAAGAATTTCTAACTGGCTATACTAATTAGAGTTTTTTACAAAAAATTCATTTTGTAAGATGAAGTAAAACTTGAATTTATGAAAAGAATTTATTATTTTTGAACATATAAAGAATATAGCCAACTCCAAGCCAAAAGTGGTATGCTGAGAGACAAATGATAACATTCCTAAATCATTACTAAAGAATAAATGTTATCATATAATTAATTGACAATATACTGTTTAGAGTAAGAAATAAACGACCCCTCCGGAGTCACGAGAACAATAAAGCTCTTGTAAATGCTTCATTTACAAGAGCTTGTTGTTTACATTTCAAGGGACAGAACCTATCAGGGAATATTTGTTAAATAACTGCAATTCAATACTATAAATTATTTTATTCTCTTTAAAGTAGATTGAACTATCTATAATCCGTTACTAAATCATTACTGAAGACTTTACTGTTTGTCTGTAATATTTTTGATTTCGAATGTCAAGTGAAAAACTATTATTTGGAATATTTTGGGTTTTACTTCTATTTCATAATTTTCATTAATTGAGGTTTTACAGAATATATAAATACCATCTTTGGCGATTCTAAGGGTATTATTTTAATGTTCCTATTGAAAATAAATATAGGACTGTGTGTTTGATTAAAATTTACTGAGTTCGGACAAAGGTCTTTTTATCTATACCAACTCCAGTTATTGTCAGTTTTTTCCAATGCTTAGGTAGTACAGATCTTACTTGATTAATGTTTCCTGCTTCGTCAATATCCAAACCTCCAAACCCCATCATCACAGCTTGTAAGACGCCTCCGGCACCTGTCGCAAAATAAGGATTTGTACCACCTTTACATTCAGCAATCACTCTGAAAGGAGGATTGAGATTGGGTTGATAAGCATCTTTGAACCAGTGATAAGCCTGATCACTATCACCCAGACGACTATACAGCAATGAAAATATTGCTTGCGTCATAGCCGGAGTATCAGAATGAGGTACTTTGGTTTGGTAGAAGTTCAAGTCTCGTGTTATTTGTTCTTTATCAGTAATAATCTTCAGCGGATATGCCAAAAGATTCACATCTGCTTGTTTAATATTCTGATCTGTATAGCTATCATGTTCTCTTGTTACTCCATTATTCATTGTTGAAATTGGGATTTTACTCGCAATCAAATTCCACTCCTCAGGTGCGGCAATTCCAAGCACAGATGCACTTTTAGATGCATATTGCAAATTTCGGATAGCAGTACCATTGGTATAAGCATTATTATTAATATTTTCAGCCCATTCATCTGCTGCAACAACATTCTTAATCTCGTATTCCCCTTTATCATTTTTTTCCACACGGCTAACCCAAAATTCAGCTGTTGCTTTTAATATTGGCCAACCTTTCACTTTTAACCATTCTTTGTCTCCTGTAACAAGATAATATTGCCACGCAGCAATAGCGACATCTCCTGTGATATGATGTTCGAATGCTCCTGTCAGGGCATTAACAGGGGTTTCTTCAAATCCCGAATCGGCACTTTCCCAAGGATACATTGCACCATCGTATCCATACAAAGCCGCCTTTTTACATGCGGCATCCAACCTTTGAAAACGGTATTCAATCATGCTTTTTGCTATTTCGGGATGAAGGAGCAACATCGGAGGATACATCCATATTTCTGTATCCCAGAATACATGACCGTTATATCCCAATCCACTCAATCCCATAGGTGATGGAGATAAAGCAGTATTTTTGCGAGTAAATGAATAAAGATGATAAAGCATGCTTCTCACATCTTGTTGTGCCTGAGCATCTCCTTCTATCTGAATATCACTTTCCCACAATTTCTCCCATTCTTTTAGATGTCTGTCTAAAAGCCTTGACTTTCCTTCCAATGCAGCGTAGATAGTCATTCGTTCCGCTTCGTTGTAAGGGTCTTTTGTCTGATCTGATGATATCAAGCTGCCAATTAATGCAAAAGAATATTTCTGGCCTGCTTTTAGGTTTTTCTCGAAAGACATGGCATGCATATCCGTATCGTTCATTCGGTGCATGAGTTGAGGCTGATCGTTTTTGCCTTCTTCGAAAAGAAATGTATTTGAAACAGCGATCTTTGATTTTTTTGTAGGAGTATAGGCTACCGATGTCAACAAAGGTATATTAACATGCGAGTTTGTTATACTTTGGAAATAATGCTGTTGATTATTGAGTGAGGCCGGTGTTTCTAATAGATTTTCTACATTGATGTTCACATCTTTCTGTGTCTCGATTTCTACAACCATCATTACATAATGAGGAAGATGGCGCAACGCATAGTATGAATAGGTTACAAATACAAAATCTTTATATTGAAATGATCCGCTAAATGCTCCATTGCGCATATTCAACTCTTGCCTGAAATTGTTGATGTTATAAGAAGCTACAGACTCACCATTGAAAGCAAGTCTCATATTTAACATATTGTAATTTGGGATAAAATTGCTGACCCTCCCGCGTTTATATACATCGTACACACCCGCTAATACAACCTCCTTTACCCTCAATGGCTCGGGCGATGATATTATCCCGATAACGCCATTAGCGACAGTTTCTCCATAATAATTGCTCGGATCGGGCTGATCTGCCGAAAGTATCCATGGATTCTAGCTATACAAATTATTACTGATAGATAACATCAAAAGAGAGAGGACGAAATAAAATATATGTATTTTCATTTTACTTAGTTTTATATATTTATGAAAAAGATCGTTGCTATTTAAGCAAATAGTAACGATCTTCAATAAAAATTTAGATACTTAAATCTTTCTTAATTCATTAAAGTTTCTTTAATCCTTTTATCTGGGCCCTGTCAGTTACAGGATAGATGCTTATCGCCATACCTCCTCCCGGAGCACAATATTGTGATAATTTAGAATTACTGTTTACTACAACTTTGCGGATATGATATGCTTGTGGATTTGTCTTGTAATGCGCGTCTTTGTCATCAGCGTAAATAGTGGCAATATATGTTTTGCCATTTTCCAGAAAATCAAAGTTGACAATACTATTTCTTCCCGTTTCGCCATTCGTATTTCCTACAAACCATTTGTCTGTACCTTTAGCTTTACGGGCAACGGTCACATAGTCTCCCGGTTCTGCTTCAAGGTATTTCGACTTATCCCAGTCTAGAGCCACATCTTTTATGAATTGAAACGCATCCATATACTTTTCATAGGTTTCAGGGAAATCACAAGCCATTTGAAGCGGACTAGACATAGTTACATATAAAGACAGCTGGTTTACCAATGTTGTGTTTACCCATGATTTGTTATTCGGGTTATATTTACTAATATCATTTTCAAAAGCCCCCGGAGTATAATCCATCGGGCCACCTATTAAACGAGTAAAAGGAAGTACAGTTGTATGGTTTGGTTTACTTCCGCCAAAGGCTTGGTATTCCGTTCCACGAGCCGATTCGTTTCCTATTAAGTTTGGCCATGTACGGCAAACTCCTGTTGGACGTACAGCCTCATGCGCATTTACCATGATCTTGTATTCAGCAGCTTTCTCAATGGCATACTGATAGTGATTGTTGATCCATTGACTATAGTGATTCTCTCCTCGAGGGATGATATCTCCTACATAACCACTTTTTACGGCAGGATAATCATATTTGTTCATCAATTTATATGCATCATCCATAAAACGTTCATAGTTGCGGATAGATGCAGATGTTTCATGATGCATAATCATTTTGACACCTTTATTCTTCGCATAACGGTGTATATCTTCAATATCAAAATCCGGATATGGAGTTTGAAAGTCAAACACAAAATCTTTGGAATGTCCGAACCAATCTTCCCATCCGATATTCCATCCTTCGACCAAGACCCCGTCAAATCCATGTTGTGCAGCAAAATCAATATATTTCTTCACGTTGCTCGTAGTTGCTCCATGACGTCCGTGTGGTTTAGCTTTGCTATAATCTGTTTTGCCAATCTGTATACTAGGAAAATCGTTGGTATACGACCAATCGCTCTTACCAGTAATCATTTCCCACCATACCCCAACGTATTTCATGGGTTTGATCCATGATGTATCTTTTATTTTACATGGTTCATTCAGATTCAATGTGATATTAGAAGCCAGAATATCGCGAGCATCGTCACTAACAATAATTGTACGCCAAGGTGTAGAACAAGGAGCTTGTAAATGCCCTTTTGTTCCATTTGCATCAGGTGTTAACCAAGATTGGAAGACGAAGTTTTTATCATCCAGATTCAGGTGCATACACGCATAATTGATCAATGCCGCTTCATGTAAATTAATATAAATGCCATCAGATGTTTTCAATTGTAAAGAAGTCTGCACTCCTGTATTGGAAAATCCTGTTTGTGAAAGATTATCCGTTCTTGCAGATTCCTGAAGATGACGAATTTCTGATAACTGGGATTTTGTATAATCATATTCTTGGGTATCATAATCGCCCGGAATCCACCATGCTGTATGATCATCAGTCATAGCAAATTGAGTCAATTCCTCTTTCACCGCAAAATAAGTAAGCTTTTTTTGTTCTGGAAATTCATAACGGAATCCTAATCCATCATCAAATAAACGGAAACGAAGAATCATTATTCGCTCTGTATCTTTTTGTGTCAGGCTAACAATCATTTCGTTATAATGGTTACGGATGTCTTTTGATTCACCCCACACCGGTTGCCATGTTTCGTCAAATGAAGCGTTATTCACATTTACAACACTAAAATTATCGTAGAAAGAGGGTTTATCCCCAAAAGATTCTAATCCTAACTTACTAGGGTTTATTACTTTTTTCCCTTTATAGTTCAGTTCATATGTTGGCTCACCTTTTTCTGTGATAGAAAATTTCATCTCAAAATTTCCTGAAGGAGATTTGAATGTCTGAGCTATAGCTGTTACAGCTATTAAGTAAAAACTTAATAGTGAAAGTATTTTTTTCATCCTTTACTTATTAATTTATTGATATTTTAATTTTGTTACGTTTATCCGGAACTTTTACCCAACATTCTTTAGAATCTTCGTTCCACGACCACTCTATTGATGAAAAGTCTTTCTCTAGCTTATTTGTGAGTTGATTTTCTTCTATTATCGTAGCAGTTTTACCATCTATGACTACATTGTTAGGTTTACATTCCAAATGGTATGTGAGAATGATATTCCGCTTGTTCGATTGCACAAATCCATTGTCATTTGGAGTAATTACAGTTTCATAGCTATTGGTTAATGTTGTAGAGGTAAATTGTGTTTTAGAAGATATATCTTTTAAGTAATCCAGATTTTCACCTTCGTCTTCATAAAGTTCGAAAGAAGTACTTTCATCTTCATAATTCGGGAAGATATGAACAAATAACGGGTAATCTTTTTTCTCGTGTATATATTGCATAACAGGCATCATGGGAATAATAGAACCTTTTTTTACGAAAATAGGAATTGTATTCAACGGTGCACGATAGGTAATGGTTTGCCCACCCAGATAGGCTGTTTTTTTATCATTAAAATCTATCCATTCTCCATCAGGAAGGTATATACGTTTTACACGTTCACCCTTTTTCAGCACAGGAGCGACTAATAATTCCTGTCCGAAAATAAATTGGTTATCAATTTTTATTGCTTCCTCGTCATTCGGATACTCCATAAACAAACCTCTTGTTATAGGCAACCCAGTATCGTGTGCTATGCGTGAATAAGTATACAAATAGGGGAATAGTTGATATTTCAACTCTATAGCCGCTTTTGTATTCTTTTCCACTACATCACCGAACATCCAAGGTTCTACAGCATTGTCTCCCTCATGATGTGCACGGCTCAACGGGCAAAATACTCCGAATTGCATCCATCGGGTATATAGCTCTCCCATAGCATTATAATCGGTAATATCACCACAATATCCCGAGATATCTGTTGTCCAGAAAGGAATACCGCCTAATCCGGCAGAAACTCCTACTGCTACCTGATTTTCAAGTTGCCCCCAACCTTCCAATACATCATTGCCGTTACCACTGTCGTTCGTCCATCCGAAAGTATAACGCTGTAATCCTGCATAAGCAGAGCGTGTCATCTGAAAGATTCGCTTGTTAGGATTTCGTTTTTCAAACTGTTCTTTTACTACTTTATCCCAAGTAAGGCCATACACATTATGTATCTCATCATGCATACCTATGTGGTGTTTCATATTCAGGCGGTCAATATCTTCTTCGTTGCTCCAAGCTGGTTCGCCCATATCTGTCCAGAAACCGCTTATCCCATCGTCGATAGGTTTTTGCTGGTAGGTACCCCACCAGTCAGCTACTTCAGGGATTGTAAAATCTACCACACCACAGTTTCCTCCCCAGGGCCAAGGCATATCGTAGGATTTTCCGTTACGGATATCTTTTACAAAATAACCTGATTTATCGGCTTCTTTCCATTGTTTATCATTCGCCTGTGACACTACAGGATCTTGCGACACAATCATCTTAAAGCCCTGCTCTTTCAATGTTTTCAACATTCCTTTCGGGTCGGTATAGTTTCCCTTACGCCACTCGAAATCCTGTAAATATTGAGTCCATCCTATATCCTGATAGATTATATCGCAAGGAATCTGACGCTTACGAAACTCGGCTGCTACTTCCAATGCCTGAGCCTCTTTGGTGTATAAGCCACGGCTCTGTGCAAAACCTAATGCCCATTTAGGAGGCATGATAGGTTTACCAGTCAGGTCGATGTATTGCTCTTGTATGTCTTTATAATCTTTTCCAAATATGAAATAGTAAATAAAAGCCCCATCCGGTGCTTCAAATGAGTAGTACTCATCAGATTCCGTTCCGAACTTAAATTCGGTTTTATATGTATTATCCAGAAATATTCCATAACGGTAACTACTCATAAAAAATGGAATACTTTTAGCCAACGGATCTTCCATTACGCTGTAACAAGGTCGGTCGCTATTCCACATTTTATAAGAACGTCCGCGACGGTTCAATGGTCCTGTCTTTTCTCCAAGGCCAAAAAACTGCTCATCATTGCGCAAAATTTTATAAGCTTTTACTGCTTTTGAATCGGCTATATGTCCTTTCTCTTTAAAATCGCTAAAAAGCAACTTCTGCCATTTATCGAATATTTGCAACTGCATCGGATTCTTATTAATCCGGATGCGTAGCTTAGATGTGAATATCTCGTAGCAGGAGGGCTCGTCATTAACATTCACCTCTCCAATATCTTCCAGATTTTCATTAACAATGGCAAATGATTCATTACTTCTTATAAATTTTCCAGATTGATCGAACCATACTTTGACTACCGAACTGCTATTGATTGTCAATGATAATTTCGAACCGTCTTTACAGTTAAATATGACCTGATTGCCATTCTTCGTATAGGAGATACATTCTCCGGCAATCAATGTTGCCGAAGAAAATATCAATCCCATGATAAATAACCAAACTTTCTTTATCATAATAGTCTATTCTTAAACCTTTAATATTCGAATACTACCATATCCCAATATTTAAGAGATGGTAAAGTCAATGTAACCTCATTGCCCGACTGAGAAAACTCGATATTCTGAGCGACTCCACCATTTATATCCGGTGAAGCTATCCACACTTTTGAGACAGCCTTACTTGCCGTTATTTTTATTGCAGGGTTTGCAACTAACGTTGGTTCTGCTTGTGTACCATTCGTATCGCGCCATTCCATAGAGTTAGCCTGAGAGAAATTTATCAGATGAATGATTTCCCTGTCATTAAACTTTTTTCCAAGTACGGCTACACTCCCTTGCGATGCTGGCCATGTTTCAAAAGTCAAACCTCCATCAACAGATTGAACATTTACCGAAGAAAAGGTTCCTCCATCACGCAATAAATTCTGATATGCTACAAGAAAATCATAGTAATGCGTCATCGACTTTTTCAGTTCTGTCTTCATCTGCAAATTCGAATTCGGGAAATATTCATTCGCTAAATAGTGTTCTCCCAATTCGAGATGAGCTCCGCCAAAAGAGAAAATCACAGCATTAGTCAGCAAAACTCCAGGTATATTCATATAGCCTCTGTTGTTTGACTTTGCATAATTCATATAGGCTGCAAGAACTGTACTTTTGGTACTATTGCTGAAAGAATAGTTGTCGGTAATTACTTTTGCTAAGGCCTCGAATGTTTTACTTTCGTCCCATACTTCCGTATATAGAAAGTCCACATCGGATTTTGCAATGCTAGTTTGCTGTCCGTATTGAGAAACAGCATTCATTACCAACCTTTTTTCGGGAGAAGCTTGTTTCATGGCTGCAATAAAGGAAGAATAACTGTTTTCCAGATTTACTTTATCTCCGTTGTAATCGTATACATCTCCTCTGTTACCTAGCTGGTCGATATGAAATCCGTCAAAATCAAAAACATTATAAACATCTTTATGCCTTCCAGCGATGTAATTCTGCCATTCAATATTAGCGGGATTAGTCAGATAAATGCTGCTGCGAAAAGGTGGATCAAGATGATGATTATCTTTCTCTGAATGATTTTTATCTTTGAAAATATACCATTCTTCTTTTACTCCGTCAGATGCAGCATTGCTTAACGCTCCAAAGGCCAGATTATAAAACATAGCTTTCATCCCTTTGTTGTGTATCGCATTTATATAACCTTTTACAGTGGATAGGTAATTCGTCCTTCCCATCAGATCGGGCCATGTAGTAGCCGGATCAGCTACTGTTCCTGCTAACGGGCGATGGTGGTCATACATCCAGTCGTAAAACTGGACTCCATTTATGTGATACCTACTTAGGTTATTTATGTTATTATCTATAATTGCCTCCGACATTTTACCATAGGATGAAAGAAATCCGTAACGCGGAAATTTCTTCCAGTCAGAAGATACATCGACTGCAATACTTTGATGTATTTTTTCTTTTCCGTCTACAACTTCATAGATATCTACCATATATCCTTTATAATCTTCTGATGGAGCTGTCCAGTTCCATGAAGTAGATGATAAACTTTCTTCTGAAATAACCATACTTAAATGGGAATAACGAATTTTTACGTTACTGGAAGGCTTTTCTTTCAGTGTGAATTGAACTGTTTCTCCCGGCTTATAACATGCCTTATCCGTACTAAGATCAGCATTGAAATATGTCTCACCGTATATAACCGGATCGCTGTCTGTATCGTAGTAATCTTCACAACTACTGAATAATGCCAGGCACAATACTATGGATAAATATATTTTTTTCATGATATTTCTTTCTAAGGTGGCAATGCTTTCCAACATCACCACCTGTTGTTTTATTATTGTTTTTTGATTTTCACAGTTTGTTGCAATTGATCCAGTTCTATGGTATATGTTCCGGCAGTGGTTATTTTCCATTTATTATCGGGATTAGCACCTTTCGCACTAAATAGCATTTGCTCTATATCACCCGAAGGTTCTATACCATTTTGATTAGCCAGAAACCAATCGCCATTCCAATCGCTTTGTTTATCACAAGTAAATTTCAATTCTCCGGCATTCAGTGTTCCTGTCCATGTAAACTTATTAGGATCGGCTGTAGCCGTTAATGGAGTAGCATTATCTATACTCCATCCGCTTGGAGTAGCATCACCTACCATATAAATCATTGCATAAGGAGTAAATGGAATTATATCTATTTTCATATCACGGGTATCAAGTTTTATCTTATAAACTCCTCCTGTTATATTCCATTTATAATCATCAGCATTTTCATTTTTAGACCATTTAACCACATTCAAATCTGTTCCTGCACCTTGTCCATCCGATTCGGGACGAAGAAAGACAACACTATCATCGAAATCTGCTTTTGTTCCAATTTTAAATTCTCCTCCGGCAGAAAGATCAGCATTGAAATAGAAAATGAATGGATCTGACATATCTGACGTCATTGGTTTGAAACTCCAACCTGTAGGATTACCGACAAACCATAATTCACTATATTCAGGTGCATCGAGTGTCTCAATATGAATTGTCAGATTAATAATATTTACCGAAATCTTATAAATGCCTGTCGCAGGAATATTAAATTTATCATCCGGATCATCATCCGATTCTCTTAACAGCAACTTAGTTTCATCACTACCCTTGCCATATGAAGGGAGAAACTCTCCTAATGTGGTTATAAACTTCAATTCTCCGGCATTTAATTTCCCTTGCCATACGAAACCTCCGGCAGCCCCCGACACAGTATTCATTTTAGTTGCATCGTCTGCACTCCAACCATTAGGCGCAGCACCGCCTATCAGATAAAGAGTCGAAGAAACAGGTTTGTATCCTGTAATTTTTAGCTTGACTATTTCAGAAATTTGAGGTTGGATATTTTCACTATGCACTGTAGCTGTTACACGAGCTTCCAAATCCACTTCATCGCCGGGATTTACATCAAAGTTCTCAAGAAGTATTTTGTTTAATTCTTCAGTTCTATAGGAAACTGAATTTTTCCCCTGATTTAATTCAACTTGTACACTTTTTGTAAAACCACTCAGACCCAATTCAAATATATAAGTTATGGCGGCATTTGTATTGAAATTTGACCCTGGAGTCCATTCGAAAGTCACAGCGTTACTTTGGGGTGCTGTTATGTCCAAAACAATAACTTCGTCACTGGCAGTCAGTATAAGTGGCTGATCCTCTAAATTGGTTTCCGCATAATCATCCGAGCAAGATGAAAGCATAAGCGGTAGCACCAGTGATATTAGTAATAAAATATTATATAGTTTTTTCATTTTAATATCTATTTTCAAATTAATAACCCGGATTTTGCTTAAGATTAGGATTCGAATCTATTTCCTTTTGCGGAATAGGCAATAATAAATGTTTTTTCTGAGCATTTACTTTTCCAATAGAATGAAGAAAATCAAGAGCATATTGTCCATTATCCCATCGTATCAGATCAAACCAGCTATGGCCTTCGAATGCCAGTTCTATGCGACGTTCATGACGGATCTTCTCTCTCATTTGTTCTTGCGTCAAATTTTCCACATCATTTCTGTTTGTTAATCCTGCGCGCTTACGTACATTATACAATGGCTCTTCGGCATCAGTTGTGTTGCCTAATTCGTTCAGAGCTTCAGCTTTCATAAGTAGTATATCAGCATAGCGTAATACAATAATACTTGCCGAATTAGTATTGTAGTCAGGTGAAATAGAAAGCGGTACTAAAAATTTACGCACATTGTATCCAGTAGTTGACATTGAACTCTTATACGGCTTACCATCAAATAATGGCCCTCCCTCATAAAGAATTGTTTTGTCTTTGCGCAAATCTCCCGGTTCATATTGGTCTACGAATTCCTGAGTTGGCTGGTTCCATCCATATCCTCCGCCTACCCAACCAGAATTGCGAGGTCCCATATAGGTGCTTAACCAACAAGCCTGATTCTCATCACTCCAAAAACCAGCTTTTGTCAATCCATAATATTGAATTTCAAATAATGATTCTGGTGTATTTTTATGTTTATCTTCTCCACCAAAACAATCGCTATAGTCGGGATTAAGTACATAACCAAAACTCTCAACCATATTGCACATTTCTATACATTTCTGATATTGCCCTAATGTGAGATAAACTTTAGCTAATATACCTGCGGCTGCACCTTTACTTGCACGTCCGAGGTCTTTGCTGCTATAATTTTCACGGCGAGGAAGTAACTCTATTGCTTCAAGTAAATCCGGAATAATAACTTCATTGTAAATCTTATCCTTGCTTACTCGAACGGGGAAAAGATCGTCTCCCGGCTTAGATGGTGTGAGACTTAAAGGCACATCCCCAAATAATTGTACAAGAGTGAAGTAATAACTTGCCCGAAGAAATTTAGCTTCACCCATACATCGGTTCTTAATCTCTTCTTTTATATTCATTTCTGGTACATTCTTCAATACTGTATTGCAGTAGAGTATACCCGGGTTAGGCCCACGCCATAAGTCGATAGCTGCAAAATTATCGGGCCCGGCAACAAAGTTTGCCAATTGTATTGTTTCTATTCCGTCGTCACCCCCTCCGGCTCCAACTTCACTATTTCCTGCAACAATATCGAGTGCCCATATTCTCATATTATACAATTTTGGGCGTTGCATCGGCTGATAAGCCGCATTAGTCATAGCTATTGCAGATGCTTCATCTTTGATTGTTTCTGCACTTGGATCTTCATAAGGCTCTTTTTCGAGAAAGTCTGAACAAGAGCTCATTATGCAAGCTAATAGAAAAAATCCAGTATATATTATTTTTTTCATGATTGTATTATCTTTTTAGATTTAGAATTTAATATCAACACCAAAACTGATTGTGCGTGTAAGTGGATAGCTACTATTATCAACACCTCCTTGTACTTCAGGATCGAACCCCGAATATTTGGTTAGGGTTAATAAGTTTTGAGCCGACATGTATATCCTTAAGCTACTGAGATATGCTTTCTTTGCCAGAGGAGTAGGCAATTTATAACCTAATGTTAGGTTCTTCAAACGCAAATATTTTCCATCTTCAATAAATCGATCTGAATTTCGTGTATTTTTATTAGGGTCACTATAAATAGCACGAGGTATAGAGTTGCTTGTACCTTCACCAGTCCAGCGATCGAGAACTTTTGTAGTCTGATTTCTAATGGTGTACATTCCTTCAAGAGATACCCTGTTCGCATTATAAATTTTATTTCCGGCAACTCCCTGTAAGAATATCTGTAAATCAAAATTGCGATAAGCAAAATTATTATTCATCGAGAAATTCCATGTAGGAGTAGGATTACCAATGTATGTACGGTCATAATCGTTTACCACACCATTGTTGTCTATATCCAAAAACTTAATATCACCAGGTGCTGTTCCATTAGCCGCATCTGCTCCTTGATACTGGTATGCATAGTTGTTAACCTCATCCCAATTCTGGAATAATCCGTTTGTTACCCATCCATAAAACGAACCAACAGGACGTCCTTCAATATGAGATTGGTAGCCGAAATAGATCGGCGTATTATTATTTAGCTTCACCACCTTATTTTTATTGTATGACACATTGAAGTCTGTATTCCATTCGAATGCTCCTTTCATATTTTGCGAGGAGACAGTCAGTTCCCATCCCGTATTTTTTACTTCTCCTGCATTAATCATTGGTGTATATTCATCCGAATATCCGGTAGTAATAGGAACAACCATACCAACCAACATATCAGTTGTTGTTTTTATATAAGTATCGAATGTGAGGTTGATGCGTTGTTTCAGCAATGTTGCATCGAAACCAATATTTGCTTGTTTTACTGTTTCCCACTTAATATTAGGGTTGGGCATTACTAATGGATATAGTGTAGAAACTGGTGTACCGTTGAATACATATTGTGCTGTTTTCAGACGGGTAACGGCAGCATAATTATCTAACACTGCCTGGTTGCCTGTTACTCCGTATCCCAAGCGTAATTTTATATCACTCAATAGATCATTCTTTTTATAGAAAGATTCTTCCGATAAACGCCATGCAGCAGAGAAAGAAGGAAAAGTACCCCATCGGTTGGACTTCGTTATGCGAGATGTCCCATCGTGGCGAACGGTAGCTGTCAATAAATATTTATTATCGAAAGAATAATTTACACGTCCAAAGAAAGAAAGCAAAGCCCACTCGTTTTTACTACCACCCACTGTCGGGTCTAATAACCCGTTATTCAATTGATTGTAATCATCAGATAAAAATTCTTTAATGCTTGCATTCATATAATTGTATACATTGTTTTGTGCACTTGACCCCAACATAACATTCAGGTTATGTTTTTCATTGAAAGTGTCCATGTATGTAATTGTATTATCCCACAGGTAAGTAAGGCTTTTATTTGAACTTTCACCGCGGTAAGAATTCGGTACAGGAATTGGCTTCCAATCATATTTTGGAGAAAAATTCACATTATCCCAGAATTTGAAATCTATTCCTCCCAACATTTTATAAGTTACTTTGTCAAAAAGAGAAACTTCTCCATAAATATTACCTAATATGTTATAACCTTTCGTTGTACTTTTCTCTAAACGTGCTGTCCCTATCGGATTACGAGCATCTCCGTAGAATTCAGCTTCCGTACCCGGCCCCGAATAGGTTCCGTCTTCGTTAAATATGGGCTGAGTTGGTAAAGAAGACATTGTGTTAAGTACGCTATAAGAACCATTCTTTTTTACATCATGACTTAGTGTAACGTTATTCCCGAATTTCAGCCAAGAACGGACTTTTGATTCACCATTGAATTGGAACGTATAACGGCGATAGGATGTGTTAATAACAATGCCTTCCTGATCCAAGACTCCTCCCGATACATAGTAATTACTCTTATCATTACCCCCGGAGTATGAAGCTGAGTAATTTTGCATCATAGCCGTACGTAATAACGCATCTATCCAGTCTGTCCCTTTTCCCCATGATAATGGGTCTGCAAAGTCAGGACGCTGTCCTCTGCCATTATTAGCCATCATCTCGTTGTGTAATGATGCAAACTGCGATGCATTCAACATCTCAGGCACACTGGTTGCATCTTGTATTCCCCAGTTGGCACTTACTGATATAAGGCCGTCTCCAGATTTACCTTTTTTAGTCGTTATTAACACCACACCATTCGCACCGCGTGAACCATAGATGGCTGTAGCCGAAGCATCTTTTAGTATGTCTATTGTTTCAACATCATTCTGATTGAGAGCATTTAAAGGCATATCAGTTGGTACGCCATCAATAACTAATAGAGGATCAGAATTATTGATAGAACCTAATCCGCGAATCCGAATACTTACATTACTACCTGGTACGCCAGAGTTAATAATTTGTACCCCAGCTGCACGACCTTGGAGTGCTTCGCCGATATTGGAAACTGGCTTATCCTGCATTACTTTGGCTTCTACAGACGATAACGAGCCTGTGAGATCCCTTTTACGTACCACTCCATAGCCTACTACAACGACTTCATCGAGCATCTTTGCTTTTTCTTTTAAGATAATACGAAAATCGGTTCTTCCGGCTACCGAGATTTCTTGAGTCAAGAATCCAAGATAAGAGATTGTTAAAGTAGCATTTTCTTCAACATCCAAGGTAAATGCCCCTTCGATGTCGGTGATTGTACCATTAGTAGTCCCTTTTACCGAAACTGATGCACCTATAATACTTTCTCCTTTTTCATCCAAAACTACTCCCGAAATTGTTTTCCGGTTTTGAGCAGATAATGTAAACGTGAAAGTCAAAGACAACATAAGCAGACATATTCTGCCTAAATAAGCCCATTTCTTTTTTTGATTTTTTTTCATGGTCTGCGTGATTAGAATTTTCTTATTCATTTTTATGGTTAACATTATTCAGCTTATTGTATTTGTGAAGCTAAAAAGAGTATAACCTCTCATATGCAAAAATATGAGGAGGAAGTATTTAAAGAAAATTCACATTGATAAAATATAGAGCCAAATATATTATATATTATTAATATATAGCTGATTAACCGATTTTGATATAGCCAAAAATATAGACGCCGTATGTGTTAGTTTTTCTTAATAACACCTATTTTCATAACCATTGATTCAAATTCTTCGCGGGGGACAGCAGCTTTATTTCGTACTCTGGTACGATAGCTATAAATTGTATTTGCTGAATAGTGCAAGAAGTTAGCAATTTTGGAACTATCTGTTATACCTAATCGAATCAATGCAAATATACGAAGTTCCACATTAAGCAATTCATTAGGTTTTAATACGAACTGTTCTTCTTTTATTAAAAGAGAGTTGAATTCCTCAACAAAATTCGGATACAGATGCAGGAAAATATTGTCAAAGTTCTCGTAGAGTTCTTTCAATTCGTCATCGATCATTTTACTTGATTTCAACATTTTATATAATTCATCAAGTTTCCTTTCGACAGCTTTCTTATTGAGAGAGTTTTGAAAATTTTCCAGTTTATTTATATATGTAGAACATAGATCAAGGAAATGCCCAATATATGCTTCTTTTATTTGGTTTGCATCCGATAATTGATTGTTTACATACGAAAGTTCTTTGTTTACATCGTTAAGTTGGTTGATACTAGATTGTAAATCCTTATTAAGATCGTTTAATTTTACATTAGTATGATAAAGTTCTTTACGTATCCGAGAAACTCTTTTCATCTGCCTATACACATATATTACTGCTATAATAAGGAATACAGATAATATACTGACAAGAATAAGAAACAACTGTAATTCTGATTTTTGTTTATTCACATTTTCCTGATACGCAGAGTCTATAATTGGAAATATTTGTGAAACTTCGTATGTTCTTAAGCGCGCATTACAAAACATGGCATCTTCCATAGACGATTTTATGCAATCGTAGGCCTTTTCTACTTCACCTGTTTCATATAGGATTGAGGCCAATGCCTGCATAGATGCATTTTCCTTGATAGCATTCTTTATATCGCAAATCGCAGATATGGCATAATAATGTTTCTGTAAGTTTATATTTCCTTCTTTTTTGTAAATATTGGCTAGTGCATAAGCGAGAACTGCTTTTTCGTGAGTGTCTGATTTCGTTTGGTCTAAAAGCTTTTGCAATATTTGTTTCGCATCATTTAGACGAGATTCGTCATATAGTTTCTCTGCATATACAATCTTATAATGGCTGGATTCTTTATCCAATACATTCAGTAAAGAATCTCTGTATAGATTACTTTTTTCTAAATAGATCTGAGTATATGGATTATTACTTGAATAGTAGTTGTATAGCTGTTTGTAGCAATCATAGTATTTAATCTGTAGCCAATCGGGAAGGTCTTTAGTTTTTATTGATCCTAATATATCAACAGCTTCAATAAACATACCAGATACAATATATAAGGATACTAAATCTAGTTTAGATTCATTTATCCATGTATTATGATTTTGCTTTTTTGCAATAGCTGTATTCTCTCTGGCATAATAAATTGCAGAATCAGACAAATAAACTTTGTATTCGTTATATAGTTTGAGATTTATATCATAACGCTGATCGTCAGTAATATTAGGCGTTTTAAGCAGTTTTTTTATTTCGGATATTCTCTCCTCCTTCTCTGTTACATAGAGGTCTTTATGTTTAATCAATTCATATAGAGAGTTGAATATAGTATCTTGTGATGTTTTTGGGAAAACATTGCAAGTCGGAAATAATATAATAATGAGAAGGAATAACTTTTTCATACATTACGATTACATATAAACAAAGTTAATAAAAATGAAATATAACACTATCTTATTATAAACTCTAAATAATTAAAAGAGAAAGAAATTTTAATAAAGAAGGAGAAGCTTCAATTAGTAGAGTTAACTGAAAATTCTAATATATAAGTTCTATGAAGAATAAAATGATATTACCTCTTTTATCAAAGCAATAGGAGAAAACACACCTTTTTATATCTATAAATGATCCTAAAAAATAAAGTTGGTCTTTGATTTTCAATTCATTTTCGTACCTTTATTCTCAGTAATTTATATGTAAGAATACGGTCAACCCTAAGCCAAAAGTGGTATTTTGAGAGACAAATGATATTGTTCCTAAATCGTTACTAAAGATTGGATATTATCATATAATTAATTGACTATATACTATTTAGAATAAGAAACAGACGACCCCTCCGGGGTCACATTTTATCTGAGTATAAAGCTTGTAAATGAATTATTTGCAAGCTTTTTTTAACGTAAGATTACCAAGGATAATATTTATGTATTTTCAATTATTTTGGAATGCTTATAAATATTATTAATTTTACCCGCAATCTTTGAATAACCGTACCTTGATGAAAAACTCAGTGCAGAAAACCCTTATATCCTAATGCGCAAATTCTCCAATAATGGATTTATCTAAACAGGTTTATGTAGACTTATTTGATAAGTACTATTTGGCATTGGTGAAATATGCATCCTCTTTTGTAGGTACAGATAATGCCGAAGATATTGTACAGGATGCCTTTGTAGAATTGTGGGAACGACGAAAAGAAATTGAAGTAGGAGAGCACATTTCTTCGCTATTGTACCGATTTGTGTATACAAAATCTATCAATAGGCTGAAACATATTGCTGTCATCAATAAATATTCTTCTGCCAAAATTGAGGTATATAATGAAAAACTGAAATATTTTTCACCTGAAAATATCGATGTTTGGAAGAATATAGAAAATGCAGAATTGAAAGAGAAAATAGATAGCGCAATTGATACTCTGCCGCCCCAGTCGAAGAGTGTGTTTAAACTAAGCTATATCTATGGACTGAAAAATAAAGAAATAGCAGAAACTCTAGCTATCTCTTTACGAACAGTTGAGGCCCATTTGTATCAATCCCGAAAGTTGCTAAAACAGAGACTATCATATTTGTTGAGGCTTCTTCTCGTTTTATGCTTCTTTAACTAAGTATATTGTTATATATAACTGTTTTAAGTATATCATAAAATAAATAAATGAGTACAATTGATAAAAAGATTATATTAGGATACCTTAATAAAACGGCTTCAGATGCAGAGTACGAAGCTATCTTAAAATGGATCGGTGAAGATGAAAATAATAAGAAATATCTTTTTGATCTTGAATCGCTTTACAATTCTATAGAATGGGATGAATCTTTATCTGATGGATATTTGGAAAGCGAAAAAGATCGCCTATTAAAAAGGATATCCGATGTTCCACAAATTGATGTGCCTGTAAAGAAGAAATTCAATTTTTCGTTCGTTAAAATTGCTGCATGTATTGTAGTGCTGTTTTCAGCAATCGGATTTGGATATTTGTATCTTCACGACAATAAGAAAATCGGTAGAAGAGATTTGCTGTCAGTACAAAATGACGGAGTTAAAGCGAAGGAGGTTATCTTGGAAGATGGAACAAAGATTTGGCTAAACCAAAACTCAACAATTAGTTATCCGCCTACATTTGAAGGTGAAGAAGAAAGAAGAGTATACCTTACCGGCGAAGCTTATTTTGAGGTAACAAAAAATAAAAAATCTCCATTTTATGTAGAAAGTGAAGCTTTTAATGTGCGAGTTTTAGGAACTTCATTTAATATAAAGAGTTCCAATATGTCTAATATCTCTTCAGTAACTCTTGTAAATGGTGAGATTGAAGTAAAAGGCAATAATAATGAAGGGCATGTAACATTATCTCCCGGGCAAAAAGCTGAAATAAATCATACCGACCATCGGCTAAAAGTATACGAAACCAATGCCGTTCTTGATGTTTTATGGCATAATGATCTGATAACTTTCGAAAATGCGACGCTTCTTGATATCAGAGAAACTTTAGAGTCTCTATATGAAGTTAAAATATATTTGGATCCTAGCTTAAATATCCGATCTAAATATTCAGGTGTTATAAAGAAACGAGATAGTATAGATTCCGTTTTGAATTCTCTCACAAATACAATACCATTCAAATATGAATATACTGGTAGAAGTATTCGAATATTCCCCAATCAATAGCGTTTTATTGTTAATGAATATTAAAAAAGACACTTGGCCCTAAATTGGACTAAGTGTTTTTTGCTTCAAGCATGTTTTACTATTAAATAGAAAAATATTATTGTAGAACTAAAAATCTAATCATTATGAAATAGAATCAATCGGGGCAGGCTTCCCAACCTATTTTACAAATACAAGACGGTAACGTTAACCTTATTTTTATTAACGAAAAAACAACAACTAAATGAAGAAAAGAAGCAATTCCTATTCTCCAAGGAAATATTTTACTCATTCAATGAGTGTCTTCTTCTTTTTGCTATGTTTTTGTATTGTAGCCAATGCACAAATAAACATAAACCAAAAAGGAGGTAAGTTTTCAGATATAATTAATATAATCAAATCACAATCGGACCATCAGTTTTTTTATGAAGACAAAATTGGGGATATAAAAGTAGGTCCATTAGAATTACATAATGCGAGTATTGAAGAGGTTTTGAACAAATCATTAGCAGGAAAAGGTGTGACATATAAGGTTGAAGATAAAGTTATTTATTTGTCTTCTGCCAACACGAATAACTCGGCAAGGTCGCTCCAGCAAAAAACAGTAACCATCAAAGGCAATGTAAAAGATGAAGCTGGAGAACCTTTGATTGGAGTAGCAGTATCGGTAAAAGGAACTACTATAGGAACCTTGACAGATACCAATGGGAATTATTCCATTACAGCAAACGAAGGTGATGAAATCGAATTTTCTTACATCAGCTACCTCTCTATAAAGCTTATTGCTAAAGGAGACATGACATATAACGTGGTCATGAAAGAGGATAATGTTGCTCTCGATGAGGTTGTGGTTACTGCTCTAGGAATCAAAAGAGAAGCGAAAGTGTTGACATACAATGTTCAGGAACTTAAAGGTACAGAATTGACGGTCGTTAAAGATGCGAACTTTATAAATAGTCTGGCCGGTAAAGTTGCCGGTATGCAGATAAATCAAAGTGCATCGGGTATTGGCGGCTCGGCCAGAGTGGTTATGCGTGGGACAAAGTCAATTATGGGTAACAACAATGCATTGTATGTTGTAGATGGAGTACCATTGTATGATATCAGAGGTGAGCAACCCGAAAATATATTCGAATCACCTGATGGTGGAGATCGCGATGCTTTCGCCAATATAAACCCTGAAGATATTGAAAGCCTATCGGTACTTAGTGGTCCTGCCGCTGCAGCTTTATATGGAAACCAAGGGGCAAATGGTGTAATACTAATTACGACCAAAAAGGGACAAAAGGGATTGAGAATTAATTATGCGAATAACTCGATTTTCTTAAAACCATTTGTTATGCCTGAGTTCCAAGATACATACGGTTCAAGAGACCAAAGCTTTCAAAGCTGGGGAGCTAAGAAGACTCCGGACATGTCTTCGTACGATCCTAAAGATTTCTTTCAGACTGGATATGTGGAAACAAACTCACTGACAGCCTCTTTTGGTGGAGAAACGAATACTACATACGTGTCTTTCGCATCCACAAACTCGAGAGGAATCATACCAAATAATAAGTTGAACCGCTATAACCTTACAGTACGTAACACTGCTGATATTATAAAAGATAAGCTCGAGTTTGACTTTTCCGTATCTTATATAAATGAAGATAACAGAAATATGATGACTCAAGGACAATATCATAACCCACTGCTACCTATTTATCTATTTCCGAGAGGCGATGATATCGATAACTATAAAATATATGAGACATTTAATGATGTCCGCAATTTTAAGACTCAAAATTGGCCTTCAAAATATGGTAATCAGGGCTTAGGAATCGAAAACCCATATTGGACTGTGAACAGAAAACTATTCGAGAACAAAAGAGACCGCTACATCTTATATAGCGCACTAAAATATAAGGCTCTGGATTGGCTGAATCTGTCGGGACGTGCGAGAATGGATAATATGGAAAATAAATTCGAAAGAAAAATTCATGCATCCTCTGATTTGCTCTTTGCATCCGAAACAGGAAACTATATGAACCAGAGAATGACAGACAAACAATTATATCTCGACTTCTTGGCTACAGCTGATAAACGATTTGGCAATTTCAGTCTGACCGCTGCTTTAGGTACAAGTTACTTTCAGTACGACCAAAGACTGAATAGCTATGAAGGGCATTTAGGTCTTGTTCCCAATCGGTTCTCTGAAGAGAACATAAATAAGAATGACCCTCAGACAAAAGTAAACCAAAGTGGGTTCAAAGATAATACACACGCTATTTTTGCTACAGCTCAGTTGGGTTGGAAAAGCTTGGTGTTCTTAGATCTTACAGCTAGAAATGACTGGACTTCTACCTTAAAAGGGACGAGTGGCACAGGGGTGTTTTATCCATCGGTTGGAGTTTCCGGAATTTTAAGCGATATGTTTGATATGCATAAAGCTCAAATCTCTTTTTTCAAACTGAGATTTTCATATTCGGAAGTGGGTAATCCGCCTCCACGTTTCATTACTAAAGCTTCATACGAGTTGAATGATGGTAATTTGAAGACAGAGACGGCGATGCCATTCTCCAATCTGAAAGCTGAACGCACAAAGGCGTATGAAGTTGGTACTAATATGAAATTTTGGGGCAATAGAATTAATCTCGATCTCACATATTATAATACAGACACTTACAATCAATTGTTCCATTTTGAAGCTGCTCCAAGCTCAATATACTCCGACTATTATATCAATGCCGGAAAAGTAAATAACTGGGGTATTGAAGCTTCTTTAGGCTTTAACGACAATTTCGGTCCTGTCAGCTATTCTACCAGTGTGAATTTCACTCTGAATAGAAATAAAATAAAAACGCTTATTCCTAAAGGAACTCTCGACCCAACCACCGGAACGCCTATTCTGGCTGAAGATGGTATAGACATGAGCTCTACAGGAACATATCGTATGCGACTTACAGAAGGCGGAACATTGGGTGATATTTATGTTTCGACGCTAGCAAAAGATTCTAAAGGGAATATAAAAGTAGACCCATCTACAGGAGCGATAAACAGTGATCCTAACAATTGGGTGAAAGCCGGGTCTGTCGCACCCCGATACAATTTTGGGTGGAATAATACAATTTCTTACAAAGGGTTTGATCTGAACTTCCTTGTAGATGCCCGAATCGGTGGAATCGGTGTGTCGGCCACACAAGCCTTATTGGATAGGCATGGAGTTTCTAAAGTTTCGGCTATAGCACGCGATAATGGCGGTGTATTGGTGAACGGAAAACGAATGGATGCCGAGGCATATTATGCTGTTGCAGCCGGAGGAACAACAGGCGTCCTGTCCGAGTATGTATATAGTATGACGAATGTAAGGCTTCGCGAAGCATCTCTTACGTATACACTCCCTTCTAAATGGTTCAATCATAAAATAAGCTCTTTGTCTCTCTCTTTGATTGGACGAAACTTATGGATGATACATAATAAGGCACCATTCGATCCTGAATTGACTGCTTCTACGGGAACTTATTTTCAGGGACTGGATTATTTTATGCAACCAAGTCTCAGAAATATAGGATTTGGAGTTAAGGTTCAATTTTAAAGCAATGAATAATGAAAAATAATATATCTAAAATATTTAAGCTACTCTTTGTGTCTTTCTTTGCAGTGATAATATCTTATTCATTTGTCTCTTGCCTTGAAGACAATGTAAATGAATATGCAGCTACAGAAGATGACATGAGCAAAGATGGTCTTTTTGTAGGAGGGCACTTCAATGCCATGCTTAAAGATGTAATACCTACATCGGACGTCGATGCTAACGACTATCAGCGTGCTCAAAATCTGACCGGTGATATTTTCTCCGGCTATATGGCTCATATCGGCACTTGGAACTCATCAAGTCACAACGGTACATATAATCTATATTTTGATAAATGGAACGATGTCGGGTTTGCGAATGGTTATACCAAAGTGATGGGACCTTATGCGAAGATTTTTGGTAAAACAGAAGACAAAGTCTATTTGGCTATGGCTACCATCGTGAAGATAATGGGGATGCACAGGCTGGCAGACAACTATGGGCCTATTCCTTACACAAAATTCGGAATAGGAGGATTGACAACCCCTTACGATAGTCAGGAAGTTGTATATAAAGAATTTCTGAAAGAGCTAAAGGAAGCCACAAAAGAACTATCCGATTTTGCGGATGTAAATACCAAAGGAGATAAACCGTTGGTGAAATACGATATGATATACGGCGGAGATGCTCTGAAATGGTTGAAGTTCGGAAATACACTTCGATTGCGATTGGCTATACGTATTAGTTATGTGGAGCCGGAATTAGCAAAGCTGCATGCCGAAGAGGCTGCAAATCAGAAGTATGGGTTGTTGTCTGATGTTTCAGATATTGCACAACTGAAATCATACGGCGGTCATGCTGTTTATCATCCGTTGGAAACCGTATGGAACTCTTATGCAGATACAAGAATGGGAGCGTCAATGGACTCTTATCTGAATGGCTTAAAAGATCCTCGCTTGCCTTCTCTTTTCCAACCGGCAGCAATTGACGGAGCTTATCATGGCGTTAGAAACGGATTATATATATTCGATAAGGCTCCGTATGAAAAAATGTCTGCACCTAATGTTAGAAAAAATACACCAGTGTTATGGATGACCGCAGCAGAAGCTTATTTTTTGCGGGCAGAGGGCGCTATAAGAGGTTGGAATATGGGCGGTTCGGCAAAAGATTTCTATGAGCAAGGGGTGCGTGCATCTTTCACTCAATATGGAGTAAGCGGAATTGATGCCTATTTGACAAACTCTACTGATAAGCCGATCAGATTTCAGGATATGGTAGGATATTACAGTATAGCAGCCAGATCAACAATTACAGTAGCATGGAACGAAAGCGATTCCTTTGAAACAAAACTGGAAAGAATCATTACTCAAAAATGGATAGCAATGTTTCCCGAAGGGCAAGAAGCTTGGTCCGAATTCAGGCGTACCGGATACCCAAAGATATTTCCTGTTATATATAATCGCAGCGGTGGTCAGATCAATACCACAGTTCAGATCAGAAGAATCGTGTTTCCTCAAGAGGAATACAACAAAAACAGGGAAGAAGTAGATAAGGCTATCGGCTTACTTAATGGCCCTGATACGGGCGGTACTAAATTGTGGTGGGATGCTAAATAATTAAAAATATCAATGATATGAAAACATTATCAAATATACTGTTAATCTGTTTTTTGTTTTTTTCTCTGTCTTCGTGTTTAGACGAAGTAGATCCGGAAAACAAAATCGTAGGGCAGGTCGAGCCCAAAAGTGAAGAATATTATAAACAGTTGAGAGCTTACAAAGAATCCGACCATGCTGTGGCTTTCGGGTGGTTTGGCGGTTGGAATACAGAAACATCGTCTATGGGCACAAGATTAGTCTCGATACCCGACAGCGTGGACATTGTATCCATATGGGGCAAATATTGGGATATTACAGATGCGCAAAAAGCTGATTTGGCATATGTGCAAAATGTATTAGGTACAAAAGTTACATACACAATATTTGCGCACGAAGTGCCGGAACCATTTGAAGCAACAACAGAGGGTGTCGGAAAATATGCGAAAGCTCTTGCTGATACGATGTATAAATACAATTATGACGGACTAGACCTCGACTATGAACCCGGATTTGGTGGTGTAGGACCTCTTGTAGGGCATAACAATGCTTTGATGAAAGATTTTGTGTTGGCTCTGAGCAAGTATTTTGGACCTAAATCCGGAACAGGTAAACTACTGCTCATAGATGGCGTGCCTTATGCTGTACACCCCGAAATAGTGGAGTGTTTTAATTATGGAATTGTGCAAGCTTATGATTCTTCAGGCGAATGGGACTTACAATATCGCTTCAATAATGCCTTAGCCAAAGGGTGGCCTGCCGATAAATATATTTTTACAGAAGACTTTGAGAAGTGGTGGAGTACAGGGGGAAAACCAAACGCAGTAGTCACAACTCCCGATGGGGAAGAATTAGTTGTGCCTTCTCTTGAGGCCATGGCTCGCTTCAATCCGAAGGTAGATGATAAGTATCAACGAAAAGGTGGTGTGGGTACTTATCATATGGAAAACGAATATAAACATACTCCTGATTATAAATATTTGAGGCAAGCTATTCAGATAATGAATCCGGCAAAGAAATGATTGTTAAACATTAATAGAAAATACATGAAACTAAATAATATTATAATTCTAAGTCTTTGCGCTATCATACTAATGGGATGTAAAGACAATGAAGACTATCGGGATGTTATTTATATGTCAGGTGTAGAAAACTCTGTTTCCAGATTGTTTACTGTAGACCCCGAACTCGCTGCATCTGAAATAGCATTTAATGTCTCGTCTTCAGACAAAATGTCCAAGGATATGATTGTCGATTTGAAGGCAGATTTGTCTTTAATTGATTCATATAACAACCGGTTTATGAAAAATTATAAGCCTCTTCCTGAGGGTAGTTATAAACTGTCAAGACCAGAAATTGATACCAATGATACAAATAAAGAAGGTTTAAACCTGAACAGTAATCAGGTATTGATAAAGTCAGGGTCAAGTGTTTCTACTCCGATGAAGTTGTCTATAAGTGACCTCTCTAAGTTTGAAGAAGGTGTTACTTATGTTTTGCCGGTAAGTATAGTTAGTAATAATTTGGGGATGAGTATTCTGCGTCCATCAGCAACAATTTATTTCGTTATTAATCAAACAATAGTAACGAAGGCGGCTGTTTTGACAAGTAATTATTTGCAAGTAGATTTCTCTAAGAACAAAGATGTAAGCCTAACCGCTTTGTCTGCCGTAACCTATGAGACACGGATATATGTCAATAAATTTCAATCATATAATCCATATATCAGCAGTGTAATGGGGCTAGAAGAAAACTTCCTTCTCCGATTTGGTGATACATCTATCAAGCCGAATCAATTGCAGATAGCCAAACCGGGTATTGCAAGTAAAACCGAGTTTTCGACAGAGAAATGGTTCCATATAGCAGCTGTCTTCGAAGGAGGAAATGTACGAATGTATGTGAACGGAGAGTTGGAGTCGAGCGGAAATATCGCAGGCGTTACAGCTTTAGATCTGACACATGTATATGGTGACCCGATGTTTATGATTGGGCGTTCTGCCAAAGGACGAGGAATTGATGGGGCGGTGAGCGAAATGCGTGTTTGGAAAAAAGCATTATCTCCGGCCGATCTAATAAACAATATGTGTTATGTTGATCCTACCACTCCGGGATTAGTTGCATACTGGAGATTTAATGGTGCTGACGATAAAAAAGTAACCGACCTTACAGGGAATGGTTATGATGCAATGGCAGCTTATACGCTGAAGTTTATGGATCATGTGAGGTGTCCTGAGTAAGTAATTTTATTTTATATAAGTACACAAAAAATCCGGCAAATATATTCTTTTGCCGGATTTCTTTTATCTTCGCCCTTAGTGCTGAAGCCTCTATGATATTTTTCTCATAAATTAGTGTTATTACCACCAATTATCACTTTCGTCTTTTGGCTTTGTATCAATTTTTCTATCTTGAATTATCGGGCTTTTGGGCTCATTGCTTGGTATATCGTTGAAAATCCTTGAATCCTTTTTGGGAATTTCTTCTTCTATTTTCGAGAAAGAATCTACAGAGATCTTTGAGTCTTCTTTTTTAAGATATTCTTTTGCCTCTGCAACCTTTATACTTAATATAGGAACTTCCAGTAGAGGATCCAATACAACTTCACCATTAACAACGCAACCCGCATTTATGACAGCAGCCTTGGCTGTGATTGTACCTTCTATAACCGCTGTTGGGCCAAGTTCTAAACTCTCTGCACAAATTATATTACCTGTCACTTTGCCGTCAATTATGCAATGTGTGGCTGTTATATTACCAACAATGTAAGCATTAGTATCAACGGTTAGCGTATCGTCTACATAGAAATTTTTCTCTTGTCCCTCGATTAGGTAAAGTGAGCCTAAGATGATCACGTCTCGTCCCAATTCTACGATTCTAGCAGGTTCAGGCTCAAGTTCATCAATTTTTCGCTTAAAGAGAAACATTTCTGATATTTATAAAGTAATTTCTATATGATTATTCTCCCGAAAAGTTAGCTACTACAGTAGTTGCATTTCCTATATCGATACCTACCGATGATTTAAATTTGCCATGTCCTACACGCAACGAGTTAATTGCATAGCCTCTACTTGCTAATGTTTCAGGATTGTCTAAAACTGTTATTTCTGTGAATTTGCCGAATTCTTCCTTAAAGCAATCGATAAGCTCTTCATAATACATAGCACCTCCGCACATATATATACGGTTGGCCTTAACCAGGTTAGAGTCATTAATAACACTGCGTAAGTTTGGAGATATTACTTCTTGATAATATGTTTGAATAACGCTTTTGCGTATTTCCCTCAAATCGATATTTTGACGATTCAAGAAAATATATCCACGTTTGAATGCCTCATCAATTTGATGTGTATTTCTAAGTTCCAAATAATATTTGCTCTTCAGTTCATTTATCATCAGATTTACAGCGTATCGAATTCCATGCGTACTGATCATTGTTTGCTCGATAATACCCGAATCTGTACTGAGGATAGACTCAAATGTGCCAAATCCACAACTAAATACAAAGAAATTTCCCGAAACCTGAGGCTCACCTTTGCGTATGCCGATTGTACATCCTACAATTTCAGGAATCACTTCAACCTTCTGTACTTCTAATATTACTCTTTTCTTATTCCCTGCATTGTGTGTTGAAATATCATAATCGAGCATATGAGTGCGTTGGAAAAACTCTATGGCTTTGTCCTTATAGATATAATAAGTAGAATAAGGAAAACCTGTCGTGATTGTTATCGGTTGCTCCACTTGATTTTCTACTAACAACATAGCTGCTTTAGCCAATATCTGATAGTCTATATCATCGGGCGATGAGTTTATTAATTTGTGAGGAGATTGACCTTCATTCAGGGCAAGGTCTCCACAGATATACCATTTGTTGTTATGTTGAATTTTCAAGCCGTGAAGCAAATCCTTCGCTGTCTGTGACAGATTAGTATTATTATTTTCAACTAAGCTGGGAAAAGATTGGATTTCATAAACCATAGTAATAAAATATTAGATTCGTTAATAATTATGGGGATAAATAAATTCTCTTTTATGAAAGAACTGGTTTCATGGCAATAAGTCCTTCGTATGTTGCGCCATGCTCTAATGCGAATATTTGTGCATTAAGTTTGCCCACTATTCTACCTGTACTTTTTATTGATATAGAATCGGTTACGCATATATTACCCTCGATACGACCGAATACAACTAGATTTTTGGCATGAATGTTTCCTCGAACTATACCTGTTGTGCCAATTACAACAGTATGAGCCTGTTTTATATCTCCTACTATAGTCCCTTCCACGCGTATATGATGCGTTTCTTCTACAGATCCATAGAGCACAAAACTTTTACAGATTATTGTAGGCGTTTGAGAGGAAAGATCAAACGAATCTTGCTTAAAATCCTCCTTTTTAGCCATAGCTAATTATGTTAACAATGTTTATATAGTCACATTTGTACAGAAATCCGGGCAATTCCTTAAAAATGAATTGTTGTTTACAAATATATATGAAAAGTAATATTAATCATTAAGAATTGCATATAAAATTTATTTTCATTTACAATTAATTCTATTTGGAAAACATAAAAAATATGATCTTGTTGTTGTAAGTGGTCTGATAATTAGTCAGATGTGCTTGCTGTTTTACATCTATTAATATAATAAGGGTTGGATATAGAGGCTGAAAAATAAGATAAAAACTGCCTGATGTCGAAATAGTACTATTTATTCATCGGAAAAATGAAAGTTTGTTGAGTATCTAGAATGTATATTTGAAACTATAAGTTGTTGTAATAGAGTGTATGCTGGCCAACTAGAAAAGAAGGCTATTCTTATTAACTTTTTATCTGATATTTCTTTAATGTTAGATTCAATGTCTTTGGATCTAGTTGCTTAAAAATTTAATTATAGTACCGTAATCACTATTTGTATAGTAGAGATATGAAGTCGGTGGTAAGCTTGTAACAATTAAAAATCTAATTCAATCAAAGAAAACACAATCTTCTATTTATTGAATATAAAATCAAAATATAATAATTAACCATTAAAATCTAAAATATATGGCTGGGAAAAGATTTCAAGGTGAATGGCCTAAAATCGGTATTCGTCCTACTATCGACGGACGCATGGGAGGAGTGCGAGAGTCTCTTGAGAACCAAACAATGAATATGGCAAAAAGTGTGGTAGACCTGTTAACCTCTACGCTACGATACCCCGATGGTTCGCCTGTTCAGTGTGTTGTTGCAGATTCCACAATTGGTCGTGTAGCAGAGAGTGCAGCCTGTGCCGAGAAGTTTCGTAGAGAGGGAGTGGGGATAACGATTTCAGTTACTCCGTGCTGGTGTTACGGTAGCGAAACGATGGATATGGAGCCGCATACAATCAAAGCTGTTTGGGGATTTAATGGTACGGAACGTCCCGGAGCAGTCTATCTGGCTGCAGTTCTTGCCGGGCATGCGCAGAAAGGATTACCTGCCTTTGGTATCTACGGGCATGATGTTCAGGATGGGGGTACTACTGAAATACCAGTGGATGTAAGAGAGAAGTTGTTGCGTTTTGCTAAAGCTGCATTGGCTGTAGCAACTATGCGAGGTAAATCTTATCTTTCCATCGGTTCGGTGTGTATGGGTATTGCCGGCTCGGTAGTTAATACCGATTTTTTTGAAGATTATTTAGGTATGCGTTGCGAGAGTGTGGACGAGGTAGAAATTATTCGCCGCATGACAGAAGGTATATACGATAAAGAAGAATATGAAAGTGCCTTGGCTTGGGCGAAGACCCACTGTAAAGAAGGCAAAGACACGATAAACCGGGACGATTTGAAAAAAGATCGTGCGGCAAATGATAAGGATTGGAAATTCATTGTAAAAATGACATTGATTGTTCGAGATCTGATGATAGGCAATCCCAAACTGAAAGAAATGGGATTCGGAGAAGAGGCTTTAGGGCATAATGCTCTTGTAGCGGGCTTTCAGGGGCAACGCCAATGGACAGATTTCTATCCTAACGGCGATTTTACAGAGGCTATCCTCAATTCCTCTTTCGATTGGACTGGTATTCGCGCACCATATATATTAGCTACAGAAAATGATTCGTTGAACGGTACGGCAATGTTGTTTGGTTATCTTTTGACAAATACCGCTCAGATCTTTGCAGATGTGCGTACTTATTGGAGTCCTGAGGCTGTAGAACGAGTGACAGGGAAAAAGTTAGAGGGTTTAGCTTCGGGTGGAATGATCCATCTAATCAATTCCGGTGCTGCGTCTCTGGACGGAAGCGGTCGCCAAAGCGATGATGCAGGGAAACCGGTAATGAAACCTTTCTGGGATATTGCACAGGCCGAAGCCGAGTCGTGTTTAGATGCTACTACATGGATGCCTGCCAACCGAGAATATTTTCGAGGAGGAGGCTTTTCTTCTAAATTTCTTACTCGTGGAGGTATGCCATGTACGATGGTTCGCTTAAATCTCATAAAAGGACTAGGCCCGGTATTGCAAATAGCCGAAGGGTGGACTGTCGATCTCGATCCGGATGTGCATAAAATCTTGGACGAGCGTACAGATAAAGGATGGCCTACCACTTGGTTTGTTCCACGTCTGACCGATGATCCAAACTTTAAAGATGTATATTCGGTGATGAACAACTGGGGAGCCAATCATGGTTCTATCAGCAGTGGACATATCGGAGCCGATCTGATAACGTTGGCCTCTATGCTTCGTATCCCTGTTTGTATGCATAATGTACCTTCGGATGACATTTATCGCCCCGCTGCATGGTCTGCTTTCGGAATGGATAAAGAAGGAGCCGATTATCGAGCTTGCCAAGTTTATGGTCCTCTTTATAAATAGTTTTTTGTACCTTCGATAATAAAAAACAGTATGATAAACAGTGAATATATAGAACGGTTTATAGAGGCTGCTCATCGTGTAGGACAAGAACGTCTACAACTTTGTAGCAGTGGTAATTTGTCGTGGAGAGTGAATAAAGATTTAGCTCTGGTTTCGGGTACAGGCTCGTGGTTGCCACGTATTACCAAAGAAAATGTTGCTATCTGTAATATCTCCACAGGTATGCGTGTCGATGGTCCTAAGCCATCGATGGAAAGTGTTTTTCATCTCGGGGTTTTACGTCAGCGTAAGGATATGAATGTGGTGCTACACTTTCAGTCAGAGTTTGCGACAATTGTATCATGTATGAAAAATAAGCCGAAAAGCTTTAATGTAGTTGCCGAAGTTCCTTGCTACTGCGGCAAAGAGATTGCGGTTATACCATATTATCGTCCCGGATCGAAGGAACTGGCTGATGCAGTAACACAAGCCCTGACTCATCATGACTGTGTATTGATGAGCAAACACGGGCAGGCTGTGTGTGGGAAAGACTTTGATGATGCTTTTCAGAAAGCTGTTTTCCTCGAACTGGCATGTCGCATTATTGTGCGGGCAGGTGAAGGGAATTATGATATTTTGAGCGATGATGAAATTCGCGATTTGGAAGTTTATATTTTAGGAAAAACACAAAAATAACAACATGGCATATTTGGCTCTGGATTTAGGGTCAGGAAGTGGACGGGCTATTGTAGGAACAATAGTGGACGGACGTATTTGCCTAGATGAGATTTACCGCTTTGGTAATATTCCTGTAAAATTGGGAAATACATTGTACTGGGACTTCTTGTCGTTATTCCAAAATGTAAAACAGAGCATTTATTTGGCAGTAAAGAACGGGTATGATTTACAGGGGCTTGCTGTTGATACATGGGGTGTTGATTTTGGATTAATAGACAGAGCGGGAAGATTATTATCTAACCCCGTATGTTATAGGGATAGCCGTACGCAAGGTGTTTCTCAAAAAGCGGAGGCTATCATTTCAAGAAGAGAGATGTATGCTATCACAGGAATTCAACAAATGGAGATCAATACCGTTTTCCAGTTGCTGAGTATGAAAGAGCAGAACGCTCAGACACTTGCTATTGGCGACGGTTTATTATTTATTCCTGATCTGATAAATTATTATCTTACAGGAAATGTGTATAATGAATATACAATAGCATCTACATCGCAACTGATAAATGCTAAAACAAAAACATGGGAAAAGTCTCTATTCGATAAGTTGAATCTGCCTTTATATCTTTTCAAAAATATTATTGAGCCTTGTTCTCTAGTCGGAAATCTCACCGATGATATCGCACAAGAAACGAATGCTCAAAATATTAAAGTATTTGCCGTAGGGTCGCATGATACGGCGAGTGCTATTGCTGCTATTCCGTTCGATGGAGAAGAATGGGCTTTTCTTAGTTCGGGTACATGGTCTCTGCTGGGGATACAAACGGACAATCCGATTCTGACGCAGGAGGCTATGGATAACGAATTTACGAACGAAGGCGGAGTTGGAAAGATTTTGTTTATGCGTAATATCTCGGGATTGTGGATACTTCAACAACTAATGGCCGAGTGGGAGAAGAATGATGAAGAATGTTCTTATCAATATCTATTGTCGGAATGTGAAAAGAGTAAACCATTCGGAAGCCTTATCAATACCGACGACCCTGATTTTACCTTTCCCGCATCTATGAAAGATGCCATACAGTCGTATTGCAAGCGAACAGATCAATCTGTACCTCAGACTAAAGGAGAGTTGGTTCGCTGTGTTCTTGAATCACTGGCAGTGAAATATCATTTTGTGATGAAGAAATTGGAGCAGTGTTCCGGCAGAAAGATTAAATATCTTTCGGTAGTAGGAGGGGGAAGCCGCAACGAACAGTTAAATCAATTTATTGCTGATGCTCTGAATGTAGAGGTTGTAACCGGGCTGACAGAGGCTACAGCTATAGGAAATGTTATTCAGCAAGCAGTAACAGATAAAAAAATAAAAAATATAAGGGAGGGACATCAAATTGTAAAAAACAGCTTTAACTTTAAAACCTATTACCCTCAGAATTCGAGAGAGTGGGAGTTGTTTGCTACTAGAATGGAGTATTTGATACTGTAAAAACAACAAATTTAAGACCAATATGAAGACCAAATCAGAAAAGCTTTTATTTATCGGAAAAGATGGACAAAACTATTTGTTCCCTTTTATTCTGATAACCACTTTGTTCTTTTTGTGGGGATTTGCCCATAGTCTGCTGGATGTGTTAAATAAGCACTTTCAAGACTCGTTGCATTTATCAAAAGCGCAGTCGGGAGCAGTTCAGGCTTCGGCTTATGGAGCATATTTTCTGATGGCTATTCCTGCGGGATTAATTGCTCGTAAATTTGGTTATAAAAGCGGAATTATTGTCGGGTTGGCTCTTTTTGCATTGGGTGCTTTCTGGTTTGTTCCTGCCGTAGAGATAAATACTTTTTGGGCTTTTCTTTTAGGATTGCTGATCTTGTTTTGCGGGCTTACTTTCCTTGAGACAGTAGCCAATCCGTATACTATTGTTTTAGGTTCGCCCGAAACTTCAGCAAGCCGTATCAACCTGGCTCAAACGTTTAATGCAATCGGTTGGATTTTAGGTCCGCTTGTAGGCTCTGTTCTTATTTTCAAAAATGAGTCGGATCGGTCGACAATCGAATTATTTGTTGATGCTATTAAAAAAGTTTTTCTTGGTGCTAATGAGGTGGTTGCAACTGTTGTAGAAGCGGTTGGAGATCATACGAGCAATTCCGTTTTGATGTTTCCTTATGTAGGATTGGGCTGTGTGGTAATCATGGTGTTGGTGTTTTTCTTGTTTGCAAAGTTGCCTGAAATAAAATCGGATAATCATAAAGAGACGTCACATCTAAGTAATAATACCATAACAGAGGATCTACCATTGATAAAACAAAGGCATTTTGTGCTGGCGGTCGTTGCTCAATTTTTGTATGTAGCGGCGCAGACGGGTATTGGTAGCTTTTTTATAAATTACGCAATAGAAGTAAAAGAGCTGCAACTAACCGAAATACAGGCTGGCTTGTTACTTGGCCTAGGTGGTATGTCTTTATTTGCGGTCGGAAGATTTTCGGGAAGTATGATTATGAAGAAAATGAAGCCGGGATCTTTGCTTGGCTTGTGTGCTGCTATAAATACATTGCTGATGTTTTTTGTTATCATGAATCACAACCGATTTGGGATAATCGCCCTGATCGGCTGTTATTTATTTATGTCTATAATGTTTCCTTCTATATTTGCACTGGGTTTAAGAAATTTGGGAGATAAAACAAAAACCGCATCGTCCATTTTGGTACTAACAGTTGTGGGGGGGAGCCATCGCTCCATCGTTGATGGGAGTATTAGGTGCTGAAAGTATGAATGTCGGATTTATTATACCGCTGATCTGCTTCTTATATATATCGTTTTTTGGATATGCAGGTAGCCGAATAAAAGCTTAATCGAATAAAACACTCTTTCGTTTTTATATATTACTTTAATTAAATAAGGGACTATCTTCTATGGAGTAGTCCCTTTCTTATTCGTTTAAGGTTTTTCTTTTGGGAATTTAATCAATCTTTTGCTTTATTGTTCTGTATATTTCTATCCATCATATTATGAAAAGCAAGTTTCAGCCTCACCCTATATTACTGAGCGAATATGTAAAGCAAAAAGAATTATCAGAAAAGAGCACAAAATGATTTAACAATAATAAGAATGCGGGCATATTGTCGGAGCATTTTAATACCTTTGCAGATACTTGTAAAACGAATGGAAACTGAATGGTTACAGTATTATTATCAGGTGGATTGGGAAATCAGATGTTTCAGTATGCGGCTGCCAAATCGTTGGCTATTCGTTTAAATACGGCACTATCTGTTGATCTGTATACATTTTCTAAAAAAACGCAAGCTACGGTACGTCCCTACGAACTGGGTATATTCAATATAGAAGATGTAGTAGAAACCTCGTCTCTAAAAGCGAAAGCTGTAATAAAGGCCAGACCGTTTATTCAAAGGCACAGATCTTTTTTTCAGAGATTTGGTGTGTTCACCGATACGTATGCAATCTTATATCAACCGACTTTTGAAGCTCTGACAGGAGGCGTGATAATGTCCGGCTATTTTCAGAATGAATCATACTTCAAGAATATCTCTGAGCTTTTACGGAAGGATTTTTCTTTCAAATATCCATTAATAGGAGAAAATAAAGATGTGGCAGGGCAGATCTCAGAAAATCAGTCTGTTGCCGTTCATATACGTAGGGGGGATTATCTGAATAAGAATTCACAATCGAATTTTGCGATACTTGAAAAAGACTATTACGAAAAGGCCATCAATTATATATCTGCGCATGTAAAGAATCCTGAATTCTATGTTTTCTCAGAGGATTTTGATTGGATAAAGGATAATCTTAACTTTAAAGAATTTCCTGTTACTTTTATAGATTGGAATAAAGGAAAAGACAGCTATATAGACATGCAGCTCATGAGCTTGTGTAAACATAATATTATAGCCAATAGTAGCTTTAGTTGGTGGAGTGCGTGGCTTAACAACAGTGAAGAGAGAAAGATAGTTGCTCCCGAGCGATGGTTTGTGGATGAGCAAAAAAATGAATTATTAGATTGTTTTTATCCTCAAGGGTGGATCAAGATCTGATAATATATTTTAGTGTCAAGATTATCTTATTATATACGGTTGAGCCTTTCAGGAGGGAAAAAGGTAACAGTATAAAAACATACAATAAAGTGTCACTTTTGTCACCTTTTAACATAATTGTAAGATTATGCTGTTTAGAATGAGTGTTTTACAAAAAGTGACAGTTTTTATTAAAATAGCCAATTATGCCAAAAGTATCGATATTAATGCCAGTTTATAATGCCGAGCAATATTTGTCTCAGGCATTAGACAGTATTGTATCGCAGAGCTTCGAAGATTGGGAGTTGATACTTATAAATGACGGGTCTAACGATGGCAGCGAGTCTATTATTATGGACTATGATGACGAACGGATTTTTTATATAAAGAATCCTGTCAATCTGAAATTGATAAAAACCCTGAATAAGGGTATTGACTATTGTGGTGGGCAATATATAGCTCGCATGGATGCCGATGATATTTGTCACCCCGATAGATTGAAGCGTCAAGTTGAGTTTCTCAATTCACATCCTCAAGTACTGATGTGTGGCACTGCCGCTGCGGTGATTGATAATAGTGGGAAGAAGACAGGAAATATTCATAATCTGACTAGTGATGATTATCTTCAAATCAATCTGATGTTTTCCCCTTCTTTTATTCATCCGAGCATAATGATTCGCAGCGAAGTGCTGAAACAGAATAAATACGATGAGGCGTATAAGCATGTTGAAGACTATGACTTGTGGTGCAGAATAGCCAAGCTCGGAAAGGTTGCTAATATTGATGAAGAACTGCTCCGATACAGATGGCACGACAGTAACGTATCGGTTTTGAATAGCAAAGTGCAGAGCGAACTGAAAGATGAACTTATAAAAAGAGAGTTGAGCCGGCTCGATTTAATCCCTACCGAATCGGAGCTATACTGTCATAAAGTAACTTTCCAATTATATGCTCTGGGGAATAAATTGGATGTCCCTGTTGACCGATTTAAGGATATAGCCAATTGGTTTACGAAGCTGATTCGACAAAATGAAATAAAGCATATTTATGTACAGCCGGCACTGGTTGCTTTTCTTTGGTCTCGCTGGGCAGTGTTGTGCATTTCGCAAAAGAAGTATGGGAAAGTATTATTTCCTCCATTTGCGAAATACAATCCCAGTATATTGAGTCGACTAATAAAATTGATCTTTTTCTTAAGAAAAAAATAATGACAGATACAGAAGAACTTAGAGAAATATATAATCCTGATGGTTCTGAGTTAAGAACGCTACAGCTGAAGATGTTGGATATATTATCTATTGTAGCCAATATATGTGACAAGCACAATATCCCATATTGGATAAGCGGTGGTACTTTGCTTGGCGCTATCCGTCATGGCGGGTTTATACCTTGGGATGACGATATTGATATCGAATTGCTTTTTCCCGACTATCAGAAGTTACTGAAAATACTACCTAAGGAGTTGCCGGACAATCTGTATCTGCAAACTCCTAAAGAGAAAAGTTATAGGTTGTTGTTCTCTAAGGTGAGAGACAAGCACTCTATTGTTTATTCCGAAGAGGAGGATATGGCGAGTTATAAGGAGAAAGGTATATTCATCGATATCTTTCCTGAAGAAAGAAGCTATCGGTGGATGAAGAATATTGTTGACTTTTTCTATGGAAGGGCCTTTAGGCGTCTAAAGCGAGGGAAGCCATTCTTCTCACTGACATATTTTTATGAATACGCAACATCTTTGTTGTTATACCCTATAGGGGTGCTGTTGAAATATACAGCCAGAGGGATTTGTTCCATTACAAAACCTAATAATATACTACATAGCTATGGAATCGGAAACTCTACGAATCACAATGCAGGGTATATGTTTCCGGTAGGAAAAGTTATCTTCGAAAGGAAAGAGTTTTCAGCACCGAAAGAGCCTGAAACATATTTGAAAAAGCAATATGGAGATTACATTACCATTCCTCCCAAAGAGAAGCGGGCACCCCACTTTCTTAAAGTCGAATATTTATAGTCCCATTGTCTTGAAGAGCTCTCTTTCTTTCGCTTTCGCTTTGTCTAGAGATGCTTGATCCTGAAGGTTTATTCCGTACTTCGAAGGAGAAGGGATAGTTAGTTTAGTTCCTAATGGTATATTGTTGATATTCTTTATCTTATCTTTGTTTTCCTCGTAAATGTATACACAGAACGATTTGTGTCCATAATACTTTAATGAAATATTACGTAAGGTATTACCCGGCTCTATCGTTATGATTGCCAGTGGTGTATTTCCTTTCGAGGCTGTTGGTTGCTCAGTCTTTTGAGTTTGAGGTTTTATCGGGCTTTCGCTCTGCAAGGTTTTCTCCCCTGAAATGGCAATTGAATCTTGTTCTTTCGCTTTAGCTATAGAGTCGGAGGATATAGCAAGAGTATCCGTTTTTTGTCCGTCAACATTTTGGTTGTCAGCAACTATGGCTGTATTGCCGTTTCCTGTGGGGCCTTCGGTCAGGAATCTGGCAATTTCTTGGAAATACAATCCCCCGATCAGGAATGCTGCAATAATAAGGAATATGAAGAATCCTAAGGAAACGAATTTCTTTCTTCTTTTAGCGGCCTGTCTTGTCTCTTTCACAAGCTTTTCGTATTCGATATCTTTCTCTTTAGCAGCTAATTTAGCCTCTTCAATCCTCTGTTTATATTCTAATATTCTTTCTTCCGAAACTTCATCCACTATCGGTTCAGATATATTTTCAGCTTCACTTGGAGCTATTGTTCCATTATCAGATTGTCGTGTATCTTCTTCCCGGTTATTTATTTCCTCGATTTCTTCTTCCTCTGTATAAGGGGCAGTGTTTTCAGTCTCTATTATAGTGGTGTCTTCACTTCCTAATTCAGGCGTGAAGTCTTCATTCTCTACTTGGTGTGAATCTGCTGTTGGGGTAGGAGAGACTTCATTTGTATCTTCATCTACAGAAACATCTTCTACCTCATCAGCCTCTTCTATATTTACTGTTTCGTCTTTTTCTATATTATCAAAAGAGACACCTTCTTCTAAAACGACACTCTCGAAGTGGGCGAAAGGACGGTTTATAGCTTCCTTTAGTAACTTGTCAGGAGTGAAGCTCAATTTGTAATGAGCCGCTATTTCGATAGCTTCGCCGGTATTTACGTCTACGCTTTTACGTGCATTTACTTTTACCAGTTTAAAAGTCCCAAAGTCTTTTATTTTTACTGACTCGTTGCTTTCTATTGTTTCTGATATAACAGCTATTAACTCCCGCAGAAATACTTCGGCTTCTTTCTTTGTTATCTCCTGTTTCTTAGCCAGAAGATCAATCAAATCCTGTAGACTAAGACGTTCATTCATTTATTTCAAGTTTTTTGAGGTTCTCTTTTATGGTTTGTCCGGGGCGGAAAGATAAAGTGATTTTAGGAGGAACCAGAAACCGCTGTTTCGAAACAGGATTAACAGAAATACGCTCAGCCTTTTTCTTTGTTTCAAACAATCCAAACCCTTGAATATTAACAGAGTTGTTTTCTTCTAGGTTCGAGTTGATAATAGATACCGTGGCTTCCAACACTTCTGAAGTCTGACGCTGTGTCCAGCTCAAACGTTTTGCCAGTGCGGCTATTAACTCCTGGTTCGTCATAGATATTCCTTATTAAGGTTAAATAACTTCTCCGTACAGATCAAACGATTGGGTGTCAGTTATCTTAACATTATAAAATTCCCCAATATTAAGCATTTTATTTTTCTTTATCAAGACCTCGGGATCAACTTCCGGCGAATCGTATTCGGTGCGGCCTATGTAATAGTCGCTCTCCTCTTTATCTACAACCACTTTCAGTGTTTTGCCTATTTTCTCTTCATTCGTCTCAAAAGCTATTTTTTCTTGAGCCGACATCAACAAGTCCATTCGTTCTTGCTTTGTGGCGTCTGATATGCTGTCTTTATAATTATCGTATGCGTATGTGCCATCTTCATGCGAATAAGGGAAAGCTCCCATTCGTTCGAAGCGCATATCGTTTACAAACTGCAATAGTTCTTCAAAGTCCTTCTTTGTTTCGCCCGGATGACCTACCATTAATGTTGTACGCAAATGTATACCCGGTACTTCTTCTCGGATACGCTTCATCAGATCGTATGTTGCTTGCTTGGATATGTTGCGTCGCATTTTTGTAAGCATATTATCGCTAACATGTTGTAGAGCTATATCCAGATATTTGCACACATTATCGTTTTCTCGCATCACCCTTAGCAGATCGTAAGGGAAATTAGCCGGATATGCATAGTGGAGGCGTATCCATTTCACTCCTTCTATTTTTGCAATTCGTTCTATTAGTTCGGGAAGCTTAGCTTGCTTGTAATTGTCGTATCCATAGAATGACAGATCTTGCGCTATCACCTGAAACTCTTTTACTCCCACAGCTACCAGATTCCTTACTTCTTCTTCTATTTCTTCTATCGGACGTGATTGGTGCTTGCCCGTCATTATAGGAATTGAGCAGTAAGAGCAAGTTCTGTTGCATCCTTCCGATATTTTTAAATAAGCATAATGTTTTGGAGTAGTTATGCTTCGCTCCAAGGCTATATCTTGCTTGAATGATTTTCCCAAATCGGAGATAAGCATTTTCCAGTTGAACTTACCATAGAAATTGTCTACCTCAGGAATCTCGGCTTTCAGCTCATCCATGTATCTTTCGGTGAGGCATCCCATCACAAAAAGCTTACTAAGCTTTCTTGCTTTTTTTGCTTCTGCAAATTCAAGAATCATATTTATGGATTCTTCTTTTGCATCTCCTATAAATCCGCAAGTATTGATTACAGCAATCTCTCCTTCCGGTTTGTCGGGGTCGTGCTTTACTGTATATCCATTTGCTAAAAGCTGTTTCATCAACAACTCTGAATCCACCAGGTTTTTAGAACAACCCAGTGTTATAACATCGATTCTGTTTTTTTTCATTCTTTATGCTCCAAAAAGACTGTCGACAAATTCTTTACGTGTAAAAACTTGCAAGTCGTCGATACCTTCTCCTAATCCAATATATTTTACCGGGATTTTAAACTGATCGGAAATACCTATAACAACACCTCCTTTTGCCGTGCCATCCAGTTTTGTGATAGCTAAAGCCGTAACATCGGTAGCGGCTGTAAACTGAGTGGCTTGTTCAAAAGCATTTTGTCCTGTTGAGCCGTCAAGCACAAGCAGTACTTCATGGGGAGCCTCAGGTACGATCTTTTCCATTACCTTTTTGATTTTGGTAAGTTCGTTCATCAGGCCAACCTTGTTGTGCAAGCGTCCGGCAGTATCTATGATTACCACATCCGCATTGTTTGCTTTAGCAGAGCTCAGCGTGTCGAAAGCAACTGATGCCGGATCGGAGCCCATTGCCTGTTTTATTACAGGTACACCAACTCTCTCTCCCCAAATAACCAGTTGTTCTACAGCAGCAGCACGGAATGTATCCGCAGCACCTAAATAAACTGATTTGCCTGCTTTTTTGAACTGATTTGCTAATTTTCCGATCGTAGTTGTTTTTCCAACACCATTTACTCCGACAACCATTATTACATAAGGCTTATGATTTTCGGGTGTAGAGAACCCTTCTGTATCTGTCGTGTTGTTTTCTGTCAGCAGATGAGCAATCTCCTCCCGAAGAATTGAATTTAATTCATCTGTGTTGATATATTTATCCTTTGCAACTCTTTTCTCTATTCTTTCTATGATTTTTAATGTAGTGTTTACTCCTACATCCGAAGTGATAAGCACTTCTTCCAAATCATCTAATACGTCATCGTCTACCTTCGATTTGCCGGCAACAACACGTGATAGTTTAGAAAACATAGATTCTTTGGTTTTCTCCAAACCTTTATCTAGAGTTTCTTTTTTTTGCTTCGAAAAGAAATCGAATAGTCCCATAGTTTACTCTTTATTATCAAGTAATTATCGCGTACTTGTTTAATGTTAAAGCAGGCTTGTATCCTGCTATACAAAGCTACGAAATGGATAATAAAAAACCTCCCCACATGAAGATGAAGGAGGTTATTTAAATATTTTTAACAAGATTATTTTGTGAAATAGTCTTTTACTGATTCGTTCGGAACCATTTCTTCTTTAAATGTGTAAGCTCCTGTTTTAGGAGATTTTACCATTTTGATTACTTTTGCATAGTTACGACCGTCTTTCGATGAAGCGTCGCGGTAACCTGCTACTGCTTTCTTTGCCATGGTTTATATTGTTTTTACTTTATTTCTTTATGTACAGTAACTTTCTTAAGAACAGGATTGTATTTCTTCAATTCTAATCTTTCAGTAGTGTTTTTTCTATTCTTTGTAGTGATGTAACGTGATGTGCCTGGCATACCACTTGCTTTGTGCTCTGTGCACTCAAGTATCACTTGGATTCTATTTCCTTTTGCTTTCTTAGCCATTTCTTGATCCTCCTAATTTATGCGTTCAAAAAACCATCTTCAGCCGCTCTTTTAAGCGCAGCATCCAATCCAATTTTATTGATTGTACGAAGACCGGCAGCAGAAACATTCAGGCTGATCCAACAATCTTCTTCTACCCAGTAGAATTTTTTTCTGAAAAGATTGACATTAAATTTTCTCTTTGTCTTTCTGTTTGAGTGAGAAACATTATTGCCAACCATAGCTTTCTTTCCTGTAATTTGACAAATCTTGGACATTGCTATTGTATTTATTATATGTTTATTTTTTAGTTTTATCGTGCAAAATCGGGTTGCAAATTTAGTTATATTTTTCAAACCTACAAATATTTAAAAGGTTAAAGTTACACTAAACGCAATAAATAAATTAATTGATTTTGAAAATGTAAGGAATACGGAGATTGTTGTAAATTTGTTCTCGATATGAATGCTAAACGTATTTTGATTACAGGAGCCAGTGGCTTTATTGGAAGTTTTCTTGTCGAGAAGGCTTTAAGGGAAGGGTATGAGACTTGGGCAGGCGTGCGTAAAAGCAGCAGTCGTGAGTATCTGAAGGATGATCGCATTCAATTTTTAGACCTGAGCTTTGGGGATAAAAATAAATTGAAAGAACAGCTATCTCACTTTAAAAAGAAATATGGCAAGTTTGATTATGTCGTACACAATGCCGGGGTCACTAAATGTTTAGATGCTAAAGATTTTGATAAAATAAATTTTCGATATACAGCTAACCTTATCGATGCATTGCGAGAAGTAGACGCTGTTCCCGATAAATTTATTCTGATGAGTAGTCTCAGTGCTTTTGGTGTAGGAGACGAAGAGAATTATACTCCTATAAAGATAACTGATACGCCGAATCCTAATACGGCATACGGTAAGAGTAAGCTGAAAGCAGAATGTTATTTGCGCTCGATGGATGATTTTCCTTATGTAATATTACGTCCTACAGGTGTATACGGGCCTCGAGAGAAAGATTATTTTCTGATGATAAAGACTGTGAAATCGGGTCTTGATGTTGGTGCGGGTTTTAAGCCTCAGCATTTGACTTTTATTTATGTGAAGGATTTGGTAGATGCTGTATTTCTTGGGCTGAAAAGTGAATTGAAGAATAAGGCTTATTTTGTAGCCGATGGAGATGTGTATACAGATAAGGAATATACGCAGCTGGTAAAGCAGGTTATAGAAAAGAAACACGTGGTGAGTCTTAAAGTTCCGTTGTGGATATTGAAGGCTGTATCTGTATTGGCAGAAAGTATTTCTAGGATAACAAAAAAGCCTTCGACCTTAAATAGGGATAAGTATATAATAATGAAGCAACGTAATTGGGAATGTGATATAACCCCTCTTGTAAATGATCTGGGATTTACTCCTAAATACAACTTGAAGGATGGTCTTGAAGAGTCTGTGAGCTGGTATAAAGAAAATGGATGGTTGTAGAATTAGCTTTTATCGCTAAAAATATGTAACTTTACATAGAGGTTCGTGTTGATAAAAGATAAGTAGGACTGCGAATATTTAATACATAAAGTGAGTTTACCTACTTTTGTACTGGCACATCTTAGTTTATTTATATCCATAAAAATATTAGTCATTATTTTTTTGATTCTTCTATTGAGTGGCTTATAACATCAAGGAAATATCTCAAATTGTTTCTAACAAAAACATCTTAAATAAAGTAAATGCGTATAAATAAATATATCAGCGATAGCGGTTATTGTTCGCGACGAGAGGCTGATAAACTGATAGAGCAAGGAAGTGTTACAATTAATGGAAAAAGAGCTTCTATCGGAAGCCAGGTGCTGGCCGGGCAGGAAGTGAAAGTATATGGCGAGACTGTAACCTGCAATACACAGCCTGTTTTTATAGCTTACAATAAGCCTGTCGGAATCGTAAGTACGACAGATTTGGATGAGCCAAATAATATTATTGATGCCGTTGGTCATGATGAACGAATATTTCCGATTGGGAGACTTGATAAAGATTCGCAAGGTCTTATAATCCTGACCAATGAAGGAGATATGGTGAATAAGATGCTGCGTGCCGACAATAATCATGAAAAAGAATACCATGTAACAGTGGATAAGCTTATAAATGAGGATTTCGTTAAAAAGATGCAAGGCGGAGTGCCAATACTAGGAGTCGTTACTCGTAAATGTGAAGTGGTTAAAACCGGGACTCATTCGTTTAACATTGTATTGAGGCAGGGACTGAACAGGCAAATACGGCGTATGTGCGAATATCTCGGCTATAATGTAGTGAGACTCGAGCGGATACGAATAATGCATATAAAGTTGGGCAATATAAAAGTTGGTCAATGGCGTAATATTACAAAAGAAGAATTGGAAATACTACGTAAGAAAACAGCATCTTCTGTAAAAACTGAGAGTGCGCCGAAAAAGAAAACAAAACCACAAGAGGCAAAGACTCCTCAACCTAAAGGTAAATCTGCTAATTCGTACAAAGAGAAAAAAACGCCGACAGGATACAAAGAAAGTGGGAGTGGTATGAGAAATGGGAAATCAAGTGTGAAGAAGAAAACCCGCAAATAAAAAGAGGTACTAGAGGGTCTTTTTTTTATCAAAAGAAATGTGTGAAAAAGATAACTCTACTTTACAAAAAGGCTAAAAAGGTGATTGTCACCACAACAAACAGCTTTATGGCCTTTAAAAATAATAAACAAAATTATTTGATAAGGAAAAAAATATTAACTTTGTACAGCTTTTCAGAAAGCATGTTTTATAACATAATTTCACATCTTCTCAAAAGCTTTTAAGTTGGATATACTCGATTTTTTAACTATAAAAATTAAAACAAAATGATTAAAGTAGGTATTAACGGTTTTGGACGTATTGGACGTCTTGTTTTCCGTGCTGCACAAAAAAGAAATGACATTCAGATTGTAGGTATCAACGACCTTATCGACGTAGAATATATGTCTTATATGTTGCGTTACGATACTATGCACGGTAGATTTGACGGAACAGTTGAAGTTAAAGACGGTAAATTGGTTGTTAACGGAAACGCTATCCGTGTAACTGCTGAAAAGAATCCTGCAGACTTGAAATGGAACGAAGTAGGTGCTGAATATGTTGTTGAATCTACTGGTCTTTTCCTTGAAAAGTCAAAAGCTCAAGGTCACATCGACGCTGGTGCAAAATATGTAGTAATGTCAGCTCCTTCAAAAGACGATACCCCTATGTTCGTTTGTGGAGTTAACACAGATAAATATGTAAAAGGAACTCAATTCGTTTCTAATGCTTCTTGTACTACAAACTGTCTTGCTCCTATCGCTAAAGTATTGCACGACAAATTTGGTATCGTTGAAGCTTTGATGACTACAGTACACGCTACTACTGCAACTCAAAAAACAGTAGACGGACCTTCAGCTAAAGACTGGAGAGGTGGACGTGCTGCTGCAGGTAACATCATCCCTTCTTCTACCGGTGCTGCTAAAGCTGTAGGTAAAGTTATTCCTGAACTAAACGGAAAACTTACAGGTATGGCATTCCGTGTTCCTACATTGGATGTTTCTGTAGTTGACCTTACTGCTCGTCTTTCTAAAGAAGTATCTTACGATGATATCTGCAAAGCTATGAAAGATGCATCAGAAGGCGAATTGAAAGGTGTTCTTGGATATACAGACGAAGAAGTAGTTTCTTCAGACTTCCTTGGCGATGCTCGCACTTCAATCTTCGATGCAAAAGCTGGTATCCAATTGAGCCCAACTTTCGTTAAAGTAGTTAGCTGGTATGACAATGAGTGGGGATATTCTAACAAATGTCTTGATCTTATCGCAGCTATGGCTAAAGTAAACGGATAATACAAGTTATCAAATATAGAGAAAGCCTCTTACTTTAATTAGTGAGAGGCTTTTTGTTTGCTTTCAATTTTTTTAATGCAACTTTTTTGTTTGTTTTTGCATCTAATAGTATATAAACTAAATATATCTTTAATATGAAAAACATAACTTTATTCCTGTTCTTTGCTACAATAATACTTTTTTTGCCTGTAGCCGGATGTAGTGATGATAACGATGGTGAAATGGTCTTGGTTGAATATACTAATCCAATCGAGAATAATCCTGTTAACACGCTTAGTTGGCTAAAAGAAAAGAAAGAAACTGTTAAAAAAGAAGTAGATGTACGCTATGCTAGCAATGGTGGGTCAGCTAAAAATCTTGGAGGCTTTATTGAACAGCTTGCTTACAAAGGAGAAAATTACTATGAAATCAGATATGGAGAGTTTATTACGGGAAGTTCTTCCAAGTTAAAAGATTCTATGTTTGATTTTAATAGCAATGTCTATGATTCACACGGAAACCTGTGTGTTTCTATTATTGGAGGGGATGCGATAGCTACCCAGCCGGGGTATGAAAGTTTTTCTGATTTTTGGCAAGTAGCTACATTTAAAACTTTATTGTGGGAATATACAATAAAAGAACAGTGATATGTAAATGATTTTGAAGGATTCTTTATAGATGAACAAAGCCCACTCCATTTGGAGTGGGCTTTATATTTAGTAGTAAGACCCATATTCTATTTATCCATTACTTTTTTAATATCCTCCATCGTGAAACTGCCTACGATACGAATAATGGTACATTCGGTGTTTTCATTTATAACCATTACCAAATCTTTGAATTTGTTGTTTCCGTCTTTTTGAGCATAAAAATTGATCATCTGGTCGCCCTCTCTTACAGACATTAGAGATTCGAATGCCTTATTCTTTTTCAAAGACTCAGCTTCAAGCACCATCTGTTTCACAGAGTTCTTGTTGTCGCTGGTGTATATTTCGAGTTGTTCCAGCTTATTTGCCAGACCTTTTACATTTACACCTCCGGTATCCATATTAGGAACCATAGACAGAAGAGCTTTGGAAATGTATACAGTTGTAATATCCTTGTTGTTAGAGAATCTTTCAAACATTTTATCCTGTGCCTGAACAGCTATAAGGCTACACATAAACACAAATGCTGTTAGTAATCCTTTTAATTTCATGATTCTTTATCTTTTTTTCTGTTGAAAGTTTTATTTAATATTTCGTTTGTCTTATCCAGATTTGTTGATACCAAAGCCAGTTGATCCATGCCTTTATTGAACTTCGACGATAACAGTACCAGCGCTTCCTGTGCTTCCTTTATCTTCTGTTCATCTGCCTTGTCGATAGTCTTATCAATAGTCTGAGCTATAGGTGTCATTGTTGTCTTCTCCTGTTTGTTGAAGTATATGCCTGCTGTGATTAATATGGCTATACCGGCAGCAATGCCTCCTGCCCACCTCAGTATATATTTCTTCTTTGATGCAGGTTTTAGTGTCACCTTTACTTTTTCTTTTGCAGCCAATTCATCTATCAGAGTGTCAAGTTTAGCTTCTAAATGAAGAGGAACGTCAATAGATTCGGATTGATATAAGTTAAGAAATAAATCTTTCTCTTTTAGTAATTCCTCCGCAACATCTTCACCTTGAAAATAACTTAGCAATAGTTTTTCTTCTTCTATTGTAGTCTCTCCATTGTAAAAAGCTTCGACTAATTTTTTTATTTCGCTTGTCTTCATCTTTGTTCTATTTTAGCGTATTGCTCTCTTATCGTTTTCCTTGCTCTGGATAGTATGACCCGTATATTTCCGGGGCTTATTCCGGTAATGTTTTCTATTTCTTCATCGGTATATCCATCCCAGTGCTTCATCATTATCACCTGCCGTTGCTGATCGGGTAGCTTATTTATCAGATCTTTTACATATGCCGCGTCATCCTGTATTTCTAATTCCTTAGACAGAGATGTGCTCTCGGGTATTTCGGTATCATATGACGTATGATAGTCATTCTTTGCTTTTCTCAGATAATCGAGACAAGAGTTGCGAACGATGATAATGGCAAAGCCTTCTGTATTTTCGATCTGTTCCAATTCGTCTTTCTTGTTCCAGAGCTTGATGAACGTTTCTTGCACTATGTCTTCTGCATTGGCTGTATCCTGTACTATTCGGTATGCTATTCGGTATAACTTCTGATGATATGGTAGAAACACTTTTTTAAAAGTTTCTGCATCCATCTCATTTGTTTTTATTTTGTTCTTTAAGTATTTCCGTTAGATCCGATTCGGTAAGGTTGCCTGACATTTTTACAATCACAGCATCTTCGTTATCTAATACCAAAATGTATACACCGGTAAATAAGTCCCCTTCTTTGTGCGAGATAATTTTCACATTGTCGTCAGCTTCATTCACCGATAATAGGGTTGCATATCCATTCCCATCTTTGAAACTTTGAATACCTTCCAAGAATTTAGTTTTTACTTCGGGACTATATTTTTCAATAGCAAGAACTTCTATAGAGTCTATCTTTTGCATGAATGCCGGCATTTTGGAAACCATCTGCCCGGTTGAATCAGCAGTCATGGCTGCCTTCATCGACATGTCGAGCATAGAGCGATCTACTAATTGTCGTTGTACACCTTCTTGTTTCGAAAAATCAGACATAAAACTATTCAGATCTTGAGCATAAGAGAATTGTACTGCAACGAAGGTCAATACTAAAGAAAAAATATACTTTTTCATAATGTTCTGTTTTTTTATTTATAATTGTGTTTACGTAATTTTAACAGGTGCTATTTGTCGTATTTTTGAACCAATTGGGTCAGATCTTCTTCTTTTATTTTTCCCGAAAACTTCACTATAGTCGGGTCGTTTGCACTCATACAAAGGATAACCATGTCGCTTATTGTATTGTTTTTCTTTTTCATCATAATGCGTACATTATCATCTTTGTCTTTAGCCATGAGCAGCGTTTCGTAACCGTCCCCATCTTTTAATTTTTCCATTTGGTCGGTTAGCTTTTGCTTTACAGAAGAGTTGCAGCTTGATAGGTCATATACTTCCATCGAATGTATTCCTCTGGCAACCGGTATATCACCCACTCCTCCGAATGCTTTTCCTAAAGTCATCATAAACGGTCCGATTTTAACGGTTTCAATGTTTTCTACTTTAGATAAGTTATCCATCAACTTGTTTAAACTTTGGCCGTATGCTATCTGGCCCAACGCAATAGTTAATACCAGACAAATTAAATACTTTTTCATAAATGTTTTTATATTTGAGTCGTTATAAATTTGTTAGATGTGCGCTTTCATCCACTTTCTATTACTAAGACGAAACAACCCAAAAATTTGTTACAGTGAAAATGTAAAAAAAGTATTGAATTAAAAAAAGAGCTGTATTCTAGTTAAATACAGCTCCATGTTATCTTGTTTTTCTCGTTTTTTATTTATCGCCTGTGTCTTTTGTAAATTCCAGTACAACTTTGCCTTCACTCAAAAATGTCAGTTTATCTCCTGTTAAAGCTGCTTGTAGAGGTGTAGACAATTTAGAAAGAAATAGAGATTCACCTTTTAAGCTAGGACATGCCATTTTGGTCGACATGGCAGGACCGAATTTAATCGTGTTTTCTTCTAAAGTGAAAGTGCTGCGATAGGTATTACATCCCGCATTACCGAAAACTTTTCCATCTGCTGTTATTTCCATAGAGGCTGGTTTGTCGGGGAATAATGCTGCCATGTCTTCTCCTTCGATAGAAGCCAAAGTCCATTTTCCTGATATATTATCAGCATTAACAGTATTTATTACCTCGGATGTGGCTGTTTTTTGAGACTTTTCGAACTCTAGTAATACATTTTTCCCTTCCGAAAAAGTGAGTTGTCCCTCTTTTGACAGAGAAACCACAAGATTAGGAGTTGATAAAGCTGCTAAAAATTCAGATTCCTTATTCGCATGCATACATGCCATCATGGTAGATGCTAGTTGAGGTGCAGAAAATATGTTTTTTTCACTCAATGTAAAACCTCCTGTATAACGGTTGCAACCGCCACTACCGGATAGCAGATTTTTCGAAAAGTCAAAATTAACATTCGGAATTTCTCCCGAAAATGCTGTTTGTGCAGCTTCTCCTTTGAGCGTTTTCAACACCCAAGGACCGCCCTCTAGTTGTGCTTTTTCGATAGGTTTCACAGAATTACAACTTTGAACAACGAAAGCTAAAGTAAGAAGTGTAACAAAAAAGGTTGCTGATTTTAAAAAGTGTTTCATAATGTTTCTCTTTTAATTTTATCAATATTTATGTAGTTTTTATTTATGATTAATATTCTATCTTGAATTATCCTCCCGAATTATACATACGAAATAATGTATATCCTATATCCATTTCGATTGTAAATTATTTTTTAGACGGAAATAGAGTCAGTTCGTTGCATGCACACCTATTTTATAAATAACAAGATTTTGTTTTTATAATATAAATTTAAGGTCATTTATATAAATAAACAGATATTTAGTGTGTTATGTTCAATGTGCTATTCTGATGTGGTTTTTAATTATACTACTCTCCAGTGTACATTTAAAATGAGATTAAGAAACAAGAATATATTATCTTGCTGATAGCTAACTAAGAATATGCAAAAACTCTCACTTTAATATTGAAGCGAGAGTTTTTAAAAACAACAGATATTTTTGTTTTATATCCTTTTTCTTATATCGAGAAGTGTTCGGGACGGCGAGCTACAACATCTTTGTAGAGAGCTTTTATTTTTGCTATATCACCTTCTACGTCACCTGTAGGCATTATTATTTGCTTGAAGTTAGCCTCCTTCTTTCCATAGTCAAGAGCTGCAATTACAATAGGTACATCGGCTTCCATAGCTATGAAATAAAAGCCTTTTTTCCACTCAGAATTGGCTTTTCTTGTCGCTTCAGGTGTTATGGCCAACTGAAAATTTTCTCTTTTAGAATATATTTCTGCCATCTGTTCTGTTAGTGATGACTTTCTGGAACGGTCGACAGGGATCCCTCCCAACAGTTTAAATAGTAGATTCATAGGGAAGAAGAACCATTCTTTTTTGATCAGGAATGATGCTTTTCGTCCCATCGCTTTATAAACAATCAGTCCCAATGGTAGATCCCAATTACTGGTGTGTGGGGCAACACAAATAACACATTTGTCTGGTAAGTTATTCAGACCTGTAATCTTCCAACCTATAAGGCGGAGGATAAAATTACATATACTTTTCATTAACCTAAAGATTCTATTTCTTTGGCAATAGAGTTGATCTGCTCTTTGAAATCAGCTTTAACTTTTTTGTAATAAGCTTTTACTCTGCCTTTAACTTCTTTTCCTTCGTTTACATTCACTCTGTTCAGAAATTCTTCCTGAGTTTCTACTATTCGGGTTATTACTTTATCTGCAGCTGCCTGGTCAGCATCTATTACAAATACTTTGTAAAATACACAGTCAGTATATAATAAATCTATTGATTCGTTTATACTTTTTTTAAGCTTTCTTCTACTACTCACAGTCAAAATATATTTATATGTTTATTATCTTTGTTACCTTTGCGGTTTGTAAAAGCGACGGCAAAGTTACTAAAAAAAGGAACGATAGCCTTTATTTGCTTTTATTTAATTCTATTTATTTATAAACTTAAGACACGAATTAGCATCATTTATGGCAAAGCGACTCAATAATCCTGATTATATTTTTGAAACAAGCTGGGAGGTATGTAACAAGGTTGGAGGCATTTACACTGTGCTGTCGACTAAAGCAAAAACAATGCAGGAAAAGTATAAAGACAGAGCAATCTTCATCGGTCCTGATATTTGGAAAGAGACTACAAGCCCTTGGTTTCAAGAAGACAACAAATTGTTTGCCGAATGGGTAAAGACAATCTCGATATACGATAGGTTGAAGGTAAGAGTCGGAAGGTGGCTCGTTCCGGGTGAACCGATTGTGATACTCGTTGATTTTGAAAGCCTCTTTGCTCATAAAGATGAGATATATAGCTACATGTGGCACAAGTTTGGAGTAGATTCTCTGCATGCGTATGGCGATTACGACGAAGCGTGTATGTTTGCCTATGCTACAGGTGCCATAATAGAAAGTTTCTACAGATATTATAATCTTGAAAATAAGAAAGTCATAGCACACTTCAACGAGTGGATGCTCGGAATAGGTGCACTTTATGTCAAAGATCGTTTGCCAAAAGTGGGCACTGTGTTTACTACCCATGCTACATCCATCGGTCGCTCCATCGCAGGAAATGGCAAACCGTTATACAACTATTTGTTTGCATACGATAGTGATCAGATGGCTCGTGAATTAAATATGCAAGCAAAGCATTCTGTGGAGAAAACGGCGGCTCAGCAAGTGGATTGTTTTACTACAGTGAGTGATATAACAGCCAAAGAATGTAAGCAATTACTTCACCGTGAACCTTTGGTAACTCCAAATGGTTTCGAGAAAGACTTTATACCTGTTGGCGAAGAACACGAAGCCAAGCGTCTTGCAGCAAGAAAAAAACTAATCAATGTTACCGAAAAGTTATTAGGGTATGACATACAAGAGGATGCCCTTCTGGTGGTAACCAGCGGACGTTATGAATACCGAAACAAGGGGCTTGATGTCTTTATCGATGCAATGAATAGATTGGAACACATTAAGCAACTCGAAAAAGATGTGATTGCATTCATTATGGTGCCGGCGTGGATAGATACTCCCCGTACAGACCTGCAAGAACGATTAAGCAAAAACGAGACCCCCGATACATCATTGACCTTTCCTCATATAACTCACTGGTTGAAAAATATGAATAATGACTCTATATTGAACCAAATTTCGTATTTGAAACTACAAAACAGAAAGGAAGATAGAGTGAAAGTTATCTTCGTGCCTTCATACTTGAATGGGAATGATGGTATTTTTAATATTCCTTACTATGACTTGTTGATAGGAATGGACGTGTCTGTTTTCCCTTCATATTATGAGCCTTGGGGATATACGCCTCACGAAAGTATTGCTTTTTCAGTTCCTACTATTACTACATCTTTAGCCGGATTTGGCTTGTGGATGCGTAAAGAAGGAGATGAAAAAGGAATGGATGACGGAGCAGAGGTAGTGACTAGAGACGATTACAACTTTATAGAAGTGTCAGAAGATATTTGTAACAGAGTGTTTGAAATGACAACCAAAAGTGCAGAGCAAGAACGTATCTTGCGTAAGGCTGCACTCGATAGGGCTGCATTGGCAGATTGGGGGCATTTTTTCAAATATTATGAAGAAGCGTATGATATAGCATTAGCTAAAGCTTCTGAAAGAAAGTAAATTAAACTTTGCAAACGTTTGCAGCTTTTATAAAAGTTATAATTAGGTAATATAACGATAAAGGTTGCTAAATATGTTATATTTGTATTTTTACAATTATACATCGCAACATCTTAAGATAATCAATACAAGTTTAAATATATAACATCTATGAGAATTAAAGCAAGTTATTCGAATAATCCTACATGGAGAAGTGCGCATACACAAGTGAACTTACCAAAAGAATTATTGCCGCTTGAAAAAATTTCACGTAATTTATGGTGGGTATGGAACAATGAAGCTACTGATCTTTTCGCCGAATTTGATCCGGAACTTTGGAAAGAATCAGACAATAATCCGGTTCTATTACTTCATAAATTATCTAATGAAAGAATAGAAGAGATTCTTAAAGACGCTACCTTAATGAATAAAGTAGATAACGTTATTAAGAAGTTCGAAAAATATATGTCTCAAAAATTTGATACATCAAAACCGTCTGTTGCATATTTTAGTATGGAATATGGTTTTACTCATGTATTAAAGATATATTCGGGAGGCTTAGGTGTTTTGGCCGGAGACTATCTAAAAGAGGCAAGTGACAGTCATGTAGATCTTACAGGAGTGGGCTTCCTCTATCGTTACGGATACTTCTCCCAATCTATTTCTCCTGACGGGCAGCAGGTAGCAAACTATGAGCCTCAAAGCTTTGGAGATCTTCCTCTCGAGCCGGTGCTGAATGAGGATGGCAATCAAATGATTTTGGCCGTTCCGTATCCGGATAGAGATATATACGCAAATATATGGAAAGTAAATGTAGGGCGTATAAGCCTATACTTACTCGATACCGATATCGACTTGAATAGCGAGTTCGACAAACCTATTACTCACCAATTATATGGTGGAGATTGGGAAAATCGTCTAAAACAAGAGTATTTGCTTGGTATAGGAGGTATCTTATTGCTTAATAAGTTAGGTATTAAAAAAGAAATTTATCATTGCAACGAAGGTCATGCAGCTCTTATTAATGTACAGCGTTTGCTCGATCTGATCGAAGGTGAAGGTCTAACATTTAATCAAGCGCTAGAGGTTGTACGTGCTTCAGGTTTGTATACAGTGCATACTCCAGTTCCTGCAGGACACGACTATTTTGACGAAGGTCTTCTTGGTAAATATTTAGGTAACTATCCTGCACGTCTAGGCATCTCTTGGCAAGACTTTGTTGATATGGGACGTGAGCATCCGGGCAGTGGAGAGAAATTCAGCATGAGTGTATTTGCGCTCAACACCTGCCTTGAAGCTAACGGTGTTAGTTATCTGCATGGTATTGTTTCTCGTCAGATGTTCCAGCCAGTTTGGCCGGCTTATTTCCCTGAAGAGTTGCACGTAGGGCATGTAACAAACGGGGTGCATATGCCGACTTGGACAGCAAAAGAAATGAAGTTGCTGTATGAAAAAACATTTGATAAGAACTTCTATGAAGATCAGTCCAATCATGAGATTTGGGATAATATATATAGTGTAAAAGACGAAGATCTATGGAATGTTCGTTCTATCTTGAAAAAACGTCTTATCAGCTATGTGCAAGAACAAATGAAAGAAGGCTGGATAAAGAGCCAGAAGGCTCCTTCAGCGATTTTCAACATTGTAGATAAAATCAATCCGGACGCATTACTCGTTGGATTTGGTCGTCGTTTTGCTACTTATAAGCGTGCACACCTGTTATTTACAGACCTTGACCGTTTGGCAAAGCTGGTAAATAATGAAAAATATCCAATCCAGTTCTTATATACAGGCAAAGCTCACCCTGCAGATGGTGCAGGACAAGGTTTGATCAAACAGATTGTAGAAATCTCACGCCGTCCAGAATTCCTTGGTAAGATAATCTTCCTTGAGAACTATGACATGCGTTTAGCGAAACGTTTAATTTCGGGAGTAGATATTTGGTTGAATACACCAACTCGTCCACTTGAGGCTTCGGGTACATCAGGCGAAAAGGCCGAAATGAACGGAGTTCTTAACTTCTCTGTACTTGACGGATGGTGGTACGAAGGTTACAAAAAAGAAGCCGGCTGGTGTCTGACAGATAAACGTACTTATTCTAATCAGGCTTATCAGGATGAATTAGATGCAGCAGAAATCTATTCTACTTTCGAGAATGAGATATTACCTCTTTATTATGCACGTAACTCTAAAGGATATTCGCCAGAGTGGATACAGTTTGTAAAGAACTCAATCGCTAATATCGCACCTGAATATACAACTAAGCGAATGATTGATGACTACATCAAGAACTTCTACAAGCCAGAACGAGAACGTGTCAAACTGGTTACAGCGAATAACTATGCTAAGGCAAAAGAATTGGCCGCATGGAAAGAAGATACCGCTGCTAACTGGGACAAACTTGTAGTAGAGAAGGTTACTTTCAATGGTCAGAATATAAAAGATGGAGCTCCGCTTGCTTCAAATAACTTTACTGAAGGTGAAAAGATTAAAGTGGAAGTTGTTATTGACAAGAGAGATATGAAAGGAGATTTGGGCATAGACTGTGTGCTTACCGAATATGATGCGGATAAGAAAACAGACAAGTTTATCTCTTCTGAAGACTTTAAGTTGGTTAAGACAGAGGGTTCGAAACTATATTTTGAGCTGAATGCAATAGCCAAGATTCCGGGACTATGTAACTTTGCTTATCGTGTATATCCTAAGCATGCAGATATGGCACATCGTCAGGACTTTGCTTTTGTTCGTTGGATCTAATATAAATAATATACTATCAAAAAAGACGCATTTCATAAAATGCGTCTTTTTTTATGCCAGAGAGTTAAGTTCTTTTTATAAGAACTATTCCATCGCTTTAGCCTGATTCCATAATGCATCCATCTCGGCTAAGGTCATATCTTTTAAATTCTTATTTTGCTTTTTTGCTTCTTGTTCTATGTAATTGAAACGGCGTATAAACTTCTGATTGGTGCGTTCAAGAGCATTATCCGGATTGACTTTATATAGACGGGCTGCATTAATAAGGCTAAAAAACATATCTCCAAATTCAGCTTCTGTCTTATCTTGATCCATTTTTGATATTTCGTTTTTCAACTCTTGAAGTTCCTCTGAAACTTTATCCCACACGTCTTCTCTGTTCTCCCAATCGAAGCCGGCATTGCGAGCTTTATCTTGTATTCGGTGAGCCTTTGCTATAGATGGCAATGATGCCGGAACGCCTTCAAGAATAGTTTTGTTTCCTCCCTTTTCTTTTAGTTTTAGTTGTTCCCACGATTTTTCAACCTCTCCGGCTGTCTTCGCAGCATCATCTCCGAATACATGAGGATGGCGATATATTAATTTGTCACACAAAGCATGACATACATCAGCTACATCAAATGTTCCTTTTTCTTCCCCGATCTTTGCATAAAATACAACATGTAGCAAAACATCTCCAAGCTCTTTTTTGATGGCTTCATCACTATTCTGAATAATGGCTTCGCATAGTTCATAAACCTCTTCTATCGTATTGGTACGCAAGCTCTCATTTGTCTGTTTTGCATCCCACGGACACTTTACCCGCAACTCATCCATGATGTCGAGCAAACGTCCAAAGGCTTCCATTTTTTGTTCTCTTGTATGCATCATCGTGTATAAATTTAGAGAAAGCAGGCTGCTGCCTGCTTTCATTTTATTTTACTTCTTCTTTTTTCTTTTTGAAATTATCCAATCCTTTTTTCAGGAATTCGATGTATTTATTTACATCTTCATCGTATGCGTATGATGGACCTATTGGTTTTCCGGCATGGTCTAAAAGAACATAATAGGGCTGAGAGTTTGTCGCAAATTTATGTCGTTGCAGATAACTCCATTTGTCACCAATAGTTCTCAATTTTGTAGTCTTACCGTTTTCCTGAACTTCCATCACCTCACTCAATTTGGTTTTGTCGTCTACCATCAGGGTGATAAGTACATACTCTTCGTCAAGCAATTGTTTTACACGCGGGTCTGTCCAAACAGAAGCTTCCATCTTGCGGCAGTTTACACAGCCATAGCCCGAAAAGTCTATAATAACAGGTTTGTTTTTCTCCTGAGCATATTTCATGCCAGCCTCATAGTCTTCAAACTTGGCATGAACAACTCCATTGTATAGGCTAAAGTCTTGAGTATATAATGGTGGTGCAAATGCACTGATTGCTTTAAGAGGAGCACCCCATAACCCCGGAACCATATACACCGCAAAAGCAAATGAAACAATAGCCATAAGCAAACGTGGAATAGAAACATATTTCAGGTCGCTGTCGTGCGGTAGTTTTAATTTACCTAACAAGTAGACACCAAGCAAAACGAATATCACAATCCATAATACTAGAAATACTTCACGGTCTAATATACCCCATTTGTATGCAAGGTCGGCTACTGATAAGAATTTCAGGGCAAGCGCGAGCTCTAAGAACCCTAATACGACTTTTACAGAGTTCAACCATCCTCCTGATTTTGGCATACTTTCGAGCCAAGAAGGGAATATTGCAAATAAAGAAAATGGAATAGCCAAAGCTACAGCAAAGCCCAACATCCCGATTGCGGGGGCTATTATGCTGCCCGATCCGGCTGCCTGTACCAACAATGTGCCTATGATAGGCCCGGTGCAAGAGAATGAAACGAGTGCTAGTGTAAAAGCCATGAAGAAAATACTGATAATACCTGTAGTAGAATCGGCTTTCTGATCCATTTTGTTCGTCCATGAAGATGGTAAAACGATCTCGAATGCACCGAAGAATGATATTGCAAACACCACTAACAAGGCAAAGAATATCAGGTTGAATATGGCACTTGTGGCTAAATCATTCAGAGCGCTGGCTCCAAATATTCCGGTTATTAATAAACCGAGAGTAACATATATAATGATAATTCCCACTCCGTAGGTAATCGCATCTTTTATTGCTTTTTCTTTGTTTTTCTTATTTCGTTTAAGGAAAAAGCTTACGGTCATAGGTAGCATCGGCCATACACAAGGTGTAAGTAGGGCGATAAGTCCACCGCCAAAGCCCCCTAAGAAAATCCAAAGGAGTGACATGTCAGAGGTATCTCCCGCAGCACCATAAGCTTTCAGATCGCCTATTACAGGAGTCCAAAGTTCTTCGCTGCTTACGTTTGCTGTGGTACTTGATACCGATGAAGATAAGCTGTCGGCTTGAACTTGTTCGGCTAATAATCCTTCCGATGCACTATCGGATTCGCCTGCTTTAGCTGCAACAACTGTAGCCGGTAAATCTTTTGATTTGAAGTCCAGATCAATTTTTATCGGAATACACTGCCCGTCAATCTCGCTACATACCTGTCCACGAAAATCACCTTCGAGAGCGAAAGCTGCTTTGTCGGTTATTTTAAGTGTTTGAACAAAAGTAGCCTGATTTTCATAATAGCCATACTCCATCTGAAATATGTCGTCATATTTTTTCTTCAATTTGGAGTTGACCGCTTTCAGGTTACCGACTTTAGTTGCGCCCTTCAACTTATCGATTGAGATCGTTGTGGGCATCGGTCCATTTTCGGGAATAGTTATGTCAAAGATATGCCATGTAGGATCTATTCGAAAAGTTGTCGTTAATTCAACTTCTCCGTTTCCTTTATCAACAAGCTTGGTTGTCCATGACGCAGGTTGCTGAGCATAAAGCGATACTGACAGAACGATTGACAGGAAAAATAAAAATGATATTTTTTTCATAGAAAGTATCTATACGAATTATTTTAAAATAAGAAGTCCAAAGTTAGCAAAAAGACTCTATATAGATAAACAGCCTGATCGCTTTTATGATTAATTTACTTATTTGTATTTATAGATATTTACTTATCGTAATAGTCTTTATTTTTTATTAATTAATACTTAAACTTGATGTATTCGGGTTCTTCTTTTATTTCAGAATATGGAGAATAGCTTTGGTCGCTATGGCGCACATAGCGTCCGTCCTCAATAGATTTGTCTACGTACTTCTGTGGTATAATATATCCCATCATCTCTGCTAGTATATATATCGTGCTCGAATTGTTGATCAGCTTGGTTACTGGATCAACGTATTTAGTCATTACGGAGTTGATCCTGCTTTCATTCTTCTGTATTGTTATGAGTGGAATGTCATATTGGGCAATACCATTTTTCCAAGGGCCGTGTCCTTTACCTAATATCTCTCCATGATCGGAAAAATGAAAGAATACAGCTGTGGTATCTTGTTGCATCACCTTGTATATTTCACGCATCACCCTGTCGGTATGATGTATAGATCTATCATAGTCTGTTTGCAGAGGTGAGCCCGAGCTTGGTATTGCTTTGGCATCTATTGTATCATACCTGTCCGAGTAATTATTATGACTTCCCACCAAATGTATAATAAAGAATTGTTTTTTATCCGGTTTATGTTCTTCTTTTAGTATCGGGATCAGATCGAAATCATCATTGGCCAGATATCCACCTTTGGTAAATACCGCTTTGTCTGTTCCTGCTGCTAAATATCCCAAATAAGAATCCTGAATACCCGATGCACCTTGATTGGATAACCAATAAGTTTCATATCCTGCATCATTGGCGAGGTTTATAAGTGTTTTCTCTTCATAAAATGGCGTCATATTTGTTGGCGATGCAAACGACAAGGCTATACGTAAAGCGTTCCGTGTAAAAGGTGCTGCTGCAATACCATTATAGTAATTTATAGGGGAGGGTACACTTTGTGCCAAGCTATCCAAAAACGGAGTTGTTTTTATCGGATAACCATACAGAGAAAGGTGTTTGCGATAGGCACTCTCTCCGATTACAAGGTATATTTTTTCGGGTTTTTGTACTGTGTCATTGAGTAGTATTCCTTCGGGAAGCTTTTTGTTGCTCTGATCAGCAAACTTCCGTAGTTGCGCCATCTCTTCTTGGTAAGCCAAAATTGTTGCTATATTGCCATAGAGAATCGGCGCATACATATTTACTTTATCTTGTCCTACCCGAATCGGGAATTCCATAAACAGGTCTTCTTGATATTCGTAAGCGATGCGTTTGTAAGAAACAAACGGTAGGAATAAAAAGATATAAATCAACAATCCTACTAAAGACCATTTTATAGAAAGCCTAGCTTCCTTAAGTTCTTTTTCGGATAACCACAGAAGAAGAGTTGTAGTAGTTAATGCTATCAGACCACCGATCAGTACTCCACCTTTCAGCATACTCGCAGCTTCTGTCGTATGCGTTTCGAATATCGAAGCCATCATATCCAGCGAAATATCGCTCCCTAAGACAAATGCGAAATAGGCATTGAACGTAAGTATAAATGCGAGTATAAATGTAATTACAAATGTGTATTTGGTCTTGGCTAATATATTTAGGACGAATAGGAATGAAGCTACATGTATAGCCATTGGAATACTTGGAGCTAAATTGATAGGCAGAAAGGCTATTAGACCAATATATATTAGAGCCAGTATAGTAAATTTATATCTGTATATAAGTTTTCCTATCCACTTTGTATATTCTTTAATCTTAGTCATTAACTGGGTAAAAAGTTGTGCTTAAGTTGATGAGCAAAGATATTATTTTTTACTATGAATTTTATATTAAAAAATGTTCTTTTTTATTTAATTTTTTAATACATTCGCTTCCTATTTTAACATTTTACACTATGAAAAACTGAATTTATGAAAAAGAAATTATTTTTATGCCCATTTATTTCTTTAGTATTGTTAGCCTCTCTTAATGCCCAAAATAATTATAAAAAAGGCTATGTTATAACCAATGATAACGATACAATATTTGGCTTGATCGATTTTAGGACGGATGCCATAAATGCAACACGATGTACATTCAAATCAGAGCAGGCTGAAAAAACATATTATCCCGGTGATATTGCAGGTTATAGATTCTCAGATGAAGGAAAATATTATGTAACACGTGATGTGACAATAGATAGTGTTCCCCAGAAATTCTTTCTTGAATATCTTGTAGAAGGTGTGATGAACCTTTATTACTATGATACGACTGCTAAAAAATACTTCTTCTTCGAGAAAGATGGTAAGATGATAGAAATATCGAAGGCTCCTGATGTTGAAAGGGATCGACGTATTATTCAGGATAATAAATATAAGAATCTTATTAGCTATTACTTTAATGATTATCCATCTATTGTGAATAATTTGAATAAGATGGATTTTAGTCAAAAGACTTTTATTGAAATAGCAAAAACATATCATGATAAAGTATGTACTACGGGAGAAGAATGCGTTATCTTTGAAAATAAGCATCCGGATGAAAATTCTATCAAAACGGCATTCTCTGTTTATGCAGGAGTACAGCTACAAACTTATTCTTTGAATAGTTATTCGGGAAATAGCTACTGTACTCTTAAAGGGACACAACCTGTTATAGGAGGAAAGATGAATTTGTATAATCCTCGCTGGTCTAAATCATTCTCATTGCAATTGGATATGTCTTTCTCGCGTTTTTCTTTTTCGCAAGCTCTTCCATATTTTCTTGAAGGAGAATCAGAATTCAAATTGAAAGCTATAATTATTACTGGAAAGTTAGGTGCAGAATACAAATTCTCATTAAACAAAATACAGCCAATGATAGGTGCGGGAATATCCTATACACATTTATTGGGCGACGACAGTAAGTTTATGGTTAGTGAATGGTCTAATAGTTGGCAAAAATACGAACTTAGAAGCCCTTTTGTCGGTTGTTATCTTAACATAGGAGCATCTTATATACTGAAAAACAAACATTCGATCTTTGTTCTGGCTTCAATGGAACAATACCTGAAAGAAGATACATCAAAAGAAAACTATAATGATCGATTCAAATCCTATAACATAGTCTTGGGATATACCTTCTAATTGGATATTACAAAATAACCGGAATCCTTTACTTATGGGACTATGTATAAGTAAAGGATTTTTTATTTGCTCAACGCTTCTTTTAGAGCTTTTACTGCCTCTTTTATATTGGCACTTTCTTTTAGTAATGTGATAAATTTACTTCCGATAATTGCTCCACTAGCATTCTCTTGTGCTGCTTCTAACGTAGCTTTGTTAGATATACCGAATCCAATCAAACGGGGATTGCGAAGATTCATTTCGTTTATTTTTCGGAAATAAGCTTGCTTTTTATCATCAAAATTACTCTGTGCACCAGTAGTAGACGCAGACGAAACCATGTAGATAAAGCCATCGGTATGTTCATCTATCAGGCGAATACGCTCATCTGATGTTTCAGGGGTGATGAGCATAACTATTTTTATATCGTATTTGTCTGCTATTGGTTTATATTGAGATATATAGTCATTGAACGGAAGATCGGGAATGATAGCTCCGTCTATACCTGTTTCTTTGCATTGTTTGCAAAAGTTCTCAAAACCATATTGCATAATCGGATTGAGATAACCCATCAAGATGAGAGGTATCGTTACCTCGCTACGGATGTCTTTCAACTGTTCGAATAAGACCTTTAATGTCATGCCATTGCGAAGAGCAATTGTTCCACTTTCCTGAATAGTTGGGCCATCAGCCATCGGATCTGAAAATGGAATACCTATTTCTATCAGGTCGATACCATTTGCTTCTAATTCGCGAATAACATTGAAGGTGTCATTCAATTGCGGAAATCCGGCAGTAAAATAGATGGATAATATATTCTTTTCTTTTTTTCAAACAGTTGCTTTATTCTATTCATTTCTTAGTTGTTTTATAAATTGATCAAGTAGTTGTATGTCTTTTAACCCCGGTTCTATTTCAAATTTGCTATTAAGGTCTACTCCGTATAGCCGAGGGTGCTTTATTGCTTCTATTTGCTGAATGTCTTCAGCTGATATCCCTCCACTAAGGAAAAATGGAGTATCTCCATTATAAGTATCTAGTATTGCCCAATCGAATTTTTTCCCTGAACCGCCATATTGTGGGGTTTTGGTATCGAATAAGAAATATCCCCGAAGCCCCTCGTATGCTTTAGTCTGTTCAAAGTCAGAAGACTCGGAAATACAGAAAGCTTTAATTATAGGCATAAACTTGTTTAACTCGCTACAAAAGTTTGGAGATTCGTTTCCGTGCAATTGGATTAAGTCTAACTTATATTTGTCAATCATTTCAACGATGAAATCTATTCCTGAATTCACAAATACGCCTACTCTTTTGATATTACTAGAGTCTATATTCCCTACGTCTTGCCATAGTTGATAATCGATATAGCGGGGTGATTTCTGATAGAATATCATACCCATATAATCAATAGGTAATTTGTTTAACTCCTGTATATTCTCAGGATATTTCATCCCGCAGACTTTTATCTTCATGCCAATTGGTTTATAAAGTCTTCCAATGCTTTCCCCGGATTACTTGTTTTCATAAAGTTCTCTCCCATCAGGAATCCTTTGTATCCTGCCTGTTGCAGATCGATGACTGTTTGAGGTTCAGATATACCACTTTCGGATATCTTAATAAAGTCGCTCGGTATCTTATCTGCCAAGTCAAAAGAGATTTGTATATCTGTAACAAAGGTTCCCAGATTGCGGTTGTTGACCCCTACAACGTCTACTTTATCATTGATATGATGAAGTTCCTGCTCGTTATGAATTTCCAACAAAACATCAAGGTGTAGTTCCTTTGCTTTCTGTGCCAGTTGTTTAGTTTCATCTATCGTCAGAGCTGAGGCAATCAGTAATATGGCACTGGCTCCCGATATTTTAGCCTGATACAATTGGTATCCATCCACTACGAAATCTTTACGTAATAATGGCATTTTTGTAAGACTTCCGGCTAATTCTAGATCAGCTAATTCCCCTCCAAAGAAATCCATGTCGGTAAGTACAGATATTGCACTAGCTCCGTTTTGGGAGTATAGAGGAATTACATCTTCTATTTTTGCATCTTTAAAGATCCAGTCACGAGAAGGTGAGCGACGCTTAAATTCCGCAATAATTCCTGTTCTTGAATTCTTGATAGCTTCTTTAAAAGAGGCAGGAGTAGTGATTGTCGATAATCTTTTTTCTAATTCGTTGATAGAAGTGTCTTTTTTATGTCTTTCTACTTCCAACCGTTTGTTTGCAATTATCTTATCTAAAATATTAGTCATATCTTATATTATTGTTTTTCTTTCTTCAGAACGTTAATAACAGAAGCCAATGCTACAATGCAAATGCCGAACATACCTATCAGTGCATAAGAATATCGCAAGTTGGTTGCACTTGCAATATACCCGATCAGAGGAGGTCCCATCAAAAAGCCGAGGAAACTCACACTGGATACTAATGTCAGTGCTATACTTGTTGATATTTTTGTTTTCTGTCCGGCAATACTATACACTGTGGGTACAATACCCGCCGTACCCAACCCGATAATCATAAAGGCTATGATAGTAGTTATGAAATGCGGAAAAGCTACAGCAGCGAACAGTCCTGTTGCTATAAGGATACCTCCTACTTGAACAACACGTTGCGAACCCCATTTCTGAGTGGCCTTGTCGATAACAAATCGTCCTGATGCCATCGTTATCATATATGCTGCTAGTCCGATAGGGGCCATATGTACCGGAGTGCCTACTACATCTATCAGATAAAGCCCACTCCAGTCGGCCATAGCACCCTCGGCAGCCATACCACAAAATGCCACAATGCCCAGTAAGAACAGAAACTTCTCCGGTTTATTCTTCTTTCTAGCTGCAACATCCGACGGATCTTTTTGCTTTTTAAGATCAGCCTGAAGATAGCGCATATTGAGATAGACAGCTATAAGAACAAGTGTTCCGATGATGCAAAAATGATAGATAGGTTTGAACTTTAGCGATGCCATTAACAGCCCTACGGATGCACCGGCCAATCCTGCCAAGCTCCACCCTCCATGAAAGGAGGCCATGATCGGTTTATTATAAGTAGCTTCAAGCGTTACAGCCTGAGTATTGACTGATATATTGCAGAAATTGCCGCAAAAGCCGAAAAATATAAGACTCATAATCAAGGCATATTCAGAACCTGAAAGCCCTATAAGTAGCAACGCTAAGACATAGCCTGTAAGAGCTAAGGGTAGAATACGTTTACTTCCCACTCTGGATATGAGTAAGCCTGATATGGTCATCCCGCATATCTGTCCGATAGGGATCATTAACAGGATAGTACCCCATGCTGCATCACCCAGTCCCAAAGAATTCTTTATATCGGGAATTCGGCTAGCCCAGCTGGAAAAGCACATACCCGAACAAAAATACAGACAGAAAATAGCTAGTCGTATACGTTCTTTCGATGTTGTATTGGTCGTTATATCCATTATTTACGAGCTAATAGCTCTATTTTGTTTAACCATTTTTCCCGTTGTTCGGGAGTTGATCCTTTTATTGTTGCCAGATAAGTTGTTCTGATATTTTTAATACCGCAAAATGCACCGATATTTTTTCTTATCATTTTTCCTCCGATATCTTTCACTATCCATTTGTAATAAAAAACAGGTGCATCCATCGTGCTGATGATTTCAGATGTTTTTCCCATCAATAGTTTTTTTGGAAACGGAGACTTTTCCTGATATTCAAAAGTGAATCCCGGAAGGAATAGCCTTTCTATAAATCCTTTCAATAGAGCAGGAGGGGATGCCCACCATGTAGGGTAAATCCAAACAATATGTTCTGCCCATTGCAACTTGTCCCAAGCTTCCAACAGATCGGGCTCGAGTTCCGTTCTTTTGCGATAGCCATACATCAGTATGGGATTGAAATTCATTTCAGCGAGGATGATCTCTTTTACTTCATTTCCTTTTGCCAGAGTACCTTTCTTGTATTGCTGATGCAGCCCAAAGCAAAAGCTTTCTTTGTCGGGATGTCCGTTAATTATTAAAACTTTTTTCATATCAGAATATCGTTGATATATTAAGTGTTTAACTCTAAGAATCTCAAAAATGTATCCTTTAGCCTTCCGCTCTCTATTGTTTCCCGCGCTTGTGCAATGCTATCTTCGAAAGACATATTCGGATCAATTGTCTGAATTGCTGTAGCAGCGTTTGCAATCACCGCATTTTTTTGTGCTTTAGTCGCTGTATTGCAGATGATATTATCAAAAATCTTAGCGGCATCTTCCGGCGTTGCGCCACCGTCCAGGTCGGCTTCTTTGCAACGTTCAAAACCAATTAGTTCGGGGCTGTATATTTTTTCTTCAAATTTATTGATTATTTTGAAATCTCCCGTTAATGATATTTCATCATATCCGTCTAAACTATGTACAATCGAATAATCCACATCCGTTTGTTGATACATATAGAAATACAGACGTGCCATTTTCAGATTGAAAACACCTAACACCGTGCGCTTTGGTTTTATTGGGTTAACCACCGGTCCCAGCATATTAAAGAAGGTGCGAACACCAAGTGCCTTACGTACGGGTGCAACCACCTTAAGTGCGTTGTTGAACAGAGGGGCATGCAAGTAAGTTATATTGGTTTTGTCTAAAGATGCTTCCAGCTTGCTCACATCGGATGTGAATTTCACACCGTGCTGTTCCATTACATTGGATGCTCCACTGACTGAGGTTGCCCCGTAATTACCATGTTTGGCAACCTTATATCCTGATGCGGCAACAACGAAGCAAGACAGCGTTGAAATGTTGAATGTATTCTTATTATCTCCGCCTGTACCTACTATGTCGATAGGGTTGTAAGCTGCCAGCGCATCTACATTGGCTCGCAGATCTAAAAGTGCATCTGCAAATCCGAGAAACTCATCAACGCTGATACTGCGCATAAGAAAGACGCTGATGAATGCTGCAATTTGCGAGTCATTATAGTCTCCGGCAGCCATCTTTGTCAATATTTCCTTTGCTTCACATCTGTTGAGATATTGATGCTCAAAGAGTCTGTTTAATATTTGTTTCATGTCTTTAGCTGTTAACTTATAGCTTTTAGCCGTTATTATATTTGCTAACGGCTATCAGCTAAGAGATTATTTTACGGAACCAGATGTTCTAGTGTATTTGTTGTTTTCGCAATCTCTTCGTCGCCTAGCTCATGGTTCGATAGTTCTCCATCGAAATAACGATCATACGCAGCCATATCGATAAGCCCGTGGCCCGATAGATTAAATAGAATTGTTTTTTGCCTTCCTTCCTCTTTTGCTTTCAATGCTTCCTGAATAGCTGTGTGTATAGCGTGTGATGATTCAGGAGCCGGAATTATACCTTCCGCTTTAGCAAACAATATAGCCGCTTCGAATGTATCGAGTTGCTTTACATCTACAGCTTCTATATATCCGTCTTTTTTCAACTGGCTGACAATGGTTCCTGCACCATGGTACCGAAGGCCACCCGCATGGATATTTGCCGGCGCAAAATTGTGCCCAAGTGTGTACATCGGTAGTAGTGGTGTATATCCGGCTTCGTCACCAAAGTCATATTCGAATTTACCTCGGGTCAGTTTAGGACATGATGCTGGCTCTGCCGCAATCAGGCGTACTTCTTTTCCTTCGGTCAGTTTATGGCGCAGAAAAGGGAATGTGATACCGGAAAAATTCGATCCGCCGCCAAAACAGCCTATTACTATATCGGGATATTCTCCGGCTATTTCCATTTGTTTTTCCGCCTCCAACCCAATGATCGTTTGATGCAGAGATACATGATTCAGAACACTGCCTAATGTATATCTACAATTCGGTGTGTTTAATGCCAGCTCTATGGCCTCCGAGATAGCTGTGCCGAGGCTTCCCTGATAAGTCGGGTTTTCTGTAATTATTTTACGTCCGGCTTTCGTACTCATACTCGGCGAAGCTATAACTTCGGCTCCATATGCCTGCATGATAGATCGGCGGTAAGGTTTCTGGTGGTAACTGATCTTAACCATATATACAGCCAGATTCAGATCGAAATGACTTGCTGCATACGATAAGGCGGCACCCCATTGTCCAGCTCCGGTTTCGGTTGTGATGTTTGTTATACCCTGCTCTTTACAGTAATATGCCTGTGCTATTGCCGAGTTTAGTTTGTGTGAACCTACAGGGCTGACACTCTCATTTTTGAAATAAATATGAGCCGGTGTGTCCAACGCTTTTTCTAGACCGTAGGCTCTTACCAACGGTGTAGGACGGTAATTTTTATATAGTTCCCGTATTGGTTCGGGTATTTCTATCCAACGGTCGGTATCGTTTAGTTCCTGTTTAGCTAGCTCTGTCGCAAATATTGGTTCCAGATCACTTACCTCCAATGGCTTTTTTGTTGCCGGATGAAGCGGTGGTAGAGGTTTGTTTTTCATGTCCGCCACAATGTTATACCAGCTTCTAGGAATGTCGTTCTCGCTTAATAAGATTTTCTTTTTCATTATATTAGTATTAATTATTGGTTCAGAAAGTTTTTTACTATTGTTTCTCCGGCAGGAGTTAAAACAGACTCGGGATGGAATTGTACTCCATGCACATCAAACTCCTTATGCTTTAGCGCCATTATCTGCCCGTTATTGTCCGTTGCTGTTATTTCAATAGAGTCTGGAAGTCCGTTATTGTCTACGATCCAAGAATGATAGCGCCCAACTTCTAATTCGCTCCCTAGCGTATCAAATATATAATCGGGTTGTGTGATATTAATCCGGGTTGCTACTCCATGATACACATCTTCTAGGTTTTTCAACTGAGCACCAAAAGCTTCGCCTATTGCCTGATGTCCAAGGCAAACACCTAATATTGGTTTTTTGCCTGCATATTCTTTTATCAGGGGTAATAGTAATCCGGCTTCGGAAGGGATACCGGGACCTGGAGAAAGAATAATTTTATCATATTTAGCAACATCTTCAAGTGCTATTTTGTCATTCCTGAAAACATCCACATCTGTATAACCTAGCTCCTTTACCAAATGAACAAGATTGTATGTAAATGAATCGTAGTTGTCGAATATCAGAATTTTCATATCGAAAGTTACTTTTAGTTTTTTAATTCTTCTGCAAACCGAATAGCTTTGGCTAAAGCTCCCAGTTTGTTTTTTACCTCCATTACCTCTGTCTCGGGATTAGATTTAGATACGATTCCTCCTCCTGCCTGATAGTATAGTGTGTTATTACGACTCAAGAATGTACGTATTGTAATAGCTTGATTAAGGTCTCCGTTAAAACCTATATAGCCAATGCAGCCGCCATATACACCACGCATTTGTTTTTCGATATCACGTATCAGTTGCATCGCTCGCACTTTGGGCGCACCCGAGAGTGTTCCGGCCGGAAATGTATCGGCAAAAACAGATATACTGTTATTGTCTCTATCTACAGTCCCACTTACACGAGAAACGAGGTGGATCACATGCGAATAGAATTGAACATTTTTGTAAAATTCTACTTGCACGTCGTGACAGTTGCGGCTGAGATCATTCCTTGCCAAATCGACAAGCATGACATGCTCTGCATTTTCTTTTTCATCATTCAGTAAGTTCTCTGAAAGGATGCGGTCTTTCTCATCGTCTCCGGTGCGGAAATACGTTCCGGCAATGGGGTCTATATAAGCTTTGTCTTTTGTTACCTTGCAATGAGTTTCGGGTGATGAACCGAAAATGCGGTACGAACCAAAGTCGAAATAGAAGAGGTATGGCGAAGGGTTGATAGATCGTAAAGAACGATATACTTTAAAATCGTCTCCTGCAAATTTTTGGGTGAAGCAGCGAGAAAGAACAATCTGAAATACATCACCACGTTTGCAATGTGCTATTCCTTTCTTTATCATTTCCTGATGCTCTTCATCTGTGATCATCGATTGCTCGTCTCCGATGGCTTCAAAATTGTAGGATGGGATATTGTTGTTCGTTAGGATAGCTTCAAGTTCAGGTGTCTTTTCCTGAGTGCCTTCCACTATATTTTCTACGATGGTAAGTTCATTCTTCAGGTGATTAATAACTAATATGAAACGGTATAATATGTAGTAAAATTCAGGGACATCAGCATTTCTTAGTTTTGTATTCACCGGATCAACAGCCTCGAAATAGCGAATGGCATCGTAAGAAGTATATCCAAAGAACCCGTTTATATTTGTCTTGTTTTCTCCTTGTACATCAAACTGCTTGATAAAAGCATTGAACTTATCAGTAAGCTTTTCGTGTCCTAGCAAGGTTTCCTGATGGGTTGTATTGTCCGGATAAGTCATGGTTATTTCATCATTGTCTACTCTGAATCTAGCAATAGGACTTATACCTATAAAAGAATAGCTGTTTTCTCCACCGTGATAATCGGAACTTTCCAGTAAGGCAGACTCCGGATACACATCTCTTACCTTTAGATAAATTCCGACAGGAGTCTGTAAATCTGCCAGAAGGTTTTTCGTCTTTACCTGTATATTGTATTTCATACTATTTGTCTGATATTGTTAATCTATTGTTTGTTTAGCGGTTGCGATAGTTTATATAGGTTTCCATGTCTTTGTCGCCACGCCCCGATAGGCAAAGCACAACTACATCGTCAGCATTGAACTGCTTTTTGTTCAGTGCACCCAGAGCATGAGCCGATTCTATGGCAGGTATTATCCCTTCCAGTATGGTGAGTTCAAAAGCAGCCTCCATCGCTTCATCGTCCGTCACGGCAAGTACTTCAGAACGACCTATCTGAGCAAGGTGTGCGTGCATCGGTCCAATCCCCGGATAATCCAGTCCGGCTGATATGGAGTAAGGCTCTTCTATCTGTCCGTCCTCCGATTGCATGAGCAGTGTTTTACACCCATGTATAATCCCTAATCTGCCTAAGTGGATTGTTGCAGCCGACTCACCTGAGTCTATTCCTTTTCCGGCAGCTTCGGCAAGTACGATCTTTGTTTGGGGCTCATCTATAAAGTGATATATTGTTCCGGCGGCATTGCTTCCTCCTCCTACACAAGCGATGAGATAATCAGGAGTCTCACGTCCTTCTTTTTCTAAGAGCTGCTTACGGATCTCTTCGCTTATTACAGATTGCAGGCGTGCTACCATGTCGGGATAAGGATGAGGCCCTATGGTAGAACCTATCACATAATAAGTATCGGACGGATGACTGCACCAGTCACGGATAGCTTCATTTGTCGCATCTTTCAATGTCATGTTTCCACTGGTTACAGGAACTACTGTAGCTCCCAACATTTCCATCTTCTGTACATTGAGTTTTTGGCGGGCAACATCCGTGGCTCCCATATATACAATGCACTCCATATTCATCAGAGCACATACAGTGGCAGTGGCTACACCATGTTGTCCTGCTCCTGTTTCGGCAAGTATGCGTGTCTTCCCCATACGGCGGGCTATGAGGATTTGACCTAAAGCATTGTTTATCTTGTGTGAGCCTGTATGATTGAGGTCTTCACGTTTGAGATATATCTTGCATCCGTATTTTTGGGAAAGCCTGTTTGCTAAATAGAGAGGCGATGGGCGTCCTGCATAATCTCTTAGCAAGTCGTTATATTCTTTCTGAAAACTGGGGTCGTTTATGATGTTCAGATATGAGTTCTTTAATGTTTCCACATTGTCATATAAAATCTCAGGGATATATGCACCCCCAAATTCTCCATAAAAGCCATTTGTATCAACTGCGAATTTTTCCATCTTATATAGTGTTTATTTTATTGTCATAAAAAAAGCCTATCGTGAGTTACGATAGGCTTTGTATTTTAAAAATTTTCTATTTGTAAATACACACCGATTTGGCTCACGACTTTTTGAGTTGAGAGTGCCACCACCAATATGTATTTGTTAATAGAAGATTCATTATACTTTCTTTTTGCTCTTGCAAAGATATAAAAAAAATGAAACGAACAAATGTTTGACATATATTTTTTGATTTGATTAAGAATTGTTTAAATTTTAATCCACCCTTTGCTTATCACTATGAAAGCTTATATCTTTGTTAAGACAGTATCAACCACTAAATTCTATTCGTACATAATAATATTTAAACATAAAAAAACATGCGTAATTTCATTCTCACTCTCCTTATCTTATTTTCTATCTCAGTGAATGCCCAACACAAGTCGCTAAGCTTTAATAACAATGGTAAATTTAAGATTATCCAGTTTACCGATATCCACTATAAGAAGAATGTTCCCGAATCGGCAGTTGCCTTAAAGCTAATCAGTGAAGTACTTGATGCCGAAAAGCCCGACTTAGTTGTATTCACAGGTGATGTCATTTATGCGAAGCCTGTGAAAGAAGGACTTGATGATATCTTCAACCTTGTGATAAAAAGGAAGATACCTTGGGCTTACGTATTCGGAAACCATGATGACGAACACGAAACGTCTCGACAGGAACTCATGGATTTCGTAACCCTCAAACCATACTGTCTTGCTCAGGCAGGAGATAAGTCTTTGAATGGAGTAGGCAACTATATCCTCGAGGTGAAGGGAGCTTCAGAAGATAAGGTAAAGTCGGTTCTTTACTTTTTCGATTCGGGAGCTTATACACCTATCAAAGAGGTTGGTACTTATGACTGGCTTGCATTCAATCAGGTAGAGTGGTACAGAGCTCAAAGTGCTGCATACACCAAACAAAATGCCGGAGTGCCTTACCCTGCTCTTGCCTTTTTCCATATCCCGTTGGTTGAATACTCGATGATGAAAGCTGAGAAATACGACCAGCTGATAGGAAGCCGTGATGAGAAAGAATGCCACGGAAAGATGAACACCGGAATGTTTGCAGCCATGCGCGAAGCCGGAGATGTGATGGGTACTTTTGTAGGGCACGACCACGACAACGATTATATAGGAGAATACTATAACATATATCTCGCTTATGGACGTTATTCGGGAGGCAATACCGAGTACAACAACCTGGGTAAGAACGGATGCCGTGTCATAGAGCTCGAAGAAGGCAAACGAACTTTCTCTACTTATATCCGACTGCTGGGTGGTGACAAGTTATACCCTGTAACTTACCCTGATACATTTGCCAAAAAAGCAGAAGTAAAACAATAGAATAAATGTAGAGAGGCTGTCAAAAAAACAGTCTCTTTACAATTCTACTCCTTCATATTTGGAAATGACTGAACGCCATACGTCGGGTATGCGCATCGACGATTGTGTATCTGCATCATAAGTCACGAAAACGGATTCGCAACGGCATTTTACTTCATCGTTTTTTACACTTCGTATTTGCTGAAGAAATACGCCGCTTTTGTCGCCCAGCTTTGTAATCTTGGTATCAACAACAATCTTTTCTTTGTAATAAATCGGTGAAAAGAAGTCCACGTCGATATGCGCGAGTACAATCATTCCCTCAATCCAACTGACGGAAGCAGGCTTAATTACTTCAAAATAATTGGTCTTTCCTAAATCAAAAAAACTGAAGTATACATTGTTGTTTATATGTCCTAGTGCGTCTATATCGTTGAACCGGATTTGAACAGGGAGTGTAGCTTTAAATGTTTCTGGTTTTATTTCCATTTGTCTTATCTGAATACTATATCGTTTACAACAGGCATGCCTGCATGTTCATTCAATTTTGCTATTAATTTATCTTTAGCCATCATGAGCTCGGAACGTAATACCGATGAGCTGAGTGATACATATAGCACCCCATTCCGCAGGTAAATATTTGTTGTATAAGATGAAATCATAGACCCCAGAAGCTTCGACCAGCCTGTAACAGCCCTGCTCTCTGCAAACTTTCTTTTGAAGAATTGATTCTCTTCAAAAAACTGTCTGAGTACTTCACCTATACTTTCAGTGTTTCGTTTTCTCATAAGGCTTTATTCTTCTTTTGTACGACTTCGCCACCGCTTACCTCGTAGAGGTGATAACTGCTGTTTGTATGCGACAGTATTTCGTCGAGATGTTCACGGTTTGTATCGGTAACGAATATCTGCCCAAAGTCTTTATCCAATACAAGTTTTACTATTTGTTCTACACGTGTTGAGTCCAGTTTGTCGAATATATCGTCGAGTAACAGCACAGGTGTTGTTTCGGTTGCCTTTCGTAGAAAATCGAATTGGGCAAGCTTCAACGCAACAACGTATGTCTTGTTCTGACCTTGCGACCCTACTCGTTTTATCGAATATCCATCCATCTGCATATCCAGGTCATCTTTGTGCACACCGATACTCGTGTATCCTAATATGCGGTCTCGCTCTCGCTTTTGTTTCAGCGAACGTGCAAAGTCTGCATCGTCGAAATGTGATTCGTACCGTAGCTCTACTTTCTCATTTGATAAACAGATAAAATCATAGAAACGTTGAAAGATAGGAATGAATTTCTCGATAAAATCTTTACGTTTCGAATAGATAATCTTTCCTTCTTCTATCAATTGCTCGTCCCAAAGGTCGAACAAGGTCTCGTCGATATACGAATCCGTTTTCAGAAGTGCGTTACGCTGTTGCAAGGCTTTATTGTAGCGGATGAGAGAATGCAGGTATTCCTTGTCGAACTGCGAAAGGAACATATCCATAAATTTTCTTCGCTCGTCACTTCCTCCATTTATCAGTTCGGTGTCGGAGGGAGAAACCATGATAAGAGGCAGAAAACCAATATGATCGGATAGGCGTTCGTATTCTTTTTTGTTCCGCTTGAATTGTTTCTTCTGTTTACGCCTGAGACTGCAAAAGAACTCTTCTTGCTTGTCGCCCAAAACATACCATCCCTGTATAACAGCAAAATCGGCATCGTGCCTTATATTTTGGCTGTCGATAGGGTTGTTGTGGCTTTTGCAGAACGAGAGATAATAGATGGCGTCCAACAGGTTTGTTTTACCCATACCGTTACTACCCAAGAAGCAATTGATCTTGGGAGACAGATTGAGTTCTGCCTGCTCTATATTTTTATAGTTGAGGATGGATAACCGCTCTAATATCATGCTCTGTAGAATTAATAGAATACAAAAATACGATTTTTTGTGAGGGTTACTAAAGTTTTTAATCCAATAGTTACATCTAAACATCAAAGGTAATAAATCGGTATAAGTGTAACGTGTTTGTTCTTATTTGTTTACTCTGAAAAAGGTGACAAAAGTGACACTTTTCAGTATGGTCGTATTATGTCACCTTCTTTTACTTCGCTCCTTTTCACTTTTCGGTACAAATGGGGTGGAGGGAGGCAATAGTCCCTGATAAAAACATATTCCGATTCTTCTTTCTCTTGAGTTACTGTTTCGCCCTCATCTTCAATCTGTACATCCTGCAAGTTATCAGAATGCGATATTTGTTCGGTCGGCTCAGAAACAACCTCTTCCTTTTCTATTTTCTTTTCGAACGGTGCATTATTCATCAGTTTCTCTCGCAGCTCATTCAAACTATCTTTCGTTTTGGGGTCTTGTACGATTATCGTTAAGGGTTGACTGTGCTCTTTGTCCTCTTCTTGCTTTGTTTCGTTGTGCGACAATACCAACCTGATAGCATGTGTGTCGGGGGCATACTCTTTTTGTCTGACTACACGGGTTTTTAGTACTAGTTTGTCGGGATTCTCTTTGTCTGGAACATAAGTTGTTCGCACTTCTGTGAGGGTATAACCTTCCAACTTTTTCCTTAACGATCGGCGGGCAGTGATTGCCAACGTCTCATCCCGGCTTTCAATTGCTGCTTCAATTGCTTTTCTAAACTCGGGTTTCTTATCTCGCCATTCATAGAATGATTTGCGGGTTATTTTCAGGTGTTTGCAAATTTCTGTGATAGAATATGTGTCTTCTTCTATCAGCGAGACAATCTTTTCTGCCAGTCTTTCGGTATACTTTGCCATATCTGTTATAATAATGTTGTTTATAATAGATAATTGTTTAGAAAAGTGATGAATAAGCAGGAGAGAGGTAGGGGCAGTGGCTTGTCCCTGCCCGTTTATATTCGGGCGACCACAAGGGATCACCCCTACAGTTGCCAGAACAATTTGTGGATAAAAAAAGATAAGTTATAAACAAAAAACGGTCGGAAAAAAATCCGACCGTTTATGATGATGAACCCGCTTTTTAGAGTTTTATTTATAGCTAGAAGTTATTTTATGTTCGAAACACTTCTCTGAGCTGTAATTGCCGAGCTCTGAGGTGTTGATTTACGTGTAGTGAAATCAAATTCGGTAGACTTGTTGCCGCTGAATGATTTCCATTTCAATTTTAACTTCACTGTTTTACCTTCCGTATCCGGTAAGTTGTTGATATTAAATGCTACTAATCCATCAGCTTCACGTCCATAGGTATCTCCACTTGCATTATGTCTGAATTCCAGTTCGTAAGGGTTTGAAGGATTTGTGTTTACTAACAGATTTACGTAATGCGTCTTAGTTGCATCACCGAACAAAGTTCTGAATCTGAGAGTAAGATAGCCGTCTTCGGCAATAGTTACCCAGTCGTTCACTATTTCGATAGGATCTGTTCCGTATTTTGCATCGTTTTCAGCACCTAAGTTGGGAACGGTTTGTTTTGTAAGGATGCTGTCTATCCAGTTTATATGTATAGCCTTCGTGTATCCTTGGCTAGGTTTGTCTACTTCGTCGTAGTTGACAAGTGCCCTGACTTCTCTGTTGCCGTAAGGCGAAGTTGTCATATTGGTAGGCAGTAATGTTGTCTTTTCGTCCAGCTGTAGGAAAAAAGAATTTCCGCTAGTCGGCTTTACAGTTACAAGTGCATTTGGATACCTCCAACTTGAGTCATCATCATCATCCAAACACGACTGAAAAAAGATAGTCATGCCGATGATCCCAATAGTCATTAAAAAAAGTTTCAACGCTTTCATAGTTCTAACATCATTAATTATTTGATTCTATATATATGATGAGTTAGATGTCAGAAAAGTTGCAGCATGCTATAATTAAAATATATTAATAAATATCTCATCTATTAACAATACGGGAGATTATAGCCTGTAGTTGATTGGTTGACCCTATCTGATAGCCGGGAATATACTATGAAAATAGGATGTTTTTTTTACAGAAGTTTAAACGTGTACCCTTGTTCTTTTAGCCACTCTATACTTTGGGGTAGAGCATGTTTCATGTTCTTCTCGGCTTTTAGCGAGTCGTGAAAAACGATCACAGAACCATCACGGGTATATCTTTTTACGTTTTCGAACACCTTTTCAGGAGTCATTAGTTTACTGTAATCTCTGGTAACAACATCCCACATCACAATTTTATAATAACGTCTCAGGGTAAAGAACTGAGGTACTCGCATGTGGCCATGTGGCGGACGGAATAGTTCCGAATCGATATATTCCGAAGCCAGTCGGGTATTTTCAAGGTATCTTTTTGAGAGTTTTCGTATACCTTGTACATGGTTGAAAGTATGATTTCCTACACGATGCCCTCTTTCCAATACCATTTTATAGATATCGGGATGTTTGCGAACATTGTCTCCTACACAGAAAAATGTCGCTTTAATTTCATATTTGTCCAAAAGATCTAATACCCACGGGGTAATGTCAGGTATCGGTCCATCATCGAATGTGAGATAGACTGTTTTTTGTCCTTCTACAGGTTTACGCCACAATGCTCCCGGAAACAGCATCCGGTATATCTTAGGGGGTTGTTCTATTAGCATAATCGATATAATAAACAAACAGATAATCGTAAGTATTCACGATTATCTGTTTGTTTATTTATTCTAGTTAGATCTGTATTTTTGCAAAAGACGAGGATTATATTTCTGCATCAGACCGGCGATGTGTTCGGCCATTGCATGTTCTTCTTTTTCCGCTATAGTATCTTCACCCGACAGGTAGAAGCCTCTCATTGTTACCCGCATAAGATAATCGAGAGGGTGTCTGCTTTCACTGAAGCTTACCCCATTGCTAAGGTACAGTTCAGATAGGCTCATCAATTTGTTGAGGAGCACTTTATATTTAGCTCTGTCGTAGCGTTGATAGATATCCAAGATCTGAATTTCGGTATTTATATTATCCCGTATATCAGAACTGCATGTGATCATGTCTGTTTGTTTCATACTGGCGTACCATTCCAAAGAGCCGTTTGATCTGTACATGATTTCGTCTATTATTTTTTGAGCCTTGTCTGCATGTCCGAGTTGGTAATATGCTTCAGCAAACATAACAGATTCTCCACCGCGCGGAACAGTGTTGCCCGGTATTTTTGTTATACATGCATCTAGTGCTTGGAGTGCTTTCTCATTGTCGCCTTTTTCTAACAAGGCAGAGATCAGTTCGCCAAACAATACACGGAACGTGCGGCACATTCTGAGGTTGTTTTCATCCAAATATACTTTCGGATTTTCGATGCCTCCCCATTTATATTTGTTGACCATGTTGTCGAACATCACATCGGTATTTACTCCTGTACTGTCTGCTACACCCGGAATGATGCGGCATATAATACCTTCCTTGATGGATTGTTTCTCCAGTTTCAAAGGTGGTTCGCCGATAGTCATCGCATAATAGATGCCACGTTTCCAGTCGTCGTTGTTGATATTGTTCAGCATTTCCAATATCATCATTTCCTGTCTGTAGATACCTCCCTTGTTGTCTCCAAGATTGAATATAAACTGTGATTGAGGGCTTGCACCCATTTTCTTCCAGTCTACTTTCGATTCGTTCACAGACATTTTCAATACACTACTTGGTATTACAACGCCTTTGTCGATACCGAATGGATTGCGAGGAGCATAGTTATCTTTTGTTTTCAGTATATCCAATACCTCGCTCACTTGCATAGTATCTTTATATGCTGATGTATCATAATAGTCGTTGAAGTTGATTCTTCCCAGCCATGCTCCGTCCTGAGAGTTTTTGAGCTCGCGGGTAATAATGCTTTCAATATCTTTTCGAGACAGAACGTAAGCCGATTGTCCTTTAGACCCTTGATAACGGTCTTCTTCCCAGCTGATAGGCAGTGGCGACGAATCGTATGCCTGACGACGCATTTGGTCTACATACCAGTCTGTTTGCAGGTAGCTGAGGTTACATACACGCACATCGGTGCGGAAACCTTCTACTTCCTGTGCATACCATAATGGGAATGTATCGTTGTCTCCCATCGAGAATAAAATACTATTCGGCTCGCATCCTCTGAGGTAGTTCATACCAAAGTCACGCATTGTATATCTGTTAGAGCGGTCGTGGTCGTCCCAGTTTTGTCCTGCCATTTGTATCGGTATAAACAGAGATAAAGCTGTTGAGATTCCGGCTGCTATAGTGCTTGGCACCCATTTGCTTAATGTTTTCCATATAAAGGCGACACCAAACCCGATCCATATACAGAAGGCATAGAACGATCCGGCATAAGCATAGTCACGCTCACGTGGTTCGAATGGTTGCTGGTTCAGGTATATGATAATAGCGATACCTGTCATAAAGAATAACATAAACGTTACAAGGAATTGTTGCTCTCCTTTACGTCCTTTGGTCAATTGGAAAACAATACCGAGTATACCCAGTATGAGCGGCAACATGTAATATTTATTATGTCCTTTGTTTTCTGCAATATCAGGAGGAAGATTCCCCTGTGGTCCACGTCCGAGTAATTCGTCAATAAAGCTGATACCTGTGATCCAGTTACCGTTGCTTATATTTCCTACCGACTGAATATCATTCTGACGGCCGGAGAAATTCCACATAAAGTAGCGGAAGTACATAAAGTCTAGCTGGTAGCTAAAGAAGAATTTCATGTTCTCAAACATTGTCGGAGGCACAGATGGGTCTTTGATGTTTGCCCAGATCTGATAACCCAGAACATGTCTGTCTTCGGTCGAATACATACGAGGCAACAACATATTGTTGGTGGTAGCGTATGTAGGGATCGTACCTGTTACTACGTATTCGTCTTTTTGGTCAGGTGACTTCTTTACTATCTTATCGTATGTTTTCTTTTCGCTTTCAGGTGCTGCCATTCTGCCTGTAGAAGGGTCTTTCTTCTCGGTTGAAGCATACGTCCTGCCATAGAATAGCGGTCTGTCGCCATACTGTTCACGGTTGAGGTAACTTGCCAGCGTAAATACGTTTTCGGGAGAGTTCTGATCCATCGGAGTATTCGCTATCGAACGGATAGGGATTAAAGCAAACGATGAATAACCTACCAGTATAACAAGTAGACACAGAACGGTTGTATTCAGAAAACGAGCGTTGATTCCTTTATAAAAGAACAAGAAACCAGCGAGTGCAGCAATCAAAACGATCCACAGTACTACACTAGAGCCTATAAATACAACGCCGCTTAGAGCTAAAGCAATAAATGTAGCGATCTTGGCTCTTTTGATGCTTCCCTTCGATGAAAGAGTTTCATATATTGCCCAAATAATAGAAATTACTGTCAGCAGAATATATGATAACGCACCTGTATTATATGAGAATCCGAGGCTATTGACAAACAGCATCTCGAACCATGCTCCTACTTTTGTAAATCCCGGGATAATACCATACATAAGAATTACAATAAGCAACAGTGAGCCTGCCAACGCAAGCAATATGCCTTTTACATCAGCGTGTTTCGCTTTTTTGAAGTAATATACCAAAACAATGGCAGGGATACAAAGTAAGTTAAGCAAGTGGACACCTATAGATAATCCCATTGCATAGGCTATAATTACAAGCCACTTGTCTGCTCCGGGCTGATCGGCTCGGTTTTCCCATTTCAGGATTAACCAGAATACAAGGGCGGTAAACATAGACGAGTATGCATACACTTCACCCTCGACAGCCGAAAACCAGAATGTGTCGGTAAATGTATATGTAAGAGCCCCAACCAATCCGCTTCCGATGATGGCTATAAGTTGTCCCATAGTCATTTCTTTGTCAGTATCGGTATATATGAGCTTTTTAGCAAGATGTGTAATAGTCCAAAACAAAAATAGTATGGTGAGTGCACTTAATAGTGCAGACATACTATTTATCATTGCAGCAACTTGGCTGGGATCGGAAGCAAATAACGAAAAGAACTTCCCTGTGAGCATAAAGAATGGCGCACCCGGGGGATGTCCAACTTCCAGTTTATAGGCTGAAGTAATAAACTCGCCACAATCCCAAAAACTGGCTGTAGGTTCAATTGTCATCAGGTAAACAATAGCGGCTACGGCAAAACTAAACCAACCAAAAATATTGTTTATCAGGTTATATTTCTTCATAATGAACAGTTATTGAATGATATGCTGCTTGATTAAACAGTTGTTTTTTATACATTTGGGTGCAAAGATAGTTAAATCACCGAAAGTATTATTTTTTATTGCTTGGTTTTTAGTTGCTAAATTCAAAAACTTCTTAAAATAGAGGGTTTTCCTTTCTCTTTGAAACAAGGAGTTAGATGATGAGCCACATTTCTTTAAATAATATGCGGGTATGTGTTCTTATTTTTTTCTACATTTGCTAAACAAACTAAGACTCAAAAATGAAACAATAAATAAAACTATGATGAGAAAATATTATTTCCTGTTCTTGGCTTTGGTCGCAAGCCTCTTCATGATGTCGTGTTCAGGTAAATACGACGGAGCTATATCAAGCTACATTCAGTCTACAGAAGGACAAATTTCGAAAATAGAGGTCAACGTGAATGAAGTGAAGGAGTTAAAGAAAGTAACGGTAGGTGACAGCATCAACTTCCTTAATATGAAGGCTGAAAAGGAATTGAAGGCCAGGATTGAACAAGCTGAAAAAGAATTGGCAAGCTATCAGCAAGATCTGGTGAGAATAGGTACATCGTCGAAAGTTGTAACTGATGCATATACTGTGCAATTGACAAAGACACAGCAAACAATTGACTCACTAAAAGCTGTAAAACCCGAGCCTACTCGGTTGTATGAAGGACAAAAGACCGATCAGGTTTTGGCTGTTGTCGTGGAATGCAAGTATACAGTAACCAATGAGGCTAAAGAAAAAACAGATGTAGTGAAAAATTTTGTACTGTCGGTAGATGGCAAAACTTGCTATGGTGTGACAGATAATCCTGATATGAGTGCAGAAAAATAAATTAATAATATATGCGTTTGTAAAAGCCTCACTCTTTATATGGTGAGGCTTTTTTGTTAAATAGATAAATAAAAAAGTTTATTTTTATAGTCGATGCAACTTTTTTAATTTAACCTGCATCATACTAATAGAGAGAAAAGCTAATGGACGAACTGCAATTAATCACCGGATGTAAACGTGGTGAGTCATGGGCTCGTAAAGAACTTTATGAGTTACATGCTCCTGCCATGATGTCTGTTTGCATGCGGTATGTTAATGATAGGGAGACAGCCAAAGATTTGATGCAGGATGGGTTTGTAAAGGTATTTACTAAAATACATACCTACTCCGGAACGGGTTCTTTTAATGGTTGGATGCGTCGGGTTTTTGTAACAACTGCTCTTGAGCATTTGCGCCGCAATGATATACTTCGGGTGACTTCAGATATAAATGAGTATGACGAAGCAATGGAAAGCGGTGATGTTTCGGCATTGGAACAACTCTCTGTGAATGAGATATTGGCTTGTGTGGCTAAATTGCCTAATGGGTATCGCACTGTTTTCAACCTGTTTGTGATCGAGGGATATTCGCATAGCGAGATAGCAGATATGCTTGGTATAAACGAAAGTACATCCCGGTCTCAATTTATAAGAGCCAGGAAAATTTTACAAAAAAATGTGGAATCTTTAATTATGCATGAAAATGCAGCAGAACGAAAAAAAATATAAAGACCAACTTGACGATTTCAGTAAATTGATAAAGCAGCGGCTCGAAGATCACCGTATGCCTGTCGATGAAGATAGCTGGAATGCAATAGAGCAGCGCATCAAACCTGTGAGTAACAGGCGTACAATGTGGTGGACTATTGCCGGGGCTGCTGTTGCCGTCATTTTGTTAGTCTTGTTGATGTTACCATTAAAAGAACAAGACTTTATTACTCAAATAGGCACTGGCGCAACACCTGCTAAAATAACAACCTTTGTAGAAAAAGATAATAATGCCGTAAATGGCAAGGATAATGTCGTAAAAGAAGAAAATAAAATAAGAATAACTAAGAAATCTTCAGGAAGCGTCCGGTTGATTTCGCAACAAGTAAGTGAAGCAGTATCGATAGATGACAGTTCGTCCGGCACAACGAAATCTGTTGAAAATTCTCTGTTAATGATAGATACTGTGCAGCTTGCTCAAATTGGCAATTCTCTCGGAGTTGCGGAGCCTGATAGCGAATCCGATTTACCTGAAGTAAAGAAAGATTCTGTTCCTTCTCGTGTTTATAAAGATGTAAAGAAAAGTAATGAACCAACTAGAATCCTTATTGAAAAATCGAAGAGACAAGACAAATGGTTATTAGCCGCTTCTTTCTCTTCGGGAGGAAGCGCTTCATTTGGAGGAGGGGGACCGGATAAGAATGGTTATTATTCTATGATGAATTCCCTTCCTTCGAGTGAGAGCGGTGCACTTTCTGATGGAGGACATAATTCATACGGAAAGGAGTTTTTGGATTACAACGACTTTACAAATGTAAGTCACTCTGTTCCGTTATCATTTGGTGTTACTGTTCGTAAAGATCTGACTGATAGGATAGGTTTCGAGACCGGGTTGGTATATACTTACTTGTCTTCTAAATTTAGGAGGAGTGGAACATCTTATCACACCGCCAAGCAAGAATTGCATTATTTAGGTATTCCTCTCAATGCTGTTGTGTATCTCTGGAATAACCCGAATTGGAATATATACGTATCTGCCGGAGGAATGGTAGAAAAAGGTTTGCGAATGAATTATTCGCAGAGCGTTATACAGCGAGAAGAGTCTAATTCTTTAAATTATTCTACCCATCAGAGTATTCACGGGCTTCAATGGTCTTTAAATGCTTCTGTGGGTGTAACATATAAATTTTATAGTGATTGGGGAATATATTTCGAACCCCGCTATTCTTATTTCTTTGACAATAATCAGCCGTTTAGCATACGTTCAGAAAACTCTCATGTCTTTGGCGTAAGTGGAGGTTTGAGATATTCATTTTAGAATTATCGCTATAGAAAAGTAAATCAAATTTTTAATTTTGTTGGAGCATCAGTTTTTTATAGCTGGTGCTTTTTTATGGATAGGAATATGCCGAACTGTTTAAGCTAAATAGAGGGAATACTTTCATATAACTAAAAAAGCATATCTTTGTGTCCAGAAAACTAGAGACATAATGAATTTCCTTGCACATGCTTACCTTTCTTTCGGAGATCCTGAAATATTAGTGGGGAATATGATTGCCGATATGGTAAAAGGTAAACAGATAGAACAATATCCCGAAGGGATACAACGTGGTATACATATACACAGGCAGATAGATACTTTTACCGACAGGCATCCCATACCCTTGGATACGATGACTATATTCAAGAAATCGGCTGGCAGATATGCCGGTCCTTTTTTAGATGTCTCTTACGATCATTTCTTAGCTCTCGACGATAGTAGCGAGCCCGAGGAAGGCTGGGAGGCATTTGCCCAAAGATGTTATGCCCAGATAGAGCAAAGTGTAAAGCATCTTCCTTCTAAGTTTTGCTCGATGTATATGTATATGAAAAAAGAAGATTGGCTTTATAATTATCGTCACAGATGGCTGATAGAACGAAGCTTCGAAAGACTAAAAAACAGAGCAAACTATCTTGATGATGATGCGCCTGTGTTTGATGACTTCGAAAAGCATTATAAAGAAATACAGGAGAGCTATAAATTATTTTTCCCCCAATTAAAGGCATACGTAGAGGATATATCGGGTGAAGATATATAATCCCGAGAATATGAATGATTATAGTACGAGGAGGATTCATATTACTGATCAATCTAAATTCTATTATCTTTATACACAAAATACAAACTAAACCAAATTAGGGAGTTAAATCAGATATACGCTTAATATTTTGCAAATACTATAATATATGAAGATACTTTTGATAGGAGAATACAGTCGAGTGCATCTTACTCTTGCCGAAGGTCTGAGAAGTATGGGGCACGAAGTGGTCGTTGCGTCAGACGGAGACGGTTTTAAGAACTATCCGAGGGATATTGACTTGTCTCGTAAGAGTTCTGGCGTAATAGATACTTTGACGAGTCTGATGTCGGTTCTTGGGAAATTTAAAAAGTTCAAAGGGTATGATGTTGTTCAGCTGATAAATCCATGCTTTACTACCCAGAATGTAAAGGTAAATAATTACTTGTATAAGAAGCTGAAGAAGAATAATAAGAAAGTTTTCTTAGGGGCTTTTGGTGACGACTCATATTGGGTAAAGGCATGCCTCGGTAACGAAATATTTGATTATTGCGAGTTCTTTGTTGACGGTAAACCTATAAATGTGGACTTCAACCAACGGTTTATCGACAAATGGATAAACACCCCTCTCGAAGATTCTAATGTAATGATGGCAAATACATCCGATGGGATAGTTGCTTGCCTGTATGAGTATTATGTGGCTTACGAGCCTTTTTTTAAAGATAAAGTAAGATATATCCCTCTGCCCTTAAATACCTCCGAAATAGAATTTCAGCCCATAGCAGACGAACCCGAAAAAGTAAACTTCTTTATTGGTATCAATAAAGTACGCGAGAAGTTTAAAGGAACCGATGTTATGGAATGTGCATTGGCCAGAGTAAAAGACAAATATCCGGATAAGGTGATTGTTACTCGGGTAGAATCGGTAAGCTATGATGTATATCAAAAGTTGATGTCAGAGGCACATGTTGTGCTCGATCAGCTGTATTCGCATACCCCTGCCATGAATGCGTTGCTGGCTATGGCGCAAGGTAAAGTACTGATAGGAGGGGGAGAGCCTTATATTTACGACCTATATGGTGAATATGATAATAGGCCAATAATAAATGTACACCCTACCGAAGATGATGTCTTCGAGAAGCTGGAGTGGGTAGTATTGAATAAAAAACAAATACCCGAAATATCAAGAAAGAGTCGTGAGTTTGTAGAAAAAAATCATGACTTCCTTACTGTTTCAAAAAAGTATCTTGATTTTTGGAAGTAAAAGTATTTATAATTGATCTATTAACTGTAGGTATTAGAAATAAAGCGAGGATAATTCGACCCTGAATTACCCTCGCTCTCTTTATTTACTACTCACTATAAAAACCTATATACCTAATTTATCTTTTTATCTGCTTCTGGTTGCTTTTTCTCTGTTCGATGCCAGCCTGTAGTTTCCTCTTTCTTCAGAAGATGAACGTTTTACATTCGACTCTTTCCTGGTCTCTCTGCTAGAAGACGGTCTGCTGCTGATGTTATTATTAATCCTTTCGGTTTGTCTGTTATCGTATCTTTGTTCTTTATTATTGTTTCTTCCGCTGTTTAAGTTTCTGTCGTTGTTGCGACTTTGTTCACGTCCATTGTAATTATAATCTTTGCGGTTATTGTCTTTTTTGTTATAATTATATCTGTCATTATCTCTTCCGTTGTATTTATATTCGTTTCCTCTATAGTTGTTGTGTTTGTTGCCCGAATACCATGCTACTCTATTCTTACGGCTGTCTCTGTAACGATAATCACGGCTATCACGGATGATCACTTGAGAGTGGTGTCCTTTATAACGACCATAGTCTCTACAGTGTATCTGGTTGTACCTCCAAGGGTTTGCTACATTTACCAAAACTACTTTGTGCATTCCGTATAAGTCGTAATTGCGATAAGCATACGGTAAATAACGAGCCGAAATCCATCTTCCTCTGTCAAAATAGAAGAATAGCCCTGAATTGACATTGAAATAACAGTTAATATCAGGCATGTAGTAATAGTCTACATAATCATACCCCACGGGTCCCCAAGCAGGTTGACGCCCTATATTGATACTAATATTTATATTTTGAGCGTCGGATGTATTGTAGAATGATGCTACACCTATCAATAATGCGAATGCTAATAGAAACTTTTTCATGACTATATGTATTAAAAGGTGAATACTTTTTTTATCTCTTTGTATCTTTGATTCGATTAATATCAGAAAGATTAATCGGCAGAGACTTGTTTAACGTTAATTAACGAGGGGTTTCTTTTGTTGTGCTGTGTAAATGTCTTATTTTTAATTTGTTGTTTGCATTTTGTGGATAAGTGAGCTATCTGCGTTTGTATATTAAAAAACTAAATAAGCAAGATTGGATAACCCTTCATTTTATCATATTTCCGTTATTTGTAGTGCCAATTAATTATTAATAAAATAAGAACTATTATGGATCAGAAATTTTGCCAAAGTTGCGGTATGCCTCTTAATGTGAATGAAGATTTCGGAAATAATGCCGACAACAGTAAGAACGAAGATTATTGTCGCTACTGCTTTGCTGATGGTAAGTTTACGCAAGACTTTACAATGGACGAAATGATTGTGCATTGTGCTCAGTTTGTAGATGAATTTAATAAAGATTCGGAGCAAAAGGTGACAAAAGAACAAGCTATAGAACAAATGAAAATCTATTTCCCAAAGCTGAAGCGTTGGGTGCAAGCATAATCATTCTTAATGAAGGAAACTACCCAAAGCGAATACGATAAAGCGGTAAACAATGTAGTTGATTATATCAATAGTCATCTATTTGAAGTACCTGACATAAAAAGGTTGTCTGAGATAGCTAATATCTCCGAATATCATTTTCATCGTATATTTAAAGCTATAATAGGGGAAAATATAGGTGAGTATATCAATCGCCTTCGCTTAGAATATATTGCAGAACACTTGCAGATGACAAAGCATACGTTGAGCGAAATCGCCGTGAAAACCGGCTATGGAACAAAGTATGCTTTGTCTAAAGCATTCAAGAAGCATTTTGGGATTTCTCCTTCAACTTTTCGTATGCAGGAAGAGGATGCGTCCAATTTTTTCAGAAAAGCTGAGAGAGTGACCATCTCGCTTGCTCCTGAAATAAGAAAAATGCCCTCCAAACAGGTTGTGTATATTCGTATAATAGACAGCTACGGTGCTGCGGAGTCATATACAATCGCATGGAAGAAACTGGGACAGTTTGCAAAAGAGAACAATCTGGTGAATGATAAAACTGAGTTTATAGGACTCAGTTTCGATAACCCAACCATAACACATCCTCAAAGTTGCAGATTCTACGCTTGTTTTACCGTAGATAGAGAAGTGAGACCTCAGGGAGCTTTCGGCGTGCAAAAGATAAGTGGGGGGATGTATGCTATTTTTACACTTAGAGGTTCATATAGCGGATTGCTGGATATGTATTATAATATCTACCTCAGGTGGTTACCGCAAAGTGGCTATAAATTGCGAGGGGGATATGCATTTGAGAAATATCTGAATAGTCCCAACAATGTTTCGGAGGATGATATACTGACCGAAATATACATTCCCATTTCTAAGTTGGAAAATTTTGATCAGCCACTATTTTTGTAATTGCTATTTTAGGGAGGTATAAACTAGCCAAATCAAAATTCAAATACACTCTCATCCCGAACCTCCCCAAGGGGGAGGTACTTGCTCTCAGAATGATGAGTTTTGATTCACTTTACAATTTATAGTTCTTCTGTAGAAGAATCAACGGTCAATGACCGAAGAAAGTTAAGGAAGGAAGTCGAATAAATAAAAAAACAAAAAAATCACTGTTAAAATCCATTGGTAACCGGAAGTCCGCAAGAAGCAGGAATTCCTCTCAGAATGTCGGTACGACTAGTGATTAAAAAATCGAATAATCAACGTCATTCAGACTGCGTTCACCCCAATATCCATTGGACGTATAAAAGTATGAAGAATCGAAAAGTATACTGTTTCATATTTACAAAAAGTACTGTTTCATATTTACAAATTCGGCTACATTTATCGCCTCTTTTATAGTACAGATCAAATAATCGACTAGAAAATAAGATTATAGACAGAAGGCTCGATTGCCAGCTATTTTTATAATTATTACTTTTACAACAAGAGGAGTTAGAACCTTTATTTTTGAAAAATATGAATATAATCAAGCTTACAGAAGAAAATCTATTTACAGAACATATTTGCTGTGCAATGAGTAGTAAGTCTACAGCGAAAGGCATTGAAGCCAAGAAAGAGTGGTTGAGCGAACGCTTTAAAGAAGGCTTACGATTTATGAAGTTCGATGTGCAAGGGAAGGTCTTTATAGAGTATATTCCCGCAAAGAATGCATGGGTTCCTGTTGATGCGGAAGGCTATATTTTTATCAATTGTTTTTGGGTATCTGGCTCGTTTAAGGGAAAAGGCTACGGGAAACGTTTGTTGGCAGAATGTGAAGAGGATGCTCGTTCTCAAGGTTACAAAGGTGTGGTATTGATTGTTGGGAATAAAAAGAAACCTTTCTTGTCGGACAAAGCTTTTATGCTACGTAATGGATATGAGGTATGCGATAGTTGTGATCCTTATTTTGAACTTTTGGTAAAAAACTTCGATCGAAAAACAATAATGCCCTCTTTTAAACAATCGGCTAAGACCGGGATGGGAGATGGCGTGAAGGGAATCGATATTTTTTATACAGAACAGTGTCCTTTTACCGTTCCTTACATAAAATTATTAGAGCCAATTATCCAAACATCAAACTACCCTGTAAGATGTCATCGGATCGACACAAAAGAAACTGCCCGGAATCATTTTTCTCCTGTAACAACTTACAGCCTATTTGTGGATGGTAAATTTTATACTAACGAAATATTGACTGCGGATAAGTTAAATAAGTTGATTGAAACGGTAAGAGGTTGAATCAGATGTTATTAATCTTTCTTTACTTTATATAGGCAATTAAGAGTAATGTTCTATAGAGAAATAAAGTTAAAGAATGTTTCCTGCAAGATTAAATCTTACGAATATAAAGATAACGTTAAGTTATCTTTATGTTAAATTATTTATTCTTTCATAGTTGGATAATTTGTGTTAATGTGTTTATTTGTAGTTTGTTGTGTTAGTTGTGGGAGATTTATAAATATTCAAGTGAAATAAAAAGAGGGATATATTGGAGATTAATTAACTACATTTAACAATGTTGTTGATATATTCTTGTTATATTAGCTAAAGTTTTTTTTTGTTAATTTTATAAAACTACAGATATGAAAAATCTTATTAGTATTTTGTTAATTCTTTTTCTAGTTTCATGTTCTGTTGACGAATATGATGCAGGAACTTTTTCAGCTAACAGAATAGATGAAACGGGATATAATAATTTAGTATTCGCACAAGGTATAGCTAAATCGTTAGTTAATCCAGAAATTAGAGCTTTTTTAAAGGAGGAGGCTTTAAAAGAAGTTGACAATGATTTTGATGTTATTTATGCTCTGGTAAAAGATCGAGAACTGAAAAGCGGAAAGTCATTCAGAGAGACTATAAGTGGCTACATGGGTGGAATAAAGAGATTAGACTCAATTGCTAAGCTAGACCCAACTCTTACGATTGCGATTCCTTACCTAAGTAATAAAACGAATGTAGAGACATGGGATACGAGTACAGAGATTCCTAAATTAGTTTATAGAGATCATTTTACAGATAAAAAGCAGAAGGAGCTTTTAGGATTCGATTGTGAAGGAAATTCTTTCAAAATGCTACGTTATACTAAACCGGATAGACTAACTTTAGTTGTGAAATCAAATGAGAGATTGCTGGCTTCTCCTAAAATGAGGAGTTTAAAGTCCAGTGCTTATAAACCTTTGATTGATGATTCAGGAGATGTTGTTGCATATTTTGTTGATGATGAGTTCTCGCATAATACTTTTTCTAATTTAAAAGCCAATCAAGTTGTTGTGGGATGGGAGAAAGTGACAGAATTTGAGAATAATATATATTTGAAGGCTGTAAGAGAATCTCCTGATTCTCCAAGGGACTATATATACTACGGTATTAGTACTAAAAATAATGTTACATTAGGGCGATTAAATACTACTTATAAAGAGTATATAACTAGTATACAATTCAATTCAACTGAATCCTATACGCATGTTGCAGATTTAGACGATAGATCGCAGGCTGCTGATTGGAGTGATGGAAACTTAGAAATAGTGTTTGATTTTCTTTTTTTAACAAAAGAGGAGGTAATATCTAAGGTTACTAAGATGATAAGTGTGAGAATTAAAGATCTATTTTATTCAGGTAAAACACTCACATATAACTTGCCAAATCCTATTGAAGTTTTTAATTGGGACATGTATAAATATGGAAGTACCTTTAAGATTATTGTTTCGGAATATGATCCAGGAACTGCTACTGAAAGAGTAGAAAGTACATCTACAACAATTAGTCATAATTGGCAAGTTGAAACTTCCGGAGGATTTGGGTCAATTTGGAAAGTTGGAGCAAAGTACAATGGAAGCCATACCGATGTTAAAACTCAATCGACAAAAATTAATTTCACAAATAATAGTGATCCATTAGGTGAGATTTTAGTAGATTTTTTTAATCCAATTAGTCTAAATAAAACTGTAAAAGTTTGGGTTAAATTTTCTACTTCACATTCTTCTACTAATTGGGGTACATGCCATGTTATTAAAGATATTAACGATATTGTGGGTATCAGAAGTTTTATAAATGAATGTCTTGATTGTTGGCCCACATATCCAGCTAAAAAAATTGAATTAGAATATGATTTGATATACCATAAATCAAATACAGGTATGGTTTCTTTAGGTATTAGACCTATAAAAATAGGTTGAATATGATAAGTAAACTTAATTCTTTGATTAAATATATTTATGTAATCTTTTAGAGATAATTCAATATTTGGTATATTATAAGAGATAGTTAGGATGGGTTCAGTTTTGTGCTGAATCCATCTTTCTGTTTTTAATTTTAATAATCAATGTTGTTTACTCGCTAGATTATAAATTGCCAATTTTAATTGTAGTATATTTGTTTTATTATTTTGGAAAAAAGCATTATTTTTATGTCACTATTAACAGGAATTTTCTAAATACACAGTGCCTAAACAAACCAATAAAACTAAAACAACAATCAAATTATGAGAAAATTAGCATTTATTTTATTTACAATAACTACAGTTTTTGCCTTAACATCTTGTGGTAGTGATGAGGAAAAAGAACAGATATTCTTTGAAGGAGAATGTAAGCAAACAGTTGAAATTAAGGGTTATTCAGGACAAGTTGCAGAGACTAATCCTGCAGTAATATCTACATTATCAGATATGCTTAAAGATAATCCCAATTATGGTTCACCTATCTCTACAGGAGAGTTTTATCCGGATCGCACATCTATAAAAATTGTAGGGTTGAAAGAAGGTGTTACTCTTGCTGGCTTTACTCTAACTATAAATGGTAGAAGTCAAGTTTTCGGAGATATAAAATTGCCAAATGGATCAACTGAATATATCTTATATACAGGTTCTTATACTGATTTCTTTAAAAATGCATTTAATCTAATGGTGAATAAAAAGCAATTGGAGACAGTTGTAAAATTTACTCCTTCTGTTGATGTTACTGCTGGTGATAATGTCAAATTAGAAATTGTGTATAGAGGGAAATTCTCTTATTGGGCAAAAAAATAAAATACTGATTTAGTGAATTACAAAAGAGGGCTATTCGACAGAATAGCCCTCTTTGTGTATTGTTACAAATCTTTATTGAGACTTGTATATATTTTCAAAATCTTCGTTAAGCTCGTTCAGAAAATACAAAGTGCTTTTGCTTGTATTCACTTTTAGCTCTTGGAAGCCATCACTTGCTTTTATTGCATCGTTCGTAATAAAATCTTCTGCTCTGATTATACGCGTAAGGAGATTACCTTTTCCTGAATTCTCATACAGATAAGAGATATCTGTAATTTCCAGTACACATTTATCTTGAAATAAGAATCCGTTCACACGGTAACGCATGATCATTTTTTCACGTACTCCTTTCGAGTCGGCAGGTAGTAATAACTCTATCCTCGATTTTGCTATAAATTCGTGGTTCTGATAACCATATCGTATACTGGATATAAAAGGGTCCTTTCCGTATTTTACTCCAGCCCAATCTTTTAGTATCTTATAATTATCTTCTATGGATAAGTTCGGTTTTGCCGGAATTTCCTTTATAAACGTCACTTTCCCCTCAAATACAGGGATAGACGTAAATTTCTGACCTTGCTTTGTTACTTGAGCAAAACATGTGGCAGAAATGAGACTACATACGATATAAATCAAAAACTTTTTCATCATTCTATCTTTTTTGATTTATACAAATATATGAATATATTTTTAACTTAAACCCTTGATCGGAATTATCCTGCAATCAAGACTCTATTGTAGTCAGATAGTTCTTTAATGTATTCGAATACATTTCCAGCATTTTATCCCATACAAAGTCGTAGTCGATATAGTCGAGGTCTATTTTCTTTATTTGTTTATCCAGATAGACTTTAAACTCTTCCAGTTGATCGGATGTATATTTGTCCTCAAACCTTGTTTCTTTATAGAAGAGATCATAGGCTATGTAGTTGCACGGAAATATTTCATAATTGCGGTGTATTTCCTTATCTATTATCTGGGCTGCAATTTCGGGTTGCAATCGTTTGTCGGGTTCGGTAATTTTATCCAACTCATCATTTATGCAGTTGCCAAAGCGGAATACTACATTGCCCTTCTTGCCTAAAATGCCGATTTCCATGTTTAGAAGGTCGTCACGCTGAGTTTTTTTGAAATCAGGATTGTCTCTCTTCTGTTGAAACTCTTTCGCTTTCAGATAATCGCAAGGGTCGTATTCGTATGATATGGATAGCGGAATAAGATTCAGTTCCTTAAGACTTTCGATAAAAGATTTGTCTTCGGGATATAGAGCTAGCATTTTTAATAAACTGTCTTGGGTGCGGTCGTCCGAGTTTTTAGCTCGTCCTTCACGTTGAGCAATCCATACCGATTCTTTTTTCTCAGAAATGGCATAGTGTATATATTCAGACATGTGTTTTGACGCTATCAGTCTTTCTTTTATAGATAGCCCACGTCTTACAATAAAGCTCTTGTTGAGGCGCACAAGCTTGTCTATCCAAGGGTGGATAAGCAGATTGTCGCCTATTGCAATTTCTGTCGTCTCAAAGCCTTTCTCGTGGCGCAGAATGTTTAGCAATCCGGCATCGAGCACAATATCTCTGTGGTTTGATAAGAAAAGATGTTCCACCGATCGGTCGATACTCCCCCAGTTGTCGAGCTTCATGCTCGATGATACTCTCATACCCAATGCTTTTATCACAGGGTATATCATACGGCTTTGAAATTCTTTTTTTGTTGCATATTTAGACATTTCGGCAGAAAACTCAGCCCAATCTATTTCGGGCATAATATATTTTACTGCGTGCTGAAAACCGGGGTCAACCAGTATATCTTGAATGGCTTGCTTCACCTCGTGGTCGTAGAGAGGCGCTATATCGTCAAATTTGCTACTCATGGTATCAATTTACATTAAATTCGTTTTCTATAATCTCTGTTAAGACTTCAGTTATATTTAAGCCCGCAGCAGCTACCTGTTGAGGGATAAAGCTGGTCTGAGTCATGCCCGGAACAGTATTTACTTCTAATAGGTAAGGCTTATTATCTGAAATGATAAAATCAACTCTGATAATGCCTTTCGCTCCTACCAAATCATATATTTTACGAGTTAATCGTTGTATCTCTTCTGTTATTTCCTGTGATATCCTTGCCGGTGTTATTTCTTCAACTTGTCCTTCGTATTTAGCATCATAGTCAAAAAAATCATTCGATGTAACTACTTCTGTCAAAGGAAAAACAACCTCTTTATTTTTTATTTTGTAACAGCCGCATGTCACTTCTGTTCCCTTGATAAAGCTTTCGATAATCACATCCGGTGTTTCGCCGAATGCCACGTCAATTGCTTTTTGTAGTTGATCAACGGACTTTACTTTAGTTGTTGCAAAACTTGAACCACCAGTATTCGGCTTTACAAACATGGGTAAGCCCAATTTTTCGGTGATATTATTTATCTCGTACTTAGAATCCTTATTCAAATATAATGAATCGGCAACTCTTATCCCAAAGTTTCGAAGAAAATTGTTGCACACAAACTTATTCATTGTTAGCGACGATGGCATCATGCCGCATGTAGAGTAGGGGATGTCAAGCATATCGAAGTACGCTTGCAGGTGACCGTCTTCTCCGGGCGTTCCGTGTATGATGATAAACGCAAAGTCTATTTTAATCTTTTCTTTTTCCAGTGTATGGAAGGTAAAGTCATTTTTGTCAACAGGGTGTGTTTCTCCGTCGATTTCAACAGTCCACCCCTCTTTTACGATCTTTACTTTATACAGATTGTATTTTTCCTTGTCCAAGAAAGAATAAACACCAGCCATGCTTTTTGCTGAGACGATAACTTCGGAGGAATAGCCTCCCCATACAATGGCTATATTACGTTTCATTTTATACGAATGATTATATTTTATCAAATGTCTCTATATGCTATATATCCACGCCACTTCTCCACCAACTGAGACATGTCGTCGGGCAATGGAGCCTCGAACATTAATTCTTGACCTGTTCGCGGATGTACAAACCCTAATGTCTGAGCGTGAAGCGCCTGTCTTGGGCAGATATTAAAGCAATTTTGTACAAACTGTTTATATTTAGCAAAATTAGTTCCCTTTAATATTTCATTTCCGCCATACCGTTCATCGTTAAATAAGGTATACCCGATGTGCTTCATGTGTACGCGTATCTGATGTGTACGTCCCGTTTCGAGCCTACACTGAATGAGTGTGACGTAGCCCAGTCGTTCCAATACTTTATAGTGCGTAACGGCATGTTTGCCGTAGTCTGCTTCGGGGAATACAGTCATCAGCATACGATTTTTCAGGCTGCGACCAATATTGGCCTCTATGCGCCCTTCGTCATCACTGATATTGCCCCATACTAAGGCTATATATTGTCTTTTTGTTGTCTTATTGAAGAATTGGGCTGACAGATGCGTTTTTGCATAAGCATTTTTAGCCACAAGTATAAGCCCCGATGTGTCTTTGTCGATCCGATGCACAATTCCCAATCTGGGATCTTTCGAATCGTATTCGGGTGTATCTTTCAATCGGTATGCGATAGCATTTACCATTGTACCCTGATAATTCCCAAATCCCGGATGCACAACAAGACCCGGCGGTTTGTTTATTACCATTAGGTCTTCATCTTCATATACTACATCTAAAGGGATGTCTTCGGGTATAATTTCCAACTCCCGTGGAGGGCGATTCATAACCACCGATATAACGTCGAGCGGCTTGATTCTGTAGTTGGATTTTACCGGAGTATTATTTACTAATATGCAGTCTGCTTCAGCTGCTTGTTGTATGCGGTTACGCGAAACTCCAACTATATGCATAGCCAGATATTTATCAACGCGTATCATACCCTGACCTTTATCGGCTACAAAGCGATAGTGTTCAAATAACTCGGAATTCTGATCTTCTACAAGTTCGTCTTCCGAAAGGTCATCTATTTCATCAAATGAATCGTCGATCATTATTCAAAAAAAGATTTTTCGATATCTTGTGAGTCAGATTGTTCAGATATACTGTCTCCCTCACTAATATCACCTCCGGCTCCTACGGTCATTACCAGCGGAGAGCCTTTTGGTATTTTCTGATTTGGTGTTAGTTGTTTTCCTCTATACGAAATAGATATTACTAACCCTTTATAAGCGGCAGGTACTTCCTGTATGGTTACTTTGTTAAAGCCTAAAGAAGCTAATTGAGCTTCGGCTTGCCTTCTCGAATAGTCTTTCAGTTCGGGCACAGATACCAGTTGTACACCTTTAGCTTTTATAACTAAAAATACGGTACGCCCTTTTTTTACTTTCGATTGCTCTTTCGGTATCTGTTCGATAATAGATCCGGGAGCACCTTCCGCTTGGAAGATGGAATCACTGATCTCGTATCTCAAATCCGACGACTCCAGTATTCCCGCTGCATCTTGTACTTGCAGCCCTTTTACGGTAGGAACAGTGATGGACTCATTATGCTTGGTATAAAAATTGAGAAGAAACAATACGATTATAACCAGTCCTACAAAGACCCCGATCATCATCAGCACATTCTTCACATAAATATTCTTTAATAACCTTAATATGATATTCTCTTTCTTCATGTATGGCTATCCTTATCAAACGACGGTACAAAAATATTAAAAAAATACTTCTTTCATTTGTTTTACCTTACTTATTTAAGTTATAATAAGATAAATGAAAAGGATAATTGATTTCGCTTCAATTATCCTTCTCATCTATAATAGTATATAATAAGTTTCGATTATTCGGATTTAGATATCGGAATCTGGCGTTTTACTCCTTGACTCAAAGAAATCATAGTTTCTGTAGCTACAACTCCCGGAATGTCTTGGATTTTGTTGTTCAGCAAGTCCATCAAGTGCTCGTTATCCTTTGCATACAACTTGATCAGAATGGTGTATGGACCGGTTGTAAAATGAGATTCTACAATTTCAGGAATCTTATCCAATTCAGGAATTACCGTTTTGTACATTGAGCCTCTTTCGAGTTTTACTCCTATATATGTACAAGTGTTGTAACCAAGAACTTTAGGATTAACAAAATATCCGGAACCTACGATTACATCCATCTCGATCATGCGTTGTACACGCTGATGGATTGCGGCACGTGAAACACCACATTCGAGAGCTACATCCTTAAATGGAATTCTTGCATTTTGGGATATAATCTCTAGAATTTTTTTATCAAGTTTGTCAATTTTTTGCATAATATGAGCGTTTTATCGTTATTATATCTCAAATATATGATATTTTTTACAATCTGTATGCTTTTTGCTCAATAATTTACTGAACTTGTGCCAAATTATTATTTAAATCCGTTGTTTTAACTTATTTTCTAACAATGTCAGATTATTGTTTCGGATTGATCTCAAGCAATTCAACTTCGAAAATAAGAGTTGAAAAAGGTTTGATTCTGTCTCCGCTACCTTGTGCACCATAAGCAAGATCGTAAGGGATATAAAGAATCCATTTTGATCCTACAGGCATCAACTGTAAAGCTTCAGTCCATCCTTTGATAACGCGGTTAGCGTTGAATGTGATTGGCTCTTTACCTTCGTTGCTGTCAAATACAGTACCGTCTAGAAGTGTACCTTTGTAGTTCACTTTTACCATATCTGCTGCAGCTGGTTTAGCTCCTGTTCCTTCTTTTACAACTTTGTATTGCAATCCGCTAGGTAGAGCAACAACACCTTCTTTTGTTTTGTTTTCGGCAAGGAATTTTTCTCCTTCAGCAATTACTCCTGCATTTGCTTTCTTCAATTCTTCTTCTTCTCTTGCTTGAGCTTTAGCCTGAGCTTCTTGCATTTTTGCATTGAATACTGTAGATGGATCAGCAACTGCAAATTTACCTTGTTTCATAGCTGTGGCCATGGCTGCAAGGAATGCATCGCTGTTTAGTTTTTCTTTCGAATTAGGACCATATATTTGTTGTATGATACCAGGCATCATTTGTTTTGATATCTGACCACCAACTGATACTCCGGCCATATAAGCAGCTTTTGATTCAGGTGCATTTAACGATTCTTTTAGTCCGTTTAAGAACTCAGAGATGTTTCTTGCGTTTGATTTTACTACAGAATCCATTTTAGCTTTCATCTCTTTTTCCAATGCTGTCTTTTTCTGAGCATCAGTTTCTGCGCTTATTTTGCTAAGATATCCGGCTTTAATGCTTGTAGTATCGCCTATTATACCTAGTTGTTGTAGATGCATAGACAATCCTTGCTCGTAAAGGCTAGCACCAAAAGCGTAAGAAATAGTATCGAGATCGGTCTTTAATGGAACGTTTGTAGAAACATTTCCACCACAAGATGTAAATAATGCTCCGAAAGCTACGATAGCCGAAAGAGCCACAACTTGAATTTTTTTCATTTTTTAAACTGAATTATTATTTGACAATATCTAAAATTTCCACTTCGAAAATTAAAGTTGAATTCGGTTCGATCGATTGCCCTGCTCCTGCTTTGCCATAGGCAAGATCAGAAGGGATAAACAATTTCCATTTCGAACCTACAGGCATTAGTTGAAGGGCTTCTACCCATCCCGGTATTACCTGATTAACACCAAATGTGGCAGGCTGTCCGCGTTTTACAGAACTATCGAACACTGTGCCATCGATAAGCGTACCGTGATAATGACACTTAACCTGATCTGTAAGAGCCGGTTTAGGGCCATCGCCTTTTTTAAGTATTTCGTATTGTAGTCCACTCGGAAGTGTTACTACACCTGCTTTGTTTTTGTTGATAGATAGAAATTCTTCACCTGCTTTCAGGTTAATTTCCAATTTCTCGTCTTGTAATTTGGTGAAATAGTCGTTAATCACTTGTTTAGCTTCTTCATAATCCATGTCAGTGTCTCCTCCGTTGATTACATCCTTCATTCCTTTAAGGAAAGAGTCAAAGTCAACTTTGTTGATACCTGAGCTAAGGAAGTTATTTCCGATGCTTAAACCTAGAGCGTAACTAATTTTATCCATATTCTTTTCGTTTTATATCAGTCTTGTATGTCAAAGAAGTATTATTTCATGATATGACTGAATGTTTATTTAAATTTGCCAACAAAAGTAATTCTTTTCATGGGACTTTAATAAAATTTACCCCTGAAAAAACTATATTTGTATATGCTACTTACATTTTTTTAATAGTTTATGAGACATATTGTTGTATTAACCGGCGCAGGGATGAGTGCAGAGAGTGGTATCGCCACTTTTAGAGACTCCGGAGGTCTGTGGGAGCAATACTCTATCGAAGATGTTGCCACTCCTGAAGGATTCAGCCGAAACCCTCAACTGGTGCTTGATTTTTATAATGCCCGCCGCAAGGCAGCTTTTGAGGCTAAGCCCAATAAAGGACATGTAGGATTAGTGGAGATGGAAAAAGAGTATAAAGTTTCCATTATAACACAAAATGTAGATGAACTGCACGAGAGGGCAGGCAGCACAAATGTTTTGCATCTTCATGGGGAATTGAGTAAAGTGCGTTCTACAGTCGATCCATCGTTGATTTATACCTTGGCTCCTGATAATTGTGAGATTCACCTTGGAGATAAGTGTGAAAAAGGTTCACAGCTTCGTCCTCACATTGTTTGGTTTGGAGAGGCTGTGCCCATGATAGAAAAAGCAATGAAAATTGTACAAACGGCCGATATCTTTGTCGTGATAGGTACTTCTATGAACGTATATCCTGCCGCAGGCTTGCTTAATTATGTGCATGCGGGTGTGCCTGTCTATCTGATCGACCCGAAAGAAGTAAATGTGCATCAGCCTGGAATACACTTTATAAAGAAGGGAGCTTCTGAGGGTGTGGCTGAGCTTCGTGATATCCTTAAATTTCAAAATCAGTAAAATGAATTATATAAAATTATTTTGTTCTATTTCTTTTCTTCTTGTTTTTAATTTTTGTTATGCCCAAAAACATTTTAGTGGATATGAAAACTTATTTACTACTCCGGCAAACTACGTAGTCCTTTATGCATCCAAAGCACCGACAATTGATGGCGATACTAATGATCAAGTGTGGCTGAATACTCCTTGGTCTGATCGTTTTCAAGATATAGAGGGCGATGCCAAGCCTAAACCATATTACGATACTCGTGTGAAAATGCTTTGGGACGAATCATATCTTTATATAGCGGCTGAGTTAAAAGATCCGCATGTATGGGCTACCTTGACCAAGCGTGATGAGATTGTGTTTTTTGACAATGATTTTGAAGTGTTTATAGATCCATTAAACACTGCCCACAACTACTTTGAAATAGAGATCAATGCATATAATAATATTTTTGACTTGTTTATGTATAAGCCTTATCGGAGTGGAGGCGCAGCGCTCTTCAGCTGGGATACTCAGGGGATGCAGCATGCCGTAAAAGTGCAGGGTACTATCAATAAGGCAGACGATACAGATACCAGTTGGACGGTAGAGATGGCGATCCCTTTCAGGGCTCTTACCTTGGGGAATGCTGTAAATGTTCCTAAAGATAAGGATGTCTGGCGCATTAATTTCTCAAGAGTGCAATGGGAAACAGATATTGTAAATAGTAAGTATGTAAAACGAAAAGATAATGCAGGGAAGGTGTTACCTGAAAATAACTGGGTGTGGTCTCCCCAAGGTGTTGTTGATATGCATAGGCCTGAAAGATGGGGCTATCTATTCTTTTCGAAAAACAAAGCAGGGGAAAAACAGCCTCAGTTTGTATTGCCATATACTGAAAAGCAAAAACAATATTTATGGCTGGTGTACTATAAGCAGCAAGACTATAGGCGTGCACATCAGCGTTATGCAACTAACTTTGCGGAGCTGAAAATGGATAAGCAGGAGTTCGATATTGATAATAAAAGAAACAAACTCGAACTGTCTTCTACCGGCAGGAGATTCGAAGTTTCTATCAAAGATGCCTCGGGTAAGAAGATTTATCTTAATGAAGAAGGATTGATAACTAAATAAAAAATAAAAAACTATGCGAAACCATTTTAAAATTTACTGGTTGACCTTATTACTATTGCCTTTTTTGTTCTCGAATTGTACAAGCAATGTAGGTAATAAGCAGGCAGAAAACACTTACAAGCATTGGGTGTGGATTAACCCTCAGGATTCTGATACGGAAGAGGAACTATCCGTGAGGTATAAAAAATATCATGATGCGGGTATTGCAGGCATTTTCTTCGAAGCCGATAGTGAGAAGCATTATAGGGCGGCAAAAGCTCAGGGATTGGAAGCTCACCGTTGGATGTGGATAATGAATAGGGGAGATGCATTGAAGACTCATCCTGAATGGGCAGCTGTAAACAGAAAGGGCGAATCGTGTGCCGATCATCCGCCGTATGTAGATTATTACAGATGGATGTGTCCTTCTCGTCCCGAGGTTGCGGAGTTTCTGACCAAAGAAGTAGAGAATGCATTGTCTAAAGATTATGTTGATGGCATCCACATGGATTATGTTCGCTTCAGTGATGTGATATTGGCGGTTAATCTGTGGGACGTTTATGGTATTGTTCAAACACAAGAATTGCCCGAATATGATTTTTGCTATTGCGATGTATGTAAGGCTAAGTTTAAAGAAAAATACCATAAAGATATAGACAGTATTCAGTATCCTCAGGAAAATCTTTCGTGGAAATCTTTCAGATACGATGCTGTAACGGCAATTGTGAATAAGATTGGAGATGTGGCAAAAGCCCATCATAAGCCGCTTACTGCTGCCGTATTTCCAACTCCTGACGTAGCGAAGCGTTTGGTAAGACAGGATTGGACAAACTGGCCTTTGGATGCTGTTTATCCGATGATCTATCATGGTTTCTATAAAGAAGATGTGCCATGGATTGGTGATGCCGTTAAGCAGGGATTGAGAGGTATAGACGGTCGTTTCCCTCTTTATGCCGGATTGTATATCCCCGATTTTAAAAATAATCAAGAAATCGAAGCCGGAATAAAATATGCTTTGGAAAACGGAGCTTCGGGCGTTTCTATTTTCGGAAATGTTTCTGACGAAATACTGGCTATATTATCTAAGTATAAGCAGAAGCCCGAGAAAAAGTGAAAGGCTTCAAATAACGAAAATATAAAATAAAAGAAAAAAGAGCAAGGCGTATTGTCTTGCTCTTTTTCTTTTATAAATTGCCTATAATGAATTATATTGTATATCTTTATGCGTCATTATTATTGTAATTAATAATGGCGGATATAAACTTAACAAAACTATTAACGTAATGAAAAAACTACTATTTTTTCTATGCGCAACTATTCTGTTTGCGTCTTGTAGCAATGATTCGGAAGAAGTGCCCACAACAAGCAAAACGTATAAGGTTACGTTTGATGTATCTAACTTTAGTGTAAATGTTAAATCATTGAAAGCTGACACCTTTAACAATCAACTCTTTTATGTCATTTACGACAAAGAGAGCGGTAAAGGAGTAAAAGGGTGGACGTTTGAAGGAATGGTTGGACAGGTAACTGAGGAACTCCCTGAAGGAAACTACTATATTGCTTTTATTTCTCATCCTAGAGGAGGCATGAGTTCTCCTCCAACAGAAGGAGCGATTGATGTAAAGGATAATAATTTCTATACCGACTATTTTGAAAATCCTCCTACATGGATAATGGGAAATATGGGTAATAGATATGTATATTACCAAAAGGTTGACTTCTCGGTAGCCGCAAATAACTCGGATGTGCCAATAGAGGTGACTTTACAGCCGATGTGGTCTGAGATAACCGTTGAAGTGACCGATGCCAATACATGCTCTTTGCCCGAAGGTACAACTACAATTGGCTGTGTGATCACTCCTTTTTATTCCGGCATATCCATAGCCGAAGGCATTCCTACTCGTGGTTCAGACGCATCTTGGGGATGGGCTGACCTATGTAATACGAATGTTGATAAATTTAGAGAACACAAAATAATTACAGATAGACATGCAACAGCAGGTAAAGATGTTACTGTGAAACTAGTATTTGTAAAACAGATTGCTACCGGTGATACTGTTCTAGGCGAAAGGGAGATATACAAGGGGAATATCGAAGGTGGTAAGCGTATAACTTTCAGAGGAGCATTAGGCAAGGCCGCAACGTCTGCAACATTTAAAGTGTCATTAGCAGACCTAACGGATGGAGGAATAATTTCTTTCGATTGATGTACAAACGATAGACTAGAAAAGTAAAACGGCGGATATTTTTGAATTTTCCGCCGTTTCTTCTTTTATTTTATGTTCTCTAGGGTTTTAACCAGATAATCATAGAATTTGCTTACTGTATCTATTTCTACAAACTCGTCAGGAGAGTGTGCATTTAAGATGGTAGGACCAAATGATACAATGTCTAATCCCGGTGTGCTACCCAGAATGATACCACATTCTAATCCTGCATGTACCACTACTACATGGGCTTCTTCGTTATACATATCTTTGTATAGTTTAGCCATCATGTTTAGCGTATCCGATTGAGCATTTGGCTGCCATCCCGGATAACCATTTTCGATAGATACTTTTGCACCTGCAAGGGCGAATACACTTTCGAGGCTTGAGCAAATTTCATCTTTGCGTGTTTCGGAAGAGCTGCGAGCCAGCATTTTCGCCGAAATACGACCTGCTTCAGACTTAACAGAGGCTAAGTTTGTAGAAGTTTCTACAATGCCTTCAAAGTCAGTTAGCATGCTGATTACTCCATTTTGGCAACCAATAACAGCATTGATAACGCTGTCTTGTATTTCCTCAGGGATAAGCGTTTTAGGTAATTCAGTTTTTGCTGCTTTGAATGAAAGGTTTGCTTCTACAGCTTTATATTCTTCTTTAAATATCTTTTCGTACTCTTTTACCAGTTTTAGGAAGTCTTTCTCATCTTCTTCGGGTAGAGTAACGATAGCTACAGCCTCACGAGGGATCGCATTTCTGAGTGAGCCGCCATCGATGGCAGACAAACGCACCTCATAGTTGCTTACTGCTTCTTTGAGGAAGTAAAACATAAGCTTGTTGGCATTTGCTCTTCCCATGTGTATTTCAGTTCCCGAGTGACCTCCTCTAAGGCCTGTAAGCGATATTTTATAAGCAACATCACCTGCTGGTACTTCTGCATCTTTAAATTCCCAGTCGGCATTAACGTCTGCACCTCCGGCGCAACCTACGCATAGCTCTCCGATCTCTTCGGTATCCAGATTCAGCAATACGTTTCCTGAAAGAAATCCTTTCTTCAATCCGCTTGCACCAACCATGCCTACCTCTTCGTCTACTGTAAACAAGGCTTCTATTTTTCCATGTTTCAGAGTCGTGTCTTCGAGGACAGCCATCATGGCAGCAACTCCGATTCCGTTGTCTGCACCCAATGTGGTAGACTTGGCCTTTACTCTGTTGCCTTCTATTTGGGTTTCTATAGGGTCTTTTGTGAAGTCATGCTTTACATTCGAGTTCTTTTGAGGAACCATATCCAAGTGCGACTGAAGTATCACTACCGGAGCTTTTTCCATTCCTTTGGTAGCAGGCTTGGTAATAACAATGTTTCCTGTTTTGTCTTGTTTTACTTCTAGTCCCAGTGATTTACCGAAATCGATGACAAATTTTGTCACCTCCTTCATCTGTCCTGTAGGGCGAGGAATCTGGGTCAGGTCGTAGAAGTGTTTCCACAACTGTTGCGGTTTTAGTTTAAGTATTTCTTTAGACATAATATGTTATGTTTTAAAATTACGAATAGTAACAAAGATAAGAATTTTCGATGAAGTCTTTTACATATATAATGAAAAGAGTAGGCGGTAAACTCTTTTTTATAACTTTTTGTTATTCTTATTCTTTTCGTGCTTTTTTATTCAAAAGGTGACAAAAGTGACACTTTTTTACATGTGTTTTATTGTAACCTTTTGTTCTTTAAATTACCGAGGATTGCCTCTCTATCGAACGAAAGTACAAAGCTCTTATGTAATTAGATAAATCTAAAATATAAAAGTGTAGATGTGGAAATGATGGAAGAATTATTTCTTTTGCTTTTTCAAAGCCAGCATTGCAATGCCGAACAGTCCGCAAATAATCACCCAAATAGATTGCACAGCAAACACGCCTGTAGCAAACGCTGTAGCATGTAGTTTGTCTACCCCATAGAGGCTTAACGATGCTATTACCGCTATTTGCCAAGGGCCTAACCCTCCGTTAGATGGTACTCCCATGCTGATGCTACTCAAAGCAAAAGCGATAAGTCCGGCTGTGATTCCCAAGTCGGCTGTAAAATCGAAAGCGAAGAATGTAATGTAGAAATAACAAAAATAAGAACCCCAGATGCCTATCGTATATAAGAATACACGCCCTTTGGTATTCATTTTCCAAATTGCTTTCAAGTCACTTGCGATACTTGATAGGAATCCTTTTATCTTACGTACAATAACATTTTCTTTGAAAAACCTAAAGACAATGTATGTGGTTGTTATTGCAGCGCCGATAGCTAAGTACAATAAAGGGGATTTGAATATACTGGATATCGTATTGAATGTTGTTTGGTTTTGTTCCAGCTGCGTCATAAAGAATTGCATATTGAACAAAAAGGCCACCAAAGATATTATAGCAACGGTAATTGTATCAAATATCCGATCGAGAATCATCGTTCCGAATAATTTGGAGAAAGGGATGTTATCTTCCTTGGCTATTACACCGCATCTCCATATCTCGCCCGCACGTGGCAATGCAAAGTTTACGGCGTAACCGCCATAGATTGCATAATTGAGGTTCGATATTTTGGGAGAGTAACCCAATGGAGTAATAAAGAGAGCCCAACGGTATCCTCTGATGGTATTTCCTAGAAGCCCAAAGAATAGAGAGAATAACAGTATCCCCCAATTGGCATCTTTCAATATTACCCAAAGTTGGCTCGGGTCAATTTTACTAATAAGATAATATATGATCGCAATTCCTAATCCTAGGGGTAATACGACTTTTATAAGATTGTTTAATAAAGAGCTTTTCTTTTGTGTTACAACTTCATCTGTTTCTTCCATTCTCCAAATTTAAATGTAGTGGTTTCAGAATAAAGGTCTTTTAATACGAACGATTTTCAGTAATAAATACTACCTTTGCCGCTGCAAATATAATGATAATTATAAGTATGGGGGCAGTTAAGCCGAAGAAATTCTTAGGACAGCACTTTCTCAAAGATCTGGATATTGCACGTCGGATTGCCGATACATTGGATGATTTTACCGATGTGCCGGTAATTGAGGTTGGTCCGGGAATGGGTGTGCTGACTCAATTTCTTATCGAAAAGGAGAAAGGCTTGACCGTTGTTGAGATCGACCGCGATTCTGTGCCATACCTTAACGACCATTATCCTGCTTTGCATGGGCGTATAGTAGAAGGTGATTTTCTTACCCTTGATTTGTCGGCTATTTATTCGGACAAATTCTGTGTGATAGGAAATTACCCTTATAATATTTCGTCCCAGATATTTTTTAAAGTTCTTGAGTATAAAAACAAAGTGCTTTGTTGCTCAGGAATGCTCCAGAAAGAAGTTGCCGAACGTATAGCCGCTAAGCCGGGAGGCAAAACATACGGTATATTAAGCGTTCTGCTACAGGCATGGTACGATATAGAATATCTATTTACGGTGAGCGAAAAGGTATTCGACCCTCCACCGAAAGTGAAATCCGCAGTGGTTAAGCTGGTTCGCAATAAGAGGGGACATCTGGACTGTGATGAGAAATTGTTTAAAACTGTTGTGAAAACAGGATTTAACCAGCGTCGAAAGACCCTTAGAAACTCTATGAAGCCTCTGTTGGGAAAAGATTGCGAAGCGTATGCCGACCCTATCTTTGACGAACGACCCGAGCGCCTCTCGGTTGCAGATTTCGAAAAGTTGACAAATATAGTCTCAGCTTTTCTGCCCGGGAGAAGTAGTGAGAAGTAAAGGAAGTCCTAACACTTAAAAAAATAGCTCATGTCAGAAGTAAAATTATTCTATCACAAAGACAATGTTATACGAATGAGCCGTAGCATTGAATTTTTGAAAGCCACCCCTATTAAGGATTTTCTATGGATCGACCTTAATAATGTAGATGAGGAGATAGAAAGCGAGTTAGAAGATTATCTAAAAATATATATCCAGGAAGAAGAAGAGATGGTAGAGATCGAGATGTCGTCCCGTTATATGGAGACGGCAGACTCATTGGTTGTGAATTCCAACTTCTTACTTGGAACTTTCGAAAGAGAGCCGGTTTCTTTTATTATAAAGAACAATATCCTTATTACTGTCCGTAGTGAGGATTTATCGTCCTTCCACGAGACAATAAAAAAGATCTCGGCTAACCCCAAGATGTATCCTACCGGCTATCATGTGTTCGTCGCTATTTTGGAGACGCGGGTAGAGCTCGATGCCGATATGATCGAGCGCATGACCCAGCAGATTACGTCATTGTCTAATAGCATCAGTATAAAAGAGGCTGACGAAGAGCTTTTGATGGAAATCAAAGACTTGCAGGAAAAGACCATGATGCTCAGAGAGAATATTATCGACAAGCAACGGGCTGTATCAAGTATGCTCAAGAGTGAACTGATGCCGAGAGAGCTGCATGCCAGAATTACGATTCTGATAAAGGACATAAATTCGCTGCTCGAACATATCCGCTTTAGCTTCGATAGGCTCGACTATCTGCAAGATACATTCCTCGGGTTTGTTAATATCGAGCAAAATAAGATCATCAAAATGTTTACCGTGATCTCAGTCATATTTATGCCACCTACACTCATCGCAAGTATTTATGGGATGAACTTTGGAGAGATGCCCGAACTGGAATGGAAATATGGCTACGAATTTTCTATCGGACTGATGATCGCCGCTGTTGCCGTTATTCTCTTTTATTTCAGACGGAAGAAGTGGCTTTAACTATTTGACTGTAAGTTAATTGATAAAATATAGGCAGCGTTAAGATAATCAGCGCTGCCTTCTTTTTTATTTTTTCTTGTCTTTCTTTTCCTTCTTTATCTTAGGCTTTTCCTCCTGAGGTTTTAACATGGATTTCTTGGCGTTCTCTATCTCTATCTTGGCTTCGTCTGTCAGTTCGGGATAATGAAGATCGAGTTCCTCTATTCTGTCGCTGATGATTTGACCAATGATATAGCGCATAAACCATTTGTTGTCTGCCGGAATAACGTGCCAAGGAGCTTCGTCGGTCGATGTATGAGTGAGCATATCTGAGTATGCCTCCATATAGTTGTCCCAGTATGCTCGCTCTTTAAGATCTGCTGCCGAAAATTTCCAATTCTTAGACTCATCATTCAGTCTGGCAAGAAAGCGTTTCTCCTGCTCATCATGCGAAACATTGAGAAAGAACTTCAATACGATTGTTCCATTTTCTGTCAAATACCTTTCAAAGTCGTTTATCTGCCTGTAACGTTTTTCCCAAAACTTATCATCAATATCTTCCGTCTTTGTGATATTGGGTAATTTTCCGTTTAATACAATCGCCGGATGAACTTTTGCTATGAGTACATCTTCGTAATGAGACCTGTTGAATATACCGATTCGTCCGCGCTCGGGTAAGCATTTGTAGATGCGCCACAGATAGTCATGGTCTAGTTCCTCTGCCGAAGGCTGTTTGAAAGCAAAAACCTGACAACCTTGCGGATTGATACCCGACATAACGTGCTTGATTGTACCATCTTTTCCCGCAGCATCCATTGCCTGAAATATGATCAGGATAGAATAGCGGTCTTGTGCATAAAGCTTGTCTTGCAGTTTCGACAGTTTATCGATACTTTCTTCAAGCAGCTTTTCTCCTTTCTGTTTTGATAATCCGGCGGTATAATCTGTTTTGAAGTCGGATACTTTATGCTTTTCTCCGGGTTTTGCAATTATCCTTTTCAGAATTTCTTTTTTCATAACTATTTAATTTATAGTTCTATTATGCTAGCAAACTTTCAATCAAAATGCAGATGCAGAAAAGCCCGAAGTTGGCGGGTATTACTGTCCATGCGCTTATCTTGTCTTTGATTAGTCTGACTGCAAGTAAAATTCCAATCAGCCCGCAAATGGTGTTTAAAATCAGTATCCATTCCGGTATCTTGTAAAGATAAAGGATGTTGCCAAAGTTGTAATTATATAGTAATCTGAGTTGGAAATATATCCAGCATATATTTAGTATTATCAGTAATATTCCTATGATAACATTAACCAGATTACTATATTTCTTTTCTGTCATTTGCAATAATGTAAAAAGTGACAAAGGTGACAGCTTTTACCCTGTTTCTATTTGTAACCTTATTTCATCGCTTTTTGTTTAGTATCTGTATATAAAAAGATAATTATTCCCACAGAAAGTTATTTGATAACTTCAATCAGGTCGCTGAGGTCTTTTCTTACTTTCGGTTGATTGTGCAGCCAATCAAGGTTTTCGTCTTTGTATCCCAAAGGAAGAATAAATGTCGCAGAAAGGTTCTGTGTTGGTAAGTCGAGGATACGGTTCAATGCATCCCTGTCAAAGCCCTCGATAGGAAGTGTCTCAATGCGCTCGTTCGCTGCAATTGTACACGCCACTCCCAGTGCGATATAAGTTTGTTGAGAAATCCAGTTCTTTAGATTGCTGCCATTTTTCTCAATAAAGAATTCTATTTTTTTTCTATATTTATCGCACCACTCTTTGCTCGGATTCCGTTTTTTGTTTATCAAATCGAAATAGTCGTCAAGGTACTTTTCTGTAATTTGTGTATATGAAGCAAATACCAATAGGTGCGAACATCCGGTAATTGGCTGTTGCTCGCAGGCTTCATTGTATATCTTTTCTTTTAGCTCTTTGTTTTCTATTACAAATACTTTGAATGCCTGCATTCCCAAAGAAGTGGGGGTGAGGTTGATTGCTTCAAGTATTCTTTCTACTACATCTTGTGGAACTTTGGCTCCATTCATGCCTTTGCATGCATGTCGCCATTTAAGATCTTCTATTAAGCTCATATTATTGTTTTAGTTTAAATATATCGGGGAGTCGTGTTCGTTTTTCTCTGTGATCTTAAAGCCAATCTTACCGCACGATTCCTTTTATCTATACTTAGTGAATTTTGTTTGTATCTTATTTTAGGCAGAGGAATTTCATTTTCCGGCTGATCGATTGCTTCATGTAACGTATCTCTCAGGGTGTGAAATTCCTCTACCCATATTTAATTATAAGTATTTTCCCTGATCGCTTTTATTCTTCTTTAAACCAGCCCGAGTACATCAGGTAATTTTTTGCTATTTTCTGGTTCATTTCTTTTGCTTGTTCCGAATCTACTTTTTTTACAAACTTGGCAGGTACACCCGCATAGATACTTCCGGGTTCTACTATTGTGTTACTTAGCACTACCGATCCCGCTGCAATAATAGCACCTTCGCCTATCACTGCATGATCGAGAACAATAGCTCCCATACCTATCAGTGCACCATTTTCTATTTTTGCACCATGCACCACCACGTTATGACCGATGGATACATCGTCGCCTATTTCTACTACAGACTTTTGATACAATGTATGCAACACACTGCCATCTTGTATGTTTACCCTGTTTCCGATGCGTATAGAGTTTACGTCGCCACGCAATACGGTGTTAAACCAAATGCTACAATCTTTACCTATTACCACATCGCCGATAATTGTAGCGTTTTCGGCCATGTATGTATTTTCTCCAATCTCAGGTGTAAACCCTCTGACTTCCTTTATTAATGCCATTATCTTTTATTTTGTATAATAATCGAAGAACTGTTCCAGTCCTTTTGAATCTATTTTCTTTGCAACTATTTTTTTGTTTTTATCCAACACAAACACTGACGGAATGTATGACGTATCATAGTTCAACCAGTATTGTGATATATTATTGGGGTCGGCAGCGTTGATCCAGCCGGTCATCTTATTATTCTTTACAAACTTATCCCATTCTTTTTTGTCGCTTCCCTTTATATCGATAGCTACTACCTGCAATCCTTTGTCTTTGTATTTGGTATATACCTCATTGTATATGCGAGGTGTTTCTTCTATACAGTGATTGCAGTCGTGACCATAGAAATATAATATCAGGTATTCGGCTTTTATATCGTTTGTCTCAATTGTCTTGCCGTCTATTGTTGTCAGCTTTATATTGCGGGCTCTCATGCCTATGCGATTGTTTTTGATATGCTCATACATATACTGTAATCCTGTCACCTGAGCGCTGTCTATCCATGCCAGGTTTTTGCCGAAGACGTAATCTTCGCAAAGCTTTGCCCAGATATTTTCATCGCCCATTCTGTCGCTCGAAGTGGTTGTATTTATCAGATAAGACAACATTTCTTTAAAACACACTTCATTCTCTTTTGTTCTGTTCACAAGCTTACTTGCTGCCACTGCCAAAGAATCGGGTGTAGGATTTACCCACTGAGTCATATATGATTCTATATAGCTGGTCAAATAATTTGTTCGCCACAGACGAGGGTCGGTAAGGTTTATATTATCGAAATAATGTACTTTTCCGTACTTGTTATTTTCTGCAAACTCTTTATCATTCTTAGGGTCGGTATACGGCAACGTGATTGGAGTCATGCCCTTTAGGAAAGTTCCAAACCAGTTGGTCTTATTTTCTTTGATAAGATTGTTTACATAGGTCTGTGCTATTTGCTCTTCGGTTGCTATTTCCTTTTCTATACCGGCTCTTTTTTGCGGAGTAAGATTCGATGCCGATAGCTGATCTTCCAGAGTTTCTCTCAAAGCATCATTCTCTGCTACTTTGTTGAGGTAGCTCCACAGTAGGCGTGTATCATCGTTTCCTGTTATAGTGCTTTTTAAGAAATTATCCTTGTTGATTGTTATCTGCATTTTGCTCTGTTCGCTGCCAAAGAGCATGTCTGTTCTGAAGTCAGGTGCTATATAAAGAAAATATTGCCCTTCGGGATACTTCTCTTTTGCTGTAAATACACCTTTACCTGCCGCAGAAAGGACAACGGAGTCTTTTGCGTATGTAGCTCCTCGCCAATACTGTCCCAGATACAGTTTCTTACCACTCTGTCCCGGATAAGTCACTTCTAAGTTGAATTTATTGTCGGGACTTTTAATAGTTTGAGCCTCCATCTCAAACGTGAAAAGGAGGCTCAATAATATAACAGTTATTTTAAATCTCATAAGTTTTTTCTTTTAACCATTGTTTTTCGTCTTCAGTCAATAGTGGAGAAAGGCGGTCGTATACAAATTTGTGATATTCGTTAAGCCAGATAATTTCCTTCTCTGTCAACATTTCTTTCACTATAGGTGTCGTATCTATAGGGCAAAGAGTCAATGTTTCGAAAGAATAGAAATCTCCGAATTCGGTAGTCATTTCATGTTTCGTACGAATGAGGTTTTCTATACGGATACCGTATTGTCCTGCTCTGTACAGTCCCGGTTCATTGGATGTTACCATTCCCGGTTGCAGAGTTGTAGGGTTTTCATTCATTCTGATATTTTGAGGCCCTTCGTGTACATTGAGGAAATGTCCGATACCATGCCCTGTTCCGTGCAGGTAGTTTAGTCCTTCATCCCACAACGCCTTACGAGCCAAGATATCTAACTGGCTTCCTCTTGTACCTTGAGGATATATTGCTGTTGCCAGATTGATATGTCCTTTCAGTACCATGGTGTAGTCCTTTTTCATTTGGTCGGTAAGCGGGCCTACTGCCAGTGTACGGGTTATATCAGTCGTGCCGTCGAAATACTGAGCACCGGAGTCTACAAGCAGCAAACCTTCGGGTTTGACAGGTAGTGAGCTTTCATTGCTTACATGATAGTGAACGATTGCTCCGTTTGGACCATAGCCCGAGATTGTATCAAAGCTTTCTCCTACAAAGTTTTTCTGTTGACTTCTGTATTCCACCAGTTTTTCGGGTATCATAATTTCCGTCACATTACCACCGGGTACTGCTTTTTCGAGCCACATGAAGAAGCGTACCAATGCAACGCCATCGCGCTCCATCGCATTGCGGATACCCTGAACCTCTGTATCGTTTTTGATACTCTTCATCAGGTCTGCCGGAGATGGCATATCGATGATGCGGCATCCGTCGGGTATCGTATTATATAGCTTGAAGGTTACTTTGTTCGCATCCAAACAAACAGGTGTCTTTAGTTTCGATACATAATCAAATACCTTATCGTATTCGGCAATTGTAACCCCTTCTGCTTTCAGGTAATCGGAAATTTCCGATGTTAATTTTTTAGGATTGATAAACAATACTGTTTCTTCTTTCGAAATATAGGCGTAACTAACCGCTACAGGGTTGCACTTTACGTCGTTACCTCTGATGTTGAAAATCCAGGCAATTGTATCCAATGATGCTACAAGCAAAGATTCTGCTCCATTTTTCTCTACAGCATCGCAAATACGTGCTATTTTTTTATGTGCCGCTTCGCCCGCATATTTTTCAGGCAGAACAAAGATTGCATTCGTAGGTATTTCGGGTCTGTCGTTCCATATTTTGCTGAACGGATCGTAATCACTGATAAGGTGCAATCCTTTCATGTTTAATTTGTGGGTAAGGTTCATGGCTTCTTTAGCTGCATACACAGTGCCATCTATACCAACGTATTCTCCTTTTCCCAGTTCGGTGGTTAGCCACTCTTCTATACTTGGGGTTGAAGGAAGTCCTTCTTTGAATAATTCGATATCAGCTCCTTCCAGTTCTTTTGCTCCTTGCAGAAAATAGCGGGAGTCTGTCCACAGCCCGGCTTTTTCGCGAGTGACTACAACTGTTCCGGCCGACCCTGTGAATCCACTGATCCATTCGCGCGAAGCCCAGTGCGAAGCCGGATATTCACTTAGATGGGAGTCGGTGCTGGGGATGATAAAAGCGTGTAAGCTTTTTTCTCCCATAAATTCGCGTAGTGCGGCAAGTCTTTTATTTATATTCATAACTATATTGTTTTGGTATTTTCTTACTCATCCAAAGAACCGGTTGCGCTATTGTTTAGCATCGAACAAGTTCCTTCAAAATTGGCTCCCGGCTCTATCTCAATCGTACGTGTTTTAATCTCGCCGGTAAGAAGGGAACTCGCTTTCAGAACAATATTTTCGGAACATATAATGTTTCCTTTTACTTTGCCGAATAAGTCTATATTCGAACAATTTATATTGCCGATAACGCAGCCGCTCTGACCTACGATAATTTTACCACGACACTGGATATTCCCTTCTATTGCGCCGTCGATACGGAAATCTTCCTCCGAAGATATATCTCCTTTTAGTTGTGTGCCCGACGCTAAAATGTTGTGTGTGCCGGATGTTGTGTAAGGTGTTGTTTCTCTTGATTTACTCATAATTTTCATTCTCTGTTTTCACAAGGTTTTATATCTTTGTAAACTCAATAACGAACAAATATAGATAAAAAACTTAGCTTTGTGCCGTTTTATTTTGACTCTTTATGAAAAGTTTTATTTTGCTTGAGAATGTTATTTTCTATGCTTATCACGGCGTACAACCTCATGAAACGAAGGTTGGAAACGAATTTGTGATCAATCTGAAATTGGAAGTAAATCTAACAGATGCTGCTCAATCCGACTCGTTGGAAGATACGGTCAGTTATGCCGATATATACAATGATGTGAAGGAGCAAATGCAAATTCCATCCAAGTTATTAGAGCATGTCGCATATCGGATCGTTCAATGCCTGAAGCAGAAATATGCAAAAATAGAACATGTGGAAATTAAGCTCTCGAAACGGAATCCACCGATGGGAGCTCAGTTGGATTGTGCCAGTGTTGTTCTAATAGATTGAGGGGATGAGAGTAAAAAAAATAACAGAGTTGAATAGGCTTTCGGTCGAAGAATTTAAGTCTGAACCTAAAACTCCGCTTATCATTGTGTTGGATAACGTGAGAAGTCTTAATAATATCGGATCTGTGTTCCGCACTTCGGATGCATTCCTTGTTGAGGCTGTTTATCTTTGCGGAATTACGGCAACACCACCCAATGTGGAGATTCATAAAACAGCTTTGGGGGCAGAGAATTCAGTTGCATGGGCATATTACTCTGATACAGATCAGGCTGTAGAAGAACTGAAGAAAAATGGCTACACCCTTTGTGCTGTGGAGCAAGCTCAAAATAGTATAATGCTGGATGAATTGCAACTGGATTCTACAAAGAAATATGCGGTTATTTTAGGAAATGAGGTAAAGGGCGTGCAGCAAGATGTTGTGAGCCGATGCGACTGCTGTGTTGAGATTCCTCAATATGGAACAAAGCATTCCCTCAACGTTTCGGTGGCTGCCGGGATGGTTATATGGGAATTTTCTAAACAATTGAAGTGATTTACCAATATTTTTCCTAGTTTTGCATATAAGACGTATATAACACACTATGCTATGATAACTGAATCAGATAAAAACCATCTTGCAGAAAAAGGTATTACCGAAGACCAACTGAACAAACAATTGGATAACTTTAAAAAGGGGTTCCCTTTCTTGGGTATTGCCGTTGCTGCGTCAGTAGAAAAAGGTATTAAGGTGATATCTCCCGAACAGGAAAAAGAATATCTGTCCGACTGGGATGACTACAAAGCATCATCGGGAAAACAAATTGTTAAATTTGTGCCTGCTTCGGGTGCGGCTAGTCGGATGTTTAAAGACTTGTTCGAGTTTTTGGATGCGCCTTATTCCGTACCGACTTCAGGCTTTGAAAAGAAATTCTTTGAAGAGATAGAGAAGTTTGCGTTTTATAACGATCTGGATGCCATGTGTCTGGAGAATGAAGTGCAAACCCTTGCTGCTTTGCTTTCGGAAGGAAAATATAAGTCGGTTGTTGAAAATCTGCTAAAACCAAAGGGGCTTAACTATGGAAATCTGCCAAAGGGACTCCTTAAGTTTCATAAATATAGTGATACATCCCGTACTCCGGTCGAAGAGCATTTGATGGAAGGGTTTCTTTATGCAAAGAATGATAAAGAAGAGGTGAATATTCACTTTACAGTATCGCCTGAGCATAGAACTTTGTTTGATGATTTGATAAAGTCAAGAAAACAAAAGTTTGAAAACGAACTGCATGTGAAATACGATGTTACGTTTAGCGAACAAAAATCGAGTACAGATACAATTGCGGTGGATGCCGATAATGAGCCGTTTAGAGAAAATGGAAAATTATTGTTTCGTCCGGGAGGACACGGCGCCCTGATAGAAAATCTAAACGATTTGGATGCCGATATCGTTTTTATAAAAAATATAGATAATACTGTCCCCGATAAGTATAAACAGACAGAGACTAAATATAAAAAGATACTGGCCGGCGTATTGGTTGATACACAAAGAAAAATATTTGATTATTTGAAACTTCTCGATAGCGGGAAATATACGCATGACCAACTAATAGAAATTCTTTATTTTCTACAAAAAGAATTAAATATAAAAAATCCGGACACAAAATTGCTCGAAGATGCAGAGCTTGTTCTCTACTTGAAACGGAAACTCGATCGCCCTTGTCGCGTATGTGGTATGGTGAAGAATGTAGGAGAACCGGGAGGTGGACCTTTTTTGGCCGTAAATTCAGATGGTACGATCTCTCCTCAAATTTTGGAAAGCTCGCAAATTGATATGTCCGATCCTGTGAAACAGGAGATGTTCAAAAAAGGAACACACTTCAATCCTGTTGACTTGGTTTGTGGAATTAAAGACTATAGAGGTCGCCATTTCAATCTGAAAGACTACGTAGATTATAATACCGGATTTATATCAATCAAATCAAAAAGCGGGAAGGAGCTTAAAGCCTTAGAACTTCCGGGCTTATGGAATGGTGCTATGTCTGATTGGAACACAATATTTGTTGAAGTTCCGGTCGAAACATTCAATCCTGTAAAAACTGTAAATGATTTGTTAAGAAACTGTCATCTGTGATTTTTTTAGTCTTTTATTATGTTTTTCACAAATGTAAAAGATTGTGTATGTAATTCTTAAAAAAATATAGTCAAAGTTTTTATTTAAAGAAAAAAGAATTATCTTTGCTCGGAATAAATTTTCTTTACATTATTACAATGTGGCTTTCCTTAAGCTAAGCACGAACGTAACTGTTTGACCATTATAGACTTTTGTTAGACTATTACTGACTTTATTAAAACTACAATAATGAGATTTCAATTAGGATTAGTTGTACTACTCTTCTTGCCTTTACTTATAAAAGGGCAATCTACTCCCCCAAGTGTAGTGTTTTACTCGAAGGGTAAAATGTACGTTAAGTACGGAAGTGAGACTGATGGAACGCAGTCTAAGGCAACAACTTTGTATATTAAAGGTTCTGCTGAGTTTGCTGATGGTTCAGGCATAATTCAGAACGGTCGTACAGAGTTGACCGGGGATTTTATTAATGGAAAAGATCCCGGAGTTCAAGGAAATGGTGCTGATGTTGGCGGTGAATATGCGCATCTGTTTAAAGATCCCAATACAAGCAGCGGTGTAGTTGCTTTTGTTGGTAAGGATAATAAACAAACGATTCGAAGATCTACAGGTCTTTTAGCTAACAAAGGTTCTCAAAAAAAATACAATTATATAGCTTTCCCGACGTTGCATGTTGATAAAACAGTAACAGATATTAATGCTGCCGATCCTCGATTGGTAGGGTTTGTCGCTGTTGATACATCTGCTGCAGTTCTTGTGAATAAACTATTATCACCACTCAATGCATCAAATGTCTTGGGAGGTAATAGATTTGTTGTAGAGGGATACTATGATGATACGATTACGCAGAAAATAAATCTGGGGCAGGCGCTTATTGTAAGTGATACAGGCTCAGATCTTCCCGGCTATAGTCAGGTGAATCTGACATACTACAAATATAATGGTACCAGCGACGATGATGGAGCTATTAATCCTTCGACCCATGAGGCTGCTACCGGTCCTAATACACTTCGTAAGGAAGTAAATGGAAAGATTTGGAATTACCTGACCGGATTTACTCCTCCATTTGAAGAAATGGGTACAGACTATTTGTTCTACCACGTATTCATGAAACCAAACAAAAATAGTCTGACTTCGAATCAAGGAACTATCCTCGATCCTCTATACAAAATGAAAGCCGGATACGGATACTTTATGAGTATGGATGTGACGAATTATGGAAGTAAAAATATTGATGATAGATGGGCTGCATTGAAGATTGAGTCAGCGAATAGAGCTAAAGGTGGTTTTGAATTCAATCGTCGATTGATGAGATATCACTTCACCAAAATAAATGGTAATACAATTACCGGCGGAGTATTTAATCTTGGCTCTGTTGATTATTTAATGGGTTTTTCCCGCTTTTCGCCGGATATGGCAGGAACAAAACCTGGAGGTTGGAGGGGCTTAGGTGGCTGGCCTGATTTTGGAAGAGATAGGATCGAATTGCTCGAAACAGAGAAGTTTAAAACAGATGCTGTGACGGTAACGCTAGAGCAGGGGCTTAACTTTTTAGGGAATCCATTTATGGCGCCAATCAGTTTGAATCCATTGCTAGGATATGATATTAAAGGCAACTCACTCGGTACGGATTTAACTGCCGGAGTTTTGGATGTGTCGCAATATTTTGGGCAAGATGTAAATACATCGGCTAAAAATGAAACTACAAAAAATGTACTGAGATCTAAATATTGGATTGTAAATAATGGTTTGATCAGATATGATAACAGTGATAAACTATATCATATGCAGGTTAACTACGATTATATAAGTACAGATGGCACTACTGTAACCGGCGGATCGGCAGATCCGGCAGACCCGGGTAGGAATATTATAGATCCTCTACAATTCTTAATTGCCCCTATGCAAATGTTTATAGTACAGGCAAACAAAAGTTTCGATATTTCTTTAAGCCCTACTTTAAGAACATTCGGAACGACACGATACTTAAAGAGCTCTCCTAGTTCAAACCTCTTGTCAGACTTCTTTGTGGTTGAGGTTGCCAGTTCTGCGGATAAGATTGCAGACAGAACTGCAATTGTACTTCGAGACAATGCAAAAATGACAAGCGATGATAATCTGGATACGCCGAAGAATTTCTCTAAGTCGATTACTGTACCAAGTGAAAGTGATAAAATATATCCTGAAGAAGGTTCTACTTTCATCTACACGAAATCGAGTGACGGTGTAAATATGTTAGGGAATGTAGTTCCTCTAAATATTAAAGAGTTAGCATTGTATGTAACTCCTCCGGCTACGCAACAAACAATGTCTTTGAATTTTTACAATTTAGAGAATCTTGTATCTGTTCAGGATGTTTGGCTGATAGACCGTTACCAGAACAATAAGACAGTGAAACTGACTCCGGGTACATCTTACGAGTATTCATCAGGTCCGTCTGATCTGAAAGCTGTGGACGAAAATCGATTTATATTACGCTTTTTTGAAACGAAAGATATTCTAGAAGAAGAAACTACTGAAATAACCTGTTATTATAATGAACCGGTATTGCATATTTCCGGCTTGAATGAGAAAGATGTGAATAGCGATGTGTTGATTTATGATATGCAAGGGCGATTGATGGGAAAAACCAGAGTTGGTAAAAATGACTATCCATCAATGGAATATTCTAAAACATTAAACTTAGGAACATACATAGTAAAAATAGCAGGAAACAGAACTTTTACAACAAAATTTGTGAACTTACACAACTAGCTTTTTAGAACACAGACGTACGAAAAATATAACAAATGAAAACAAAACTAGTGATATTTGTGTTTTTGATAACATGCTTTGGGCTGTCTATACCAACGGTTTCAATAACTGCTGCAGAGACCGATGCGATGGATGCGCAAGTTATATCCAGCAAGTCTCCTTCTGCTGTAACTTTATCAAAGATTGAAAATTTATCAATTGCAAGCAGGACAGATAATTCTTCGATGGCTACAACATTAAATAAAGTTGGTGGCACAAGAGCCCTTACAGACTGGGGTACAGATCCAACCTTGCCCGGACAAGGTGGAGAAGTAACAGACCCGGGTCAAGTAGGAGAAGCAGCTCCCATAGGAGATATTACACTTCCTATAATTCTATTTGCGTTAGTTATTTATTTCGCTTATAGAGGAGTTTCTACTTCAAAAAGAAGAAATAATTTCTAATACAAGTTTATAATGATAAAATAGGAGAGTGTTAATTAACATTCTCCTATGCCAATAATCATAAAAGTCCCATGTGTCACACGGCAAATGGGACTTTTATATTTATATGAGTAAAAATTACTTTTCTATCCAGTTTATGATTTTATCACAAAAAGGATCTTCTCGTGGAGCTGCAAAATCTACAAGTTGACCATTCTCATCAATCATAAATTTCTGAAAATTCCATTGTACCTCTGCATCCATTTTCCCGTTCTGTGATTTTTCTGTCAGCCATCTATAGAGCGGTGCTTTCTTGTCGCCTACTACGTCTATTTTGCTCATCATAGGGAACGATACATTATATTTGAGTGTACAGAATGTTTTTATTTCTTCATTTGTTCCGGGTTCTTGACCGTTAAAATTATTAGCGGGAAAACCTATTACGACAAAATTCTTGTCTTTGTATTTTTCGTAAAGGTCTTGTAATTTGTCATATTGAGGAGTAAGCCCACATTTGGACGCGACATTTACTACCAAAACTTTTTTACCTTTTAGGCTTGAGAGATCAAAATCGTTACCGTCAATGTCTTTTACTTTAAAATCATATAAGGATACTTGCGCTATCATAACTGTAGAAATTATACTGAATAGAGTTGCTAAAATTAAATGTTTCATATTGTATTATTTATTTAGTGACTATACTTAAAACAACTAGTATATGCAGAATGTTTTGTTAATAAATATAGAATAACCGTGTTACATCTTCGTTATATTTTATAGTATTTGATGCTGTGTTTCCTTGTATCTTTTTTAAAAAGATTACCTTTACGGCGTCAAAACAAAATAATATGGATTTTAATTTAGAGATATTTTCCCTGGTTTTATTTATCGGGGCATGTTTTGCCGGATTTATAGGTTCGCTTACAGGTTTAGGAGGAGGAGTAATTGTAATCCCTATTTTAACCCTTGGATTTGGTGTAGATATCAGATATGCAGTAGGAGCTGCATTGGTTACATCTATTGCCACATCTTCAGGAGCTGCCGCGGCATATATAAAAGAAGGGATAACCAACGTGCGCATTGGTATGTTTCTCGAAATAGCAACAACGACGGGAGCTGTTGCGGGTGCAATTGTAGCTATGTATCTTGATAAGATGTATATCGCTATAATTTTAGGTGTTGTTCTTATTTTTTCTGCGATACGTTCTGTGTCAAAGAAAGAAGATGGCATCGATTATTCTGCTCCGGGCGATAAATTGGGAGATAAGTTGAAACTAAATGGTTCTTACCCAACCAAAGATGGAAGAGTAGAGAAATATAATGTTCATAATGTAATTGGAGGGTATTCACTGATGACAGTTGCTGGTGTTTTATCGGGGCTGCTTGGTATTGGCTCGGGATCATTGAAAGTATTGGCTATGGATACGGCAATGAAGATTCCTTTCAAGGTATCTACAACAACCAGTAACTTTATGGTTGGTGTAACAGCCGCCGCCAGTGCTGTAATCTACTTCCAACGAGGATATATCGATCCGGGATTAGCTATGCCTATTGTTGTGGGAGTCCTTTTGGGTGCATTTTTTGGCTCTAAAATACTACCTAAAGCAAATGTAAGAAATTTAAGACTGCTATTTAGTGTCGTAATTTTCTTCTTAGCTGTTTCTATGATTTATAATGCTTTAACCGGTAAAATGTAATAAGATGAAGAAAGTTTTTTCTAAAGAGTTTTGGGAAGAAAGAGACATGGAGCTTCTTATTGGCAAGTTGCTGCGATATGGAGTTATGTTGGCATGTGGTATTACCGTATTTGGAGGTCTGATCTATTTATTCCAGAATCACGGTTTGCCTATCGAGCATTATAAACCTACACCCGATGATCAGCCCTTTCCGGGAGTTTCTCAATATCTACGTGAGTTGTCAACGATTATTCCCCGAGTATTAGAGTTTGATGGTGCGGCCATCATACAATTAGGCGTTTGTGTACTTATAGCCACGCCTATTTTGCGTGTAGCATTTTCTGTGATAGGCTTTCTTATTGAGAAAGATTATATGTACGTGGCGATAACCATCGTCGTATTATTAATTATTGTAGCCAATATGGTTTTAGGATTACACTGATATGAAGAAGACAATATTTCCTTTTTTATTATTTATATCTATTTCTTTATTTTCTCAGTCGGCGAAAGAGAAAGGTTTTGCAACAATTAATAAAGAAAGCGCAAAAGCATATATTGGCTTTCTGGCAAGCGATGCTGTAGAAGGCAGAGAGGCCGGTAGGCATGGTGGACGTGTTGCCGGAGAATATGTGAAGTCTGTATTACAAGATATGGGACTGAAGCCGCTGAATGAGGATTCTTATTTCCAGCCTTTTGAAGCATATAGTCCCGAGAGACAAAAAAGAGTGCGTTTTTCTGTTCATCCCGATTCTATTCAGAAGTATAGTCAACTTCCGGCTCATCGTAAGTTAGAGTTAAGGAATGTATTGGGATATATTGAAGGTAAAAATAAGAATGAATATGTTGTAATGGGTGCTCATTACGATCACTTAGGTATGGATGAAGTCCTCGATGGGGATAAGATATATAATGGAGCCGATGATAATGCTTCGGGAGTTTCTGCTGTATTGCAAATAACGAAAGCTTTTCTTGCGAGTGGAAAAAAGCCAGAGCGTACAATTATTTTTGCTCTATGGGATGGTGAAGAGCTGGGACTGTTAGGCTCGGAGTATTTTATGCAAACATGCCCTTTCGCATCAGATATTAAAGGATATGTTAATTTTGATATGATTGGACGAAATAATGACGAGCAGAAACCAAAATATGTTGTGTATTTCTATACCGAAGCACACCCTCAGTTTGGTGAATGGCTGAAGAGCGATATTAAGACATACGGGCTAGGCTTGGAACCTAATTATCGCGCTTGGGATAAGCCTATTGGAGGTAGTGACAATGCTTCATTCGCAAAAAGAGATATTCCTGTGATTTGGTATCATACAGATGGACATCCCGATTATCATCAACCGAGCGATCATGCCGATAAAATAAATTGGGATAAACTTGTCGAAATAACGAAAGCTGCTTATCTTAACCTCTGGAATTTAGCAAACTTAAAAACATATTAAACTATGAGGCTGAAACTTATCCTTGTCGTACTCTTTTTTACTCCATTTTCTTTATTTGCACAAACATCTAAAGAAAAAGGTCTGGCAGAAATAACTTTGCAAAAGGCAAAGGAGTATATAGGGGTTTTGGCTAGTGATAGTTTAGAGGGGCGTAAAGCCGGCGAATCGGGCGGATTGAAGGCCTCAGAATATATAAAAAGTACACTTCTGAAAGTAGGAGTTAAGCCTTGGAGAGATACTTATTATCAACCTTTCGAAAGTGATCGCTATCCTTCTCTAAAGATGCGTAACGTACTGGGGTATATTCCGGGAAAGTATCAGGATGAGGTTGTGATAGTTGGCGCACACTACGACCATATAGGTGTAAAAGCAAACAAAACGAATGACAGTATATACAACGGAGCCGATGATAATGCTTCGGGGACATCGGCGATTTTGCAGATAGCAAAAGCCTTTGTGGCTTCCGGCGAAAAACCATTGCGCACTGTAATTTTTGCTTTGTGGGATGGGGAGGAATTGGGCTTGTTGGGTTCATCTTATTTTGTTGAAGATTACTCCAAGAACATAACTTTTCCTTTACTCACAGCTCCTAAAATAAGAGGCTATATCAATTGCGATATGATTGGTAGAAATAAGACGGAGGCTGATTATAATTATGTAGCATGTTTTTTCTCTCCTGAGAAACCTGTGTTTAAAGAATGGTTACAGAACGATATTGCCGCATATAATTTAAATTTGGTTCCCGATTTTCGCTCTATGGATGATTCTCCGGGAGGGAGCGATCATATTCCTTTTTCGATGAGAAAGATACCTGTTATATTTTACAATACCGATTTGCATGAAGACTATCATAAGCCGACCGATCATGCCGATAAAATTAATTATGAGAAAGTGGTAAATATCACTAAAGCCACCTATCTTAATTTGTGGAATATGGCGAATCTGAAGGATTTCTAGTTAGGATATCGTATATAAGTTTCCCGGGAGTGTTCTTATCATTCCTTTCATCTCCATCTCCAGTAATGTCGAAAACAGTGAGTATGCCGGAACACCAAGCTCTCTGGCTAACTGATCGATATGTATAGATTCTTTTTCTGATAATTTATTAACGATGGTTTGCTCATCATCGGTCAATATGGTGAAAAGACTTTGTTGAATAGGTGCTTTCTTCTTTTTGGGTGATTCGTTATCCCAACCCATTTGTTGCAGGAAATATTCTGTTGATCGGAACAAATCGGCTTTGTGTGACGAGATAAGCTTGTTACATCCTTGAGAATATTTATCAGTCATTTTTCCCGGAACGGCAAACACATCTTTACAATATGAATTCGCAATTTCCGCCGTAATCAGCGAACCTCCTTTTACGTCAGACTCAACAACAATAACAGCATCGGCAATGCCTGCTACTATTCGGTTCCTTTTTACAAAATTGTATCGATCGGGGTCTGTATTGCTCTGGAATTCAGAAAGCAACCCTCCTTTAGCGACCATTTCTCTGGCTATTTGCTTGTGTACATGCGGGTATATTCTATCTAAGCCATGAGCCAGTATACCTATTGTAGGTAAATTATATTTCAGAGCGGCTCTATGTGCATTGATATCTATTCCGTAAGCAAGTCCGCTTACAATTAGAGTATTAGGTAGCAGGTGTGCAATTTCTTCCAGAAAAGTATCGCAAAAACTATTGCCATAATTTGTGGAGTTTCTTGTCCCTACTATGCTTATTACCTTCTCGGTGTTGAAATTGATATCTCCCTCAAAATAAAATAAGAGAGGAGCGTCTGCGCACTCTTTTAGTCGTTTAGGGTAGTCCGTCTGATTGATGAAGTAAGTTTTAAGCTTGTTCTTCTCTATAAAAGAGAGTTCTTTTTCTGCTTTTATAAGAACCTCCGGATTAAGTATGCCATCAACCAGCTTATGAGAGATTCCTGTTTTTGAGATAAGAGATTTCCTTTCCGTTCTGAATATAGCTTCCTCATCTCCCATAATCTGTAGGAGATTGCGAGCAGTAATATCACCCACTCCCGGAATGAGGGTGAGGGCAATCTGATAAATACGTTTATCAGAGGAAAGATTCATCTCTTAGATAGATTCTTTTAAAGGGTCAAAAATCTGACCATCTTTCATGTGTACGGTTCTGTCTGTTATAGAAGCCAGATTTTCGTCGTGAGTTACTATAATGAATGTTTGTCCTAATGTATCGCGAAGTTTAAAAAATAATTGATGTAGTTCTTCTTTGTTCTCTGTATCGAGGCTACCCGACGGTTCATCAGCCAAGATGATTGCCGGATTGTTAATCAAGGCACGTGCTACAGCAACACGTTGTTTTTCTCCTCCCGATAGTTCATTTGGTTTATGACCAAGTCTGTCAGCTAAACCCAGCATATCGAGTAATTTTTTTGCCTTTTGCTTTGCCTGAGAATCCTTAACCTTTCCTATCAGAGCAGGTATCATTACATTTTCCAGCGCTGTAAACTCGGGTAAAAGCTGATGGAACTGAAATACAAATCCAATGTTTTTGTTTCTGAAATCAGACAGTTGGCTATCTCTTAGTGAGTTCAGTTTTTGTCCATTAATATGTACTGTACCACTGTCAGCCTTATCCAGTGTCCCTATAATTTGTAGAAGGGTCGTTTTTCCGGCTCCACTAGCACCTACAATCGATATTATCTCCTCTTTTTCTACATGAAGATCTATGCCTTTGAGAACTTTAAGCGAGCCAAAACTTTTAGTTATTCCTTCTACAGTAATCATTTGTTTTATTTTATACCAATACCGAAATAGTCAAATCCTATTTCGTTCATCTCTTGTTTGTTATATATATTTCTTCCGTCAAAAACAACAGGTTTCTTCATGGTTTTCTTTATTACTTCCCATGTAGGCAAGCGAAACTCGTTCCATTCGGTAACCATCAATATCGCATCCGCTTCTAACGTAGCATCATAGATATCTTTTGCGTATGTAATGTTGTCGCCTAGAATTCGTTCAGCCTCTTCCATAGCAACAGGATCATAAGCCTTAACTTTTCCTCCTGCTTCTAAAATCTTATCAATGATAACCAGCGATGGAGCTTCACGCATATCATCTGTTTTTGGTTTAAATGCTAGTCCCCATACGGCTATAGTTTTTCCTTTGATATCGTTATCATAGTATTTCATTAGTTTTTCGAAGAGAATTTTCTTCTGCGACTCATTCACTTCTTCAACGGCCTCAAGGATTTTCATCTCATAGCCCAGATTTTCAGCTGTGTGGATAAGTGCTTTTACATCTTTCGGAAAGCAGCTTCCACCATATCCGCATCCGGCATATAAAAATTTAGAACCGATGCGTACATCTGCTCCGATTCCTTTTCGTACCATATTGATGTCAGCTCCTACAATTTCGCACATATTAGCAATATCGTTCATAAAGCTGATTCGGGTAGCTAGCATGGCGTTAGCTGCATATTTTATCATTTCGGCCGAAGGAATATCGGTATATATAATGCGGTAGTTGTTCAAAGTGAAAGGTTTGTACAATCTTTCCATCAATTGCTTGGCTTCTTCAGACTCAACACCAACCACAACACGGTCGGGTTGCATAAAATCTGTAATGGCTGCACCTTCTTTCAAGAATTCGGGATTTGAAGCCACATCAAACTTCAGATCCGTTAAACCTCTTTTGTCTAATTCGTCCTGAATGGTTTTCTTTATTAGCTTGGCTGTACCTACAGGTACGGTACTTTTGGTTACAATAACCATATATTTGTTTAGTTCCTGTCCAATAGTACGTGCCACATCAAGCACATATTTCAGATCTGCACTTCCATCTTCATCGGGAGGTGTGCCCACTGCGGAGAATACAATATCAACCTCGTTGAGGATAGAGCTAAGGTCGGTCGTGAAATTTAGGCGTCCCGCTTTATGATTGCGTTCTACCATTTCGTCAAGTCCCGGTTCGAAAATAGGAATGATACCATTCTTTAGTTTGTCTATCTTATTATGATCGATATCGATACAAAAAACTTCTGTTCCCATTTCAGCAAAGCAGGTTCCCGTAACGAGACCTACATAACCTGTACCAACAATAGCGATTTTCATGCCTGAATTAAATATTATAAATAACTAAATATTTGTAGTGCTTAATTTTGAAATACAAATATAGTATTAATCTTTTATCTTAAATCTATATTTGGCTCTGTCTGTTAAAAGAAATATGTAACACTCAGCTTTAGGGTTCTGTTGTACAAAGGATATTGGTCATATACAATGTTGTATAAACCGTGATGGTAATTGAGAGCAAACTGATAATTGTTGTGTTCTATTCCGAGCAATATACTGCCACCCCAATCAAAGTATTTATAATTGGCATCATCTGTTTTCAGCTCCTCATCATATACACCTGAGCTAGGTTTTTTATCTTTTCCGTACGAGCGATCAGTCCCTGCTATTAATCCCATAATATCCATACCGACGTATGGACCTAAACCAAATATCAAGCGATAATCGTCTTTAATAGCCCATTTTACGCCGAAGTTGAACGCTAAGTTCGTATAGAATCCCGTTATTCTTTTTATTTTCTCAGACTCTCCTATATAAGCATTCTTTAGACCGGTATTGATATAGGTCACAAGATAATCTACTTGTAGTACAAAGTTGTTTTTTCCTTTTTGAACGCTATAGCCTATATCCCATGTTGGTAATACGCCCGATTGATAAGCTCCTGTTGTAGTAAAATAACTTCCCGGTATAATCCCTGCCGATTCATAAGGCTTCATTCCTCTTAATTGGGATATTCCAATAGCACCTCTGATGCCAAAAGATGTATATGATTCTTGAGAGTATAGATTGAAGGCAATGGTGCATAGTACAATGTAAAGTAATAGTTTTTTCATTTGTCTTTGTTTTAAGGTTCAAACATTAAGACTTCGCTTTGTAGCAAAGGTTTAATATATAATATAAAGTTGTAATAAAAGGCGTTTGCTATTTTTCCTTTTTCTTTCTATATATTGTCACTTTTCATTACCTTTGTATGCCTATTATAAGTCAATCATTAACTTGAAATAAAAATATGGTTTCTTTCTTTCAAACCCCTTCCGGGAACATTATTGCTGTTCAAACAAGCTTCACCCTCAACGATGATTTTATCCAACGCCTGACATGGGCATTCAGTGGTGCAACTATGCTTGATTCTGATGAAGTTTCAGGCTTTTTTGTTGGTCCTCGCCGTGAGATGATAACCCCATGGAGTACAAATGCTGTGGAAATTACCCAGAATATGGGGATAGAGGGAATTGTGCGTATCGAAGAATTTTTTCCTGTCGCAAGTACCGATGCAGAGCATGATTCTATGCTCCAACGTATATACAATGGGCTTAATCAGCGTATTTTTACAATAGATAAGACGCCGGAACCTATTATAGAGATCGATGATATCGAAGCATATAACCAGCAGGAAGGCTTGGCCTTAAGCGAAGATGAGGTTGAATATCTGAATAGTGTAAGCCAACGATTGGGACGTAAGCTGACAGATAGCGAGGTGTTTGGATTCTCTCAGGTGAATTCAGAGCATTGCCGTCACAAAATATTTAATGGAACATTTATCATTGATGGTGAAGAAAAAGAAAGTTCTTTATTTAAACTGATAAAAAAGACATCTCAAACTAATCCGAACAAATTAGTTTCAGCATATAAAGATAATGTAGCCTTCAGTATGGGGCCTCAAATAGAACAGTTTGCACCTACAGAGGGTGATAAACCAAGTTATTTTGAGGTTACGCCGATCAAATCGGTTATCTCTCTGAAAGCTGAGACTCATAACTTCCCTACAACTGTAGAGCCGTTCAATGGTGCTGCTACAGGATCGGGAGGTGAAATTCGTGACCGTCTGGGTGGTGGTAAAGCATCCTTGCCTATTGCCGGAACAGCAGTTTATATGACTTCTTACCCAAGAACCAAAAAAGGAAAAGCATGGGAGGAAGCAATTGAAGAAAGACCTTGGCTATATCAGACTCCGGAGGAGATACTGATAAAAGCATCTAACGGTGCTTCTGATTTCGGAAATAAATTTGGTCAACCGCTCATTTGTGGGTCATTACTTACATTCGAGCATGAAGAAAATAGAAAGAAATTTGCTTTCGATAAAGTAATTATGCTAGCCGGAGGGGTAGGGTATGCCAACAAGCGTGATGCGCTCAAAGGTGAACCTAAACCCGGAGAAAAAGTCGTAATATTAGGAGGTGACAATTACCGTATCGGTATGGGCGGTGGAGCTGTCTCGTCTGTTGATACAGGTCAGTATTCAAGCGGAATAGAACTGAATGCCGTACAGCGTGCAAATCCTGAAATGCAAAAGCGTGCAGCCAATGTTATTCGTGCTTTAGCACAGTCGAAAGATAATCCAATCGTGTCTATTCACGATCATGGAGCAGGAGGTCACTTGAATTGTTTGTCGGAACTGATAGAGGCTACGGGAGGAAAGATAGATGTATCTAAACTGCCTGTGGGAGACCCTACTTTATCTTCGAAAGAGATTGTAGGAAATGAAAGTCAGGAACGTATGGGCTTGCTTATCCCGGAAGAAGCTGTAGACAAAATAGAACGAATTGCTCAGCGTGAGCGTTCACCGATGTACGTAGTAGGTGAGACTACTAACGATATGAAGTTGGTGTTTGAACAGGCTGACGGAAAACGTCCGATAGATTTGAAGCTGGAAGACTTCTTTGGCAAAGCGCCTAAGACAATCATGCGCGATGATACGCTTGAAGAAGAATATACCAATCCGGAATATGATCTCTCAAAACTCGAAGACTATATAAAAAATGTACTGCAATTAGAAGCTGTTGCTTGTAAAGACTGGTTAACAAACAAAGTAGATCGTTCGGTGACAGGTAAAGTTGCCCGCCAGCAAACGCAAGGAGAAATTCAGTTACCACTGAGTGACCTTGGAGCTGTGGCTTTAGATTATAAAGGAAAAGCAGGGATAGCAACATCTATAGGGCATGCGCCTCAGGCTGCGATGGTAGATCCAGCTGCAGGTTCGGTGCTTGCTATTGCCGAATCGCTTACAAATATAATATTTGCACCTATCGAAGATGGCTTGAAGGGCATTTCGTTGAGTGCTAACTGGATGTGGCCTTGTAAAAATCCGGGAGAAGATGCACGCTTGTACAAAGCCGTAGAGGCATGTTCTGAGTTTGCTTGCGAACTGGGGGTAAATATCCCTACAGGTAAGGACTCTCTTTCGATGACTCAGAAATACGGAGACGAAAAAGTGTATTCACCGGGTACTGTGATCATTTCAGCAGCAGGTGAAGTAAAAAATATACGCAAGATTGTTTCTCCTGTATTGGCATATATAAAAGGAACATACCTCTATTATATAGATTTCTCTTTCGATACCTTCAAGCTTGGAGGTTCAGCTTTTGCCCAGACTATGAATAAGCTAGGAGAGGAAGTGCCAACTGTTCAGGATACTGAATATTTCAAAAATGCATTTAATGCTGTTCAGGAGTTAATAGACAGGGGATTGATACTTGCAGGACATGATATTTCAGCCGGAGGTCTTGTTACCACAATGCTTGAAATGTGTTTTGCAAATCCTCAGGGAGGTCTTGAATCTCGCTTAGATAAGCTGCATCATGCAGATATAATAAAAGTATTGTTCTCCGAAAATCCGGGTATTCTTATTCAGGTAAAACATCATCATCTGGTAGAAAAAATTCTTGATGATTATGGTATTGGTTTTGCGATTATTGCCAGACCGATTGAGGAGAGAAAACTTGTGATCCAGAAAGATGCGTTTGTTCAAGAATTTGATATAGACGAGCTGCGTGACGTATGGTTCGAGTCTTCATACTTACTCGATAAAAAGCAAAGCGGAGAGAAACTAGCCGCAGAGCGTTTCCAAAACTATAAAAAACAGCCATTACAATTTAACTATAATCCTTCTTTTACAGGCAAATTTGCTCAGTTTGGTATCGATCCGGACAGAGTAAAACCTACCGGACTAAAAGCGGCTATTATCAGGGAGAAAGGAACGAATGGAGAACGTGAGATGGCATATTCCTTGTATCTTGCAGGGTTTGATGTGAAGGACGTACATATGACAGACTTAGCTTCTGGTAGAGAAACACTTGAAGATATCAATCTGATTGTTTTCTGCGGTGGCTTCTCTAATTCAGACGTACTTGGCTCGGCTAAAGGTTGGGCAGGAAGCTTCATGTTCAATGAAAAAGCGAAGGAAACTCTTCGCAAGTATTACCAACGTGAAGATACATTGAGTCTTGGTGTATGCAACGGCTGTCAGTTGATGATGGAGCTTGGGCTGGTATATCCTGATCACGATGTGAAACCTAAGATGGAACATAATGCTTCTCATAAGTTTGAATCTACTTATGTGAGCGTAGAAGTTCCACAAAACGAATCTGTTATGTTTGGTTCTCTATCAGGTAGCAAGCTTGGTATATGGGTAGCGCATGGTGAAGGACGTTTCTCGATGCCAAAGGCAGAATCGGAATACAATGTTATAGCTAAATATATTTACAGCGAATATCCGGGCAACCCGAATGGTTCTGATTATGATATTGCCGGTGTTGTTTCTAAAGATGGACGTCACTTGGCTATTATGCCTCACCTCGAACGTTCTTTATTTCCTTGGCAATGTGCATATCTGCCATTCGAACATCGTAGAGATGATTTTACTCCTTGGATAGAAGCATTTGTAAATGCAAGAGAGTGGGTGAAAAACGTAATTACTAAAAAATAAAATTATCTGCATTTGGATATCGAATGATATTCATAAGTAAAGGGTAGAAAGGTAACAGCTAAAATATTATAAATAGCTGTTGCCTTTATTCCTTTTTTGAAGTTTTGTAGAGCTAAAATATAAAAATGGAAGAGAAGAGAACGCTATTCGAACAGGCAATGAAGGTGCGCGACTATGAATGTGATGCACAAGGTATTGTCAATAATGCGAATTACCAACATTACTATGAAGTTGTGCGCCATGAATTTTTGGAAAAGCATAATCTTAATTTTTATGAACTGCATCAGCAAGGTATAGATGCGGTAGTAGTGAGTGTATATATCCGCTACAAGCATTCTTTGCGTGGTAGTAATGACTTTGTATGCACTGTTGATTCTATCGAAAGAGAAGGAATACGATATATTTTCAATCAGAAAATAGTTCGTTTAAGGGATAATAAAATTTGTTCTACAGCTCGGTTTGAGATTGCCTGTATGATAAATGGTAAAGTAGGGAAGCCTCAAATTTTTGATGAGATTTTGGGTAAATATATTGTACAATAGATAACAGAATATTAGCAGATACGCTTATGGCACTCACGTTTGAAAATAAAATGAAAGTTCGCGACTACGAATGCGATTCACAAGGGGTGGTTAATAATGCTATATATCTGCATTATTTTGAAGCTACACGTCACGAGTTGATGGAGAAGTGCGGATTGCGTTTGCGTGATCTCACCGAAGCGAATATACTACCTGTGGTGCGTAATGTAAATATTAGCTATCGGAATTCTTTACGGGGATCGGAAGAATTTGTGTGTAGTATTAAGATCATGCGCAAAGGTGTTCGGTATCTGTTTCATCAACAAATTGTCCGTGTGCCCGACAACACTTTGTGTGCCGACGCTGTTATAGAGGTAGTTTGTTTGATTAATAGTAAAGTGGCAAAGCCGGATATATTTGATAAGGCCTTTGCCGATTATATAAATTGGGAATAAGAAAAAATGAATTCAAAAATAACATTATATGTTGCCCGTCACGGCAAAACGTTGATGAATACTCTTGATAGAGTTCAAGGGTGGTGTGATTCTCCTCTTACTGATGAGGGGATTGATGTAGCCCGTTATTTGGGACATGGTCTCAATGATGTGGTATTTAGAACCGCATATTGCAGTGATCTTCGCAGGACAAAACAGACCGTAGAGGTTATTCTGGAAGCCAAAGGGCAAAAAGATATACCTGTATATGAGTTTTCCGGACTACGTGAGGCGTGTTTTGGTGGTTTCGAAGCCGACTTCAACCATACGATGTGGAATAGTGCGGCTCTTTATCTGCATTACACATCTGTAGATGCAATGTATAAAGATATATTAGCGAAGAAAATTAACTACAGGGATGTGTTGAATGCCATACAAAAAATTGATAAGCTGGGAATGGCTGAAAATTTTACTCAGGTAGAACAACGTACTCAGGCGAGCCTGAAAGAGATTGCCGAAAAGGAGATCCGAAAAGGAGATGGTAATATCCTTGTTATATCCCACGGAATGAGTATATTGGCAATGCTTCTTAGCTTAGGAGGCGACAAATTATTTACTAAGCCACTGGATAATGCAGCGGTATGCAAAGTCACTTATCAGAATGGTGAATTTACAGTAGAGTCGATGGCTGATATGAGTTATGTAGAAAAGGGTAAACTGATGATAGGAGTAGAGGTGTAAAAACTTCTACTCATTCAATAATTTATTAAGAAAGTCGTCGAATTCACGATCAAACTTTTCCATCAGGTCGTTGTCTAACTTGATTGTCGAATCTTCGTTTATCAGCAACAACTCTTCTATTACCTCAAGATTGTCGTCGGCATAGTTTACAGAAAAAGGCTTGTATAAATCTAAAGATGAAAACATTTCTTCTTTATCCAAGTCTTCTGTAACTTCTCGTAGAATAGAAATAACCTTATCGTCGCTCAACTCTTCAACTTTATCTACCCAGTCGAAAATAACGATTTCAGCGACTTTGTTCTCTTCATCATCATAGAATGCAACTTCACCACTTTCTTTATCTACAGTAATAAATACATCGGTGAGTGAGCTGCCTTGGTAATCTTTTGATAGGATATCTATTGCCTCTACAAAAGTGCTTCTGATCAGTGATGACGGGCTTTTACGAACTTCTTCCATTGGCTTTTTTTCAGCTACAAAGTTATTTTATACGAAAGTACGAAAAATATTCTATTATCCTATTTCTTTGGATTTCAAAATGTATTACAATAATTCATTTATCCATTCCTTCATTTTGTTTGGCTCCATCGAATTACTCTTATATTTCAGTGTTCCTGACTTATCATAAATGAGATAGGTTGGAACTCCTATTAATTGTAAATCATTTTTGAGATAATCCCATGTTTTTTCGTCCAGATAATAATGTTCACCTCCTATTTGTGAAACTTTTTCTTCCCAAGTCTTTCGTACAGAAGTATCGTTTGTTATATATACAAATACAACATCTTTTCCTGTTAATTCTTTTTTTACAGGTTCTATTTGTTTCATGTTTTTCAAACATGGACCACACCACGTTGCCCAAAAGTCAATGAAAACTACTTTGCCTTCATATTTTTGTAATATTGTGCTTATCAACAGTTCTTTTGAAACTTTGGGTGTTTCATTAATCTTAAAATCTTTCGAAGAGCTATCGGATTGAATGAGTTTTATTACTTTACTGTTCTCCGTAAATAACATCTCAGAGAAAGCTTCTTCTTTATAATAAGATTTTATATCTTCTTTTTGCGATCCACTCAGAGGCTTTAACTCATTTAATTGCTTTGTATATGCATTTAGAATTAACATTTTGTCGAAAAAAGAATGATCATTATCAATAATATATTTTACAATCGAGTCTGTTTTATCTTTCCACACTTCAAGAGAGTACATATCAATAGGAGGTATTCCAATGTTGTTGGTATTTAGTAAGTTTTGTATTAATATTTGATAGGAAGGCGAGTATAGATAATATGGGTTGTTCAACTTTAAGTATTTCAATATAGAATAATACGAAATATCAGGCTTGGTTGGCGTGTAATTACTCTCGTCGTCATGTAACTTATATTTATTCTTTATTGTTTGAGAGTAGTTTAAAATATAAAAATTAGAAAAAAGAGCTTTTAACTCACAGCCCATAATAAGCTTCAAGTTTTCAGATAAGTCACTTCTTTCTTCCAGCTTTTCTAGGATGTTAGATAATGCTTTCTTACTAATTTGTGCATATTCGTTAGGGGTAATATTGTAATCATTTACATCTACACCAAAATCTTTACCCATACATATTTCCAGCAGCTTGTCTCCCATGTTCATATAATTAAACGGAGGACTTAGGCTGTTTTCTATACTGACGTGCTTTTCGCCATTATTATCAAAAGAAATATTAAGCTTTGTATTTTCATTTGGTAACAGATATATAAGCCCACTGTAAATAGGAGATTCTATAACGCACAGGCTAACTGCAAATATGGGTATGTTGAAATTAAATGTGCCGTCGTCTTCAATTGGTATTTCAGAGCCAATATTGTCGAAGCCTATTCTATTTATTCGGATATTAAGTGTTTCAGTTTTTTGTTCTTTTGGTATATTTCCGAGTATCTTTCCTGAAAGAGTTCCTACCCCATATTTAAATTCAGGGATGGGTAGCTGTGCATGAATAATACATGTGTATAAAACCCAAAAAGCAACTAAAACAATAAGCTTTTTCATCGTGTTAATATTGGCTACTTGGAACTATATATTAAAATCCAGAATATGTTCACCTGTTTTTAGTGTATTATGTATTCTGATTTCTGCATTTTGCTGTACTAATGAATATGGTACCACACTCTTTGTCAGCCAAGCGTTACCTCCGATGGTAGAGTCGTGTCCTACAACGGTATTACCTCCCAAAATTGTTGCTCCTGCATATATAACCACATTATTTTCGATGGTGGGATGCCTTTTTTCGTTCGCTAATCCTTTAGTTACAAATAAAGCTCCGAGAGTAACGCCTTGATATATTTTTACATTATCGCCGATGATTGTTGTTTCGCCGATAACGATCCCTGTGCCATGGTCTATATAAAAGGCTTTTCCTATCTCTGCACCGGGGTTAATATCTATCCCCACTTTCGAGTGTGCGTATTCAGAAAATAAACGAGGAATAATAGGCGTTTTCATCTTGTAGAACTCATGCGATATACGGTAAACTACCTGCGCAAAAAAACCGGGATAAGTTAAGATTACCTCTTCTATCGATTTTGCAGCCGGATCGTTTTTGTAATATACTTCCGCTTCGTCATATAGTTGGTCTTGTAGTTCCGGCAGATGAGAAATGAATTTTCCGACAGTTTCTTCTGCTTGAGCCCTATCCAGCAAAGCCGAAATATTCTCCACCATAATGGAGTAAAAATAATACAGCTTTTTCTCTCTCGATTTCTCCTGATCGCAAATTGGAAATAGTACACGGTGTATCAATGTGTTCAAAGCATCTTCCAGTTCTATTCTGTTAATTGGTAAATGTTTTGATTCTGCTCTTAATTTATTCGCTATTTCGTAAATATTAGTCATGATTTTCAGTGTTGTGGAAAACAAAAATAAGAATTAAAACAATATCTCTGGAAATTTGATAATGTTAAATTATTATATGTTATAAATCATGCTATTATAGGTGAATTTTTTAAAAGTAAATTGATATAAATAACTTCTTTATTTATATTTTTGTATAGTAAAGTAACCGACCTAATCCTTTATATTATGAATATTAATGACATTTTATCATCTTTAGAGGCAAGACATCCAGGAGAATCCGAATTCTTGCAAGCAGTAAAAGAGGTGCTTGTATCCATCGAAGATGTTTATAATCAACACCCCGAATTTGAAAAGAACCGGATTATAGAACGTCTGGTAGAGCCGGATCGTATATTCACATTTAAGGTACCTTGGGTAGACGACCGTGGCGATATTCAGGTGAATATCGGCTATCGGGTACAATTCAATAATGCAATTGGCCCTTATAAAGGAGGTCTAAGATTTCACGCTTCGGTAAATCTTTCTTCACTCAAATTCTTAGGGTTTGAGCAGACGTTTAAGAATGCACTTACTACTTTGCCGATGGGTGGAGGTAAAGGAGGATCAGACTTTAGTCCGAGAGGAAAGTCAAATGCCGAAATTATGCGTTTCTGTCAGGCTTTTATACTCGAGCTTTGGCGCAATATTGGCCCTGATACAGATGTCCCTGCTGGAGATATAGGTGTGGGTACTCGCGAGATAGGTTATATGTATGGTATGTACAAAAAGCTGGCTCGTGAAAATACCGGTACTTTTACCGGAAAAGGATTGGAATACGGAGGTTCATTGGTACGTCCTGAGGCTACAGGATTTGGAGCTCTTTATTTTGTGAATGAAATGCTTAAAGCAAAAAATATAGACATTAAAGGTAAGACTGTTGCTGTTTCAGGCTTTGGAAATGTAGCGTGGGGTGCAACACTCAAAGCTACCGAGCTGGGAGCAAAAGTGGTAACTATTTCCGGGCCTGACGGTTATATCTATGATGCAGACGGAGTGAGTGGAGAAAAGATAGAATATATGCTTGAGTTGCGCGACTCGGGTAATGACATTGTAGCACCTTATGCAGAGAAATTCCCGAATGCAGTATTCCATGCAGGCAAAAAACCTTGGGGTGAAAAAGTGGATATTGCTTTACCATGTGCTATACAAAATGAATTAAACCTTCAGGATGCTCAGGCCTTGATAGCTAATGGAGTGACTTGTGTAGCCGAAGTGTCTAATATGGGCTGTACGGCAGAGGCTGTAGACTTTTTCATCGAGCAGCATGCGCTCTTTGCTCCGGGTAAGGCTGTGAATGCAGGTGGTGTTGCTACATCAGGTTTAGAAATGAGTCAGAATGCGATGCATATACAATGGGGTGCCGAAGAGGTTGACCAACGTTTGCATGGTATTATGAAAAATATACATGGACAATGTCTCAAATTTGGAAAAGACAACGGTGAATATATTAATTATGTGAAAGGGGCAAACGTTGCCGGATTTATGAAAGTAGCCCGAGCAATGATAGCGCAAGGAGTAATATAATAACTGATTTTGTAAATCAATCGATTGAAAAGCCTTTTAAATTCATGTAATTTAGAAGGCTTTTTTTTATTTGTAGCAGGCAATTGCATTATTATGATATTATCCATAACTAGGTGGACGGAAATTATTTGTTTCTTTCCGTATGGTAAGTGAGATCAGCATTAAAAAAATATATTCTTAATTACTTCCTCAATTATTGAATTTTTACTTACTTTGCGATTCAAAGTGAGGTGTTTATACTAAATTTCATATATGGTAAAGAAACTGTTGAAATGGGCTAAAAGAATTATCATTTTTCTTTTTCTGTTCAGTATATTTCAAGTCGTTTTATTCAAATTTGTTCCTGTATACTATACTCCGTTGATGGTATGGAACAATATGGGACAATTGTTTTCGGGAGAAGCTGTCGTTTGCCATCACAAATGGGTTTCGATAGATAAGATTTCGGGTTACCTACCACTTGCCGTAGTAGCTTCCGAAGATAACTTATTCCTCGACCACTCAGGATTCGATTTCGATCAGATAGAGAAGGCTTTGAATGAGGCTGAAAAAGGAAAGCGACAGAGGGGCGCAAGTACAATCAGTCAGCAAACAGCTAAGAATGTTTTTCTTTGGTCGGGTCATTCATATATTCGCAAAGGGCTGGAAGTATATTACACATTTCTTATAGAACATATCTGGGGTAAAGAACGTATCATGGAGGTCTATCTCAATTCTATAGAGATGGGCAAAAATATATACGGTGCTGAAGCTGTCGCTCAAGTGAATTTCAGGAAATCGGCAAAAGCTCTTACAGCAGGCGAATCGGCGCTGATAGCGGCAACGCTTCCTAACCCTATCCGATTTAATTCGGCTAAACCATCGGCTTATATACAAAGGCGTCAGGCTAAAATATTAGATCTGATGTGGAAAGTAAAGCCTGTAGAATTTGATAAAGAGGATAAAAAGGAAGTAAAGAAGAATGTGAAGAAAACTAAGAAGTAAACAACCTGCCTTATGAAACTAAACGGAGCTATACAAACAGAAGAGAAGAAATTTTTGTGTGTTCCGATTAATACCGCTATACTTCTTGCATGTATATATAAAGAGGCTTGAAAACTCATAGGCTATGTGCCTGCGAAATATTGATGAGAAATTAATTGTATATTAACAGTAATGAGCTGATTAATATAAAAAAGAGAAAGATTCAATCTTTCTCTTTTTTATTGTTTAAGCTCAATCTCTTATTTCTTTACAGAGAATTTATAGATTGTTTCGCTGGTATATTTTTCACCCGGACGTAAAGTTGCCGAAGGCCAATCCTTTTTGTTCGGTGTATCAGGATATTTTTGAGTTTCTAGACAAACGGCAGCACGGTGTTGATTTGCCTTACCTTTTTTACCTTTGTCCTTACCATCCATAAAGTTGCCGGCATAGAATTGCAGACCCGGTTCGGTAGTATATGTTTCCAATACTATTCCTGTTTTAGTCGATTCTAATGTAGCTGCTATTTTATTGATGTCTCCACCTGTATTTAATACCCAGTTGTGGTCATACCCTTTTCCGTTTTTCAACTGAACAAAGTCATAATTGTCTATTCTTGCACCAATAGCAGTTGGTGTGCGGAAATCCATATCTGTTCCTTCTACAGGAAGTATCTCGCCTGTAGTCATAAATGTAGAGTCTACCGGAGTATAATTGTCAGCATTCAGCATGAGTAGCCAATCCGTATTTTTTGAATCCGGATCTCCATCCATATTGAAGTATGTATGGTTTGTCAGATTTACCACCGTTGGCTTATCTGTTTCAGCTTCGTACTTGATGTCAATAGCGTTGTCATCTTTCAATGTATAAGTGATTTTGGTCTTTAAGTTTCCCGGAAAACCTTCCTCGCCATCTTTCGAAAGATAAGTCAGTTCGATTGTTTTATCATCTATTTGATTGGCATCGAATACTACAGTATGAAAGCCTTTGTCGCCACCATGCAGCGTGTGACCAAAGTTGTTTTTAGGCAAGTCATATTTTACACCGTCAAGTTCGAAAGTTCCGTTTCCGATTCTGTTTCCGTAGCGTCCTATTGCCGCTCCGTAATTATTTCCGGGTACATTAATATAATCTTGTATAGAGTCGAACCCGATTACGACATCTTTCTTATTGCCATCCTTGTCCGGTACAAGTACAGAAACAATGCGTCCCCCGTAATTGGTAACGCATACTTCCATTCCATTTGTGTTTTTCAAGACAAACAGGCCTACTTTTTTTCCATTTACTTCTGTTTCAAAATTCTTTTTGTCGAGTCCCGACTCAGTCAATTGGCTTACGGGAGCTTTTTCTGTACAACTAACAGCCAACAGTAATACTGTTAATACAGCTAAACACGTTTTCTTCATAACTTAGATTTAATTATTATTTAAGAGGATTTGCTTTTACTCCTTCGTTGGTGATAACCACAGGTTTTATATATCCATTTTCGTCGAACTGCATTTCATCGATACAGGTAACTCTATGATTGCCGTCTGTCTCCGTAAGAGGGCGACGATGATATACGATATACCATTTGTCCGACTTCGGTTCATGTATCACAGAGTGGTGTCCTGCTCCTGTAGCTACTTTCGGATCTTGCTGTAGAATCTTGCCTATGCGTTTGAATGGGCCGAACGGACTGTCTGCAATGGCGTAAGCTACGCTATAGTTAGGGCCTGTCCATCCGCCTTCCGACCACATAAAGTAGTATTTATTGTTATGTATAAACATAAATGGACCTTCTACATAGTTTTCGGGTGTTACTTCTTTATAGATTGTTCCATCTTCGAATGGAACTAAGCCTGTGAAGTCATTATTCAATTTGGCAACGTTACAATGTTTCCAACCTCCATAATAGATATAGTAGCTACCATCTTTATCCTTAAACACAAACTGATCGATAGGCTGTGCTCCATTATAGAACTTGTCGATCAGGGGTTTGCCAAGGTAGTCTTTGAATGGACCTTCCGGTTTGTCGGCAACAGCTACACCAATGCCGCCATACTCGTTATCACTTTGTATATCATTCCCTCCAAAGAAAAGAAAATACTTGTTGTCTTTTTTGAGAATTGCCGGAGCCCACATGGCTCGTTTAACCCATTTGACAGATGCTGTGTCGATTATCCGTTCGTGTTTAGTCCAGTTTACGAGGTCTGGCGATGAAAAGGCATCCATAAAGACTTGCTCGTCATATGGTGCAGAATAAGTCGGGTATACCCAATATTTGTCATCAAAGATTATGCCTTCAGGGTCGGCATACCATCCTTCAACGATTGGGTTTCCTGCGGTGACTTTTTGTTCAGGGTTGGCTTGCTTGGGCGTACAAGCCTGCATGATAGAGAGACATGCAAAAATAAGTAAATAATTGTTTTTCATTTAATAATACATTTTTTATTACCGAACCATAAAAATAGGACTTTTTTGATTAGAAAGATTGAGTTTTTATAATATTTTGATTTTTGTAGTTAAAAAGTTATCTTTGTTGAGATCAAGATAAGCAAAATTTATCGTACGAAAAATCACAGTGTCCAACCTCTAAAATCCAGACGAAATCATGGCTTCTTTATATACTTTTGATGAGATATTGAGTATAGTAAATACAGAGATAAAAAAGATAGAATACAGTTCTGCACCTAAGTCTCTTTTCGAGCCAATATCTTATATCCTGTCACTTGGAGGGAAACGTGTTCGTCCGGCATTATCCCTTATGTCTTACAACCTGTATAAAGAAGATGTGGAACGTGTGATCCCAATTGCTCTGGGAATAGAGATATTTCATAATTTCACATTGCTTCACGACGATTTGATGGATAGAGCCGATATGCGTAGGGGAAATCCAACGGTGCACATCAAATGGAATGACAATACTGCTGTATTATCCGGCGATGCTATGTTGATAGAGGCATATAAAGAGATCGCAAAGATAGATTCCCAATATTTAAAGCCTGTTTTAGATTTATTTTCTACTACTGCAACCGAAATATGTTGCGGGCAGCAATACGATATGGAGTTTGAGCAACGTATGGATGTAACTATCGCTGAATATTTGGAGATGATACGTTTGAAGACTGCCGTGCTCTTGGCTTGCTCACTAAAGGAAGGCGCTATTGTTGCCGGAGCCTCGGCTGAGGATGCTGAAAATTTATATAATTATGGCATTCATGTAGGACTCGGTTTTCAGCTTATGGACGATCTGCTTGATGTTTACGGAGATAGCTCCAACTTTGGAAAGAAAATAGGAGGAGATATCCTTTGCAATAAGAAAACCTTCTTGTTTATCAATGCTCTATTGAGCGAAGAAGTGAAAGATGATCTGATTAACTGGGTTAATAAAGAGAATTATGATGCTTCGGAGAAAATAAAGGCTGTGACAGCCATATATAATAAACTGAATTTGAAACAGAAGTCAGAAGATCTTATAAATGATTACTATAAGCAGGCAGTGACATGTCTGGATAAAGTAAGTATAGATGCCTCACGGAAAAAAGAGCTTTACAAATTAGCAGAAAGCCTCATGACAAGAATTTCATAACACAAAACATTACAACTATGCCTTACAGACGCTTACCCAATACCGATAATGCTCGGATAAGGGCTTTGAAAACGGCAATAGAAAAGAGCAATACATTTTTTAGTCAGAATGTAATTACTCTGGATATTTACAAACTACAACATTTACTACGCAACTTTGAAACAGCTCAAGTAAGATATCGTGATAGCCTCGAAGTACAGGCCGCCGCTAACCGTAAATTTCAACGATTAGTAAAAAATGCAAGATTGTATATATCTCATTTTATACAAGTTTTCAACTTCAGTGTTATCCGCAATGAGATAAAAAAAGAAGTGAAACAACTATATGGGATTGATCCGAGCGATTTTACTGTACCCGATCTTACCAGCAACGATTCACTACTCTTTTGGGGTGAGAATATAATAAAAGGAGAACAGACCCGCATCTCGCAAGGAGGAACGCCGATCTACAATCCTACAATTGCTCGGGTGAACGTAGCTTTTTCGCTGTTTAAAGATGCATATTTTGCACAAAAAACATATCAAAATACAACATCCCGCCAGCTGGAAACCTTAAGTCAGCAACGCGAAGATATAGACGCTACCTTGACTTTGGTATGGAATCAAATAGAGAAAGCCTTTGCTAGTTTGCCCCCAAAAGAACGGTTGGAGAGGTGCAAAGAGTACGGAGTTGTATATTATTTGAGAAAAGAAGAAAAAGAAAAATTTGAGAACCAGACAGATTGAAATGAGAATTATTGATACGCACTCACATATTTATTCTGAAGAATTTGACAACGATATAGACGATGTTATTAAACGGGCAAAACAAGCTGGAGTTGAAAAAATATTGTTACCTAACATCGATGCTTCTTCTATAGATCGCTTACATAATATATCTGATAGATATGCAGGATACTGTATATCGATGATGGGGTTACACCCTACCAGTGTAGGCGAAAACTGGGAAGAGGAATTGGATATTATCCGAAAAGAGCTTTCTAAACGCACGTATATTGCAATTGGTGAAATCGGGATTGATCTTTATTGGGATAAAACCTTTGAGGAGCAGCAAAAACAAGTGTTTGAAGAACAACTGCGTTGGAGTATCGAATATGATTTGCCTGTAGCGATACATTCAAGGGATGCAATAGCCGAATGTATATCCTGCATTAAGAATGTAGGCGAACAGCACTTAAGAGGAGTATTTCATAGTTTTGGAGGAACGGTAGAAGAGCTTGACGGGATTCTTTCGTTGAAGAATTTTATGTTGGGTATCAACGGTGTTGTTACATTTAAGAATTCTACATTGCCAACCGTTCTTAAAGAAACGGATTTGTCTAATATAATCATCGAAACAGATTCTCCTTATTTGGCTCCCGTTCCTTACAGAGGAAAAAGGAATGAGTCTTCTTATACGTTGAATGTTGTAACTAAGCTAGCCGAAATATATGGTTTACCAGCCGAAGAGGTTGGACAAATTACAACAGAAAATGCTGAAAAGCTTTTTGTTCTTAAATAACAGACTCTTAATATAAGCCAACTTTTTGGTGTAAAATAAAACAGCCCTACCGAGAAATTAATCTTTGTAGGGCTGTAAGTTTAATATCGTTGTTATTACATTTCCAAGTCTATATCAAACAATTCGTGCCAAGGCAAACCTTGTTTGTTTAGTTGTTCCATAAACGGATCCGGATTAAATTCTTCAACATTGAATACGCCCGGTTTGCGCCACAAGCCTTTCATAAACATGATACCGCCTATGGTAGCCGGAACTCCTGTCGTATAGCTTACTCCCTGTGTGCCTGTTTCTTTGTAAGCATCTTCGTGCGAACAGTTGTTGTACACATAGTAGGTGCGTTCTTTTCCATCTTTGATTCCTTTTATGCGGCATCCGATAGAAGTTTGTCCTTTATAGTTTTCTCCAAGTTCGCCCGGATCAGGCAACACGGCTTTCAGGAATTGGATTGGAACAATCTCAACACCATTGTAAATAATAGGGTCGATGCGTGACATACCGATATTTTGAATTACACGAAGATGAGTAAGATACTCTTGTCCGAATGTCATCCAAAAGCGAGCTCTTTTCAGAGTCGGAAAATTTTTCACCAAAGATTCCAGTTCCTCATGATAGATAACATATGATTCTTTTGGCCCAATTTCAGGATAATTCAATGGCTTGTGTATTTCGTGCGGCTCAGTTTCTACCCATTCTCCGTTTTCCCAGTATTTACCTTTTTGGGTTACTTCACGGATATTGATTTCCGGGTTGAAGTTTGTCGCAAAAGCTTTTCCATGATCTCCGGCATTGCAATCTACAATGTCAAGATAATGTATCTCATCGAAATGATGTTTAGCTGCATAAGCAGTAAATACACTTGTTACACCGGGATCAAAACCACAACCTAATATTGCAGTAAGCCCCGCTTTTTTAAATTTATCCTGATATGCCCATTGCCATTTGTATTCGAATTTGGCTTCTTCCTTCGGCTCGTAATTAGCAGTATCAAGGTAGTTTACCCCACATGCCAGACATGCGTCCATAATGGTAAGATCCTGATAAGGTAACGCCACATTGATCACAAGTTCAGGTTTAAAGGAATTGAATAGTTTTTTCAGATCCTCCACGTTGTCAGCATCTACCTGTGCTGTTTGTATCTTGTTGCCGCCTATGGCCGCAGCAATAGCATCACATTTCGATTTTGTACGGCTGGCAAGCATTATTTCGGTAAACACATCCATGTTTTGTGCGACCTTATGTGCAACTACGGTTCCGACTCCTCCGGCTCCGATAATTAATACTTTTCCCATGTCTCTATTTTTATTTATTGATAATTATTTTGTACAAACTGTAATTTGTCTATTTCAAAGTTCAAAGATATTCTAAAAATAATCATTAGGATATTTCTTTTCTTGAAAACGATCATATTCTTCTTTATAAATGTCAATATTTCTGTTAAGAATATCTATAAACTCTTTCTTTGTTCTAAAACCATCCTGAATATCATGGGCTCTTGATTCTATTGTCTCAATGCTCTGCATATATCGCTGGCATTTGTTCCAGACTTTATTATTTATGGTTAAATTAGGTTTAAAAAAAATAAGTTTACTTATAAAATCTGCCAACAAAAATACTATTAAATATTAATATTGCTTATATTTGTCTTCGGCAATTGATAGAGGGGTCTGGTACCATATTGATTTCGCATAGATACCTCAAGCTTTTATTAATTCACACAAAATCCCTGTAGATAAGGAGGTTTTTGAAATATTTATAGGATTATATCATTATAGTTCTTCCTACCTTATTTAGTTAATAAGGCTTTATTTGTTGAAGCAAAAGAAATTAGAAATAAACAATATAAATACAAAAGCTTATGTCACAATTAGTCGGGCACATATCCCAGGTTATCGGGCCGGTGGTGGATGTATTTTTTGATACAGCCAATCCATCCCTAAACCTGCCGCAGATCAATGATGCCCTTGAAGTTAAAAGACCTGATGGTCGCTCTTTGATTCTCGAAGTAAAGCAACACATAGGCGAAGACACAGTGCGTGCCGTAGCTATGGACAGTACAGACGGATTAAGCCGTGGGCTTGAAGCGGTTCCACTGGGATCGCCTATCAGAATGCCGATCGGTGACCATGTAAAAGGACGTCTGATGAACGTTGTAGGTAACTCTATCGATGGAATGAAGCCTTTGAGCAATCAAGGTGGTGCGCCTATCCATAGAGAGCCGCCTAAGTTTGAAGAACTGCAAACAACGCGCGAGGTGTTATTCACCGGAATCAAAGTAGTGGACTTATTAGCTCCATACGCAAAAGGAGGTAAGGTGGGGCTATTTGGCGGAGCCGGTGTGGGTAAGACAGTATTGATTATGGAACTTATCAACAATATTGCAAAGAAACATAATGGATATTCTGTATTTGCCGGAGTAGGAGAGCGTACCCGTGAAGGTAACGACTTGCTAAGGGAAATGATAGAATCAAACGTTATCCGTTATGGAGAAGAGTTCAAGAAAAGCATGGAAGAAGGTAACTGGGATTTGTCGAAGGTTGACTACGACGAACTTCAGAAGTCACAGATCTCGCTTGTTTTCGGTCAGATGAACGAACCGCCGGGAGCCCGTGCCGATGTAGCCCTTTCGGGGTTGACTATAGCCGAGTCTTTCCGTGACTCGAAAGCTGAAGGTCCTAAAGATATCTTATTCTTTATCGATAATATATTCCGTTTTACTCAGGCAGGATCTGAGGTGTCGGCCTTGTTGGGACGTATGCCGTCTGCCGTAGGGTATCAACCTACATTGGCAACAGAGATGGGTGCCATGCAGGAACGTATTACTTCTACACAAAACGGATCCATCACTTCGGTGCAAGCCGTGTATGTGCCTGCCGACGACTTAACAGACCCGGCTCCGGCAACAACATTCTCTCACTTGGATGCCACAACGGTGCTCGATCGTAAGATTACCGAAATGGGAATTTATCCGGCGGTAGACCCTCTAGGTTCCAGCTCTCGAAGCTTAGACCCGAACGTTGTAGGTCAGGAGCATTACGATACAGCTCAACGTGTGAAGCAAATATTGCAGCGCAACAAAGAGCTTCAGGATATTATTGCAATTCTCGGGATGGAAGAGCTTTCGGATACCGACAAGCAGACTGTAAACCGTGCGAGACGTATTCAACGATTTTTGTCTCAACCGTTTAATGTTGCAGAACAATTTACAGGTGTTCCGGGGGTAATTGTTGATATTCAGGATACAATCAAAGGCTTCCAGAGAATTCTGGACGGTGAAGTTGATCACCTCCCTGAACAAGCATTCTTGAACGTGGGTACAATAGAAGATGCAATAGCTAAAGGCGAGAAGATTCTTGCGCAAGTTGCAGGATAAAGAATTTATATATGAAAAAATCAGAACTTCAACTAAATATTATCTCACCCGAGGCTAAGCTATTCTCCGGAATGGTTGCTTCGGTTGTAATTCCGGGGATTCAAGGCAGCTTCGGGGTTTATCCCGACCATGCTCCTTTGATCTCGGCCTTGCAGAAGGGAGTTATTACCTATACCGAAAACGGTGTGGAAAAATCTCTCGAAGTAGGCGGTGGCATGGTGGAAGTGAATAATGGGGTTGTGACAATCTGTGTATCTTAAAGGGATGGATGTAAAAGTAAAATTAATTCTTTCTATTACCCTGTTTGGGATTGTTACAGGAGCTCTTATACAGGCTTTGCTCAACTATCAGTTTCCTGAGTTTTATCCCAAATGGTACGAAGGTATTCTGGCTTTCTTTATAATACTAGAGTCATTGATTGTCTTGTATGCATACTCATCAAGCCGGAAAGCGACACAAAGGCAAATGCTGAATGTGTACATGCTGACTAAAGTAGTTAAAGTATTCGCCTCGCTTATCTTCATCGCAACCTATGTCGTGGTAATAAAAGAAAATATTAAAAGCTTCGTCCTTATTTTTATGATTTTCTATCTTCTTTTTCTAGCCTTCGAGGCATATTTGTTTCTAAGGATAGAAAAACGGTTAAAGAAAAAACAACAATAGTATGAAACACTATTTAAAATACATTTTAACTTCAGTTCTTTTGCTTACCGTAATGGGCTTTCAACCTCTGGCAGCAGAAAACGCACATGAGGCTCAGCCCGAAAAAGAATTGAACGTTAAAGAACTTATTCTCGATCACCTTGCTGATGCATACGAGTGGCATTTAACTTCGTTTGGCGATACACATATTTCCATACCGTTGCCAATCATCGTGAAAGGGGAGACTTCAGGCTGGCATTTTTTTATGTCATCTAAGTTCCATCATGGGCATGAGGCATACGAAGGATTTTATATTGCACAAGAAGGTAAGTATAAAGGTAAGATTGTAGAAAAAAATGCTTCGGGTGAAGAAATACGTCCTTGGGACTTTTCGTTGACGAAGAATGCAACCAGTTTGATAATCAGCTCTACACTTCTTATAATCATAGTCCTAAGTGTATCTAAATGGTACAGAAGACAAGCTAAGACGGGAGAGAAGAAAGCTCCGAAAGGTTTTGTCGGGTTTATGGAGATGTTTATAATCAGTGTGCAGGACGATATCATTAAGCCGTGTGTAGGGAAAAATTACAGAAAATTTTCTCCCTATCTGCTTACTGTTTTCTTTTTCATCTTGTTCAACAACCTATTGGGATTGATACCCCTCTTTCCGGGAGGTGCAAACGTGACAGGTAATATTGCAGTCACTTTGGTGCTTGCCGTGTTTACATTCTTCACCGTGAATCTTTTCGGATCGAAAGAATACTGGAAAGAAGTATTTTGGCCCGATGTGCCTACCTGGCTCAAGGTGCCGATACCTATCATGCCTGCAATAGAACTGGTGGGGGTATTTACAAAGCCTTTTGCGTTGATGATTCGTCTCTTCGCTAATATACTTGCAGGACACTCTATTGTATTGGGTCTTACCTGCTTGATATTCGTTACGGCAAATCTAGGAGCGGTGATCAATAGCTCGATGACTGTTGTCTCTGTATTGCTGACTATATTTATCAGTCTGGTAGAAATATTAGTCGCATATATTCAGGCTTATGTGTTTACTATGCTGTCGGCCGTATTTATCGGTTTGGCACAAATAGAGCCACATCATCATGCAGAAAAACATTAATATTAAAAGTAAATTAACAATTGAATAATTTTAAACTAAAGAATTATGTTACTATCAACTTTATTACAAGCAGCAGAAGCTGCAACAAGCTTAACAGGTTTTGGTGCTGCACTGGGTGCAGGATTAGCTGTAATCGGAGCAGGTATCGGTATTGGTAAAATCGGTAGTTCTGCTATGGAAGGGATAGCCCGTCAGCCGGATGCAGCAGGAGATATTCGTACGTCTATGATTATCGCCGCAGCTCTAGTAGAAGGGGTAGCTTTGTTTGCTGTTGTAGTTTGCGGATTTATTCTATAAATTAGTAAATAGATATGAATTTACTATTACCTGAATCCGGCCTTCTTTTTTGGATGCTCCTATCTTTTATAGTAGTTTTCTTCGTTCTGGCCAAATTTGGTTTCCCTGTGATAACCAAAATGGTTGAGGAACGCAAAAACTATATACAAGATTCGTTGGATGCAGCCCAGAAAGCCAATGAGCAATTGGCTTCGATAAAAGAAAAAAGTGATGAGATACTTTCATCAGCTAAGGCAGAACAGGTGAAAATCTTGAAAGAGGCGGCTGATACACGCGATCGTATTATAAACGAAGCACGTGAACAAGCCAAGATAGCCGGGGCAAAGGAAATGGAAGAAATAAGAAAGCAGATCCAAATGGAAAAAGATCAGGCTATACGCGACATTCGTCGTCAGGTAGCTGAACTATCTGTGGATGTTGCCGAAAAAGTTCTTCGAGATACCTTGAAAGACCCTAAAGAACAAATGTCAATGATTGATCGCCTAGTGGATGAAGCTATGGTATCTAAATCTTAATCAACTGTTATGAATGAAGGGATGATTTCTAAGCGATATGCTAAAGCTCTGTTGCTATATGCAGTGGATCAGAAAGCGGAGGATGTATTGTTTGCCGAGATGAAAAAGGTAGCATCGTCATTTGTCCGCGAACCCCGTTTGCGTATGGCAATGGATAATCCTACGTTGAATGCCGAAGATAAGCTTGCGCTGGTAAAGGCTGCTGTGGGCGCAAAACCGAGTAACGAGTATATTCGTTTTGCCGAGCTGGTAGTGAAAAAAAGACGTGAAATGTATCTTCGAAATATTGCGCTCAGTTACATCGATTTGTATTGTGAAGCCAAACATATCAATACCGGGAAGCTAGTTACTGCTACCCCTGTGGATGATGCTACAAAACAGAAGATGAAAAGCTTGCTACAGAAAATTAAACCGGGGACGCTTGATTTTGAAACAAGTGTAGATCCGGATATCGAAGGAGGCTTTATTCTCTATATCGACACATACAGGTTGGATGCCAGCGTAAAAAGTCAGTTGAAGCGTATCAAGCAAAAGTTTGTCGCCGAAAACAGTAAGATTGGATAATAGATACTCTACCTATTTGAAAAGAGCTATCCACGTATAGCTTTATAGTAACTTATAATTTGAATAAAATATGTCTGAAAATATAAAAGCAAGCGAAGTCTCCGATGTGCTGAAAATGCAGCTAGAGAGTATCAGTAGCCGCGTACAGTTCGAGGAGGTGGGTACAGTTCTCTATGTAGGAGATGGTGTTGTTCGCATATACGGACTTAAAAATGCAGAGGCAAACGAACTTCTTGAGTTCGACAACGGTATTATGGCTGTTGTGATGAACTTGGAAGAAGATAATGTCGGTGCTGTATTGTTAGGCCCGTCAGACCAGATAAAGGAAGGATTTACCGTAAAACGCACAGGCCGTATTGCATCCATCAATGTGGGTGAAGGCATGTTAGGGCGTGTAATCAATCCTCTGGGTGAGCCTTTGGACGGAAAAGGCCCGATTGCCGGCGAACTGCTGGAAATGCCACTGGAACGTAAAGCTCCGGGGGTAATATACCGTCAGCCTGTAACCCAGCCTCTACAGACCGGATTGAAATCTGTGGATGCTATGATCCCCATCGGACGGGGGCAACGTGAGCTTATCATCGGTGACCGCCAGACAGGTAAAACTGCCATTGCGATAGACACCATTATCAATCAAAGAAGCAATTATGATGCCGGAGACCCTGTATACTGTATTTATGTAGCCATCGGTCAGAAAGCATCTACAGTTGCCAATATAGTAGAAACACTAAAAGAAAAAGGTGCGCTTGACTATACGGTTGTAGTTTCGGCTACAGCAGCCGAGCCGGCAGCAGTTCAGTATTTTGCTGCGTTTGCAGGTGCTGCTATCGGAGAATATTTCCGCGACACAGGACGTCATGCCCTTGTGGTATATGATGACTTGTCGAAACAGGCGGTTGCATATCGTGAAGTATCCTTGATTCTTCGTCGTCCACCGGGACGTGAAGCCTATCCGGGTGATATCTTCTATTTGCACTCCCGTTTGTTGGAGCGTGCGGCCAAAATTATTAACCAGCAGGAAGTTGCCGAACAGATGAACGACCTACCGGCAAGTCTTAAAGGAAAGGTAAAAGCGGGAGGTTCTCTTACTGCCCTTCCTATTATCGAAACTCAGGCCGGTGACGTATCTGCGTATATTCCTACCAACGTTATCTCTATTACCGACGGACAAATATTCCTCGATATAGATCTCTTCAATGCGGGTATGCGTCCTGCCATCGATGTGGGTATATCTGTATCTCGTGTGGGAGGTTCGGCCCAGGTGAAAGCGATGAAAAAAGTCGCCGGAACATTGAAGATTGACCAGGCTCAGTATCGTGAATTGGAAGCATTTACCCAGTTTGGTGGCGATATGGACCCCGTTACGGCAATGACTATCGATAAAGGTAAGAAGAATACAGTATTGCTGGTTCAGCCTCAGTATGCGCCGGTACCTGTTGAAAAACAGATCGCCATACTGTATTGCGGAACAAATGGCTTGCTTCGTCAAGTGCCGGAAGATAAAATACATGAGTTTGAAACCGAATTTCTGAGAACATTGGAAATGCAATATCAAGCTGATGTGCTGGATGTCCTGAAAAAAGGAGTCATCAACGAAGATGTGGAAACTAAAATCAGGAAAGTAGCCGCGGATATTGCTTCTCAGTACAAAAAATAATGAATTATGGCATCTCTTAAGGAAATAAAAAATAGAATTGGCTCTGTAAAAAGTACCAAGAAGATTACTTCTGCAATGAAGATGATAGCTTCATCTAAGTTGCACAAGGCGCAAAATGCAATCAGCAACTTCTTGCCTTATCAGCAGAAGTTGGATGTCATTCTGACTAATCTTCTGTCTTCTGATACAAGCTATGAGTCTCCTTTTATCCAAAAAAGAGAAACAAAGAGAGTCGCTATAGTTGGTTTTGCTTCCAATTCTTCGCTTTGTGGTGCATACAACTCGAATGTAATAAAAGAGTTTAGTACCGTTTACACTAACAAGAAAGAAGAGGTAGGAGCAGGGAATATCTTAGTATATCCTATCGGTAAAAAATTGGCCGAGGCCCTGAAGAAACAGGGAATAGTGGCGCAAGGCGATTACAGGGATATGGCTGATAAGCCTACCTTCTTAGCCGTACAGGATCTTGCCAAAGAACTGATAAAGAAATATATTGATGGAGAAATAGATGAGGTGATCTTAATTTATCATCATTTCATATCTACCGGATCGCAGAAATTAAAGAAGACACAATTCCTTCCTTTCGATTTGGAAAGCGCTAAGCCTGAAAGTCAGCAAGACGAAAATATGTTTGCCGACTATATTCTTGAGCCATCGAAAGAGGAAATTCTCGACTCTTTAATTCCTACCGTGCTTTATTCACGCTTGTATGCTGCTTTACTAGACGCGAGTGCATCGGAACATGCCGCACGTATGATTGCTATGCAAATAGCATCAGACAATGCCGACGAACTGGTGCAGGATCTGACTATTCAATACAACAAGTCGCGTCAACAAGCTGTTACAAACGAATTGTTGGATATTATCGGTGGTGCTTCGGCATTGCAGTGATAGGAGAAAATTCTTTATAAAATATAGCCCCGGACTTTTATAGTTTGGGGTTTATTTTTTTAGTTTTTTTGATTCGTAAAAAATTGTATCTCAAAAAAAGTGACTACCTTTGTTGTAATATATAGAGAATTATGATGGAAAAAATAGCTTATATGCAACAGTATTATTTTCACGACAGTGGTTCCTGTATTTCCAATGAATTATTATTGATATAGATAGTATCCTCGAAGAAGTATTCTTTTTCGGGGATTTTTTTTGAAATAAATTGTCTTATATAGAGATCTTTGCGGTAATTGACAGATAATAGAAAAGTAACAATAAAAAACAGTTGTAAAACTGTCACTTTTACATACGCTTCGCTCCTGTGACCGCTGGTTGTCACCTTTTGGTGTGTATGGTGTTGTTTGTTAGCTGTTTGTGGTTTTGTGGAATGTGTCACTTTTTTACTGCTATCTTTTTGTTGAATATGAATTTTACTCTTACAAAATATAAATAGTTATGTGCAATAAAAGCTTGGTTTCAATTACAGATTATTCGAAGGAAGATATTCTGAGAATACTGAATCTGACTAAAAAATTTGACGAGCAACCTAATCGTAGGTTATTGGAAGGCAAAGTGTGTGCTACACTTTTTTTTGAGCCGTCGACACGGACACGCCTTAGTTTTGAGACTGCAGTAAACCGCTTGGGCGGGCGTATCATAGGCTTTTCTGATGCGGCTACTACCAGTTCATCGAAAGGAGAGACGCTGAAAGATACGATTCTGATGGTAAACAACTATGCCGATATTATAATCATGCGACACCATTTGGAAGGGGCTGCACGTTATGCTTCGGAGATTTCTTCTATACCGATCATTAATGCCGGAGATGGAGCCAATCAGCACCCTACGCAGACAATGCTTGATATCTATTCTATATTTAAGACACAAGGTACTCTCGATAATCTGACAATAACGATTGTTGGTGACCTGAAATATGGTCGTACTGTGCACTCCCTGATCATCGGGATGTCACACTTCAACCCAACTTTTATATTTGTTGCACCCGAAGAACTGCATCTTCCCGATCCGTATAAAGCCTTCTGTGATGAACATGGAATAAAGTATTCGGAACACACGGATTTTGATTCGGAGGTGATAGACAAAGCGGATATCCTGTATATGACACGTGTGCAGAGAGAACGTTTTACCGACCTGATGGAATATGAAAAGGTGAAGAATGTGTATATTCTCAAGAATGATATGTTGGCAGGAGCAAAAGACAATCTGAAAATATTGCATCCCCTGCCTCGTGTAAACGAGATACAACAGGATGTGGATGATAGCCCTAAGGCTTATTACTTCGAACAGGCTAAGAACGGAATGTTTACCCGTGAGGCTGTGATATGTGATGCGTTGGGTATAGAAGTTGAATAAATAAAATATCAAGATATGAATGAACGTAGAAAAGCAATGCAGGTAGCAGCATTATGCAACGGAACAGCCATAGATCATATTCCTCCCAGCGTAGTGTTTAAAGTAGTATCATTGTTGGAGCTCGAAAAGCTGGATAATCCTATTACAATCGGAAATAATCTGGAAAGTAAGAAGATGGCTTCAAAGGGAATTATCAAGATCACAGGTAAATATTTTGAAGAAAGCGTGATCAATAAGATTGCGATCATAGCACCGAATGTAGTTCTTAATATCATTAAAGATTACGAGGTTGTAGAAAAGAAGAGGGTGGTTTTACCTAAAGTAATCAATGGAATTGTAAAGTGCAACAACCCGAAGTGTATTACAAATAATGAGCCTATGACTACACGTTTTGAGGTTATTGATTGTAACAACACAGAGCTGCGTTGTCATTATTGTAATATTAAAATTCAGAAAGACGAGATTATCCTGAAATGAAGCAAGATTGGAAGCCGGGAACACTGATATATCCTTTGCCTGCTGCCATGATAAGTTGTGGAAGCACTCCCGAAGAATATAATATTATTACTCTGAGTTGGCTCGGTACTATCTGTACCAATCCCCCGATGTGCTATATTTCGGTAAGACCCGAAAGGCATTCGTATGAAATTATAAAGCGGGATATGGAGTTTGTAATAAATATAACAACAGAGGATCTTGCTTTTGCAACCGACTGGTGCGGCGTGAGATCGGGTAAGGATTTCAGTAAATTTGACGAAATGAAACTTACTCCGGGGAAGGCATCAATTGTTCGGGTTCCCATCATCGAAGAGTCTCCTTTAAATATCGAGTGTAGAGTACGGGAGATACTGAGTTTAGGTTCGCATGATATGTTTATCGCCGATGTGGTAAATGTGAAAGCTGATGAAAAGTATATTGATCCGGAAACTGGAAAGTTTAGTCTCGAAAGTGCTAAACCGATTGCATATTCTCATGGTCAGTATTATGGCTTAGGGGAAAAGATCGGAGGTTTCGGCTGGACTGTCAGAAAAAAGAAAGAGGAGCTGTAATCTTAGTTCCTCGGTTCTCTTTTTGACTTTTCGGATCTTTGCTTTTTCCTATACTCATAAGGAGGCGTGGGATTCTTCAAACTCCAGATATTCAACTTCTGTTGTCGGGCTGTTTTCTCCAATTCTTCGAGTATCGGGTCTTCAACATAATGGTCGTAGTACCATGCTAAACCTTCTTTGACCATCTCCTGATTTAAATTCAACTCGTCGAGATAAACGATACCTAAAGTTCTATCATATTGATCGATACCCTTTTTCTCAACTTTTACGGTTTTCCCGTAGCATAGGTCGTTTAAGTAGGTTCTGGCTTTGCTGCTGAAGCCTTGTCCTTTTTCGGGAGCATCTATGCCATAGAGTCGCACTTTTATTCGTTCCTTGCTATCTGTCAGGATGGTCATTGTATCACCATCTGCAACACTGACTACCTTTCCTTTTATTGTTTCGGCGGGTTCAGTGGAAGGCTGGTTACAGGAGATAAAGAGTAATAGTATGAATATAAATTTTCTCATTCGTTATAAAAGTTCATTTTTATCTTTAAATAGAATTAGCATATTATGAACTAGAGATCTAAATTAACTAAAAAGAGACAGAAAGAAATAATTATTTCTAATATATTGTCTTTACTGCTTTTATCGATAAGCTAGTAGATAGATAAATGATTGAATGAATAAACCTTATAAAATAAGTTGTCAGAGTTGTTAAAATATATAGGGAGAAATAAACGAAAAATAAAAATGATTTCATAGATTTGTCTAAATCTATCAATATAAAATTACATATTATGAAAAAATTAGTTGTATTCGCATCTGTTGTCTTTTTGTTTTCGTCTTGTGCTACAATATTTACTCCATCTAAGCAAAGTATAACGTTCTCGGGGATTGAAGGTACAAAAATTTATGATGCAAGTAATAATGTGAAATTAGCAGAAATAGGAAGTGACAAAACTGCGACTATCTCCGTTAAAAAGAAAATGAGCGACAAGCAACTGTTGGCTAAAAAAGAAGGATATAAGACATTGCCTTTTATCTTAGAGTCTACTTTCAATACGACCTCTCTATGGAATATCCTATTTTGGCCTGGTTTTATTGTAGATTTAGGAACAGGACAGATGAACAAATGGGATAATACTAGTATCAATCTTGATCTTGAAAAAGATGATTCAGCATCCAAATAAATAGAAATCTATAAAATAGAAAAAAGGACTGAATTTTATTTTAGTCCTTTTTTTTATTCTTGATAATCATTGTTTTAAGCGGAGAGGAAGAGATTCGAACTCTCGATACCCTTTAGGGGTATACACGCTTTCCAGGCGTGCCTCTTCAACCACTCGAGCACCTCTCCTTTGTCCTCTGGTTGTAGCGTGTGCAAAGATAAAGGATATTTTTGAATTGACAAGAAGAGTGAAAGTATTAGTCGTTTAGGGGGATGATTTTAGAAGGCTTTGAAGTGTTTACAACCGGTATAGCTTTATTTACAATACGAGAAATCGGAATAGCTTTGGCTTGGCTTGTTGTATATCCTAAAAAAGAGTTATCTTTGTATCCGATATTGTTTAGACAAATGTTTCGCATAATTTGTTTTTCAATGTCTAAGTCTGATATTAAAGAGTTTGATGTCAGGCGAAAACAAACCAACGGGGCTGACTGGCTTTGACAGCGAGATGAAGTGGTTTGTAAGCATGCAGTGCGTAGTCGGCTGGCACTATAATCTCAGACGTCACAAATTTAACTGGCAATAACAATTACGCTCTTGCTGCTTAATCGAAGTATAGTAGATTCTAGCTTAATCCTTGCACAGGTGTAAGGACAAGACATCACCCGGAAGCTGTGGCTTCGAAGCGTGCCGATCAGGTGGTGCAGACAAATCGGAGATAGGATAGGGGAGGCTTTGGCCCTTATCTGAAATAAAAAAGCTAAGGTTTGAGTTGGTGGCTTCGGTCTTGCTCATTCACGAAAACTTAAGCGAAGATAAGCATGTAGAAAGCAAATTAGTTCCTTGTTTGGACGAGGGTTCAAGTCCCTCCAGCTCCACTATTTTAGTGAAAAATCCAAATCCGTGTAAATTCTGTTTATACGGATTTTTCTTTTTTTAGGCAATACCAGAACATCACCTCAGAGCTACTCTGTAGTCTACAAAAAATAAATATCAGTTTTCAAGTTTCATTCATATAATTAAAAGACAAAAGTTAATCTCAATTTTTACTTTTTTATATATCTTTAAGGTCTAGCACTTTTTCTTTTTTGTAGAAAGGGTTAAATCTAAAATCATATTTACTTCAGTTAATATAAATGGATGTTACAACCCTGATTTTGTAGTCACCAAGAAGGATATTGACGTCCTTATTCCCAAAGTGGAATTGCTGAGGAATATCACAAAAAGGATTTGTGAGGAGAAGATTGGGGAGTATGGGGGGATGGAGTGAATAAATAACTTAACAATAGTATATGAATTCATCTTATTATCAGAATCAAGTATTAAAACTTGAAAAAGAGTTATCCGATCTGCAAAAGAAGATTACGGACGAAACAAAGAAAGAATTTGAAAAACAGCGTCAAATAGAAACAATAAGTAGGTCTATAACTAAAAACACACCTATCTTGATGCAACAAAGTAAACAACGACAAATTACTAATTATCAAAAAACTATTATAGATATAAAGAAAAAGGTTGTTGATTTACAGAAAAAATTAGCATTAAAAAATATTGAGCTTCAAAAGAAGAAAATAGAACTAACAAAATCAGAAAGCCAAGAACAAAAGAAGCGCTTAGCTGAAGATGAAAAATATAGAAAAGAACAGGCTAGAAATATAGAAATGATGAATAGAACCTTAATTCAGCATGATTCTGCTATTACTGAACTACAGTTACTTCCTGAAAAGATAACTGTTTTATTTCTTGCCTCTAATCCAATAGATATTCAGCAGTTAAGTTTAGATGAAGAAGTACGCGATATACGAGAAATGATCTTGAAATCTAAACATCGAGATTCAGTTAAACTCGAATCTTGTTGGGCAGTAAGAACAGGAGACCTTCTCCAAGCAATAAATGAATTTGAACCAACTATTGTGCATTTTAGTGGACATGGATCACCTCAAGACGAGCTTGTGCTAATGAATAATCAACGACAAGCAAAGTTAGTGCCCTTAAAAGCAATAATTCAGGTAATGAGTTTTGCAAATGATAATTTGAGACTAGTTTTCTTTAATACTTGTTTTTCAAAAACTCAAGCTCAAGAGATTGTTAAGTTCATTGATGTTGCTATAGGTATGCGTACTTCTATATCTGATGAAGCGGCAAGAATCTTTTCAGCTCAATTTTATTCTTCATTAAGTTTTGGACTTTCTGTAGGAAAAGCATTTAATCAAGCAAAAGCAGCATTACTAATAGAAGGCATAGAAGAAGAGGATACGCCTGAATTATTTACAAAAGATGAAAAAGACCCCAATGAGATATTTATAATTGCAAATTGATTTTTAAAGGAATCAATTAATTATTTTAGGACAAGATGTTTTATTTATAAGTACTGTTAATTTTGAAATAAAAAATAAACTTAATTATGAAATATATTCGGCCAACTCATTGGGTAGATATAGAAAAGCAAGATGGCTTATTATTTTTTGCTCAGATATTAAATGAAACCCTTTTTGATTATACACTTCCAACATACAAGCCTCAGGCTCTAAATGTACGTTTATTATGTGTAGAGGCTATTCAAACTATTGAAAATATAAATAAAGGGCTTATTAAAAAACCGAATATAGATTCAATAATAGAGGAACTAATATGGAGCCTGAATATTGACTCTGTTTCAAGATATCTGTTAGGAGATAGATTTGAGGAAATTATAAAGAGAATAAATAATGACAAAAATAATTTAATTAAATTAAAGGAGATTATAATTTTATTATATCACTTTTTTGATAATCGAAAATATTTAAAAAATATTGAACAAGTTTTAATTGAACTTATTCCTGAAGGGAAAGAAAAAGATAAAATATATTATTTGACAAAAAATTTAATAACCGAATATATTAATTATGGATATACTACTGGTTTTATTTATCATATGAGTAATCGACATTATTTTAATAACAAAAGACCAGTAACAGAAATAGATCCACAAAGCTTTTTTGACTTATTTTCATTTACAAAAAAATCATTTACGGTTATTTATAAAGTTAGTAAGCTATTTTATGAATTCAAAAAAGTAAGTGATTATTTTAATTTTGAAATATTAGATAATTATCCAGTTGAAAGGTTAGATGAAGAAGCTAAAAGGTTTATAGCAAATAAGAAAGATACTGAAGTATTTATCGTTTTTGAAGATATTGAAGCACTTGATAACAATGTTGCAAGAATAATTACCGAAAAAATATTATCTAATATTGGAAGTCTATTTTCCTTTTATCATCATAAAGAACCATTGTATATTAATGATTTAGCATTGGTGTTTAATAATACAGACTCTTATACTGTTATTATAGAAGAACCGATTAAATCTATAATAAAAAAATCAGATACAAAGCCACGAATTGCATCAAATAAAGTGAAAGAATTATTGACTAACTTAAATTTACCATCTACAACTAGTTATCGGATAATTCGTGCGATTAATTTGCATAGTATCGCATTAACGACAGAAGAATTAGAAAATAAATTAGTAAATATATGGACTGCAATTGAAACTTTAATACCTAAGGATACTGAATATGGTTCAGATAGAATTGTTCATATAATAGATAGTTTATTACCTTTTCAAACTTATAAATATCTCAATCAATTGATAGAACAACTAGGGCGTGATTTTTTATTCTATAATAGAAATATTTCAAATAAGTTATTAAAAAAGATTCATACAATAAACGATCAAGAGAGTGATATTGGCAGATTATCAGCACTAATTATGACAGCTGAAAATGAAGATATACGTACAGAATTGTATGGTTTATTAAAAAACTATCCTCTTTTAAGATGGAGAGTATTTACGCTAAACAAAAAATTATCGAACGGAAAAAATATAAAGAAAATGCTTGATAATCATCAACAAAGGATTAAATGGCAGGTAAGACGAATTTATAGAGTTCGAAATCTTATTGTTCATTCTGGTAGAATGCCATCTTATACTAATATATTGGTTGAAAACTTGCATAATTATTTTGATGATCTACTTAACTATGTTATAGATAATTCGATAGCTGAAAAAAGAATAAAATCAATAAATGAAGCTATTATTGATTGTAATATTTATTCTTCAAGGTTGTTTACAGTCTTGGATAAAATGAAAAATGATGAAATTTCATTAGCTAATTATAAGAATATTATAAATTAAGGTTTTATATAAGCTGTTAGAAATAAAATGTACTTTTAATAAAATAGTTGTATTTGCATAACTACAGATCTGTAGTTTTTGTTATGGTTTAGAACAGTGTAAATCTTATGGATTATTACATTAATCGATTATAATTAAAAAGGAACTTAATCGTTTAGGGAAATCCTCGATTAAGTTCCTTTCTTATAATAAAGCAATTTGCTATTTAATCAAATTCTTTTTTCAGTTGTTCTACCCAGTTTTTTATACGATCATTTGTCAGTTTCGACTGGTTTTCTTTATCTATAGCTAATCCTACAAACTTGTGATCTCTCAGGGCTCGTGACATTTCAAAATCATAACCCTCGATAGATGTAAAGCCAACTATTTTAGCTCCAACAGACTCGAATGTCTCAGCCAAAATACCTATTCCGTCAACAAAGTTTTCTGGATACCTCACCTGATCTCCAAGTCCAAAAATGGCAACTTTCTTGCCCTTTAGATTCAAAGCCTCCAGTTCGGGTCTTACTTCATCCCAATGATTGGGTAGCTCTCCATCGAACCATGTTGCTACTCCTACAATGATATTGTCATAACTTTCAAAATCCTTTTTCCATGCATCTTCAACTGATAGAAGGTCAACTTTATCACTACCAAAAGCCTCTTTGATCTTTTTAGCGATAGAGGCTGTCTTGGTTGTAGTTGTTCCGTAAAACAATCCTATTTTCTTCATTGCATATATAGTGTTTTTTGTTATTTAAAATTCAAGTAATTTTTTAGCAGCTTCGTAGATTTTATCCACATTCGGAAGTACAGCTTTTTCTAGTATCGGATTGAAGCCTACAGGCGTGAAAGTAGAACCTACACGTTGTACCGGCGCATCCAGATACTGGAACATTTCTGAACCAATTATTGCTGCAATTTCTCCTCCAAGACCTGCAAACACCTTGTCTTCATGTACAATGAGTGCTTTACTTGTTTTCTTTACCGATTCGAAGATAGTCTCTTTGTCCAACGGAACCAAAGATCGTAGGTCGATTACTTCTACATCCCAATCTTCTTTAGCTAAACGTTCTGCTACAGAAAGACTGAGCAACGTTGTGTTTCCATACGTGAAAAGGCTTAGATCCTTTCCGGGACGGCGAACACGAGCCTTGCCAAAAGGTACTTCAAAATCGTCAGGAATAACTGTTGCTGCATCTACAGAGTTGTATAAGGCTTTTGGCTCTAAGAACACAGTTAAACCTTCCGAGCGTAAGCTTGTACGCAACAGACCTGCTGCATCGTCTGCAAAAGAAGGATAAACGATTCTGCATCCCGGCAATGTTGCCAATGCTGCTTCAATATTCTGAGAGTGGTACATTCCACCTCCGATATATCCACCCGATGCAAGTCGCAAAGTGATGTTCGGTGAAAATTGACCGTTACTGCGCCAATAATCGTGTGTACATTCTACAAATTGTTCCATAGCCGGCCAGAAATAATCGGCAAACTCAGCACCTTCTATAACAACACGTATCTTCGGGTCGAAACGGCTCATGCCATTTGCTGTTCCCACGATAAAGTCTTCTGCAATAGGAGCGTTGAAAATACGTTTTTCTCCAAACTCTTGTTGCATACCTTTCGACACGTTGAATACTCCCCCTTTGTCTTTGTTTGCAACATCCTGCCCCCACAAGAAAGTGTCGGGATTGCGTCTAAACTCAGCTTTGAGCGTTTCGTTAATAGCTGTTACCAGATTTTTCTTTTCGCCTTCTTCATTATGAGTTCCATCCACATACTTTTCAGGTTTATATGGTTCCGGTATAACGAAATCGAATATAGATTTAGGATCGGGATCGGGTGCAGCTAAAGCTTTTTTGTTAGCGGCACTCACTTCTTTCTTTACTTCGGCTTCTATGGCTTGCAATTCTTCTTCCGTAAAGCGTTTGTAGCGTAACAGCATCCGACGGAATTTATGCAAAGGATCGGCTTCTTTTACATATTTCAATTCGTTTTCATCACGATACAGAGTATGCTTGTCCGAGTTGGAGTGTGAGCCGATGCGTACACAATTGGCATGCATCAATACCGGTTTCTGATTTGCAATAGCATATTCGCGTGCTTCGGCCATTGCATTCATCGAGTCGAAAACATCCTTACCGTTGCAATACATTATTTTCAGGTTTTTTATCCCTGAATAATTATCTACGGCTTTTCTGTTTGCTGTCTGATCCTTTTTAGGGACTGATATACCATAACCGTTATCCTGTATTACAAATATTACAGGCAGTTCTTCTTTCGATGCTCCGTTTATTGCTTCAAAAACATAGCCTTCCGACATGGCGGATTCTCCGTGCGATGTGATGGCTACACCCTTTTTCTCATAATATTTTATGGCACGGGCTACTCCTACGGCATGTAGATCGTGATTACCTGTGGCAGAAGATACGTTCTCTATATTCCATTCAGGTTTGGCAAAGTGGTTCGACATGTGTCGTCCGCCACTTGCCGGATCTGTTGCTTTCGAAATACCGTTCAGTATCAGCTCTTCAGCAGTAAGACCTGCAGAAAGAACAGTTAGCATATCACGGTAATAAGGGAACATGAAGTCTTCTCCTTTAGTAAATACTTGCCCTACTGCAAGCTGAATGCCATCGTGTCCTGCATAAGGAGCATGGTACGACCATCCGAGAGATTGTAGCAAATAGGCCGGGGCTTTTTCGTCGATAGCCCGTCCTAATGTCATCAGGTGATACCACTTTTTTAGAGTTTCTTTATCTGTTGTTTTAATATCATATTTTTTCATATCTGTTTTTCTGTTTTGAGTTACGTTAGGCATTCCAGTTTTCCAAATATTCGGCTATGCGGTACAAGAAGTTCCCTCCTAGCATACCGTCTACCACACGGTGGTCGTACGATAATGAAAGGTACATCTTGTGTCTGATAGCGATAACATCCCCTTCGGGAGTCTCTACTACTACAGGTTTCTTCTCAATGATGCCTACACCAAGTATTGCTACTTCTGGTTGGTTGATAATCGGAGTACCAAACAAGCTCTTGAATGAACCAAAGTTGGTAATAGTGAATGTTCCGCCTTGAATTTCATCCGGCGACAATTTATTGGCACGAGCCTTGTTTGCCATATTATTCACTGCTACAGCCAAGCCACTTAAACTTAATTTATCCGCATCTTTGATAACTGGAACAATCAGATTTCCATCATTTAGAGAAACAGCAACACCAATGTTGATACGTTTTTTCTCTATAATGTTATATCCGTCAACAGAAGAGTTGATACGAGGGAAATCCTTCAATGCTTTTGCTGTTGCTTCAACTATCGGCGACATATATGTGAGGCTTACACCTTCGCGTTTCTTGAAAGTATCCTTGTTTTGTTCACGCCAGTTTACTAGTTTGGTTACGTCTACTTCTATCACATTGGTAACATGCGGAGATATTTTTTTAGAAGCAACCATTCGGTCGGCTATAATACGACGTATGGCATCCATCGGAATCACCTGATCCCCATCTGTAACCTGTACAGGTGCTGTCTTTGGTGCGCTTTCTTGTGATGGTGCCGGAGCTGCAGGTGTAGAGGTTTTTGCAGCCGGTGCCGGTGTTGTTGATACACCTTTTTTCTTATTATCTATGTATAGCTCAATATCACGTTTGCTGAGGCGTCCTTCGTAACCTGTTCCGGGTACAGAGTCGAGTTCACTTTGACTGATTCCCGCGTCTTTCGCTTTCTGTAGAACAACAGGTGAATACCATCTGTCTGCTGTGCCTTTACTTACTTTTTCTTCCGATACTTTCGCAGGTGCGGCCGGAGTTGCTTTTTCTTCAGCTTTAGCAGGAGCAGAAGCCGGTGTCGGTTCTTCTTGTTTTGCAGCTTCAGTACTTGCTTCTTCTTCGCCTTCTTCACCTTCCAGTTCAACGATAGCAACAACAGTACCTACTGATACTGTATCTCCTTCTTTGAATAATATTTCAAGAATTTTACCTGATACAGGAGATGGAATTTCCGCACTGACTTTTGCTGTATTTACTTCAAACAGAATGTCATCTTCATTGATTGTATCCCCAACTTTGATAGACCACGAAATGATAGTCCCTTCGGTTATACTTTCGCCCAACTTGGGCATTTTAATTTCAAATTTTGCCATGGTTTATATTGTATTATATTTTATAGTAATTTCTTTTAAATTATAGATTGAAATGCTTGTTCCGAGACCTTGGGTTTTTTTCCTTCATAATTCCATTCATCTGTTCCATACTTCTCATTCACCAGTTTCCTTATATTTAAAACATCTTCACTCGTGAATTGATAAATAGAATTTCCCTCTTTCTCATTCATGAAATAAGCCATGATATAATCTTTGAAACGATTTATATTTAATGGCTTATCTATATGATTCAGGATGTTCGTAACCGGACTTTTTACCGACTTGACATAAATCCGCTTATCGACTTTGTTTTCCAGTTGTTTCGGATCACTTTCTAGCGTAGTAGTGAGCCTGTTGAGGTCGGATGAAAAAAGTAATGTCGCATGAAACATAACCCTGTCTTTGTGTACACATTGCGCACTGCCCGATATTTTGAGTCCATCAATGTTTATAGCCAAGCGGGTGTCTACCTCAGCTTGGATGCCCAAAGTGGATAAAAGCAGAACTATTCTTTCTGTGAATAGGTGAAAGCCTATGCCTTTATTGTTCTCTATAAAGGTCAGGTTCAGATTACCCAGATCATGGAATACCGTTCCACCTCCCGATGAGCGTCGTGCTACTTTGATATTATTCCTTTGTATAAAGTCGAGATTAACCTCGGCCAATACATTTTGATACTTGCCTATAACCACTGACGGTTCATTCTGGTATAACATGAAAAATTCTTCTGAGAAATTTTTCAGAAGATACTCTTCACTGGCCATATTGAACCATGCGTCGGTATATGTATTGTTAATACAAAGCATTTTGTTAAGAGAATAAAGTCTCGTGTATAATTTCGCCTACAGTAGGATGCGGATATACATGTTTACGGAATTCTTCTACAGTGTTACCGTTTTCTATCGCAATTCCTGCCAGCAGTATTAATTCTGATACAGGATTGCCAAGCATGTGGCATCCTATAATGCGATCGCTATCGTCTACTATTATTTTACAGAGTCCGCTTCCGGTCTCATTTTCTGCAATAAATCGCCCGGAATAGGCCATCGGCAGTTTGAGCACACGGAAAGGTTCACCCTTTGCTGTCAGTTCTTCCTCTGTCTTTCCTACTCCTGCTATCTCGGGATTTGTATAAACTACACTTGGGATAGCCTTATAACTCATTTTGTCATCTTCGCCAAGGATATGGCTGATAGCTACTTCTCCTTCTCTGATAGCGGTATGAGCCAGTAACGAAAAGCCGGTAATATCTCCTGCGGCATACACACGAGGATGGCTGGTTTGCATATACTCATTAACCTTCACTCCGTTTTTGAGAAGCTCAATATTTAACGACTCCAGCCCAAATCCCGTGGTAATAGCTCTACGACCCACACTTACCAGTATTTTTTCGGATTCAATTGTTTGAGTCTTTCCATTTTTCTCTACAACTACACCTTTCTTGGTAACTTCTGTAACTTTGGTATTCAGATGGAATTTAATTCCTCTCTTTGCATAATCGCTGCGAAGCATGGCTGATGTTTCTTTATCCATTACTCCGAGTATTTCAGGCATCATTTCTATAACATTGACTTCTACGCCCATGCTATTAAAGAAAGATGCAAATTCGATACCAATAACACCTCCACCAATGATTGCGAGTGATTTTGGTAAGTCTCCAAACTCTAAGGCTTCTTTTGATGTCCAATAATCTACTTCAGACAAGCCTTTTATTGGAGGTATAACCGTTTCGGAACCTGTGCATAATAGCAAGTATTTTACTGAATAGGTTTCCTTCCCACTCGAAATGTTGATCTTATTATCCTTCTCCCCGGTGATGGTTGCTGTGTCTTTGACTACAGTAACACCGTATGATGATAATTTAAAGCTGACTCCCGCCGTTAACTTTTTCACGACTTTATCCTTTCTGTCAATTATTTTTGATACATCGAAAGAAGGGGCATTGTCTAATGTAATTCCGTATTTGCTTGCATTTTTTATGCTATCCAGTGTTTTAGCCGAATATAAAAGTGTCTTTGTGGGGATACATCCTTCGTTGAGACATACACCTCCGATGTATTTCTTCTCAAAAAGGACAGTTTTTAATCCGTTCGATGCAGCTATTTCGGCTGCATTATACCCTGCCGGACCTCCACCGATAATTGCGATATCAAATTCCATAGTCTATCTATTGATTGTTAGTTGTCAAAAAAGTTCGTTTTGTAATGTGTATATTACACATCACCCTATAAACAAATGAGGAGAAGATAAGTTTTATCGATTTTGACTATTACTCTTATAGATAATCAATATGAGGTGTTTTTATGAGAAAAAAATGGCTTCTGCACTTAGTTCTAGGATTGTAGGAGTATGGATTAAATGTGTTTAATTCTATCTTTTTAATGTTTTTTTACTTTTCTCGAATAAAAGAATAAATATGCGAAACTGTATTTTTTGAGAATATTCTTATGAGTTTTATAAAATCAACCTAAAATGATAAAATAAAAAGAGGCTATTCCAATCGGAATAGCCTCATATTATCTGTCTGCTGTATGTACTCTTATCCGTTTACTTTTTTCATTGCAGCGATAGAATCCAATACTTTGCAAGAGAATCCCCATTCGTTATCGTACCAGGCTACTACTTTTACAAAAGTAGGACTAAGCATAATCCCTGCTTTTTCGTCAAAAATAGCAGTGTTCGGATTACCTATCATATCAGATGATACAACTTCGTCGGCGGTATATGCCAAATAACCCTTTAATGATCCTTCCGAAGCCTCTTTCATTTCTTTACAAATTTCTTCGTAAGAAGTCGGCTTAGACAGACGTGCAGTTAGGTCGACAACAGACACATCAAGAGTTGGCACACGGAAAGACATACCGGTTAGTTTTCCGTTGAGTTCAGGAATCACTTTTCCTACTGCCTTTGCCGCTCCTGTAGTTGAAGGTATAATATTACCTGAAGCAGCACGTCCTCCTCTCCAGTCTTTTAGCGATGGTCCGTCTACTGTTTTTTGAGTGGCAGTGGTTGAGTGTATAGTACTCATCAACGCTTCTTCTATGCCGAACTTATCGTTCAATACCTTGGCTACCAATGCCAGACAGTTAGTGGTACATGATGCATTGGATATAAACTGAGTACCTTTTACATACTTGTCGTCATTTACTCCCGGAACAAACATTGGAGTATCATCTTTGGATGGGCCCGACATAATTACATATTTTGCACCTGCTGCAATATGTGCTTGCGCTTTCTCCTTCGTAAGGAATAACCCTGTAGATTCTACTATATATTCGGCCTCAACCTCATTCCATTTTAGGTTAGCAGGATCTTTTTCTGCTGAGATGCGGATTGTATTTCCATTGACAATAAGTTTGCCGTCTTTTGTCTCAATTGATCCATCAAATTGTCCGTGAATGCTATCATATTTGAGCATATAAGCTATATATTCAACATCCATCAAATCGTTGATACCAACTATCTGTATATCACTTCTGCTTTGAGCAGCTCTAAACACCAAACGTCCGATACGTCCAAAACCATTAATACCTACTTTAATTGCTTTCATAATGAATTGGTTTTTAAATGATAAAATATCTTGTTCTTTTTAGTACTACAAAGATACATTATAATATCTTTGTCTGAAATGACAAAAAATATGCAAATCCTGCCAAGTCGGATTGGTTTTGATAAATAATACTTATTTTTAGATTCTAAAATATAGAAACAGATGAGTAAACAGTTAAAAATAAGGCATATTGTGTTTCTGGTTCCTCCCAATTCTACTCTGCTGACTATGGTTGGCCCATTGGAGGTATTTACCAAAGCAATCGAACAGTTTGATCTGGTAGATAAGAATATTGATTTCACGTATCAGACGCATGTCGTAGCTATGGGTAAGGAGAGGCAGATCGATACATCTTCGGGCTTATCGATATTAAGTGAAGGATGCTATACCGAGATAGATTATCCGATTGACACGCTGATTGTAACAGGGCTGGCTCGCCATCTTGAAGATAACCTGAAGGATGAGATGATAGAATGGGTAAGAGATCAGGCAAAAACGACCCGCCGGATGTGTTCGGTCTGTTCGGGTGCTTTTATTCTTGCCGAAGCAGGATTGCTGGATGGGAAAAAAGCAACTGCCCATTGGTCGAGAAATGAAGCGTTGGAACAGATGTATCCTTTAGTAAATGTGCAGATAGCACGTATTTTTATTAAGGATGGAAATATTTATACAGCGGCAGGTATTACCTCCGGTATGGATTTAGCTTTGGCTCTCATCGAAGAAGATCTGGGACAGTCGTTTGCTCTGCATATCGCTCGCTGGTTGGTCTTGTATCTCAAACGCCCCGGCAATCAGGCACAATTCAGCTCATACTTAGATTCTAAATTGATCGGAAACCCAACTATCCGAAGGGTTTGCGAATGGATACTTGAACACCTGAGAGAAGACATTACGGTAGAGAAAATGGCAGAATATGCGGCAATGAGCCCTCGTAATTTTGCTCGTGTCTTTGTGCGTGAACTACGGGTAACCCCAGCGAAATTTATCAACAAACTGCGTGTAGAAAATGCCAGTCAACATCTTATCGAAACACAATTATCTCTTGACGAAATAGCCGATAACTGCGGACTAAAGACAGGTGAAAATCTTCGCCGTCAGTTTATAAGCTTTATGGAGATTACTCCGGCTCAATATCGGAAAAGCTTCCGATCTTCTTGGGCAGACGTTGCTGTGTAATAGATATTGAAGATTTATTGAATCCCTATGGACAGAAGGTTTATAGGGATTTTTATTTTTAGAAAGGATAGTCCATTGCATTAATTGTCGAATCCTGTTTTAGTCCTTAGTATGTTGTTTTAGAGAATTGGCAAATGAAGAAAATGTACTATTCTTTTGCACAAACTTTCGGTTGTGAATTTTGCCTATATAATTCTGATTTTAATTATTATTTTTGCTATACTTCGTTATCTTTGTAATACATATGGTGAATTCCATCTATTTTTTTGTGCCTGTCATCGGGTGAATATGACATAATGATATTTAGCCCAGGTATTCTTAAATCGAAATATTATCAATTTATTTTATATCATGAAAACAAATAGGAGAGACTTTTTTAAAATTTTAGGAAGCGCAGCTGCTCTTACTATTATTCCTCGTCATGTGATGGGTAGAGGCTATATTGCTCCCAGCGATCAGTTGACTAAGGGAATTATAGGAACAGGCAGCATGGGGCGTGGTCATGTGAATTATGCAGGCACAAGGTTGGTTGCCGTATGTGATGTGGATAAGAAACATCTGGAGCTGGGAAAACACCTTGTAACTGATAATATTGCAGCATATCACGATTTCCGCGATTTGATATTAGACAAAAATGTTGACATTGTTCATATAGCAACACCTCCCCATTGGCATGGTATAATGTCTGTAGAGGCGGCCAAGGCCGGAAAAGATATTTGGTGCGAGAAACCCATGACCCGTACCATAGGAGAAGGAAAACGTGTGATGGAGGCCGTTAAGCAATACGGTTCAAAGTTTCGTTTGAATACATGGTTTCGTTTCGCTGATAATTTTTATGGATTGGGAACACCTGTTCGCCCGCTAAAGAAGTTGGTGCAGAGCGGTATGCTGGGTTGGCCATTAAAGGTTACGATCAGCAGGCATACAGGTTTCGACTGGAAATTCTACTGGGTAGGAAAAGAAAACCTTCAGCCGGAGGCTATTCCTGCCGAGCTTGATTACGATATGTGGCTTGGCCCTGCGCCGTACAAACCTTATAATAGCCATCGTGTGCACCAAACATTCCGTGGGTATTGGGATTACGACGGAGGCGGTTTGGGAGATATGGGACAGCACTATATCGATCCTGTACAATATTTCCTTGGTAAAGATCATACCAGCCCGGTGAAAGTGGAAGTAGATGCACCACAACAACATCCCGATGCAGTAGGTACGTGGCGCTCTATCACATATACTTACGATGATGGTTGCCAGATCGTACTGTGGGGTGATGATTATGGAGATCCTAATACGCCGTATATATCAGGGCCAAACGGTAATGTTTATAAAAATTTTGTTTGTGATATACCCTATTGGGAAAAGAAACTAGCTGCCTATCCGGAGCCCGAAGAACAGGTTACAGATTTCATAGAAAGCGTGAAAACCCGCAAGCAGTTTGCCCTTAACGAGCAGAATGGCTTTCGCTCGTCTACAATAGTAAATATGGGAACTGTGGCGTTGAGGCTAAACCGTACGCTGCATTTTGATCCCGTAAAACTTGAGTTTGTGAATGATGATGCGGCTAACCGTTTGCTTGACCAACCAATGCGTGCCCCTTGGAATATTTAACCTGTACTATCAAAAACAAACAAGATAACAATATAATCATGAAAAAAATATACTCTTTATTAGGCGTATTTCTGTTTTGTTCAGTGATGATATTTGCACAATATCCGACAAACAGAACGGCTAAAACTATTGTTGCTGATGTTTTGGCACAAATGCCGGCTCAGCAAACCGAACAATATTATACCCAGATAAAAGACTTGGCTTCTACAGGAGAAGAAGGTGTCTTGCTGTTGGTAAAGATGATGAATCCTTTGGGCAAAGGTGCTAACTCGCAAGTAGAATTTGCATTAAGCGGACTTTCTCACTATGTTTCTGCCGAAGGAATGGGCGATAAAAGACAAGTGGTGGCTGATGCTTATATCAAGGCCCTTGATATGGTAAGTGATCGTGAGATCAAAGCTTTTATTATCAGACAACTTGAGTTGATAGGCAAGGATGAGGCTGTTGCTAAACTGGCTACATACCTCAACGATGATTCTCTCTGTGGCCCTGCCGCCGCAGCTCTATCAGAGATTAACACGCCGTTGTCGCAAAAAGCGTTGTTGAATGCTTTAAGTGCTTCTGTCGACGATAAGTCTTCGGAAAGTATTATTCTGGCATTAGCTAAGTTGAAAGTAACCGATGCAGAAAATCCACTGAGGCGATTGTTAGATACCAACGATACTAACAAAAAGAAAACTGTATTGTATGCATTAAGTCAACTCGGATCAAAGGCTTCTTTACAGGATTTAGCCCTAGCAGCCGAGAAAGATAATTATACGATGGGTAAAAGTGGTGCTAACGAAGCCTATATTGCCCTCATCAAACGTGTACTGACTCAAGGGGATAAAAAAGAGGCAGAAAAAGCAGCCGCGGACCTGATGAAAAAAGCAGAAAAAGCAGGGCAAACACAGACCCGTGCAGCAGCATTGCAAATATTGATGGAAGCGAAACCTGCAAATGCCTTGCAGCAACTGCAAAGTGCACTGAAAGACGACAGTCGTAATTACAGATATGCTGCATTGACATACGCATCTGACTATGCAGATAGCAAAATGTATGCGGAGTTGATCAAATCATTGAAAAAAGCAAAATCTGATGCACAGTTGGATATTCTCAACTGGCTCGGGCAGGAATGCGAATCGCAAAATAAGCGAAACGAAATAAATCCTTTGATCATAGAACCTGCAATTGGATTTTTGACGGCAGGTAGCGTTGATATGAAAAAATCGGCAGCAAATATACTGGCTAAGACTGCAGACCCGAAGGCGATAGCAGCTCTTGCTTATTTATTGAACGATGCCGATCCTAAAACGGTAGCAATAGCCAAAAACGCATTATCTGTTACAAATGGAGATATTGCTTCTGCCGTTGTTCCTGTGATATCAGGAGCAAACGCAGCCGGCAAAGTTGCCGGATTGCAATTGTTGGCTGAGCGCAAATCTTCGGCTAATATAGCTACAGTACTCGAACAGATAAATTCGACATCGCCGGATGTGCAGACTGCTGCATATACAGCTCTCAAAGATGTGGTTTCGGCTGAAAACCTAAACCAATTGTATGCTCTTCTAGAGGCGGCTTCTTCAGAAAATGTTCCTTTTGTTCAGCAGGCGATTGCAAGTGCTCTCCAGTCCTATCCAAAGGAAAAACAATATGATGTCATCATGGCTCGTATGGGGCAGGTAGGCAGCGATAAACAGTATTTATATTATCCTGTGCTATCAAAGACGGGTGATGAAAAAGCATTGAGCTTTATTGTAGATCGTTTCAACAAAGAAAGTGGAGTGGCAAAGGATGCCGCTTTTCAGGCATTATCAGATTCGAAAGATACTGGTGCTGCGGCTGAGTTACTTGCTATTTGCAAAAACAGAGCGGATATCCTGTATTTCGACAGGGCAATTAACCGATATATACAATTAGTGGCTAATCCTAAGCTTACAGGAGAAAACAGGCGTTTGCTTCTTACCGATGCTTTGGAAATAGCACGCACTGATGTGCAAAAGAATAGTATTTTGTCTCAATTAGGTAATACAGGTTCTTATCTGGCTTTGCTATGTGCAGGACAATATCTGGACAGTAAGCCTTTGCAACAGGCTGCAGCAGATGCTGTGGCTAAAATAGCTTTAGGCAATAAAAATTATACAGGCAAAGTGGTAGAGGAACTGTTGAACAAGGTAATAGATGTATTGAGCAATGCTGATGCAGATTACCAAAAACAGGCTATCCGCAAGCATCTGAATGAAATGCCGAAAGAAGAAGGCTTTGTTTCTATTTTCAACGGGAAAGACTTAGATGGATGGAAAGGCATTGTAGAAAATCCGATAGCCCGTGCAAAAATGAAACCTGCTGTGTTGGCTAAAAAACAACAAGCAGCCGATAAGGTAGCAGCAGAACATTGGAAAGCTGAAAATGGAATTCTTGCCTTCGACGGAAAAGGAGGAGATAACCTTTGCACTGTGAAGCAGTATGGCGACTTTGAAATGTATGTTGACTGGAATCTCGATCCTGCGGGGCCTGAGGCAGATGCCGGAATTTATTTGAGGGGAGTTCCTCAAGTGCAGATATGGGATGTGTCGCGTGTAAATGTAGGAGCACAAGTAGGATCGGGCGGATTGTATAATAATGAGAAAAATCTGAAAGACCCATTGACTCTCGCTGATAATAAATTGGGAGAATGGAATACGTTTTATATTAAAATGGTAGGAGACCGTGTTACTGTAAAATTGAATGGAGTGCTGGTCGTAGATAATGTGATTCTTGAGAACTACTGGGATCGTAGCCAGCCGATTTCGCCTATCGAGCAGATAGAACTGCAAGCTCATGGTAGCAAAGTATATTATCGTAATATATATGTCAAAGAATTGGAAAGGGCTAAGCCTTTTGAGCTATCGGCAGACGAGAAAAAGGAAGGATTCAAGATTCTGTTTGATGGTACAAATATCCACCAGTGGACAGGTAATACAACCGATTACCAATTGCAGGACGGTTGTATTGCCCTCGATCCGAAAGGTGGTCATGGTGGAAATCTTTACACTAAAGATGAGTTTGCAAACTTTATATACCGTTTCGAGTTTCAACTTACTCCTGCCGCTAACAACGGGGTAGGTATCCGTACACCGATGGGGGTAGATGCAGCGTACGACGGCATGGAAATCCAGATATTAGATCATGATAATCCTGTTTATAAAGATATCACTCCATTGCAAGTGCATGGCTCGGTGTATGGCATAATAGGAGCAAAACGTGCTAAGTTCAGACCGATGGGTGAATGGAACGAGGAAGAGATAATCGCAAATGGTAATCATATAAAGGTAACGCTCAACGGAGAGGTTATTCTGGATGGAGATATCAAGGAAGCAACCAAGAATGGAACAGCAGACGGACACCAGCATCCGGGGTTATTCAATCCGAAGGGACATATAGGCTTCTTGGGACATGGTTCGCCGGTTAAGTTTAGAAATATAAGGATTAAAGAACTGAAATAAGCTTTTTGATAGCGTCAAAGTAAGAGGCTGCCGGAGGAATGTTTTTCATCATCTCTCTGTCATGTTGAACGAAGTGAAACATCTCGTATCTGAATAGTCGAGATTCTTCATTTCATTCAGAATGACAAAGAGGGTAATTCAATTGAGAAAAACATTCCTCCGGCAGTCTCTTTTGTATTTAAGTTTTTCAAAATTATCTTATATATAGGCTTTTAGCCCTGAAAGAGGGTAGGGGAAAGTGACAGGTTAAAAGAGCTGCTAAAAGTGTCACTTTTGTCACCTTTTAGGGGTTAAGTAGCTGTGATGTAGTGTAATGTAGTTTTGTGAAATAGTCACCTTTTGTATCTTGGTTGGTTTTACATATTTATTATGTCTATCTTTGCAGCTATTTTGTAAAAATCATGGTAATTGAAGTATTTGAAAAAGAAATAAGAGACATAAACGATACACCGATTGTACAACAAACAGCCTTTTGGTCTGAGGTGAAGAGTCATCAGGGGTTGGGAACCAAAGCTTTCGACTTTAAGGTAAAGAATAGAGATATATACACAAATGTAGGAGGACACTCATATACCAATGCTGATGTACTAGTACTACAAAAGCCTTTAAACTCGGAATATAGCATGGCCTATGTGCCTTATGGCCCCGAGATAGAGCCGTCTGAGGAATTTCAAGGGCGATTTTTGGAGGAGTTGTCTGAAATAATACGTTCTCATTTGCCTAAGAGTTGTATAGCTATCCGCTACGATCTCAACTGGCAATCGCACTGGTGCGACGAGAGCAACTATGATGACCAGGGAGTATGGATTGGGCCTCCTGAAAAAAAATATCAGGAGTTTCAGCTAAACTATGGTACTGTAGAGTGGAATCTGAGGAAGAGCAATTCCGATATTTTACCATCTACTACTATATATCTTGATCTGAGCCTCTCGGAAGATGAGATTCTGATGCAAATGAAACCAAAGACACGTTACAATATACGTCTGGCCGAGAAAAAAGGTATCCGTGTCAATCGTGTGGGGTTGGATAAGATATCTATTTGGTACGATCTGTATAAAGAGACTGCTTTACGAAACGGGCTATATATAAATGATATAGAGTATTTCACTTCGGTATTGACTGCAAAAGCAGATGATACCGCATCTCCGGCTCGGGTCGAACTCCTATTAGCAGAGCACGAAGGAGAGCCTTTGGCTGCTATATTCCTGGTAATGTCGGGGCATAGAGGGACATATCTATATGGGGCATCATCTTCTCGCAAGAGAAACTATATGCCGACTTACGCACTCCAGTTGGAAGCTATAAAAATAGCGAAGGAATATGGTTGTACCGAGTACGATATGTTTGGTGTTTCGCCGGGACCTGATCATTCACACCCCATGTATGGACTCTATCAGTTCAAGACCGGATTTGGAGGAGAGCTGTTTCATCATCTGGGCTGCTGGGACTATCTGCTGGATGAAGAAAACTACCGCTATCTTTTGATCAGCGAGATGAATGCACAAGGCTACTATTTGTCTTGACATTCTGTAATTATTCCTATTTAAGGGTAAAGATATCTAATATAGATTAGTTTCTTCTCGTATTGTTTCAGATGTGAGGAGTGTTATTTTGTATCTTTATATTTATTCAAAAAATAAAAAAGGATTACTATGTTTACCATTTTTGAGGCTTATCCTTGGCTATTGCCTGTGATGATTTTCTTTGGCCGTATATGTGATGTGACACTGGGTACATTGCGTATCATCTTTGTATCGAAAGGTGAAAAATATAAAGCACCGATTGTCGGCTTTTTTGAGGTGTTTATCTGGGTTGTTATTATTTCTCAGATATTCTCCCAAGCCAATAGCCTGATCGCTTATATTGCTTATGCTGCCGGTTATGCCGCCGGTAATTATGTTGGTATCTTGGTTGAGAACAGGATTGCCTTTGGGTATCAGTTATTGCGTGTATACACAAAAAAAGAAGCATTGGAACTTATAAAAGTGCTGAACAGCAAGGATATCGGTGCTACCTTTGTGAAAGGAGAAGGAGCTGTATCTCAGGTTCATATTGTGGAGATCGTCATAGGACGAAAATCGTTGAATGAAGTTATTGGTATAATCTCTGATTTTGATTCGAAGGTTTTCTATCTGGTTGAAGATATCAGATATAAGAAAGAGGGGATATTTACATTGAAAAACTTTGTGAGGAAGTAAAATAAAAAAGCCTGCCGATAAGATAATCGACAGGCTTAGTAATGTAGTGAAAACTAAGACTCCATTACAAGTCTAATTCTTTATATAGCGAAGTGTCTCCTTCGGCTTGGATAACGACGGTGCTACAGATTCATCCGCAGTTCCCCATGATTTGTTCGGGTTGCTACCCAATACAAACTTAATGTCGGCTCCGTTCTTTATATCGTCGTAAGTAATATATGTCTTGTTATACTCCTTTCCATTGAGGAACATAGCCTGTATATAGACGTTTTGCTTACTGTAATTTTCGGTGGTCATGGATATCTTCTTTCCATTTGCCAATGTAAGCTCTACAGCTTCCAGTCCCGGAGAACCTATAGCATAGATGTTGCTTGAGGGGCATGTAGGATAGAATCCCATACAGTTGAAGATATACCATGCCGACATTTGTCCGCAATCATCATTTCCACTTAGAGCATCAGGCTTATTGCCGTAGAAAGTATCGAGTACATAGCGTATCTTTTCCTGTGCTTTCCACGGTTGTTTGATATAGTTGTAGAGGTATATTATCTGGTGACAAGGTTCATTGCCATGCCAGTATGCACCAATTCGTCCTTGAATGTCATGCGCTCCCGGGATATCATCAGGCAGTTCCATTGTGAACATAGAGTCGAGACGTTGTTCAAATACATCACTACCCATCTCGTTTATATATCCTTGTACATCCTGAGGTACATACCATGTATATTGATAGGTAAAACCTTCGGTAATGTCTCCCCAGCCATGAACAGAACCCGGACCTGTATAGGCTACAGCATCAAATGGTGTTCGCCAGTTGCCATGAGAGTCGCGTCCTCTCATAAACTTGCTTTCCGGATCTATCAGGTTTTGATAAGATAGAGAACGATTGAGGAAATATTTATAGTCTTCTTCCTTTCCTAGTTTCTTGGCAGCTATAGCGACGCAATAGTCGTCATAGGCATATTCCAATGTCTTAGAAACAGACTCACGCTCTTTGTCGAAAGGTACCCAACCCATAGCTGTATATTCGGGTAAACAATCGTAATGAGGGTTCATCGCTGTGGTTTTCATCGCTTCATACGCACGCTCGTAATCAAAGCCCTTGATGTCTTTTACTATAGCATCGGCAATAACCGACACCCCATGATAGCCTATCATACACCATGTTTCATTTCCGTAGAAAGACCAGATAGGTAACATGTGCTCTACACTCTGGTCGTAATGAGCCAGCATAGAGTTGATCATGTTTGCATTTCTGTCAGGGTTCGTCAGGTTCAACAGAGGGTGCTGAGCTCGGTATGTATCCCATAATGAGAACACGGTATAGTTTGTAAACTTGCTATCGGTATTACGAATATTCGAATCGTGTGCCCTGTATTTTCCATCTATATCTTCATATACAAAAGGATGTAGCGAGGCATGATATACAGAGGTATAGAATGTTTCCAGTTGCTCTTTGGTTCCTTTTACTTTGTACTTGTTTAGTTCTTTAGCCCAAAGTATTTCTCCCTTCTTTCTGAGGCTGTCAAAGTTCTGATTATCCAGTTCTTCCAGATTGGCATACGCTCCTGATGTGCCGGTAGAAGAGATAGCAACTTTTACTTCTATCTCAGCTCCTTGCGCAGCATCAAAATCAAGCCATCCCATAATCTTAGTTCCATAGGCTACTTTATCGCTACGGAAACGTTTTGTATCATAGATTACAGGTTTACCGTCTTGCATGATCCCTGAGCGTTTGAATGGCTTGGAGAACTGTGCTACAAAATAAACATAGCGTTCGGGTCCCCATCCATTAACCAGCTTAAATCCGCAGATGGTTGAGTCATTTTCTATTCTAAATTGAGACCATGCTGTTTTAAACCATTGTACATGATCCATATCTATCATCACAAAAGCACTATCTGTTTTTGGATATGTGAATTTGAATATTCCGGATCGGATGCCGGAAGTCATTTCAGCTTTCACGTCATAGTCTAATAGGTCTACAGCATAATAATTGGGTGATGCCCATTCTTTATCATGGCTGTATCGTGATCGGTATCCTTCATCGGGGTTCTCGTGTGTTCCCGCAGTATATTTCTTTGTGCCTGTGCCAGGGATAAATAAGAAGTCACCCAGATCGGGGATTCCTGTACCACTAAGATGTGTAAGGCTGAATCCCATTATTGTCATATGGTTATATTTATAGCCCGCTGCAGCATCGTAATAGTCACAATCGGTATCGGGACTTATTTGTATTCCTCCAAATGGAATCTGAGCTCCCGGGTATACGTTACCAAATCCGGATGTACCAACAAAAGGGTTGACATAGGTATTTAATGTCATATTAATAGCCATGTCCTCCGTTGGTGTCTTCTGACTACATGATAAGACTGTGAAATGTATAATAAGAATGGCAGCGGCCCGAAACAGTTTATTCATAATCTTTGTAATAAAATTGAGAGTTTGTTTGCTATGGAGTTTAGGTAAGTATTGTCCCAAACTCCAGACCTAGCAAACGGAATAAATAGATGACTCTTATCTTAGTGTAACAAGTTATTTAGAAAGAGAATATGGCTTTTCGTCTTCATTGAACAGCCTTTTTTTGTTTGGTGTTGACGACATCTCGAATGTAAGCTCAGCTCCATTTTTGATATCATCATAATTGATATAAGCTTTTGTATACGGTTTACCGTTCAGCTTTACCGATTTTACATAGCGCATTTTATCGCTTACTTTATCTGCTTTTATTTCCAGATATCGTCCTTCTCCTAAGTTTACTTTCATATAAGGAAAATAAGGAGCTCCCAGAATATATTGGTTTGTACCCGGACAAACAGGGTAGAAGCCCATCGCTGAGAATATATACCAAGCTGACATCTGTCCGCAATCGTCATTGCCACAGAGACCATCGATACTATTGCGATACATACGATTCATAATTTCCCGTACCCAATACTGTGTTTTCCAAGGCTGCGAAGTCCAAGCATACAAATATGCTATGTGGTGGCTTGGTTCATTCCCATGTACATAATTACCCATAACGCCTTCGCGGGTAACATCTTCTGTTTCTGCGAAAAACTCATCAGGTAAGTGCATGGTGAAAAGTGAGTCGAGGCGTTGTACAAACTGTTTGTCGCCACCCATTTCTTTGATAAGCCCTTTTACATCATGCGGAACAAAAAATGAATAGTTCCATGAATTGCCTTCAATAAAACCTTCTCCATGTGTGCTTAGCAGGTTGTATGGTGTTTTCCACTCACCGTTGCTTAAACGAGCACGTACAAAACCTATTTGATGATCGAATACGTTTCTGTAGCTCAAAGCCCTTTTCTGATAAGCATCTGCTACTGTTTGGTTTCCTATCTTTTTAGCGGTATTGTATATTGTCCAATCGTCGTACGAATATTCAAGGGTGATGGATGAGCCACTTCCATTTTTGTCAACAGGGACATAGCCAAGCTTTTTGTAATATCCTGTACCATCATAGTAATCGAGGTTAGAACTGCTTATCATCGCTTCCAACGCTTTGTCTTTGTCTATGTTCAAACCCTTATCCAAAGCATCGGCTAAAACGGACACAGAGTGATAACCGATCATGCACCAGTTTTCGTTGCCCATGTGAGACCAAACAGGTAATGCCTTGTGAACGCTTTGTTCGTAGTGAGCGATCATCGATTTTACAATGTCGGTACTTCGCTCTCTATTGATGAGATTGAATAATGGGTGGAGGGCCCTAAAGGTATCCCATACAGAAAAGATAGTATAATTAGTAAAGCCTTCAACCTGATGTATGTTATGGTCTATACCTCTATACTGCCCGTCCACGTCCATATATACCGAAGGGTTGATCATCGTGTGATATAATGATGTATAGAACATTGTTTTCTTATCAATGTCTCCTGTTATATCTACTACGTTCAATTCTTTGTTCCATTTTGCTGTTGCTTCTGCGGCTATCTGGTCGAAAGATTTTCCTTTCGTTTCAGCCTCAAGGTTTTTTATTGCTCCTTGCGTACTCACTGCCGACAAAGCTACTTTTATAACAAGAGGAGCTGACGCATTATTATCGAATTCGAGATGAGTAACAATTTTTCGACCGGCTATTTCAGGAAAATTATTCTGTAAGTCAAACTTTCTCCAAAATCCCGAGTATTTAGGCTTTTCTTTATCTACATACCCATATTTTTTTATTGGCTTCGATAAAGAGATGGCAAAGTAAGTATAGTTTTCTCTTGCCCAACCATTCGTGATACGATAGCCTGTTATCAGGGTGTCGTTTTCAACTCTCAGGCTTGCCCAAAGTACTTTCCCGTCATAATTATAGATTCCGTGTGTAAGATCCAATAATATTTTCTGAACCTCACCTTCGGGATATGTGTATTTATGTACGCCAACACGCTCTGTTGCTGTTAGCTGTGCTTTTACTTTATAGTCGTCGAGGACAACCTCATAGTATCCGGGACGTGCCTTTTCTGTATCATGCGAATAGCGTGAGCGATAGCCAGAATCCGGTTTGTCGGCAGTGCCGGGATTAAACTTGAGTGATCCTGTTACGGGGACGATTAAAATATCTCCTAAGTCGGAGTGTCCTGTCCCACTCAGGTGTGTATGACTAAACCCTACAATGGTTTTGTCGTCGTGCTGGTATCCGGCACAATATTTATATGTGTCTTTCTGATATACACCGTTTATACTATGAGGTATAGTATCCGTGTCCGGGCTTAACTGTACAATGCCATGAGGAACGCAGGCTCCCGGGAACGTATGTCCCATTTTTACAGTGCCAATCATGGGGTTGACATAGGATGTCTTCTCTTGTCCGGATACCATACCACACAAAATGTATAAAGAAAAAGTGAGGACAATTTTGTTGAATTGCATATTATTTTTTAGCGTTATTTATTAAATATTCCTGATATTCATTCCACATGCCTTCGATGCTCGCTTCGGGTCCGAAAACTTTTTTGATAGCGCCATCAAAGCTCCATACATCCATATCTCTTACTGTAAGGTGAAATTTACGGATTGCATCCGGGTCTTTAGTTGTGAGCCACTGTATAAAAAATCCTGTGGTGCGGTAACCATCCATCCAGTTGCCTCCGGGTTTGCGTGTACTCATATCAAACAGTCCAGCTTGGGCTCTCACTGCATCGGCGATACCTTCTATACATGCCCAGAACGTTTTATTATTGCCGTAATTTCCAATGCCTTTTGGTTCAAATTGATAACCATGTGTCAATTCGTGATAAAGAACGCCACGTGTTTCGAAATCTAATTTATGTAATGATTCTTTAGCCGATTTTTCTATGTGCTGTGTGCTATACACTATATTTATATTAGGAGAACTGCCTCCTTTAGCCGAAACTCCGTTGTAATTTTTCAATGTATAGTCTATTTCTTGTACATCTACCATTGGATCATTAGCTGTATAGTACAATATTTCGGCTACCTTTTGGGTATGGTATTTTACATACTCGTCAGGATTCTGCACTAGCTGATGATATATCTTATTACCCTCAGTATCGGGATCGAGAGACTCAAATACTACTTTGGGATATTTAAAGTTTTCCCAACCAGCTTTTAAGTTTTTATTTGATAATACAACTTCTGCAATCTTCAGCGTGTCATTGTTGGACGTTTTGGCCTCCAGCATATAATATTTGTATGTTGCAGGCTTTTGTACTACACATAATATTTCCTGAAAACGTGAACAAAAAATCTGATCTTTTCTCTCATCTACTATTGTCCATTTTTTTCTATCGTTCGATCCTTTTATAGTCCAGTTAGTAGGATCATAAGCAGGGAGCTCCCCTGTAGAGTATATTTTATAGCTTAACACAGGTGTGGTATATTCTGTATCAAATACAATTTGATTCAGTTTCCTTTTTCCTGTGTAAGATGTTGTAATATCATTATCTAACAGTTCTTTCGGATTCGTTGATAATGATTGGCTTTGACAAGCTAAAAAAGGAACAAGTAGAACAGATAATATTAGCTTTTTCATTATATTCTGTCAATTGTTTTTGAGAAATAAAAGAGATACTTGTTTTCGTAATTTATAGTTAAACAACCTGCAATTCCTTTATTGCAATGGGAATTGCAGGTTATTAATTTTATATAGGTTTCAAATAAGATTCACTTTTAGTGAGGATCTTTATTTTAATTCCATCCTGGATTCTGATGTCCTTGCAGAGAAGGGTTAGCTTGCATTTCACTCAATGGAATAGGCCATAATAGAGCATATTCAGGAATAGCGCCAACTTTAATACTTCCATCAGGTTTGTTTTGAATTTTTGCAGTTGCAAGTGGAACCCATTTTAGTTTACCTGATTGGTTTCCATCAGCTTCCGGATACAAACGAGTACGACGGATATCGTCCCAGATCTTGAACTCTAATGGGAATTCGTGGAAACGCTCAGTTAAGATAGACTGTATCAACGCATCGCCTGCAGCAGTTTCATCTGCTAGTCCGGCACGTTTACGTACTTGGTTAAGATAAGTTCTAGCATCACCTTCTTTTCCTGTACGTGCAAGACCTTCAGCAGCAATTAACAATACTTCTGCATAGCGGAATGTAGGCATGTTGTAGTCACCATCTTTACCTGTTTTTAGAGCATTTTCATCAAGCCAAGCCCAGTTTCCAACATTGTTTAATGTGCTTGTTATAGTATTTTCACCTATCTTGTAAGTATATTCTCTGAAGAAGAATTGTTTTTCATGTCCGCGGATATCACCAGGGGCATAACTATTGATCAACATATCGCAAGGCAAGTATGCATTATACAAAACGTCTCCACCCGGTTTGAAAATACCCCATTGGAAAGCATCTGTTCCAATTGAACGACAAGCATAAGAGTTACCTACATTGTAACTGGTTTGGTTGTATTCTTTAGCGAAGATGATTTCATTCGACGATTTTGTTGTTTTAATGACGTTGTAAGCAGAGTTAAGATCATCGCTACTTCCTTCTGGTTGTATAAGGGCGTGTTGTCCACCTTTTACTACTTCAAGAGCCATGTTAGCTGCTTTAGTATAATACTCGTTTCCGCCATTGAGAGGAGCACCTGCCCATTGTAAATATACTTGAGCTAAAAGCGTTTGAGCCATAGGTTTAGTTACATAGCAACCATTCGCATAAAATGCTTTGTTAGCTAACACATCTCCGGAGATGATGCTAAGCAAATCCTCTTCGATGTGTTTGTATACATCTACAGACGGTGTACGTTCTACATATATACCATCCAAAGATGTATAAGGCTTGTCTACATAAGGAACATCACCAAATTCTTTTACCAAATAATAATAAGCGTATGCTCTGAAGAACTTACCTTGTGCAACAAAATTGTTTATTTGTGCTTCACTTAATACGTTAGTCATTGTTGGAATGTTAGCAATAACGAAGTTTGCACGTGAAATACCGATATAGAATTCAGACCAAAGCTTTCTTGCTGTAGCATCGAATGCTTCAATATTAAAGTTACCTCCTTCGGATGCAGTCGTAAACGTTCTATCTTTACGTTTGTCAACAAACAAGCCCGACATAATACCTCCCCACATGGTGGCTTTAGGTGTCCAACCACCATCAACATCAATGTTATTCAAATATGGAACTCCACCGAAGTAAAGTGCATTTACAGCTGTTTTAGCATCAGATTCTGTTTTCCAGAACTGACCTGCAGTTTTTTCATCCAGCGGCTCTTCTTTCAAGAAGCCATCACATGAACTCATTACTAATGATAATGTAATCATGCAAAAGATGGATTTGTATATTTTATGCAATTTCATATGATTATGAATTTATTGTTTATTACTATTAATTAGAATGCTACATTAAGACCAAACGTGAATGTTCTTGGACGTGGATATGTAAAGAACTGGCGGTTGGTACCCCACTTGTTGTCACCCAAACGAGATGAGTTGTCAGGGTCATATCCTAAATAGTCAGATGATGTAAGTAGGAAAGCGTTGTTCACACTAGCATATAAGCGTAATGAAGAAAGGCCTACTTTGTTGATAATTTTAGGATTGAATGTATAACCAAATTGGATCAGGTTTACGCGTAGGTAAGAACCATCGGCAACCCAAGTGTCGTCAGCTTGGTTGTTTGCTCCCTGACCAAAGTTGTTCAAGCGAATAGCTTGTGCTGTACCTGTAGGGTTTAATGTTGGGTGCCATGCGTCTTTGTAAAGACGAGTAAGACCACTAGTTAAGAAACGAGCCTCTGTAGAGTGGAAGAACTCTTGCATAACATCTACACCCCATTGGAATTGTAGATCTAATGTTAGATCAAAACCTTTATATCTGAAAGTATTGATGAATGATCCGGTCCAATCAGGTAAACCATTACCAAGAATCTGACGTTGCTTATATGTAACTTTTTCACCAATAGTTGAAGGTATATTCATTGTTTCAGCATCCCAGTTAGAAGGAACTCCATCATAGATACCGGCACGTTTGTAACCGTAGAAAGTAGAAAGTTCCTCACCTTCGCGTATTAACATCTCATAACCAACAAAGCCATCAAGTAGGATTTGGCGTTTGCCTGTAATTTGATCAACAGACGAACTTGGATCCAGCTTTTCTACACGGTTTTTATTGTAGTTTACATTTAGAGTTGTATTCCATTGGAAGTCACGAGTGTCAATCGGATATGCATTAATCAATAAGTCCAAACCACGGTTAGAAACTTCTCCTACGTTTGTTGTAATAGAAGAGTATCCTGTTGATAGAGGTATAGGGCGGCTAAGCAATAGGTCGGTAGTGTACTTGTGGTAATATGATGCTTCTAAGTTCAATCTGTTGTTGAACAAACCAAGGTCAATACCAAAATCTAATTGACTTGTTTTTTCCCATTTCAGATCCGGATTAGGCATTCTGCTCATATAAGACACTGTTTGTAAACCATTTCCGATAATAGTAGTTGATTGACCGATAGTAGCTAATGATGCATAAGTTCCTATTTCAGAGTTACCTGTTACACCAAATGAAGCATGTGGTTTCAGTTTGCTTATAACCTGATTGTCTTTCAAGAAGTTTTCATTAGAAGCCATCCATCCCAAACCGATTGAAGGGAAGAAAGCATATTTGTTGTTTTCTCCAAATTTAGAAGCTCCATCGTAACGCCCTGTAACTGTAGCCATATACTTATTGTCATAAGAATATGCACCACGTACGAAATAAGAGTTCATTGTCCATTTATCGTGATCGTTACCTACCGAAGGACGATCTTCACCTTTACCTAAATTGTAGTAACCATAGAAGTCATCAGAGAATTTGCTTCCTGAAGCACTGAAGTATGTATAGTTACGTTCTTGCCACGACATACCCGCCATAGCATTGATATAATGCTTTCCTAATGTCTTATTGTAAGTCAGGTATGTTTCTTCTTGCCAATATAATGTATTAGAGTTGTTTGCAGAAGCTGAACCTGTAGAGCTTTGATTGATTAATGGACGTGGTGTGAACGGCGTGTAATTGGTATTACGATTGTTCTGATAGTCAACACCAATCTGTGTCTTTAAATCAAGACCTTTTGCAAGATGGAAAGTCAAAGCTGCATTACCAAATATTTGCGTTTTGTATTGCATAGCTTGGATGCGCTCAAGCAACTCAACTGGGTTACCAACACCTTCGGGGCTGAATCCTTGCTTTCCGCTGTCCGGATTGTCCTTATTGTTGAGAATAGAGTTTGTTTTAATGATATTTGTTTGAGTATATACTCCATCCAGTTCAACAGGCAAGAATGGCAACTGTTCGATCATTGTACGTAAAGCACCTTGACCGTATGGGTTGTCCGAAGTTCTGTTACCCCAAGTATGGTTCACTAATAAATTGATACCTGTTGACAACCATGTAGTTGGTTTGTCATCATAAGCTATTTTTGCATTCAAACGTTTGAAATAAGAATTACGGAGAATACCTTGTTGGTCGGTATAGTTTAAGAATGCTCCTACAGAAGAGTTTTCGTCACCACGTTGAATACTTAACTGATGATTGTGCGAGAAAGCTGTTCTGCTTGCTTCTTTTTGCCAATCGGTATCATATATAGGTGTACCATCTGAATTAAACAAACGTGTGTCTGTGAAAATCTGAGATAGATCTGTAGTAAAGTTTTTACCTTGCCAAGCATTGGCATTTTCCAAACCTTGCTTAAATGCAGCCATCCATTCGCTAGAATTCATAACATCCATATATCTGGACATTGTGCTAACGGATAGTGAACCGTCGTAGGAAATACGAGCACGTTTTCCTGTATTGCCACCACGCTTAGTAGTTACAAGGATAACACCATTTGCTCCACGTGCACCATAGATAGCAGCTGAAGATGCATCTTTCAATACTTCGATAGACTCAATGTCATTTGGATTAAGATATTGGAAGTTTGACATAACCACTCCATCAACTACGTATAATGGGCTTGCAGAAGCATTGATTGTGGATATACCGCGGATGATAACGCGAACTTCTCCTCCGGGTTGTCCTGTATTAGAGAAGATATTTACACCGGCAGCTTTACCTTTTAGTCCTTCAAGGGCATTAAATGATTGGTTCTTAATGATGTCACTACCTTTTGCGGTTGATATAGATCCGGTTACATCTGATTTACGCATTGTACCGTAACCTACTACTACAACTTCTTCCAAGGCTTTAGCATCTTCTACTAATACCACGTCGATGCTGGTTTTTGCACCTACAACTATTTGTTGTGTATGGAATCCTATAAAAGAAAATACAAGTGTTGAATTGGAATTTGGTGCAGTAATAGTATATGCACCGTCTAGATCTGATATTGTTCCTGTTGTAGTACCTTTGACAACAACGCTTACGCCGCTTAATGGCTCGCCGGTTGCATCTTTTATTGTGCCTTTCACAGTGATGTTATTCTGTTCAATGCTTTTGCTTTCATTTGCATCCTTTACGGCTGCAGGAGCTGAAGCAGATGAGTACTGAAAGATCATGAGAGAAAGAAATAGAAAAAGTGCCTTTCTGACATAATCCTTGTAGTAACTTTTAGAAGTATTACTTGCAGATTTTTTTCTCATAATATGATTTTTATTAAGTTAACTTGTAATTAGTTATTTGAGACGTTCGTCTCTGTTTTGGATTTAAAATGAGTTGGTTTTAATGAATGTTACATAAATTCTAGGTTTTAGAGGTTAATATTATAGGGAGTGTAATGTATTTTCCTTTGTCTTGCTATACCTGAAAGTTGTTTTATAAACCTTTTACCTATCTGTAAGTCTTTAAATTTCTAGGTTGATAATCGATGTTTTATGCCTTTCTGTTTTCCCTGGGCAATTCTTATATTGTATATAATATCTTTAAGAATTCCTCTGAGCTATTTTAATGTTTATTCCAATAAGGAACATGCAATGTTAATATTTCTGTATGTTTATTTCTTTATCTTAAAAGCTGAAAAAGGTATCCTTATTTACATGATGTAAACGAGGATACCTTTTTGGTTTTTTAGGATACTATTCGGTCTGTCTAGTTATTTTTGCTGCCTGTATTCCTTAGGGGTCATATTGTATTTTTTTGAGAACTCTCTATAGAAGTAAGATTTGTTATTTATCCCCACCTTATATATAATCTCTTGAATGGTGAGGTTTGTTGTGATTAATAATTTTGCAGCACAAGTAAATCTGTAATCTTTTATAAAATCACTTGGTGTAAGTGATGTTATTTTCTTAAATCTTCTGTACAGATTCCGTGTATTTGTGCCAAGCTTTTCTGCTATTAATTCGGGTCTAAGATTCTCCTCTTCGATATTACTGTCTATTATCGAAATAACGGACTCCATAAACTCTTTATCTTCCTGATGTATTACTTGCCCATCCGAATATTCAAGTGCACTTTCGGGTGAATAGTAATAGTCTTTTAGTTTCTTCTTCGTATTTAGAAGACGATTTATCACAGAGCGCAAAAAGAGTGGGGAAAATGGTTTTGTAAGATATGCATCTGCCCCAACATCGAGACCTTCAGATTGATCTGCATCACTAATCTTTGCTGAGATAATAACTAAAGGAATATGTCTGGTTATTTTGTCTGATTTTATTTGGTTTATAAGTTCTAGTCCGCTCACCTCAGGCATCATAATATCAGTGATGATCAGTTCCGGCATTTGGTTTTCTATTTGTTTAAGCGCATCGTTTGCATTGTTGGCTCCTTTGATAATATATTCATCTGATAAAATATCATTAATGAGCCATATTATATCCTCATTGTCATCTACAACGAGTATTATTGGTTTAGAACTCTTGCCTGAGTTGTCATCCGGTACAACGTTTACCGACTCTTGAAGAGTAGCAACAGGTACTTCTTTTATTTCCAGTTGAGGCAGCTCTACAATAAACTCTGCATATTTATTTACTTCACTTTCTACTTTTATGCTTCCTTGTAATAACTCAACAAGGCTTTGGCAAATAGACAGCCCGATTCCATTCCGTGAAGATGTACGGGAATATTGATTGTCACTCCCTATTTCTTCGAGGATACTATAGCGGTCAAATATGATCGGAATTTTAGAAGCCTCAATTCCTTTCCCTGTGTTGTATACTTTTAGAGTTAAGGTATCGTTGTCAGCCTTTAAGGTAACTCTTACCTCTCCACCTTCTTTTGTGTATTTAAATGCATTGGATACAAGGTTGGTGTATATTCTATTAAAACATATTATATCTGTATTCCAAAGTAGTTTATCCGAAACTTGCAGGTTAAACCGTATTTTATTTTGCTCGGCAATAGAAAAGAATGATTCAGATTGTTTCCTTATTTGTTCAGCAACAGGAGCGTTCTTTATTATATGTAGGTTATACTTGGATTCTTCTAATTTTCTGAAATCGAGTATCTCTTGGATCAGTTCATTCAGATTATCAACATTGTTGCGCAAGATCTCGATATACTTATGGAAGTTGTTATCCATATTTGGAGTTTTCTCTATACGATCGGTTACCCCATTTATTAGAGTTAGCGGAGTGCAAAACTCATGAGTGACATTTGTGAAGAAGTCTAGTTTAGCTTCTATCAACTTCTCTTTTTGTTCTTCTTCTATTTTATTCGCTAGTTGTATTTGCTTGTTTATTATTTTTTTGCGAATCATATAAATGATGTATGCGCAAACAAGCAAGAATAAGCATGCATATCCAACTATTGCCCATGTGGTGAAATACCAAGGAGGTAGTTTTTTTATATGGAGGGTGTAGAATCTTTCATCGGAATTGAATACGTCATTCTTATATCTAACTTTCAAAACGTAGTCTCCCGAAGGCAGATTGGTGAATGTTATCTCATTTGATTTTTGTAAATCTGTCCATTCATTATTGTAATCTTCCAGCATGTACGAATATTCATAATTTTCTCCATCGATATAGTCTACAGCTATAAAAGAGAGGGAAAAAGCTGCAATATTGGCAGGGATTTCGAGATATTTAGTGTCCTTGTTGATATAATTTGATAATGGACGATCTTCTCCTGATATTTTTAATCCAAAGAAATAAAGATCGGGTCTATAGCTATTCTCAAAACTATATCCGGGCTCTAGCCATGTGAGTCCGTTTATGCCACCAAAGAAAAGTCGTCCCGTATATGGACAATGCCAGTAGGCATCATCAGAGAATTCAAAGACTTTTAGATCAGGAAATGTATAGTTGTGGAAAAAATCGTTATGCGGATTATACTTAGCCAGTCCTTTATTTGTACTTAGCCAGATGCAGCCTTCTTTATCTTCCAGTATCCCGTGTATCATATCATTTATAATACCACTTTTTCTGTCAAATTGCTTGATTGTATGATTTCCGTTTTTGAAAAACTGCATTTGAGTTAGGCCTGAGCTGGCTCCAAAATAAAATACAGAGTCTTTACTCTGATAAACGCTTAAGACATCACCAATAGCAGTACTTTCGGCTTTATTGATCGGGATAAATTCGTATTGTTTGTTCGTGATGTTAAATCGTGTTACTCCATAACCACCTCTATTCCCTATAAATAATGTTGATTTTCCGTCATAAGTCATAGAGTGGAACTCGTTGCATGTCTTATCGTTTTTCTTCGGGAAGAAGGCGTTTATAGATTTTACTTCAACTGTTGGAGCCTGATTGTCAACAACAACTTCCAATAAGCCATTTCCGGCTGTGGCCATCCATAAGGTAGAATCATTTACCTCGCATATTGAATGAACTTTACCTATTGTGTTCGGAGTCTTATTTATTGCCGTCTTTATTTTATTGTCTTTGTATGAATAATAAGAAAGTCCCGGCCCTTCTGTTCCTAACCAGATTATGTCTTTCTTTTTGCTACGTAAAAAACAAAATACAAGGTTGCTCACCAGCCCTTCGGTTGTTGTGTAATGGATTATTTCAGATGATGGAATTTTTACATTATTCAACTTATCGTAATTTTTAATCAAAAAAATACCGTCACCTTTTGTGCCGACCCAAAGATTGTTATGCTCGTCGGTATATATCGAACGAACAGGTTTTTGACTGTCGAATGGTAAATGCTCGAGTAGGATGTTCCCAAACATATCGTGATTTTGATAGAACATTTCTACACCTTTGCCGTCTGTTCCAAGCCATAGTATATCTTGTTTATTGTCTTTTAATAAGCAAAAACGCCGATCCCGCTGGTTATAACTTCCGGCCGATAGTGGTCTTCTATATTCAATTTTACTACGCCATTGTTTTTGAACGCAATATACACGTCATATTTGAAAGATGTTATTTTTGCTATACCTCCATTTTTGGTTGTGAGTTGCGATATATCTGATAGTAATATTTTCTTTGAAGCAATTATGTCATATAGGTACAGCTTTTGATCTTTATCAACGAAGTAAATCTTATTGTTCTCATAAGATGCATAATCTATATTTTTATCATGCATTGTTATTTCATGAGTTTTTAGCTTTATATCCAAATCTTGTTTCTTAGAATATTCTATATTAAGAAGCTTTCCATTGTTTGTTATCAGATAAAGTTTATCATTTTTGGTAAAGAAGATATCTTTTATACTTTCTGTGTCAGCCTCAGGGAGATGGATATCTTGGAATCTTTTCAAGTCGGAAGATGATGAATAATATGAAATGTATCCTCGTTTACATATAACCCATGTATTACCCTTACTGTCTGCGGCTAACAGTTTTGCTTCGGGGCATTCGGGGTGCGACTCCGTTACTCGCCTATCTTTTAAGGAGAATTTGTTAAGCCCAAGGAATGTGGATATCCACAAATGGTCAGTACCTGCTTGCGAAATTTTATGTATGATATTGCTACAAAGTGAATATTCGTTGTCTAGTTCGAAGCGATAGACATACATGTTTTTCCCATTATATAGATTGAGGCCATCATATGTACCAAACCACATATATCCATTTTGATCTTGGTACATGCATAATACAGCATTATTCGACAGGTCAAGATTCCCAACTCTATGAGTCCCATATGCAGCAGATGAACTTAGAATAGAAAATACAGATAACCAATAAATTATAAATAAGATGGTTGATTGTTTCATTCTCGAATTGTATGGTGGTTTTAGCGTCTCACGAATAACAATGTATCCATGAATATGTTTCTTCATGAGTTAGAGGAACTAAATTATTTTATAATATATAGCCTAACATAGTATTTGAAGAACAAAGAATTTAGAGCATTTAATTTTACAAAAATAAGAGATAATATTGTAAAAATATAGTTAAATCGTTCGAGAATTAAATTTTTATAATATTGTGAATGCTGAAAACGGTTGACATAAAACTCTTTAATTGTATTGCAGTAATATTAACTCGGTATTCATTTGATTGTATATGGGTTACTGATATATAAATAATTCCAAAGTTTTCCTTCAGTATTTATTTTACACGTTAAGCTAAAATATTTTCTAAATATAATAAAATATTTAAAATAGATGGCTGTTAAATGAAAAAGTTCTTAAATATATGCTTCGATATACGTTTATATGTTTTTAATGTCCTCGTTAAGTAATATCCTGTTCAAGAATAAGAATAAATCTAACGGAGTCTATTATACTATTAATCTCCGTTGTATACCTTGCATTATATGTTGATTTCAAGCCCGTCGTACGATAAGTATACATTTGGCGGCAATACTGCTTGTATCTTATCATGTAATCCCATTTGGTGAGACATGTGTGTCAGATAAGCTTTTTTAGGAGATATTTTCTTTATCTCTTCCAAAGCTTCTACTAGATTTAGATGAGAGATATGCTTTTCGATACGTAGAGAACTAATAACTAAGGTGTCCAAGTCTTTTAATTTATTGTATTCTTCTTCAGGGATATGCTTTACATCAGTGAGGTAAGCGAAGTTGTTGATTCGGTAACCTAAAATAGGCAGCATGTGGTGCATGATTTTTATAGGTTGTATTTCAATATCCCCTATACTAAAAGATGCTTCATGGCTAACTTCGTGAAGCCTGAACGTGGGAACTCCGGGGTAGCGATGCTCCCTGAAAGAGTAGGGGATTCTTATTTTTAGCGCATCTAAGGTAATAGCGTTCGAGTATATATCTACATCGTCGAATCTACAGAAAGGACGTAAATCGTCTAATCCGCCCACATGGTCATAATGTTCGTGGGTGAGCAATACTCCATGAATGTGCGCAAACTCTTCATACATAATTTGCTCCCGGAAATCAGGACCACAATCGATAAGAATTCTCTTATCTCCTATATTCAATAAAACAGACGCTCGCAGGCGTCTGTCTTTTATATTATTAGAGGTGCATACCTCACATTTGCAGCCAATCTCAGGGACTCCTGTGGATGTTCCTGTTCCTAAGAACTTTATTTTCATCCTTATCAAATATCTTAGTTTACACTATTTTCGTAGAATCCACAGATCCGTTAATGGAATTCCGTATGTTTTCAATAATTGTGCAGAAGATTTTCGAGCATTATACTGTTCTTCCACGGTCTTTATTTTATTCATAGCTTCCTGTTCGGAATCATACGTTCCAATAATAACATAATATATACCGGAAGTGTTTTTTACTACAATTAAAGATTCTTTCACCCCTAATGTTTTTTTTAGGTGTTCTGATCCGTTGTATTTATTCGTCAATGAAGCTATTACTACACTGTATTTTTTTAGTTTTGCTTTATCTTCTTTATTTAAGTAAGATAATCCTTCTGTTTTGAGCGTTTTCTTCTCACTATCGAGTAAATGCGCAAAAAAGTCTGAACTTTCGGGTTCTCCAACCAATGTTTCGCTTGTTTGTCCTGCTTGTGCTTGAGCATTAGACGGTGATGCTACCGGCACTACAACAGATGTCTTCTTCGGACAATCGGGACATTGATCTATAAGAGCCTGTCTGCGTTTTGCAGCTTCCAAATATACATCTCCATTTGCATACTCCGAATCATCATAATTTACTTTATAATGTTCATAGGTAGCTTTTACCTGAGCCATATAAGCCGATTCGGCCGTATAGTTTATTGATTCGCTATTACTTTTTGTCTCTTTATTCGAAGTGTTTTTGCCTTCTTCGATTAAGAAACTTTCTCCTTTCATCTGACTGTTTGCCTCCCGATAAAATTTGGCAATAGATTTTTCCTGTGATCCACAGGAGGATACAAGTATAATAACCGATAGTAGTAAAGTTGTGCAAATTATCTTCATTCTTATGTGTTCGTTTAGTAAATATTATCTATATCACTATACAAAGATATAAAAAAAGACGTTCAATTAATACTCTAAAGGTTAAAAGTAAGGGTGTTCAAATGGCATTGGCTTTAGTTATAAACATGAAAAAAGGAGAGCTGTTAAGGCTCTCCTCTTATATTCGTTTAGTATTCTCTCTGTAATATCCACCAATCGTTGAATGGAATTCCGTATTTGCTTTTTAGAGTAGATACATCTCCCATTGCATGGTATTTTTCGAGGATTTCATTCTTTTTAGCTACAGCTTGTTCCTTCGAGTCGTAACTTGCTATAATTACACGGTACATTCCCTGATCGTTGCGAACCAATATTATATTGTAACCGTCGTTTCCAAATCTTTCTTTCAAAGATTCAGCTCCGGGTTTCATTGCCATTGCGGCAACAACTACACTGTAAGCTTTCAACCCATTCGCATCACTTTCGTATACCGGGGTAACTTTTTCTTTTCTAACGGTTTCGCTACTGTAGCTAGGAGTCGTAGTCGCTGGTTTCGAAACAGGAGTCGAAGACACTGTGTTTTCTTCCATTTCTCTTTCTTTCGCAGCTTCATATACCGACTTATATGCACTTTGTTTAGGTTTACAAGATCCAAATGCAATAAGGAAAGCCAGAGCTAATCCAATTCCAATTAATTTTTTATTCATATCCTTTATTTTAATATGTTAGATTCAGCATTTGACGCAAAAATAATACATTACCATTTAGTATAACGCTTTTTTGTGGCAAATAGTATGATTTTCACTTTAATTAATAAATTCAAAACCAGTATATGGCACCAATACTTTCGGTATGCGAATGCCTGCATCGGTCTGATTGTTTTCTAACAATGCTGCAACAATGCGGGGTAAAGCTAATGCACTGCCGTTCAGTGTATGAGCCAGCTGTATCTTTTTGTCTGCATCCCGATAGCGGCATTTCAGACGGTTTGCCTGATAGCTTTCGAAATTGGATACCGAGCTTACTTCGAGCCAACGTTTTTGTGCTGCCGAGAATACCTCAAAGTCAAATGTAAGGGCAGAAGTGAAACTCATATCCCCTCCACATAGACGAAGTATGCGCCAAGGTAGCTCAAGCTCATCAACGAGTGACTGAACATGCGCAACCATTTCCTTCAAAGATTCGTAAGAGTGCTCAGGCTTGTCGATACGAACAATTTCAACCTTGTCGAACTGGTGTAAACGATTCAATCCACGAACATCTTTTCCATAAGAACCGGCTTCACGACGGAAACAAGCAGAATATGCCGTATTCATAATCGGAAGGTCTTTTTCTTCGAGAATAACGTCACGATATATATTTGTTACAGGAACTTCGGCTGTAGGTATCAGATACAAATCATCCAGTGTAGCATGATACATCTGTCCTTCCTTATCCGGCAACTGACCTGTACCATAACCCGAAGCAGCATTTACTACATAAGGTGGTTGTACTTCCAGATATCCGGATTCACGAGCTTTGTCAAGGAAATAGTTTATTAAAGCACGTTGCAGGCGTGCTCCTTTTCCTTTATATACCGGAAATCCCGCCCCTGTAATCTTTACGCCAAGTTCGAAATCGATAAGATCATATTTTTTAGCTAAGTCCCAATGTGGAAGCGCATCTTCTCCCAGTTCAGGTATGATGCCTCCGGTCTTTTCTACAACATTGTCTTCGGCTACTCTTCCTTCAGGAACTTCGTCCGATGGAAGGTTTGGTATAAGAACAAGCAATTCTTGTAGATCTTGTTCTGCTTGGCGAAGTGTTTCTTCGAGAACTTTACTTTGTCCTTTTATTTCAGCTACTCTGTTTTTTGCAATCTCAGCTTCGGCCTTATTGCCTTCTTTCATTAGTTGTCCTATGTGTTTCGATAGATTATTGGATTCTGACAAACAAGCATCCAAAGAAGTTTGTGTTTTCTTTCTTGTCTGGTCTATTTCCAATACCTTTTCGATTATTTCTTTTGCATCGAAATGTTTTTTAGCCAGCTTTTTAATCACTAGCTCAGGATTCTCACTAATTGTTTTCAGCGTTAACATAAGTCTGATTTTTGTTTATGTTGCAAAGTTATAAATATTTTAAGAAAATGTTATTTATATACCTATACAAGTTTTATTTGTTTTAGGAAGTAACAAAAGACGATAACAACCTTTATAAAAAAGAGACAGGTCGAAATCGACTTGTCTCTCTGTTTTGACGATTATCAACAATCTTATTTTATTTCAGAGTTTTGGTCTTTGCCGGCTTTCCAAACTCGGTATTTAATCTCATAACCTTGCGGAGCGTATACCACTATAGGTAGTTTGCTGTTGTATCTTACAATAAGAGACTGACTTGATACAAATCTGTTTTCGTTTGGTTTATTACATGCCATCATTGTAGAGGCTGTTTTTCCATCAGATGTAAATTTGTAATAAGTATATCCCCATCCCTGTAAATCCTTTTCTTCCAATTTACCCATCAGCGTATGCACATTGCAATCTACGCTCATTACTTTTCCGGGAACTATTTCTATCTTGAATTTAGATTCATCCGACTTTTTACTTAGATAAATCACATGTCTCTCCATTCCGTCTTTTGCTGCCGGATAGGGTTCTAGTATTTTGGCTCTTTCTTGTTTGCTTTGTGCATTTGCTACCGAAGCAAAAGATAAGCACAGGCTCATCATAAGTAGTGTTAACGCTGCGAATGTAGTTCGTTTCATCATGTTATTGTTTTAGTTGTTTATATTTAATTTGTTTCTAATATTGTTTTGCAATTATTATGACTAAGCAAAAAGATAAAGGTTTAAGATACTTGTTTGGTGTTAAATCTCTACTTTTATATTCGAATATAACAAGTGCCTGTACTAAAGGTTCATATCCGATTCTTTTATTTGCAAGTTTTTATCTTTCGTTTGTCGGGAAATAGAATTCGTTCATCGATTATTCCTTGTTTATATATGGCGGTCGGATTAATTTTACATCATAACATTAAATAAGTTTATTATGAGACGAAATTTAGAAGATAGACATTTTTTTAAAAGAGCCAGAAGAGATAAATCAAATAAAGACGGTATCGGTTTTGCCGTTTTACTAATTCTAGTCGGAGGCTTTTTCTTAATCTTTAATATGGGAATTCTTCCCGATGTTTTAAGACCGATATTTATATCGTGGCAGATGTTGTTGATCGGAGTTGGGGTATGGTCTCTTGTTGTAAAACGAAAATTAGGGCAGGGGCTTTTGGCAATTGGTTTTGGATTATTTTTTATTTATCCCAAATTGAGTTCTGCATTTCCGGCTATTTTCATGGATCTTGATATCGATTTCAGAACATACTGGCCAATAATCCCGATAACAGTGGGTACAGTTTTAGTGTTAAACTGGTTGAGATCTTCTGATAATAAAAAAAGGGAGCGATGGAATAAAGTATATAATGCAGAGACTGATGAGTGGCACGAGTCTGCTCAGGCAATACATAATAAGTCCGACTTTTTCGAAAAGAATATGATTTTCGGAGGTTCTGAGCAGATCATATTATCTCAGAATTTTAAAGGAGGAGAGGCAAATGTGATTTTCGGAGAGTTGATCTTAGATTTGCGTAAGGCTCAGCTGGGTGAAAATATAGCATACTTAGAATTGAATGCGATATTTGGCAGCTTGGTTGTATATATCCCGTCAGAATGGACATTAAAGGTGGATAGTTCTACTGTCTTAGGTGCTTTCCAAGACAGACGTTTATATAAAGATGAAGCTTTAGAGAATGAAAAAGGCGCACGGGTTATAATGGAGGCAAATAGTATATTTGGCAATATAGAAATCCGAAATTAAACAGATAGCCTTTAGGATGAAGAGTCGCTTGATAATTATAATGTACATTTTTATAGCATTGCTGACTACTGCTATTATATACGGCTGTATGAAGCCTTTGGCGATGGTCTCCTTGCCTGTATTGTGGGCTGACGCTTGTGTATCGGGGATTGTTTTGTCTATTCTTTTGTTCTTATTGTATGAGATTGTAAAATATACTCGCTTTGCTACTTTGCCTTTTAAGCAACAGGTGGTTAATTATACGGCATTGGGTATATTATTTGTGTTTTTCTGGTTGGGAGCAGATCTTTTGGCTCTGTATACACTTTTCGCTCAAGAGGAATGGATTGGCTTGTTGCCGATCTCTACAACTCGGATTGTTTTAAGCTTGCTGGTATATGTGTCTGCAATACTTTTTTATAATAATATATATAAGTCTAATGTACAGAGTTCAGACGAAAATACGGATGAGTTTTCCATTGCAGAAGATGATAATGTAGAGAATCACGTGACTGAAGAAATAAAACCAAATGAAGAATTGGAGCGTGTGGCTGTAAAAAATGGGCAAAGAATAGAGGTAATCCCCGTCTCCAATATAATTTATATACAGGCAGAGGGAGATTATGTAATGATATACTCGGATAAAGGTAAATTCCTGAAAGAGCAAACGATGAAGTCCTTCGAAAGCCTATTGCCTTCCACTAAATTTGTGCGTGTACATCGCTCCAGTATCGTGAATGTTGATTTTATAGCGCAAATAGAATTATATAATAAACAAAGCCAACTGCTAAAGCTCAAAGATGGTTCGCAGGTGAGGATTAGTATGAATGGGTATAGGCTCTTAAAGCAAACGCTGGGTTTGTAAGGTTGTTAATAAGGTTAAGGGTTTCAATTTTAATGAAAGTAATCTCCGCTTCTTTTTTTACCACAGAGTAAAATGAGTAAAGCGGAGTTTTTGATCATAAAACAAAACCCCAAACAAAAATCATAAAGGACTGTATTTTTTGTCCCTAAGTTCCTATCTTTGCACCACGAAAATGCATCTTACGGGAACTAAATATAAAATAACTTACTATATATGACCAAGAAATACAACAGAACCCTTGTTACATCGGCCCTTCCTTATGCCAATGGTCCTGTACATATCGGACATCTTGCCGGAGTTTATATTCCTGCCGATATTTACGTGCGCTACCTTAGGCTTAAAGGTGAAGATGTAATACACATAGGTGGTTCTGATGAGCATGGTGTGCCTATCACCATCCGAGCAAAGAAAGAGGGAGTTACACCTCAGGATATTGTTGATAAGTATCATGGAATTATCAAGAAGTCTTTTGAAGATTTCGGAATAGCTTTCGATATTTATTCCCGTACAAGCTCTGATATTCATAAAAAAACAGCTTCTGACTTTTTCCTTACGTTGCATAATAAGGGAGCGTTTGAAGAAAAAACAAGTGAGCAATATTATGATGCAGAAGCTCAGATGTTTCTCGCCGACCGTTATATTATGGGCGAATGCCCTCACTGTGGCAATCCGAATGCTTACGGAGACCAGTGTGAGTCGTGCGGAACATCGCTTAGCCCTACTGATCTGAAAAATCCCCGCTCTACAATATCAGGTTCTACCCCTGTGATGCGTGAAACAAAACACTGGTATCTGCCTCTTGACAAGCACGAGTCGTGGCTTCGTCAGTGGATACTCGAAGATCATAAAGAATGGAAATCGAATGTCTACGGACAGTGTAAGTCATGGCTGGATATGGGGTTACAGCCTCGTGCCGTAAGCCGCGACCTCGATTGGGGTGTGCCCATTCCACTGCCCGACGCAAAAGGGAAAGTGCTTTATGTGTGGTTCGATGCGCCTATCGGATATATTTCTAACACAATAGAATTGCTGCCGGATAGCTGGGAGAAATGGTGGAAATCGGAAGATACGAAATTGGTACACTTTATCGGAAAAGATAATATTGTTTTCCACTGTATCGTTTTTCCTGCCATGTTGAAGGCTGAGGGTTCTTTTATTTTACCTGAAAATGTTCCTGCAAATGAATTCCTGAATCTGGAGGGAGATAAAATATCTACTTCTCGAAACTGGGCTGTGTGGTTGCACGAATATCTCGAAGATTTTCCGGGACAACAAGATATACTTCGTTATGTACTCACGGCTAATGCTCCCGAAACGAAGGATAATGATTTTATGTGGAAAGATTTTCAGGCTCGTAACAACAATGAGCTTGTAGCTATTCTGGGGAACTTTATCAATCGTGCATTAGTACTTACCCAAAAATATTTTGAGAATAAAGTACCGCAGCTGAATGAACTGACAGACTATGACAAGGAAACCCTTAAAGAGTTTGCAGATGTAAAGGCTGTAGTCGAATCTTATCTCGATACATACCGTTTCCGCGATGCACTTAAAGAAGCCATGAACTTGGCACGTATCGGTAACAAATATCTGGCAGATACAGAGCCTTGGAAAGTCGTTAAAACGGATATGGCACGTGTAGAAACAATATTGAATATATCTCTACAGATTACAGCCAATCTCGCAATCGCTTTCGAGCCGTTCTTGCCATTCAGCGTGAAAAAGATACGCCGGTTTATAAATGTTGATAACCTGACATGGGATCAACTAGGACGCATTGATCTGCTGCCTGTAGGGCATCCGTTGAATGAGTCGGAATTACTGTTCTCTAAAATAGAAGATGAAACGATAGAAAAACAAATCCAGAAACTTTTGGATACTAAAAAAGCAAATGAACAGGCCGTGGAAGTAAAAGTTGCTCCGCAGAAACCAAACGTTGCTTTTGACGATTTCTCGAAGCTCGACCTTCGTGTAGGAACAGTTTTGGAGTGTATAAAAGTACCTAAAGCTGATAAATTGCTACAATTCTTAATTGATGATGGCATGGGCAAACGCACCATTATTTCGGGAATAGCAGCTTGGTACAAGCCTGAAGATCTAGTAGGCAAGCAGGTGTGTTTTATTGCAAATCTCGAACCACGGAAACTAAAAGGAATAGAGTCGCAAGGGATGATTCTTTCTGTAGAAGATGGGGGCGGTAATTTATCGCTTATCACACCTTCTAAAGATGTAGAACCGGGTTGTCAGATAGGATAAAGAAATAGTATATTCTATATAGACCGATATACCTTAATAGGTGTGTCGGTTTTTTTATTTATACAAAAAATAATTTTCTTGTAATAAAATTCAAGTAACTTCTACTATATAGTAAAAGGACAATAATGATATGGATGATCTGAGAGAGAACTTTCTACAAATGCTGGAAAAATATCAATCCATTCTGCATAAGGTGAGTCTTATCTACTTTAGGCATGAAGATGAGCGGAAAGATAATTTTCAGGAAATTGTTTATCAGATGTGGAAAGCATACGCATCTTTACGAAATAGAGAGACCGTTGTGTCGTGGATATACTCAATATCTATCAACACTTCTATATCACGAATTAGAAAAGATTCCCGGATGCAATACCGGGAAGAATTGCCCGATGAGGCTTGTGTAGATATGGCTAAGCAATGGGCTGTGGATGAAGATATGGGTATGCTGTTGACGGCTATTTATAATTTGAATGATATCGACAAATCTATTATACTGCTTTATTTGGAGGAGAAAAGCTATGAAGAAATTTCAGAAATCATAGGTATAAGTAAATCCAATGTAGGGACTAGGATAAACCGAGCGAAAAATGTTTTGAAGCACAATTTAATCAAGATGGGTTATGAAAAGGGATGAATTACAAAATATATGGCATAAAGGAAGTACTAATATAGAGACTCAGTCTGTTGAAGACCTCAAAAACCTGCTTGAGAAGAAGGTTGCCAAAGCGATGAGAAAACATTCTTTTATCAATTATATTTCCATATTGGTAGGGGTTACCCTTTTTGTGTTATTGATATATAGCGGAATAAAGAGAGCGAATGATACCTACTACCTAATAAACAATATGGTGCTATGCTTTGTCGTTGGTGTCTTTGTTGTATCGGGCATCCGATCGCATTATAAGATGAATTATAATACGATGAGTCTTCCTCTAAGAGATTGGTTAAGGTATCGGATAAATGAGATGTCCAAATCGCAGAAGATGTATCCGGTTCGTTACTTTCTTGCGATCTTGATGATTCTACCATGCTATCTGTCTTTTTTCGTATATTCAATAAACAGGTCTTTTCTTGATGTTGTTACGAATGAAGCGTTCTTTCCTGGTTTTCTTATTGTTTTTATTAGTGGTTCTTTCTCTTCTTTCTTGGCTATGAGGAATGTAAGCCTATATAAAAAGAAAATATTGAAGAGCCTTCAAGAGATGTATGCTCAACTTTGTGAACAAGATTAATGTCTGTTATTTTGTAAGTAAATAAGGTCTGATTCTGTTTTCTTTTCGATGTTTTTATTTTATATTTGTAGTGTAGTGCTGTTTGATTTGTCAAATAGTTAGTTAACCTTGCTTTATTCTTTTTTCGATAAATAATTTTTTAACCAAAAATCTACGAATATGGCATTCTCAAAAAAACCATGGGCAGAACCCTATCGCATCAAAGTAGTAGAACCCCTGAAAACCACAACAAGGGAGCATCGTTTGAAATGTATGAAAGAAGCCGGATGGAATACTTTTTTACTCCATGCCGATGATGTCTATATCGATTTGTTGACGGATAGCGGTACAAATGCGATGAGTGATATGCAATGGTCGAGAATGATGATCGGAGATGAGGCTTATGCCGGTAGTCGCAGTTTCTACTATTTGGAAGAAGTATGTAAAAAATATTACGGTTACAAATATATTCTGCCTACTCATCAAGGTCGTGGAGCCGAAAACTTACTAAGCAAATGTATGATTACTCCGGGACAATATGTAGCCGGTAATATGTATTTTACGACTACACGTCAGCATCAGGAGATTGCAGGAGGAACATTTGTGGATGTGATTATCGATGAGGCGCACAAAAGTCAGTCTACACATCTTTTCAAGGGAAATATAGATCTCGAAAAATATGAAAGGCTGATTAACGAAAAAGGCGCAAAAAATATAGCTTATATCACTGTTGGTGCCCCTGTGAATATGGCGGGAGGACAGCCTGTAAGTATGGCGAACATGAAAGCTGTATCGGAATTGTCTCACAAGCATGGTATCAAGGTTGTATTGGATGCTACACGCAATATAGAGAATGCGTATTTTATCCAACAGCGCGAGGAGGGTTACAAAAATCGCAGTGTAGAGGATATAAATCGTGAATTTTGCTCTTATAGCGATGCTGCAACAGTCAGTGCCAAAAAAGATTTGTATGTAAATATCGGCGGATTAGTTATGTGTAACGATCCTGATCTTTACGATGATTTACGAAGCCTGATCGTTGTATACGAAGGAATGCCAACATACGGAGGTCTTGCCGGAAGAGATATGGAAGCGATGGCTCAGGGGCTGATCGAAGCCGTACAGGATGATATGATAGCCTCACGTGTTCGTCAGGTTGAATATTTCGGTAATCTTCTGCATGATGCAGGTATACCAATTGTGTTGCCTATCGGAGGACACGGTGTATTTATTGATGCGAAGAAATTTTACTCACATATACCACAAGATCAATTTCCTGCGCAGAAACTAGCTGCAGATATTTATATCGAATCAGGAGTGAGAGGCATGGAGCGAGGAATTGTATCGGCAGGAAGGAATAAGCAGACGGGTGATCACTATTATCCGGAGCTGGAGTTGGTGAGATTGACTGTTCCTCGTCGGGTATATACACAGGCTCATTTCGATGTGGCAGCTTGGAGTATCATAGAGATGTTTAAAGATCGGGATAAAGCCCGGGGCTTGAAGATGGTGTACGAACCTAAATTCCTCCGTTTCTTCCAAGGGCGATTTGAGGAATTATAATAAACCGATTTCGATCTTAAGTCATAAACAAAGGGAGCGGTTTTTGCCGCTCCCTCTGTTCGATAAAGAATGAATTTATTCTTTTTATTTAAATACTACTACTCTGCTTTCTAGTGGTTGGAACTCTTTTGGACCTGCTTCGCTTGTTGGTGTGCCAAATGGCATTTGAGCTATCAGTTTCCATTTAGGGCTGATGTTGAATGCTTTTGCTACTTCTTCATCAATTATCGGATTGTAATGTTGCAGCGATGCGCCTAATCCAGCTTCTTCGAGCATTGTCCAGATTGCAAACTGGTGCATTGCCGATGTATGCTGAGACCACACTGGGAAGTTTTCGCTGTATGCAGGAAATGCGTCTTGCAAGCCTTTTACAACATCTGTATCTTCATAAAAAAGTATTGTTCCGTGTCCTGAAGCAAAGGCACCGTCTATCTTCGCTTCTGTAGCAGGAAAAGCTTCAGGCGAAACAAGCTTCTTTAATACTGATTTTACGATATCCCATAGTTTCTTGTGATTGTCATTCAATAATAGAACTACTCTTGTCGATTGTGAGTTGAATGATGATGGAACATGCAAAACTGCGAAGTCTATAATTTCTTTTATCTGATCATCTGAAATAGGGCTCTTGTCATTGATAGCGTAATATGTTCTACGACCTTCTATTGCTTCTTTAAGATTCTTTTTCATTGTTTACTTTATTTAATTCGTGTCTAAATACTATAGTTAGCTTTGTTACTCTAACGTCAAAGTTAAAGCAAATGTTTTAGTGATTTGTATAAAAATAATAATAGTTATCTCTTCAAATATCTATATATCTAAGTATTTCGTACATTTGTGGCTGAATTCTTAACAAATGGTATGATGCTTTTTTCGGGAGTAATATTTGATTTTAACGGAACATTATTTTGGGATACTAAGCTGCATAATAAAGCATGGGATATATTTCTGACTAAACATGGTTTGTTTTTATCCGATAAGGACAAGTTTAAGAAGATGCACGGTAAAAATAATAAGGATTTACTTGTAGAATTATTTAATAAGCCTTTGTCTGACGTTGAAATTCAAAAGTATGTTCTTGAAAAAGAGGGCCTGTATCAGGATCTATGTTTGCAAACCGATATGCAATTAGCACCCGGAGTTGCTGACTTCCTGGATTTCTTGAAAGAGAATAAAATACCATTTACTATTGCCACTGCCTCAGGGAAAGAGAATCTCGATTTTTATTTCGAGCATCTTCCTATTACCCGATGGTTCGAATACGATAAGGTTGTTTATAACAACGGAAAGATAAAAGGAAAGCCCGATCCTCAGATATATCAGAATGCTTTGGCTATTATAGGCAAGCAACCTGAGGATGTCATTATATTTGAAGATGCTGTAGCCGGATTGCAGTCTGCACGAAATGCAAAAGCCGGAAAAATAATTGTCGTAAACTCAAATGATGACGATTATACAGACTGGTCGGATTGCCAGATAATTAAAAATTTTGACGAAGTAGATAGAACGCAATTTGTATTATAAATAAAATGGAGAGCTCTATAAAGAAAGTTCATACTGTAATTTGTCCTGTCTGCGGAAGTCGTGGAATTGACCCTTTTCTATCCTGTAAAGATTATCTTACAACACAGGAAGTCTTTGAAATCAATAAATGTAATGTATGTGGTTTTGCTTTTACTCAGGATTTTCCTGTCGAAAATGAAATCGGAAAATACTACGAAGCACCTGAATATATTTCACACTCGGATACAAATCGGGGAATAATAAACAGTCTGTACCATCTGGCTCGTAAGATAGCTTTGAAATCGAAGTCGAAGCTAATTACCAAGTATGCGGGCAGTAAAAAAGGGATGCTGCTTGATATAGGTTCAGGAACCGGTTACTTCCTAAATCGGATGAAAGAACTGAAATGGATTGTAACAGGCATAGAGAAATCAGCATCAGCCAGAAAGTATGCAAAACAAAAATTTGGGATAGATTGTCAGGATTCCGAATATCTTTATGAGATTCCGTGCCAGACAAAAGATGTGATTACGATGTGGCATGTATTGGAGCATCTCGAGCATCTAAACAGTGTGCTGGACTATCTCCAAAAAATATTGAAAGATGACGGAACTCTCGTTATAGCCTTGCCCAATAAAGAATCGTTTGATGCAAGATACTATAAAGAATATTGGGCTGCCTACGATGTGCCCCGCCATCTATGGCATTTCTCTTCCTCCGATTTTCAGCGCATTGCAAACAGGCATCAGTTCGAAATTATAGAAGTGAAACCGATGTATTTCGATGCTTTCTATATATCTATGCTGAGTGAGAAAAATATGGGACACTCGTTTGCCAGTTTGCGAGGATTGATTCGGGGCGGAGTTTATTTCTTACGTACTTTGAGGAATAAAAATGGCAGTAGTTCGTTGATTTATATATTAAAGAAGAAAATAACAAACACAAAATAAGATGATAAAAAAAGAGCAGTCTTTGGTGAAGATGTTGTTGCCACATATAATTGCGGTGGTTGCATTTTTATTTATAACAATGGCATATTTTAGCCCTATGTTGCAAGGTAAAGTGTTGTCGCAGCACGATGTAACACAATATCAGGGTTCAGCAAAGGAAATTAGTGACTATTACTATAATGAGGGTAAGACTTCGGCATGGACAGGCTCGATGTTTTCTGGTATGCCTGCGTATCAGATAGGTGTGCATGGAGGCAGTCCAAATTTTCTTGACTATCTCGAAGCTCCTGTGAAAGCATTGGGTAACACCACAGCGGGACCTGTTTTTGTAGGTATGCTCATGGCTTATATCTTGTTTTGCTTGATGGGATTCAGTCCGGCAGTTGCTATTTTGGGAGCTGTTGCTTATTCGCTGTCATCTTACAATGTTGTTATACTCAACGCCGGGCACGTGACTAAAGCATGGGCGCTGGCATACATGCCGCTGATAGTGGCAGGCTTTATGTCGTTGTTCAAGAATAAAATTCTGCTTGGTAGTGTGTTGGTCGGTTTGGGGCTGGCTTTACAAATAAAAAGTAATCACTTGCAGGTAACTTATTATACAGGTTTACTCAGTGTTATACTCTTCATTACATATGCGGTTGAGGTTCTCTCAAAAAAGAATTATAAAACATTCCTTATGTCGTGCGGTGCGATGATTATCGCTGTGGCTTTGGCTGTGTTGGCTAATTTGGGGAATATATACGGCAATATGGAAATGGCACGAGAAAGTACCCGTGGAAAGTCTGAGCTGACTTCGCCTAAGTCCGAGTCGGAAAAACAATCGTCAGGACTTGACAAAGATTATGCTTTTGGATGGAGCTATGGGAAAGCCGAAACATTCACATTCCTTGTTCCTAATCTGTACGGGGGAGAATCGAAACCTTATGACAAAGATGCTCAAAGTATTAAAGTGTTGACTCAGAAAGTGCAATCGGGAGAAATTCCTGCCGAATTTGCCAATCAGGTGTCACGCATTCCTCAGTATTGGGGCGACCAGCCGTTTACTCAGGGAACTGTATATCTGGGAGCAATCGTTTGTTTCTTGTTCCTGTTGGGTATGATCATTATCAGAAGCAATGTAAAATGGGGTTTGCTTGTGGCTACTATCTTTTTCATATTGCTGGCGTGGGGTAAAAATCTGGAATGGTTCAACGACTGGTTTTTCTATCACTTCCCGCTCTATAGTAAATTCAGGGCGGTGTCTACGGCTTTGGTAGTACCGGCACTCACTATTGTTATGGTTGCCGTGTGGGGGATAAAAGAATTTTTCTCGGGAGAAATAGATAAAAAGAAACTAAAAAAAGCACTTTATATATCGTTAGGCGTAGTTGGTGGTATCTGCCTTATCCTTTGGATAGCGCCGGGAGCATTCTTCAATTTCACTTCGGGAGCAGATGCGCAATGGAAAGCGCAGGTTCCTGAATGGTATTATAATGCGTTGCTAGCCGATCGTCAAGACCTGATGTCGTCCGATGCTTTACGCTCTTTGGTGTTTGTTTTATTGGGCGCAGCAATCTTATATTTCTCTCTTCGGACGAAGGTTGCCGCAAAGAAAATGACAATTTATGGTTCGCTGGGACTTGCCGTTTTAGTCTTGATCGATTTGTGGGGGATTGATAAACGCTATTTGAATGAGAATAATTTTGTGGCTAAAAGTACCTACAAAACAGAAACGTTTTCTCCGTCGGTAGCCGATCAGACTATCTTGAAAGATCAACATCCTTCCTACAGGGTTTTGAATCTGAATAACCCGTTTGCCGAAACAACGACTTCTTATTATCATAAATCTATTGGAGGCTATCATGCAGCCAAACTAAAACGTTATCAGGAATTGATCGATAATCGTCTGGATGGTGAAGTTAATCAGATCATCGGCACATTCAGTTCTCAAAATATAGATACAATCATGGCATCGTTTAACAAAACGAAAGCACTGAATATGTTGAATGCAAAATACGTAATATATCACCCTGAGCAACCACCATTGGTAAATCCGAATGCGATGGGTAATGCTTGGTTTGTAAATGAATATAAGTTGGTAAATAATGCTGACGAAGAAATAGCAGCAATCAATGCTTTAGATCCGCACACAACAGCCGTTGTGGATAAGCGTTTCGAAAGTGAACTGTCGGGATTGAAAATTACCCCCGACTCTACAGCTACAATAGAACTTGTATCATATAAACCGGATGTACTGACTTATAAAACCAAAGCTGCGTCAGAGCAATTAGCCGTGCTTTCTGAGATTTATTTCTCGAACGGTTGGCAGGCTTATGTTGATGGAAAGGAAGTGCCTCATTTCCGTGCCGACTGGACATTGCGGGCAATGCGTGTGCCGGCAGGAGAGCATGAAATTGTTTTCAAGTTTGAGCCTCAAGGATATTACAATAGCCGCCATGTGGCAACAGCCTCTTCGGCAATACTAGTCTTGCTGTTGATCGGCATAGTTATAAGACCTTTTGTTTTGAAGAGAAAGGAAAAATAAAATGAAACTATCTGTTATTTTCTGTACATACAATAGAGAGAAATATCTGTACAATGCGTTGAAAAGTATTTCGCAGCAGAATATTCCATATCACGACTATGAAATAGTTATGGTAAATAATAACAGTACAGATTCTACAGAAAGTATTTGTAAGCAGTTTCGATACGATTATCCGGGAGTTAATTTTCGATATTTTCTTGAAACGCAACAGGGACTTTCGTATGCACGCAACAGAGGTGTGCAGGAGAGTAGGGGCGATGTCCTTGTTTTTGTAGATGATGATGCTACTGCGTTTGATTTCTATCTTTCGTCCATAAAATCATTCTTCGAATCCCATCCCACCGTGTCGGCATGTGGCGGGCCTATTGTGCCTGTATATGAGATTGAAAAGCCGAAGTGGCTCTCTCATTATACCGAGCAGCTTATCGGTGGAGCCCTGTACGAAGGAGATAAGATAAAACCTTTCAACAACGGTAAATATCCCGGAGGTGGAAATTCAGCTTTCAGAAAACAAGTATTTGATAAATACGGACTGTTTAATGTAGAATTGGGTCGCAAGGGAACAGGGCTGATCGGTGCTGAAGAGAAAGACCTTTATGACAGACTGACAAGAGGTGGTGAGAAATTTTATTACCTCCCACAAATGGGTATTCATCATTATATACCCGAAAAAAAACTTACAGAATCTCACTTCAGAGAACTAACTTATTCTATCGGAAAAAGCGAACGTATTCGTACTAAATCGATATCACCCAAGACCTACCAAAACAGAATCTTCGCCGAATGTAAAAAATGGGCGGGCTCTATTGTCTTGTTTTTTACCTATACGTTGAGGCTATCTCCCGACAAGGGTTGGAAGCTGATACAATTCAGATGGTATGTAAGTAAAGGGCTGCTGGGGAAGTAGATTTTTCTGTATAGACCTCATATATAATAAAATAATTGTACTTTTATCTATTAAAGAGGATGATGCATGACAAAAAAAGGTAACAAATAAAAATGATCTGAAAAGTGTCACTTTTGTCACCTTCTGCTTGTAATGTGTTGTTCTTTAGGTTCTTAATTTTATGTGACATTGTCACTTTTTAGTGATTAAAATATGAAAAAGAAGACTAATAGTAATTTATTGAAAGTTGTTGCCGCTATTGCGGTTGTTGTCGTGTTACTCTTTTTGTTTAGAGGAAACATCTATCGCATGGCTGTAAAATATGAAGATGGCGGAAGCCGTAAATCTTATGATATAAAAGAAGGAGATCTGGTTACATTCATCAATCAGAGTCTACCCAACGATGAGGCTTTAGATGCTACTATAAGCATTGAGCAGATTATCGATTTATCTCAGGAGATAACTACAAAAGTATTGGATTTTTCTTCCGATGCTCAGGAGAGTGATCCGCAGAAGCTATTTGTTGCCACAGAGGCGAATTATACCGGCTATGCTGCTTTTACATCTGCTGTAGGAGCTTACCTTATAAAGAGGTTTGGAATGGATAAGGAGTGGGAGGCTAAGCCTAAGAAAGGGAAGCTGTACCTCTTTGGAAACAACATGACTAAAGATGCTAAGAGCGGGTGGTTTAAAGATCATGACTTTGTTGTATTCAGAAATAAGAATACAAAAGAGGAAATATACGTAGATCCTACTGTGGATGAATATCTTGGGCTGAAGCGAGTTGATAGATATCAGAAGTAAAATGTTGGCAACTCAAGATATTTCCCGACAAATAAAAGATTATGCATATAGTCTGGGGTTTGATGCTTGCGGGATTTGTAAGGCTGAACCGATAGAGGTAGAGGAACAACAGCATTTTAAAGATTGGATTAGTGATTCATATCATGCCGATATGGATTATATGGCAAGAAATACAGAGAAACGATGCGACCCTACTTTATTGGTTGAAGGTTCCCGTTCGGTTATCAGTGTTGCATTAAACTATTATCCCGAGACAAAGCAACCGCAAGAAAATCCTCAATTTGCTTATTACGCCTATGGCAAAGACTATCACGATGTGGTGAAGAGTAAGCTACAAACATTGCTAGACTACATTAAGAGCTTAGAGCCAACGACCGAAGGGCGGGCTTTTGTTGATACAGCACCAATCTTAGAACGTTATTGGGCAGCCAAAGCCGGGTTGGGATTTATCGGAAAAAATTCATTGCTGATCATCCCGAAGAAGGGTTCTTATTTCTTTCTGGGCGAATTGATTATCAATCTTGAGCTGACGTATGACACTCCATTGGATTTATCGTGTGGAAACTGTACTCGCTGCCTCGATGCATGTCCTACAGCGGCCATTGTAAAGCCGAGAGTGGTGAATGCGAGTAAGTGTATTTCGTATCAGACGATAGAAAATCGTGGCGAGATTGATGAACAGGTAATCCCGAAAATGAATAATCGTTTTTATGGCTGTGATATTTGCCAGCAGGTTTGTCCTTGGAACAGATATTCGCAGCCGCATCAGACGGAGGAGTTTAACCCCTCTCAGGCTTTTCTAGACCTGTCTTTTGACCGCCTCGATAAGCTGTCGGTTGAAGACTACCAGAAGATATTTAAGGGTTCGGCGGTGAAGCGTGCTAAATTCACCGGGCTGAAAAGAAATCTGGAAGCATTGAGGCAGAATATGAAATAATATTAAGTCGTTGAAAACGTTCTATAAAAGATGAAAAAGATAAAATATATAGTGTTGATAGCTGTGTTGGTGTTTGTAACTTTCTCTTGCGGAAGTGATGAAAGTTTAAATACTATTCCTATTGAACCCGTAAGATTTGAAGTCAACTTGATAAAATCTCCGGACAAGAACCTGCGAACACCCGGCAATATTGTGACATTTACTCAACCAAGGCTGGCTACGGATATGATTGGATACTCAGGACTGCTTATTGTTTGTAGTGCTGTACCTATAACTAGCAGTGTATATCAATTGTATGCATACGATCTTTGTTGCCCCTACGAAAAACAACGACCGATAAAAGTTGTGCCACAGAGTGATGGAACTGTAAAGTGTTCTCATTGCGGTAGTGTCTTTGAGATATTTAATGGTTTGGGAAATGTAAAGTCGGGACCGGCTAAAGATAATCTTCAGACCTACTATGCTCGATTTTCTAATACAGGAGATGGAATTTTTCAAATTACACGTAGAAATTAATCCTGATAAACTTTGTAGAAAGGAAAACATTTTTTACATTTGCACTCGCTAAACGGAAAAGGCTTCCAAAATGTTGGAATTATAGCCTTGAATATAGCAGTAATTGCGAAAGTAGCTCAGTTGGTAGAGCACGACCTTGCCAAGGTCGGGGTCGCGGGTTCGAATCCCGTCTTTCGCTCATAGGCTGCTCGGATGGTGGAATGGTAGACACGCAAGACTTAAAATCTTGTGACCATTACGGTTGTGCGGGTTCAAGTCCCGCTCCGAGTACAGTAAGCCCCTATTAATCGTTTGATTATTAGGGGTTTTTGTTTTATTTGGGGTGTACTAAAGATGTACTTAGATGTTTTGTTGTTTTGAGATCTAGATTATTAATCATAAAGGAAAAATAGTTAAATGTGTATTCCTCATTTTAAGTATACTTTTTATTCTACTTAGTATTATTTCTATTATTATGACAGATAATCTTTCACGGTCATCTTTCAATTTCATATCCATCTAAATCTTATTTACTTAAATACAAAATTAACATTTTTGCTCTATCTACAAGGTCAAATTAAAAATATTCACTTCCTTTGAATATTATTGCAATTTAAGATATGGCTCGAAAAAGAAAAAATACCAATTTACCATCTTTTGATGAATTGATTATACCAACTGTAAAAGCTCTTGTTGAATTAGGTGGCTCAGGATCTATTGACGAAATTAATAATAAGGTTTATGAAATAGCAAACCTCTCAGATGATATTCTACAAATATCTCATGGTGAGGATGGAAGAAGTGAAGTTGATTATAGGCTTGCATGGAGTAGAACATATCTGAAAAAATTCGGATTAATAGAGAATTCTGCTCATGGAGTATGGGCTTTATCAAAATCAGATATAGATATAAAGAATCTCAATTATACTGAAATTGTTAGAAAAGTAAGAGAGCAAGAAAAATCAATATCTAAAGATATACAAAATCAAGAAGTAGAACAAGAGGTCACATTAGAGGTTAATAGTTCAGAAAGATGGAAAGATAAATTATTAACAGTTCTATATAATATTACTCCATCTGCATTTGAGCGACTTACTCAAAGATTACTTCGTGAAAGTGGATTTGTTCAAGTGGAAGTGACGGGAAAATCAGGAGATGGAGGGATTGATGGGAAAGGTATTCTTAGAATGAGTGGTTTACTAAGTTTTCATGTTATTTTCCAATGTAAAAGATATAAAGGATCTGTTTCTCCAAGTCAGATAAGGGATTTCAGAGGTGCAATGCAAGGGCGTGCAGACAAAGGACTTTTTATTACTACCGGACATTTTACAAGAGAAGCTATCAAAGAAGCTACAAGAGATGGCGCTCCTCCAATTGATTTAATTGATGGCGAGCTTCTTTGTGATAAGTTGAAGGAGTTAAAATTAGGCGTAGATATTCAGCTCATTGAAGCTGTTGAGATAAAAGAAGAATGGTTTTTGAAAATCTAATTTCAAAAAAAATCAATAAATTATAAGTTTCTATTAGTTCTTCTTTTCGCAAGCCAAGATACCTTATTGTTGTTCTAACATCACTCTGATTGAAAACCACTGATAGCTTAACAACCGCTAATTCACCGTTAGAGCCTACATTGTACTAAATCTGACAAGTAAAGCTTTTGTGTATAAATATGAATTATTTATATCTTTATCAATGATATATAATAGAAGCACTACATATAAAAAGTACAATATTAACTTGTATCATCTAAATATACTACGGATTAACATTTCTCTTTAAAAAACAATTATTGTATATCGGTTGTTTTTATAGATAGGTTATAAGTATGAATTATGAATCTCAAATTTCCGTTTATTGCAATCATTATGATTAGTTTATTTGCATCGTGTACAGGTATTCCTAAAAACGCAACAGCTGTCAAAAATTTTGAAGTTGAAAAGTATATGGGACGGTGGTATGAAATAGCCCGGTTCGATTTTCGCTTTGAACGAAATTTAGATAACACTACTGCTGAATACACCTTGAATGAAAACCAAACAGTAGGGGTGCTAAATCAAGGGCATGATTACATCAAGGATACTTGGAAATCGGCAAAAGGAATAGCTAAATTTGTTGGTCCCAAAGATGAAGGCAGGCTTAAGGTTTCTTTCTTCCGTCCGTTTTATGGTTCGTATAATATAATTGCTTTGGATAAGGATTATAAATATGCGCTTGTTGTGGGCAAAAACAAAAAATATATGTGGATTCTTTCACGAACTAAAACGATTCCCGATGATGTGAAAAATAACTATCTTGATTTGGCTAAAAAACTAGATTTTGATATTGATAAGTTGGTTTGGGTAAATCACGATTGAGCATAGAAAACATTATATAAAAAAGAAGCGATGGATCTTGATCCATC
>NZ_GL892005.1:281994-803691 GCF_000213575.1 Dysgonomonas mossii DSM 22836
TTTTTATATAAGTCCTGTCAACCTTTGTAGGTTGAGGCAATCGAATGATTGATTACATCATTCCGCCCATTCCGCCACCCATTGGAGGCATTGGAGCAGGGTTTTCTTCTTTCTTGTCAGCGATGATGCACTCTGTAGTTAAGAACATACCTGCAATAGAAGCTGCGTTTTCAAGAGCTACACGAACCACTTTAGCTGGGTCGATAACTCCGGCTGCATTCAGATTCTCGTAAACATCTGCACGAGCGTTGTAACCGAAATCAGCTTTTCCTTCACGTACTTTCTGTACTACAACAGCACCTTCTTTACCGCTATTGGCTACAATCTGACGAAGAGGCTCTTCGATAGCACGCTTAACGATTTCGATACCAGTAGTTTCGTCTTCGTTTTCACCTTTTAGGTCTTCTAGAGTGCTAATAGCACGGATGTAAGCTACACCACCTCCGGGAACTGTACCTTCTTCGATAGCTGCACGAGTTGCAGAAAGAGCATCGTCAACACGGTCTTTCTTTTCTTTCATCTCTACCTCTGATGGAGCTCCTACATAAAGAACAGCTACACCTCCTGCCAATTTAGCAAGACGTTCTTGTAGTTTTTCTTTATCGTAGTCTGATGTTGTTTTTTCCATTTGAGCTCTGATCTGAGATACACGAGCAGCAATAGCATCTTTCTCTCCAGCACCATTTACGATAGTCGTATTATCTTTATTGATAGTTACCTTGTCAGCAGTACCAAGCATGTCGATAGTAGCAGCCTCAAGTTTGATGCCTCTCTCTTCCGAGATTACGATACCGCCTGTAAGGATAGCGATGTCTTCAAGCATTTCTTTACGACGATCACCAAATCCTGGAGCTTTAACAGCAGCAATCTTCAATCCTGCACGAAGACGGTTAACTACCAGCGTAGTCAATGCCTCAGAGTCGATGTCTTCTGCAATGATTAGCAATGAACGACCTGACTTAAGAGCAGATTCAAGAATAGGAAGAATATCTTTCAATACTGAAATCTTCTTGTCGTGAATCAAGATATATGGGTTTTCAAGATCAGCTTCCATTTTCTCTGTATCAGTTACAAAGTATGGAGAGATATAACCTCTGTCAAACTGCATACCTTCTACTACATCCACGTAAGTTTCTGTTCCTTTTGCTTCTTCAACAGTGATTACTCCTTCTTTCTTCACCTTACCCATAGCTTCAGCGATCAGCTTACCTATCGTTTCGTCGCCGTTAGCAGATATCTTAGCTACATGCTCTATCTTTTGTAGGTCATCGCCTACAGCTATAGCTTGAGACTTGATGTTTTCTACTACTTTTGCTACAGCTTTATCGATACCACGTTTCAAGTCCATTGGATTTGCTCCTGCAGTAACGTTTTTAAGACCAACGCTAACGATAGACTGTGCCAATACAGTCGCAGTAGTAGTACCATCACCTGCGTCGTCGTTTGTTTTAGAAGCTACTTCTTTTACAAGTTGAGCTCCCATATTCTGGAATGCTTCTTCCAGTTCTATTTCTTTTGCTACTGTTACACCGTCTTTTGTGATGTGAGGTGCACCAAATTTCTTTTCGATGATCACATTACGACCTTTTGGTCCAAGGGTTACTTTTACTGCATTAGCTAATGCATCAACACCTTTTTTTAGCTCGTCGCGAGCATCTATATTAAACTTTATCTCTTTAGCCATAATATTATAATTATATTAATTAAAACTGTTAGCATTAAATAATTGCAAGAATATCAGATTGACGCATAATAAGGAAAACTTCACCGTCAAGTTCTACTTCTGTTCCGGCATATTTGCCATAAAGAACCTGATCTTTTGGTTTTACGATCATATCTTCGTCTTTTGTTCCGTTGCCTACTGCAATAACTTCACCTTTTAGAGGTTTTTCTTTAGCTGTATCCGGAATAATGATACCTCCCACGCTTTTTTCTTCGGCTGCAGCCGGCTTAACAAGCACTCTGTCTGCTAATGGTTTAATACTCATGATTCTTAAATTTTTAATAGTTATATATTAATTTATTTTATGTATTCTGTTTAGATATTAGCGAAATGCGTGCCAAAATATATTTCTGTCAAAACAGCAGAATCGTAGAAATGACAAACTGACAAGTAGTCATTTTCGCTCGTATTATCCTATCAAAATAGCGATAGTTATTCTATAACAAAGATGATGGTTTCTTCTGTCGGCGCCCAGTCATATACAAATTTCGCATGCGATGTTGCATTGCGCACACACATGTGCGAACGAGGTGTAGTACCTAGCGAAGGGCTATATTCAATGAATGTGGTACTTGGCGCATTCACAGGAATACCGTGTATATATCCTCCGTTTGTAAAGCGATTGGCATAAGGAGCAAAGCCTCCTGTTTTGGTTGTGCCATCGACAAGGAAAAACATTTTTACTTTTTTCTCCTGAAGAACAAATAACCCCAGTGGGGTTTCTTGCTGATATGGGGGTTTATGCAAACCTGTTGTGGCAGGGTTCATACTTCTTACAATCCATTTTTTATCTACTTTTTCGAGGGTGACAATATTTTCATTGTTGCGATCAACAAATATTGCATGTTTAAATTGTACGGTATCATGAATTGGTTTTACATATTTTTGAGGAACAAGCCACAATTTTTTGGAGTCCGTTGTGGTTATTTTTCTAAAGCTCCCGACATTGTCTTTAAATAGTTTTACCAATGCTCCATCTCTGCCATAACGTTCTCCTGTAACAGTATCGGTAGGAAGAAATAGAGGAATCCCCTGAAATCTTTCTACCCCCAATGTGTCGGCAATGCGTTTGTATTCATTCCTTTTATATTTTTTTACTAGAGGAGCTTCGCTATTGTTATTCCGATAATTCTGTAAAATGCCCCAGGCAAAGAATTCTTGTTGAAAGTTTTCGAGAATAGCCAAGCCTTGTTTGATCTTCTCCCACTGAAACTGCCGTGTTGTATCGCGATATGGGTATGTGTCTTGCAGGGTGTATTTATCGTAAAGAAAATCCTTCTCTATGATAATATCTTTGGCTTTTATCCTCTGCATTTTTTGTGCATTCTTCATCAAGAGAGAATCCTGACGTAATTGGCTGAGAAATGAGTCTTGTCCGGTTTTTTCGGAACAAGAATTAAATAAAAATAAACAAACGAAAAATAAAGAAATTGTTGTCGCTTTCATCAAAACGTAAAATGTTTCTTGAAGTTTATATGATATAATTTAAATACCAATATTTCATTTTTTGTCACATATGATACAAACAATAAAAATGCGTGATTGTTCGATGTTTATATCTACACATAAAACAAAAAGTAACAAAGGTAACACTTATTTGCTTCATTTAGAGTGTCACTGTTTTTATATCGAACCATCTCTTTATGAGATAAATTTAATCGTTCAAAATACAAAATAGAAGAAAGCAAAAAGTAGCAGTAACACGTCTTTCGCCTTTAAGTATTAAGTGTTAAATAAGTAAGATTATGAACTATTTACTTATCTTTGCTTGATATTTACTTAATACCTCTTATTAATGAAAAAAATCATATTTCTCTTTTTATCAGCCCTTGCAATCTTATTCGTTTCTTGTCAGGGTAATTCTTATTCCATAGAAGGAAAGTTTTCGGATAATTCATTCGACACCAAAGTTGCATATTTACAAAAAATAGATAGCATCAATTCTCAGAAAGCAACAGTAATCGACTCAGCAACGATCTCTGATGGGAAATTCAGTTTTAAAGGAACAGCCGATGAGCCGATGATGGGGTTTGTTTCTGTAGGCAAACTAGAGAATGCAGAGAATGATACACCAATAGGTACACTGATATTAGAACCGGGGAATATCAAAATTACATTTGATAAAACAAACGTAACTCTTGGAGGAACACCCAAGAATGACGAGTTTAATAATATACACAAGGTAATGAACTCTCTTACCGATAAGATATCTAAAATTACGCCTCAGGATGCAAACAACCCTGCAATAAGAGCAGAAGTAGATACTTTGCAAAAACAATTGCAAATGTCGACCTTCAATTTTGCAAAGGCAAATATTTCGAATAAAGCCGGTGAGTTTTTATTTTATTCGTCAGCAAAATCATTTAGCAAAGATCAACTAAAAGAATTGATAGCTGCCAGCGACAGCACATTCCGAAACAGAGATGAGATCAAGGCATTGGTAAAAGAACTGGACAGAGTGAAACCTGAAGTAGGTAATCCATACAGTGATGCTCAATTGTTAGATCAAAGTGGACAGATGGTATCCTTGTCTGACTATGTAGGCAAAAATAAATTAGTCTTAATCGATTTTTGGGCTTCATGGTGTCAGCCATGTATTCAGGAAATACCAAATCTTATAAAGACTTATAATGCATACAAATCTAAAGGTCTTGAAATTGTTGGTATATCGGTGGATGATGACAAGAACAAATGGGCTGCAGCCGTACAAAACTATAAAATGACTTGGGTACAATTGGCAGATGCAACAACAATGGCTTCACAATTATACGGAGTGCAAAGCATCCCGCATACATTACTTATAGATCAAAATGGTGTTGTTATAGCCACTGATCTAAGGGGTAAAGAATTGGAAGATAAAATAGCTGAAATCCTAAAATAATCTTTAAGGCATAAACAATAAGGGTTTTATCTTTGTTTTAAACGTAACTTTTAAAAATTAAGATATACTATTTATTAACCACTATTTTGATTGAGAATGAAGAAAATAATTTTGTTTCTTGCAGCAATTGCAATATTTGCTACATCTTGTGTAGAGAAAGATGCTTTTACCATTAAGGGTAAATTGCCGAATGGTACGTATGACGGACAACAAGTATATCTGAAGACTTTGGATGAGAACTGGAAAGACCTCGTAGCTGTTGACACTGTAGATGTTGTTGACGGAGAATTTGTTTTCAAAGGACTAGCCAAAGATGGTGCAAAAATACATTTCATCTCATTGGATGATGCGCCTGACAATATGAACAGACCTGTTTTGGTGGTAGTGGAACCCGGACAGATAGAAGTTTCTTTGGATAGCATTTCTACAGTAAAAGGGACTCCTTTGAATAATGCTTGCCAAGCGTTTAATACAAAGAGCGAGGCTATACAAAATGAAATGATGTCTATCTCTTCCAAGTTGAGGGACGATTCAACGAATACAGGCAATAAAGCTGAACTTGAAAAACAGTATGAAGACAAATATAATGTTTGGACAAAAGAGACTTTCAACTTTGTAAAAGAAAATATAGAAAACCAACTGGGAGTTTATTTCTTATCTCGCAACTTTTATCGCTTCTCTGCCGAGCAGCTTAATGAGCTTATCCCGTCTATTAAACCTGAATATAAGTCTATAGCCAGGATACAAAAGGTGGAAAAAGTAGCCAAAGCTCTTGACGCAACGTCTGTAGGGAAAACATTTACTGATATAAAAGGTAAAACTCCGGAAGGAAAAGATATAGCTTTAGCAGATTTTGCTGGTAAAGGAAAATATGTCTTGGTAGATTTTTGGGCTTCATGGTGTCCTCCATGTCGTGCCGAAATGCCAAAACTTGTAGAACTTTATAAGCAATACAGTGCCAAAGGGGTTGAGATAGTAGGTATTTCTTTAGATAAAACAAATGAAGATTGGGTGAAAGGAATCAAGAACCTGAACATTACATGGCCTCAAATTTCAGACCTTAAATTTTGGGATAGTGAAGGTGCTGCAATCTATGGTGTGTCTTCTATTCCTCACTTGATGTTGTTAGACAAAGATGGTAAAATATTAGCCAGAGGTCTGAATGCTGAAGAAGCAACTAAAAAGATAGAGGAACTCTTGAAATAACAAAAGAGCCGATCATAAATAAAAAAGCCTGTTTGCAAAAACAGGCTTTTTTGTTACTCAATAGTATTTTATAATACGCTCTTTATTTTTTCGATCTCGTCATCTATATCATTCCACTCGTTGTCGCCCACTTTAGCCCCTATCTTTTGAATTACGTATGCTGCCAATAGAGTCCCTATTTGCCCACTGATAAAAAGTGAGTAGTTTTGTATCAGTCCGTATATAAATCCGGCTGCATATAGGTCTCCTGCTCCCGTTGTATCTACACAGTTTACTTTGTATGCGGGAACAAATATCTTTTCGTCTCCTTGTTGTATCCACGATCCTTTGTCTCCAACTTTCACGATAGCTATATCTGTTTGTTTAGCTAATAAAGAGACGGCTTCTTCGGCTTCTACATTCAATAGGGCTTTTGCTTCCTCTTCGTTCGCAAAGACGATGTCTGTGTACGTAGGGATGATGTCTAGAAGAAATTGACGGTTTGCTTCCACTACATTATAACTGGCAAGGTCAAGTACAACTTTTGCCCCGGCTTCTCTGGCTAATTCGATTGCTCTACGGATCAGCGCATGGCTTTGTACCAGATAACCCTCAATATAGAAATACTTATAACCTTCAAAATCGGCTGTTTTAAGCTCTTCTGCATCCAATAGGGCAGCAGCACCTAAGTATGTGCCAAAGGTACGCTCTCCGTCCTTAGAGATGAACGTAGATGCAACACCCGAAGGTTCATCAACCTCGGTCAGGTGAGATTTGATTTTGTATTTATTTAAATCCTCCTTGAAGAAGTTTCCATAAAAGTCTTTTCCTACCTTTCCCATAAAGCCGGTTTCGATTCCCAAACGGGCTAATCCTACAATTGTATTCGATGCCGAACCGCCTGATATAATATTCTTTTTTAATTTATTTATTTCGCCCGATAATATTTCAAACTTCTTGTCATCTATAAGCTGCATGCTACCTTTCGGTAGTTCAAGGAGTTCTAACATCTTATCGTCTTCTATAATTGCCAAAACATCCACTAAGGCATTGCCCATTCCTAATACTTTTGCCATTCTTCTTCGTTTTTTTTTGCAAAGATATTGCATAATTCAGAAATAAGGTCTATTTTTGCGTCACTTTTGAGAGAAACAAACACTCTTCCTTAGCTCAGTCGGTTAGAGCATCTGACTGTTAATCAGAGGGTCCTTGGTTCAAGTCCAAGAGGAAGAGCAAAATAAACAAAATTTCTTCCAAAAGTATATTCTTCCTTAGCTCAGTCGGTTAGAGCATCTGACTGTTAATCAGAGGGTCCTTGGTTCAAGTCCAAGAGGAAGAGCAAAAAGAGTTACATGAAAATGTGACTCTTTTGCTTTTTATATAGATACCTCAAATGATTAATCTTTCAATAACAGAAGAGACTGAAGATTTAAAGAGAATCTGACTCCTGCTGTTTTGTAATCGAAGTTGTTGAAAGAAGAAAATACACCCATCCCAAACAGTCTTGTAATATTTATTGAATAGCCGATCTCTGAATAGAATTTTATATCGGGAGTATATAATGTCTTAAAGTGCAATCCTTCAAAAAATGGTTTCCCTTGTAGAAACGAGAGGCGTTTCAGTAAAAAATATTGACTGGCATAATTGAATGAAAGTGTAACCCAGTAATGGTTTGCCTGCAATTCATAATTATCGAGCAAAAGAAATGAATCGAACAACGATCCTAAGTTGAAGACAAGGTCGGGCGCACCATAAAACTGGTAATCGGCAAAGTGTAGGTTTTTTCTAGGACCAACAAAAGCTCCTGCCTCAAACTTATAGTCTAGTTTGTCGAAATAATTTAACCGGATATTTTGCACAGCACCGCCTTTTATTTTTCGATATTGTGAGTTGTTTGTTTGCCAGGAAGAGAACCCCTCTTCATATTGGAGATGAAAAACAAGTGGCGGTTCATTATTCTGGATTGTATAGTTTGCAAACGGAACATAAGACATTCCCACAGAATAATATGTTCTGTCGAAACGCTTATCTGGTTTTATATTAGGTGTAATATTATTCCTTTTTATAATCGTAAAATCTGTATTATTATCTAGGCCTGCCCGTCTTTCAATTCCAAGTCCGACTGTTAACTTTAATTTTTTTGTCAGATCTATATCATTATCTACTGAGATGTAATCCTTCTGATAGAAAGAATTGTAGTTTTTACCCAAAAACAAAGAACTGAAATAGTTATTATATCGTGTTATGCTTAAGCTATTGAAATCAGCAGTATGAGAGCCGATAGAGAAATTCAATTTTCCTGATTTTTCGGGTAAGTAATTAAAAGTAAAGTCGCTTCCCCCGATAAGCCGATGTCTTGCTGTTGTATAGTATATGTAAGGGCTGATTTCGAGCTGTTGATTTTTGTCTATTTGCGATTTGAGATAAAAGCGATTTCCCAGCCAGAAACCATCCACATAGTTATAATCTCTGAATATCATTTTTACACCACCATATCTCAACGACCACTTACTAGAGTCATTTCCCAAAAAGTAATCTCCCAGCATCGCCTTTCCATACCAAGGCTTAGATGCTATTCTTTCTTTTAACCTAAAGCGATCGAGAATCTCCAATCGTTCTGTATGTACAGGAAACATTCTTATACTATCCCAAAATGTGGAGTCTTGTGTATAAGCATCCTTATTAAATATTATTTTGTCATTAATTTTTGGTCGTTCATCTCCTCTGATTGTAACACCTTTTCCTTCTCCACCATTATTTATCTTATTATATTTTAGAGATGTCAGATATGTAACGTTTCCTTTATTCCCTAATATATTGATGCTTATATCGGTTTGATATGTAATAGGAAAGTTAGGATGACCGTCAATCGTCTGATATGTAATTTGATTAACAGTCTCTAGGCCTTGGAATTTTCTATACAACTTAGCACAGGTTATATTGCCGTCATCTGTAATGTACAAGTCGCCATTCAGTAATTTATAATCATCATATCGTGGAACAACCTCTATCTTGTTGATAACTTTATCATCTTCCAAGTAATAGCCTTTATATTTGAATTTATAATAAGACGATACTCTTCTCCCTAAAGGAGAAATACTACCATTGAACCAATCGGAAAATATAGATTCACTTAGAAGCCCTATAGCTCCTCTTGTATTCATCGCATCAGCTATATTTCCGGTGTATCCGTTTACTTGAATTTTGTAGCTATCGGGTGCTGTATATTTTACTGCACAATTGATTTCCTGATGTATGATCTTATTCTCGAGATCGGAGACGTTTACATTTTCTATTTTTTTTACAACTGTATTTGTGAGCTCTGTTATTCTGGTTAATGTTAAGTTACCTTTGATGTAGGCATCAGCATTGTACGATGTATAAGATGCAGCTTTTCTTGCCACTTTGTTTAGTATATCGTTGCCTGTCAGTTCTATTTTCCTGTCAGTATTTTGATATTCATAGAATGGATATGGTATGAGTGTAATCTCTACTTCACACGCTTTATCCTTTTGAATAGAAACAGACTGTTTCTGCGTTTTATATCCTATCTGTTTATAAACAAACGTGTAGTCTCCCGGTGGAAGATTGAGCTGGAATAATCCCTCATTGTTGGTCATCAACCCCTTTTTTTCTTCTTCTATATAGATAGAAGTATATGGTACACCGACTCCTGAGGAATTTTTGACAAAACCTTTGAGGTATTGGGAAAAGACCTCACATGGGTATAAAAATAACACAAAAACAACTAAAGCAAGGGTAAGCTTCATTCTTTGATTTCCATAATAAACTATCACCCTTCAAAATTAATATTATTGTAGGATCAAAAAACTTTGCTTATTGTCAATCTTATTCAACAAGAGAAATTATAACATTTTATCACATTTTTGTGACAATAAGAGATCAATAAGACTTGCTTTGAAATGTAGTCTGGTGTTTATTATAAATCAGTGTAGTTCGGAATATCAGATAGGTAACTGAATGACTGTTTGTCATAGTCCATTATGCAGCAATAGTGATTCAGACCATTCGACACAATCAGATATTTAACTTTCAATACGATGTTGTATCTTACAATCTGGTCGAAGACTTGTTGTGTAATCTCTACATCCGGCGCCTTATATTCAATAATCATCAGAGGTGATAAATCACGATTATATACTACCGAATCGCAACGTTTTTTCAGCTTGTTGAGATCAATCTGAATTTCGTTTGCAATTAAGGCTGCGGGATAGCCTTTTTCTCTTAACAAAAAATTCACAAAGTGTTGCCTGACCCACTCTTCGGGTGTTAGTGCTACAAACTTACGCCGCAAGGGGTCTAAGATAGAGAGTTTTCCACCTATCTTTTTTACATTTATACCGAAGGACGGTAAATTTAACTCTAACATTTGCTACCTTTGTTAAATCCGCATATCAAACAATAAGGGATAGTGCTTGTTTATTAGACGAACAAAAGTAGAATTTATATGAAAACAAAACAAGAAATTGTAGCAAATTGGCTGCCACGCTACACGAAAAGACCAATCGAGCAATTTACAAAATATATACTATTAACCAACTTTGCCAAATACGTAGAGGTTTTTGCACATCACTTTAATGTCCCTATTCTAGGATTGGATGGCAATATGCCAAATGCTTCTGCAGAAGGAATTACCATTATAAATTTTGGCATGGGTAGTGCCAATGCTGCCACTATTATGGATCTGTTGAGTGCTGTAGAGCCCGAAGCCGTACTTTTCCTTGGAAAATGTGGAGGGCTGAAAAAGCATAATAATTTAGGGGATTATATATTACCGATAGCAGCTATCAGAGGAGAAGGAACATCTAATGATTATCTTCCACCTGAAGTGCCGTCTCTACCTGCTTTCAGCCTTTTAAGATCGGTGTCCTCTACGATACGTAACCATAATAAGGATTACTGGACAGGGACGGTATATACTACAAACCGCCGAGTATGGGAGCACGATGATAAGTTTAAGGAGTATCTTCTTCAGATACGAACTATGGCTGTAGATATGGAAACCGCAACACTGTTTACTTGCGGCTTTGCAAATCAGATACCCACAGGGGCATTACTCTTAGTGTCGGATCAGCCAATGATTTCTGATGGTGTAAAAACCGAAAAAAGTGATAACATTGTCACACAGAATTTTGTAGAAGAACATGTCATAGTGGGTATCGAATCGCTAATGACTTTAATTAATAACGGAGAAACAGTAAAACACCTACGCTTCGAAACATGGTAACATTTGAGCAGATAGTTACAGAGATTAAAGCACGAAAGTACAGACCTGTATATCTTTTTATGGGTGATGAACCTTATTATATAGATGAGCTTACGGATATGTTGACTGAAACCGTTTTGCCTGAAGAGGAACGCGATTTTAATCAGAGTATACTGTATGGGATGGAAACGAATGTTACAGCCGTGATAACAATGGCTCGCAGTTACCCGATGATGTCGGATCATCAACTCATTGTAATCAAGGAAGCTCAAAACCTAAGTAAAATAGAGGAACTCGAAGTATACGTAAAGAACCCGCTAAAATCTACTATACTTGTTCTCAATTATAAAGGGGGCTCTCTTGATAAACGCAAAAAGCTATATGCCGAGATAGACAAAATGGGAGCGATTTTTGAGTCGAAAAAAATACCGGAGTATAAGATTCCGGCATTTATTACTTCCTATATATTATCAAAAGGTTTGAGCATCGATCAGAAATCTGCACAGATGCTGTCTGATTATCTGGGGAATGATTTGAGTAAGCTTACGAATGAGATCGCAAAGCTGTTAATAGCTATACAGCCCGGGCAGATGCGTATTACGGCAGACCTTATTGAAGAAAATATAGGCATCAGTAAAGATTTCAATAATTTTGAATTGCTAAATGCGATTATAAATAAAAACATATTTAAGGTAAATCAGATTGCCGACTATTTCGAGAAGAATCCGAAGAACAATCCGATGATTATGACCATGTCGGTACTTTTCAACTTCTTCAGCAACCTGATGATTTGTTATTGGGCTAAAAATAAAACAGAGCAAGGGCTTGCCACCGAACTTGGACTTAGAAATCCCTATCAGGCTAAAGACTACGTTATTGCCTTGAAGAATTATAATGCATTTAAGTGCATGGAAATTATCGGTCTCTTACGTATATACGATGCCAAATCAAAAGGCGTTGATAACAACTCTGCCCCTGACGGGGAATTACTGAAAGAATTACTATATAAAATAACTCACTGAATTTGTACATTATGGGAAAGAGAATAATAACATCATTACTTGTTTCGCTATTTGTCTCTATTTCATTGTTTGCTGATGAATATATTGACAAGCAGACGTACGTGTATTCTGTAAAAGATGGTAGCTCATTGAAGCTGGATAGATACTATCTTAAAGATGATGAAGCAGTAGCTGTAAAGGTTACCCCTTGTATTGTTTTTATGTTCGGAGGCGGTTTTGCAGCCGGCGAACGTGACGGAGAACAGTATGTGGACTATTTTCATAAGTTGGTAGAAAAAGGATATCAAGTTGTATCTATCGACTATCGCTTAGGAATGAAAAATATTGGTGATGGCTCGCAGATCGACCCAATGCGTTTTGCTGCATTATTGACCAACAGTATAACGATGGCTGTAGAAGATCTTTTTGATGCAACAACCTTTGTATATAATCATGCTGATGATTGGAATCTCGAAAAAGATGAATTTATTACGAATGGTTCGAGTGCCGGAGCTGTTGCCGTTCTGCACGGAGAATATGCAATATGCAATAAAAGTAAGCTTGCAGAGAAACTTCCTCAAGGATTCAATTATGCCGGAACAATTGCTTTTGCCGGAGCTATCTTTAGTACAAGCGGAGATCTGAAATGGCAAACAGCACCATCGCCTATACAGATGTTTCACGGAGATGCCGACAGAAATGTTCCATTTGATAAAACAGAAATGCTTCAGGTTGGGCTGTATGGTTCGAAACATATTGCAAAACAGCTTCAAGAATTGAATACTCCATATTATTTCTACAAAGTAGAAAATGCTGCACATGAAATAGCCGAACGTCCGATGAAAGAGAACATAAATGAAATATGCTCATTTATTGACAAGCTGATCATAGGCAAAGACAACTTGATGATAAATACAGGTGAGGTAGAAATCGGTAAGCCGGAAATGAAAAAAGATTTTGAATTAATGGATTATATAAAAGCTAACTTTGGAGGATAGTCTTTTAAACATAATTTCATCTTATACAAACTCGTCGGGAAGATTTACTAAGTACAGTTTCTTCCCGGCTCGGGTAATTGCCGTGTAGAGCCAGCGATAAAAGTTTATTCCTAAATGTTCTTCCGAAATATAGCCTAAATCAAGAAAGACGGTACTCCATTCTCCCCCCTGTGCCTTATGACAGGTGACAGCATAGGCAAATTTTACTTGTACAGCATTATAGAAAGGGTCGGTTTTGAGCTTTTTCATTTTCCCTGCCTTTGTAGATATGTCAGAGTAATCTTCTAATATATTTAAGAATAATTCTTCTGCACGCTCACGGGGTAAGCCCGAAACATCAGAGTAAAGCGTATCCATAAGTATCTTGATTTCGAACTCTATATCATAATCGAGGCTTCTAACCAAGACGTCACAAAAGCGGAATCCATACAATTCTTGTTCACGGCGAACACGAAGCATTTCTACTATTTCGCCATTCGCTAAGAAATCAATTCCTTCTATGTTTTCTGTCCAATAATAATTGTTTTTGGTGATCATCAGCATATCTCCCGCCGATAATTCCTCCTCTCTGTATAGAATCCTGTTGCGCACCCCCTGATTATAGATATTGCATCGCTTATTAGAGCGGGAAACAATCATTGTATTGTCTAGCCCTTCTCTATCATAAGATGCGGAAATCTCATCGATAAGGTCTTCTCCGTTGATGCGTACAATATCGTTAAAATTATCGAGAAGGAGTTTGGGATATGCTCCGGTTTCTCCTTTGCTTAGGAGGTTACGTATATTCGTAGCGTTGTATAGGATGCCCGAGCTTTCAGCTTGTCGCACTATCTGTGAGAGCATAGCCTCATAAATATCGAGTCCGTAACCTTCGAGTACTGCCGTTTGCAGGGCAGGACTATCTTCTTCCATAACAGGTGGCAACTGTGCCGAATCGCCAATAAGCAATAAGCGGCAGTTTTCGCCTGAATAGACATAATGGATCAGATCATCGAGCAGATGCCCTGTACCAAAGAAGGATGCATCCATTCCGCTATTGCTGATCATAGAAGCTTCATCTACAATAAAAAGAGTGTCTTTGTGTAGATTGTCCATCAGTCCAAAGCTTCCGAAGTCTCCTGCATATTTTTGTTGTCGGTATATTTTCTTGTGAATGGTAAAAGCCGGATGGCTGGCATAAGATGAAAATACTTTCGCTGCTCGTCCTGTAGGTGCTAGTAATACTGTTTTTTGCTTAAACTCAGTCATTGTTTTTACTAAGGCTCCGAGCAAAGAAGACTTTCCCGTTCCTGCATATCCCCGCAACAAAAACAGAGTCTCTTCTTTTTGCAAAAATAAGAAGTTTACGATCTTCTCCAAGGCTTCATTTTGTTGGCTTGTTGGTTCGAATGGGAAATTCTCTATTATTTTACTGCGGAAGAAATCATTGATCATAGCGGAAGGAAATGGTGAATTGAAGATCAAAAATAGCAGATAAAAATATCTTTTTCTAACTTTGTGTATAGAAATACCAAAATATGTTTTTACCCGAAAGTATAGACCTCGGACAATCAGATAGATATGTGTTATCGATACGAATAACGTCCTATAGCTTTATGTTCTCTATTTCAGATCCTGAGACAAAAGAGAATTATTGTCTGCGTGAAACATCCTTTTCGATGAGCGATAACCTTCTGGCAAATATTCAACGGATCATTTTTGATTTTAATTTTCTTACGCAGGAATTTAAGCAGACAAATGTTGTCTTTGTTTCATCAAGCTATGATCTGATTCCTGCCCGATATTTTGATATTAGGGATAAAGAGCATTTGTATAATTTTACGCATGTTGAGAAAGCAAGCCATCTATCTACGGGTTTTATCAAAAATCAGGATGTGACTACATTGTTTAATTTGAATAAAGATATTTTTGACTTTCTATCCAGAAGCCTTTGGGCTCCGCACTTTTTTCATCATACAAATTTGCTTATCAACTACTTTGAAGATAAAAACAAGCTTACAGGGAATGCTTCGAGAATGTATTTAAATTTTCACGATAATTTCCTTGATATTATTTGTTTTACCGGGCCAAAGTTGGTTCATAGCTTAACGTATACCAATGAACAAATAACAAACCAGCTATATTATATTCTTAAACTTTGGGAGCAATGCAGGTTCAGCCAATTAGATGATTATCTTTTTATAGTCGGGAATCCCGATCTCCAATTGGTGAAACTTCTGCAACAGTATATAAAGAACATTGAGCAACAGAATATTTCGAGTGAAATTTTCTTGTGGAATGAAGATGCTCAAAAAGCTCCATTAGACTTACTAACATTATCATTATGAGAATAATCAGTGGGAAATATAAAGGTCGTAGATTTGATCCTCCCAAAAGTTTCAAGGCACGTCCTACAACAGATTTTGCAAAAGAAAATATATTCAATGTCCTGAACAACTCTATAGACTGGGAAGAAACTACAGCCTTAGACCTTTTTGGTGGTACAGGTAGTATTAGTTTCGAATTGGTTTCGCGAGGGTGTCCACGTGTTGTATGTGTAGAGAAAAACTTTGCGCATGCTTCATTCATCGAAAAAACAAAAGCAGAATTGCAAATACAATCAGAGCTGATGCTCTCCAAGATGGATGTATTTAGTTATTTGGTGCATTGTAAAGAGAAGTTTGATTTTATCTTTGCCGATCCTCCTTATGATTTAAAGCATTTTGAAGATGTGCCTAAACTTGTATTTGAAAAAGAATTGATAAAGCCGGGAGGAATATTTATTCTTGAGCATTCTAAGGATTATAATTACTCTAACCATCCGTTATTCGAAGATCAACGGGTATATGGAAGTGTGAATTTCAGCGTATTTAGGAATGGTTCTATATAAAAAAGAAAAGGTTGTCATCTCGACAACCAATCTTCATTGTTAACCTTAAATCTAATACCATGAAAAACACAGTACAAAGATAGTATATTTTTTATGTTGTAAAACATATTGTATAGTTTTTTTTAATCATTTTTTTCTATATTATAATAAATGTATATTATAACGTATAATCAACGTTATGTAAAACAATAACTTAGCATACTATATCCAAATAATAACTATTTTATAAATCTCTCAAAATCTTCCTGTAAAGACTTTATTCGTAAATATTGTTTAATACTAATCAGATAGAATAGGGGATGCTTTGTTTTGTAATATGTTTTATGTGTGTTATTTACCTGTTTGTTTTGTGGTAAATCTTTTCCTGAATTTATGCTCGATGAAAAATTCAGTGTCGAGAAAGGAGGTTTTAAATTCTATATCTATAGAACGGATACTATATAAAAAAGAAAAGGCTGTCATCACGACAACCAATCTTCATTGTTAACCTTAAATCTAATACCATGAAAAACACAGTACAAAGATAAGTGAATTTTTATGTTGTAAAACATGTTTGACTATTTTTCTTTACATGTTTAACTCTATTTAACTTATTCGATGCTGTCTGGTAGTTCTTTTTGAGCCTTAACACCTAGATCTTTAAGCATTTCGGCCTGTCGTATAAGATTTCCATTGCCTTCTTTCAGTTGTGATAGAGCTTTATCGTATGCTTTCTGAGAACGTTCTATGTTTTTCCCTACATCTTGGAGCGTTTCTACAAAGCCTGCAAACTTATCGTATAAGGCAGCTCCTCGTTTGGCTATCTCTATGGCATTGCGGCTTTGGTATTCACGTTTCCACAGGTCGGCTACGACTTTCAACGAGGCTACCAAGTTTGTAGGACTTATCAATAAGATCCGTTTACGATATGCATAATCCCACAAAGTAGAATCGAGCTGCATCGCTAATATATAAGCCGGTTCGTTAGGGATAAACATCATTACAAAATCGAGAGACTCTACATAGTCTTGATATGCTTTTTGGCTCAGCTCATCAATATGCTGCCTTACAGAAGTAATATGTTCTTTTTCCGCAGAGATTTTTACTGCATCTATTTCAGCCTCTACATACTTTATATATGCACTCAAAGATACTTTCGAGTCTATAATGATTTTTCGTCCACCTGGATAAACAACTGTAACATCGGGTTGCATATATTTATTTTGCGTGTTCTGAATACGAGCTCCATTTTCGTCGGTAATAAATTCCTGAGTAAAATATTCTTCACCTTTTTTGAGTCCCGATTTCTCTAATATAGACTCCAAAATCATTTCGCCCCAGTTGCCTTGTATCTTATTACTGCCTTTCAATGCTTTCGTTAAGTTGTTAGCATCTTCGCTTATCTGATTATTCAGAGCAACCAGATCTTTTATGCGTTCTTCGAGCGAAAAACGCTGCTTCGATTCTTTATCGTAAGTTTCTTCTACTTTTACCTTAAACTCGACTAGTTTTTCGTTCAGGGGTTTCAGTATAGCCTCCATATTCGCCTTGTTCACATCGGTAAAGCGAAGCGTTTTTTCTTCCAATATCTGTGTAGCTAATATTTGGAAATCTTTATTTAGCTGAGTACGGGTATTCAATAACTCTTCTTGCTGAATGCGTAATTGTTCCTCTCTGGACTGTAGCAAAGCTTTATTTTCTGCAATCTCTTTCACATGCTCTAATTGAGCCTTTTGTAAAGACTCCTTATCCCGAGTTAAGCGAACAACTTCTTCCTTTAGTTCAGATTCTCTCTGCTTATTGTTTCTTTGGATTAAATAAACCACAATTGTAGCCAGGATCAATATTACACCGGCATAAACTAATTCCATATTGATTTGTTTTAAAAGAAACGGAAAGTTATTTAAAAGATTCCCTTTAACAAAATTTGCCTCAAAAAACTTGTGAACATCTTTGTTCAAAGATATTTTTGTCTGGTAAATAAAGGAATGAAAATATTATACAGTAAACATTTTCCACCGGGGAACTTCGGAGCAATCAATTTGTTTGGAGTGATCATTGCTCGCAAGGGTTATGGAAAGCTAACTGATGCCGAAATAAACCATGAGTATATACATACACGACAAATGGTTGAAATGCTCGTCATATTCTTTTATATAAGCTATTTGATAGAGTGGATCGTTCGCTTGATACAATATAGGAATATGTTTGATGCTTATATAAACATTTCGTACGAACGCGAGGCGTATAGCAATATGTATAATATTGAATATCTGAAAAAGAGAAGACCTTTTACTTTTAAAAATTATTATAAAAAAACGGTATGAAACTTAGATTATTCATATATTTATTATGTACCGTGATCGTAGGGGGAGTATCATGTGTACAGAGTCAAAATAAAATAGAACAAGGTAATATGAAATACAATAAACTGTCGCCCGAAGAAGAAAGGGTAATAATACATAAAGGTACAGAAGTTCCTTATACAGGAGAATATGTAAATAATAAGCGGGCTGGAATGTATGTGTGTAGAAGATGTAACGCCCCACTGTATAATTCATCTGATAAATTTGACTCTCATTGTGGATGGCCTTCTTTTGATGATGAAATAAAGGGTGCTGTAAAACGTGTTCCTGATGCCGATGGAAGACGAACCGAAATAATATGTGCAAACTGTGGTGCTCACTTAGGGCATGTATTTCTCAATGAAGGCTTCACTGCAAAAGAGACAAGACATTGTGTAAACTCTATATCACTAAAATTTATACCTCAAGAGAATAAAATGATAAAGAAAGCTTATTTTGCCTCCGGTTGTTTTTGGGGCACCGAATACTATTTCATGAAAGCCAAAGGTGTGGCACATACCGCAGTAGGTTTTATGGGTGGTCATGTTGATCATCCTAGTTACGAACAAGTATGTCAGAAAAATACCGGACATTTAGAAACAACAGAAGTAGAATATGATACTTCTAAAACCACGTATGAAGACCTTGTCAAGTTGTTTTTCGAAACGCATGACTTTACTCAAACAAATGGGCAAGGTCCGGATATTGGCCCTCAGTATCTGTCTTGTATATTTTATGCCGATGAGAATGAGAAAAGTATTGCTGAAAAATATATATCGATTCTACAAAAAAAGGGATATAAGGTTGCAACAATGCTAAAACCCTTATCTACATTCTGGAAAGCAGAAGATTATCATCAACAATATTACGAGCACAAAGGAACAACTCCTTATTGCCATGTATATAAAAAGATATTCGAATAGTTGGAGTGTCTATTAATTAACAGGTTAATAAATATATTATCAATTTGAATACATTAAATTATTATATTTAATGTATTCATATTATTTTTGTGTCTTAACTAAAAATCAGAAAAGTATTTTAATTAAATTATTTTTTTATGCTTAAAACAATCTTATCTATTTCTGGAAAACCCGGACTTTACAAACTAGTATCGAACAGTAAGAATATGGTTATTGTAGAGTCTCTCGCAGATAACAAAAAGATTCCTATCCATCCACGTGATAAAGTAGTATCATTAGGAGATATCTCTATATACACAGAAACTGATGATGTGCCTTTAAAAAGCATTCTTGCTTCTATCAAAGAGAAAGAAAATGGGGCTAAAGTATCGATCAGTGCAAACTCAAAGCCTGAAGAATTAAAGAGATACTTCGAAGAGGTATTACCTGAGTTTGACAAGGATCGTGTTTACCCGACAGATATCAAGAAAATAATAAACTGGTATAATATAATTATCGAGTCTGGTTTCGACTTCGAGCAAGAAGATAACAGCAGCGAAGAGAATACGGAAGATAACGAGTAGTATTTGCTGTAGCTAATAATATTATCAGACCTCTAAAGTAATTTCTAAGGTCTATGTTTTATAATAAGAATCCCTTCAAAGGACTCCCCGAAAGCGGAGAAGTTTGGAGGGATTCTTATTTTGTGTGCTTTCTATTTTTCCAAAGATAGTTGCGACTATTGTTCTATATTTTATAGACAGGCCTCTTTCTACTTCCGAAGAATTAGATATACAAAAAAAGCTTATCTGATTGCAGATAAGCTTCCTTATTATATGATTTTTATATTTTCCTTATTCTGTAGGAGGTGTTGTTGGCTGTTGGTTAGGAGCCGGAGTAGTTGTACTTTCTGCACCTTGACCTTGATTAAGGGGTAAAGTAGTCGACATATCAGGTGTTCCTGTAGTAGGAATAGCCGGTATGCTTATATCCGGTTTAGCTGCTCCTAAAGCACCTTTAGGTCTGATCATAACACAAACAATACTCATTATCATGATGAAACCAGCCAATCCCCAAGTTGCTTTCTCCAAGAAGTCTGTGGTTTTACGAACTCCCATGATTGCATTTGAAGATGAAAATCCTGATGAAAGGCCTCCGCCTTTTGAGTTTTGAACAAGAACTATAAGTACCAAGGCTATAGCTGCTATCACAATTAATATGGTAATAAGTGCGATCATTTTTTATCTTTAGATTTTGAATTTATAATCAATTTTTCGAGAAAACTCAATTGGTCTGCAAAGTAAATATTTTTTTTTGGATAATTCAAACTTAAATGTTTAATTATTTTGTATGCTTTCTCATACTTCTGCTGCTTTATATAGATTTTGGCAAGGGTCTCGGTAAAAAATAGGTCTTCATTTAATTCATCCTGGTCTTCATCGCCATCCTTTACTTCATAAGTATGATCTCGAAGCGACTCATCTTCTTTCTCTATTTGGATGTGGATACCCTCTTCTTCCGATTTAGTAATGAAGGTATCTATAATATCTTGATGCTTGAGTTGCAGGTTGATATCTTCTTTGTTTTCTTCTTCTTCTTCTTGTGGCTGATATTGTATGTAGGAAAAATAATCAGTTGTGGCTATGCTCGAATGGGATATATTATATTCTAGCTGCATATCATCGCCGGTTGTTTCGCCTCGAGATTCAAAGAATGCATTTAACAGAATATTCGTTTTATCTTCTGCAATTTCTTTTTTTCCTGTTTCTACAAAGAATTGTTGATATTCTTCACTGAATATATAATAGAACAGAGCTCTTCTGTCAGCTATTGTAATACTGAGCCTTTCCAGTTCTGTTTTATATCTTTCAGGTTCGTGTATATACACAGCTTTTAGATATATGAAAATGGCAGCTTGAAAAAAAGGGTATTCGAAAGCAATCCTCTCCAGACTTCCGATATCGGATTTCGAGGGAGAATTTTTTTGAATAATAAATTCATTAAGCTTCTGAATATCCATGTTTAAGATCTTATAGCAATATTTTAAATTATTGTTTATTACCAATTAGACATGGTTGCATTGAATATCTGGTCTACTATTTCCTTTGTCAGCTCTTCACCCAGCTTATCTTGTACATCGGTAAGCATTTTGCTGCTCTCAAAATCTCGATATGCAGAGATTGTTTCCTCTTTATCCTCTTCCGGTCTTACATTGTTTCTAAATCGGAATTTAACCGCCATCGTAAGTCGAGTCTGTGATGCCAGATTGTTTTCCTGCACAGCCAGAGGTGTCAGATCCCAACGGACGATCTCGCCTTCTATTTCCATTGAGGGTGCTACACTGGTAAACTGTAGTTTGGTTCCGCGTATAAACACATCTTTCATCTCCTCGTTAAACATTTGAGCTAACATAGGATATACGTTCGGCGACTGGTTTTGGAAGTCGCGAATCTCTAAAGTGGGTGTTTCGGAATAGTTAATGTTCGAACCGTTAAACTTGTATGAGATTGTACAAGCTGTCATCATGATTGACACTAGAATCAACAGGCCGATTTTTTTCATAAATTTTCCAGATTATATTCTTTTATTTTTCTGTACAGTGTACGTTCCGATATTTTCAGGTCTTGAGCCGCATTCTTACGCTTTCCGTTATGACGATCCAACGCTTTTATAATCATGTCTTTTTCTACATCTTGCAGCGAAAGTGTTTCTTCTTCATATTCCGGAGCTTCTATTATATCTACGTCAGCAATATCATTTCTGGTAGGGGTAATAGTATGAGTATCATTTTTTATGGTCAGAGGAGTAGTTGCTCCTTTGTCAGCTGCACTTACTACCATAGTTGGCAAAGCACTATCGCTTTTGCTGATTGTGGATGCAGATACAGCATCTGTGGCCTTCAGATTTCCGGCAACAATATCATGAACAATTTTTTTCAACTCATTCATGTCTTTTTTCATGTCAAAAAGTACCTGATAGAGAATTTCTCGTTCATTGCTAAAGCTTTTAGCATCATTATGTCCCGCAGAAGTGTGGATGGGAATTAAGCCAACCTCGTTTGCCGGAAGATAAAGTTTTAGTATGTCGGGAGTTATTTCTCTAGCCTGTTCTATGATTGATATCTGTTCGGTAATATTTTTTAGCTGGCGAATATTCCCCGGCCAATAGTAATCTTTGAGCATTTGCTTTGCCGATTCGGTTAAAACAATAGACGGCATATTATATTTTTCTGCACAGTCGCTTGCAAATTTCCTGAATAGTAGAGGGATGTCGTCTTTTCTGTCTCTTAGGGCAGGTATCCGAATGGGAACAGTGTTTAATCGGTAATATAAGTCCTCACGAAAACGTCCGTTACGTGTAGCAGTTATCATGTCCAGATTTGTAGCTGCAACAACACGTACATCTGTTTTCTCAACTTTGGATGAACCTACTTTTATAAATTCACCCGTTTCGAGTACACGGAGCAAACGAGCCTGTGTAGAAAGGGGTAATTCTCCTACTTCGTCGAGGAACAATGTGCCTCCGTTAGCTACTTCGAAATACCCTTTCCGTTCACCTGTAGCACCGGTAAAAGATCCTTTTTCGTGTCCAAAAAGTTCTGAGTCTATAGTCCCTTCGGGGATAGACCCACAGTTGACCGCAATATAAGTTCCATGTTTGCGATGGCTGAACTGATGGATAATCTGCGGAAAACTTTCTTTACCCACTCCGCTCTCACCTGTCACCAGTACAGACATATCGGTAGGAGCTACCTGAAGCGCTATGTCTATAGCTCGGTTGAGATCGGGTGTGTTCCCTATGATACCGAAGCGTTGTTTTACCTGTTGTATATCTGGTCTTGCCATTTTATTAGATAGATAAGTCACAAATAAACAAAAGTTTATATGTGAAGTTTAACGAAACCTGACAAAATTACATATTAATTTCAGTTTTGTCAGTCTTTTTTAGTGAAGATTTCTAAAGGTGATGAGTTTAATCTGTAGATTTAGCTAAAGCGTATGTTTTAGCTTTCAAAAACTCTCCGAATTCCTTTATATCTGTATGTTTTGCCTGTTCTTCCGGTGATATTGGCTCACCCAATCGTAAGTATATCGTTTTACCCTTTTTATTATACACTTCATGTCCTAACCTCAATGAACGGAGTCTCCAATTTACAAGATCAAGAAAGTTAAAGAACCAAGAATTTCTACCGCTAAAGTACATGGGTATCACAGGTACTTTCGACTTTTTTATCAACTTTAGCACCGGTTCTTGCCATTCACGGTCTTCGACTTCCATTCTGAAGTTTCGCACTTTTGTCTTAGATACAGCACCGGCAGGGAAGAATCCCAATGGATGTCCGCTTTTGATATGTTCAATGGATTGCTTTATTCCTTCGAGGCTTGACTTATTTGCCATCTTCCCGCTTTGGAAAGGATTAACAGCAATAAAGTTGGGAGACATTGTATCTATCATGCCGAGAATGAAATTCACCATCATTTTATAGTCGGGGCGAACCGATGCGATTGTGGCAATGGCGGCAATACCATCTATGTGACCGTATGCATGGTTCGAGACTGTGATAAACGAAGCTCCTTCGTATTCGTTAAGCACTTCTATATTCTCTACTACTATATTGACCCCAACGTCTTGTAGCAAATGTTTGCAAAATTCAGGACCTTCGTATTGCTTCGAAGTATCGTAGATGCGGTTGACTTTATTCATCCCGGTCAGCCACATAGCAAATTTTATAAGTATATTTCCAAATGGGCCACGCAAAATGGGGCTCATTTTGCGAACATCATCATAGCTCAGTAATTTTTCCTTCATGCTGCTGTTTTTTTTACTGTTGCAAATTTCGTTAAAATTGAAATATTAGACAAGTATTAATTAAGATTCGTCATGAAGTTCGATGACATCCAAGTCGGAGATGTTACCCTCACTCAAGTTGAACTTAAGAAGGGTTCTGACTTTATGTATCCCATATTTGCCTGCTGCACCCGGATTGATGAATAATCCGTTTATTTTTTTATCGAATATGACTTTTAGTATATGTGAGTGCCCTGTTATAAATAATTTGGGCGGATTCATAAGTAATATTGATTGTACTTTTCGCTCATACCTTCCCGGAGAGCCTCCTATATGAATCATAAACACATCTACTCCTTCGAGTGTGAAGCGTAATGTTTCGGGATATGCTGCACGTACACGACTATCATCGATATTCCCGTACACAGCCCGAAAGGGTTTGCCTAAAGCTTCGAACTTTAAAGCTAACTCCATTGAACCTATATCTCCCGCATGCCATATTTCGTCACAGTCGGAAAAATATTTTGCAAACTTCTCATCCCACCAGTTATGGGTGTCAGAAAGTAATCCTATCTTTTTCATTATAGATTGATACAAATACAAAAACAAACAGATAGGATAAATGTTCCCATCGAAGTATATTTCAAGTATGGGTCGAGTAGACGATTCTCTTTTATTTTGATAATGTTAATTAACAATTTAAAAAATACAAGAAAACTTAATAGGTAGATATATTGATACCAGTGGGTACTATATAATATAGAATATGCCGTAAGGGAAACGAACGCTCCTATAATTAATAGGGCGTGGTATATCTTAGCATTCTTGATTCCTATCCGTACCGGGATTGTTATTTTTCCCGATTTTCTATCATTGTCTATGTCGCGCATATTGTTAAGATTGAGTACGGCAGCTGTTAGTAAACCCAAAGCTATAGCAGGTAGCCACGGCTTGAAATCTATAGTATGGGTATGTAGAAAATATGTTCCAACAACTGACACTAGTCCAAAGAAGACAAATGAGAAAATATCTCCCAATCCCTTGTATCCATAAGGATTTCTTCCGGCTGTATATTTTATTGCGGCTACAATGCTACCTAGTCCCAAGCCCAGAAAGAGTAAAATATATTGCCACTCCATAAACTGAAGAGCCACATAGACAAGCAAGATTCCCATAACAATAGCACATGCTATGGCTATTTTTATTGCTTTTGTCATCTCTTCGGGAGTAATGGCTCCGCTTTGGACTGTTCGTTGAGGTCCTATTCTTTCGCCTGTGATATCTGTACCTTGTTGGTAGTCACCAAGGTCGTTTGCCATATTTGATAGCAGTTGTAATACATTCGCTACCAAAATAGTCAGAACAAATACAAATATGCTGAATTTTCCTGTGTTATATGCGATCCCACTGCCACATAGTGCTGTAGCTCCCGCCAAGAATAGTGTGCGTGGACGCAGAGCCGATACCCAAGATTTTACAGATGCCATAATTAAATTTGTGCAAAGGTATGTATTTTAGTCTGATGAGAAAAATATTATTATCAGGTCAAATTCTAATATTACCTAAAAATAGAAAGGTGACGTTATGCTTGCTTTTACCTGTTTATAGTTTTCTTTATATTGTCTAAATCGAACAATACTCTTATGCCGAAATCCTGATATTTTGTTTTCTTGAATGATGCGAATACTCCCACATTAAGCAACTTTGTGAAGTTTAGTGAGTAGCCCATCTCACTATATTTCATGTCGGCGGTGTACAAGCTTTTTAGATGTAGGCTTTCTGTAAACATTTTTCCTTGAAGAAATGGGAGTCGTTTAATTAATATATACTTGCTTTCGTAGTTGAAATTGGTTCTGATCCAATATCTATTTGTTGAAGCAATATAATTATCTAACAGCATAAAGGATGTGAATGGAGATTTCAGATTCACTGTTACATTCGATGTGTTGAAATGTTGATAATCCACAAAGTGTATTTTGTCTCTTTCTCCCAAAAAGCGACCTCCTTCGAGTTGGTAGTTGAAGTTGCTGAATTCACCTAGCTTTATTTGTTGCTTTATTCCTCCCGATAATTTTTGATATTGAGCATTGTTGGTTTGCCATCCCGAGAATGCCTGCTCGTAATTAATGTAGAATGTAGGTGAAGCGTATCTCTCATATCGTTTAGCTCCATCTTTTATAGAGTAATAGGCGTAAGGGGTATACTCTATACCTAAGTTGAATGCTGTCTTGTCAAACCGGTCGTAAGGGTATATGTTAGGCATAATTTTACTTTTCTTACCCCAGGTGTAATCCGTATTATTTGATAATCCATGACGCCTGTCTATCTCCAGTCCTACAGATACAGATAATCCGTTCGAAATATCTATACTATTCGTTGCGGAAATAAAATCTTTTTGATAGAAGTAGTTGTAATTCTTTCCTCTGATTAATGAACTTGAAAAGTTATTGAAGCGATGAATGCCTTGTGGATTGAAATCTTCACTTGTGCTTCCTATAGAGATGGTTAGGTTGCCTAATCTTAAAGGCGCATAAGTAAGATTTATATTCCCTCCACCTACCAATCTTTTTCTTGATAAGGCATAATATATATAAGGTGTGAGTTCTAGCCTGTTGTGTTTTCCGATATTACTCGTTAACCTGAACGACTGTCCCATCCATAGCCCATCTACAAAATTATACTCATAGATACTACCTTCGACTATCCCATTGAATTTGATTTTCACCTTGCTGGAGTCATTTCCTATCTGACCTCCGTTTATTATATTCGAAAATGTCAGCTTTGGATTACGGTGCTTCTCTCTCGCCGAATCGAGATGTTGCTGTATGGAATCCCTTTTGATTAATGTTTTTATCTCCCGTTCTCCCAGAGGTATCGTTCTTATGTTAGCCCAATATGCTGCATCACGCTTAGATGCCAAACTATCCGATCTTACTATATATAAGGAGTCTTGACGTCCGATTTCAAAGTTTCTTTTCTCTTTTTTGCTTTTTGTACCACTTATTACCGATTCATTCGTTTTAATATTACTATAGGTTAGTGATGTGTAGTAGTTCATTGTAGCTTTAATTCCGAAGATGTCAATATCAGATGCTATCAAATAAGTGATAGGCAGATATACATTTGGTGCCAATTCCTGAAACGAGATTGTATATGCTTGTTTTGCTCCGTATGGATTAGAACGAAGTTCCGCAGAATATATATGCCATGTATAATCTGCTATATATATGTAGCCTTCAAAAAGCGAAGGGTCTTTTAATTTGGGCTCTATTTTAATTTTATTTATTGTTAATCCATTCTCTTCTATAAACCCTTCGTATCTGAATTTGTAATAAGAAAATGCTTGAGGATGCAAGGGCGAAATGTATGAACCAATCTTCGGATTGTACAAGGAAGTGCTTAATATTCCCATCGCGTCTTTCGAATCTATATTATCGGGAATACTGCTTGAGAACGCTTTTACTGTTTGTTCGTACTTGTCGGGTGCTGTAAAACGTATTTCGTTGAAGGATTCTTGTGTAAATAGCAACTCTTTAAAATCTGATAGTTTAACCCCCTCTTCTCTTTTTGCCATTCTATCGATCAATGACGAAACTTTAAGCAATTCAGCGTTTACCTTTATGTAGGCTTCGGCAGTATACTCTTTTACAGAAGCGGCATATAATGGTGCTTTTTCTATTGCTTTCCGCATAATAGGGTAGGCCGGGTCTTCCTGATTTGATACGGTAATTTCTTTCAGGTTGAAAGGTGTTTCATATAGTACTATATCTAATGTAGTTACTCTATCTGTACTGATATTGATTTTTCGTACTTCGGGTTTAAACCCCAAACATTTATATTCAACTTCGTATTCTCCGTTGGGTATAGTCGTTTGATAGCTTCCTGTTTCGTTACATACCAATCCTTGATTTACACCTTTTATATATACTGTGCTTCCATATAACGGTTCGCCGTTTGTGTCTGTAATTTTTCCTTTAAAGTTTTGTGCGTGCAAATGAATGGAGCAAAAAAAGGATAAAACCAAGGCAATATATAATCTCATTATTAGTTTATTATTTAGGGACACTTTTTAACATTCTCTACAAATATATCGGAAATATCGATTTATTCTTTACTTATTTCCTGTTTTTATTCGATTTAATGTTACAAAGGAGTGACATTATTCTATATTCCCCTGTGAAATAAGATTATTTTATTATTTTTGCGCTAAATTTTTTTCAAAATATTAAAGATTAAAATGCTTACAGTTGAGAAAATTGGCGGAACCTCCATGTCGCAGTTTAAAGATGTGCTGGAGAACGTCATTGTAGGAAAGAGAAAGCCGGAAGAAATGTACAATCGGATATTTGTTGTATCCGCATATAATAATGTCACTAACTGGCTATTGGAACATAAAAAAACAGGAGAGCCCGGAGTATATGTCCAATTTCTCGAAAATGCAGATTATAGCATCGGATTAGATAGTCTGTGTCAAAGGCTTTTGCTTATAAATAAGGGTTTTGAAGAAATCGGCCTGAATCTATTAGAAGCAAGAGAATTTATTACCTTTCGCCTCAAACAGGCTAAAACAATGCTTCACAGTTTGAGCAAAGTTTTGGCTTCAGGGTACGTAAATGCCGAAGATATCTGTTTAGCCGCACGCGAAATTTTAGCTTCGATAGGAGAGGCACATTCAGCGTGGAATACTGTAAATATTTTGAATAACAATGGTATCTCTGCTCGGTTTATCGATCTTTGCGGATTCAATGACTCTCTGCCTCTTACGATAGATGAGCGTATTCATAGAGCATTCAAAGGCGTTGATTTCAGTAAGGATGTTTGTGTTGCTACCGGTTATACGAAAGGTACTGAGGGTATTATGCGTGCGTTCGATAGAGGTTATACAGAGGTTACTTTTAGCAAAATTGCCGTAGAAGTAAATGCTGACGAGGCTATTATCCATAAAGAATATCACTTATCAAGCGCCGATCCCAATATAGTAGGGGTGGATAAGGTAGTCCCTGTAGGACGAACAAATTTTATAGTGGCCGACCAGTTGGCTGATATTGGCATGGAGGCTATTCATCCGAAAGCGTCTAAGCCTTTGGAACTTGCAAATATAGATATTCGTATCAAAAATACCTTTGAGCCGGAACACCCAGGTACATTGATCACAAAAGAATATGTGTCGGAAATACCGAAGATAGAGATTGTTTCAGGTACAGATAAGGTATTAGCTGTAGAAATTCACGATCCAATGATGGTTGGAGAGGTTGGATTTGACTTGAGAATAATGCAGATATTTGCCAAATATAATGTGAGTTACATTCTCAAATCTACAAATGCAAACTCTATCACAATGGTGGTATGGGACAATTACAAATCACGCGAAATGATAACAGATCTGGAGACGACATTCTATCAGGTTATTGTAGAGCGTGTAGCCTTAGTGTGTGTGATGGGTACCAATATTGCACTGCCCGGATTCTTGTATAGAGCCTCGAAAGCTCTGTTTCAAAAAGGTATCAATGTCGAGAGTTTTGCTCAATCTCTACGGCAGGTGAATATGCAGTTTGTGATAAAAAGAGAATTTTATAAAGACGCGGTAATTGCACTGAATGATGAACTGTGTATAGAGAAATAGGTTAATAAGGGTTTTTTTATATTTTTTTTATTGTGTGAATTGATTTTTAGTTCTATTTTTGTTAGCTGAAACTAGAGTGATCGTTTAATACCTTGTGGGGCACTTAAATAAAAAAGAATATCCACAATTACAGATATATAGACCTTTGAATTTGCTTGAACATTCTCTATTACAAAAGTTGCTTTTATTGGAAAATAAAAAACTGATTTCACCGTTACATTTGATTAGAAGTGTGAATAAAAGTGCAATGTTAGATGCGAAATACTTAAAAAATCAAAATAATAGTATATTTGCATCCTATAATAATTGACACTGTGTAATTTTATTGTTTTAAAATTAAGAAGACTATTGAAAATTAAAAAATATAAATTTAAAAATTGATTCACTAAACTTAAATTATTTATTATCATTATGGAAACTAAAAAACAACAACCAAAACAAAAACCAAGATCTAAAGGCGTTTCAGCTATGATAGTCGTTATTGGATGTGCGATTGTAGCTCACCTATTCTTCTACCTAGTTGCCGGGGATAAGGCTAACTTTGACGAAAAAGGTCATCCACTACCAGGCAATTCACTAGGTGCATTATTCCAAGGAGGATGGGTAATTCCTATCGTTATCACGCTGTTACTAACAACACTTACTCTTTCTGTAGAGAGATTCTTTGCATTGAACAGAGCTAGTGGAAAAGGAAGCACAGCTAAATTTGTGATGAACGCTAAAGCTAAGTTAGAAGCTGGTGACATCGCAGGTGCAACAAAGCTATGTGACGAACAAAAAGGATCTGTGGCTAATATATTAAAAGCAGGATTAATCAGATATGCAGATGTTGAAAAAATTGCTGACAAGAACAATGACGAAAAAGCAGCAATGATTCAAAAAGAATTGGAAGAAGCTACAACTCTTGAACTTCCATATCTACAACAAAACTTATCAGTTATCGCTACTATCTCTACTCTAGGTACTTTGATGGGACTATTCGGAACAGTACTTGGTATGATCCGTTCGTTTGGTGCGATGGGTCAAGAAGGAGCTCCAGACTCTACAGCTCTTGCAGTAGGTATCTCTGAAGCACTTTACAATACAGCTATGGGTATCGGTACTGGTGCTGCATCTATCATTTCTTATTCTTATTTCTCTGGAAAAGTTGAAGATATAACTAACGCTGTTGATGAAGTAGGTTTTGCTATCGGTCAAACTTATACTACTCTTCACGGAGGTCTATCTAAATAATTAACAATTTTTTTCAGAACAATTTGTGGAATTCATATAAGATTCCACTCTAATAAGTAAAAGTAAGAAAATGGGAAAGACAAAAGTAAAAAAACAGAGCACATTCATCGACATGACGGCGATGAGTGACGTTACTGTACTCTTGCTCACATTCTTTATGCTTACTGCTACCTTCTTACCAAAAGAACCGGTACAGGTAATGACTCCACAGTCAGTATCTGAGGTGAAAGTGCCTGAATATAATGTGTTGAATATATTGATAGATCCGCAAGGAAAGGTATTCTTGAATATAGACAGACCGGAAAATAAAAAGGCGATATTGGAAAAGATGGGGCAAGATTATGGTATTACATTCACCGATAAGCAGATTAGATCTTTCATAGAACAAACACACATTGGTGTGCCTATGAACAGAATGGCTGCTTTCCTTGATATGCCATTGAGCACTCAGGATAGTGAGATAAAGAAGTGGGGTGTGCCATCCGACAGTGTTAACGATCAGTTTTCACGTTGGGTACAACATGCACGCGAAATTGGAGGCGATGATATGGGTATTGCTATCAAAGCAGACCAGTCAACAGCTTATCCATTGGTGGATAAGGTATTGAAAAGTCTTGTGAAGATGAAAGAAAACCGTTATAGCCTCATAACATCTCTAAGGGGAATGCCGGAAGGCGTATAAAACATGATTTAAACATTAAAAAAAGAAAAAATTATGGCAGAAGTACAACAGTCCGGTGGTGGAGAAGAGAAAAAAGGTAAACCCAAGAAACAGACCCTGAGAGTAGACTTTACTCCGATGGTGGATATGAACATGCTCTTGATTACATTCTTCATGTTCTGTACAACATTGAGTAAACCGCAAATCATGGATATTGCGATGCCTACGGATCAGAAACTTACTGAAGAGGATGAAGTGAAGGTCAAGGAGTCTAAAGCTATTACTTTGATTCTAGGAGAAGACAATAAAGTATATTACTATACAGGTATACCTAATTATAGTGATTATACAACCTTGAAAGAAACTGATTATTCCCCTGAAGGACTTCGTAAAATATTACTGGAACGCAATGCCCCTATTGTAGCAAAGATGAGGGAATTGAGACAGGAAAAATTTGAGAAGAAGAATAAAATGTCAGAGGAAGAATTTAAGACAAGATCAAAAGAAATAAAAGATGACAAGGATGGACAAGTAGTGGTTATTAAACCTACATCCGAAGCTAGTTATAAAAATCTTGTTGATGCTCTTGATGAAATGCAGATTTGCAGTATTGCAAAATATGCAATTGTGGATATGACTGAGGGTGACCAATTCTTGCTTGAGAACCTGAAAAGTAAAGGGGCTTATGGCGCTAGTGCTGCACCACCAAAAAATTAATCACATTAAGAAAGGAGTAAAATTATGGGAAAAGATATAAAATTGAATTCCTCCGAATGGTGTGATGTAGTTTTTGAAGGTAAGAATAAAAACTATGGAGCTTACAAGCTACGTCAATCATCATCGAAGAGACATATCGTTGCGTTTTTAGTAATCCTTGCTGTTGCAATATTTGTGTCGGCTTTACCGAGTCTGGTATCAGTGGTAAAGAATCTAACACAAGGCAATACTGGACCAATGGAAGACACTTTCGAGTTATCTAATATTCCGGTAGAACAAGAAATTCCGGAAGAGAATAAGATTAAACAAGAAACTGCTCCGCCGCCTCCACCGTTGAAAACAACAGTGAAGTTTGTGCCTCCTAAGATTGCAAAAGACGATGAGGTGCGTGACGATCAGCAAATGAAGTCACAGGATGAAATTCAGGAAACTAAAATCCAAATTTCGGTGGCTGACGTGAAAGGTACAAATGATAAGACAGGTGTCGATATCGCTGAGTTGAGAGAACACAAGGTGATAGTAGAAGAAAAACCTGCCGTTGAAAAACCTTTCGTTACTGTAGAACAGATGCCTACTTTCCCGGGAGGAGAGATGGAAATGCAAAAGTATATTGCTTCCAACCTCAAATATCCGGTAGTGGCTCAAGAATCAGGTATTCAAGGACGTGTAACAGTGCGTTTCGTTGTTTCTAAAACTGGAGCAATTGAAGATGTAAACGTAATTCGTGGTATCGACCCATCGTGCGACAAAGAAGCTGTACGTGTGGTTAAATCGATGCCGAAATGGATACCGGGAAAACAAAATGGATTGAATGTACCTGTGTACTTTACTCTCCCTATCGTATTCCGTTTGAAACAGTAAAAGTGAATATCTATTGAGATTTTTATAAAAAATTGTAAATAAGACTTAGTAAAGAAGAGAAGTTGGAGTATGAAAGACACATCTTCTCTTCTTTTTCCAATAAAAAAAGGTATGAAAGAAGGAAAAAAAATATCGGGAAAAGCAATATTTGGTATATTTATGGTATTGTTTTATCTATGTGTGTCAGTTTTGATGGTATTTACCCCTATTTTTGAGAATGTACATATCTTGCTTCGCGTGGCCATGGGTGTGCTGTTGTTTTTGTACGGCATATTCAGAGGATACCGTGCATGGAAACAATTTTAAATGAATTATCTGTTTTTTGTTATGAAAAATCTTAGTCTTATTGTATGTATTTTTGCTTTTATCTTTCTCTTTTCTTGTAGCGACCAGAGGAAGATAACACGAACAGATACGCCCACAAGTGGTATAGCTGAGATAGCTGTTGATGAATGCTTTGCTCCTGTGATACAAGAACAGGTTGATGTTTTTGGAGCTTTAAATCACGAAGCATTGGTTATTCCGATATTTACCAGTGAAAATGAAGCATTCAATTTATTTATGAAAGATAGCTTGCGTGTAATAATTGCTACACGACAACTTACTGCAAACGAAACACAAATTGTAAAAGAACGCAAACAAGCACCACGTACACAGAGGCTTGCTATTGATGGTATTGCCCTTATTGTAAACAAAGAAAATATGGACACTTTGATAACAGTGTCTGATATTAAAAAAATAATGACAGGTCAGATTAAGGATTGGAAGGAGATAAATCCAAAATCTAAACTGGGTGAAATATCGGTTGTATTCGATAGCCCTAATTCCAGTACTGTCAGATTTATAAAAGATTCAATCTGCGGTGGAGAACCTCTCAGTCGGAATGTAAAAGCGAGGTCGGCAGACAGCGTTAAAAATGTCAATCTGCAAGAGCGTACACCCAATCAGCAAGTGATAGATTATGTTGCTGCTGTTCCTAATGCAATCGGTATTATTGGTGTCAATTGGATCAGCAATCCATCCGATCCTAAAAATTTAAGCTTTATTAATAGTATAAATGTTATGTCGGTAAGCTCTGAAGACAAAGCCACTGAGGAAAACAGTTTTAAACCTTTTGCCGCATATTTAGTCTTAAAAAAATACCCGCTGACGAGAGATATTTTTATTATAATCTCAGATGTCAAAGGTGGATTACCTTCAGGTTTTGTTACCTTTGCTGCAGGAGAGAAAGGACAACGTATTATACTCAAGGCCGGGCTTTATCCCGCAAATGTACCTACCAGACTGGTAAGAGCAAACCCAACATTTTAGGATAGGCCTGATATCTGTCACATATAAATAAATATTAATAAAAATAGTATAGAAGATGAAAATGAAGTATTTAGTGAGCGCATTTTTGAGCTTAGCGATAAGCTTGTCGGCATTTGCGCAAAATAGCCCGGGAGCAGATTATCTGAGCCTTGGTGAAACCAAACTAGCGAAAGAATATTTTACTAAAAACGTAGGGCAGAATCCTGAAGAAGCTCATTATTATCTGGGAGAAATTGCAATTCTGGAAAATAATTTGACTGAAGCTAAGTCTCAGTTTGAACAGAGTGCAGCCGCAACAACTGAGCTGGGTCTTGGTGCTGTAGGATTAGCTAAATTGCAATTAAAGTCAAACACAAAGGTTGCAGAAGACCAATTAAAAGAAGTTCAAAAAAAGAATAAAAAGAATGTTACTGTTCTTTTGGCAATCGCAAAAGCATATTTCGATAATGGCATGAAAGACAAAGCCACTTTGATGATTGCTGAAGCGAAGAAGGCTGATAAGAAATCACCATATTCATACATTCTCGAAGGAGATATGTTAGCCAAAGAAAACAATCCCGGTGGAGCAGCAGGGCAGTACGATCAGGCTATTAACTTTGACCCTAACTGTGTATTGGCTTACATGAAAGGTGCTAAGGTATATGAATATATTAATCGTAATACAGCAGCCGATTTGTTGAAAAAAGCGATAGAAATCAAACCTGAATATAAGATTGCTTACAAAGATCTTGCAGACTTGTATTACAGAGACGGTTTTTATCCCGATGCAATTGCTGCATACAAAGAATTCTTCAAAGGTGGCGATTATACCGTAGATGATATTACTCGTTATGCTGCATCAGAGTACTTTACACAAGGATATTCAGGTGCAAAGAATCTGATTAATGAAGGTTTGAAACGCGAACCAAACAGCTTCGTGTTGAATCGTTTGTTGATGTATATCGAAAATGAAACAAAAAACTATCAGGACGGTTTAGCTGCAGGAGACAAGTTCTTCAGTATACCTAGATCTGAGGTTGATACAGTGAAATATTTGGTTTCAGACTATATGGCTTATGGAAATATACTATCTGAAACAGGCAATAAAGCAAAGGCTATAGAGCAATATCAGAAAGCGATAAAACTAGATCCTAGCAAAGTAAGCTTGTTTAAAGAGATCGCTACAGCTTCTGCCAAAGATCAGATGTACGCTGAAGCAGCTAATTATTACAAAGAATACATCCAGATGCTTGGAGAAAGAGCAGAAGCAACTGATTATTATCAATTAGGTAGCTACTATCTGTCTGCAGCATCTAAAGTTGAGGCTGATAAATCGTTAACTCCGGAGCAAGTAAAAGAACAATCTATTGCGCTATACAAACAAGCAGATGCAGCTTTTGCTGTAGTTGCAGAACGTAAGCCGGATAGTTATTTAGGATTCTATCAGAGAGCGCGTACAAACTATCAGATGGACCCGGACTCGGAGCAAGGGTTGGCAAAACCATTCTATGAAGAAACAATTAAAGTTCTGTTGGCTGATCCGGAACCAAGCAGCAAAATATTGATAGAAGCATACAGCTATTTGAGCTACTATTATTATTTACAGTTCGAGAAAAGCAAAAAGGCTGATGATAAAGCAAATGTAAAACTATATGCAGAAAAGGTTCTTGAACTAGATCCTGAAAATGCAAATGGTAAAGCTTTATTTGAATTTGCTAATGGCAAGTAAATAAGTAGATGTAAAATATGAAAAACAGTCTGGATCAAATTTGATCCAGACTGTTTTTTTATATAGAATAATTTTAAATTGAGAAAAAGATGTATCTTTGCACTTAATTAAGTGGATAGATTTGTATTGATTGCAACCACATGAAAAAATGCTAAACCATTTTCTGCACTGCATTATCATACATGTCTTCCTGTTTTTTATTACAGTAAAACAATATTTATGAGTTATTTATTTACATCTGAATCTGTATCAGAAGGTCACCCTGATAAAGTGGCAGATCAGATATCAGACTCCTTATTGGACGAATTCTTGGCCTATGATGCTGAATCGAAGGTCGCATGCGAAACATTGGTAACTACCGGACAGGTAGTTTTGGCAGGAGAAGTAAAATCAAAAGCATATATTGATATTCCCGAAACGGCACGTAAAGTGATTGAGCGTATAGGTTATACCAAAAGTGAATACCAGTTTGAGGCTCAATCTTGCGGAGTACTGTCTGCCATACATGAGCAATCCGATGACATCAACAGAGGTGTTGATGGTAAATCCGATCCGATGGATCAGGGAGCGGGAGATCAAGGTATGATGTTTGGCTACGCAACAAACGAGACAGACAATTATATGCCATTAGCACTAGACTTGTCTCATGCATTGTTGAGAGAATTAGCCGCTATACGCAAAAATGAATTGCATTTGATGCCATACCTTCGTCCTGATGCAAAATCGCAGGTAACGATCGAGTATGATGATAATGGTATACCTTTGAGGATAGATACAATTGTTATTTCTACTCAGCATGATGATTTTGCTGACGACGAGGTAATGCAATCTAAAATAAAAGAAGATGTTATCAAGATCCTTATACCTCGTGTGAAGGAGAAATATAAGTTTAGAGATGATATTACGAAGCTCTTTACAACTGATATTACTTATCATGTAAATCCTACCGGACGTTTTGTTATAGGAGGGCCTCATGGAGATACCGGCCTGACCGGACGTAAAATCATAGTTGATACTTATGGTGGGAAAGGAGCACATGGTGGTGGTGCTTTTTCAGGTAAGGATCCTTCAAAGGTAGACCGTTCGGCTGCGTATGCGGCACGCCACATTGCGAAAAACCTTGTCGCTGCCGGTGTGTCTTCCGAAATCCTTGTTCAGGTATCGTATGCGATTGGTGTTGCCAAGCCTATGAATATTTATGTAAATACATATGGTAAGGGTACAGTAAATCTTTCGGATGGAGAGATAGCCGTGAAAGTAGAGAAGCTGTTCGACATGAGACCAAAAGCAATCGAGCAACGCTTGAAATTGCGGAACCCTATCTATGCCGAGACTGCTGCTTATGGACATATGGGTCGTGAGCCGGAAACTGTTACGAAGCATTTTCAGTCACGCTACAATCCTCAGGGAATAACTCGCGAAGTAGAGTTGTTTACATGGGAGAAGCTAGACTATGTAGATGTGATAAAAAAGGAGTTTAATCTGTAAGATAATAATATAGCACATGCTTGATCTGCAATATGACAAGTATGTGCTTTCAAGTACATAAGAGCTTTGATTAACGATACAGTGCCATACTTAAGTGTAATGAAAGATAGTGTCTTGTTGCAGGATACAGTCTATATTCATCGTTTTTCATTAAATCCTGTGGAAGGCGAGATTGTGGATATGACTAAGAAACAATTATATTCTGCTCATCAGGATAGCATTGGTGATGTTGTAAGATATTCCGGCGATCTTCTGCCTTTCAATTTGGAGCAAGTAGATGGTATTTTTTGCCTGTTGCTTTTATGCTTATTTCTTTTTACATATATATATAGTGGTGGGTTATCTTTTTTGAAAGAAAGTATTTCCTATCTCTTTACTCCTCTAAAGGCATCAAGGATACATAATCAGACGACTTCGAGGGAGATGATATATAGTTATTTCCTTATTTTCCAATCTGTTGTTTTGTCTGCGATATGTATTTATGATGTTTTTGTAGAGTATGAATCTTTCGTACAGAGCAATAGTAAAGCTTTTCTGACTATTGTTACATTTATCGTTGTTATAGCTCTGTTTTTTGGAATCAAAGATTTTATTTACAAACTGATAGGTTATATCTTTAATCAGAAGAAAGCAATGAATTCGTGGCGAAGAATGCATATGGTGTCTATCGAAGTATTGGGGATACTATATTTTCTACCTACTTTGCTCTTGATTTATTCTAATTTTTATCATATTGAGATATTAATACTTATATTAATATTGTTCCTAATTGTTCAAATAACACTTTTTTATCAAATAATAGTCTTTTTTATTGGTCAAAAATTTAACTTTTTGTATTTGATTGCCTACCTTTGCACCTTTGAAATATTACCTTATGTGTATTTATCGATAGGATTGATTCAATTATATAGAACCGACGTATTTAACACACTATTATGACCTTGAAAGTAAAGAAGATATTAATCTCTCAACCTGCTCCGACAACAGAGAAATCGCCTTACTTTGATATTGCCGAAAAATATCATGTGCAAATGGATTTTCGTCCGTTTATCCGTGTAGATGGGATTGACGTAAAGGAGTTTAGGCAACAGCGTATTAATATACAAGATTACACAGCAGTAGTTTTTACAGCAAGGATTGCAATAGATCATTTCTTCTCTCTGTGTGAGGAACTTAGAGTAACAATGCCCGAAACAATGAAATATTTTTGTATATCAGAAGCAGTAGCTTTGTATCTGCAAAAATATATTGTGTACAGAAAGCGCAAGATATTCTTTAGTGCAACAGGTAAGATGGATGGTTTGGCAACAGCTTTAACAAAACACAACAAAGAAAAATTTATTGTACCAGTATCGGATGTACATACAGAAGACCTTACGGCAGTATTGGACGAGAAAAAAGTTGATTATACAAAATCAGTCATGTACAGAACTGTGAGTAATGAAATAACCGAGTCTGAGATATTATCTTACGATATGCTTATATTCTTTACTCCCGCAGGTATCGTTTCATTATTTAAGAACGTGCCTAATTTCGAGCAAGGAGAGAGGGCTATCGGCTGTTTTGGTACTGCTACAGCAAAAGCTGTTCGCGATGCGGGCTTGAGGCTCGATTGTGAAGCTCCGCTTCCCGGTATGCCATCTATGACGGCTGCATTAGAAGCGTTTATAAAGGAAAATCATAAAGCCAAATAGGTTTGAAGCAAATAAAATATAAAGCTTAACTTTTGGGTTAAGCTTTTTTTATATCATTTCTGATGGTTATTGTAGATAAAGATTTGGGAGAAATAAGGCTTGTTAAGAATGCAAGAGCCAAAAGGATAATCGTTCGAAAAAAGGACGACTACCTACAACTTACATATCCACCATCAGTAAGTATGTCCTTTGTGGAGAAGACTATTCGTGATATGAAGCCTCGTCTGATGTCGTTAGTCGAAAAAAAGACTACTCGTATTTTATTTACTCCTGATATAGAATTTAAGACTTTTAGTTTTAGCTTGAGGCTGATTACCGGAACATCGACCAAGAATTATTATATGAGTCTGAAGGAAGGCATACTATCCATCTCATGTCCGGCTGGTACAGACTACAATGACTCAACGGTTCAATCGACAATAAAAGGATTTGTAGAAAAAGCCCTTCGCTATGAGGCAAACAGGCTATTTCCGGCAAAAGTGAAATTGTTTGCAGAAAGATATGGTTTTAAATATACCGAAGTAAAGATTAATAAAAGTCGTACTCGATGGGGGAGTTGTTCGTCAAAGAAGACAATAAACTTGTCGTTCTACTGTATGCTCTTACCTGAGCATCTTGTGGATTTTGTAATCTTGCACGAACTGTGCCATACGGTAGAAATGAATCATGGAGAACGTTTTTGGCAATTGCTGGATAAAGTCTCGGATGATAAAGCAAAAGAGTTGACAAAGGCTCTAAAAGACCATAAAACAATGTTATAAGTTAGTCGTCTAGCGATTCTTTACCAAATCCTACAGGAAGAAGTGCTTTGGCAGATTTTAATTCATAGATTTTATTTTCACCGTACAATATTACTCTCATTGGGGAATTGTGTCTGTTCTCTGTTTCTAACAAAACTTGCCTGCAACCACCACACGGGCTGCAAGGGTTTGCCGTAAAGGCTCCGTCATGACAAGCGGCAACTGCAATCGCTTCCACTGAAGCCTCCGGATATTGTGCATTTGCATAAAATATAGCGACCCGTTCGGCGCATAAGCCTGAAGGGTAAGCCGCATTTTCCTGATTGTTGCCCGTAACAATTTTTCCATTGGAAAGAAGAACTGCCGCTCCTACATGGAAGCCTGAATAGGGTGCATACGCCTTCTCTGCAGCCACCTTAGCCTCTATTATAAGTTTTTTTATACTTTCGGTAGCCTCTTCAAAGGTGTAAACGAGTATCTTTGTTGTTAAATTTAAATTTTCCATTTTATTACTGTTACAAATAAAATACTTCTAAATATATGAAAAAAGCAAATAGCTCGGATATATCTCTCAAATTTATTATCCTTTCTGTACTTGTTTTTCTGTCTGCCACATCTGCCTATTCTCAGGCAAAACGATACAAGATATACGATGAGTATATTGAGACTTACAAAGGCATAGCTGTAGATCACATGAGAAAATATAAAATTCCGGCAAGTATAACGCTCGCTCAGGGGTTGTTAGAATCAGGTGCGGGTAAAAGTGCTTTGACTAAAAATTCGAATAATCACTTTGGTATTAAGTGTCACAACGATTGGACAGGAGGAAAAGTCTATCAAGCGGATGATACTCCGAATGACTGTTTCAGAAAATATAAGAGAGCTGAAGACTCTTTTGAAGATCATTCCAGATTTCTAGCCGATAAGCCACGATATAAAAGCCTATTTGCTTTAGAGATTACCGATTATAGGGGATGGGCTAAGGGATTGCAGCAAGCAGGCTATGCAACCGATAAAGCTTATGCGAACAAATTGATAAAGCTAATTGAAGATTATGAGCTTTACCAACACGATAAAAGAGGATTCTCCAAGGAGAAAATAAGAGAAATAGAAGAGACTCAGGTAAGAAATAAAGAATATCGTCATATTCCATATAAAACACACAATTTGGTTTATGTGATAGCAGAGGCGGGTGATACATACGAGGGTATTGCGGGTGAATTTGATTTTAAGCCAAAAGACTTGTATAAATACAATGAAGTACCTGAAGGATTTCCTTTAAAGGCAGGCGATTTGGTTTATTTTGAAAAGAAAAAATCGAAAGCCGATAAACCATATTATGAGCACGAAGTTCAGGTGGGAGAGTCTATGTACAGTATTTCTCAGTTGTATGGCATCAAGGTGAAAAACTTGTACAAAATGAACAAAAAAGATTTTGAATATGTCCCTACCGAAGGAGATGTCTTAAAACTAAGATAAATTTTATAATACAGGAAAGAAAAGAATAAATATAGACAAAAATGGTATCAACAGTAATCAGTCGATACCATTTTTTTGTTTTAATATTCTATTGCCTTGTTTCTGAAATTATACTACTTTTATGGTATATAACATAATAACTCTGATAAAATGAAAAATAGTCTTCTGTTTTTTTTATGTGCAGTTTTCTCTTTGGTAGTAAGTGCACAAGACAACCCGAAATATCTTGTAGGAGCTGTACCCGAAGTGGATGGTAAGATTGTTTTTTCGAAGAAGATACCTGTAAAGGGGCAAATCTCCGACGAACAGCTTTTTTCATTGATGGAAAAATGGGCAACAAACAACTATGATAATGTACAGACTGATGAGAAAGATTTGAATAATCGGGTTCTGTTAAGTAAGGCTGACGATAAAATGATCGCATGTCTTGGAGAGAAATATCTTGAGTTTAAGCGAAGTTCTCTTGTGCTCGATCGTGCTAAGATGATTTATCAGCTGATTTTGGAAACGAAAGATGGAGCATGTGAGGTAACGCTGCGAAATATAAAATACAGCTATTCTGATAGTAAAAAACTGCTTCCGGCAGAGGAGATGATCTCCGACAAAATAGCTCTCAACAAAAAAGGAGATAAACTAAATCGCTATTATGATAAATTCAGAATACATACTATCGATTCTGTAAATAGCATATACAAATCTATAGACATTTATCTGAACGGTATTAATACAACAGGCGCAACAACTTCATTGCAAGCAGAGGCGAAAACTTATTCAGCTCCTTCAGTACCACAAAAAGAAAGTCCGGTAGAAGTGTCTGTAGCCGCTCAATCTATACCCGATCCTGTTCAGGTTGCGGCATCGATTCCGATAACATCTAATAATGCCCCGCAAACGATTGCCGCTGGAGGGGTTGCTGCGATGGAAGGATTCAGGCAGATAACGCCCGATAAAATACCGGGCAATATTATTAAACTGTTAGGAGATTGGACATTGATCACTTCGGGTACTGCCGATCAAATGAATGTGATGACTGCCTCGTGGGGCGGACTTGGTGCTTTCTGGGAAAAGCCCGTCTCATTCTGTTTCCTTAACCCTTCACGCTACTCGGTAGAAACAATGGATAAAGGAGAAACTTATACGATATCGTTTTATACTGAAGCGTATAAAGATGCTATGCGATATTGCGGTTCGGTAAGTGGGCGTACTACAGATAAAATAAAAGGATCGGGATTGACACCTATCAAGACTCCATCAGGTGCTACAGCATTTGCTGAAGCTTGGATGATCTTTGAATGTAAGAAAATAGTAGCGCAGCCAATTACGCCCGAAGCTGTAGTTGATAAATCTTTACCGAATAAAGATTGGAGTAAAAGCGGATATCATAAAATGTATATCGGTGAAATATTGAATGTTTGGATTAAATAAACTTAGATGAAAAAAATAGCATTAATAACCGGTGCTACATCCGGTTTGGGCAAAGCAATCGCTTTGCGGCTGGGCAAGGAAGGGTACAACCTTATTATTACCGGACGAAGAAAGGATAAATTAGAAGAACTGGATAAAGAAATAAGCATAAACTATGGTTCTACGGTTCTCCCTCTATGCTTTGATGTAAGAAAATACGATGAGGTAGAGGCTGCTTTGGGCAACCTTCCCGAAAAATGGAAAAACATCGATGTCCTTGTCAATAATGCGGGGCTTGCTGTGGGGTTAGACCCAATTTACAAAGGCGAAGTTGACGACTGGGAAAGAATGATAGATACAAATGTCAAAGGTTTGTTGTATGTTACTCGGGTGGTTACTCCGGCTATGGTAGAACGTTGTTCGGGACATATAATCAATATAGGGTCTATTGCCGGAAAGGCTGTTTATCCGAATGGTGCTGTATATTGTGCGACTAAGTATGCAGTGAATGCATTGCATCAAGGTATGCGTATGGATCTGCTACCTTATAATATTCGAGTAACTCAGATTTGTCCAGGAGCTGTGGAAACGGAATTCTCGTTAGTTCGCTTCAAAGGAGACAAAGGACGTGCCGATCAGGTATATACAGGTTATGAGAATCTGGTTGCCGACGATATTGCGGAATCTGTTTATTTTGCCATATCACAACCTACGCATGTGGATATCCAGGATATGCTGGTGATGCCTACGGCACAAGCTACAGGGAATATGTTCCATAAAAAGGAGAAGTAGGAAGAGCAGAGCATAAAAGGCGTAGTTTCTTGTTGTAAAGAAATATATAAACTTTCCGATGTGTTTTGCATGAAGAAATAAATATTGTAATTTTGCAGTACCAAAGCGTATATAATAAGTCTTGAGTTTATTGTATGCGAACGAAAATGTAAATGGAGGGGGTATCCGAAAAGGGTATTCCTTTTTTTGTGCCTACCTCTGAGGTATAATGATTTAGAACTTAACATAAATAATGGATCAAAGAATAAAAGGCGGATTGTTAGTGTTTATTGGAGCTGCAAGCTTCGGACTACTTTCCACTATCGTAAAATTTGCATATGCCGAAGGTTACACACTCGGCGAAATCACAGGAACGCAATCTTTCTCGGGAATGGTCATTTTATGGCTATTGTATTTCATTTCCAAATCGGTAAAGAAAGGTGATAAAAAAGAAACGATTGATAATACTCAACCTAATACTAAATGGTGGAAAATAGTCGTTGCCGGAACCTTTACGGGGCTGGTCGGTATATTCTATTACCAATGTGTGAAATTGTTGCCTGCTTCGGTCGCTATTATATTACTAATGCAATATCTCTGGATAAGCATGCTGATAGAAGCTGTTGTTTTCGGGAAGAAACCCGGACGTAAGCAATTGCTTCTACTTGGCATTGTTTTGATAGGGACACTGCTTGCCGGTGGAATATTTAGTCAGGAGATCATGTTGAACCTGAAAGGAGTCGTTTTCGGCTTGCTGGCGGCTACTAGTTATGCTATTTTCTTGATGACAAGCGGACGTGTAGGTAACGATCAGCCCGTACTGAAAAAGAGTGCTTTGATGATTACCGGATCGTGTGTTATTACATGGATAATTTTTCCTCCATTATTCTTCTTTAATGGTATATATTTTGGTGGATTGGTCTTTTGGGGGCTGGCGTTGGCTCTGTTGGGTACGGTAGTTCCTCCTCTTTTCTTTTCGATGGGCATGCCCCGTGTGGGTGTCTCGATAGGTGCAATCCTTAGTGCTGTCGAGTTGCCTGTCGCAATATCATCTTCGGCGTTTATATTGCAAGAATCGGTAGATGCACTTCGCTGGCTCGGAGTAGCCCTCATTTTGTCGGCTATAGTGGCTACAAATATTAGAACAAAAGGAATAAGCGGTTGAGTGTCATAACTGATCAGATATATGTTTAATCAGGTGCACTGTAGCTAAAAAGTAACAATGAGAGTTTATAATTTATATGAAAAAGATTATCTATTATAAACGCTCTTTGATTTATTAGTTCATAAAAACGAATTGTTCTCGCATTCGTTCCCATCTATTCTTTTTAACCTCAGAGTAAAAAGATTAACACGGAGTTTCTTGCTTCGTTCCTAAAGCATGAGAACAACGTATAGTATTCATTATTATTGACTTCTTCGAAAGAAGAAAAAGTGACAAATAAAAACAACTTAAAAAGTGTCACTTTTGTCACCTTTTGTCTGTAATGTATTGATTGTCTGTGTTGTGTTGTTTTGCGTGTTTGTCACCTTTTTAGTTATATCCCGGGCTCTTATTTATTAATTGAAAGAAAACTCTACCTTTGCAATTCATTTTACTATAAGTATGCGCATAGATATAATAAGTGTTTTGCCTGAAATGTTTACAGGTCTTTTGGATTGTTCTATTCTTAAGAGAGCTCAAGACAAAAACTTAGTAGAAATAGTTGTTCACAATCTTCGTGATTATACAACGAACAAACACCGACGTGTGGATGATTATCCTTTCGGGGGCGAAGCCGGTATGGTGATGCAGATAGAGCCGATTGACAATGCTATCTCAGCACTCAAAGAGCAACGAGTGTACGATGAAGTGATCTATACTTCACCCGATGGAGAAGTGTTTGACCAGAGGATAGCAAACCAAATGTCGTCGTATAACAATATTATTATCCTGTGTGGGCATTACAAAGGCATCGACTATCGCGTGCGTGAACATCTGATAACCCGCGAAATATCTATAGGTGATTATGTCCTTACGGGAGGAGAATTGGCTGCTGCTGTGATGGCTGATGCCATTGTTCGACTTTTACCCGGTGCAATAGGAGATGAGCAATCTGCTTTGTCCGATTCTTTTCAGGATAATTTATTGGCTCCGCCGGTTTATACACGTCCTGCAGAATATAAGGGTTGGCGTGTGCCTGATATTTTGTTATCGGGACATCAGGCTAAGGTGGATGAATGGCGTTTGCAGCAGGCTATGGAGCGCACCGAACGTTTGCGTCCTGATTTGCTAGAGAAAAAAGATTAGAACATTACCCTTACCATAACACGCTCAGTACCCGGAGTCCATTTGGCTCCGTTTTGTATCAGGCGAATGGCTTCATTGTCACAAGTTCCGCAAAGACTTTGTTTTACTTCAAATAGATATGGACGTCCGTGTTCGTCAACCGAGAATTCAATGGCTACTTTACCTTTCCTGTCTTTGCACGAATCGTCGGTAGGTCGGCGCATTGCCGTTTTTAAGTAAGCATTATATCTGTCATATCCACCTATTGGCTCAGGTTTCCCCTTCTTTATCGTAAGAGAAGTATTTGCTTCGTCTCTGAAGTTCTCGGGTGCATAAACCTCTATCATGCCATTGTCTTCTTGCTCGGATAGTACAGTCAGAGCTTCGGTATTGATAGACTCCTCTTTGTCTAGTCTGAACTTGCTTATGTTGGGCTTATATGTTTTGGTTGCTTCGGTATTGTGTTTTGCTATTACAACTATATTCTCTACATAGTATTCCTCAGGTACGTATATGTTGATAATAGAACTCATACCTTTGTCTTGTGCCTGTAGGTCGTTAGACTCATGGTATCCGATAATCATATATCCGACTATAGCAAAAATCACAACAGCTGCCGCCGCTACACTTTGCCATATAGGATGATGTTTCTTGATTGTTTTTGTTTTGGCATTCAGGCGTTCGTGTATATTGTTGATACTTGCCAAGTGATCATCGTCGATATTGTCGAAACCTTCTATCGCCTCATACATAAACGGATCTTTCATCGAATCTTTTTCGATCCGATGAGCATCAATACCTTTTCTTTGTCCTTTTATGTAATCTAAAAAATTCATTCTTTCAGGTTTTTCTCAATGCAGATTTTTAAATTCCTTTTTCCGTTTTGTATATAACTTTTTACGCTCTTCAGATGAAATCCAGTTTCATCTACGATCTCAGCATAGGATTTGTCTTCGTAGAAGAACTTCTCCACAGATATGCGCTGAGGCTCGGGAAGCTGCTCCAAGCATTTGTTCAATGCATCTTCTTTATCTTCATTCGCATTCTCGCTTAATAGATCCAAAATAGGCTCGGATTCCATAAGTTGAGAGTCGAAATTTACTATAATTTCTCTTTTATTTTCTTTTAAAATGTGAAAACAATGATTTTTAACAACACTATACAACCAATTCTTGAAAATCTTTATTTCATAGCCTTGTATTTTCTGTGAGAGATTCTCAAATATATCTATTACAGCGTCTTGCGATTGTTCGGTGTTTTGCAGATACTTCAGGCACAACCCATAAATGAGAGGTATGTAGCGTTCGTAAAGCTGTTGGAAGTATTCAGCTTTACTCGTATCCTTAAAAAGTGACAAAAGCTCTTCGTCACTATACTCCTTTCTCTTATGCAGATTAAAAAAACGCAAGGCAATTATTTTTATCACAAAACTACAAGAATTTGGTTAAAATCCAAATAAATGATCCGTTTAACTATTTTGCCATAATATTATCTATTTGCTAATAAATGTAATATTAAATTGCTGGGGTAGTTAATTTTATGTATTTTTGTAAGTGATAATTAATGATGAGTTTAATTTTTTAACTTACACCCATTATGAAAGAAAAAATTGGAACAAATGCAGGGATCATTTGGACTTATCTTGATGCGGAAGGTAGTAAATCTTTAAAGGAGATCAAGAAAGCCTGCAAACTTACAGAAAAAGACATGTATGCAGCTCTTGGCTGGCTAGCCAGAGAAGGGAAAATTGCGTTTAACGAATTAAAGGACGACTTGCAAGTCGTTTTGCTTTGAAAGACCTAAACAAGCTTACAAAAGAGGGGTGCTTATTACATATAGTAAGTGCCCCTCTTTGTTTTTTTTCGGTATAATGTATTTTTCAATAATTAAGGAGCGTAATAATTTTGTTAATTCGTTGGTATTATCTATTTTTGTGTAGCATTTTGGCTATTATATGACTGAAAATGATGAAAAACTTCTTGCCGAGTTTGAGATAAGAATGAGGCAGTTAATCTATCTCTGTGATATGCTTAAAGAGGAAAATGCACAGATGAAGCAGGAATTGAAGCAAAAAGAAACAGCGATAGAAGCATTATCATTAAAGTTGGATGCGTTAAATGCTAAATATGACAATTTGAAGTTTGCAAAATCTTTTTCATCAGCAGACCCAGAGGAGAGGATGAATGCTAAAAAACGATTGTCGAAATTAGTGCGAGATGTAGATAAATGTATCACCATGCTGAAAGCGTAAAAGAAAAATGATGTTATGGATGAGCATTTAATTATTAATCTACGAGTGGCTGATATGAGATACCCTCTTCGTATAAAACGTAGAGATGAGGAAGTTTATCGTAGAGCTGCAGACGAAATAGATTATAAGTTAGTACAATATAAAAATTATTTTACAGGAGTTTCTACTCAGCCGTTGAGGGATGTCGACTATATGGCAATGACATCAATTCAGGCAGTGGCAGAGAAAGTTGAACATCAACTGCGAGCCGAAACTTTCGAGCATAGAATCCAGAGTTTGACAAATGAACTGGATGAATATTTGAAAGCGCAGGTAAAGTAAAGTTTTAAATTGATGATATATAAAGCACTAATTTCAGATATGAGATAAGTTTCATATTTGGGTTGGTGTTTTTTTGTTTATTGAATATAAGTTTTTATCAAAGAAAAATAGAATATGGATATATTATTGTATGGAATTACCTTTCTTGTTGGAGCAATACTGACTTGGGTGGTTTTGAATTTTATGGCGAATTCAAAATTCAAACGTCAAGTAAAAGAGGCGGAACAAGAAGCAGAGGTGATCAAGAAAAATAAACTACTTGAAGTAAAAGAGCAGGCCTTACAGATGAAGTCTGAATTTGAAAAGCAAGTGAATAGTAGGAACTCGAAACTGCAAGCTGCTGAGGCTAAGATTAAGCAACGAGAATTAAGTTTGACCCAGAAGCAGGAAGAGCTTCAACGCAAGCGTAGCGAGGTAGATACAATCAAAACGAATCTAGAGGCTCAATTAGAGGTGATAGATAAGAAAAAGCAAGATCTGGATAAGCTTCACAAGCAAGAGGTGGAAAGGCTTGAGGCGTTGTCGGGATTGTCGGCAGAAGAAGTGAAGGAAAAACTGGTAGAAGCTTTGAAAGATGAGGCTCAGTCTCATGCTCAGTCTTATATCAGTGAGATAATGGAAGAGGCTAAAATGACAGCCAATAAAGAAGCGAAGAAGATTGTTATCCAATCTATTCAGCGTGTGGCAACAGAGACTGCAATTGAAAATGCCATAACAGTATTCCATATAGAGTCTGACGAAATAAAAGGTCGTATAATCGGACGTGAAGGACGTAATATTCGTGCATTAGAGGCTGCTACAGGGATTGAAATCGTAGTAGATGATACTCCCGAAGCAATTGTCCTTTCAGGATTTGATCCAGTGAGACGTGAGGTTGCACGTTTGGCTTTGCACCAGTTGGTTGCAGACGGACGTATTCACCCGGCACGTATCGAGGAGGTTGTAGCCAAAGTGAGAAAGCAAATCGAAGAAGAAATAATAGAAACAGGAAAACGTACAACTATTGACTTAGGCATACACGGTTTGCACCCAGAGTTGATACGCTTAGTTGGTAAGATGAAGTATCGTTCATCTTATGGGCAGAACCTGTTGCAGCATGCTCGTGAAACTGCTAATCTTTGTGCGATTATGGCATCCGAGCTAGGACTGAATGTTAAAAAAGCAAAGAGAGCCGGATTGTTACACGATATAGGTAAAGTTCCAGATGATGAACCGGAACTTCCACACGCTTTGCTTGGTATGAAGTTGGCTGAAAAATATAAAGAAAAAGCCGACGTTTGTAACGCGATAGGATCTCACCACGATGAAGTGGAAATGACAAGCTTATTGGCACCGATCGTGCAGGTTTGTGATGCGATATCCGGTGCTCGTCCGGGTGCTCGTCGCGAAATTGTTGAGGCTTATATCAAACGTTTGAATGATCTGGAGCAATTAGCTCTTTCGTATCCGGGCGTATTGAAAACTTATGCTATTCAGGCTGGTCGTGAGTTGAGAGTTATAGTTGGAGCAGATAAGATTGATGATGTGGAAACTGAAAAACTGTCTGCAGATATCGCTAAACGTATTCAGGATGAGATGACTTATCCGGGACAAGTGAAAATCACTGTCATTCGTGAAACCCGTGCAGTAAGTTACGCTAAATAATAAATTAGACTTAAGATTATAAATGAAGGGAGCTTTTTCGCTCCCTTTGTTGTTTTTAGAGTGTTGCGGGGTGGCGGGCTAGTTATATATACTTTCTGATTGTATAGCAGGATTGACTAATGAGTGGGGTATATGTGAAAAATATTTTAAATGTAATACTGTAAAACAAATAGCTCAATGATAGTTTTGAGGATAAAAGTTATTTTGTTTACTTTTGTGACTTAGTGTTATAAGAAATAAAAAAATAAAATCATGGCGTACAAAATCGCAGTTTTTGATGCAAAACCATATGACAGAGTTACTTTTGATAGAGTAAATGAAAAATATGGATTCGAACTAACATATCACAAAGAACATCTCGATATAAATAATGTTGTGCTGGCTAACGGTGCAGATGCTGTATGTATTTTTGTTAATGCTGTCGTTGATTCAGACGTTGTAGCAAAATTGAAATCATATGGAATTAATCTGATAGCATTACGTTGTGCCGGTTTCAATAATGTAGATATTTTGGCTGCTGAAAAGCATGGAGTAAAAGTAGTACGTGTACCCGATTATTCTCCGCATGCTATTGCTGAACATACTTTGGCTTTGATGCTTTGCCTTAACCGCAAAGTTCATCGTGCTTTTTTACGAACACGCGACGGAAACTTTTCTCTTGTCGGGTTCGAAGGTTTTGATATGTACGGAAAGACTGTCGGTGTAATCGGTACAGGCAAGATTGGTAAGGTCGCTATAGGTTTGTTCAAAGGTTTAGGAATGAATGTGCTGGCTTATGATCTATATCCTGATAATGCTTTTGCCGAAGCAGAAGGTATTAAATATGTTACTTTGGATGAGCTATATGCCAATTCTAATATAATTACTTTACATTGTCCATTAACAAAAGAAACAGAGTATCTTATTTGCGATGAGTCTATCAAGAAAATGAAAGACGGCGTGATGATTGTTAATACAGGTAGAGGAAAGTTGATTCATACAAGACATTTGATTGATGGATTGTTAAGCCGAAAGATTGGCTATGCCGGATTAGATGTATATGAAGAAGAAGGAGCATACTTCTACGAAGACCACTCTGATGCTGTGATGACAGATGATGTATTGGCTCGACTTTTGTCTTTTAACAATGTGATAGTAACTTCGCATCAGGCATTCTTTACTCAGGAGGCAATGGAGAATATCGCAAATACTACAATGAATAGTATTTCTGATTTCTTTGCAGGCAAAGAACTTAAAAATCAAGTAGTTTATAAAGCATAACTTTATACATCGATTAATTTCCTTATGAACAAAGTTTTGAGTCTTCTTATTTTACTCTTTATTGCAAATGTAACTTATGCAATAGACTCAAGATTTGTTGTAGTAATTGATGCCGGACACGGAGGAAAAGATACCGGGGCAACCAGAGGTGGATATAAAGAGAAAGATATAAATCTTGGAGTTGTCTTAGCTTTAGGCCAACTGATAGAACGAAATCATAAAGATGTAAAAGTTGTATATACGCGAAAGACAGATGTTTTTGTAGATCTTGATAGAAGAGCTGATATAGCAAATAAGGCGAAGGCTAATTTATTTATCTCGGTTCACACCAATTCTACAGCTGCAAAGTCAACCTCAGTATCGGGCGCTGATACTTATATTCTAGGGTTGGCTCGTAGTGAAGAAAACCTACAAGTTGCCAAGCGGGAAAACTCTGTAATATTATTAGAAGATAATTACAAAACCAAATATGAAGGCTTTGATCCTAATTCGCCCGAATCGTATATTATTTTCGAATTCATGACGAATACCTTTATGGAGCAAAGTCTACAATTTGCTTCTTTTGTTCAGTCTGATTTTAGGAATGTAGCAAAGCGGGTGGATAGAGGAGTTCGTCAGGCCGGATTTTTGGTGTTAAGAAAAACAAGTGCTCCGAGTGTGTTGATTGAGTTAGGTTTTATAAATAATCAATCGGAGGCACAATTTTTATCAACAAAATCGGGACAACAGTCGATGGCTAGGGCTATCTACTCCGGTTTTAGAAAATACAAACGTGACTTTGATAAAAAACAAGGGAAATTAGTTGTAGAATCTACAGAAGTAGAAGATATTAGTTTTGATGATGTAGGAGAAGAAACGATAGCAGTTAAGAACGATCAGAATGAAGACAGGATATCTCAAGTGTCAGTTTCTGAAGAAGTAAGAAACAATACTCCGTCATCAAATAAAAAAATAGAAAAAGATCAAATAGAATATAGAGTGCAGTTTCTTGTATCGCCTCGCAAGTTATCTGGAAATTCACCGGCTCTGAAGGGATTATCTCCCGTGTCTTTTTATAAAGATGGTAGTGTGTATAGATATACATACGGTTCAACTACCAATTTTAATGAAATAACAAAGATACAGAATCAGGTAAGGTTGAAATTTAAAGATGCATTTGTTATAAGAATGAAGAATGGGAAGCGTATAAAGTAATAAGCACCGGATTAACTAACATACAATAGAGATACATTATGGGTAAAATATCTAAGGAAGTAAAAATAGGCATGGCTTTTGTAATTGCAATATTTATATTGTATTACGGAATCAGTTTCTTGAAAGGAATTAACTTGTTCAGGCCATCTAATTCGTATATGGTAGTTTTTGACGATGTTGCCGGATTAACACAGGCTACACCGGTAACTCTAAACGGTTATCCGATCGGTTTGGTATCTTCTATGAAATTGGATGCAGAACACGGAAATCGTATCATTACTTATTTGGATATGAACAAAGGAGTGCAATTACCCAAAGGTAGTAAAATGATATTAGATGTATCGATGTTAGGTTCTGCCACAATTATAGTTGAGGAGGGTGATAATAAAACAGAGTTTATCTCTTCTTCAGACACTATAATCGGTTTCCGAAATAAAGGCATGTTAGACGCGGCAGGGGGAATGATCCCTCAGATTCAGAATCTCATGCCAAAGATAGATTCTATATTGACAGGTATAAATGTACTGGTCAATAATCCTGCTTTATCTCAATCTTTGTCCGATGTGAATCAAATAACAGGAGATTTAGCTAAAACAACCAAACAACTCAATGTAATGATGGGAGCATTAAATAAAGATGTGCCTACAATTACCGGAAATCTTAGTCAGGCTTCAACCGATTTTGCTACTATGTCGAAACAATTCAACCAAATTGATTTGGCTTCTACTTATAAGTCTGTTGATGCAACCGTGAAAAGCTTAGAAAATCTTTCAGCAAAAATGAATTCGAAAGACGGATCTATTGGTCTGTTGCTGAATGATAGACAACTCTATGATAGTATTGTCAATACCATGAGTAACGCATCGTTGCTTCTTAAAGATGTAAAAGAAAACCCTTCTCGTTATATTAATGTCAAGGTGTTTTAAAGTCATTATTTAGAATTATTCTAAATAGGCAAAAAACATTATTTTTTGTAAAGGTGTAACACGTATGCTTTCTGAGAGATATTTCAGAATTGTTAAAATTTTGTTACATTTCATTATTGGCTACTAAGGTCTTGATTTAGATAGGCTTTTGAAGGTACTTCCCCTCTGATTGGGTTAAAGCTCTATAAGTAGTTGATATTAAATGAGATGCTTGCTTGTGGCGAATTCCAAATTTATACCCACTTTTTTTTATTGAAAATATTTTAGAAATTTACATTCGGAAGCAATTAATAAATATTCAAATTCATATTAAATAACGTAAATGGAACAAGTGTCAGCTCAGAAATTATGGTCAAATTGTTTGAAGGTTTTTCAGGATAATGTAACTGAGGCCGCTTTCAAGACATGGTTTCTGCCTATTGTCCCACTCTCGTACGAAAACAGGGTGTTTACGATACAAGTTCCCAGCCAATTCTTTTACGAATATTTAGAAGACAAGTTCATTGATTTGCTCAAAGCCACATTATATAGAGAAATAGGTAGCGATACGATATTGCAATATCGCATACTTATGGAAAATACTACAAATACATTAGTAGACTATCGTGGCGATGCAAAATCTTCTACAGATAAGATTGTACTAGGAAAGAATACAAACAAAGTTCCGAATCCATTCCAAAAAGTAGTAGCGGATGATTTTGATTCGCAACTGAATAATAAATATACATTCGATAACTTTTTTGAAGGAGAAAGTAACAAGCTGGCTCGTACCGCAGGGGAAACTATAACAAGAAATCCAGGGAAAACAGCCTTCAATCCTTTGTTTGTTCATGGAACATCAGGTGTGGGTAAAACGCATTTGTGTCATGCGATAGGAAATAGCATTAAGGAACAATATCCGGAGAAACGTGTATTATATGTATCTGCTCATTTATTTAAAGTGCAATATGCAGATGCGGGACGATATAATACGACCAATGATTTTATCAATTTCTATCAGGGCATAGATGTCCTTATTATAGACGATATTCACGAATTGGCCGGAATAGAGAAAACGCAGAATACATTATTTCATATATTCAATCATTTACATCAAAACAATAAGCAACTTATTCTCACTTGCGACAAGTCTCCTTCGGAGCTACATGGTGTTGAAGAACGATTGCTGACTCGCTTTAGATGGGGATTAACTACTAAAGTTGATAATCCCGACAAGCAGTTAAGATTGAAAATCCTTCAGAATAAGATATTACACGATGGATTGTCTATTCCTGAGGATGTAGTAGATTATATAGCTGAAAATGTTACAGATAATGCTCGTGACTTAGAGGGTATCATTGTTTCTATTATGGCTCACTCTTTGGTATATAACAAAGAGATAGATTTGCCTTTAGCCAGACGAGTTATTGGTCAGGCAATAAAGAAGATAGAAGCAAAGAAAATCACAATTAATACAATAGAATCTGCTGTTTGTGATTTCTACAATATCAAGAGCGAACTTATTCATACGGCTTCAAGAAAACGTCAGATAGTGCAAGCAAGACAGGTAGCGATGTATCTTTCTAAGAGCTATACAGAAATGTCCCTTGCTCAGATCGGTTCTCTAATAGGGAAGAAAAACCATGCGACGGTACTCCACGCATGCAGAACAGTACGAGAGCAAATGGAAGTAGATAAAGCGTTCCGAGAGGAAGTTGCTGAAATAGAAAAGAAATTAAAAGGTTGAATTTGAGAATTCAACCTTTTTTTCTTTGCTTCTGTTTTCTCTGTAAAATCATGTGTACGCAAACTAACTTTACAATATCGAAATTTTCCTTTTTTCATAATCAACGCTTGAGATTATACTGTTCTGAATACATCAACTAAGAATATTCGGGTTGAAATAGATACTTAAGCCTAATATTTAGTATTTTTGTAAGTTTGGATAAGAATGCTTATATAATTATGAATCAATCAAACATAAATATAAAGAATAAACGTGCAAGTTTTGATTACGAATTTATCGAAACATATACTGCCGGCATTGTGCTTACAGGAACAGAAATAAAATCTATCCGTCTTGGTAAAGCCAGTCTGGTGGATACATTTTGTATGTTCGAGAAGAATGAGCTGTGGGTACGTAATATGTATATTGCAGAATATTTTTATGGTTCGTATAACAATCATGCTGCACGTAGTGATCGCAAACTTTTGTTGAATAAGAAGGAGCTGAAAAAAATACAGCGATTGGTAAAAGAAACAGGGTATACGATCGTCCCTACCCGTATTTTCTTAAACGAGCGGGGTTTAGCTAAGGTAAATATAGCTGTAGCACGAGGTAAAAAACAATATGATAAACGTCAGTCGCTACGCGAGAAAGACGATAAACGTGCTATGGATCGTGCTATGAAGCATTAATTGTATAGGTAATGTCACAGGGATTTACAAGGATTTTATTGGAGCAAAAATACATTGTTCTGACTTCCATATTACTGTTCTTCGGTATTTATGGACTGAATCATTATTTCCCTATAACGCTTGATGACTGGACATACAGTATGACTGCCGAAGGCAATAGAGTTGGCTTTTCTGACATTATTCCGTATCAATATGTTCATTACTTCAAGTGGGGAGGACGCTCGGTTGTTCATGCGATAGCTCAGTTTATGCTTGCTGCAGGTGTTTTCTGGGGGGATGTTATCAATAGCATTGGGTATATAGTATTAGTTGTAACAATCTATTATATAGTAAATAAAGGAAACAAGAGTAATTTGTCACTTTTCGTTGCAATAAACTTGTTGATCTGGTTTCTTACTCCCGCATTGATCGAAAATGTTTTTTGGATTACCGGAAGTGCAAATTATATGTGGGGGACCTTACTCATCCTATTGTTTCTATCTTTCTATTGCTCTGCTTACCTTACAGGAAAGTCTAAAGATAGTTGGATAAAAGCCTTTTCAATGTTTTTGCTTGGTATTATTGCCGGATGGACAAATGAGAATATGGCTGTGGCGATGATCTTTTTTGTTATATGTTTAATTATATTAGCGAAAAAGGAAAAGCAAACGTTACACAAATGGATGATATTAGGGCTTATAGGAGCTATTGTAGGATGTGCTTTTATGTTGTTAGCACCAGGCAATTATATAAGAAATGCAGGAGAACTTAGCAACCTGAATTCGGGAGGCACTGAACCTATATACATGTTTTATGTTTATAGGTTTACAAGCATTTTGAAAATATCTACTTGGTATGCACTTATTCCAACGGTTATATATACAATCTTTTTATTCCTATATTTCAAATTCAAAAAGAAAGAAAGTAATAATAAGATATTGTTTTTGTCCTTGTTATTTGCTGTTACAGCAGGTGTGGGAACGTTGGCTATGACTGGTGCACCTACTTTCCCTACCCGGGTGTGGTTTGCTATACTGATATTCCTGTTTATTGCTACAGGGTTGCTATATGCCAATCTGGATTTTACCATTTCCTTTATAAAGAAGTCTTTATACTTAACTGTAGGAGTTGCTTCTTTAGTCTTTGTTTATTCATATTGGCTAAGTCTCGAAGACTTTAAGCGGATACACGGAATATGGGCAGAAAGAGATCGGATTGTGCTTGCTGAAAAGCAAAAAGGGATTAAAGATATTATAATATACGGACGTTTTACTGCATCTGAATCTATATTGGTACGTCCCAAAACGGGAGATATTCCTTTGGATTCTATCGAGTGGATGCAGAAAGGGTATGGAAATTATATGGGTGTAAACTCAGTTAAAATTTTTGATGTAGAAAATAAATAAATTGATGCAAAAGATACAAGATATATTGAAAGAGAGGATACTTATCCTTGATGGTGCTATGGGAAGCCTTATTCAGCAGTATAAATTGAAAGAAGAGGATTTCAGAGGCGAGCGTTTTCGTGATAGTGCAATATTACAAAAAGGGAATAATGATTTGCTTAATCTCACACGCCCGGATATAATAGAAGAAATTCATCGAAAGTATCTGGATGCGGGAGCTGATATTATTGAAACAAATACATTCAATGCAACAGCTATATCCTTAGAGGATTATAACATGTCGCATCTGGCAAAAGAAATAAATAGAGAGGCAGCGAAAATAGCAAAAAAAGCTGCTATAGATTATACAAACCTGAATCCGGATAAGCCTCGTTTTGTTGCGGGTTCTATTGGACCGACCAATAAAACGGCATCAATGAGCCCTAAGGTTGAAAATCCGATCTATCGTGCTGTTACTTTTGATGACTTGTCTTCTGCCTATAAGGAGCAGATAGAAGGGCTTGCGGATGGCGGTGTTGATCTATTGCTCATAGAAACGATATTTGACACGCTAAATGCAAAGGCTGCCTTATTCGCTGCCGAAGAGGTTCGCAAAGAAAGAAATATAGAGTTGCCGATAATGATATCTGTTACTTTATCAGATAAAGCAGGACGTACATTATCAGGTCAAACAATAGGAGGATTTTTGGCATCAGTCAATCATATCGATTATCTTTCGGTCGGGCTTAATTGCTCTTTTGGAGCATCGGATATGAAACCATTCTTAAAGGAATTGGCTCGAATGGCTCCAAGTTTTATCTCAGCATATCCAAATGCAGGGTTGCCAAACCAGTTTGGAGAATATGATCAGACTCCCGATATAATGGCTGAGCAGATCAGCGAATTCATCGGAGAAGGATTGGTAAATATTATTGGTGGCTGTTGTGGTACAACGCCCGAACATATAGCAAAGTATGTTGATTTGGTGAAGGATGCAAAACCTCATAAACCTGCCGAAAAGCCAAAATATATGTGGCTTTCGGGTTTAGAGTTGCTAGAGGCTAAGCCTGAAATTAATTTTATCAATATAGGAGAACGTCTCAATGTAGCGGGTTCTCGCAAGTTTCTTCGCCTGATAAAAGAAGAGAAATATGAAGAGGCTCTAACTATTGCTCATAAGCAGGTAGAAGATGGGGCGCAGGTACTCGACGTGAATATGGATGAAGGGCTACTTGATGGGGTAAAAGAAATGACTACTTTCCTCAACATGATGGCCTCCGATCCTGATGTCTCTCGTATTCCTGTGATGATTGACTCCTCGAAGTGGGAAGTGTTGGAAGCCGGTCTAAAATGCGTTCAAGGAAAGGCTATTGTAAATTCAATATCGCTAAAAGGCGGAGAGGAAGAATTTCTTCGTCACGCTCGTCTTGTAAGACAATATGGTGCAGCAGTCATCATAATGGCTTTTGATGAAACAGGGCAAGCCGATACATTCTCCCGTAGAATAGAAATATGTGAGAGAGCATACAAGTTATTGGTGAATGACGGATTCGATCCGCTTGATATTATCTTCGACCCCAATATTTTGGCTATAGCTACCGGCATAGAAGAACACCGTAATTATGCTGTTGATTTCCTAGAAACTATTACATGGATAAAGAAAAACCTTCCGCATGCTAAAATTAGTGGAGGGGTAAGTAATTTATCTTTCTCCTTCCGTGGAAATGACTATGTGCGAGAAGCCATGCATGCCGTATTCCTCTATTATGCTATTCAGAGGGGAATGGATATGGGTATTGTTAATCCGGGGCAATCGGTGGTGTATGATGATATTCCACTCGAACTTAAAGATCTGGTAGAAGATGTGATCTTTAACCGCAGACCGGAAGCTACTGACGAACTTATCGAATATGCAGAACGCATTAAAAATGAGAAGAACGGGCAGACTGAACAAAAAGTGGAAGAGTGGAGATCATTCCCGCTTGATGAACGTATCCAGTACTCATTAATAAAGGGTATTAGCGACCACTTGGAAGAAGACTTGGAAGAAGCTCTCAAAGTATATCCTAAGGCTGTGGATATAATTGATAAGCCTCTGATGGACGGTATGAACAAGGTCGGCGACCTGTTTGGCTCGGGTAAGATGTTTTTGCCGCAAGTGGTGAAAACAGCTCGTACAATGAAGCGTGCCGTGGCTATTCTTCAACCAACACTGGAAGCGCAGAAATCATCTTCGGCAGGGAGCAATAAAGCCGGAAAGCTTGTTATTGCGACTGTGAAAGGCGATGTCCATGATATCGGTAAAAACATTGTAGCTATAATTCTTGCTTGCAACAACTATGAAGTTATAGACTTGGGGGTTATGACTCCTCCTGAGGTTATTATTCAGAAAGTAAAGGAAGAACAGCCGGATATTCTTTGCTTAAGCGGATTGATTACCCCATCGCTGGAAGAAATGAGTATTGTTGCTCACGAGATGGAAAAGGCAGGATTCTCTATTCCATTGATGATTGGCGGTGCAACTACATCTAAACTGCATACAGCAATAAAGATAGATCCTAAATATAATAATGGATCAGTAGTTTATGTAAAAGATGCGTCTCAGGCTCCTGCTGCTGTAAGTAAATTAATAAATCCGAATACAAAAGAAAATTATATAAACGAAGTAAAACAGGAATATTCTCAATTAAGAGATAATGCCGGAGATAAAAAGGCAGATCTGTTACCTCTATCTGAAGTTTTAGATAAAGGAATGCCAATAGACTGGTCTGAATATAAAACACCTGAGCCGAAAGTAAAAGGGCGACAGGTTTTGAAGAAGATACTGGTTGATGAAATAGTTCCGTATGTGGATTGGAAGTTCTTCTTCCATTCATGGAATTTGTCAGCTCGTTATGCATCCGTGCAGCATATTGATGATTGTTCTTCGTGTCGTACGTCATGGTTGAATTCTTTTCCCGAGCACGAACGAGAAAAAGCAAGCGAAGGTATGCAGCTTTATAAAGATGCGAAGGCATTGTTAGATCAATTGATATTTGATAAAGTAGGGTATATCAATGCTGTTTTTGGTGTTTTCGAGGCATATAGCGAAAATGAATGTCTTTACATCGATGATGTCTGTTTTCCTATGCTTCGTCAGCAAAAAAAGAATGACAGAGGAGAATATTTGTCTCTTTGCGATTTTGTTGCACCTAAATCATCCGGCAAGAAGGACTATGTAGGAGGTTTTACAGTAACTGCCGGAGTAGGCTCGAATGAATTGATGAGCGAATTCGAGCAGCAGGGTGACGAATACAAAGTTCTATTACTAAAGTCAGTGTTAGATCGGTTGGCAGAAGCTACAACTGAGTGGTTGCACGCAAAAATAAGAAGAGAGTATTGGGGCTTTGCTGCTGACGAAAATATTTCAGTCAATGATATGTTTACTCTTAAATATCAGGGTATTCGTCCGGCAGTAGGCTATCCGTCTATTCCCGATCAGTCTATCAACTTTTTGTTGAATAATGACCTGCTACAATCGAAAGAAATAGGAGTAGAACTTACCGAAAATGGCGTTATGTTACCCAATGCTTCGGTAAGTGGAATAATCATATCTCATCCTAAATCGAAATATTTTAATATTGGAAATATTCTCGATGATCAGATGGAATCCTATGTTGAAAGAAGGGGAGAGGAAGCAGAGGTCATTCGCAAATTTTTAAGTGCGAATCTGATATAAATATAAAATAAGGGACAAAACAGGTAAATAAGAAACCTTCAATAAAGTGTTACTTTTGTCACTTTTCTGGAAAATAGAAACGATAATTGTTTCTCATTCTAGAAATGTATGATTCAGAAAAAATAATATTATCACAATGGAATTTTTTGATCTTCTATCCTATAGCTTTTTTCAGAATGCTCTTCTAGGTAGTCTTTTTGCCTCTATTGCGTGTGGAATTATAGGATCGTATGTTGTTATCCGCAGATTAGTTTTTATTAGTGGAGGGATAACACATGCTTCGCTCGGTGGTATAGGAATGGGCTTTTATTTTGGGTGGAATCCAATTCTGTCGGCAATGATTTTTTCTATACTGTCGGCATTTGGTATTGAGTGGCTTTCTTCAAGGCAGGGTGTTAGAGAAGACTCTGCTATTGGCTCATTCTGGTCTTTAGGGATGGCTGTTGGTATTATTTTCATCTATCTAAAGCCTGGGTTTGCCCCCAATCTTTCCGATTATCTCTTTGGGAATATTTTAACTATAACAAAACCAGATATTGTATATCTGGCTGTTTTATCATTGGTGCTTATCATTGTTTTTTTACTTTTTGGGCGACAAATACTTTTTGCAGCATTTGATCCTGATTTTGCAAAGACGCGTAATCTTTCTGTCAATCTGATTAAGTATGCTATGATGATGGGTATAGCAATAACAATCGTTTTGTCTATCCGTTTGGTTGGGATCGTTCTGTTGATGTCTATATTGACTGTTCCTCAGATGACAGCAAATCTATTCACTTCTAATTTTGTGAAGATGATTTTGCTATCTATTCTTATAGGGTTCGTAGGCTGTTTGGTCGGATTGTTTCTTTCTGCTGTTTTGGACGTACCATCCGGCGTATTTATTATTTTTACTCAGATAATAGTATTTCTTGTATCCCGATGGATCGTCAAATTAATACATAAGAAGCAATTGATCGGTTCTTTAGAGAGGAACTGATTAACAGATAATAAAGTAAATTATAGCATCAGCCTTTTCCTATTATATCTTTCAGTGATATATTTTTTACACTCGATTTTCGGAAAAGCAGCGCACTGATACATATTCCTATTGCCAAGGTGAATAAAAGAGACATTGTCAGCATAAGATTGTGTGACATCTCTATGAGTATACGAGGGTTCTGCTCTACAATTGTTAGGTCTGTAACCTTTATTCCGGCAAGCATCGTTTTATAAGCAAACATACCCGGTATCATCGTAATACAGGCCGGCATTGTAAATACAACAGGAGGACTGTCTACCTTATGTGCAGCAAAAATGCCTATCAGTCCTATCAATACAGATCCCGCCAGAGTTGCGGTTATTAACCCGAAATCGAGCTGAACCAGAATAAAACGAATGCAATGTCCCATTCCTCCCAGCAGGCCGGCTACCCATAACAAACGTTTAGGTGAACCAAATAATATAGCCCAACAGAAGCCGACGATGAATGCAATGCCAAAGTCGCGTAGTATATTTATGATAGTAAGTTCTTCCATTTTTTTCTAAAAATTATTGATCCCCATTAATGTAATACATAAGGTCATCCCTGCGGCAATACAAAGTAAAATAAACCCTCCGAATAAGGCTCTGTTGATTGCAGACGAGAGGTATCCTTCTATCAGATCTATAACACAATTTATAAGAGGAACTCCCGGTATAAGATATAATACGCCTGTAGCCATAGCTGCTTCGGGATGCGCTCCGATTCCATATAGCCTTCCAAGCCCGGTAATGAGAGTGGTAACAAAAGCTGCTATCGATATACAAATCATAGAGTTGAAATTCTTCTTCGAGAAGGCGACACGGACAAAATAACCTAAAAAAGCAGCAACGAAAGTTACTACAGCATTCATCGAATCTCCTAATGAGAAAAGGCATAGACCTGCACATGAAAGCCCGACAGCTATAGCAACATATATATCTTTATAATATGGTTTAGCTTTGATTAGAGCAAATTCGTTTTCCGCTTCGGTGATGGAAAGTTTCTCTTCTTTTACTTTCCACGACAAATGTGATATTTCGGTCAAAACAGCAAGGTGGACATTGTGAGGGGGCGAATTCTTAAATCTGGTGACTGTATTTGCAGGGTCGTTCAGATCTTTTAGCGTAATTAACAGCCCTTTGAACGTCGGATCTATATGCAGATCAAACTCCCATGTCGAAGCCATTCTCCCCAGATTACTGTTCAGTCTTCCGCAGTGCGCGCCCGATGCAAGTAGATAAGTACCTATATCTAAAATGAGATCAGCTAAGCGTTGCGCTGGTATTTTTACTTTTTCTGTTGTATCTTTATACTCTAACATTCCAACCTTAATTTTACAACAAAGATATTAAAGAATATTTAATGTAGTAAACACTTATAATTGAGTTTATAAACGTGAGTTTAATTTATAATAATATATAGCTTTAAATTAGTAATTTAAAAAGAAAACCATGTGTAAAAAGATTTGTTCAACCTTTTTTATATTATTATTCGTTTTTTCTATTAGTTCTTTTTCTCAGAAGAAACATACGTTTGAGATTAAGAATGGAGATTTTGTATATGACGGAAAACCGGTAAGAATAATTTCAGGCGAAATGCATTATCCGCGTATTCCTCACCAATATTGGCGTCATCGTATGCAGATGCTAAAAGCAATGGGGCTAAATGCCGTGGCCACTTATGTATTCTGGAATATTCATGAGCCTGAACCCGGTAAATGGGATTTTACAGGAGATAAGAATCTTGCCGAATATATAAAAATAGCAGGTGAAGAAGGATTGATGGTGATACTTCGTCCCGGTCCGTATGTATGTGCTGAGTGGGAATTTGGAGGTTATCCTTGGTGGCTTCAGAATGTAGAGGGTTTGGAATTGAGACGTGATAACGAACAATTTCTAAAATATACCCAGTTATATATAAATAGATTGTATAAGGAAGTTGGAAATTTGCAAATAACTAAAGGTGGCCCTATTGTTATGGTGCAGGCAGAAAATGAATTCGGATCTTATGTCTCCCAACGTAAAGATATTCCATTGGAAGAGCATCGCAGATACAATGCAAAAATCGTTCAGCAATTAAAAGATGCAGGTTTCGATGTTCCATCTTTTACTTCGGATGGAAGTTGGTTGTTTGAAGGAGGTGCTGTTCCCGGAGCTTTGCCAACTGCAAATGGGGAAAGTAATATAGAGAATTTAAAGAAAGCTGTAGATAAGTATAATGGAGGACAAGGACCTTATATGGTTGCAGAGTTTTATCCCGGATGGCTTGCTCACTGGCTCGAACCTCATCCTCAGATAAGTGCTACAAGTATAGCTCGTCAAACAGAAAAGTATTTACAGAATAATGTGTCTATCAACTATTACATGGTGCATGGCGGAACTAATTTTGGTTTTACCAGTGGCGCTAACTATGATAAGAAACATGATATTCAGCCCGATCTTACTAGCTACGATTACGATGCACCTATTAGCGAAGCCGGATGGGTAACACCAAAATACGACTCGCTTCGTAATGTAATTAAAAAATATGTCAATTACTCTTTGCCTAAGGTTCCCGCTGCTATACCTGTTATAGAGATCCCATCTATTAAACTTGACAAGATCGCTACCTTAGACGGATTGAACTCAAAAGTAGTGGAAAATAATAAACCTATGACTTTCGAACAGTTAAACCAAGGTTATGGATATGTTTTATATAAAAAGCACTTCAATCAGCCAATAAGCGGTACACTGAAGATAAATGGTTTGCGCGATTATGCCATTATATATGCAAACGATGAAAAGGTAGGGGAGCTTAACCGATATTTTAATCAAGATTCTATCGATGTTGACATTCCATTCAATTCTACGTTAGAGATCTTAGTAGAGAACATGGGACGCATCAATTACGGATCAGAGATTGTTCATAACACAAAAGGAATCATCAGCCCTGTTATAATAAACGGAATGGAGATAGAAGGTGATTGGCAAATGTACCAGATACCGATGGATGAAGCTCCTGATTTTAGTAAGATGCAAAAAAATAGCGTATTTGGTAACACCGAATCAGCAGCGAAACGTCTTCTCGGAGCTCCGGCCTTATATAAAGGAACATTCAATCTGACAGAAACAGGGGATACATTCCTCGATATGGAAGATTGGGGCAAAGGTATTGTCTTTATAAATGGTAAGAACATCGGGCGTTATTGGCATGTAGGACCTCAACAAACGTTATATGTTCCGGGGGTATGGCTGAAAAAAGGACAAAATGAGATCGTAATTTTTGAACAACAGCATGATAAGCATCACACAGAAGTAAGAACAACAAAAGTTCCTGTGTTGACAAATCTTAAGTTGCCTCAATAAAATAAATATAGAAAGAGGCTGTCTAGTCTCAGACAGCCTCTTTTTTATTTTCAAAGAAACGAAATCTTATTCAGATTTTTGAACTTCTTGTATAATCTCCATACCTTTCATTATTGCCTGCTCATTCATTGGCAGTAAACCATGGTGACGTTCAGGTAAAGATTTTTTCAATCCTTTCATAACGTTTTCGAGTTTTACCATTGGGCTTACTTTCAATAATCCACCTAGAACAATCATATTGAATGCTTTCGTATTTTTCATCAATATAGCTGTATCCACAGCTTCAACTTTATAGATATTGATATCCTTGCGTGTTGGTGGATGTTGAAATCCGTTCGGGTCATAAATTAATATTCCTCCCGGTTTTACATGCGACTCGAATTTGTCCAATGACGGCTGATTTAAAATAATCGCAATATCAAACTCATTCACTATCGGCGAGCTGATGGGGCTGTCGCTCAATATTACAGTCACGTTAGCTGTGCCACCACGTTGCTCCGGTCCGTAAGAAGGGAACCATGAAACTTCTTTATCTTCCATCAGACCTGAATAAGCAAGGATTTTACCCATAGATAATACACCTTGTCCTCCAAAACCTGCTATAATTATTTCTTGTGTCATGTTTCTTTGTTTAAATATTTTTCAAATCGCCTAATGGATATGCAGGAAACATATTTTCTACCATCCAATCGTTAGCTGCCTGAGGAGACATTTTCCATCCGGCATTACATGTAGATACAATTTCTACAATAGATGTACCTTTATTCTCCATCGAGTTTTCGAACGCTTTACGTATCATGCGTTTCGCTTTCTTTACAGAGGCTGCTGTATGAACGCTCTGACGAGTAGCCAGACAAACTCCTTGTAACTGAGCCAACAGATCGAGAATCTTGAGAGGGTATCCACTCTCGTGAGTATCGCGTCCGTTAGGAGATGTTGATGTTATCATTTGGCTAAGGGTTGTTGGAGCCATTTGTCCCCCGGTCATGCCATAAATTCCGTTATTTATAAAGATTATAGCAATATTTTCACCTCTATTAGCCGCATGTATCGTTTCACCAGTACCAATGGCAGCTAAGTCTCCGTCTCCCTGATATGTAAATACCATTTTATCGGGATTCAGTCGTTTTGCTGCTGTAGCCAGTGCCGGAGCACGTCCGTGTGCAGCTTCCTGCCAGTCGATATCCAAATAGTTGTATGCAAACACAGCACAACCAACCGGAGCTATACCGATTGTTTTATCACGCAATTCCATATCATCAATAACCTCAGCTATCAACTTATGAACTACACCATGTGAACAACCCGGGCAGTAATGCATGTCCACATCGTTCATCAACGCAGGCTTGGCATATACTAGGTTAGCCGGATCTATAATATTTGTACTCATAATTGTTTAAACTTTGAATTTTAAGGTCTCAGACCTACTTACTATTCTCGCAAATGTAATGAACACTTGCCTATCTTAATATCGTTTTTCAACAGTCAAATTTATTCTGCAAGGCGTCTACTACTTCGCTTGGTGTAGGAACAATTCCACCCAAACGTCCGTAATGTTCAACCTTTACTTTACCGTTTACAGCCAAACGAACATCCTCGACCATCTGTCCGGCGTTCATTTCCACTGTAAGCATTCCTTTTACCTTTGTTGAATATTTGTCAATCTCCTTCGATGGGAACGGCCACAAAGTTATTGGGCGTATAAGACCCACCTTTATTCCTTGAGCACGTGCTATCTCCATTGCCTTTTGGCATATACGGGCAGCAGACCCAAATGCAACAAGTATATAATCTGCATCTTCGCAGTTTACTTCCTGGTGCAAACAAACATCTTTCTCTATCTTCTTAAACTTAGCTTGAAAACGGAGGTTATTTATCTCCATCTTATACGGATCAAGTTCCAGCGAAGTTATTACATTCGGTTTTCTATCAGCTGGTTTTCCAAGGGTAGCCCAAGGACATTGTTCGCGTATCTCCTTTTCGGTTCTTCTTCGTTTAAATTCCGGAAGTTTTACCTTTTCCATCATTTGCCCGATAACACCATCGGTAAGTATCATAGCCGGTGTTTGATATTTGAACGCGAGATCGAATCCCAATGCAACAAAGTCCACCATTTCTTGTACCGACGCAGGAGCAAGAGTTATCAGGTTATAATCGCCATGCCCTCCTCCTTTTACAGTTTGGAAATAATCGGCTTGCGATGGTTGTATTGTACCCAATCCGGGTCCTCCACGCATAACATTCACTAACAAACAAGGCAATTCGGCTCCGGCAAGATAAGACACCCCTTCGAGCATTAAGCTCATGCCCGGGCTTGAAGATGAGGTCATCACGGCCTTGCCGCATCCGGCTCCCCCGTAAACCATATTTATAGATGCTATTTCGCTTTCAGCCTGAAGTACAACCATACCGGTAGTATTCCACGGTGCTTCGGCCATCAACGTTTCCATTATCTCCGATTGAGGAGTAATAGGATAGCCAAAATATCCGTCTGTCCCATATCTAATTGCAGCATGAGCTATGGCTTCATTGCCTTTCATTAAAACTATTTCTTCTGACATAATTTTTGGTTAATTAAAAAAACGAATCTACTAAGCGAAAAAGCTGTATTGATTCGTCATCATTTATTCAAATTTTTTCTTGTAGACTGTGAGACATCCGTCAGGACATACATAACCACAATTGGCACAACCTATACAAGCATCTGGATTTTTCATGTAAACGTAGTGATAACCCCGACTGTTAACTTCACGAGGTTGAAGTTCTAAAACATCACAAGGACATGAAACCACACAGAGGTCACAGCCCTTACAACGTTCTTCGTTTACAACTACTGTTCCTTTTATTTTGGCCATTTTTCTTTATAATAATTTTTTTAGTAATCGCTAACTATAATAAAGTTCTCATTTGATCCCCACACAAAGGTAGATGTTATTCTTATTATATTCCTTTTTTTTATGAATAAAGATGTTAAAAAAAAGATGTCTTAAAACATATTGAGCTAGCATTTTATCATACAAAATCCAATAATCTCTATCTTTGGGGAGGTTCGGTCTTTATTTGGTTAGGTTTCCGCTGGTTGTACTTACTATTTGTACTAAATCTAGCGGATTTAACTGAATTTGTAGACCTCTTTTTCCGGCACTAATGTAAATATATTCGAACGCTTCATAAGATTTATCGATATAGGTTGGAAATAATTTTTTCATACCAATAGGAGAGCAAGCGCCTCTTATATATCCTGTGATGTTAAGAAGCTCTTTCATCGGTATCATATCACAACTCTTATTTCCTGAGATTTTCGCAGCTGCTTTCAAGTCAAGCTCTTCTGCTCCGGGTATAATACAAACAAAATAACCGGATTTATCTCCTTTCAGTACCAGTGTTTTAAAGACCTGTTCAACAGGCTCGTGTAACTGTTCGGCCACATGTATGGCACTAAGATCGGACTCGTCGACCTGATATGGAATAAGCTTATATTCTATTTTCTCTTTATCCAAAAGCCGGACCGCGTTTGTTTTATCAATCTTCATTTCTACTTATTTTTCTGCAAATAAAACAACTAAACACGATAGATGTTTACAAAGTCTATTTTGTACTCATATTAATTGCCATTATTGCTTTCTCATATATTAAGTTCAGAAAGAAAAATACAGGACTAGGATTGGAGAAAAGCACTGATTTTGTCAAATGTAAATCTGAATTGCTCGTCTACTTCATCTGCGATTTTTGGTAGTGCAGGAAATGGATCTTCATGTATATATTTGTATGGATAATCCAAAATTTCGATATTGATCGGGATATCCCTGCGTGAACCTTGCAGTGTATTTATCACTTCATAGGCTGGAACAACTTCATCCTTCGCCAATGTTATAGCATAAAACTGATGGCTCATTTTTCGGAATACTTCCTCCCGGCATTCTGTCAATACCCTATAATTCAGCATGCTTCTGAAGTTGTTGCCTTCCGGATGTGTATGCATATAATGACGAAGCACTTCGTCGCGTTTCATATGGCTATCCAGATGTTCTACGACATAAGAATAAAGACTTACATTGGCTTCACTGTCGAGGATGAATTTTGATACAGGTGATAGCCTGTTGAATACAGCTCCTCCACAAAAAGTAGCATACTTGGAGTTAGAGAAATGCCCATCTTTGTTGCTCATCATCAGTATTTCGCCTAAGAATGTACCTATAGAATATGAAAAGAAATCGATAGAAGCATCCTTATCTATAGCCGGATGTAGTCCTTCCTTGAAGTTTTCTACAAAGTCGATCACATCATAGTAGGTTTGCAACCCCGACCAAATAAAACGTTGAGGTTTATTATGCAAACGGGTACTGATCGCTACATTGGATAAACTGGAACAGATAACATCGGGATGTCGCATTTTTCGCTGCTCACTCACTCTGTACATTTCACGGGTGCTACTCCAAACCGCAGGAGCACGATTCATATGAAATGCTATAGGGAACATAACGACAGATTTACCCGTTTTATCAACGATATACTTAGCCCACGGTAAATATTTATACCATGTTTTTTCATTAAAGCCGTGAAACATGAGTATAATGCCCTTAGCTTTCGTTTCTTTCTTAGGCATTATCATGTGATATCTGAACTTGATATTCTCTAATATTTCAGCGTCTCTCTTGTTCAACATTTCCTGAATCACATCGGGCTCATAATCTTCAGGTACACTCGGTATAAATTCATAATCATCGTTATTGCCCAATCCTCCGGGAAGGATAAAACGATAATTGGAGTCGAAGGTAAAGTTACGCATTACCAAATTTTGATCGATCTCGATCTCACTATCAGTATAGTTCTCGATCTTCTTTAGATGATTAAAAAGGTCTATGTACTTCATTTTATTCTTATTTTTCTACCAGTAATTGATGTCCTATTCTACAAAACAAACATTTGCGAAGTTCGCAATATTCTCTCTTCAGTTGAATCATGGCCTGTGAGTCGGCTGCACTGTTTAATGGCATTTTCAATTTTGCAAAAAGCCTGGTTATACTATTTTGTTCAGGTTTTAGCATTTCCAAAAACTTTAGAGCTCGTTCGCAAAGGGCTTCATTGTCTATACTTTTCCCATATATAAATAATATTGGAGCTACAGTATTGATCAGTAAAATGTCGAGAGACGAATCACCCAGATACTTCGATTTGCGTTCCGATGTTACTCCAAATGCATAATGAGTCTGCCAATACTCAGAGGCATTGACATGAAACATCAGCCGGATACGTCCGATATCATCACAAGCTGTAATTTTAGAAAATAATACATGTGAACTATGCAACAAAGAAGCCAGTTGGGCAATTCTTATCTGAGGAAAAGCCGTAGGCCGTGATCTCATACTTTTGAATATATATGAATCTAACGGTTTTAGATCATATTTATTTTTCAGAAACTCATATTCTTTTTTCAACAAAACGAAGTAATCGTCTTCAACTTTCACATTATCAAGCATACCGGCCTGTCCGAATAAAAGAGCTTCTATTTGAATAATATTGTCTCCTTGTTTTTGAATACATTTCAACGGCAGACTAAGAGCTAATCGCTCAAAGGAGTCGGAGTTGAGACCGAATCCAAAATTTCGAGTAAGCAGCACATAAAAAGCATCTTCCCACGAGTTTTGGAAACGCTTTAACAAGCTTTCTATATGGTTTGCTTTTCTTTCAAGACGCTCTATCAGTAACGTATTCATCCACGAGCTGAGGTGAAAAGGCGGAATGTTTCCTATATAGTTGCGACACGGAATGTCTGTATTGGAATGAATTAGGAAATCATAGTTCTCTTTTATATGCTGCGGATAGACTATCTCGCATTGGATAACAGATTGTCCCAGTTCATTAAACACTTCACAATTAGCCTTCTCTACTACATGAAGTATCACCGAATTGTAGCTTTTATTTTTATGATGGTTATGCACTTTCCATTGATCTGAGCTTGTATGTATTTCTATATTTCCTGCCCATAGCTCACCATCTATTTTTATTTTAGCATTAAAATAATCGGGACCCTCATTCGTATTCGGTAAGCCCACGTCCAAAACTTCTATCTGACGACCATCAGTCGTTTTTAGTTCTTTTTGATAGAGTTTAAATTTCCAGATATAGTGTAAAATGTCTTCCATAAGTTAAGTGTTAGGTTGTCGATCATAATCCGGTGATACCCATCTTCTTCATCAGAAAGCTTGCATTCATGTTTTGAGCTACTCCTTCCCTGATTTTATAGGTAAATGAGAGATGATCGTCTTTAATATCCGCCTCAAAGCGGTAATTTTTTATAGCATCGGGGAATTCTTTTTCAAGGTCGCCCAACAATAAATCGTGTGTAGCGATGATACCATTCGCCCCAAGTGACAACAATTGTTTCATCAAGGCAATAGAGCCTTTTTGCTTATCTTCCGAGTTGGTGCCTTTCAGTATCTCGTCGAGAATAATAAATAATGGTTCGCCCGATTGCAAGCGGTCGATTATCATCTTCAGACGCTTAAGTTCTGCAAAAAAATAAGACTCATTGTCTGTAAGAGAATCGGAGGTACGAAGATTGGTAACTAGCTTGTATGGATAGAATCTCAATGAGGAGGCACACACCGGAGCTCCGGCACAAGCCAGCATGAGGTTTATACCTACGGTTCGCAAGTATGTACTTTTGCCTGCCATATTTGCTCCTGTGACTACAAGAAAAAAGGGATGGCTTTCTATTGTTACATCGTTGCTTACACACACACACCGATTGAGCATCGGGTGACCAAGATTTTTACCTTCCAATATATATGTTTCAGATGCCTCGGGATAAATATAGTCGGGGTGGTTGTAGGCATATACAGCAAAAGACACCAGACTGTCAAACTCTGCCAAAACATTTAGCCAACTTCCGATATTTTCTTGGTGGCGGGTTATCCACTTTTCAATCTTTATTGAATAAATAATATTCCAGAAGAAAATGGGATTGAGAAGAAGCAACCCCAAGACGTTGGATGACTGATCGAGGTTGTTGCTATATGATTTTAGCTGGCGGATAGCTAGTGAGGCAAGTTCCCCATCTTTAATTTTATTTTGCAATTCGATTAATAACGGTGATTTAAACTCTTCGGTTTCTATTATTTCAAATAGGCTTGAGTATGTTTGTAGCGTCTCTATTTTCTTTTCAAAAAAACTCATTTTCAGACGAATGTCTTTCATCGGAGTAAGGCTTGCTATAAAGAAAATAGTCCAACAAGATCCTAGTATTGCAATAGGAATCAAATCAAAGAAACTTAGAACAATAGATAGAGCAAATACAATAGGGGCGATATATACAAAGTATCGCCAATAGCTTTCAGATAATAAGCGAGTTTGCATAAATTGACGAGAGAAGTTGTCTATATCCAATCCTTCAGTTTCGCTCATCTGCCCTGTTGCTCTCAGGTGGTTGAGTAGCCGTGGGTTGCGACTCAATTCTTTTACGGCTTCCTGATGTTCAATAATATCATCTTTTTTCTCAAAAGGCTTTAGCAGGGAGCCTGCTAGTTTGTTCTTGCCAAAAGAAGTAACAGTACGGTTTATAGATTGAAAGAAAGAGTGATTTCCAAATAAGTCGAGATCTACACTATAGCTGTGACTGCCATCAGCCTTTTCGGGTGCTCCATCGAACGCTGAAAAATCATAATCGATACCTTTCAGCTCACTTTCGGCATTCTTTATCAGCAACTCACAATATCTTTTTTTTAGAAATAGCTTGTTGTGATATTTCAGCAGATAGAGAAAGAAAGCGGCTGTTATAAAAATAATAGAGACAACTGCAACAGTATGTCCCCACATTACCCAGCAAAGGAGAATACATCCCAAGATAGTAACTAACCGCAAAGTTCCGATCTGAAAAATAGCACTTTTTAGTTTAGTCAGCTTTTCGTCTTCTCTTTTTATAAGATCCTTATAAGATTCTTGTACTTCTTCTAGTGTCATTCGCTAAAGTTATAGATTTTATTATAATTAATCGTATGCTAAAACAATTCGTGTAAGACATCCAGCGACTTCAGTGCCGGAAAGTCGTATAGATGCAAACGGTAGTATTCCAATATTCTATTTATGATGTTAACCCGATCTTGCCGAGAGAAAACAAAATGATGCATATTTTCGTATGTAATACGTGCCAGCATAGATAAAGCTTTACTGTCGTACCTATTAAGATAATAATTATGCAAAGGTTGATAATGAACAAACTCGCCGTTTATCATATCAAACAAATTATTTTCCCTGTATTCTTCAAGGTTCGGATAAAATCCCATAAAGTGGCTCAGTTTGAGCATAAATACCAAATGGAAATTAGCTATGCTTTTATCCGTCATCTCGAGTATCTGTACCGACTGTTCAAGAAAGTCGAATAGCAATTGGCTGGTGTCGGCATCTTTTAAGACCCTTGACAAAAACTCGGAAAGGAAAAAAGTCATTGACGTTTTTCCCATATCTCCGGCTATCTCATATAAATAAAAATCGGAGCGGGCTTCTCTGATTCTTTGAATATCTCTATTGCTTTGATGCTCAACTTCCATGTCGAGTATCGCTAAAGGCGAAAATAAAGATTTGGGAACTTTTGAGCCCTTACCTCTTGCTTTGGACACCATATACGTTACCCGCCCGAAAGATTCGGTAAATAACTGAGCAAGCAAATACTTGTCGTTGTAGTTTATGGTATTCAGTACCAGTCCTCTTGTCTTATAAAGCACTTCGATAATGTTTAGCTTGACAAAAATACTATTTTTTATCCGAGTGAGATTCGTTATCTCTACAAAGAAGATAAAAGGGGATAGTAAAAAAGTAATAAACTCGTTTAGCTTTATTTTCAAATATTATCTTATTATAAGAGACCGTTTGATGTGTAATAAGTATTGTAATGGGAAAAAGTAACATCAAAAAATAAGTAAAATACTGTCACTTTTGTCACTTTTTGAAAATTTTTGATCAATGATCCTTATTTATTAAACATGCATGAATTATCTCAGCCATGTAAAAATAATTGACTAACTTCGCATATAATAAATATAACACTATGTCTCAAAAAATAAAAAATATACTTTTTGATCTCGGGGGAGTTATTATAAGCCTGAATAAGCAGGAAGCGTTGAACCGTTTTACGGCTATTGGCTTTCCTAATATTGAAGATTATTTAGGTGAGTTTCGTCAAGAAGGAATATTTCTGGAGTACGAAGAAGGTAAAATAAGTCCCGAAGGTTTTTATAAAGAATTCCGCAAGTTATGCGGTAATGATAATATTGCCGCCGAAGATATCGATAATGGATGGTTAGGCTTTTTAGCGGGAATTCCTCCATACAAATTTGAACTTTTGAAAGAGCTTCGCAAAAAGTATAAAGTATATTTATTAAGCAATACAAATCCGTCTGTAATTAAATGGGCTTCAAGTGAGGCTTTCTCACCCGAAGGTTTGCCTATTCAGGCATATTTCGATAAATGCTATCTTTCTTTTGAGATAGGGCATGCAAAACCCGACAGAGAGATATTTGACTTTATACTTGCCGATTCGGGAATGATTCCGTCCGAGACTCTGTTTCTTGATGATGGCAAAGCGAATATAGAAATAGGTAAAGAGATTGGCTTTGAAACTTGTTTGGTCGATCAAACAGAAGACCTAAGAAAAGTGTTTACTGATAGAGACCTGTTATAAGTTAATATTTAGGATATGCAGTTGGTAGATAAGACAAACAAGATAGAACTTCCGTCATTAGTGGCTACTATTGGCTTTTTCGATGGTGTACATACAGGACATCGGTATCTGATTGATCAGGTGAAAGAAGAAGCAGCCAAGCGAGGTTTACCCTCTGCTGTCATAACTTTTCCTGTACATCCGCGAAAGGTATTGCAAAAGGACTATCAACCGGCTTTACTTTGTGGCTATGACGAAAAGATAGAGCGTCTGGCTACTACCGGAATTGATTATTGTATTTGTCTCGATTTTACGGTTGAGATATCACAAATGTCTGCTAAAAGATTCATGCAGAATATCCTGAAAGAAAAATTGAATGTTGATTCTCTCGTTATAGGCTACGATCATCGTTTTGGTCACAATAGAGAAGATGATTTTTCTGACTACGAACGATACGGCAGTGAAATAAAAATGCAGGTAATAGAAGCCAAAGCTTTACCGGGGCTCGAACATGTTAGTTCGTCACGTATACGTAAGCTTCTGGCAGAAGGATATATCCGTAAAGCGGGGAAGCTATTATCATATAACTACACTATCTCAGGAAAGATTGTGGAAGGATTTAAAGTAGGCAGGACGATAGGCTTCCCAACAGCCAATATACAGATATGGGAGACTTACAAGGTAGTTCCTGCATTTGGTATATATGCAGTCTATGTACATGTCGAAGGTGTTAAATATGATGGTATGCTTTACATTGGCAAGCGCCCTACACTGCATAATGGAGATAATATAAGTATAGAGGTTAATCTCTTCGATTTTGACGGAGATCTGTATAATAAAACCCTCACGGCCGAGTTTCTCGATTTTGTGCGTCCTGACGAAAAATTCTCAGATATTGCGACTTTAAAGGATCAGATTAGTAGAGATAAAGAGACTGTAATAAAAGTTATTGAAAATTATAAAGGGCTTAATACCTAGTCTCTAAACCATATCTCAGTTATATAATCCTAAAATATTAACTTATAACAAAAAAATAATAGATAAAGAGTTAAATAACTGATTTTTATTTTTATATTTGTGGAGCATTAGAGTTCTTAACAGTATGGTTTAAATTTTTCTTCGCAAGTCACTTCCCTTCTTGGTAACCTTTCTTGTCTAGTTTATTTTAGCTTTTTATTCTTATTTACTTCTTCTGCAAAGTATTAAATTTTAAATTTTATTTTTTTACAATGAACATTTTTATTGCAGGGTTGAGCTACAGCATCAACGACAATGATTTGAGAGATTTATTCAACGAATACGGTGAAATTTCCTCAGCAAAAGTTATTATGGACAAGGCTACAGGCCGTTCTAAAGGTTATGGATTTGTTGAACTTGAAGACAATGCAGCCGGACAAAAAGCTATTGAAGAATTAAATGGTGCTGAATATGACGGAAGAACTATTTCTGTTTCAGAAGCTCGTCCTCGTACAGAAGGTGGAGACCGCCCACGCAGAAACTTCGATAACAACAGAGGTGGAAACGGTGGTTTTAGAAGACGTGAATATTAATTAGTATTCTACATAAACAATAAAAGGTGCCATTTGGCACCTTTTTTGTTTTTATTAATTGACAGGCTTAATAATCAGTATGCCCATTTTAAGTATAAAGCTCCCCATGTAAATCCTCCGCCAAATGCTGTAAGGATAAGGTTGTCTCCTTTCTTAAGCTGAGATTCCCATTCGTGTATGCAGACAGGAATGGTGGCAGCACTTGTATTGCCATACTTTTGTATGTTTACCATAACCTTGTTTGGCGAAAGTCCCATGCGATTTCCTACAGCCTCTATAATGCGAATGTTTGCCTGATGAGGAACTAACCAGTCTACCGATTCGTTTGATAGATTGTTGCGTTCCATTATCTCTACAGAAACATCAGCCATTTTAGATACGGCATGTTTGAATACTACTTGTCCTTCTTGATAAACATAGTGCATGTCTTTATCTACGGTTTCGTGGGAAGCCGGATATGCCGAACCTCCTCCATATTGGTGGAGATGAGTTATCCCAACCCCGTCGAGATGAAGAATACTATCCATAATACCAAACTCTTCTTCGGTAGGTTCCAGCATTACAGCACCTGCAGCATCTCCAAATAGAGGACATGTAGCACGATCTTTATAGTTGGCTATAGATGTCATTTTATCTCCTGCAGCTACAATTACTTTTTTGTATTTGCCTGATTTGATAAAATTAGAACCAACCTCTAATGCATATATAAAGCCTGAACATGCAGCTTGGATATCAAACCCTAAAGCATTTTTTATTCCACAAGCTTCAGCAGTCATTGCAGCCGTTGATGGGAATACATAGTCAGGTGTAGTAGTGGCAAAAATGATTACCTCAACCTCCTCTGGTTTGGTATTTGTTTTCTTCAATAATTCTTTCACAGCTTCGGCTCCCATAACAGAAGTACCTTTGCCTTCGCCTTTGAGTACACGACGTTCTTTGATTCCGACACGGGTCATGATCCATTCGTCTGTAGTATCCACCAATTTTTCAATATCACTGTTGGTGAGAATATCCTCAGGGACATATGCTCCTATACCGGTAATTGCAGCTCGAATCATTGTTTTTTTGGTTTTGTGAGTATTTATAAAAAAAATGCCCTAATATTAGGGCTTAAAGTCTTGGTTTAAGATATTAAACCGCAGCTCCTTTTTCTATTGCCAATTTACCTCTGTAGTATCCGCACTCAGGGCAAACTGTGTGGAATACATGCCAAGAGCCGCAATTAGAGCATACAGCTAATGTTGGAGCTACTGCTTTATCATGAGTTCTTCTTTTAGCTGTTCTAGACTTTGACTGTCTTCGTTTCGGATGTGCCATCTTTTTGTTTTATTTAGTTATTTCTATATATCTGAATTAAAAAATCAAATTTCTGTTCTTATTTAATCTTCGTCAATAGAGACATCTTTCAATGCATCCCAACGAGAATCTGTAAGAGGTGAGTCCTCTTCTATTTCGATATCGTCTAAGTCGTCTTCGTCCGAATCTTCATCGGAAGTACTTTTAGCTCTATGCTTATTTAACTTAGAAGACATTGCTTTATTGCATGTGCCTGGAGGATGTATGCGTTTTGCTGGTAAGCTAAGTATGATAAATTCATACAAAAACCATGCTATATTAATTTCCCCATCATCTTCAGGAATGATAACAATCTCATCACTTTCTTCAGAGTATTCTTTACCGAATTTAACGATAAGCTTGTTTTTTGTTTCCACATTCATGTTGATGTCGTCTAAACATCTGTCGCATGGAACTAAAACAAATCCGGTAATATCAAAATTGAGCTCAAAAATAGTACTTGTCTTTTTTAAAGATACTACTACTTTTAAGTTGCCCCTTTTTATATCGGCTGTGCCGTCATCAATAAGAGCAAAGTACTTATTATCCAAGTCATACTTGAATTCATGTTTCCCTTCGCTTAAGCTTCTCAAAGGGATATTATATAAGCTAAACTTTCCCACGTATTGTATTTAAAACTCAAAAGAACGGCGCAAAGGTATAAAGTTTTTTTGGAATAAATAAATATTTTAAGTCTAATCTTGAAACAAAGTAGAAGAGGAGATTCAAATGTAAATAATCTGATTTTGAATTTGTATATGAAAAAGCTACATAAAAATTAATTTATGTAGCTTTCTCGTAATTGGCGTAGTAATGTTGTTTGTTTTCTCTTATAATATATCTTTATAATACAAGATATATAATTTTAATTATGTAGTGTAGCTTTGTTTAAAAAAGTATTGTTCTAGTGCTCATTTACTATATAGATGGAGGAAATATAAAAACGTTGCATAAAAAAAATAGTTTTTTTGTTCTTTAATAATATAGTGTTTAGGTAAGGTGTTGATAAGCAGTTGATTCGTTTGGCGTCGTTATGGAATTATCAGGAATCAGGAAGTATTCTTTAGTATAAGGTGAAATAAAAAGAGAGTGCTGCATAAAAATAATTTATGCAGCACTCCTTTATAGGTAGTTGTTTTTTATCCGATTGTAATCAGAGCGACTCCTTCTAATACAGAGTCTCCTTTGGATACATGTATACCGGTAACTTTTCCGTCTTGAGTTGCTTGAATAGCATTCTCCATTTTCATAGCCTCAAGCATAACTACAGTCTGTCCTTTCTTCACTTCGTCACCTTCATTAACTAATACGTCGATGATGATGCCCGGAAGTGGAGATTTTACACTGCCTGCACCACCACTCGCTGGTTTGGTTGGTGCCGGAGTTGTAGCTTTAGGTGCTGCTGTGGCAGTAGCTGCCGGCGCTTTCGAAGCCGGACGAGTAACAAGAGTGATTTCTTCCTCGTTGTTTACCAATTCTACTTTATAGTTGCTTCCGTTTACGGCAACTTCAGCAAGACCGTTATCCATTTTGTTTACGGCTACTATGTATTCCTGTCCGTTTATTCTATATATGAACTGTTTCATAATAATTTATCAATTTTATTTTCTTACTGGCATTTGAAGCATAGCTTTACTTTTGTCAGCCCATGGTAGATAATCTTTCGACACATGTTTGATCGTTAGCACATTGCTTTCTATGTCGTGCTGGTTTTGCACTTCATATATCGCTAAGGCTATAGCTGCTAATACTTCTGACGGTATATTATTATTACTCATAATACTAATTCGTTTAGAGATTATAGAGGCAGGTTGTCATGCTTCTTGGAAGGATTAACTTGCTTTTTAGTTCTCAGTTGTTCCAAAGCACGGATAACGCGGAAACGAGTATTTCTCGGTTCGATCACGTCATCGATATATCCATAGCGTGCAGCGTTGAAAGGATTACAGAATAATTTGTTGTATTCTGCTTTCTTTGCAGCAAGTGCTTCAGCCGGATTCTCAGATTCTTTGATTTCTTTCGCGTAAAGTACTTCTGCTGCTCCATCAGCACCCATAACTGCGATTTCGGCAGTAGGCCATGCATAGTTGATGTCGCCACGAAGTTGTTTACAGCTCATTACGATGTGTGAACCTCCGTAAGACTTACGTAGAGTAACTGTTACTTTAGGTACTGTAGCTTCTCCGTATGCATAAAGAAGTTTTGCGCCATGAGTAATTACACCGCCGTATTCTTGACCTGTTCCAGGAAGGAATCCCGGTACGTCTACCAGTGTCACCAACGGAATATTGAAAGCATCGCAGAATCGTACGAAACGAGCTGCTTTGCGTGAAGCGTTGATGTCTAGTACTCCGGCAAGGTATTTAGGTTGGTTAGCCACGATACCAACAGATTGGCCATTCATGCGGGCAAAACCAATTATTATGTTCTTAGCATAGTTCCCATGTACCTCAAGGAATTCGCCATTGTCGACAACCGCACCGATTACTTCAAACATATCGTATGGTTTATTCGGATTGTCAGGGATGATTTCATTTAGTAAATCCTCCATTCTGGCAATTGGGTCTGTACATTCTTTGCGAGGAGCTTCTTCCATATTGTTTTGAGGAAGGAAGCTATATAAGTGGCGGATCAAAGATAATCCATCATCTTCGTTTGCTACAGAGAAATGAGCAACCCCCGATTTAGTAGTGTGTACGCTTGCTCCACCAAGTTCTTCTTGTGTTACATCTTCTCCGGTAACAGTTTTTACTACTTTAGGTCCTGTAAGGAACATGTAAGATGTGCCTTCTGTCATCAAGACGAAGTCTGTCAAAGCTGGTGAATATACAGCTCCACCGGCGCATGGGCCGAAGATTCCTGATATTTGAGGTATTACACCCGAAGCTAAGATATTACGTTGGAAAATTTCTGAATAGCCGGCAAGAGCGTTAACTCCTTCTTGTATACGTGCACCTCCCGAGTCGTTGATGCCGATTACCGGAGCACCTACTTTCATCGCCATATCCATTACTTTACAGATCTTTAATGCCATAGTTTCGGAAAGTGATCCTCCTATAACAGTAAAGTCTTGAGCGAAGACATAAACAAGACGACCTTCGATCGTACCACAGCCTGTAACAACTCCGTCTCCAAGGAATTTTTGTTTGTCCATTCCGAAGTTTGTACTGCGGTGTTCAACGAACATGTCAAATTCTTCGAAACTACCTTCATCCAATAAGATGGCTAAGCGTTCGCGTGCAGTATACTTGCCTTTTGCATGTTGAGCTTCTATTCTCTTTTCTCCTCCACCGAGGCGTGCCTTTGCGCGGAGCTCTATCAGCTCTTTTACTTTTTCAAGTTGGCCCATGTTTTAATATTTTAGATTCTAATTAAATTATAGGATAATGCAAAAATGACTTTACTTCATTGTGGGTTTAATGAGTAAAGTCATCTTCTTATTTATTTTTTTGGAGTCTCACAGAGTTCTGTAAGAACGCTTCCAGTTGATTTCGGGTGAAGGAATGCGATATCAAGACCTTCAGCGCCACGGCGAGGGGCTTTGTCTATTAGTTGAACTCCTTTAGCTTCTACTTCAGCTAAAGCGTTTGCTACGCCGTCTTGAACACACCATGCAATGTGGTGAATTCCTTCTCCTTTTTTCTCAATAAATTTAGCAATTGTGCTGTCTGGACTTGTTGGCTCAAGCAGTTCAATTTTTGTTTGACCTACTTTGAAGAAAGCAGTCTTTACTTTTTGATCTTCAACAACCTCTATGCTGTAGCATTTCAAGCCTAAAACTCCTTCATAATAAGGAAGTTGTTCTTCGATGCTTTTCACAGCAATACCTAGATGTTCAATGTGCGAAATATCCATGTTATATTTGAATAAAAAGTTATTATTTAGTTCGCCCCAAAGGTACTATTAAAATATAAGACAACGAAATTAAAATTATAAAAAAACTTGTATTATGCACAAAAAATAAGAAACTGTGCATTTGTGGAAATATGTTACTGTTTCTATTGATATTGTGGTTCTTGTAGTTGTACTACGTAACAATATATTCATATTTAGCACTAATTGCTATGTTATTAATATTGATTGTATATTGCCTACACTCATATCCCTTTTATATCAAACAGATAATTTTGTGAACAATGTGTTATAGCTGGTTGTTATATTATAACCTATTGTTCCATCTTTTAAAATGATATTGCTATGAGACTTAGAGATGTTTTGAAGGTAGGGGATATATTATATAGAGTTGACCCCAAAAAGTTGTCTATTAAGGAGTTTAAGGTTAATTCTCCTGACGAAGTCGTAAATTTTACGACGACCAATTATGAGGATTTTTCCGTAGCGTGTGAAAAGAAACGATTCTCTTTGCCTTTCGATAACTTCCCTTTTGAGTTTAAAGGGTTTATATACTTCCAGAGTGAAGATGAAGCGAATAACTTTATAAAAACTCAAATAGGATTATAGTTGTTTAGTTTATACAATTGCTATTGTATTATAATACAAAAAGATTATCCCAATCGGGATAATCTTTTTTGTTTTTATGCTTTAGGCTTCTTATTCTTGTCTCGAAATCTTACCGCTTCCGGATATTGACTGATCTATTTGTGGGTTACCTTTATACTTAACACTACCACTGCCAGAGATACTTACGTCTAGATATTTGTTTGCATATACAAAAAAGTCTCCGCTCCCTGATACCGAACATTTAACAGAGTCGGCAACCAGATCTGTAGCTATTACTTTACCGCTTCCTGATATTCTGGAGTCTATGTTTGTTACTTTACCTTTTGCATTTACATCGCCCGATCCTGATACTCTTGTTGATAATGAGTGGCATATAAGGCTGTCTATAATAATGTTGCCGCTCCCTGATACCGATACATCTAATTTTGATGTTTCTAACTTGCCTTTTAGGTGAGCTTTCATAGAACCGCTTATGCTTAGGCTTGTCAGGTCTTTCGAGTTAGTATATATCTTGTATGTTGTAGGGTTGATGTTTTCTTTACTCTTGAAAGATAGCACGTCACCATCTGTTTTTATTATCAACAATGGATAAATATTTTCATCAGTCTCTACGCGCACATATGGTGCTACGTCCGGCTTTTGCTCATAAACGAGTTCACCGCCTCCGCCAAATTCAATGGCTTTATAGTCAGATATACTAACTTCGTTTTCTACTATTGTTCCGTTACCTCTTACCGAATTGAAGTTACAAGACTGGGCAACAAATATTAATAAACTAATGCTGATTGTGTATAAAATAGATTTCATTTCTATAATAATTTAAAATTGTTAACTTATAGATATGACGGCATAACTATGTTTTTGGTTACAGAAAAAATCAAAAAAAATTAAATAATTTTATTTTTAATGAAAAATACAACCAGCAGCACCCATCCTGCAATCATAAACATGCCTCCGATAGGGGTAATGGGACCTAAAAATTTTAAGTTCACATTCCAATATTCGGAGAAGGCTAGAAAGTAAATACTAAACGAAAACAAGAATACACCCACAATTATGGAGATAGCAGCCCACTTCTCGATAGAGGACGTGAAAGACAGAGTCAGCCCTATTACCAGCAATACAATCGCATGATACATCTGATAACGTACCCCTGTGTCGAAGCTCGCTAACTTGTCGGGAGTAAGCATCGCTTTGAAGGCATGTGCTCCAAAAGCTCCAAGTATAACAGATATAGTCCCGTATACACTTGCTGCAATTAATACGAGTTGTTTCATTCTCTTTTATCTATTGGTATGTATTCGCGAACGTCAGCAGCATTTTTATATGCCGGGCGGATAATTCGTTTTTGCTTAAAGTTCAGTTCTTCGATACGGTGTGCTGTCCATCCTACAATACGAGCCATGGCAAACAAAGGAGTGTAAATTTCCTGCGGAAGGCCAATCATATCGTATACAAATCCGGAGTAAAAGTCCACGTTGGCACATACCTGTTTGTTTACATTCTTGCCTTTGGTTTCCATGAAGTTGAAGATTGCCCGCTCTTCTAATAAGGTGTAGAAGTTATATTCAGCTTCGCGCCCTTTCTCAATTGCCAGATCTCGAGCCATTTCTTTCAGGAGAACAGTACGAGGGTCTGATATGGTGTATATAGCGTGCCCGATACCGTAAATAAGCCCGGTGCGGTCATAAGCTTCTTTGTTCAATATCTTGCAAAGGTAATTGTCTATTTCTTCAACGCTGGTCCAGTCTTTAACCTCACTCTTGATTGTTTGTATCATGTCTATAACCTTCAGGTTTGCTCCTCCGTGCAGTGGCCCTTTTAGTGAGCCGATACCTGCGGCAATAGTAGAATATGTATCAGTGCCTGTCGAGCTGGTTACGCGTACCGTAAATGTAGAGTTGTTCCCTCCACCATGGTCGGCATGTACCATCATGGCTAGGTCTAGAATTTTTACATCTAGTGGAGTGTAATGTCGTCCTTTCATCATGTAAAGGAAATTCTCGGCTAGAGAAACGTCCGGTTGAGGGTGTCTTATATGTAACGACTTGCCTTGTCCATGTCGTATGGCATTATGTGCATAGGCTACTATAGTAGGGAATGTTGCGATTAGATTGACCGATTGTTTGATTAGGTTTTCGGGAGTTGTATCATCTGGATTCTCATCGAATGTATATAGCTCGAGCACGCATCTTGACAGATAGTTCATGATGTCTTTTCCTACCAAGTCTAATATATGCATCACTATCTTAGGATTCAGATCCATGGTTCTGCTTATTACACCCGAGAACTCTTTTAGTTCTTCTCTACTCGGTAGATTACCTGAGAGAATCAGATAAACGACTTCTTCAAATCCCAGACGGTCTTCTTTCTGAGCTCCTTTTACTATATCTTCAAGGCTAATTCCTCTGTATATCAGTCTACCCGGTATTGGAGTCAGTTTCCCTTCAGCATCACGTTCGTACCCAACAACGTCACCCACCTTTGTCAGACCAACAACAACTCCTGTATGGTCTTCATTTCTAAGTCCACGTTTTACATTGAATGTTTTGAAAAGTTCGTTGTCAATGTTGCATGTTGTTTCTACTGTTTTTGATATTTTTTTTATTGTTTCACTATCTTTTAATCTATCCATAATATCTGGTTTTAATTGTTTGTCAATGGTACTTATTAGGAACAAAAAATTATTCAAATAGGTTCTTGAATAATATAAATATATTTAGAATACTATATCGCAATTTCTTTCTGTTTCGTCTATTTTTGCTCCCAAACTTTTGTAGAAGGATATCGCTGGTTTGTTCCATTCTGAAACTTGCCATCTTAACCTGTCGCACTTCTCTTTCTCCGCATGTTTGATAACTGCATTGATGAGTAGCGAGCCGATTCCCTTTCCTCTATATTTTTCTTTTATGTAAAGGTCATCCATATATAAGGATTTACCCACCCATGTGTAATATGCAAAGAAAAATGTAGCATATCCTATAATACTATTATCTTCGTCTCTGGCTGTAAAACCATGAAGGAAGTCTTTCTCGGATATCATCTTTTCTACCGAATTTTTCATCTTTTCCGGTTGGTTCTGGAATGTTGCAAATTCAAGAAAAAGAGCAACTAGTTCTTCGAAATCATTCTCTTCAATGTTTTTTATTGTTACCATATTTTGATCCTTAATCAGTAAAGTTGTCAACGATTTTATCTTCTTGCCAGTTGTATTCTATTCTTTTTGCTATTTCTCTTGCTTTTTCTAGTCCCTTTATGTCTGCGATAAAGCCTAAAGCCATATCTATCCCTGCGCTAATACCTGAGGATGTATAGTATTTGCCATCTACTACCCATCGGGCTTGTTTTATCCAAGTGACTTGATCGGAGCTTTGTTTTACCCAATCGAAAGACCGTTTGTTAGATGTTGCTTCTCTTCCGTCCAATAGACCCGTCTTTGCCAGTAAGGCACTTCCTGTACAGACGGTGATAACAAATTGACTTTTAGTAGCTAGATGTTTAATTGTGTCAATAAAGCTGGAGTTGTTTATTTCATCCCTTGCGCCTATTCCTCCAGGAAGAAACAATACCTGATCGGAGATAAACTGATCAAGTTTTTCTGTTGCGATGTGTATATTGTCTTGATTCGAAATCAAACCGCCATCCAGAGAATAGTATTTGATTTCCCATTCGTCTGCTTTGCCAAAAACTTCCACAGGACCAAATACGTCAAGGGTTTCAAAGTTGTGAAATAGTACAACGTTTATGATCATTGCTACATTGTGTTTCTACGTAAAAGGTGACAAAGGGAACAGTTTAATGATGTTTTCGTAATGTCACCTTTTACTATAGGTGTAACTTTATAATGAGATAAATAAAAATTATTTTTGTTTCATATAGTTCAGGGCACTACCGGCTTTAAACCAAGCTATCTGCACCTCATTATATGTATGGGCAACCTCAAAAGATTCTTTTGTCCCATTCTTGTGTATTAGTTCAACAGTCAGGTTCTTTCCCGGTTTAAATTCGGAGAGTCCGATTATGCTGATTTTGTCGTCTTCCTTTATTTTTTCATAGTCATTCTTATCCACAAAGGTAAGTGCTAGCATCCCTTGTTTTTTTAGATTTGTTTCGTGTATACGAGCGAAAGACTTTACTAGTATAGCTTTTACATTCAAGAAACGAGGTTCCATCGCAGCATGTTCACGAGAAGACCCTTCTCCATAATTTTCTTCGGCAACAACAACTGACCCTAACCCCTCGGCTTTAAACTTACGGGCTAATTTTGGAACAGGAATGTATTCGTTCGTTTCCTGATCAAGTACTGCATTTGTCATATCATTGAAGGCGTTCACCGCCCCAATGAGCATATTGTCGGATATATTGTCCAAATGTCCTCTGAATCGAAGCCACGGGCCTGCCATCGAAATATGATCCGTTGTACACTTTCCTTTTACCTTGATTAGAAGCGGTTGTTCTATTATGTCTTTACCATCCCATGCCGCAAATGGCGCTAATTCTTGAAGTCGTTGCGAATCTTTTGCTATGCTGATTTCGATATCCGATCCATCTGCAATTGGTGCTAAAAATCCGGATTCTTTCAATTCGTATCCCAACGGAGGTAATTCGTATCCTTTTGGTTCTTCCAATTTTACTTTCTCTCCTTCACTATTCACTAAGGTGTCAGTCATAGGGTTGAAGCAGAGATCACCGGCAATGCTCAATGCTGCTACAATCTCGGGAGATGTAACAAATGCGTGAGTATTTGGGTTTCCGTCGTTTCTTTTTGCAAAGTTCCTGTTAAAAGAGGTGACGATAGAATTCGCACGCTCAGGGTCTTTACTTTCGCGTTTCCATTGTCCTATACATGGGCCGCAAGCATTCGCCATGATGGTAGCACCCACTTCTTCGAAGGCCGGAAGTATACCGTCTCTTTCGGCTGTATAACGTACCTGTTCCGATCCGGGATTGATAATGAATTGTGCTTTAACTTCTACATGCTTTTGTTTTGCATCTTTTACGATCGATACTGCTCGTGATAAGTCTTCATACGATGAGTTCGTACACGAGCCTATCAAGCCCACTTCCATTTTTTGAGGATAGCCTTTTTCTCTCACGACTTTGGCAAATTCCGAAATCGGATGAGCTGCATCGGGAGTGAAAGGGCCATTTACGTATGGTTCGAGTGTCGATAAATCTATTTCTATAACCTGATCGAAATACTCTTTCGGATTGTTTACTGTTTCTGTATCCGGTTGAAGGTATTCAATTACTTTATCTGCAAGTTCAGACACATCGGTGCGTTCTGTTGCTTTTAGGTAATCAGATGATTTTTTGTCGTAAGGAAAGATAGATGTGGTTGCACCTACTTCTGCTCCCATATTACATATCGTTGCTTTGCCCGTAGCAGATAGCGAGCTCGTTCCATCTCCGAAATATTCTATAATAGCATTCGTGCCTCCTTTTACGGTAAGTATTCCTGCCAATTTTAGTATTACATCTTTTGGCGAAGCCCACCCGGATAGCTTTCCTGTGAGTTTTACACCGATCAGTTTAGGCATTTTTAGTTCCCAAGGCATTCCCGCCATAACGTCTACTGCATCGGCACCACCCACGCCTATTGCTATCATGCCCAATCCTCCGGCATTAGGCGTATGAGAGTCCGTTCCTATCATCATACCTCCCGGGAAGGCATAGTTCTCGAGTACTACTTGGTGTATGATGCCGGCTCCCGGTTTCCAAAAGCCGATACCGAATTTATTAGATACGGTACTAAGAAAGTCATATACTTCTTTGTTTGTTACTTCGGCCGTGTTCAGATCTTCTTTTGCCGATTTATGAGCTTGTATAAGATGGTCGCAGTGTACGGTGGAAGGCACAGCCACTTTTGTTCGTCCCGAGTTCATCAGTTGCAGTAAGGCCATTTGAGCCGTAGCATCCTGCATGGCAACCCTATCGGGTGAAAAGTTTACATAGTCGGTAGCACGGACATAGTTTCTTAAAGGCTCATCTGTTGATAGGTGAGCGTATAGGATTTTCTCGCTAAGGGTTAATGGTCGCTTAAGAATCTTCTTTGCTTCATCAACTTTTTGGGGGTAAGATTCATAGAATTTACGAATCATCTCTATGTCAAACGTATTACTTTTCATCGATCATTGTTTTTTTAGTTATGTCCAAATACCTAGAATAACAAAAATAATAAAAATGTTCTATTATGTGACGTCTTTTATATAGAAAGATTATATTGCGCATAGATAAAGTAAGCTAAAATTGAATATCTATATATAAATGTAAGATGTGCATAAAATCGTTGTTTTAGATAATATGGAATAGCTGTATATTAAACCTCGGTCTTTTAAAAAAGTCTAAGAATTTTAGTTAAAGGCTTATTTTAGCAGGATTTTCTTATTTTTGTAGCTCTAAACAATTTTATGGCATGAAGAATATCATCTTTATATTAATTCTATTATTCGCAACTCTATCTATAAAGGCTCAGTCTTCCTCCGAAAAACTCATTAGAGAAGGGGTTAGCCTTCATGATAAGGGGCGTTATAAAGAAGCCATATCTTCTTATGAAGAGGCATTGAAGGTAAATCCTTCGTCAATGTCTGCTGTTTACGAAATGTCTTTGTCTTATTTGAAACTTAATAATTATGAGCGTGCCGTAAGCTTGAGCTCAAAAGTTATTAATGCCAACTTTCAGCCTTTACTTATGGATGCCTATATTGTAAAGGGTACGGCGCTGGCTAATATGGATAAGATGAGCGATGCAATTAAAACATTGAACGATGCGGTTGTCAGATGTGGAGATGAGTATTTGCTTCACTTCAACCTAGGACTCTGCTACTTCAATAGTAAGGATAATAAAATGGCGGCGCATCACTTGCGTAAAGCGATAGAAATAGATGCAACGCACTCGAGTGCATTCTTGTTGTATGCTTATGCTTTGAATGACTTGGATCAGTGGGTGCAGAGTTTTTATGCATTCCATTTCTTTTTGTTGCTGGAACCCAATACCGAAAGATCGAAAGATGCTTTCAGTGAGATGCTTGATATATTGAATGCTAAATTAGAGCCCGGTTCAGTAAGGTTGACTCCAGAAGATGGCATAGACCGTGAGTGGCTCTATAAGAATATACAATTGAAGAAACCGCAAGGTACAGATAGTGCCTCTGAGTATTCTTATTTTGTAGAGGCATCTAAGCTGATATTCTTTACTATAGCGCAAATGCAGAATGACTCTCAAAGTGGATTATTGTGGTTTTTCTTTGTTCCTACCTATGAAGAAATCTTAGGTTCGGGACATTTTGATACTTATTGCCGCTATGTGAGTGTCGCTTATTTCCCCGAATCGCTTACATGGTGGGATAAGAACAAGACGCAAGTTGATAATTTCATTGAATGGTTCGAGCATGGTCAGGGTGAAGCCGATGAGGAAGCCGATTTTGGTGATGATTCGGATTTAGAATAATAGAGTAATTGATATTTGGAAGATTTATAGTAAATGTCACGGGAGGCAGAAGAACAACTTATAGAGAGGCTGCACGAGCCCAAAACTCAGCAGGCGGCATTTGCCGAGCTGGTGAAGGAATATAGTGAGCCTTTGTATTGGCAGATACGAAAGATCGTATTGAGCCATGATGATACGGATGATGTCTTGCAAAATACATTTATAAAAGTATGGACAAGTATCGAAAATTTCCGGGGAGACTCCAAATTGTCTACCTGGCTTTATCGTATAGCTGTTAATGAGGCTATTACATTCCTGAATAAACAGCGATCTTTAAACAATGTTTCGATAGATGATGCCGATACGTTTTTATTGGGTAAACTCGAAGGTGATGAGTACTTTGACGGCGACGAAGCTCAACTGAAACTACAGAAAGCAATTCTTCTTTTACCGGAGAAGCAGCGTATTGTTTTCAATATGAAATATTTTGATGAAATGAAATATGAAGATATGTCCGATATTTTAGAAACCTCTGTGGGTGCGCTAAAAGCGTCTTATCATCATGCGGTAAAAAAAATAGAGGAATTTTTAACAACGGAGAATTAAACCTTTTATCTAAATAATAGTCTATACTACAGATAAGGACTCTAAAGATTAAACAATCATGTTGGATAATTTTGACAAAAGCAAAAAACCTTTTAAAGTTCCCGAAAATTACTTCGAGAATTTTAATAACAGGATAATGGATCAACTGCCTTCTAAAGAAGAACCAAAGGTAAAGATTGTTCCGTTGTGGAGGAAGGTATTGCCTTGGACAGCAGCTGCGGCAGCAATTGTTGGTATTTTGTTCACAGTTGGTGTTTTTGACAAAAACAATATGCCTTCGGATAAACAATATGCCAATCAGAAGACGGATATGACCGAAGAAACGATTGCATATCCCAGTGCTCAGGACGAAGAGGATTACTATCTTTTTTTGCAGGATGAGGTAAGAAAATCTCAATTTAAGGAAATGTTATATAACTATTAATAATGAATATCGATATGAAGTTGAAAAATATTCTGGTTTTGTTATTGCTGTTCTGTTTTACGTTTTCAGTTGCAGCCCAGAATAGACCAAGACAAGGTGGAGGACGGTTCGATATACAAGCATTCAATCAAAAGAAAGCAGAGTATTTAAAAAAAGAACTAAACTTAACAGATGCGGAAGCTAAAGCATTTTTGCCATTGGAGGCAGAGTTTTCAATGAAAAAATATGAAGCTAACCGTGAAGCACGAAGAGAGACTCGCGAACTGAAGCGTAAGAAAGACAAAACAGATGCAGACTATAAAAGAATTGTTCAATTGAATCTGGAATCGGAACAAAGGGATTCTCAGTTACAAATCGAATATTATAAGAAGTTTGCAAAAGTATTGTCGGCTGAGAAGTTGGAAAAGTATAGGTCAGTTGATATTCGATTCAAGGAAGACGAATTGAAGCGCCACAGGGAAAGATTCAATTCCGGTAGAGATTCGGATTAAAAGTAAAAAAATAATGACATAAAGTTTGGTTTATTGCAAATAATGTATACTTTTGCTTTTGTAAAAATAAAATTATGAGCAATAAATTTCATCATCATCATTATAGTGTTACTCCCGTTGGGTAAGTAAGTATATTGATGTGGTGTTTGCCAAAATATAGAAGAGCTTGCCTGATAGAGGTGAGCTCTTTTTTTGTTGCTGGAAAATAATATAAAATTAATATATCATGGTATTAAGAATTGCTGTTCAGTCGAAAGGTCGGCTATTTGAGGAAACGATGGCGCTTTTGCAAGAAGCCGGTATAAAACTGAATAATATTAAGCGCACGCTGCTTATTCCTGCGAAAGACTTCCCTGTAGAGATTCTCTTTCTGCGTGACGATGATATCCCGCAAGCTGTAGCTACAGGAGTTGCCGATATCGGTGTGGTAGGAGAAAATGAATATAAGGAAAAAGCCGAGGCTGCGGATGTCGTAAAAGGCTTAGGGTTTAGCAAATGCCGCTTATCGCTGGCTATTCCAAAGGATGAAAAATACGAGGGTGTGCAATGGTTTGAAGGCAAGAAGATAGCCACATCTTATCCTCATATCTTAAACCAATATTTAGCAGAGCAGGGTATTAAATCAGATATTCACATTATTACAGGATCGGTAGAAATTTCGCCTAGTATAGGTCTCTCAGATGCTATTTTTGATATAGTGAGCTCCGGCGGAACATTGGTGAGTAATCGTTTGAAAGAGGTTGAGGTTGTGATGCAATCGCAAGCCTTACTCATAGCCACTAAAAACTTACCACAGGAAAAAAAAGATATACTTGACGAACTAATATTCAGGATAGAAGCTGTTCAGAGTGCAGAAGGGAAAAAATATGTACTTCTGAATGCACCCGAAGATAAGCTTGAAGAAATATTTGATATCTTGCCGGGGATGAGGAGTCCTACAGTTACCCCACTAGCTACAAAGGGTTGGTGTTCTGTTCAGTCGGTTATCGAAGATAAACGTTTTTGGGAAGTTATTACCAAATTAAAAGCATGTGGTGCTGAAGGTATTATTGTATTACCTATAGAAAAAATGATTTTATGATAGAGGTTTCAGATGATATTGTATTATACCCATTGTCTGTAGATGACATCTTTAAGATATTTAATACGCTCAACAACGAGAGAGAATATATGCGTGAATGGTTACCGTTTGTGGATGCTACAAAAGAGATAGAAGATACGGGTAACTATGTGAGATATGTATTGCAGACTGCCGACAAACAATTTACTATATACTATAAGGATCAGTTTGTAGGACTGATTGGTTTTAAAGATACGGATACAGATAATAAGAAAACAGAAATAGGATACTGGTTGTCTCAATATGCTCAAGGTAAAGGCATCATGATACAGTCGGTTGCTAAACTTATAGAACATGCTTTCGGTGAATTAGATATGAATCGCATCCAGATAAAAGTCGCTGTAGGTAATGATAAGAGCCGTCGTATTCCCGAGAAGCTTGGGTTTCAGATGGAAGGGATAGAACGTGATGGGGAATTGTTGGTAGATAATGTGTTTACTGACATAGCTGTTTACAGCCTGTTGAGGAAAGAATATAAGAAGTAATTATGCAGATAATAAAATACCCTTTACGTAGTCAGTGGGCCGAAATACTCACACGCCCTGTTTTCGATACTTCGGCATTGAACAGCACAGTCAGTTCTGTCCTTGATGATATAAAAGAAAGAGGAGATCAGGCTGTCTTTGAATATGAAGAAAAATTCGATAAGGTGAAACTTCTCTCTCTGGCTGTTTCTGCAGAAGAAATAGCAGAAGCCGAGAATTTAGTTTCTCAGGAATTAAAGGAAGCCATTCGACAAGCAAAAGAGAATATCGAGATATTTCATCGTAGTCAGATATTTGAGACGAAAAAAATAGAGACAAGCAAAGGTGTCATTTGTTGGCAAAAAGCCGTCGCTATTGAAAAAGTAGGGCTTTATATTCCGGGGGGGACAGCTCCTTTGTTTTCTACAGTGCTGATGCTTGCTATTCCGGCTAAAATTGCAGGTTGTAAAGAGATTGTTCTTTGCTCGCCTCCCAATAAAGAAGGAAATATACATCCGGCTATATTGTATGCAGCAAAAGAAGCCGGTGTAGACAAAGTGTTTAAGGCGGGAGGAATACAGGCTATTGGAGCAATGGCTTACGGTACGGAATCTATACCGAAAGTATATAAAATATTCGGGCCTGGAAACCAATATGTAATGGCTGCGAAACAGCTTGTAAGCCTCAGAGATGTAGCGATAGATATGCCGGCAGGGCCATCCGAGGTACAAGTGATTGCAGATGAGACATCCATACCTGCATTTGTTGCGGCCGATTTATTGTCGCAGGCAGAGCATGGAGCAGATAGTCAGGTGATATTAACAACAACCAGTGAATCTTTTATCTCCGAAGTTTTACATGAGATAGAGCGACAATTGTTTGAACTTCCTCGTCGCGAGATTGCACAGAAGGCATTAGAAAACAGTAAGCTAATACTATTAAAAAATAATCGAGAAATTATAGATATAACCAACGAATATGCACCCGAACACCTTATTATAGAAACAGCAGACTATGCAGATATTGCAGACGAAATAGTAAATGCAGGTTCTGTTTTTCTTGGAAATTATACGCCGGAAAGTGCCGGAGACTATGCTTCAGGGACAAATCATACGTTGCCTACTAATGGTTATGCGAAGGCTTATAGCGGCGTTAATCTGGATAGTTTTGTGAAAAAGATAACTTTCCAGAAGATTACAAAAGATGGTATTCATAATCTTGGAAAAACGATTGAAGTAATGGCCGAGAACGAACAATTGTTTGCTCATAAAAATGCAGTAACTTTACGGCTAAAGGACAAAGGAAAATGAAATCACTTAGTTTATTAGTTACAATCGGACTATTGGTAAGCTGTTCGGCTTTTGAGAAAACAATCAATAAAGCTCAGTATGTAAATGCCGACAAGGTAATCTACGAAAAATATTTTGGGGAGAGAGTTGAAATACGAAACAAGGCGCAAATAGCCAAGTTAGTTGATATCATAGGTTCGGCGCAGAAGGAAGCTGTAGACTTTATACCGAAAGATCAATTTGTATTTATTCGAAGTAAAGATACTATCTCAATACAGCGAAACGGAGCATTATTAAGGGACGGAAATGGTACATATCGCTTAGGTGCTTACATGTCGACAGAACTAAATAAACTGTTAGAAAAATGATTCAGACCAGAATTATAAAGTATGGTACAGCAGACTATGACAAGATGGTTGCTCTTCGTTATAAAATATTGAGAGCGCCTCTGGGACTTACATTTTCAGCAGAATATCTGGAAAAGGAGAAAGAGGATATTCTCTGTGTTTGTGAAAATGAAGGGCAGATTGTAGGTTGTTGCATTCTTACGCCAGCAGATAAAACGGTAGTTCAATTGCGTCAAATGGCAGTAGATGATTCTGTTCAGAAAAAAGGAATAGGTGCAAAGTTGCTCTTGTTCGCCGAAGAGTCTGCAAAAGAAAACGGATTTGATAAGATTGTACTGCATGCCCGAAAGGTTGCGATAGGATTCTACCTGAAATATAATTATGATATAGTTGGCGATGAGTTTGAAGAAGTAGGTATTCCTCATTTTGAAATGCAGAAAATACTCTAAACATACCAAGAAAAATATTCGTAAAAAGACATATATAAATTGAATAATGATGGAAAACGAAAAAAAACAAGTACTGGAAACAGTATCAAAATATATAGATATTACATTAACTCCTTTTGGAAAATCTCAACGTACAGTTATAGATATAGAAAAGAGAGACCCGATGTATGATGGTAATGGCGTTGTTTACATGCTGTCTATATTCGAGAAAGGAGAATTGGTGAATAACCGTATCGGTACTTACATGGTTCTGTTGAATAAAGGTGATCAGGCTGGGTTTCATGAGCATGGGACTAAAAAAGAACAAGAGCTATATGTACTGGTTCATGGCGAAGGTGAATATATAGAACGTGAAGGATTGGACAAAATTACTAGAAAGTTCAACCTGAAAAAAGGAAACGTAACATCTATCCAGGGAGATAATAATTATCACTCTATAATCAATACAGGAGACGAGCCTCTGATTGTATTTGTTGTGACTACATATCAGCCTAATATATAAATAACTTTAACTCATAGAGCCTTTTGTTAAAATATTATTTATATTTATTGGAGTTAATTGATTGTCTAATTATAAAATCTGTTTTATCATGAATAAAAGAATATTGATGCTAGCGGGCGATTTTGTTGAGGATTACGAATTGATGGTTCCTTATCAGGCACTGGTAAGTGTAGGATTCCATGTAGATGTAGTATGTCCGGGGAAGAAAGCCGGAGAACAGGTTGCTACAGCAATACATGATTTTGTGGGATTTCAGACTTATGCAGAGCTGAGAGGTCATAACTTCACATTGAACAAGAGTTTCGATAATGTAAAACTTGAAGATTACGCAGGATTGTATATTACAGGAGGACGAGCTCCTGAATATATTCGTCTTGATCCTAAAGTATTAGAATATACAAAGTATTTCTTCGAAAAAAATCTGCCTGTTGCAGCTATTTGCCACGGTATTCAGGTGCTTACTGCCGCAGATGTAGTTAGAGGAAAGACGCTTACTTGCTATGTAGCTGTAGGGCCTGAAGTAAAGTTGGCCGGCGGTAATTACAAAGATATTCCCGCTACCGAAGCTATTACAGACGGTAATCTGACTACCTCCCCTGCATGGCCCGGACATCCGGCTATACTAAAAGAGTTTTATAAACTTCTTGGGGTTAAAATTGAATTGTAAATTATAGAAGTATAAGGGAATGGGAGTGCTCAAAAGTGTATTCTTCTTTTTTGAGCACTCTTATTACTCTAATATATAGCAGTGCTCGCTGCGTAGTTAAGTTAAATAAATAAGATAAAAAGATATCTAAACTAAACAGTTTAAAGGAATGAATTTACAGCAGCTCGTGCGCAAAAATGTATGGAATATGAAGCCTTATTCATCGGCTAGAGATGAATTTAAAGGGGATGCATCAGTGTTTTTAGATGCGAACGAAAATCCACTGAATGATAAATATAATCGCTACCCCGATCCTTTACAATGGTGTTTGAAACAAAAAATAGCTAAAGTAAAAAATATAGCTCCCGAAAATATTTTCTTAGGCAATGGAAGTGATGAGCCTATTGATTTGGTTATTCGTATTTTTTGCGAACCTCGCATTGATAATATTGTGGCCGTAGACCCTACTTACGGAATGTATCAGGTTTGTGCAGAGGTGAACGATGTAGAGTATCGGAAAGTATTGCTGAACGAAAACTTCGACCTGGATGCTCAGAAACTGCTTGAAAAAACAGATTGTAATACAAAACTGATATTTTTATGCTCTCCTAACAATCCTACAGGGAACTTGTTAAGCAGAGAAGAGATAAAAAAGGTATTAGATTCTTTTGAGGGTATTGTAGTTGTCGACGAGGCTTATATCGATTTTGCTTCTGAAGCGACATGGCTGAATGATCTTGATAAATATCCTAATCTTATAATTCTGCAAACATTCTCTAAAGCATGGGGGTTGGCTGCCGTACGTCTGGGTATGGCTTTTGCTTCGGCTGAGATAATTAAGCTGTTCAATAAAGTTAAGTATCCATACAATGTAAATATTCTGACTCAAAACTTTGTTGGAGATGAATTAGACAAACTTGAATTAAGAAAGCAGTGGATTGCTACCTTGCTCGAAGGACGAAATTATCTGATAAATGAGTTGCCAAAATTACCTTTTGTAGAGAAAATATATCCCACGGATGCCAATTTTATATTGGTAAAGGTTGAGGATGCCAATAGCCTGTACAAGCAATTAGCAGATAAAGGTGTAATTGTTCGCAACAGGAACTCGGTTTCCTTGTGCGCCGGCTGTTTGCGTATAACAGTAGGTACTGATAAGGAAAATGAGATGTTAATTAAAACTTTGCGAACGTTATAAATATAAACATATCAATAGAGAGGTAAATCCGATCTAAAAGCATATTCAATATATTATAATGAAAAAGAAAGCTCTATTTATAGACCGTGATGGGACTTTGGTTGTAGAACCACCGATAGATTATCAACTGGATAACCTCGATAAACTTGAGTTTTATCCAAAGGTTTTTCGGAACCTTTATTTTATCCGAAAGAATCTCGATTTTGAATTTGTGATGGTTACTAATCAAGACGGATTGGGTACTCCATCCTTTCCCGAGGATACATTTTGGCCGGCACATAACAAAATGCTTAAGACGCTGGACGGAGAAGGAATCGTATTTGATGATATCCTTATTGATAAAAGTTTTCCTGAAGATAATGCCCCAACACGAAAACCCCGTACAGGTATGTTAGGCAAATATATGACAGGTGATTATGATCTTGAGCAATCTTTTGTGATTGGAGACAGGCAAACAGATGTTGAGTTAGCAAAAAATCTAGGTTGTAAAGCTATTTTTATGCAAGATGAGTTTGTTTTACCTGATGAACTAAAGGATATATGTGTGCTTCAAACTACCGATTGGGATGTCATTTCTGAGTTTTTGTTTGCCGGAGAGCGCAAAGCAGAGGTAAAAAGAACGACCAAAGAAACAGATATATATGTTGCACTCAATCTGGACGGAAAAGGACAATGTCAGATATCTACAGGTTTAGGTTTTTTCGATCATATGCTTGAGCAAATAGGAAAGCATTCGGGGATGGATCTTACCATACAAGTAAAAGGTGATCTGCATGTAGATGAGCATCATACAATAGAAGATACCGCTATTGCTTTAGGTGAAGCGATATATAAGGCATTAGGAGATAAAAGAGGTATAGAACGTTATGGCTATAGCTTGCCTATGGATGATTGTTTGTGTTCCGTTGCGCTTGACTTTGGTGGTCGGGCTTGGTTGGTTTGGGATGCAGAATTTCATCGCGAGAGAGTAGGGGATATGCCTACCGAAATGTTCCTGCACTTTTTCAAGTCTTTGAGCGATTCAGCGAAAATGAACCTCAATATAAAGGCAGAAGGCGCGAATGAACATCACAAAATAGAAGGAATATTCAAGGCATTGGCCAGAGCTTTGAAGATGGCGAAGAAGAGAGATATCTTCAATTATGAACTACCTTCTACCAAAGGCGTGATTTGACTATTTAATGTGAAATTGATGCAATAAATAAAGTAAAAGCCTGTTTTTAAAGGTACATTAACTACTCATTTTTCATTTTTTGTGTAAGTTTGCACCAATGAAAAAATATACAGTATTTCTTTTCTTATTTCTTTTCGCTTCTCTTGTTGCGGAAGCACAAAACAAGAAAGCTTTACAGTCTCCCGCAATAGTGGAGAAAGCGGATTCTATATCTGCAAGTCTTGGTAAGTTGCCTCCGAGTGGACGAAAAATAGATACAGTAAAAGTTAACGTTCCCAATATATATGTGTGGAAAATAACACCCCGTTTGGGAGAACGTATATTTATTCCTCGCGATTCGGCTGTAATAGATTTTCATAAAACTATGTTAGTAGATGGAAAAGGTGTAGCCATTGGCTATTTGGGCAATGTAGGCTCTCCTTTACAATCCAAAATATTCTTTGAACGCCCCGAACCTTCCCGTTTTATTTTTCAAGATCCGGTACGTGCATGGCGAAAAGGGCCGGAGGATCAGGTGTTCTATAATACTAAAGTGCCTTACTCTGAGATTAAATATCAAAGTGGAGGTGGCGGAGAAAGTGCGGAAAATCGTTTTCAGGGAGAGATATCTATGAATATGGGTAAAAAACTGAATGTCGGTTTTGATTTTGACTATATCTATTCTCGTGGATTTTACAATTCTTTGTCAAATAAAGGAGTAAGTTATGACTTCTATGCCAGCTATATAGGTGACAAATATAAGATGCATGCTTACTTCCAGAATAATAATTTTACTATTATCGAGAATGGTGGTATATCCGATACATTGTACATTTCAAACCCTGACCATCCCAATGTAGTAAATAATGGAAACTTCAAAGGGAGTTCGTTGGACATTCCTACACGAATGCAGGATACTTGGAACAGACTCAGAGGTCGTAATCTGTATGTGACTAACAGATATGATCTGGGTGATGATACAGAAACATATCCTGTAAATGATAGCGTGATGGGAACACGCAAAAAGAAGGACTATGTTTCGTTAGCAAGCGTGATTTTTACAACGCACTATACGGATCAACGTCGCAGGTTTAATTCAAACTATAGCAATATCGCGAATGTCTATACTCCACAGCTTTGGAATGGGGAAAAGGGTTGGACTACTCTTTCGGATCCGAAGTATGAAGCGAATATTGATGATTATATGTCATATTATTCATTCAAGAATACATTGGCGTTGGCTATGAATGAAGGCTTCCGAAAATGGACGAAATTTGGTTTAACGGCGTTCATTGAACATGATCTGCGTAAATATTCCATGCCCTTTTTAGGCATTGAAGAATCAGGGGCTATGTATGGTCTTCCCGGTGCATCGATGAAGGAAAGTGAATATTCATTGCTTGTAGGAGGAGTCTTAACGAAAGAGAAGGGAAAGTTTTTAAGATACAGGGCTACAGCCGAAAAAGATTTACATAATAGCGATTACAGGCTCGAAGGAGAAATTACTACTCGATTGAATTTCAGTAATAAAGACTTTTCGGTAAAAGCTAATGCTTATATAAAGAATATAAGCCCAAGTTTTTTTCAGAACAATTTTTCATCTAAGTATTGGAACTGGAAGGATATGGGGTTGAAAGATACCCGTCGTGTTTATATAGGCGGAGAGATTGTTTTTCCAGAACTGTCATTTTCTCAGACTCGGATAAGTGGAGGTGTTGAAAATATAACAGGTCTTATATATTATAATCAGGAGAAGAGAATAGCTCAAAGCAATGAGGATATACATGTGATAGCTTTACGCCTCGATCAGAATTTCAGATCCGGGATTTTTCACTGGGATAATCAACTTGTTTTCCAACAGGCAGATAGTGAAGAGGCTTTACCCTTGCCTAAATGGAGTTTATATTCAAATATATACCTGACCACTAAGCTGGCCAAAGTATTAACTCTACAATTGGGTGCTGATGCTTATATTCACTCAAAATATTATATGCCGGGCTATGAGCCTTTGACTATGCAGTTTTATAATCAACAAGATATGAAACTGGGAGAATTTCCTGTTGTAAGTGCTTATCTGAACCTTCATCTAAAATATACTCGCTTTTTTGTTATGATGTATAATATTGCCGAAGGAATGGGGAATGGACAGTCGTTCTCTTTATATCGTTATCCGGTAAATCCTCGGGTTTTAAAATTAGGAATTTCTTGGCAATTCAATAATTAGTAAAATTATGAAGAATAAGGCTTTCTTATCGGTTCCCATAATTGTTATTATTCTGATTTTTGTTTGGATTTTTATACGGAATAATACTACAGATAAGGATTCTCGTGACTATCCTCAGATTCAGTACGAAGGAGTGCTTCGTGTAGTTACAGACTATAACTCTGTTGGTTACTTTGTGTTAGGGGATACGATTGCTGGTTTCAATCACGACCTTATTGAATTATTACAGGAGAATATCCCTTTAAAAATAGATATTCAGCTAGAATCCAGTATAGATAAAAGCATGGATGGATTGAGAACCGGAAAATACGATATTGTGGCTAGGAATATACCTGTTACTTCAGAGTTGCGCGACTCTGTAAATTTTACAGAAGTCATTGCTCAGAACAGACAGGTGTTGATTCAACGTAAAAAAAAGTATAATAATAATATAGAGCCGATTAGAAGTCATTTAGACTTGGCGAAGAAAACGCTTTATGTTCCTGCTAAGTCTCCGGTTATCCTTCGGATACAAAACTTGGCGCATGAAATAGGGGACACAATATATATAAAGGAAGATCCGGCCTATGGCTCCGAGCAGTTGGCTATGATGGTAGCATCAGGAGATATCGATTTTGCAGTTTGTGACGAAAAGGTAGCAGCTAATATTGCCAAAACATCGCCCGAAATAGATTATTCTACTTTTGTCGGTTTCACCCATCTGGAGGCTTGGGCTGTGAGGAAAAGCTCCCCTGCTTTGCTTGATTCTCTTAATGTTTGGATCAGTCGTATAAAGGGGACGGAAGCTTATAATAAAATATACAAAAAATACTATAATTGAGTTTTTTCAAAGTACAATTTTAGTAGAACGAATAGAGTTTGTTATTCATCATTGAAAAATACACTATGCGAATATAAAATTTTTCTGCATTTTTATATGCTGTTTCAAGAAAAATGATTAAAATTGCTAAGTGGACTTTGCAATGACATAAAAAAAAGTTACCTTCGTCGGGGTTTTAAGGAGTATCGAGTGGAATCTTTTTTTCGGACACATAAGTATTTAGTTGAACATCTTTTCGAAGATGCAACTCCCAGACTGTTAATGCAACAGATTGACTGGTCGCGCCGTTTGATTGGAATCAAGGGGGCGAGAGGTGTCGGGAAAACTACATTCCTTCTGCAATATGCTAAAGAGTTCTTCGAGTTAGACCAAAGAGACTGTTTATATATAAATATGAATCAGTTTTATTTTACAGTCAGAACAATCTTTAGTTTCGCAAAAGAGTTTGTAGAAAAAGGAGGTAAGACACTTCTACTCGATCAGGTATATAAGTATCCGGGGTGGTCTAAAGAATTGAGAGAATGTTACGAATGTCTTCCTCAATTGAAGATCGTATTTACAGGTTCTACAGTAAACAAGCTCGGAGAAGATGCAGAACTGGCATCTATTGTAGATGTATATAATTTAAGAGGTTTTTCCTATCGGGAATTCTTAAATATTCAATTTGGAAAGAATTTCAAACCGTATGGTTTGGATGACATAATAAATAATCACCGTGAAATAGCTGAGAATATATTCTCAGAGATCAACCCTTTAGAACATCTATGGGGCTATATACATCATGGTTATTATCCGTTTTTTCTTGAAAAAAGAAATTTTTCGGAAAATTTACTCAAAACGGTGAATATGATGTTGGAGGTAGATGTGTTGTCTATCAAACAAATAGAAATGTCTTATTTGCCCAAATTAAGAAAATTGCTGTATCTATTGTCTTTGTCTGCACCGGGCAAACCCAATATCAGCCAATTGAGTACCGATTGTGAGATATCCAGAGCTACAGTGACAAACTATCTGGAGTATTTGCGTAGTGCAAGATTGATAAATATGCTTTATAGAGAAGGTGAGGAGTTTCCCAAGAAACCCGACATGGTCTATATGCATAATACGAATCTGATTTTCCCTCTGAAAATATCAGATGTAAATGATCAGGAGCTGCGTGAAACATTTTTCTACAATCAGGTGCATCACAGCGATAGCAAATTGAAGAAAGGAGCTAAAAGCGGAATGTTTATTGTCGAAAATGATGACAAGAAATATAAATTTAAGATAGATGGTCAAAAAACCAGAGGCAAACATAAACCGGAGATGCTTTACGTAATAGCAAATCTAGAGAAGGGTGATAGAAATATTATTCCTTTATGGCTTTTTGGTTTTTTATATTAAAAGAATAAGGAGCTGATAATTGAAAAGTTGTCAACTTAGCCAAATCAAAACAATGTAAACTAAAAAAAGATAATCAACTATTAAAAAGTATGGCTAAACAAAAAAAATTCATTACATGTGATGGAAATCAGGCCGCAGCACATATTTCTTATATGTTCAGCGAAGTGGCTTCGATATATCCAATCACACCATCATCAACTATGGCAGAGTATGTTGATGAATGGGCAGCAGCCGGACGCAAAAATATATTCGGCGAAATCCTCAGAGTGCAGGAAATGCAGTCGGAGGCTGGTGCTGCTGGTGCAGTTCACGGATCATTACAGGCTGGAGCTCTAACAACTACTTATACGGCATCTCAGGGATTGTTGTTGATGATCCCTAATATGTACAAAATAGCAGGAGAGTTACTCCCTAGCGTTTTCCACGTATCCGCACGTGCTTTGGCAGCACAGGCTTTGTCTATCTTCGGAGACCATCAAGATGTTATGGCAGCTCGTCAGACCGGGTTTGCTATGTTCTTCTCGGGCTCGGTACAAGAAGTTATGGATTTGTCTGCTGTTCCTCACTTGGCAACTCTCGAGTCTCGTATTCCTTTTATGAATATTTTTGATGGATTCCGTACATCTCACGAAATACAGAAAGTGGAAGAAATGAGTCAGGATGACTTAATTCCTCTTGTAAACCAAGAGGCCCTTAAAGGATTTCGTGATAGAGCATTGAATCCTGAAAATCCTGTCACTCGTGGTACTGCTCAGAATGATGATATTTATTTCCAATCGCGTGAAGCTGCTAATAAATTCTATGATGCAGTTCCTGCTATTGTTGAAAAATATTTAGAAGAAATTAATAAGATCACAGGACGCAAATATGGCTTGTTTGATTATTACGGAGCTGAAGATGCCGACCGTGTGATTATAGCTATGGGTTCGGTAACAGAGGCAATTAAAGAAACTGTAGACTTCTTGAATGCCAAAGGAGAAAAAGTAGGCTTAGTTGCAGTTCACCTTTATCGTCCATTCAAAGCAGAAGCTTTCCTTTCAGCAGTTCCTAAAACTGCAACAAGAATAGCTGTACTTGACCGTACAAAAGAGCCGGGAGCTCTTGGACAGCCATTATACATGGATGTAAAAGACTGTTTCTTCGGTAAAGCTGATGCTCCTACAATTGTTGGCGGTATTTATGGACTTTCTTCAAAAGATACTACTCCGGCTCAGATTATGTCTGTGTACGAAAATCTAGCAATGAACCTGCCTAAGAACGATTTTACAATCGGTATCGTAGATGATGTTACATTCAAATCATTACCTCTTAAAGAAGAAGTTTCTGTAGATGATACTACTTATGAAGCTAAATTCTATGGTCTTGGATCGGATGGAACAGTAGGTGCAAACAAAAATACAGTTAAGATTATCGGTGACAACACCAATAAATACTGTCAGGCTTATTTTGCTTACGACTCTAAAAAATCAGGAGGATTTACAGCATCGCATCTTCGCTTTGGTGATAATCCTATCCGTTCTACATATTTGGTAAATACTCCAAACTTTGTAGCATGTCACGTTCCTGCTTATTTGCATTTGTATGATGTAACTAAGGGCTTGAAGAAAAACGGAACATTCCTACTCAACTCTGTATGGAGTAAAGAAGAAGTCGGAAACTACCTTCCTGATAATGTAAAGAAATATCTTGCAGTCAACAACATCAATTTCTATATCATCAACGCAACTCAGATTGCTACCGAAATTGGTCTTGGAGGCCGTACAAATACAATCCTTCAATCAGCATTCTTTAAGATTTCGAATGTAATCCCTTACGATTTGGCTGTAGAACAAATGAAGAAATTCATTGTGAAATCATACGGACGTAAAGGTGAAGACGTTATCAATAAGAATTATGCTGCGGTTGATCGTGGTATAGAACTCGAAAAAGTTGAGGTTCCGGCAGAATGGGCAAATATTGTAGTTGGTAAACCTGAAGAAGATGATGCTCCTGAGTTTATCAAAAACGTAGTTCGTCCAATAAATGCACAACGTGGCTACGATCTTCCTGTATCTGTTTTCGTTGGTCGTGAAGATGGTACATGGGATCATGGTACCACAGAGTATGAAAAACGCGGTGTTGCCGCATTTGTACCTGTATGGGATGCCGAAAATTGTATACAGTGTAACCAGTGTGCTTATGTTTGTCCTCATGCTACTATCCGTCCGTTTGTTTTAGACACAGAAGAGCAAGCTAAACTTCCGGGTGATGTTACTTTGTTGAAAGCACAGGGTAAACAATTTGATGGTATGGGCTTCCGTATTCAAGTGGATGTGCTAGACTGTCTTGGTTGCGGTAACTGTGCTGATATATGTCCGGGTAAGAAAGGAAACTCTGCTCTTACAATGGTTGAGATCGGATCACAATTCCCTGAACAAGACAACTGGGATTTCATGGTCAAGAATGTAACAAGTAAGGCTCATCTTATTGATACTAAATTGAATGTGAAGAACTCTCAATTTGCAACTCCGCTATTTGAGTTCTCAGGTGCATGTTCTGGTTGTGGAGAAACTCCATATATCAAACTTGTAACTCAGTTGTTTGGTGATCGTATGTTAATTGCCAACGCCACAGGTTGTACATCGATATATGGTGGTTCAGCTCCATCTACTCCATACCGTAAGAATGAAGAAGGCAAAGGACCGGCATGGGCTAATTCACTATTCGAAGATAATGCAGAATATGGTCTTGGTTTTGCCTTGGCTAATATTACTATGCGCAACAGACTCGAAAAACTGATGAATCAAGCTCAGGATTGCGATAAATGTTCACCTGAAATAAAAGCTCTATACAAAGAATGGGTAGAAAATAAAGATGAGGCTGACAAGACAAAAGAACTTACAGCTGCAATGTTACCATTACTGGAAGTAGAGAAAGATAAATGTGACTACTGCAAAGAGATATATTCATTGAAACAATATCTAATCAAACGTTCTATCTGGATATTTGGTGGTGACGGTTGGGCATATGATATAGGTTTCGGTGGATTGGATCATGTATTGGCTACAGGCGAAGATATCAATATTCTGGTATTGGATACAGAGGTGTACTCTAATACAGGAGGCCAGTCTTCTAAGTCTACTCCGATAGCAGCCGTTGCTAAATTTGCTGCAGCAGGAAAGAAGATTCGCAAGAAAGACCTTGGTATGATAGCTACTACATACGGTTATGTATATGTAGCACAAATTGCGATGGGAGCTAATCAAGGACAGTGTCTGAAAGCGATCAAAGAAGCAGAAGAATATAAAGGGCCATCATTGGTTATTGCATACTCTCCTTGTATCAGTCATGGTCTGAGAAAAGGGATGGGACATGCCCAGGATGAAGAAAAAGCAGCGGTTGCTTGCGGATACTGGCATCTATGGCGTTACAACCCAATGTTGGAAGAGGAAGGCAAAAATCCATTTACAATGGATAGTAAAGAGCCTGACTGGTCTAAATTCCAAGCATTCTTAGGAAATGAGGTTCGCTATACATCTCTACAAAAATCAAATCCATCTGAAGCTTCAGAACTATATGAAGCAGCACAGAACAATGCGATGTGGAGATACAATAGTTATCAACGTTTAGCTAATAGCAACTTTGGTAAATTTGACGAGACGAAAGAATTGTAAAATTAACAAATATTATGAATAAGAGGGAGGCTTGAAAAGGCCTCCCTCTTATGTTTTTGAGAACACGCAAAGTGCAATCGTTTATTGAGTTAAGTAGTTATTTGATAAGAAAGTAAATTAATATTCAAAAAAAATATTATCTTTGCAACACTTGATATATAGTTACTATAACTGATACAAAACAAATGAACAAAAAAACTTTACTGACTTCACTACTATTGATCTGTGTGTCAATAGCTTCTTATGCTCAACGTCAAAGCTCAGAGCAATATTCCGTTCCTTCGAGGAATGAATATTTGTTAAAAGATCCAGTGTGGTTCATATCCATTGGAGGTGGTGCCCAATTGTATGTGGGTGAGGATGATAATGGTGTTGCCTGGAATAGGACATCATTCTCGAGTAGAATAACCTTTGCACCGACATTTTCCGTTGGTCGTCGAATGAGTACATTGATTACTCTGCGAGCTCAAATATCAGGAGGAAGCATACATGGCTTCAATGATGGTTGGAGTGGAATTTACGATAGATGGTGGAAACATGGTACGAATGGAGAAGGTCTAAAAATGTTAACTAAAGACCCGGCTTGGGATTATATGGGCTGGATTGAAGGTGTTGATTATGTGTATGATGCTGTTGATGAGAGTGGAGTGCCCGTTTGGCATCCTACAAAATATCAACCCAACGAACAATATTATATGCAACATTTACGTTATATGAGCATAACTGGAGATGTGCAGTTAAATTTTCTTAATCTTATAAATGGATATAAGCCGGAACGTAAGTTTGAAGTAAACCCTTTTGTGGGTGTAGGTATGTATCAGCGCTTTGCTCATAGAGGGACTCTTCAGGGTACCTTCTTTGGTGGAAGCGGTGGTTTGAACCTAGGCTTTAATTTGACCAGAAATTGGCAAATATTTGGAGAAGGAAGAGTTGTTCTACTTAGTGATACCTTTGATGGACAAAAAGGCGATAAAAGTAATAATGGATTAGCTCAGGCAACTCTAGGTATAACTTATAAGTTTACAAATCCCAAATATATTGACCCTGCTATTGAAACTCGTTTACGCTTACCTTACAATATAGCCCGCGCTTGTGACAATATGCTTCTTGTTCCCGGGGGTAATATCGAATTGGGTACAGGTATTGATCCTTTATGGGGAGATGAAGTGCCTCGTAAACTTGTTGCCGTGAGTCCATTTTGGATGGATGAAACCGAAGTAACAAATAAGCAGTATCGTGAGTTTGTATACTGGGTGCGTGACTCTATTATTAGAGAACGTTTAGCAGATCCGGCGTATGGAGGAGACCCAACGTTTAAAGTTTTAGTAAGACCGGAAAATGAAAATAGTACTGTTGGTCAGCGTTTAAACTGGAGTAAGCCAATTCCTTGGAAAAATCCAACTCAACGCGAACAGGCTGCTATAAACAGTGTGATAGGAGGAAATCCTTTTGCTGCAGATAAATCCGGTTTGATAAATACAGCTTTGAATTTTAGATATGACTGGTTTGACGTAAAAAGTTATAATGCGTTTTTGGCAAAACTAAAAGAAGGTGATGCACGTTCTATAGTTATATCCAAGGATACAGCTTATGTAAATCAAAGAGGTGATATTATTCGCGAAACGTTAGCAAGATCATCGCACGGAGATAAGATTGATTTTACAAATACATATATTGTAAATGTTTATCCTGATGTGATGGCATGGATGACAGATTTTGCTAATGCCAAGAGTGAACAATATGTAGGTAAATATTTTAATGATAAGGCTTATAATAATCATCCTGTGGTAGGGGTATCATGGGAACAAGCGGATGCTTATTGTGCATGGCGTACAGATCGCTATTTGGCTGAAAAGAAGTGTAGCTTAGACGGTTTCGCCGGATATCGTTTGCCGACAGAAGCTGAGTGGGAATTTGCAGCAAGAAACGGGCGTTCGGAGTTGACCTATCCGTGGTATTCGGATAAAACGCATACAACCGATGGTTTGGCTCATGCTAATTTTAGAGCATCAAAAGATTTGAAAGACTTAATGTCTCCTGTAGCAAGCTTCTTACCGAATCGTTTTGGACTTTACGATATGGCGGGTAATGCGGCAGAATGGACAACTACAACATTTACGGAATCTGTAGATCGTATGGCTGATGAGGCTAATCCTGACTTCAGCTATAGAGCTGTACTTGCAGATCCAAGAGTGTTGAAACGTAAAATAGTAAAAGGCGGTTCATGGAAAGACTCTACGGTAAAATCCGGAGATCGTTCTGTTGAATTCCAAGATAAAGGCCGTTCATTCATTGGTTTCAGATGTGTAAGAACCTGGAGCTTTGATGAAAGAGGTAAATTTTATTAAAAATAATTTTCAAGAGAGCTCTCAATATGGGAAAAGCGTGGCATAGTTTTAGGCTATTTATTGCAAGTAGAAGAGGACAGACAGTGTTTAATATTCTTTATAGTTGGGGTGCTGCTGTAGTTATCCTGGGGGCAATGTTTAAAATTATGCATGTACCGGCAGGGAACATCGTTCTAATGATCGGAATGATTGTCGAAGTTATTGTTTTTATTGCCGCAGGGTTCGACTATTCATCACCATCAAGTGATGAAGTAGGAGCGAATGCTTTATCCGGAGTAATAGTAAGTGGTGGGGTTGGATATGACGAATCCCCTTCTAATATAAAACTAGCAGAGACAAGGAAATCCGGAGATTCTATAAAATCCTCCGGAGTTTCCGGCTCTTCGGTAGTTGTTCTTGGCGGTTCGGGTGCTTCGGGAGGAAATGGAGTAACAGCTGTATCTGGCAGTGGTTCATTTTCATCATCTTCTACAGGGCAACCTTCTGCTGCTCGTACGGGTTCGGCAGATTATGGACAGAGTGCGGCAAATACAGCTCAGAATTTAGAAGAATTCTCCATTACAATTAACTCGTTGAATGAGGCTTCTCAGAAACTGTTGAAAGCATACAATCAAATCACCGAAACAAATGGTTTTGTAGACAATCTCACTACGTTAAATCAGAATGTGAGTGGTTTGAATGATGTCTTTAATGCACAATTACAGACTATAACTGAACAAATGTCGGCTATCAGATATATCAATGACAGTTTGGCAAGGATGAAGAATTTATATGATGGAGCTATTGGTGATAGTTACATGTTCAGAGAAGAGTCTGCGAAAATGACAAAACATATTGAGGCTTTGAACAATGTATATGCTCGTTTATTACAAGCTATGACAACGAATAACAATCCAAACCAACCTAAATTCTAAAATAATCGGAGAAATAGAAAACAGAATTAGAAACCTAAAGAAGAGAATATAAAATGGCTTTAAGTAAAGGGCAATTGACAAGGCAGAAGATGATTAATCTCATGTATCTGGTGTTTATTGCGATGCTAGCTCTAAATGTTTCTACCGAGGTATTGGATGGATTTGTGATGATTAATGATAATATTCAGGAATCTATAGCCGTCACAGATGAAAGAAATAAGCATATATACGCCGATATAGCCGCTTCTTATGAGACTAACAGAGACAAAACTCAGGACTCATATAATAGGGCACAAAGTGTAAAGGCTAAGACCGATTCTATTTTCGATTACTTGCAGTATCTGAAACTGGAGATTGCAAAAAAGAGCGATGGTGCAGATGCTGATATAAATAATTTGAAATCGAAAGATAATCTCGATGCTTCTTCCGAAGTAATGATTTCGCCGGTGGGTGGTCAGGGAAAGAAGCTGAAAAAGATATTGGATGCGTATAGGGAAGCTATGGTAGCGCAGATTCCTGACGAGAGCAAACGTAAGATCGTAAGCAGTACTTTATCTACTGAACCTTCTGCAAGAGCGAAGAAGGATCATAAAGATTGGATAACATCGTCTTTTGACGGGATGCCAAGTATTGCTGTTCTGACTTTCCTTTCGGAATTGCAAATGAATGTGAAGCAGGCCGAGGGAGAAGTTTTGAATGATCTTGCTAAAAATATCGACTTGAAAGATATTCGTGTCAATGAACTGAGTGCGTTTGTTGTTCCGCAGTCAAATATGGTGATGAAAGGTGTTCCTTACAAAGCCAATATTATAATGGCGGCAGTAGATACAACACAACGGCCTCGTATTGTAATAAATGGTAAAGAGTTACCAACCGCGAAAAATGGTTTATATGAGGTCGGTACGGGAGTTTCGGGTACATATAAATTCGATGGATTTATCGAACTAATGGATAGAAGCGGATTGCCTGTAAAACGTAATTTCTCTCAAGAATATACAGTAATGGAACCTATGGCCACAGTAGCGCCATTCTGGATGGATGTGCTATATGCCGGAGTTCAGAACATGCTGACTATTGCTGTGCCGGGTGTAGCCAGCCAGGACGTACAGGCTACAGTGGTAAGTGGAGGGACATTAACTCCTTCGGGCAAAGATTGGGTTGCTGTACCTTCTCCATCTCAGATAGGTCAGAAGTTTATCATTTCTGTATCTGCAAAGGTGAATGGAACACAACAATTTATAGCAAGGAAGGAATTGAGGATTCGTCCGTTGCCGGAACCATTAGCGTTTATTTCATATACAGATCAGAACGGTGCACCTAAAGTTTTTAGAAAAGGGGTTATAGCCAGATCTATACTGTTGGGTACACAAGGTATAAAAGCTTCTATCGATGATGGTATTCTGAATATTCCATTTCAGGTTTTGAGTTTCAGAACAATGTCTGTAGACGCTATGGGAAATGTTACACCCGAAATGTCAAGCGGAGCTAATTTCTCATCCCGTCAGATAGAACAGATGCGAAAAATGACTAGAGGTACAATTTTAATAATATCAGGGATAAAAGCCAAAGGCCCCGATGGTATAGAAAGAGATCTATACCCAATGGAAGTAAGAATTAATTAATTAACACAAAATACACATCCTATGAAATATATTGTTTCATTAATGTTGGGTGGACTGCTCTCGGCAAGTTCACTCTTTGCACAAAACTCAGCAAATAACGAATTCAGAATGATGAATGGCGCACCTGTCACATCGTCCACAGAAGATATGATTACAGAGATTTCGTCCAGAGAACTTTTTCTTATGGAGAATTCGATGAATGATTACTCGTCTGCTACATGGACTAGAGATATATACAGGGAAGTATATGATGTAGAAGGTAACGAATCTTTGTTTTATCCAACAGTTTCAACCGAAAAGCGTGCTAATTTGTTTTCTCTTCTTATTAATCTTTTGTCAGATAATACAATTGCTGCATATAAATTTGAAGATCAACCCGACTTCAACGATGATAGTAAATTTACAGCAAAAGAGGTAATGGATCAGAATCGCATTGGATATACAGTAAATGACAATCGTACACTTACCATAAAAAGAGAAGATTTGGCGAATATGCAAATCACTTGTTACCTTGTAAAGGAAAAATGGTATTATGATATCGCAACAGGAAAAGGTGACGTGCGTGTAGAAGCGATTTGCCCTGTAATTTGCGATAGAGGAAGAGAATATCCGATGTTTTGGGTAATGTTTGACGATATTAGTGTATATCTCGCCAGAGCGATATCTCCTGTGGCTGTGGCTAATGTTACTCCGGTATTGAGCAATGCATCTTTTTACGATATCTTCAGAAACAGATATTATAGAGGATGTATATACCGTGTAGGAGTGCGAGACTTAGCGAAGTATTTTACTACTCCTGAAAGTCTTACAAAAGAACGCAAACGTATTGAAAGTGAACTTGACTTTGTACAATCTCGTTTTGATGCTGTGGCTACAGCTCATCAGAAGAATTAGAATATAAATCGTATATAACCGAATTGAAGGGGTTATCCGTATGGATACCCCTTTTCTTTTGCTGTTTTTTTGTGCAAATTAAGTTATAAAAAGGAATTATTATCGCATTCGCTCTTATCTGTTTTTATTACAGAGTAAAAAAAAGTACCAAGAATTTTTGTATTATATATTTATATACAAGGAAAAAGCTTAAAAGTTTCCTCTTAAGCTTTCTTTGTGAATAAATATAAGTAAATCTGATTATTTTGGTCTTACAAATACTTTATACTCCCATGCCTTTAGAGATTGGGGTAATTGCGGAACATTTACTCCTGCAAAATAATCGGTATAGCTGCCTCGTCCTATAGCGTCATTGCTGGTATACTTGATGTCTTTGTTCGATAGGTTGAGCATTACAACGATTTCCTGACCTGCTCTTTCTCTTGAATAAATCAGCAGCTCCTTATTGGCAGAAGTATTATATTTCTTGAATGTGCCACCCAGTCCTGCTTGTAATGCAGGATGTGTATGTTTTAGCTGGTTTAGCTTCTTATAGAACTGTGTTGTGCTATTTTCTGCCCACGAAGGAACCATATCTTTTTCGAAGAATGACAAGCGTTTTTTGAGTCCTACTTCCTGACCGGTATATATCATCGGCATACCATTCAACGTGTAGGTAAGAACAGCAAACGCTTCAACACCTTTTCCGTAGCGTTCAAACTCTGTTCCATTCCATGAATTTTCATCATGGTTTGTTAAGAAGAGCATTTTATAAGCGTCCGGACACATTATCGTATCCAGCTTTTGGATATATGATGTAATATCTTCTGCACTCTTTGTTCCTTTGTTTACATCAGCCATCATGTGCATCAACTCCCATGAGTAGTTTGCATCAAATGCGTGTTCCAGTAAATCATAATTTTCGGATTCAGCAAGCATAAATACAGGCTTGATGCTATCTAAAGTTTTACGTGCATCGTTCCAGAAATCGGTAGGTACTTCATGAGCCATATCGCACCGATATCCATCTATATTGAAATCCTTTATCCAGTATTTCAGGGCATCTGTCATTGCGGCTCTCATATCTTTATTGTCATAATTCAGTTCGTAGGTATCAGTCCAGTCATACGGGCTTTTGATATTACCAAGACTATCTTTCATATACCAGTCAGGATGTTCTGTAGTCCAGGCATTGTCGCAACCGGTATGATTCGCAACCCAGTCTAGTATTACTTTAAAGCCCATCTCATGCGCTTTATCTACCAGCTTTTTGAAATCCTCTTTTGTACCAAATTCAGGGTTGATATCTTTATAGTCTCTTACAGCATAGTAACTTCCGAGTGTACCTTTTCTATTCTTTTCCGAAATAGGATGTACAGGCATAAACCAAAGCACGTCTACACCCAGCTCTTTGAGTCGGGGAAGATGTTGTTCGAAAGCAGCAAAGGTTCCCTCTTTGGTATACTGCCTTACGTTAACTTCATATATTACGGCGTTTCTAGTCCAATCCAAGTGTTTGACTGTGCACTTCTCTTCTTGTTGCACCCCAGAGCTTTCTGTTTGAGGTTTTGGTTTACACGAATAGCAGGTGAGGGCTATTAATGTGATTACAAATAATAATTTATTCTTCATAAATATTTATTCTTTCAGATAATTATATTTTCTAATTATTTAGCAGATTCGGGTTTAAGTTCTTTATGTGAGTCTTCGACAAAGGATACCGATATAGCAGCCAAAAGCATGGCTATCCCTGCAACCACCAGCATCATTATAGAGCTGCCGCCAACTACATGTTTTAATATAAGCCCGCCTGTCAGCCCCGCTACGATCTGAGGTATGGTAATCGTTGCATTAAAGATTCCCATGTATAAGCCCATTTTGCTAGCCGGTAACACGGCTGATAGTATAGCGTAAGGCATAGCCAGAATGCTTGCCCAAGCAATACCGACACCTACCATAGAAATAAGTAACAAGTATTTGTCTTCAAACACATACATAGACATCAGACCTAAAGCACCGAGCAGTAATGAAAAAGAATATACTTTTTTACGACCGAGCTTATCAGCGATTTTAGCCATGAAAATAGCAAAGATAGCGGCAAAGATACCGTATACGCCACTTAATACGCCATTCCAGTTTCCGGCTTCGTTATATGCCGCAGATAGAGGGTCTGTTGTATGCCACACATTCTCCGCAATTCCGCCGATTGCATACACCCACATGATGAAGAGCGCAAACCATGAGAAAAACTGTACTATAGCCAGTTGTAACATCGTCTTTGGTGTGGCCTTGAGTACATCAATAAAAGATTTCTTTTGTTTTTCTTCTTCTGTTATATTATTATATTCTTCGTACTCTTTCGGGGCATATTCTTTGACACGGATACTTGTCCATAACACTGTCAGTAAAAGTGCCGAACCTCCTATATAGAAAGACCAGATAACAGAAGGAGCAACCTTTTCCCCGGCACCCGGAATATTCTGGATACCTATCCAAGTTAGAATAAATGGAAGAAACGATCCAACTACAGCTCCGATATTTGTAAGGAAGCTTTGAGTTGAATATCCTAGATTGCGTTGTTTGTCATTCACCATATCGCCAACCAAAGAGCGGAATGGCTGCATAGAAACATTAAAGGCACAATCCATGAACAATAACATAAATGCTCCAAAAAAGACAGGAGGCATAATGGCTGCGACAAATTCCGAATTTGGCATAAAGAACATGGCAATGGCCGAAACTATGGCTCCTCCCAAAATAAATGGAATACGACGCCCTAAGCGTGTCCACGTGCGGTCGCTCGACATGCCGATGATCGGCTGTACAATGAGCCCGGCAATAGGGGCAGCCAGCCAAAATAATGGAAGATGATGGGGGTCAGCACCTAAAGCTGATAAGATACGGCTAGTTTGAGAACTTTGTAAAGAATATCCGATTTGTATTCCTAAGAATCCGAAACTGAGGTTCCAGATTTGCCAAAATGTTAGATTTGGTTTTTGTTTCATGGTTTGTCCGATTATCTAAATAAACTTATTGTTATTAGCCATCAGACAAATTACGTGTTGTCTGCCTGACAATTAATGAAGTTTTTATTATTTTGTTTTTCCTTGAGGTATTCTCAGGGTTTTCTATTTTTTCTAGAATTAGTTTCATCGCCTCCATTCCGACTTCTATGGGGTGTTGATCCATAGTTGTTAACATGGGGTCGGTATCTTGAGATATATTAGAATTCGAAAATCCACAGATAGAGATTTCTTCAGGAACCTTGAATCCTAACTTTTTACAAGCAAGTAATATTCCCGAAGCCGTATAATCATTCATTGCCATAAAAGCATCAGGATGATTGGGTTCTTGCAAGATCTCCATTGCTCTTTCATACCCGAGCTGTTTTGTGTCTGCGGTACGTATCAGTTGTTCATCAACAGGTATTTGATACTTTCTAAGAGCATCCAAATAACCATTTTTCCTGTTTTTCGAAATTTCAAGATGTGAAGGAGCCGAAAAGAAGGCTATACGCTTACAGCCTGTTTTGATCATATAATCTACAGCAGTAAGTGTTCCGTTGTAGTCGTCCACCACTACTTTATCTGAATCGATTCCGGTACAAATCCTATCGAAGAAGATGACGGGAATATCATTGTCTATCAGCTCTTGAAAATGATCGTATTTTGTTGTTGTCTTCGACTGAGAGATTAAAATTCCACAGACTCGTGCCTTTATTAGTGTTTGTACATTCCTGGCTTCCTTTTTATAGTCTTCAAGCGATTGGCAAACAATTACATGGTAATCTTTTTCTTCAGCCACTGTTTCCATTCCAGAAAGGACACCCGAAAAAAAGTGATTAGCAAGTTCAGGTACAATAACTCCAATAATATTGTTGTGTTGAGTTCTGAGACTTAAAGCCAACGCATTTGGCTTATACTTATGCTTTTTTGCATAATCCTGTACTATTCTCCGTGTTTCAGGGCTAATGTCCGGATTATCTTTCAACGCCCTCGATACTGTCGAGGGCGATATATTAAGATCCTTTGCAATATCTTTAATAGTAAGAGGCCCTTTTTTCATGTACTAGAATTTTGATGATACTTTCTATAAAAGTAATCAAAATTCTAATATAAAGACACTTCTTGGTTTAATTGTTAACGTCTCACCATCCAAGTTTATAATATTTTCACTGATAATGTCTTTAGCCTTATTTTTAGGTAGTATTTCTTTATAAGTAGCCAGATTGATTGTCTTTTCACTATCCGAACCACTTAATATAACAACTACTGATTTTCCATTATACTTACGCTCGTAAACGTAAACGCCGTTGGTTGGAGCAAAATGCTTTAGAGTCCCTTTTGCTATTGTTTCATTTCCTTTGCGCCAGTTTAATATCTTCTTCATGTAATCGAAAGCCTCGTTCTGCAGAGCTGTTCTTTTATTCGCTTTAAACATATTCACCGCATCACCTTGCCATCCACCGGGGAAGTCGCGACGAAGATATCCATCACCTTCACTTTTGTCTGCCGCCATTAATATTTCTGTACCGTAATATATTTCAGGTATGCCGCGGGTAGTGAGCAGAAAAGCAATAGCTTGTTTGTATCTGTTAAGATTTGATGTTTGCTTTTCATTTTTGAAGAAGCGGGATGTATCATGATTGTCAAGGAATATTAATAGGTCATGAGTGTTTTCATAAACGATATCTTGCCCTAAATATTCATATATACGTGCTAGACCCAAATCCCAAGTTGTTTCTTCGTCAAAGGCTTTCTCCATCACAGACAATAGAGGGAAATCCATGACACTGCGAAGATTAGAATTTCTTGGTGCAGCCAGCTTACTGTCTTTTTGCCAGAAAGCAATAGCTACATTGTTGTTTAACCAAGTTTCGCCTACAATATTGAAGTCAGGATATTCCTCTGTAACTTCTTTACACCAGCGAGACATCATATCGTAATCGGCATAAGGATGAGTATCCTGACGAATACCGTCGATACCACTGTATTCTATCCACCAGATACTATTTTGAATGAGGTATTTTGCTACATGCTCGTTACGCTGGTTGAAGTCGGGCATAGATTCTACAAACCATCCGTCAATTGCCAGTTTTTTGTCTGCTGCTGAAGCATAGGGGTCATGTTGCGTTGTCGTCTTATAAGATGTTTGAACGTATTTGTCTGGATAATTAAACCAGTCTCTGGACGGCTTATCTGTGAATAAGTAATGTTCACTTCCACAGTGGTTAAATATCATATCCATAACTACTTTCATACCCTTCGCATGAGTCTTGTCTACAAGATCAACAAATTCTTGGTTAGAACCAAAACGACGGTCTACTTTGTAGTAGTCGGTAGATGCATATCCATGATAAGAACCTTCGGGCATGTCGTTTTCCAGTACAGGATTGAACCAGATCGCTGTTACGCCTAGGTCATGTATATAATCCAGATTATCGGCTACCCCTTTGAAGTCTCCGCCATGGCGGGCATATTGTTGATTTCTATCTACTTTGGTTTCACGCATTCCCGGAATCACATCATTTGTAGGGTCTCCATTCGCAAATCGATCCGGCATGATGAGATATAAAACATCACTGGAGTTAAATCCAACTCTTTCGGAAGAGCCTGCTTTACGTTGTTTAATCTCATAAGGAATAACTTTCTTTTCTTTACCTTGTTGTAAGATAATATCAAATTTCTCAGGTTGGGCATTCGAAAGATCTAAATATAAAATAAGGTAGTTAGGATTTTCAAGCTTTACAGTTTCTTTTATTCTGGCCGTTTTGGAAGTAATACTTACATCACATTTAGATATATTATTTCCGTGAATCAGCACTTGCAGTTCGGGGTTTTTCATTCCCGCCCACCAGAAAGCCGGATCTACAGTCTTTATATCAATTGCTAGAATTGATTGACTTACAAAAACAAGAAGTAATAAAATTAAACAGTTTCTTTTCATCGGTATATTTATATATATAGGTTTATTCTCTTCCGGATGATTTTACCATCTCTTTTACATGTGCATTATATTCTTCGGCATCTAATAATTCCTCCAGACTGAGGTGCATGCGATATCTCCAATAATGTTGTGCAATCGCCGGAATGTTTATACGTTCTTCTTCCGGATTCTCTCTTTTCAGCTTATCATCTATAGATAGCCAATCTTGAAGAGGAAGGATGGCTAGCATTGAAGGAGAGTTTAAGTGATTGGTTACAATCTGCGAGCAGATCTCAGAATTACAGTCTTGCGGAGCTGCTCCGTTTTTCCATAATATTTGATTGTAATACTTCTGCGTTGTTTCTCTGTTTTCGTTCCACCATGCTCTTATCGGAGCCATGTCATGAGTAGATGTAGTACAAACACTCATATATGGTAAGTTGCCCAGATAGTTGAAAGCCATATCTTTTACTTTAGGCATACGTTCTATCTCCAGACTGAGTATTTGCAACTCGTTCATTACAGAAGGAACAGATTCAGGAACCATCCCAAGGTCTTCCCCACATACAAGCATGCGTGTAGAAGCTATAAGGCTAGGCAATTTGCTCATGGCTTGCTCTCTCCAGAATTGGGAGTGACGGCGATAGAAGAATTCGTCATAAAGCCTGTTGAACGCAAGCTTAGCATTATTGTCCAGATCGGCATACGAATGGGTGTACTGTGCAGTAATACGTGGATGATATTTCCAAGGTTCACGTTTATCTTTAATAAACAGAACTTCGTTGCATAAACTGTACAGACCGTTTCTTATAACATTGCTTTTATTATCGGTCTTATTTTCAAATAGAGCTTTAATTTTCACTTGTGTATTGCAAGAGTCTTTCAATTTGAAAGTTTGCCAAGCAATCGGAGTTAAATATCTATCAATAACATCTTGAGTATATTCCCCAAATACATCATTCAGAAAATGTTCGTGAATATAAGGACTGGTCATTCTATACTCATCAAACCACATACCCCACGATTGTATTTCTTCCACGGTCATAGGTATGGCAGGGCTAAAATACCCTAGAAGACCTTGTACCGATGATAGAGGTATTTCCCAAATACGGAAAAATCCTAATATATGGTCAATACGATATGCGTCGAAATAATCGGCCATTTTTCGGAAACGCTTTACCCACCATTGGTAGCCGTCTTTTGCCATTTCATCCCAATTGTATGTAGGGAATCCCCAGTTTTGACCGAAAAATGAGAAATCATCAGGTGGAGCACCTGTTTGTACATCGAGGTTGAACAAATGAGGTTCTACCCATGCTTCAACACTGTTGCGGCTTATACCGATAGGTATATCACCTTTTAATACAACTTCATGTTGATGGGCATACTCTTTTACTTCCTTTAACTGTATATGTAGCAGATATTGAGTAAAGCAAAGCATCTCTACGCTTTCTTTTGCTTCTTTATTTGATTTTATAAATGCAGTTAACTTCTTTTTATCAAAAGCGTTTTGGGTTTTCCATAAAGAGAAGTTTGCCGTTTTGTACACATCACGGAAGTACGAAAAACAAGCATAAGGGAACAGCCATTCTTCATTCTGCTTATAGAAAGTGAGATAGTCTTTACTTTTGAGCGTTGACGTTCCGATCTCTTTAAATAAATCTTTTATATATGACGACTTAAGGGCTAGAACCTTATCATAGTCTATTTCTTTTAATGCATTTAGCTCTTTAGCTTCACTTTCGTATTTCTTATATAATTCATCATCCTTGAGCGGATAGCTCTTTAGACCTAAATAGATAGGGTGGAGAGCATAAATAGATATCGCATTATATGGGTACGAATCGATCCATGTGTGTGTGATTGTTGTATCGTTGATCGGTAATATTTGTATGATTTTTTGCCCCGTAAGGGTCGACCAATCAACCATTTTTTTGAGGTCGGAAAATTCACCTATCCCAAAGCTATCGTTTGACCGTAGCGAGAATACAGGGATAGATACCCCGGCAGCTTTCCAACTCATCCATTCGTGGCGATAGTCAAGTGCCTCTACTCTTACTGTATCTTCCTTTTCGGTGATGGGAGAGAGTACTCTATTTGACCCTTTTTCCCAATGAATTATCTTTTTCTCTGAATTATCGTATATAGCTAATTTATACTCCTGGGGAGTTTTTACTGAAGTCGCATTGATTACCACTTGCCATTCTCCAAAATTAGCGGGAGTAAGATGTATGGCCTTTTCAATATTCCATTCGCCTAATCCTTTTGACGAACCGGAAAGAATCATCGTTTGATTTTTCTTTATATATGGACAATTTACTTTGAGCAAAATAGTTTTTTTGTAATACTTCAATTTTGAAGCATTATCATGATGGAAAAAGCTTTCCGAAAATCCTGAAGTATAAAGATATCTTTGAGATGGAACTCCACGCCATGAATCCAATACATCGAAAGTCTTGCTTGCATCTAATAATAACGTATGAGGATCTCCCCATTCTTGGGCAGTAACTACTTTATTTTCTTTTACGATATAGCGGTATTCTATAGATGTATCATTTGTTTCGAAGTCAACAATCCATTCACTTGAAGAGATACATGTCATTTTCAGAGCCTTCTTCTCGTCCCAGTTGCCTAACTCGGGGCAAGATCCGCAGACATAGATATTTTGTCCCCAGACAGTATGATAGTCGATATGTAACTTTATTTTCATGTTGCAGTTTTTATGGTTATAGATTAATGGTCTTTTTATGCAAAAGAGTATATCTGCTAAACAAAACTACATATTAAAGTATGATACTATGGCTTTAGAGGATTGTTTTTTTATGAAAATGATTTGCAAACGATTGCATTAGAACATAAAAAGCACAGAATCAGTTCTGTGCTTTCAATGCTTTTGTTGACTATTATTGAGGTTGAAAATGTTTTCCGATCTTTTCGAATTGTGATCAGAAGCCGAAACCATCAATGACAACGTCTTCTTTCTTTTCTTCCTTAAAAGCTTTACGCTGTTTATGCTCCTTATTTCCTTCCACGTATATTGCTCTGTATGGGCGAACCGGGCAAATATATTCACAGCCGCCACAACCAACACAGATGTCGGGGGTGATGAATGGGATAGTTAACCCTTCGTGACCTTCGTACGGGATCATCGTTACGGCTTGAGTAGGGCAGTGTTCTGCACAGGCTCCGCAATTTGTCCCTTCGGTATGGACTACACATATATCTTCGTGAAAAGTTACACGTCCAATTTGAGTCATGTGTTTTTCTTCCATCGTAAGTGATTTTAGAGCATGACTTGGGCAAACATCAGAGCAAACAGTACAATTGTAATTGCAAAAACCCTTATCGTAGTTCATCATAGGTTGCATCATTCCCCCTAAACCATATTCCATAAAGGCCGGCTTGATAATTTTTGATGGGCATCGGCTGATGCAAAGATGACATGCTGTACAGTGCTCTAGTAAATGCTCTACACTTACCGCACCCGGAGGACAAATCGCATTCTTGCGGATGTACTTATCATTACCGATCAACTCGGCAGCTTTGTTTTGGGCATACGCAGCAGGAACTGCTATCGCTGTGGTGAGTCCGGAAAAAATAAATTGTCTTTTACTCTTATCTGTTTTATTCTTTGCTTCGGGAGTAATTGCATGTTGTTTCTTGAAAGATGGAGAAAATGTAATTGCATTTTTTGAGCAACTGCTTAAGCAATTGAAACAGTCTACACAACGAGTATAATCAACAGCGTGATTTTTGCTGTCGATACACGAGGCCTTACATTTCGTAGCACACGAACCACAACTGTTACACAAACTTTCGTTTATCCTGATTTTAAACAAGGAAAACTTGCTTAAGAATCCCAATACTGTGCCTACCGGACAGATCGTGTTACAATATGTTCTTCCATATCTCCAAGCAAAAAAGCCGATAGTAAAGAATGTAATCAACGCCACAATAAAAGAAAATAGGCTAAGCATGACTATTTCTACTTTATAGAAAGTATAATTACCAAAGCTTGTAAAAATAGATTCTAAAACATTGTTACCTCCCATATAAACCGGGCGAAATGCATTCGAGATAATTCTTCCCCATGCACTGTAAGGATCGATTAGTCCAAGTAGGATAGGGAATCCAGCGAAGAAGGCGATAATTGTCGCACCGAGAACAGTCCAGCGAAGAATGTTTCTTGCTTTACTGTAATTGTAGCGTTTCTTTTTCTTTGAGAATAAGCGTCGTTTAGAAAACCAGCTTACGATGTCCTGATAAATTCCCATTGGGCATATAGACGAACAGTAAATACGTCCGAAAAATAAGGTTAGGATAGCTAAAAAAACAAGGATAATAAAACTACCTCCCAGTATTGCGGGAACTAATTGTATCTGAGCTAACCAATGAAAGCTTTCGGGGAGTAAAGCTGCAAAGTCTAGAAAATATAATGTTATGAGAGTGAATATCACAATAGATATCCCAACTCGCAAGTACTTGAGCATTTGATGATAGTTATAGTTTAATTATATTTTTATTCTCTTGATGTTCAGTTTTTCAATATCCATCGTCCCCAGTTTCAGCTTTTGTCCGTTAGCCAAGTGTCCTACATGGTCGAGAGGCATCTCACGTACCTGACCAAAAAATTTGGTAGCGGCAGTATCTACTGCAACAATATCTTGTGAGACGAACAATCCCTTTGTAGTTACCACATCGGAGGCTGATCTTCCCTGAGGTCCGTTTGTTTTCACGATACGGTATGCGTCCACTACATTCAATACCGGTTTTTTAGAATATGTACACACATCGGCGATACATTGTTGCAATCCGCTTGCATGAAATATTCTTCTGTCCCATACAATGCCCATGTAGTTTTTCATCGAGATAGTCAGATTCGCTCCTCCATGATGTTTCAGTACGGGTACGTTGATCCACGCATCGCAGTCGAGAATGGCTTGGTGTATCTTTGTGCTTTTCAAGGTAACACCGTTAGGCAGGGACACATCTTTATAGTATGACTCCTCATGAGCAGGCACAACCTTTGCTCCAGCGGTTTTTGCAGCAGCTTCTATCCCGCTATTTTTGTAGCATTTGAGCCAGTCGTCACAGGTATGGTCAAATACAGTAACTTCTTTAGCTCCGGCAGCAAAGCATTGTCGAACAATCTCGCTTACGAGCTTTGGGTTCGTATTTCCGGCAAGCTCGGGAGCCTTGTCCCATCCAATGTTGGGCTTAACTACAACTTTATATCCTTTCTTTATAAACTTGCTCATACCTCCCATTTCCGAGATGGCACGTTTAAACATAGCGTCAGGTTCTCCGCCCATTACGGCTACCATATCCACCGGCTTACCTGTTTGAGTGTTTTCAAGCGTTTGGGCCAGTACGTCCATCCCTGCGCTTGTCTTTATTGTTGCTGCAGCACCGGTGATCGCTATTGCTCTTAGAAAATTTCGTCTGTCCATAGTTAATCTTTATTTAATAAAACCTTATTTTAAAATCTTAAATTGATACCGCCAAACACTGTTGCTCTAGGCATGGGGTATCCTGCATTTACTTCATAGTTCTGAGCCAGAAGGTTTTCTCCTCTCACAAATATTTCGAGCATACTTATAGGCTTGTAAGCTGCTCTGACATTCCATAGTGTAAACGTTTCTTTTTTTGCCTCTGTTTTTGTTGCTTTGTTCTCAAGCACAGTATACAGCCCATCTATAAATTGGATACCTGTAGATAACATCCATTTGTTATACGAATAATTTACCCCTGCATATAATTTATGTTCGGGAGATGCCAGAACTTTATATTTCATATGCAAGAAGCTGTAATTTGCAGACAAACTTACATGTGGGGCTACCCTGTATTGAGTTGCAAATTCTAGACCATAGTTTTTTATCTTTCCTGTATTTACATTCAATGGCTTGTTGTTTACCATCACGGTCTGTATGCTGTTACTGCCGTCTATATAATACAAACTCAGATCAAAATTTAATGCTCTGTTAAGTAACTTTTGGAATACTGATATTTCATAGTTCATCAACCGCTCGGCCTTTAAGTCCGGATTCTGAGGAGGGAACATGTACATTTCGCGTATAGTAGGATTGCGGAAACCTTTACTCACGATTCCTTTTATTATTGTATTCTCCGTAGCTATATAACTCACTCCGGCTTGTGGAATGTATTCTGTTCCGGTAATGGCATGATGATCTACTCTTATCCCTGCATTTAGTACTACTTTAGAAGCCAGCATTTGTTGGAAGTTTATATATCCTGCAACTTCATTTACGCTTTTTCTGGCTATGTCTGCATCTTCTCTATTATCGAGAAACTTGTTCCATGCATGTCCTCCGAAATGCTGAAAATCGAATCCTGCGGTTGTTTGGTTTCCTTTAAAGAAGCTGTAGTTTTGGTAGAGGGTAATACCTACCATCTTATCGTTCGACCTGAATCTATAATCTTTGGCTTCTCCTGTAGGCGGATATCCGTCATTGATCTTGTGCGAGCCAAAGTTGTAATAGAATTTAAGAGCTCCTGATGTTTTCTCGTAGTTGTTTTCAAGAGAGAATGATGTTACTCCACGAGTAATATCGGCATCATTATCGATGACAGGACTATTCACTGCTCCGGGGTTTGAGGCTTTGAAATTAGTCAAATCAAGATCGATAAATGTTTTCCAATTAGTAGTGAAATCATAACCAACTTTTGCATATCCGCTATATTGCTCAAAATCCATGTTTTCTCGCTGTCCGTCCGAACGATTGTAGCTTAGAGATACGTAGCTGTTAAACTTACCCGAGCGAATAGCATTATTCGCCTCTGTACTAAGTGTGTTGTATGAGCCGTACATAGCTCTGAAGTTTGTCTTCACTCCATCTTGTAGTTGCTTCTTGGTAATAATGTTGATCACCCCACCCATTGCATTCGACCCGTACAAAACGGATGCCGGACCACGCACTACTTCTACTCGTTCTGCCATTAATGACTGATACGAATCGGCTAAGGGGTGTCCCATCAACCCCATATATTGTGGGTGTCCGTCTATTAACATCAGCATCTGTGTGGTAGGGCTTCCACCTATACCACGTATTGTAATTCCTCCGGCAGATCCTGCCGCAACACCGTAACCCATAATGCTTCGTGAAGTAATAAATAAGCCGGGTACTTCTTCTGTAATGATAGGTAATAATGATTGTTCAAATCGACTTTCGATTTGCTTACTTCCCACTATGCTTACACTCATCGGGAGATTGTTAATATTTACAGCCGGACGAGTTCCGGTGACGATAACATCTCCTAGCTGGATAGAATCCCGTGGTATTGAAATCGGATTGTTGTCTATGGCGTAAGTAAGTTGGACAAATAATAAAACAGAAGCAATTGTACTAATTGTTTTTTTCATTCATTTTTATAATAGCCACGGAAACTTGAAGCAATCTTCATCATATAGGGCATAATCTGCTTTTCCATTTACCGCGAATGTTTTAACCAGTTTGGCACCTTCGAGCAACTTACATGCCAACGCCAGAGATGCGCCCGTCTTCACTCTGTCTTCTACCAGCAATATAGATTTACCTTTGAAGTCGAAGTCGATGGGTGCTATCAATTGCGGACTTTCATATTTGGGCTTTTGATAAGCGTCGCGTAGGTTTATTTTTAACAGATGGATATTGACATTTAGCCTTTGATTGAGAATAGCAGCAGGTATTATCCCGCCGTTAGCTATAGCGACAATCATATCGAACTTTTCGTGAAAAGCAATGTCGCGGAAGCGTTCCAACACTTTCGCAAAAGACTTGTTGTTAGACATTTTTGTATCTTATATTTTAGCGATAGCTTTCAATAAAGCATACCCCCCGAATATTTGTATTAACATTCCCGGAATACCAATACGGAAATCTTGTACTGCTATAAAGAAATCTTTTACGATAGCCCATTCTATCAATGTACCTACTATCTGATACGCCAAAACAGCCGCAATTATGCCTAACAGAGAAATTTTCCCGAGTCGATGTGCTGCATAAGCTGCTGCTCCTGCTAATAAGGTAGACTTGATTAGGATGACAGGGAGTAAAGCCACAGGAGGCATTCCAAATAAAGCGCTATTAATAAGTGGAGATAGTATTGCAGTTAACAAGCCAACTCGTAGACCGTATTTGTATGCTGCTATCAGCGTGAAAAAGTATATAGGGAGCCAGGTTAAGCCTCCACCAGGTATCAAATGGCACATTTGAGGAAGTGCAATGTTTCCGACAACGAATAACAGTGCAAACAAATATGTTTTAATCTCTTTGTAAGTTAAGGAATAAAGTTTTACTGTTGTTTCCATAATTATAGCAAATTAAAGTATATGTAATTATTTATTTTATTCGTTGTCCTTTTCCGGATACCTGAGCCGGAATAAATATAAGTTTATGTAAAATAATGAGGAGTGTTATTTTATCTTACTGGCATTCTCTATATTGGTGTTAACGAATACAATACTAAAAATAATTATTGAAACGAACAAATATTATAATATCTTTTCACTTTTAGACATAACGATATAGTATCAGCATAAAAATAGAAATTAATAATCAAACCTTCTATAATATCTGATAAAATATTTTTTCTTCTCGGAGCTTAATGCATAGATATTTTAGTATATCTATTTTAACTTATGGCGCGAGACGCTCAACTTCCCAAGCCCCATCTTCAAGTACATATTGTATTCTGTCGTGCAGCCTGTTGCTGCGTCCTTGCCAGAATTCTATAAGATAAGGTTTAACAATATATCCTCCCCAGTTTTGAGGGCGAACTATATTTTTGTCTTTAAATTTAGATTCATATTCTTTAATCAATCCCTCCAAGTATTTTCTGTCGGGTATCGCTCGGCTTTGGGGTGATGCCCACGCTCCCAACTTGCTCTTTGCCGGACGGACTTCGAAGTAAGAGTCTGATTCTGCATCTGAAGTTTTTTCAACAATACCTTCTATTCTTACTTGTCTTTCCAATTCATTCCAAACAAAAGTTAGAGCACAGTACTTGTTTAGTGTAATTTGATATGCTTTCTTGCTATCATAATTAGTGAAAAAAACGAATCCTTGAGGTTTAATCTGCTTGAGTAGTATCATACGCGAAGATGGTTTTCCGTCGGGAGTAGCTGTTGCCAGATTCATCGCATTTGGTTCAAGTGCTTTCGCTATAATAGCTTCGTTAAGCCATTGCTCGAACATATCCATTGGGTCGGATAAGACATCGCTCTCGTCTAGGGTTTTTAAAGTAAAATCTCTTCGTATATTAAATAAATCTGTCATAAATTATGGTTAAAATAGTAGTGAGCTTATTATTGTATATATAAGATAACAAAAAAGCAGTCTTTTTGTTGTTTTTTCTTTCTTTTTGGTTTTTAAAATTTTGATAGATAGTTTGTTGTGTTTTTATTTCGCTCTTTGTTTATTTTCTTTTTTTTGTTAAAAGGTGACAACCAACGGTCACAGGAGCGAAGCGTATGTAAAGGTGACACATTTTACGTCCTTTTATCTTGTCACTTTTCCACTTAAATATTCGTAAATATTATTTGCGGAAAGCTTGTGTATAATAGATAATAGTTGTGGATAAAAATGAAAAATCCTCACTGACATCACGTCTGCGAGGATCTAGATCAACTAAAAAAACTATCCAATAGAAAAGTTATGCCAAACAAAGTGTATTAATACTTTTCTTTTGTCTCTTGCTGTATCTGTTGCATTGTTCACAGACACTATATCCTAATAATATTCCTAATATAAAATCTTCTTCAGGCGTTAATAAGTTTAACGGCTTGTCTCCACATATTGCGTTAGCTACTAAGAGGCATTCCTCCTTGCCGAAAAAGACATTTATATTACCGTTTTTCAGATGGCTTATTTTGTAATTAATCGAGTTTTTCCCCAATTTCCATCTCACTTTATCTTCATATTCTCCGGGTAGTGTACAGAGTACCAAGCTGCGCACTCCTTTTTTGTATTCGTAAATCAGGTGAAAGAAAACACGCATATTGATCTACTTTGTTAAATTGCTTTTTTAAGATCTTCTGTCCAGATTGCAATGCGTTGATCTGTAAGGTTCGACTCGTTGTCGTTATCGATGAGCAAACCAAGAAATTCGCCGTCGACAACAGATTCAGAACTGTCGAAGGTATATCCCTCTGTGCTTACCTTACCGATTAGCTCGCAACCTTTACCCTTTATTACGCTGTATATTTTTGATAAAGCGTCGCCAAATGTATCGCTATATGAAGATGAATCACCACAACCAAACAGGGCTACTTTTTTACCATTCAGATCGGCAGCCTTTACTTTGTCGATATAGTATTCCCAATCGTCTTGAAGGTCACCCAATCCTAATGTTGAAGAACCGAATAATATTATGTCGTAAGCTGAAAAGTCTGTATTCGCCTTTGATACATCATGTAAGTCAGCCTTGCTTACTTCCAGTTTTTTTGCTATTTCTTCCGCTACTTCTTGTGTGTTGCCTGTTGTTGAGCCGTAGTATATTCCTATTTTTGACATTCTGATGAATTTAAAATGATTAAATATCTAATTTTCTGTTTACAAAGTAATGACAACCAATAAATGTATACAATACCAAGTAATAATGATATTTATGTCACTTTTTCATTATTTATAAGTAGGAATTATCGGATGATGGAAGATTATCAGTTATATAAACAAAAAAAGCAGCCTGATACTCAGACTGCTTTCTCTATGTTTTAAACTTGTTTCTTAAGCTTCTGCTTTAGGAAGTACAGAAACAAATGATCTGTCGTTTCTTTTTTTGCGGAAAACCACTGTACCATCTACAAGAGCAAATAGAGTATGGTCTTTACCAATACCTACGTTTTCTCCCGGATGATGAGTTGTTCCTCTTTGACGAACTATGATGTTTCCTGCTTTTACAACTTCTCCACCAAATGCTTTAACGCCCAATCGTTTACTTTCCGATTCACGGCCGTTTTTCGAACTACCTACACCTTTCTTGTGTGCCATTGTCTTCTGTTTTTAACTGATTAAGCAATAATTTCTTTTACTATAACTTCTGAAAATTGTTGACGGTGACCGTTTAGTTTACGGTGTCCTTTTCTTCTTTTCTTGTGGAAAATAAGAACTTTATCACCTTTTGCTTGAGAAACAACCTCAAGAACTACTTTTGCGCCATCTACAGTCGGTGTACCTACTGTTACTGTGCCGCCGTTGTCAACTAATAATACTTTGTCGAACTCAACTGTTGAGCCATTTTCTGCATTGATTCTATGAACAAACAACTTTTGGTCTTTTTCAACTTTCATTTGTTGTCCTTGAATGTCTACAATTACGTACATCTGTTTTGTTATTTACAGGTTATGTGCCTGAGGCGAACCGTTTTATATACAGTTTCTTGTTAGCCTATTAGCAATCGGGTGGCAAAGATAATCAATCGCTACTAAAAATTCAAATATTTGTAGAAAAGATTATCGTATTTCTTTGATTTTTAATTCACCTGTCAAGTCATTAGGGATTGTTGCGGGGTCTACTCCCATAATGGTAACGATGTTTCTAATGTCTTGTGAGGTTACTTTACGATAGGTAGTGAGGGTGTTAGGCGTTATAAGGTATTTACTAGCCGCTGTGCCTCCATGCAATGAACTTTGTATAAATATAGAGTCTCCTTTAACCTCGTATGCGTCGGTAGACTCACTGATAAGTCCGTCAGAGCCCGAAGATCCTTTTTTTCTGATCGTAGTTTTTACATTTAATTCTGTAAAAGCTCTGGTTGTTTGATTTTCTTTTAAGTCCAGACTGAAAACAGTATTTAGCATATTGTCAAAGCTGGAATCGGATGTTTTTATTGTCTGCTCGCGCATTAGCCACTCACCCTGTAAGGTTACGGCTTCCTCCTCGTTGTCTCCGCATGATGTCATCAAAGTGCAGGCGGTCAGTAAAATTGTTAAGGATAGTATAAAATTCTTCATTGTAATGTGTTCGTTATGCAAATATTTGTGGTGCAAATATATACATATTTCACTTAATTATATATAGCTCACGCTTTTTATAAGATTTTAAAACCGAAATTAACAAAAGTGTTTAGTTTGTTCTGTTTTTAGCTTTTATGTCATAATGAGACGTAATCTTGTTTTATATTAACAAAAAGTCGTATTTATTTTTTATTTACGAATAAAATGATATAAATTTGCCAAGCTGTTCAAATTGTAAACAAAACAGGTAATAAATATATGTGTGGATTTGTAGGAGCTTTTGATTTAATACAAGATATAAGCGTTTTGCGGGGGCAAGTTCTTCGTATGGCAAAAAAAATCCGTCACCGTGGTCCGGATTGGTCAGGGATATATTGTGGTGAGAAATCTATTCTTGCTCACGAAAGATTGTCTATTGTAGGAGTAGACTCTGGTAAACAACCTCTTTATAGTAAAGATGGCAATTTGGTCTTGGCTGTCAATGGTGAGATCTACAATCACAAAGAAATAAGAAGCCGCTATCCCGAATACGAATTTCTTACACACTCAGACTGCGAAGTAATCTTAGCTTTGTATAAAGATAAAGGGGTTGATCTCTTTGAAGATTTAAATGGCATCTTTGCTTTTGCGCTTTATGATGTTGAAAATGACATTTGTCTTATTGGGCGTGACCATATGGGTATAATTCCTCTTTATATGGGGTATGACGATCACGGACAATTTTATGTGGCAAGCGAATTAAAGGCTTTGGAAGGTGTTTGTCCCAACGTGCAGGAGTTCCTACCCGGTTATTATATGTGTAGTGCCGAGGGGAATGAGTTGAAGCGTTGGTATAAACGTGACTGGATGGAGTATGATAATGTGAAAGATAATAAGTCCGATGAAAATGAGTTGAGAGTAGCTTTAGAAAGTGCTGTGCATCGCCAATTGATGTCGGATGTTCCTTATGGAGTTTTGCTTTCAGGAGGATTGGATTCGTCTATAATATCAGCTATCGCAAAACGATATGCAGCTCGCAGAATAGAGGATGATAACCAGACCGAAGCTTGGTGGCCTCAATTACATTCATTTGCTGTTGGATTGAAAGATTCTCCCGATTTAGTGGCCTCTAAAAAGGTGGCAGAATATATCGGAACAGTGCATCATGAAATAAATTTCACTGTCGAAGAGGCTCTTGACGCTCTCAGCGATGTGATTTATCATATCGAAACCTATGATGTTACTACCGTTCGTGCATCTACCCCTATGTATTTGTTGGCTCGTTTTATAAAATCGATGGGAGTGAAAATGGTGCTTTCCGGCGAAGGTGCAGATGAATTGTTTGGTGGCTACTTGTATTTTCATAAGGCTCCCGATGCAAAAGCCTTTCATGAAGAAACCGTGCGTAAGTTGGACAGATTGCATTTGTACGATTGCTTGCGTGCGAATAAGTCGTTAGCTGCATGGGGTGTAGAGGGGCGTGTGCCTTTTCTCGATAAAGAATTTATGGATGTTGCTATGCGTTTAAATCCTCAGGATAAAATGTGTGGCAATGGTAAGATAGAAAAGTATATATTAAGGAAAACATTTCAGGATTATTTGCCTGAAAGTGTTGCTTGGAGGCAAAAAGAACAATTTTCTGACGGAGTTGGCTACAATTGGATAGACTCGTTGAAGGAGATGGCTGAAAAGAAAGTCTCGGATAAGCAGATGATGCATGCTTTGGAGCGTTTTCCAATCAATCCTCCAATGTCGAAGGAAGAATATTGGTATCGTACAATGTTTGAAGAGCATTTCCCATCAGCTTCGGCTGCTCATACGGTTCCATCCGTTCCGTCAGTCGCCTGTAGTACGGCTGTGGCACTGGAGTGGGATGCGTCTTTCAAGAACAGAGTTGACCCATCAGGTAGGGCGGTGAAGGCTGTTCATGCAGAGGCATATGATAAATAGTATACTTTAAGGGGGCAGTTGCCTCCTTTTTGTTTTATTCTTATCGGTAAAATAAGAGAAATGAAAAACAATTGATTATCGTGATTGTTTTTATTTAGAAATTAAGTTTTGATTCGAGCGGAATAGTGGCATATAGTTGAAAAGCGTGTTGTGTGAGAAGTATTTTGCTGCATAATTTTTGTAAAGAGCATTAAAGAGACGTGATATTAAATATAAACCTATCATTTGTAAATCAATTAAACCTTCATAATGTCTTTATGTTTTGTTTTTAAGTTGAAAATAAAACAAAAAGATTTTTTTGTTTTGTTAAAGATGAAAAAATGTTATGGATTTCTTGCAAAAACGAATAATTTGTATGAAATTTGTCCCTTGAAAAGATAAAGTAAAAAAGACGAAATATAGAGGATGAAGAAGTTGAAATTCACCAAAATGCACGGCGCGGGCAATGATTATATCTACATGAACGGATTTATTCAGGAGATTGAAGATCCTTCAGCATTAGCAATCCGCCTTAGTAATCGTAATTTTGGTATTGGCTCAGATGGTTTGGTGCTTATATTGCCATCAGAGAACTCAGATTTTAGAATGCAGATGTTCAATTCCGATGGTTCTGAAGCCGAGATGTGTGGTAATGCTTCTCGCTGCGTAGGGAAATATGTGTACGACAACGGATTGACAACAAAAAAAGAAATTGCGCTGGAAACAAAAGCCGGCGTTAAATATATTACTTTGCTGGAAGGAGACGAAAAAGCTCGTAAGGTGACAGTGGATATGGGTGAGCCGATCCTTGATCCTGTACAAATTCCGGTGAAGGTGGATAAAGAGCCTGTGCTTAATTTCCCGTTGGATATCGATGGCAAAATATGGGAAATATCTTGTGTATCGATGGGGAATCCTCATGCGGTTGTTTTTACAACAGGAATAAAAGAGCTTGATTTGCCTGTAATAGGACCTAAGTTTGAAAAACATCCGATATTCCCTCGAAAAACAAATACTGAGTTCATTGAAGTCGTTGATCGCAAAACGTTGAATATGCGAGTGTGGGAACGTGGAGCAGGAGAGACTCTTGCTTGTGGTACAGGAGCCTGTGCTGCGGCTGTCGCTGCCATACTGAACGGATATTGCGACCGTAAAATAACAATTCACCTGATAGGCGGAGATCTCGAGATAGAATGGGATGAGCAAAATAATCACGTGTATATGACCGGTGAGGCTGTGACAGTTTTTGAAGGAGAGATTTTTTAATGCTGCGGCCATATAACAGAAGAACCCGAAATTATTAATATATAAAAATGGCATTCATAAACGAAAATTATACTAAACTACCGGGAAGTTACTTGTTCTCGGATATTGCAAAAAAAGTAAATGAATTTAAGGCCGCCCATCCTGAAGCCAATGTTATTCGTTTGGGAATCGGTGATGTTACAAAACCTCTACCTTCGGCGATAATAAACGCAATGCATGCTGCTGTAGATGAAATGGCGGATGCATCTACTTTTAGAGGATACGGACCTGAACAAGGGTACGACTTTCTAGTAAATACAATTGTAGAAAATGATTATAAAGCACGTGGCTTGGATATTTCTGCTGACGAGATATTTGTAAGCGATGGCTCTAAAAGTGATACCGGTAATATCGGCGATATTCTTGGACTTGATAATATTGTTGCTGTTACAGATCCTGTTTATCCTGTCTACGTAGATACAAACGTAATGTCTGGCCGTGCGGGAGAATTGCAGGCGAATGGCAAATGGAATAAGCTTGTTTATATTCCATGTACATCAGAGAATGACTTTGTTCCGTCATTGCCGACTGAGAAAGTAGACATCGTTTACTTGTGTTATCCTAACAATCCTACAGGTACTACATTGACCAAAGATCAATTGAAAGTATGGGTTGATTATGCTCTCCAAAATAAGGTGCTTATCTTATTTGATGGTGCTTACAAAGAATTTATTACCGAAAGTGATGTTCCTCATAGTATATACGAGATAGAGGGAGCACGAGAAGTGGCTATCGAGTTTCGTAGTTTTTCCAAAACTGCCGGATTTACAGGTACTCGTTGCGCTTATACCGTTGTACCTAAAACCGTAATGGGTTATACAAAAACCGGAGAAAAGGTTTCTTATAATAAATTGTGGAACAGACGCCATACTACTAAGTTTAACGGTGTTCCATATATTATTCAACGTGCAGCCGAGGCTTGTTTTTCTGCTGAAGGTAAAAAGCAGATAAAAGATATTATCGACTATTATATGAATAATGCAAAGATCATTCGTGAGGGTCTCACTTCCGAAGGATTGCAGGTATATGGTGGTGTAAACTCTCCTTATATTTGGGTAAAAACTCCAAAGGGAATGACATCGTGGGGATTCTTCGATTATCTATTGAATGATCTGCATGTTGTAGGAACTCCCGGTGTAGGTTTTGGCCCTAGTGGAGAAGGTTATTTAAGGCTGACGGCATTTGGTACTTTAGAAAATACCAAAGAGGCTGTTAGTCGATTAAAAAAGATTTCTATTTGATAAATCCTATATAAACTCAATAAAAGTAAATTTATGACAAAGTTACGTTTTAAAGCAGTAGCACTGGCCTCAGAGCGAAAGCCTCTTGAGGTAGAGAAACCTAAAAGTAAAACTTCAGAGTATTACGGGGAAAAGGTGTTCAATCGTAAAGCTATGACCAAATATCTTTCGAAAGAAACTTTTAAAGCGCTTAATGATGCAATTGAAAAAGGACAATCTGTAAATCGTAATCTGGCAGAGCATGTTGCAGCCGGAATGCGTATGTGGGCTCTGGAAAATGGTGTAACACACTATACTCACTGGTTTCATCCGTTGACAGATGGTACTGCCGAAAAGCATGATGCTTTTGTTGAGCATGATGGTAATGGTGGACTGATTGAAGAATTTGAAGGAAAGCTTCTTGCACAGCAAGAACCTGATGCTTCAAGCTTTCCGTCAGGAGGTCTTCGTAATACATTCGAAGCACGTGGTTATTCCGCTTGGGATCCATCGTCCCCTGCATTTATTGTAGGCGAAACACTGTGTATCCCTACTATCTTTATATCGTATACAGGTGAAGCTCTTGACTATAAGACTCCTCTGTTGAAAGCTCTTGCTGCGGTAGATAAAGCTGCAACAGGTGTGGTTCAGTATTTTAATGAAGATGTAACAAAGGTAATATCTAACCTTGGATGGGAACAAGAATATTTCCTTGTTGACGAAGACTTGTTTATGGCTCGTCCTGACTTGGCTTTGACAGGAAGAACCTTGATGAGTCACGAAAGTGCAAAAAATCAGCAGTTGGAAGACCACTACTTTGGTTCAATCCCTGAACGTGTTCAACGTTTTATGAAAGAGCTTGAGTACGAAGCATATGCTTTGGGTATTCCTGTAAAAACTCGTCACAACGAAGTAGCTCCAAATCAGTTTGAGCTAGCTCCTATATATGAGGAATGTAATCTTGCTGTAGACCACAACCTTTTGGTTATGTCTGTGATGGATAAAGTGGCTCGCAAGCACTCTTTCCGTATCTTATTCCACGAAAAACCATTCAAAGGAATCAATGGCTCGGGTAAGCATAACAACTGGTCTCTAGCTACGAATACAGGAATCAATCTTCTTTCTCCGGGTAAGGATAAAGTAGAAAACCTTCGTTTTATCACATTTGTGGTTAATATCTTGGCTGCGGTTTATAAGAATAACGGGCTGTTGAAGGCTTCAATCTCTTCAGCTACAAATGCTCACCGTCTTGGTGCAAACGAAGCTCCTCCTGCTATCATATCGGTATTCTTGGGTACTCAGGTTAGCGATATTCTTGATAAGTTTGAGAAGAGTTCTGTAAAAGATGCTATCGTTGTTGATAATAAGAAACAGATTAGCTTGGGTGTAGGTCAAATTCCTGAAATCCTTTTGGATAATACAGACCGTAACCGTACTTCTCCATTTGCATTTACAGGAAACCGTTTCGAGTTCCGTGCCGTAGGTTCTTCTGCTAACTGTGCTTCTGCTATGACAGCCCTAAATGCTTCTGTTGCAGAACAGCTAAGAGTGTTTAAAGACGAAGTTGACGCACTAATCAGTAAAGGCAAATCGAAAGAAGAGGCTCTTTACGAAGTATTGAAGAAGTATATCAAAGAATCTCGTTCTATCCGTTTCAATGGTAATGGATATAGCGAAGAATGGAAAGCAGAAGCTAAAAAACGCAAATTGGATTGCGAAACAAGCGTTCCTGTTATCTACGATAGCTATACTTCAAAACAAAGCATCAAAACATTTGCCGGTATTTTATCTGAAGTAGAGCTTCATGCTCGTAACGAGGTGAAGTGGGAAATGTATACAAAGAAAATCCAGATAGAATCGCGTGTATTAGGTGATTTGGCTTTAAATCATATCATTCCTGTAGCGATTTCATACCAATCTATATTGTTGACAAATGTTTCTAAGCTAAAAGACATCTCTGACGACTACAAGACTCTTGGCGCAGAGCAAATCCGTTTGATAGAAAAAGTATCTACGCATGTAAATGCCGTGAACGCAAAAGTTCATGAAATGATAGATGCTCGTAAAGCGGCTAATAACATCGAGAGCGAACGTGAGAAAGCCGTTGCTTATCATGATAATGTAGCACCATATTTGGACGAAATCCGCTATCATATCGACAAGCTTGAATTGATTGTTGATAATGAAATGTGGCCATTGGCTAAATATAGAGAATTATTGTTTATACGATAATTAAACATTATAAGGAAAAAGAAGTCCCGATCTCTAATGAGTCGGGATTTCTTTTTTTTATACAGACTTTGAACTTGCGAGTATAAATATGAAATAAAACAAGCTGAATTATTTATTTCGGAGTCTTTAATTTGTTTCTTTTTATGTTCTTTTGTTAAATAAAATCGATTAAATATAGATTTTTTATTAAAAATGTGCATTTTTAAATCAAAAAGAAAATTTATTGAAGCGAAATTCTTACATTTGTCACTGTAAATAAATTAGGATAGAACCCGAAAATTCTTTCATTCACATATCAACTATTGACTATGCAAGATTTAAGATCAGCAATACAGCACGGACTATATGACCCAAACTACGAGCACGATGCGTGTGGGGTAGGTATGGTGTTGCATATGAAGGGTGCAAAATCACATGCTATCGTTGAGAATGGTCTCCGTGTATTGGAGAACATGACTCACCGTGGGGCAGAAAACGCCGATAATAAAACCGGTGATGGTGCCGGTATTATGTTACAAATACCGCACGAGTTTATACTTCTACAGGGGATACCTGTCCCTGAGAAAGGGCACTACGGAACCGGATTGGTCTTCTTGCCGAAAGGTGAGGCTGAGATGGAATCGTGTATGATAACACTCACGCAATATATAGATAAAGAAGGCTTGAAGCTTTTGGCTGTTCGCGATGTACCTGTCAATAGTGAAATATTGGGAGATATGGCAAAGTCGAATGAGCCTCATATAAAACAAATATTTGTACTCGGAGAAGAAGGTCTTTCTCAGGATGAATTAGAGCACAAACTCTATTTACTCCGTAAGAAAATAGAAAAAGAAATATTCAACTCTAAAATATTCTCATTAGAGACTAAGCGAGCTTTCTATATTGTAAGCTTGTCTACAAAACGCCTTATATATAAAGGTATGTTGTCGTCTGAGCAGCTTAGGCATTATTATCCCGATTTGCTGAACCCGCATCTCACAAGTGCTATTGCTTTGGTGCACTCACGTTTCAGTACCAACACGTTTCCTACATGGGACTTGGCGCACCCGTTCCGCATGGTCGCTCATAATGGTGAGATCAATACGATAAAGGGCAATCGCCTGTGGATGGAAGCTCGTGAGAGCATATTGAAATCAGATTTGCTAGGGAATATCAACGACTTGTGGCCAATTGTTCAGCCGTTTATGAGTGATAGTGCGTCATTCGATAATGTGTTGGAATTCCTTGTCATGTCAGGAAAATCCTTGCCTCATGCAATGGCAATGATGGTGCCCGAATCATGGAACGATCAGAATCCGATATCTGACGACTTGAAAGCTTTCTATGAATATCATAGCTTGTTTATGGAGCCTTGGGATGGGCCGGCTACACTATTGTTCTCGGATGGACGTTATGCCGGGGGATTGTTAGACCGTAATGGCTTGCGCCCTGCCCGTTATTTGATAACACATAATGACGTTATGGTTGTTGCTTCCGAAATGGGAGTATTGCCATTCGAACCATCCGAAATAAAAGAAAAAGGTCGCCTTCGTCCCGGTAAAATACTGATGGTAGATACCGAGAAAGGAACAATACAATATGATGCAGAGCTGAAAGAAAACCTAGCAAAAGCATATCCGTATCGCGAATGGCTATCTAAGAACCGTATCTCATTAGATGATATATCTTCGGGGCGTGCACCAAAATATAGCGTGGATAACTACGATAAGCTGCTGAAAGTTTTTGGATACTACAAAGAAGATATAGAAAAGATAATGACGCCAATGGCTGTAGAAGGCAAAGAGCCTACTGCATCTATGGGAAACGATGCGCCTGTCGCTGTTTTATCAAACAAGCCACAGCGCTTATTTACATATTTCCGCCAATTATTTGCTCAGGTAACAAATCCGCCGATCGACCCTATTCGTGAAGAACTGGTGATGTCTCTTGCCGGATATATCGGTTCGCTTCATAAAAATATACTCGAACCAATGCCGGAACACACCAAAATGGTTGGGCTATCGAATCCTTTCTTATCAAACAGAGAGCTAGATTTGTTAGTGCATCTTGGATATAAAGGCTTTAAGGCGGAAATCATTCCGATGCTATTCGACCCTAAACAAGGTGGAGCCGGACTGGAAAAAGCGATAGAGCAAATGTGTCGCAATGCAGAAAAGGCCGTAGATAGCGGTAGTAACTATATTGTACTTAGCGATAGAGGGGTAAATCCGGATAATGCCGCCATTCCTTCATTATTGGCTGTTTCGGCAGTTCATCATTATCTGATAGAACGCCGCAAACGCATGCAGATAGATATAGTGGTAGAATCGGCAGAACCACGTGAGGTGATGCATTTTGCTTTATTATTTGGTTATGGAGCTAATGCCGTGAATCCATATTTGGCTTTAGCTGTGATAGAAGATCTTGTTAAAAAAGGAGATATTCACTTAGATTTTCATACAGCGATGAAGAACTATGTGAAGTCTATAAATAAAGGCTTGTTGAAAACCATGTCCAAGATGGGTATCTCTACACTGAAAAGCTATATTGGTGCTCAGATTTTCGAGGCTGTGGGAATCAGTACAGGGGTTATAGATAAATACTTTAAAGGGACTACATCTAAGATCGAGGGTATTGATATCAATGATATAGCAAGCGATACAATCGAAGCTTTTTATGAAGCCTTTGAGAGTGACTTTATCGACCCGTCATTAGTAAGTCAGGGTATATACGCATGGCGCCGCAATGGTGAATATCACGCATGGAATCCTGAAACGATCATGAATCTTCAGATGGCTACACGTTTGGGTAGTTATAAGAAATTTAAAGAATATACCGACTCTATTGATAAAAAACCGGAGAAGATATTTTTACGTGATTTCTTAGATTTTGATCCTTCTAAGAAACCGATTGATATTTCGGAAGTAGAACCAGTGTCAGCTATTACAAAACGCTTTGTGACAGGGGCTATGTCTTTTGGCTCTATCAGTCGTGAAGCGCATGAGGCAATGGCTGTAGCGATGAATGCTATCGGCGGTAAAAGCAATACCGGAGAAGGTGGTGAGTTGCCTGAACGTTTTGCAACCAATGCCCGTTCTTCTATCAAGCAAGTTGCTTCCGGTCGCTTTGGTGTTACAACAGAGTATTTGGTTAATGCAGATGAATTACAAATAAAAATAGCTCAGGGAGCAAAACCCGGAGAAGGAGGACAGTTACCGGGCTTTAAGGTAGATAAAATTATCGCTAAGACTCGTCACTCAATCCCCGGAATCTCTCTGATTTCGCCTCCTCCTCATCATGATATATATTCAATCGAGGATTTGGCTCAATTGATATTTGATCTTAAAAATGTAAATCCTGCTGCTCAGATTAGTGTGAAATTAGTCTCAGAGAGTGGTGTGGGTACAATTGCTGCGGGTGTTGCCAAAGCTAAAGCGGATCGCATCGTTATCAGTGGATGTGAAGGTGGTACAGGAGCAAGTCCTGCCAGCTCTATCAAGCATGCGGGTCTTCCTTTGGAAATTGGTTTAGCAGAGGTTCAACAAACGTTAGTATTGAATGGGCTTCGTGGTCAGATATATTTACAAACTGACGGTCAGCTAAAAACCGGACATGATATCATTGTTGCGGCAATGCTTGGAGCTGAAGAGTTTGGGTTTGCAACAAGTGCCTTGATTGTATTGGGGTGTATAATGATGCGTAAGTGTCACTTAAATACTTGTCCTGTAGGTGTTGCTACACAAAACGAAGAATTGAGGAAGAAGTTTATGGGGCGTAGCGAGTATCTTATCAATTATTTCAATTTCTTAGCAGAAGAAGTACGTGAACACTTGGCTGCTTTGGGAGTGAAATCGCTTGATGAGGTGGTAGGGCGTGCCGATTTGTTGAAATATATGAAGAGTGATGCAAATAAGAAAGTTGAAAAACTAGACTTGTCTCGTCTGATGTATTTTCCTGTAGAAGCAAAAGAAAATGCTATTCATCATATAAAAAATCAGGAACATAAGTTGGATGATGCGCTCGATATTTCATTGATCACTACCTCTCGTATGGCTATCGATAAAGCTATGCCAACGGTAATGACCAAGACAATAAAGAATACGAACCGTACTGTGGGAGCGATGCTTTCGGGTGAGATTGCAAAGAAATATGGCAATGCAGGTCTTCCTGAAGATACTATTCAGTTTACATTCACAGGTTCGGCCGGACAAAGTTTTGGTGCATTCCTTGCGCATGGTGTGACCTTCAAGTTGGAAGGTGATGCAAATGACTATGTGGGTAAGGGTTTGTCGGGTGGTAAGATTATCATTGTGCCGCCAACAACATCCACATTTAAGCCAGAAGAAAATATTATTGCAGGTAATACATTGCTATATGGTGCTACATCGGGTGAAATATACATCAACGGACGAGTAGGGGAACGCTTCTGCGTGCGTAATAGTGGAGCTGTCGCCGTTGTTGAGGGTGCAGGAGACCACTGTTGTGAATATATGACAGGAGGCCGTACTGTGGTGCTCGGCAAGACAGGACGCAACTTTGCTGCCGGTATGAGTGGCGGTGTGGCTTATGTATATAATATAGATGAAGATTTTGATTACTATTGCAATATGCAAATGGTAGAGTTGACACTGATAGAAGATACTTACGATAGCCGTGAACTTCGTCAGTTGATAACCAATCATTATAACTATACAAATAGTCCTCTGGCTAAATATATTCTTGATAACTGGAATACCGAAGTGGAGAAATTTATGAAAGTGACTCCTATCGAGTATAAGAAAGTGTTACAAGATGAAAAATTAGAAGCTATTAAGAAAAAAATAGCACAAGTAGAATTTGATTATTAAAAGGAGGAGTACGAATCATGGGAAATCCAAAAGCATTTTTGACAGTAAAAAGAAAAGACGCAGGGTATCGTCCTGCTCAGGAACGTATCCTCGACTTTGGTGAAGTAGAACAAACACTAAATAGCGAAGATAGGCGTGAACAAGCGTCACGTTGTATGGACTGTGGCATACCTTTTTGCCACTGGGGATGTCCGTTAGGAAATAAAATGCCCGAATGGCAAGAATATATATATAAGGGAAACTGGAAGCTGGCAGCAGAAGTGTTGATGCAGACAAACGACTTTCCGGAGTTTACAGGACGTATTTGTCCCGCACCATGTGAAAAATCGTGTGTGCTTTCTATACACCGTGCCCCTGTAACTATCCGCGAAAACGAAGCGTCGGCTCTCGAGCATGCTTTCGGAGAAGGATTTATACAGCCTAAAGTTCCGGCTCATCGTTCGGGTAAAAAAGTTGCGGTGATTGGTTCTGGTCCATCCGGCCTTGCTGTTGCTAATCAGCTAAATCAGAAAGGACATGAAGTAACAGTGTATGAGAAGAGCTCTCATATCGGAGGTTTGCTTCGTTTTGGTATTCCTGATTTTAAGCTGAATAAAAATATTATAGATCGCCGATTGAAGCTAATGGAGGCTGAGGGTGTGAAGTTTGTAGTAAATACAGAGATCGGAAAAGATGTGAAAGGAAAAGATATCTTGAAAGATTATGATGCTGTATGTGTGGCTATAGGCTCGCAAGTGCCTCGTAATCTTCCTGTCGAAGGGCGTGAGCTGAAAGGTGTTTACTATGCAATGGAGTACCTTACAGCGCAGAATAAGCTGATCGCAAAAGAATCTGTTCCAGCCGATCAGGTGATTGATACCAAAGGTAAGAATGTACTTGTTATTGGTGGTGGTGATACGGGTTCGGATTGTATCGGTACAGCGAATCGTCAGGGCGCAGCGAATATACTGCAAATAGAAATATTGCCTAAACCGGCAAAGCTGGAAGAAATAGAAAATCCTTGGCCTAATCCATTCCCGGTAGTGCTGAAAACTTCTTCGTCTCATTTGGAAGGTTGTGAGCGTCGCTGGGCGTTAAATACAAAACGTTTTATTGGAGAGGATGGTAAACTGACAGCCGTGGAACTTGTAGAAGTGGCTTGGGAGAAAGACGAAAATGGTCGCCATGTTATGAAAGAAGTTGGACCGTCTGAGATTCATAAAGTAGATCTTGTGTTTCTTGCCCTTGGCTTTGTTCATCCTATACAAGAAGGCTTACTGCAAGAGTTGGATATAAAAACCGATGATGTTCGCCGTAATGTAATGACCGATAAGAATCGGGCTACAAATATATCAAAGGTTTTTGGTGCAGGAGATTGTGTAAGCGGTCAATCCTTAGTGGTAACAAGCATCGCATCGGGACGCAAGACAGCTCAGCATATTGATGAGTTCTTGAGTTCAAAATAGGCATTGTTAATAATCGTTTAAAATTAGGAATGTGTATCTTTTTTTGTTAAAAATGAGGGTGGGACTCTATAAGTAATCTTACCTTTATATCAGCAAAATTATAGACATGACACAAATTAACTCTTTTATTAATTAAAATTCCTAATTATGAACAAAAAATTTATTTGCTTATTGATGTTTGTTTTTTCATTAAGTCTTGCTTTTACAGCTTGTAGTGATGATGACGATAATGACAAAGTAGATTATGCTAAGGAAGTAGCTGCAACGTATAATGGTACTCTGACTATAGATCTTCCCGAAATACCGTCTGTAACTCAAGATGTGAAGCTGGAAAGAACTGCCGAAAATAAGGTGAAAATGGTATTGGAGAATTTTTCCTTTGCAGGGCTAGATTTAGGAACTATATCAGTGGCGAATGTTCCGACTTCTAAAAGTGGTACATCTATAAAATTAGAAGAAACTACAAATGAAGTAAAACTTTCTATAGGAGGTCAGGAAGTAAAAGCTGATGTTAAGGTTTCGGGGACAGTAGTAGATAAAAAACTCGATTTATCGATAAGTGTAACAAAAGCACTTCCTACAGCAATACCTGTAACTTTCTCTGGTACTAAAAAATAGAATCTTGTTAATTAATCTTTTTATTATATTTAGAAGGCGGTTTCTGGAGACAGAAATCGCTTTTATTTTTAATAATTTTCTATCTTTATGTCAAGAACTTATTAATGTTATGTTTAGAGTAGTTGGCAGATGTGTTTCTGTTTTTATATTACTGGTTGTCTTATTGTCTTCCTGTGGTACACAAAAACCACAAGGCAAACTTTTATACGATCCTCGTGAGGTGGCAGAGCTTTCCTCTAAACTGGGTATTGGATTAAGTAATATTGATAAAGATGATGATCGTAATATGCCTCTCTATGCCGAAGTTTCGCAATGGTTGGGCGTTCCTTATCGTTATGCCGGGTTATCGAGAAGAGGATTAGACTGTTCCGGTTTTGCTTATCTTATTTATCAGAAAGTATATCGGAAATCAATACCTCGTTCTACGACAGATCAGTCGAAAATGAAAATGCATAATGTATCTAAACGAGGGTTAGAGGCCGGAGACTTTGTTTTCTTTGCCACCTCGGGTAGAAATAAAATAAGCCACGTCGGTATTTATTTAAAAGATGGACGCTTTATCCATGCCTCTACTTCTAATGGTGTCATAGTAAGTCATCTGGATGAGGATTATTATAAACGTACATGGAAGAAAGGCGGTAGATTAAAAAAATAGCTCACCAGAACTTAAAATTCTATAAAACTTTTGCTAAGTTCCTGTTTCTTTAGACTGAATTTCCTATTTTTATTCGGCTAAAAAATAAAACAGCATGTCAATTTCGAAACGTATACTAGGAATATCAACATTTTTGTTAATGTGCTCCATGGCTTTTACGCCGGTTTCTGCTGTTACACCAAAGAAATCAAAAGCAGGGAAAAAGAAATCAAAAACGAGTGTATCTCATACTCCCAAATCGGTGAAAGTGGTACAGTCTTCACAAAATATGTCTGTAACAACAAATACAGGGGATAAAGTTTCCTTACCTGTGTTTGATAAAATATTTGAGAATTCTAAATATAATGTGCCAAGTTCAGATGCCTTGTTAGCGGATGCAGGTGCTAGCGCTGCAGTGTCTATGGAAGTGATGAGGCGCAGAATGATAGAACAAAAAGAAATGCAAGAGCTTTCTTCTCAATTAGGAATATCGATTAAAAATCCAGACAACTTAGATTTATATCGTGAGGTAGCCGATTGGCTGGGGACACGTTATCGTAGAGGTGGAATGAGCCGCAAAGCTGTTGACTGTTCCGGTTTTACGAATATTATATATAAAACTGTATTTGGTCAGCAACTTGATAGAGTTAGTACAACAATAGCAAAGAATGTAAAAGAAACAATCACCAATAAAGAGGATTTAGAACCGGGCGACATGGTGTTTTTCTCTACCTTCAGAAAGAAATACATTAATCACGTTGGTATATATATCGGAGACGGTAAATTTATACATGCCTCGATAAAAAAAGGAGTGATTGTAAGCTCTTTGCTCGAAGGTTATTATAGTACTGCATGGCGTAAGGGAGGAAGAAACTAAACGGATAATAATAGATAATAATATAGAAGGGGGTGCATAAGTGTCCTCTTTGTTGTTTTTATAAGTTTAATTGCATCGTTATAGAAAAGCAACATAAATATTGTATCTTTGAAATAATGATTACATATAACTATCGACAAATATGAGAAAAAGACTAACAATAGCCCTGGTGGCACATGATCACCGCAAAGCGGATATGGTAGAATGGTGTTATTATAATTCAGACTTCTTGTCAAAACACCAATTGGTTTGTACCGGAACAACAGGAACTCTTATTAAAGAAGCCTTTGAAGAAAAAGGAATAAAAGCAGATATTACCCGTATGAACTCGGGTCCATTGGGTGGTGATGCTGAGATTGCTGCAATGGTAGTGCGTCATGAGGTGGACTTGGCTATTTTCTTGATAGATGATTTAAATCCTCAACCCCATGAAGCCGATATAATGATGTTGTTGCGCCAATGCCGTGTGCACAACGTGCCAATTGCTTGTAATCGCTATAGCGCGGATCTTATGATCACAAGTACATTGTGGGATGATGATGATTATACGCCTACTTTGCCTCGATATGAAATTTTTGATCGAAGTAAATTTGATGCAAGTTTCAGAAGGAAAAAAGACTAAAAATAGAAAAAGGTAAGCTCATAAAAGCTTACCTTATTTTTTATCTGCGAATTGGAGACTTTCTACTTTTTCTAACCTGCTTACCAATTCGTCGTATTGAGCTTTTCTAATTTCTAGTGTCATACTACAGTTCATATCGAAATCTTGAAGCAATATTTTCGGTTCCATCTCTTTTATCAGTCGCATCACATCATTCATATATGGATACTCGAAAGTGAACGATACTTGTAAGTCTACAGTTTTATCAATAATCTCTGCCGCTGCAATAGCTTCCGCTGCAGCTTCCCTGTAGGCCACTATGAGCCCGCTAGTACCTAGTTTTATTCCGCCAAAGTAACGGACTACAGCAATTAAGATATTTGTAAGATCATTCGAGTTTATCTGTCCTAGTATTGGTTTTCCTGCTGTTCCGGATGGTTCTCCGTCGTCGTTTGATCTGAATTCCTTGCGGTCGGCTCCTAGCATATATGCCCAGCAAACATGTCGAGCGTCATAATATTCTTTGCGAAGCTTATCTATTTCATTCTTGGCTTCTTCTGTAGATTGCACAGGAATGGCGTAAGCAATAAATTTACTCCTTTTGTCAGTGTATATTGCTTTAGATAATTCCGTTATTGTTCTGAAAGTATCTTCCATAGACTACAAAGATACAAATTATGGAGTAAAGCATTCTTTAGAAAAAGTAGTAGATATAAAAAAATAGAGGCTTTCTAAATTTTGAAAGCCTCTATTTGTAAATATTGATAAATTTATTGGTTTATAAATTTATTATATTCTTCTATCGCTTTGCTATAATCGGAACCTGCAGTTCTAAACCAACTGTTTAAAACTTCAGGGTCTTTTTCATTATCCAGTCTGTTGGCAAGGCTTTTTAAGGTGTTTGCGGATGATGCACAGTTTCTATAAAAAGTTTGAAAAACTTCTTTATAATATATATCTGACAGCTTTGAGAAATCTTTGTTTTGTGGATTTTCATTACTACTTATCGATTCCTCCAAAGTTGTGATTGCTGCTTTTATGGCATCTGGAGTCATTGTAGGATTGCTAAACATTTTGAAGATACTTTCCAATGAATATAGATCCTTCTTCATAGAAATAACAAAAGAGGCTAACGGACTTTTTTCTAATAAAAGTAACTCTGCTCTGTTTCCCGCATCGGACGCTAATTGTGAGGCATTGCTCCATGATTTGGACGCTTTGTCGATATAGTAGTTAAAACTATCGCGCATAATGACATATTTCTCAAAATCACTATCTTTCTCGTATTCTTTACCGGAGAAATATTGTTTCATTTGCTCGCACCATCTAGTTAATTCTTCAATGTCTTTTTTTCCTTCATTCACAGACTCTATAATACTCTCCTTTTCAGGAAAGGTTAGTCCCGGTTTAAGAGCCTTTGAATAGGTGGCTAACTGATCTTGTTGAACTGTATTAACAGCACAATTAACGGCATATAACATCCTGTTAGGATTTTTTGAATAAATATCGATATTACCATCTGTAGTGTTAAGAAGAGAACGAAAGTTTCCAATGGTTTGGGAATAGGAATTTCCTAAATTAATGACAGAATTTCCGAACGAAATAATATTTGAAGCTTCAAGCTCTGTTTTGGTTGCTTTTTTTTGAGCTGATAAACTAATTGCTATTATTCCGCAAAGGAAGAATGTTAAAACTCTAAAATTCATAAACTGTAGTTTTTAGTTGTAATTAAAGATATTAGACGCTTGGTCTATATTGGGCTGCAAAGATATATAAAACTTTTAGAGAAGCTAATTCTGATTGAGTGTTATGCATTCAAATGTGTATAGATTGCTATAAAATAGGAATGGTTGTCTCACGACAACCAATCTTCACTCCTAACCATAAATCTAATACCATGAAAAATACTTTACAAAAGTATGTATAATTTTTTATAAAACAAACTTAATGATATAAAAAATATAATTTTAACATTAATATAATTTTATTGTTTCGTTTTTAGAATCAAAATGTAATATATTTGTTTTCGTAAATAGTTCATCAAAATTATAACTATCTGATTTTTTTGAGTTAAAGAATAGCATAAGAGATATTAACTATTTATATGGAATTTAAACACGGGGTTTTTATGAGTAAGACCTTACAAATATTTATATTTGTTATTAGTATGCTTGATTTATAAATAGATCTTATTATTCATTAAAACTCAATTAGCTCTCTAATTCTATAGCATAAATTTAGATCGTAATTGTTACAAAGCTGACACAGAGAGGTTAAGTTGTTATTAAAAGATTATCTGCTTGAAGAACTTTTTATCATTTAAAGAATAAATTTAGCAAGTATCTAAAAAACATTATGGCATAGTTTTTGTTTCAATATTATAAATAGATATTTTATTTTAATCTAAAAGGCTATTAGAAATAAAGCCTATATTTGCAACATATGCAAAGAACATCAAATAAGACGGTTATGGAAAATAATTTTTCACAAAGAGTTCGTAAAATCATGGGGTATAGCCGTGAGGAGGCCGGACGTCTTCAAACCAATTATCTGGCACCCGAACATTTGATGCTTGGTATACTTCGTAATGCAGAAGGATTGGCCATACAGGCATTAAAGGATTTTGGAATAGATTTGGTTGAATTAAAAGATAGTATTGATAATAATATATTAAAGCAGCAGGAAGATGCATATCCAAACAGTGAAGTCGTATTAAGTAAAAGTACAGAAAAGATTTTAAAGATGAGTATACTTGAAGCCAGGCTTACAAAAAGTCAGGAAACTGACTCCGAGCACTTACTTCTTGCCATTCTTAAAGATCATGACAATATAGCGGCGATGCTGTTGGAAGAATATCATATGGATTATAACGGAGCTTTCACTTATATAAAAAGTATGGGTGATATAATGCATGAAAATAAAAAGCAGTCGCCTCGTATGGGGGCCGACTTTACGGATGATGACGATGAGGATGATGAACCAATAAGCAGTGGAAACTCGAACGTTGGTACACAACAGCCTCGTCAGGCTACAGATACGCCTGTACTCGATAATTTCGGTATAGACATGACGAAGTCGGCTTTGGAAAATAAGCTAGACCCAATTGTCGGTCGTGAAAAAGAAATTGAACGTTTAGCTCAGATTCTCAGCCGTCGTAAGAAAAACAATCCTATATTAATAGGAGAACCGGGGGTTGGTAAGTCTGCTATCGTTGAAGGTTTGGCATTACGAATCGTACAGAAAAAAGTATCTCGGGTATTGTTCGATAAGCGTGTTATTGCCCTTGATATGGCTTCGGTTGTAGCCGGAACCAAATATCGTGGACAATTTGAAGAACGAATAAAGGCTATTTTGAACGAGTTGTCAAAGAATCCTAATATTATATTGTTTATTGACGAGATACATACGATAGTAGGAGCGGGGGGAGCTACAGGCTCACTGGATGCTGCAAATATGTTGAAACCGGCTTTGGCCAGAGGCGAAATACAATGTATTGGTGCAACTACCCTCGATGAATATCGTAAAAATATAGAAAAAGACGGAGCTTTAGAACGTCGTTTCCAAAAGGTGATGGTAGACCCTACCACAGCAGAAGAAACACTCCAGATATTGCATAATATCAAAGAACGTTACGAAGAGCATCACAATGTGAAATATACTGAAGGCGCACTCGAGGCTTGTGTAAAACTCACAGATAGATATATTACAGATCGTAATTTCCCCGATAAAGCGATCGATGCTTTGGATGAAGCAGGTTCACGTATGCATATTGCAAATATACAGGTGCCTGTAGAAATTGAAGAAATCGAGAGTGAACTCAAAAATGTGATAGAGCAAAAAGGGGAAGCTGTAAAAGCACAGAAATATGAATTGGCAGCGAGTTTTCGAGATACACAACGTCAATTGATGGCTAAGCTTGACAAGGCTGAAGTAGACTGGAAAGCATCGTTGAAAGAAAAACCGGAAACAGTAGACGCCGAAATGGTGGCTGAAGTGGTTTCTATGATGTCCGGCGTGCCGGTACAACGTATCGGTGAGTCGGAAGGTTTGAAGCTTGTAGGTATGAAAGATAGCCTGAAAGCTGCTGTAATTGGGCAAGATGAGGCTGTAAGTAAAATCGTAAAAGCTATTCAGCGTAACCGTATAGGTCTTAAAGACCCTAACCGTCCGATTGGTTCATTTATGTTCCTTGGGCCTACAGGTGTAGGTAAGACTCACTTAGCTAAGAAGATTGCAGAACAATTGTTTGACTCTGTCGATGCCCTTATCCGTATAGACATGAGTGAATACATGGAGAAATTCAATGTATCACGTTTGGTCGGAGCACCTCCGGGATATGTGGGATACGAAGAAGGCGGATTGTTGAGCGAGAAAGTACGTCGCAAACCTTATTCGGTGGTATTGCTCGATGAGATAGAAAAGGCGCATCCCGATGTGTATAATATCTTGTTGCAGGTGATGGACGAAGGTCACTTGACTGATAGCATGGGACGTAAGATAGACTTTAAGAATACGATATTGATTATGACTTCCAATGTAGGTACACGTCAGTTGAAAGATTTTGGAGGAGGTATCGGTTTCAATAAGCAATCTGCTGCTAACAAAGAATTCTCGAGAGGAGTACTTCAAAAGGCATTGAATAAGTCTTTCTCGCCCGAGTTTCTGAATCGTGTAGATGACATAATAACATTCGATCAGTTAGACAAATCTTCTATCGAGAAGATCATCGATATAGAACTGAAAGGCTTCTATAAACGTATGTCGGAGCTAGGATATACTATTGAGCTAAGTCAGGAAGCGAAGGATTTCCTTACAGATAAAGGTTATGATGTACAATTTGGTGCTCGTCCGTTGAAACGTGCTATTCAGAACTACGTGGAAGATGAGATTGCCGAGTTGATCCTTTCAGGTGGAGTCGCTGAAAATGGGACTATAGCTTTTGAAGTGGATAAAGAAAAAGAAAAATTGAAAGCAATAGCAAAATAAATTCTCTTAAATATTTTTTGAAAGAGGAGTGGACGTATTCACTCCTCTTTTGTTATACAATATATAATCTTATATTTGGGGATATTAAAGAATTACTATAATGAATCGGATAAATATTATTACACTGGGAGTAAAAGATGTAAAGGCTTCTTGTGCGTTTTATAAGAAGCTTGGTTTTTCAACTCCCAATACAGAGGACAATCCTGCAATTGTCTTTTTTAATAACGGCGGGACAAAATTAGCTCTTTACCCCCTGAAAATGTTAGCGGAGGATATCGACAGTTCAGCTACACCTGAGCTAAAAACAGGGTTCTCGGGATTTACATTGGCATACAATGCAAAATCGAAGGATGAAGTAGATGCTATATTCGCCAATGTGGAGAGCTTTGGAGGTAAGGTAATAAAAAATCCCCAAGGTGTTTTTTGGGGAGGTTATAGCGGATACTTCCAAGACTTAGATGGATATTATTGGGAGGTTGCTTATGCTGATTCTTGGCAGTTCGATGAAAATGATATGCTTCTTATAACAGAGTAACCTGTTATAAGTTTCGTGCATGTCGCATCAACTCTTCTCTTATAATGGTGAGTTTTAAGCTTACTATACGGTCTGCTTTTTGAAACTCCTCGTTGTCATCAAGCTTTTTGTAGCGGCGAACAAACTCGTCCAGACTGTCGGTGTCTGAATATCCTTCAAAAATGATATCCTTAGCATCTTTTGCCTTTAGGATTGCTTCTGCTGTCTCTTTCAATGGAGGGATCAACAGCAATGTATCCAATACGGCATTGAGGTATGAGAAGTCTAATGACAGCCCGAAGTCTTTATCTTCGATCAGTCTTAGCCATTGGTATATCAAACTGATGTTCTCTTTAGTTACTCCCTCTATATGTATATAGTTCTTGTCGAAAAGATCTTCCCTTATAGCCGATACCGTCCTGTTGAAATCGTACTTCTCTGCTTCATAATACTTATTAGCCGTTTCTTCGTCACAGCCGGTAAGGGATTGTATTTCCTTTATCGATTTAGCTTTGAATAGGTGGACGCATTTTTCTACATCATTATCATTCTCTTTCAATATTTGCATGGCTTCTCCCATTGGTATGGGGAGTATTTTTCTGAGCTCTATGATCTTTTCTTTCATCTGTTTGTTTTTTACCCAACAAAGATAAAAAGCTATTGTTATCTTTACAAATAATAAAAAAGCAAGGATATGAACTCACGATTTGATATGTTGTCAGCGATATACAACGACACGAAGAATGAAAAGTATGATTATGCAGTGCAACCATGGGGTGCTACCGAGCCTCATAATTATCATTTGCCTTATATGACAGATTGCTATCTGGCTCACGATTTGTCAGTAGATGCCGTCATTAAGGCATACGAAAAACAGAAAGTGAAAGGAATGGTATTGCCTGTAATACATCTTGGATCGCAGAATCCGGGGCAAAGAGAATTACCTTTTTGTTTGCATGCCGGTTATGAGACGCAAAAAGCTATACTATCGGATATCGTCTCTTCGCTGAACTATCAAGGGGTGCATAAACTTGTTATTGTAAACGGACATGGTGGGAATAGCTTTAAGAATATGATACGTGATCTGGCTGTTCAATATCCTGATTTTTTGATTGTGATAAGTAATCTGTTCGCCATTGTTCCTCAGACCGGATATTTTGAAGAAAAAGACGACCATGCCGGCGAAATGGAAACCTCAATGATGATGCATTATCATCCCGAGTTGGTGAACCTATCTGTTGCCGGAGACGGAGCGTCTAAACCCTTTAGTGCTGAATCTCTCCGGGAAGGTATTGGCTGGACACCAAGAAATTGGGCGAAGGTCTCTCATGATACAGGGATTGGTAATCCTAGAAAATCAACAGCAGAGAAAGGTAGAAAATACGCTGATGCTGTGAGCCGGAAACTTTCTGAACTGTTTATAGATGTAGCGAAAGGGAATATCTATTGATACAGTAAAAAGGTGAAATAATCGTTGTTGCTCTCTTTTTGTCATTTTGAGTGTAACGAAGAATCTCGACTTTGAATACACGAGATGTTTCACTTCGTTCAACATGAAAAAGAAAACAATAGCAATTATTCCACCTTCATCTTATATTATCTTTTTACATCGTAATCGAACCAATCAAAATAAGCTTTAGCCTTACTTGGTTTCCCATTCGAAGAGGTGTAGAGCCCTATCATCACTCCTGTAAATCCACCTGCAACCTCAGTACTCAGGTATCGGGTGTCTAGCCTTCCCAATTCGTTGAAGTTATCGCTATCGGCTTCTGCGCAATAAAAAGCGTATTGCGAAGGTGTGCCTTCAATTTTTAATTTCAGCTTATTACTTTTAACCTGTTTTTCTCCGGCAATGTAAGACAGAGATCCTACTTTTACACGTAATTGTACTATATACTGACTGCCCGACTTTTTCAATAACAAGTCGTAATGATGCGTATTATTTTGTATCAATGTCATTCCCGCTTCTTCGTTATTAGCAGATGAATTGAACTCTAATAGAGTTTCAGCCCTGAAATCATGCTCTGTTTGTCGGCGGCAGATCATTGATATTGCCTCAGTTTCGTTCAATGTATATGGAGAAGTGCTAATTCTTATCCACCCTTTCTTTTCTGTCAACGAATAGTTTTCTCTGATAGGATTACGTAGATATTGCCACTCGAAACCCAGTTTATCAGCATCAAAGTTTGTACGTATAGCTGCTTTTTCTACAGGATAAATTGGGAGGGTAGGAACGTCCATGTTTAGTGAAACAGTTCCGTTTCCGTTCACTTGTGGCCAGCCGCCTTTAGGCCAGTCTACAGGAGCTAAGAATGTTTCACGTCCCAGCACATGATAATATGCCCATTGATGAGTTACTCTGAATCCTAGGAATACCATCCACCAAGAGCCGTCTTTTGCCTGTACAAGATCTGCATGTCCGACACCCTGTATGGTATTGCCTTGCCCTCTTCGGTTGGCATGAGTCAGTATCGGATTTAATGGACACGATTCGTAAGGGCCGAATATATTCTTGCTGCGTCCTATTGTAGCGCTGTGCATATATTCTGTTCCTCCTTCACCGAGCAAAAGATAATAGAAACCATCTTTTTTGTAGATATGTGGAGCTTCGGGGAAACGACCTCCTATGCCGCCCCAAACAAGGCGTTCGGGAGATAATACCTTACCTGTTTTGATATCGATCTCGGTAACTCGGATACCCTCGTCACCTTGAGTTACAAAATATGTTTTACCATCTTCATCCCAGAAAATGTCAGGATCTATGCTTTTTATATCTACCCAGATAGGGTCGCTCCAAGGTCCGGCCGGATCGGTAGCGGTACAGTAAAAATTACCTTTGTCCGATACGTTTGTACAAATGACATAAAATAGTCCGTCGTGGTAACGTATGGACGGAGCATATAGTCCTCCCGATGCTGAAACCTTGTGTAATGACAACTGCGAATCTCTCGTTAGGCAGTGTCCTATCTGTTTCCAGTTTATCAAATCCTTGCTATGATAGATAGGTAGCCCCGGAAAATATTCGAATGACGAAGTTACAAGATAAAAATCGTCTCCTACTCTGCAAACACTGGGATCGGGATTAAAGCCCGGGATTATAGGATTTTTATATCCTGTTTGCGAAAAAGCCTGACTGATCAACAAAGTAGTGAGGCAAAAGAGAAAGAATGTTCTAAAAACGCTTTTCATGGTATTCTGTTATGTGGTTGTTTTTCAATTTAATATAATGAAAAGGTGACAAAAGTGACACTTTTTTTAAAGATTCTGTTTGTCACCTTTCCATTTCTGTCAGATTCCTATGTAAAGATAATTTTACTTCACATTTATTGTTACAGAGCTTTTTACATCGGCAGATGATGCAGCACAATGCAATGTGAACTTATCCGATTCTACTACCCATTCGTGTGCTTTGTCATTGAAGAAAGCAAGGTCTTTGACTGGTATTGACAATTCTACATTTTTAGTCTCTCCGGCTTTTAAGAAAACCTTTTTGAAAGCTTTCAATTCTTTAGCAGGGCGTTCCATCGAAGGTTTTTGCTGTGATGCATATATCTGTACCGATTCTGCACCGTCAACGTTTCCTTTGTTAGTAAGAGTTAGGCTTATTTTAATTTCGTCATTTTTACTGTATTCTTTCTTATCTGTAGAAGCTTTACCATACTCGAATGTGGTATAAGACAATCCATAGCCGAAAGGAAATAAAGCCGGAATTTTCTTTGTATCGTGCCAACGATAACCAACCAAGATATCTTCTTTGTATATCTGTTTGATGCTATCTCCCGGATAGGAAATTGTACCGAAAGATATAGCACCGTTATCTTCTAGCTTCTTCGGAATACTGAATGGTAACTTTCCGGAAGGATTGATGTCACCTGCAATTACATTCGCTGTAGCATTTCCTGCTTCCGAACCAAGATACCATGATTGCATCAAGGCAGGTACTTTATCCAGCCACGGCATAGCCACGGCATTTCCACTGACGATAACGATTCCCATGTTTTTATTTACCTTCAACAAGTCTTCGATCAGTTCGTTCTGACCAAATGGCAGGTCGTAAGAAGTACGGTCTCCGCCTTCGCAGTCTTGTTGATAGTTTTTGTTTAACCCTCCGAAGAATAAAACAACGTCTGCATCTTTAATCAAAGCCAAAGCTTCTCGCTTCAATGAATCTGCATTGTACGGAGATGGAATGAAATGATCGTATACGCTAGGTCCTGAACCGTACCCCATTGTGTAGAATACCTTATCAGCACCATATTTTATTTTCAATCCTTCGAGAGGAGAAACTTCTTTCTTTACTTTCAGTTCAGACGATCCTCCGCCTACTGTTAGTGAGCGGGTTGCATTTTCGCCGATTACAACAATTTTTTTGTAACGGTCTTTAGCTATCGGGAAAAAGTTATTTGTATTTTTCATCAATACAATACCTTGTTCTGCCACTTCACGGCTTACAGCTGCATGTTCGGGTGTAGTAAAACTACCGTATGGACGGTTTCTGTCCATATTGGTTCTCAAATTTAGACGTAATACTCTACGAACTTTATCATCGAGGGTAGACATCGGTAATTCGCCCTTTTCCAACATCTTCAGATATGGTTTTGCCAGATAGTAATTGTCGTAAGCAAAACTTTGACCCCATGTGAGCCCGTTAGTCCAAGTTCCCATTTCTATATCAAGACCGTACAATGCTGCTTCACGTGTGTCGTGAGCACTTCCCCAGTCTGTAACTACCACACCGTCATATTTCCATTCTCCTTTTAGTATCTGATTGATAAGTCTTTCGTGATGGCTGCAATATTGACCTCTGTATTTGTTATAAGAACCCATTATTGCCCATACCTTACCTTCTTCTACTCCTGCTTTGAATGCAGGTAGGTATATTTCATACAACGCTCTGTCGCTCACTTCCACGTCGATATGCCCGCGCCATAGTTCTTGGTTATTTAGGGCAAAGTGTTTCATAGTGGCAGCCACTCCGTTTTGTTGTACTCCTTTGACAAAAGGAACGACCATCTTTGAAGCTAGGTAAGGATCTTCTCCCATATATTCAAAGTTACGACCATTCATTGGCGTGCGATAAATATTTACACCCGGTCCAAGAATCATTTCTTTTTTTCTGAAACGAGCTTCTTCTCCCAATGCATTTCCGTATTTCAGAGAAAGCTCGGGGTTGAATGTCGCAGCCAAACATGTTAATGCAGGGAAAGCTGTACATGAGTCGTTTGTCCATCCTGCATGGTTCCATGTGTCCCAGTCTATTTCCATACGCACTCCATGAGGGCCGTCGCTCATCCATATTTCAGGAATACCAAGACGAGGAACTCCGGGTGTACTAAATTTAGATTGAGCATGTATCATCGCAATCTTTTCTTCTAGAGTCATTCTTGATAGAGCATCTTCTATTCTGAGCTCCATAGGTTTACTATCGTCAAGGTAGACCGGAATCTGTTTTGTTTGTCCGTTGGCTTGCAATAAGAGTAAGCTGAATAATACATAAAAAAATAATTTCTTCATGTTTTCTGTAATTGTTTAATATTTATTTGTTTAACGTAATTTCAATTTTATTTCCCTTATTCAAGGTCAGATATAATTTATCACCTTCTACTTTGTATTTGCTTGTTCCCGCTATCAAAGGCTTTCCGCTAGGTAGTTTTATTACAAACTGATTGTTTGTAGTTGCCGTGATATGTATATTTTGGATCTTGTTATCTTTCCATTTAAAGGAGATTTCTGCACCCCCTCTTACTTTCATGCCTCTTACTTCTCCGTCTTTCCACCCGTCGGGTATAGCCGGCAGTAGTTCTATAAAACCTTCGTGGCTTTGTAGAAGCATTTCCCCTATTCCGGCTGATCCGCCAAAGTTGCCATCTATTTGCATCGGAGGGTGTGCACTGAACAGATTTGGATACGTACCCCAGTTATTTTCAGCGGGTTTCAACAGGTCGCCAATCAGTTTGTAAGCTTTATTTCCGTCTTTGAGCCGTGCCCAGAAATTAATTTTCCATGCCATAGACCATCCTGTAGACTGATCACCTCGTCTTGTCAAGGTGACTTTAGCAGCTTCCATCAGTTCGGGAGTCTTTTCATACGTAAGCTCATTTCCCGGATGAAGTCCATACAGTTGCGATACATGGCGATGGTGGATTTCACTCTCTTCATAATCTTCGAGCCATTCCATTACCTGTCCGTATTTCCCGATTGAAGTAGGTGCTAGTCGTTCTTTCTTCGCTGAAATATCTTTGATCCATTCATTATCTACTTCTAATATTTTTGCGGCATTCTCCACGTTTGTAAATAATTCGCGAATAATCTGATTGTCCATCGCTGAGCCCGCACAGATACTTACCACGTCTCCCGATGGTGTTATGTAAGCGTTCTCAGGAGAAGTAGTCGGGGCAGTAACCAAATAGCCGTTGTTAGGGTCTTCGATCAGCATATCTTCAAAGAATAAAGCAGCACTTTTCATTGTAGGATATACCGATTTTAGATATTCTTTGTCCTGAGTATAAAGGTAGTGTTCCCAGAGATGCTGGCACATCCATGCGCCGGCCGTGTTGGTTGCTCCCCATGAAGGATGTTCTCCGGGAGACGTGAAGCCCCATACATTACTCAAAATATGAACTACCCATCCACGGCTGTTATAATATATTTTTGCTGTTTTTTCTCCCGGCTCTACCAGTGATTTCACAAACTCGATAGTCGGTTTGTGGAGCTCAGAAAGATTAAACATTTCAGCTCCCCAAAGATTCATCTGTAGATTGATATTCAAATGATAATCAGCATTCCAAGGAGTGTTTATTTGTGGAGCCCACAACCCTTGCAGGTTAGGAGGGAGGCCTCCCTCTCGGGTAGACGATATCAATAGATAACGACCATACTGCATATATAAGGCAGCCAGATTATAATCCGTTTTGTCTGTTGCAAATGCTTCCAGTCGCTTATCTATTGCTAGTGAGGAATTCTTATTTTTTTCTAAAGTCAGGTCTACACGATTAAATAGAGCCTGATATTTTGCAATATGTTTCTTTTTTAGTTTCTCATAATTTACTCCGGCATTGTTCAATAGGTCAGAAGCTACTTTTTCATGATTCGTACCGTTGTAGTTGGTCGCTAATGAAACATATAGGGTGACTTCATTTGCATTCTTTATGTCAATTACTTTGTCTGTCGCAGATAATTTCCCTCCTTTGTTTATCACCTTCACCATTCCCAAATATTTCATTCCCGAATGGTTTTCTCCTGCTTCCAATTGTCCGAAGATATAAAGTGTATTGCCGCTGGCATAAGTTTTAAAATTCTCATCACGTTGCAATGATATTTTTAGGCTTAATGCTTCCGACTTACTTGCCGTATATTTTACCAATCCGATGTCGTTCGAGAAAGACGTAAAGTATTCTCGTTTGTATTCTACATCATTTTTTGAGAAAGAAACAGTAGATAGTGCATTATTCATGTCCAGCACTCTTTTATACTGTGTCGCTTCAGATTTGTCAGGGTATAGAAAGTCTACATACAGATTCGCAAAAATCTGAAATTTACCGTATTCCAAACCTGCACTTCCTTTGCCTTTGCAGGTGAAAGTTTTGTACATTAACTCCTGAGCCTCTTTATTCTTTTTCTCAAACAGAAGTCTTCTTATTTCACCCAGATATTTATAAGCTTCCGGATTATCAGCATCCTGTTTGTTGCCCGACCATAGAGAAATTTCATTTAGTACGACTCGTTCCCTTTCTACTCCACCCCAAGGCATCATCCCTATTCTGCCATTTCCCAGTGGGATCGATTCTTCCCAAATAGATGACGGCTTATCGAAATAGTATTGCCATTCGTTCTGTTTATCTTGAGCAGAAAGTTCACTCCATGAAAAAATAAATAATAATAAAAATAGTTTGTAGAACTTCATTTTTTACTTGTTTATCCTATAATGTACACCTTGTATTTGTCCTTTTTCCAACTGATAATTATTACCCGATTTTGTAAGAATAATATCTGTTAGTTTATTGTCTGACGGAAGACAAACGAATCCTGTCGCTTTTTCTTTTTCTCCATAAACTTTGAGTTCTATATCAGACCAATTGATTTTATCTGTAGATTGAGCAAGTTGGGCGTGCGGGATAACAGCACCCTCGCGCACCAGAATGATAGCAGGGATTTTGCCGGCTTCTATCACATTCCATCCTTGTTGATATGTTTTTCCACTTTGATAATCGATCCAGTTGCCTTTGGGTAGATATACATTTCGCTCCGTTCCGGCTTCCATCATCGGAGCTACTAATATGTCAGCCCCGAAGAGATACTCATCTTCTACAAACCATGCTCCGGCATCGTCAGGATATTCCACAAACAAAGCCCGAACCATAGGCAACCCTTTTTCGGTACATAATTTAGCCTGTGCATAAATATACGGCATTAATTTGTATTTCATTTCGGCTGATTCACGAAAAGCTTTTACAAAGTTATCGTTATATAGCCACGGCTCTTTTGGTGGTGCTCCATGTGCACGACTATGCGATGTCAAAAATCCGAAAGGTAACCAACGGCGGTACAGATTTTCGGGAGCAGCAACCACAAATCCTCCTATGTCGTGACTCCAGAAAGAGAAGCCGCTTAGCCCGAATGAGAGGCCTCCACGTAATGTGGCATCCATACCGATGTCTGTATTGGCAGCATCGCCACCCCAATGGAGAGGATAGCGTTGGCTTCCTGCCCAAGCACTGCGGGCCCATATAATATTTTCATTGTTGACTTCTTTGGTGATGTCCGCAACAGCTTTGTTGTAACGCAGCGGATACAGATTGTGCTCGTACCATCCACCATGCCCTGACGCATAAAACCCTTCCATTGGTGCGGCTTCTCCGAAGTCTACTTTTATTGCACCAACTCCCATTTTTAGTAACCCTGCAAGTTTGTCCTGATACCATTTTACAGTCTCAAGGTTGGAAAAGTCTAAAACTGCATCTTCATAAGGCATTTCTCCTTTTGAGTTTTTTACATGCAGGTTTTTCTCTATTATTTCATTGAAAAATTTATTTTTAGGTGTAAAATAAGTCAGCTGCCACAGCGAGATGTGGAATCCATCTTTCTTCAGATCATCAATCATTTTCTGAGGATTGGAAAATCTCGATGGTGCAAATTTATAGTCGCATTGCCAGTCTGTTTCGAACCATCCTGTATCGAAATGAATAACATCTGACGGTATCTTGTAAGAACGTAGCTTGGCTGCTACATCATAACCCTCGCTTTGCTCAAAGTAAGTGATGCGGCTCATCCATGTGCCAAACGACCAAAGTGGAGGCATAGATGGCTTCCCTACTATTTCGGTATATTCATTCAGTATGTCTTTGGGTTCGCCGATAAATATGAATAGGTCGAGTGCTTCGTCTCCCATGAACAGCTTGTTTGCACCTACATAGGTATTTCCAAAATCGCAAGTGATAGGGGCTGATGTGTGCATGAACATCCCGTAGCCACGATTACTCATAAAGAAAGGAACAGGCTTGTACATCTGATCTGTTTCGGGGCCTTGCGGGTCGGTAACAAATAGATTCACTTTTTGTCCTCTTTTGTCTAATTTGGTTACAGATTCGCCACAACCAAATATTTTTTCACCCGGAGATAATGAAAATACTGGGTTTACTGCCCGGCTATTATCCACTCCCCGTTTGATGAAGTTGAAAGGGATAACCTTTACTTGCGAAGAATCATTGTCGCACCAACGCCATGTATCGGTCAAACGTTTTCCTTTTTCGTCTCTCAATGTGATACGGAATGGATTTTCTTCAATTTCTATACTTCCGTAATTGCTTTTATAGGTATGGGTATTTCCTGTTTTAGAATATTTCCATGAACTGTCTTTCCCCGGTTCTTTGACTAACATAGGAGAGTCGAAGGGTTTAGGCTGAACGGGTGTTGTCAACATTCTTATTCGCAAAGTGCGTGGTGTAACAAAATCTACCGAGAAGTCTAATTCAGGGTTTTGTTCATAGGCTTCACCCGGAAAATCTAACATCTTTAAATCTTGTGGCAAGATTGTATTAACATTAAAAGCCTGACGAGTGTACAATGATGTGCGTTTCCACGAGATTTTCCCTTTGCCGTCTGCTCCGTTAAATGAAGCCACCTTGTCGGCAAAGAAAAAGGTATTGTGAAAATCTTTAAAGTCGACACTCATGTCAATTGGTTCGCCTAATATGCGTTTTTGTTGAGCCGCAAGCTGCGTGCTGAGGCAAATGCTGAGGCAAAGAATAATTCGTATTTTCATAGGTCTTAGATTGGTTATTTTAGTTGTATTTCTTTTGTCAGCCTGATATCTTCCGAAGATGATCCTATCAAGATATTCACTGTTTCGGGTTCTATTACAAACGAGTCTTTATCGTTGTCCCAATAAGCAAGATCATCGGCACTTAAGGTGAATTCAAAAGTCTTACTTTCTCCTTTTTTGATACTAATACGATCGAAGCCTTTTAGTTGCTTGATTGGTCGTACTACTTTTGACTGAGGAAACGATACATATAGCTGAGCTACTTCTTCTCCATCCATATCTCCTGTGTTTTTTACATTAACAGATACTTTCAGATTTTTTCCTTTAGAAAGAGCAGAAGAAGATAAGGCCATATCGGAATAGGTGAAATTTGTGTAGCTAAGACCATATCCGAAAGGGTATAGCGGCTTTTCTTTTGCATACATGTATGTGCGACCATTTCGTATATCATAATCCATCATCGGAGGCAGGTCGGCAATGGATTTTACCCAAGTCTGATTTGTTCTGCCTGCCGGATTATAGTTACCGAAGATTACGTCAGCCAGACCATTTCCGAGCTCTTGACTGTTGTTTGTAATATGTAGTATTGCCGGTATATTCTCTTGCGACCAGTTTATAGCAAAAGGGAAACTGCTGACCAGTACCATTACGGTATTAGGATTTGCTTTGTGTACAATCTTTACTAAGTCTTCTTGTTCGAGAGATAAAGCTTTGCGATCTACAGCCTCACGTCCGTCGCTCGGTACGGGTGAGTATTTCCATTTAGGGTCGGTGCCATATACATGATTTCCGACGCATACAATAGCTATATCTGCTTTCTGTGCGGCAAGATAGGCTTTGTCGATTTCATTCGAAGACTCGTATATAACTTCTACATTGTTACCGACTGCATTTTTTATACCTTGTAGTATGGAAACTGTATAAGGCGGAGTACCGCTATACCAGTCGAGTAATACTTCGTTGGCTCGTGGTCCAATAACTGCAATCCTCTTGATGTTTCCCTTATTTAAAGGTAATAGTTTTTTCTCATTTTTTAGTAGCACAACAGATTTTGCAGTAACCAGACGTACAAAATCTTGTATCTCTTTATTTCTCCATACCGAAACTGTATCGGTAACTCCTATATGAGCATAAGGTAGTTTTGTCTGATCTCCATCTAGTAGGCCTAGCTTTAATGCGATATAGAAATTTCCCCGTATGGCTTTGTCTATCTCTGCTTCTGTCAGCATCCCTTTCTCTAAAGCTTGGTATATATATGGGCGAAAATTATCGAGGAATTGTCCTACACCGGCTTTTACGATGGCAGCACTACCTTCTGTGTGGGTTGGGAATGTCTTATGTGCTTTTATCAACAGATCGAGAGCTCCTCCATCGGTACAGATTATTCCTTTAAAGTTCCAGTCTTTACGGATCTTTTTCAAAATAGGATGGATTGTCATCGGTATTTCATTCCAGCTATTGTAAGCTGCCATGAAGGCTTGAGAGCCACCTTTTTCTATACCCTTGCGAAAGGGGTATGAGTAATACTCGTGAAACAGTCGATTGTCAAAATTAGAGGATGTAGAATCTCTCCCGTCTTCATTACTGTTGGCTAGGAAATGTTTCATTAAGGATGCCGATTTCCAGTATCGGGGATTTTCTCCTTGTAGTCCTTTTATAAAGGCTACGGCCATCTCCGATACTAGAAAAGGGTCTTCTCCAAAACTCTCCTCGGTGCGTCCCCAACGTGGGTCCCGGGCTAAGTCAGCATTGGGGGCACGCATTACCAAACCTCCTTTTGTATATCTTTCGTTTTGTGTGTAATATCTTATTTCTGTGGCTTCTATGTCAGCTACTTTTTTTATCAGTTCTGTATCCCATGTCTCACCTAGCCCGTAGGCCTGAGGGAACGTAGTTGTAGGATATACATCGGGTACGCGCTGATAATTTACCATTTTGAAACCGCCCCAGTTACCCGGGCCTCCCAGAGCCATCCCGTGCAATCCTTCAGAATGTCCTGTGTTTCGAATTCCTAAGCGAGGAACGCCTAAGTTTGTGGATAGTGCATTTATTTTCTCGTCAATTGTCATTATAGACAGTAGATTGTCGAGGCGTTTTTCGTCGCTTAAACTTGTGTTTTGGAACGGATAGACATATTGTGCAAATACCCCGGTATTCGCAAACAAAATAGATAGCAGAATAAATAATAATTTTTTCATGGAATAGATTTTAACCGTGCAATACAAAAATATTACATCTTTAGCTTTTAATCTATTCTGTATGTTTCATAAAGGGGGGTAATATGTTTACTAGATCATTTCGATACGTTTTTTTTATACTCATTGGGGGTTACACCGAATTCCTCTTTAAAATACTTGCGGAAATATTTGGGGTCATTAAATCCTACCTGAAAGGCGATTTCATTGACAAACATCTGGCTTTTTTCCAATAAATCAGCTGCTCGTTTCAAACGAATAAAGCGGATAAACTCAGAAGGGGTCTTGTCTGTCAGGGCCAATATTTTTTTGTAAAAATAGACTCGACTCATGCCCATCTCTTTGCAAAGGTCTTCTACAAGAAATTCAGGATTTCCAATATTTTCTTCCACAATAGAGATTGTTTTTTGCACAAACTTTTCGTCCATAGATGTTATCTCTATTTCACTCAGGGAGATATCTATTTTCTTCTTGAAGTTGCTATGTACCTTTTTCTGCCTCTCGATGATCTTCGCTATTTTTAGTTTCAGCATGTCAATGTTGAAAGGCTTGGAGATATAATCGTCTGCTCCTGCCTCAATACCCGAATATTTGCTCTCTTCCGACGATTTGGCCGTAAGTAATATGATCGGAATATGCGAAGTCCGTATATCTCCTTTTACATGCCTGCAAAACTCATATCCATCCATCTTTGGCATCATAACATCGCATAGTATAATATCCGGTAGTTGATCGAGCACAATGCTGTATCCTTCTTCTCCATCGTTTGCTATGACAGTGCGATAATCGTCTATAAACAAGCTGGTGATAAATTCACAAAAGTCTTCATTGTCGTCCACTATTAGTAGAAGCGGAAGATGTGCGCGTTGTGCCGACTTTAAATCGAGCTCGGCTCCCTCTTTTATTTCGCTAATAGAAATATCTCCCGAATGTATAATGTCTTGGTTGCTTAGTTCCTTATATGTCGAATTTTGTATAGGTAGTAATATTGTAAAGGTAGAACCCTTTCCTTCTGTACTTTCTACTTGTATTTCGCCTCCATGTAATTTTACATATTCACTGGCCAGATGGAGTCCTACTCCGGTTCCAGATTGATTGTTTTTTTCTACTTTTTCTATTCTGAAGAAGCGTTCAAATATTTTCTCGAGATATTCTTTCTCTATGCCAACGCCTGTATCAGAAACTTTCAGGCATAACTGTTTGGTTGGTGTATCTGTTTGCAGCAGTTCGGAAATGCCAATGCTGACATCTATCTGCCCGTCTTCTGTATATTTGAATGCATTGGAAATGAGATTGGATATGATTTTATGCATCTTTTCTTTATCAAACTCCATTTGCAGTTCTTGCAGATATGTTGTGAATGTGAGTTTTATTGATTTTTCTCCTGCCAATGCCGAGAATGACTGACAGATTTCTTTTGTAAACTCTATAATATTCCCTCGTGAAATGTTCAGAGTCATCTTATTTTGGTCAAACTTCCTGAAATCAAGTATTTCGTTCACCATGTTCAACAAGTTTTTTGCATTCTTGTGCATGATGCTCATCGTAGCTTTTTGCTCTTCCGATACAGATGATTTCATAAGTTTCTCCAGCGGTGTAAGAATAAGCGTGAGCGGAGTCTTGAATTCATGGCTTATATTGGTAAAGAACTTGAATTTCAATTCGTCTACTTCATGTATTTTCTGAGCTTCCAGTATTTTTTGAGCCTGTTCGTATTCTTCTTTTTGTTTATTCAACTTATATTTTATGAAAAACCTTAAAACCGTGATGATGATGAGTATGTATATAATAGTTGCCCACCATGATAGCCAAAATGGTGGTTTTACTACGATTGTCAAAACAATAGGTTCACTGCTCCATACATTATCGTCATTGCTGGCATAGACAATAAGTTTGTATGTGCCGGCATTAAGGTTGGAGTATGATGCCGAGCCGATTCCGGTGCTTGTTTCAGTCCATTTGTTATCGAGCCCTTCCAACATGTATTTATACCGATTCTTCTCGGAATGGATGTAATTTAGGGATGAAAATTGTATTGTAAAATTAGTTTCGCCGTAATGTAAAATAATCTCATCAAGGTCTGTTATTGATTTTTCGAGAATAACACGTCCATTGTATTTTGTATTCGGTTTAATCACCTGATTGGTAATCAGAAGATCAGTGAAATGCGGTTTAGGTACATTTTTATTAAATACTATTTTTCTTGGATCGAAAGATGTGTATCCTTTAGTACTGCCTATGTAAATAATTCCGTCTTTATCTTTAAATATAGCATTCGTATTAAATACCGAACCCGGCAGTCCGTCGTTAACATCGAATGATGCGATTGTATACGTCAGTTGCTGATTGTCATACTTACAGTAAAAGCATACCAATCCGTTTCGGGTTCCTGCCCATATATTACCATCATTATCTTCTATAAGCGATACAACTTCATCACTCGGAAGTCCTTCAGTATTTGTTATATATTCAAATCGTTGTTTCGCAGGATAATATACATTGATACCTTTGTCTGTAGCAATCCATAAAAGACCTCTTGAATCTACAATCTGATTGTTTATAACAATGCTGGTGAGGGAATCGAGGAATGTATTGTTGGGGAAATATCTTCTTACCTCTTTTTTACTTTCGTCTAATACGCATATTCCTCTGTCGGTACTTAGAAATATATTATTTTGAGTATCTACAAACATAGATACAATATAATTGGATAGAAGATCTTTACTGTTGCTCATATTGTGATGAGTAAAGGTATCCCTTGCAGAATTTAACTGATCTATACCTCCCCCAAGAGTTGCGATCCATAGATTCTGGTCGTTGTCTTCGGTAAGACTATATACACTTTTACTCGAAAGAGAGTTTGAGTTTGTCTCATTCAATTGAAATTTCTTGAAACTTTTACCATCAAAGGCGTTCAGCCCTCCCATGAAAGTTCCAATCCAAAGTGTTTGTCTGTGATCTTCGTATATTGATGTGATAATATCAGACGAGATACTTCCCGCATCGTTAGGATTGTTTCTAAAACGTTCTACTTTCTCCGTGCTTTGATGGTATTTGATAAGGCCGGTTCCATTTGTCCCTATCCACAGATTATCGCTCTTGTCTTTGTATAAACTATTGCAGTCGAATATCTCTGCATTTTTGTTAAACATATAAAAGAGGGGTGATTTCCTGAATTTGAAAAGGTTTGGATGATAATAAGATACACCACTTTTGTATGTGCCTACCCATACTGTTCCGTTTGGCTCACCATAGAAACTGATAATAGAATTCTGACTGATAGAGTTGTGATTGTATATATCATTTTTAAGAACCGTTATCTTTTGATTTTTTTTATCCAGAATACTTATACCACCATGATCTGTTCCTATCCATATCAGGCCGTTAATATCCTGTCCTACACATCTGACAAAGCTACTCGATAATGCAACCTTACTGTTGGTGTCCAGTAAAGTCCATTGTCCTTTTTTTGTATTTAGATATACCACGCCTTTATCCGCTATACTCGGATAAACCCAAATATCGTTATCAGAATCTATAAATAAGGATTTCTGTATTGTAGAATTCTGGTTGTTGTCTTTAAAGAACGTATTTCGCATATCCACTTTGTTTGTCTGCATGTTTACACGTTCCAAAAGTCCGTCGTTGTGAAGAACCCAAATGTAGTTATCCTTTATTTTTATATCGGAGATATCAGACAGAGCCAGATCATTTGTATTCTTCGATTGCTTGTAGATTGTTATTTTGTTACTAGTTGCATCGTATTTGTGAATACCCTTTCCCGGATATGAAATGTATAAATCTTTCTTCTTGTCTATTTCTATAATAGCTGGTGCGGGTGGTAACCCTATATCGCTTAGCAGTGAATCTATATTGTTTATAAAAGATTCCGATTTCCAGTCATATAGCATATAAATACCTGCACTCGACTGCAACCATAGGTTACCGTTTATATCTTCTTGTATTCCTGTAAAACGATCGTAAGATGGACTTTTGCTGTCATTCTTTATGTTCTTGTATGTTTTAAAGTTTATCCCGTCGTACCTGTTGAGCCCCATATTTGTTCCAAACCACATAAAACCACGGCTGTCTTTTAAGATTGCTTCCACCTGATTGTTTGATAAGCCGTTTGTATTATTCAAATGAGAGAATTCAAATTGCTGGGCTTTTATGATAAAAGATAATAAGAGGAATAGAAGGGTGTATAATGGCTTTTTCATTGCTAGGTATTCAGGTTCGATGGATACAAATTTATATAAATAAAGCGATTTCTGATGTTTTGTTAGCATTTTAATCCCTAAATGGAAACATTTAAACCCCTGCAGAGAATCTTTAACGGTTGCATTAAAAACATTTAAGAATGCCTCTCTGCATATTCAGGGATATTTTTGTATCAATGAAACTTAAACCATAATAACCATGAAAAAAAATCAACTGCTTTTGGTCAGTTTGTTGTCGATGGCTCTATTCATCGGCTGTAAAAGCGGACCATATCAGAGAACGAGTGACGGAATAATTGTAAACCTGAAAACGGATAATGCTTTAGCTACAAAAAACATCAGATTGCAAGTTGTCAATGATGATGTAATCCATGTTTCGGCTACTCCCGGCTATAAGTTTTCTGACAAAAAAAGTCTTATCACCATATATGATAAAACACAAACAACAGGATGGGATGCTAAAGAGGAAAACGGAAATGTTGTTCTCAAAACAGCTTCTACCATTGCTACAGTATCTCTGACTACAGGAGAGGTTACCTTCTCGGATATAAATGGTAATGTACTTCTCGCTGAGAATAAAGGAGGAGGTAAATCGTTTTCTGATATCGAAGTTGAAGGGACAAAAGCATATACTATGCAGCAAGTGTTCGAATCTCCGGCCGATGAGGCTTTCTATGGACTTGGACAACATCAGGCTGATGAGTTTAACTACAAGGGAAAGAATGAGGTTCTTTTCCAATATAATACAAAAGTGTCTGTTCCGTTTGTTTTATCCAGCAAAAACTATGGAATACTTTGGGATAACTACTCACTGACTAAGTTCGGTGATTCTCGCGATTATCTCGACTTAGATCAATTTAAGCTATATGACAAAACAGGAAAAGAAGGCGGGCTGACCGCTACTTATATGGTAAATGCCGATCCAAATAAAGTTTTTGTAGAAAGAGCAGAATCACAGATTGATTACGAAAACCTGGAAACAGTAAAAAAGTTTCCTCAAGACTTTCCGTTCTTTAATTCTCGCATCACATGGGAAGGAGATATAGAAGCAAAGGAAACAGGCAAATATCATTTTATACTTTATTATGCAGGTTATACAACCATATCATTGGATAATGAGGTAATAGTGCCTGAAAGATGGCGTACAGCATGGAATCCGAATAGCTATAAGTTCACGGTGGATATGAAAGCCGGAGAAAAACGTAAAATCAAACTCGATTGGAAACCTGATGGTGGTATTTCATATATAGGACTTAAAGCTTTGAGCCCGAAATCTCAGGAAGAACAAAATAAGTTGGCTCTTTGGTCAGAGATGGGCGACCAGATCGACTATTATTTTATTCGTGGAAACAATGCAGATGATGTAATTAAAGGGTATAGGGCTGTTACAGGAAAGTCGCAAATTATGCCTAAATGGGCAATGGGATTCTGGCAAAGCCGTGAAAGATATAAAACTCAGGAAGAGTTGCTTGGCGTTGTAGATGAATATCGCAAGAGAAATATACCATTAGATAACATCATATTAGATTGGTCGTATTGGCCGAAGGATGCATGGGGAAGCCATGATTTTGATACCGAGCGTTTCCCTGATGCAAAAGGGATGATGGATAGCGTACATGCAAAAGATGCGCATATTATGATTTCTGTATGGCCTAAGTTTTATTATACAACAGATAATTACAAGGCTTTTGACGAAAAAGGATGGATGTTTAACCGTGCTGTGAAAGATAGTATCCGCGATTGGATCAGCCCGGGTTATATTGGAGGATTTTATGATGCTTACAGCGAAGGTGCTCGCAAACTATTTTGGGATCAGTTGAACGAAAAGCTATATTCTAAAGGTATTGATGCTTGGTGGATGGATGCTTCCGAGCCGGATATTTTGTCAAATGCAAGTATGCAGTACCGTAAAGAGCTAATGACTCCTACAGCTCTAGGCCCATCAGTTGAGTACTTTAACGCTTACGCCCTTGTTAATGCACAGGGTATTTATGAAGGTCAGCGTTCTACTAACCCTAACAACCGTGTCTTTTTGCTTACCCGTTCTGGTTTTGCCGGATTGCAACGTTATTCTACAGCTACATGGAGTGGCGATATCGGTACTCGTTGGGAAGATATGAAAGCTCAGATTTCAGCCGGACTTAATTTTGCTATGTCGGGTATTCCTTATTGGACAATGGATATCGGTGGTTTCTGTGTCGAAAAACGTTATGAAAATGCGAAAGAAGGTTCAGAAGATATGAAAGAATGGAGAGAGCTCAATGCTCGTTGGTTCCAGTTTGGTGCATTCTGTCCGCTATTCCGTAGTCATGGACAATATCCTTATCGTGAGATCTACAATATTGCTCCTGAAGGTCATCCTGCATATAATAGCATGGTTCATTATACCAAGCTTCGTTACCAGATGATGCCATACATCTATTCATTGGCGGGAATGACATATTTCAATGATTATACTATTATGCGTGCTTTGGTAATGGATTTCGGAAAAGATGCTGCTACCCATAATATAAGCGATCAATATATGTTTGGACCGAACCTGATGGTTTGTCCGGTATACCAATACAAAGCAACATCCCGTGATGTATATTTCCCTGCCGGTACAAATTGGTACAACTATGATACAGGAGAATATGTTACCGGAGGAAAAAGCATAAAAGTATCTGCACCCTACGAACGTATGCCTCTCTTTGTACAAGAAGGTTCTATTTTGCCTATGGGAAATGATATTCAGACTACCAAAGAAGCTCAAACAGATCTCACCATAAAAGTATATACAGGTAAAAACGGAGAGTTTACTTTATACGAAGACGAAGGGGTAAACTACAACTATGAAAATGGGGCATATTCGACTATTAAGTTTAGTTATGATGAAGCCTCTCTGCAGCTTACTGTCGACGATGTTAAAGGTGAATATACAGGTATGGCTAAAGATAGAATATTTAAAGTAGAATGGATTACCAAAGGAAAGAAAAACACAATATCTGAAGTAAAATACTCAGGAAAGAAGCTCTCTGTAAAAAGGGCAGAATAAAGCAGAATTATTGTTATTACATAAATCACTTTTAGTTCAGATTCACTAATACTATTAAAAAACCATGAATGAGAAAATGACTAGATTTTTTCGGCAAACAAGTTGCATTTGTTTGCGGAGGGTATATCTGATGCTTATTATCAGCTTACTCTCAGTTGCTGGGCTTTATGCACAGTCAGTACGTGGAATATCGGGAACCGTAACCTCAGAAGGTGAACCTCTTATTGGAGCCTCTGTTGTAGAAAAAGGTACAACAAATGGTACCTTGACTGATGTTGACGGAAAGTTTACCTTAAGTGTGAAAGAAAATGCAACGATCGAAGTATCCTATATTGGATTCACTTCTAAAACGTTTGCAGTTGGGCAACAAACAGTATTCAACGTAGAGTTGAAAGAAGAAGCCAATGTGTTGAATGAAGTTGTAGCCATAGGTTATGGTGTTCAGAAGAAAAAACTGAATACAGGCGCTACGTTGCAAGTAAAAGGCGATGAGGTAGCTAAATTAAACACTACCAATCCTCTTCAGGCTCTTCAGGGGCAAGCTCCGGGAGTACAGATTTCTTCTACGTCCGGACAACCGGGTGCAGATATGAAAGTTACTATACGTGGACTTGGTACAGTAGGAAATTCAGGGCCGCTTTATATTATCGATGGAATTGAAGGAGATATCAGTGTGTTGAATGCCGCAGATATTCAATCTATCGATGTTTTGAAAGATGCTGCATCTGCTGCCATATATGGTGCTCAGGCTGCAAATGGTGTTATTTTAGTAACTACAAAACAAGGATCGAAAGGAAAAGGACAAGTATCTTTTGATGCATATTATGGGGTGCAGAATGTTGCACGTAAAGCCAAAATGCTCAACGCAAATGAGTATATGGCAATAATGAATGAGCAAGCATTAAATTCGGGATCGGCTTTATTTGACTTTGATTCGATGGGTACTCTTGCCAATACAAACTGGATTAACCAAATGTTTAAAGATGATGCTAAAACTGAAAACTATTCGTTGAATGTGAATGGTGGTTCAGAGGCTTCTGTTTATGCACTCTCATTGAACTATACATCTCAGGAAGGTATCGTTGGAGGTAAGGATGTCTCTAATTATGAGCGTTATGGTTTCCGTATCAATACAGAGCACAAGTTGTATAAGGAGGTGTTGAAGGTAGGACAACATTTAAACTTTAACTATATCAAGAATAGAGGTATAAGTGTTGGAAACCAATATAATAATACTTTACGTGGAGCATTTACTACATCTCCTTTGTCGCCTGTATATAGCGATAATAATATCTATGACAGTCCGTATAATGATACGAGCAACTCGCCATGGTATAATGGTGATGGTAATCCATACGGTTTAATGATGACTAACTCCAACAATAAGAATGATTCTCAAAGATTGATGGCTGATATATATGCAGAATTAGAGCCAATAAAAAACCTTAAGCTAAAATCAGTATTCGGTATTAATTATTATGCATCCGAATATCGTAGCTTCGAGCCATTCTATCAGTTTTCTGTATATACTTATAATAAAAATAATACAACTACATTACAGAATATGAGTAAAGGTCATACCCTGACTTGGACTAATACCGCAGGTTATGATTTTACTTTGGCCGATGATCATGCCATCAATGCTTTAGTCGGTATGGAGGCAACACGTTATCAGGGAACATTCCTTTCCGGATCTAACTGGAATCTATTATCTCAGTTCAATGATTTCTCACATGCATACTTAGATAATACAACAGGACAGGCCCATTTGGATAGTGATGGCAATATTGTAGAAACAAGAAGTGTAGGTGGTAGACCTGAACACGATTATCGTCGAGTGTCTTATTTTGGACGTGTTGGCTACAACTATAAAGAGAAGTACATGTTCAATGCAACTTTGCGAGCTGATGGTTCATCCAAGTTTGCAAAAGGTAACAGATGGGGATACTTCCCTTCGTTCTCTGCGGGATGGGTGATTACAAATGAAGACTTTATGCAAAGTATTGTAGAGAGCAGAACTCTCGATTTTCTGAAACTTCGTTTAAGTTGGGGACAAGTTGGTAACCAAAATATAGATGATGATCAATATCTTGCACCAATAAATACTTCCACTGGTTATACAAGTAGCGATCCCGCTGCATATTATAACTTCGGAACAAACAAAACAAACACTGCGGGAGCTTATCCAAGCCGTTTGTCTAACGAAAGTGTTAAGTGGGAGACTTCAGAACAGCTCAATATTGGGTTTGATGCCTATATGCTAAGAAATAGATTAGGAATCAATGTTGATTTTTACACAAAGAAAACAAAAGATTGGCTGGTTGTAGCTCCTATATTAGCTACTGCGGGAGCCGGAGCTCCATATATAAATGGTGGTGATGTGAAAAATACAGGTATTGAACTAGGTTTAACATGGAGAGACAATATTGGCCAAGTAAACTATAATATAGGCGTAAACGGATCTTACAACAAGAATAAAGTGGGTAATATCCCAACAGATGATGGTATAATTCATGGTCTGACAGGAATGCTTTATGATAACTCAGAGGAGTTTTACAGAGCTCAAAATGGTTATGCAATTGGTTATTTTTGGGGTTATAAAACTGCCGGGTTATTCCAAAGTGAGGAAGATATCGAGGCTTGGAAAGCTGCAGGTAATGGTATTCTACAGGCTGACGTAAAACCGGGAGATGTTAAGTACGTTGATCTCGATAAAAATGGAAAAATAGACGCTACAGACAAAACCGATCTAGGAAATGGTATGCCTGATTTCTCTTTTGGATTTAATATCGGTTTCGAATATAAAGGATTTGATTTTAACCTGAATGCAAATGGTGTAATGGGCAATAAGATTGTTCAATCGTACCGTAATCATACCAATAAACAGGCCAACTATACAACTGCAATCCTTAATCGTTGGACAGGTGAAGGCACATCAAACAAAATACCCCGTGTAACAGAGACAAATATAAACTGGCAATTCTCTGATTTATATCTGCAAGATGGTGATTTCTTACGTATAAGCAATATAAGTATTGGTTATGATTTTGCGAAACTAATCAACCTGAAATGTATCAGCCAGTGTCGTCTGTATGCATCAGTGCAAAATGCATTCACATTTACTAAATATGATGGAATGGATCCGGAGATCGGTTATGGTACATCAGGCTGGGTGTCAGGAATAGACTTAGGTTATTATCCTCGCCCGAGGACTTATTTATTCGGTGTGAACCTTAAATTTTAACCATTAAACGAGATATAAACTATGAATAAGTTTAAACATATATTAGTAGCAGTAGCTGTAAGTATGGGACTATTCTCCTGTTCTGATAGTTATCTTGATACAGAATCTAAAACAAATCTGACCGATGGTAGTTTTTATAAGACTGTCGCAGATATGGAAATGGCCTTGATCGGTTGCTATGACGGATACCAGCGTACTACTTCTGATGGAGGGGTTGCGCATTATGTCACCTCAGAACTTCTATCTGATAATTGTTTTGGCGGAACCGGTAATACTGACGGACGTGGTTATCAGGCTTTAGACCGCTTCGATATTACACAATCGCCTTCTGATAATAATATATTTAACCAGACTTGGATAAGTTATTACGCAGGCATCTTTCGTTGCAATACGTTATTGACTAAGATGGAGGCCTCAGACTGGAGCGATCAGGCTGCAACCGTAAACCGTATAGCAGGCGAAGCTCGCTTTATTAGAGCCCTTTTGTATTTCGATCTTGTTCGTTTGTTTGAGCGTGTTCCTCTTCTGACTGCACCAACAACCGATAATGTACCTCAGGCTGATCCTACCGATACATACAAGCTGATCGTTGAGGATTTGAAATTTGCTGCAGCTAATATTCCTGCTGATGCTTATCCTAAAGCTAAAGCTAGTGAGAATGATGGTCGTGTAACCTGTTTTGCTGCAAAAGCTTTATTGGCTCGTGTATATTTATTTTATACAGGTTATTATGCTAAAGATGATTTGGGGGTAACCAAGGCTGAGGTATTAGCCGGGTTAGAAGATATCGTGGATAGTGGTGAGTTTGATCTATTGCCTACATATAAAGAAATGTGGCCTGCAGCAAGTTATATACCGAATGCAGACGATAATAAATTAGATAAGTCGGGGTATGCAGGAGCAGGAAATGTAGAGGTGATTTTTGCGGAAAAATTCAATAATACATCCGACTATAACGGAATGGTAGATGGAAACCGTTGGTTGGTTATGTTGGGAATGCGTAATACAAACTGGTCGCCTTATGGTAAAGGCTGGGGAGCGTGTACTGTAAATCCTAAATTAGTGAATGCTTTTGCTGCTAACGACCAAAGAAAGACAGCATCAATAATTGACATAGCTAAAGAAGGAATTGAAGCTAAGTATGATAAGAAAGACCAACGCGAGTATACCGGATATTCAAATAAGAAATATACACCAACAGCTTTGCCTGATGGTACTTCTGATACCGGAGGTGACAATGACTTTCAGATTTCTCAAGATCAGGATTATATTATTATACGCTATGCGGATGTACTGTTAATGGCTGCCGAATTGGGATCAAACAATGCACAGAATTATTATGATCAAGTGCGTAAGCGTGCAGGACTTGCAACTAAGACAGTCTCTCAAGCTAATATTATGGAAGAGCGTCGTTTCGAATTTGCATTCGAAGGTCTTCGCTATTGGGACTTACTTCGTCAGGGGCTTGATGTTGCTGCTTCTACTATTGCTCAGTCACAAAAAGTATTGAGTGGCAATGCAGAAGATGAAGTTGTAATCACTGCTGAGAATATTAAGAAAACAAGAGGTTTCATGCAGATACCGAATACTCAGATTACATTATCTAAAAATGTTCTTACTCAAAATGCAGGTTGGTAACAAACAAAAACTAATAATTATGAAGAAACTGATTAATATATTTACATTATTCGCTCTTTTTGCGATGATGTTTGTTTCTTGCTCTCCTGATGATTATAGTTTAGGAAGTAAGAATGTAAAAGCAGAAGATTTGGTTGAAGGTATAGCCTTCAAGATTGAACACGATGCTTCAAACCCCAATATTATTTATCTGACAAGTTTGATGGGAAATGGTTATACTCCACTATGGAATCATCCTCAGGGACGTAGCCAGAAACAAAAAGTGACGTTGAAAATGCCTTTTCCAGGTACTTACAATGTAACATTCGGGGTAGAAACACCCGGAGGAATTGTATATGGAGAACCTGTTACTTTTACGGTTGATGATTTTTATGCAGACTTTGTAAATGACGATGTGTGGACTATGATCTCGGGAGGGGTAGGTAAATCCAAAACATGGTACCTTGATCTTGATGCCGAAGGTGTTAGTCGTCATTTCTTAGCTCCAATGTATTTTTTCACAGGTACATATAACTGGGATGCCCTTCACACAGCTTCAGGAGATAATTATCTTGATGCAGATGCATGGGATTGGAAAAAAGCTATCACACCTCTTGCCGGAGACGATGGTAATGCTTTATGGTATTGGCTTGCAGACTGGCCGGGTAATAAATGGATGTGTGATGCTGCTGACTTTGGAACAATGACATTCGACCTGATTGGCGGTGCAAATATCAAGGTAGATCAACAGGCTTATGGCTTAGGATCTTACAATGGTTCGTATATGGTTAATGTAGATGAACATACTATTGCCTTTACCGATGCTTATCCTGTAAATGTAACAAGCAGAAATGGAGAAGTATTGGCAGCTACCGAATTCAGGATATTATATTTGTCGGAAGACTTTATGCAGATCATGCTTGTTCCGTCGGGTACATGTTTCAACTATATTTCTCAGGAATATAAAGATAATTGGGTCGCAGGAGATCCGGAACCTCCATACAACGGAAATGCAAATGATGATTTAACATCAACATTTACAAAAAAATGGAAGCTCTCGGTCAATACACCATATAATTGGACTGGTCTGGATGGGACTTTCTTGAACAATTGGAGTTCGCCGGCTGACTATTCTGTTGCAGGTTATCCATACAATAAGAGTATGATTGATAATATTTCTTTGTCGATGACAAAAACAGGAGAGAAAACCGGAAGCTATATACTTACGGATGGTGCTGCTAAAGAACAGAAAGGTACATATAAGACTGATGCTAACAATAATATCATCTTCGATAAGGACATTAGCTTTGCTATATCGGGTTCACAGATGTTATCTACAACAGGGGATAAAGCTTTAAGAATTATCAGAACAGAAATCAATACATTTGGAGATTTGTCTGGTATATGGTTGGGTAAACGCGATGCTTCCAAGAGTGAATATATGGTTTATCATTTTGAGCTGTCTGCGTCAGGTGACGATGAAAGTGTAGCTGTTAAGAAAATGCTTTGTGCACATACATGGAAAATAGATGTGAAAGGTACTAAATTTGGAGGTCCTCTCACATATGCCGACCCAATTACATTTCCTGCATTGACAGGGGCATGGACACCAGGTCTTTCAGATAATTCATGGGTAATGATAGATGGCGATCATGGTTCTATGAAGTTTAATATGGATGGTACAGTGAATATCATACAGAAAACAGTTAAAGATGGTGCTTTTGATCAGACAAATAATCTTTCGGGAACCTGGGTCTATAATCATGATAATTATAGTCTGAAATTGAATATCCCAATGTTGCATGCAGATAATTTTACATTTGCTGTTGCTGATTGGAGTGATAGTCGTATTCAGTCTGTTGGGGCAGATTACTTACGTTTAAGTGTGATAAGAGATCCCGCTTTATCAGGCGAGAGTCGATGGCTATTTGTGTATAATTATATACCAGCTGATTAACTAGTCTCTTTTGTTTAAGGATAGTAACCAATGAAAGGGTTTTATTAAAAACCCTTTCATATTATATCAACATAGAATGAAAAAATATAAGTTTTTGCTTTATACACTTATCTGCGTTTGCTTGACCTTTTTCTCCATTTCTTGTTCCGGCGACGAAGATAAAAACGATCCGGAGTTAATTGTTTCAACAGATAATCTGACTTTCACAAAAGATGGAGGAGATAATACCATACATATAAAGACAAACCAAAGATGGACTGTAGCTAGTTCTGAGTCTTGGTGTACTGTTTCGCCTGCATCCGGAGAAGAAATAGGGACCATAAAACTCATAGTATCAGCTCAGGCTAATACCACAACAGATATTCGTAATGCGACCTTGACAATAACTGCCGGGAATATAAAAAAGGAAGTAGCCGTTACACAGGCTCTGACAAATCTACTTGTTGTAAAGAAGAATATATACGATGTAAAATCAGAAGGAGAAAATATAACTGTCGAATTACAAACATCAGGCTCTCACGAAATAGTAATAAATGGAGATTGGATTACGAAATCCTCAACGAAATCCGTTTCGGATGTTTCCGAAGTTTTTGTTATTGCTCCTAACAAGAATATTTTTGAAAGAGAAGGTACTATTGTATTTAAAGTAGGTAATTTGTCAGAAACAGTTACAATTGTTCAAGCAGCGACAAGTCTGAATATTGCGGCCGATAAGACAGGTATGAATAACGACGCTCCGGCTCTTGCTGCAAAAATGGGACTTGGGTGGAATTTAGGCAATACGCTCGAAGCTACAGATGGAACAACTGCCGGAGAAACAACATGGGGCAACCCAAAGGCGTCTAAAGCTTTGATAGATGGAGTAAAAGCAGCCGGATTTAATACCGTGCGTATACCATGCGCATGGAATGCATATATCGAGGATCAGACTACATATAAAATATCGGATGCAAGACTTGCCCGTGTGAAAGAAGTTGTTGACTATTGTATTGATAACAATATGTATGCAATAATTAATATCCATTGGGATGGAGGCTGGCTTGAAGAAAATCCAACCTACGATAAACAGGTCGAAGTAAATAAAAAACAAAAAGCATTGTGGGAACAAATTGCCGTATATTTCCGTGACTATGACGAACACCTCCTTTTTGCAGGAACAAACGAAGTTCATGCCAACTATAATACCCCATCGGCAGAAAATATAGAAGTACAGCAGTCATACAACCAGACATTTATTAATGCAGTGCGTTCTACCGGAGGAAAAAATACTTGGCGTAACCTTATCGTTCAGTCATACAATACGAATATAGACTATGCCGTAAATTATATGAAAATGCCTACAGATCCTACAGCCAATCGTATCATGGCGGAAGTTCATTACTACGACCCTTATGATTTTACACTAGCTGAAGAAAATACAATTTTCCTTTGGGGTAAAGATTTTTCAGGAGCCGGAGTTTCCACATGGGGGCAAGAAGATTGGGCTGATACACAATTTGGAAAAATTAAAACAAATTTTGTAGATATGGGGATTCCTGTAATCCTAGGTGAATATGCTGCAACATTGAGGGCATCGTTGAGTACTGCCGATTATGCAAATCATGTAAAGGCTCGTAATTATTATCTGAATTATATAACTAAAGTGGCAGTTCAGGATGGACTGATTCCTGTTTATTGGGATAATGGCCCTACGGGTGATAAAGCTTCAGGTCTGTTCAATAGAACTACCGGAGAGCAAGTACATACAGATGCTATTAATGCTATTATTAGCGCAGGGAAATAAAGTGTAGAAAAAGATTGTGAAATCTTTATTGGTTTTTATGGGTTTTTTAAGGTTGAAATTGATAGAGGTCGGAAGATACATATCCGACCTTTATTTCTAAATTTAAGGATTATAATATCAGACATGAAAAAACATTATCTATTTCTTTTTATTTGTACGGTTCTCTTTTCGTGTTCTTCGTCAAAGAAAGTAAGAGAGAATGTAGACTTTACCGAAGGTTGGAAATTCTATCTGGGCGATGATTCTATAGCATATAATGCTCAATATGACGATGCAAAGTGGAGGATTCTTGATCTTCCTCACGACTGGAGTATAGAAGCAGATTTCTCGCTCAAGAATCCGGCTACTCCCGGAGGTGGAGCATTACCGGGTGGTATAGGTTGGTATCGCAAAGACTTTATAGTAGATAAATCCGATGAGGGAAAGAATGTGTATATCGATTTTGATGGTATATACTGGAATAGTAAAGTATGGATAAACGGACATCTCTTAGGCGAGCGTCCCAATGGATATATTTCGTTTCGTTACGATCTAACCCCATATATTAAAGTCGGAGAAAAGAATGTTATTGCCGTTCGTGTAGACAACTCGAAGCAACCCAATTCTCGGTGGTATTCAGGGTCGGGTATTTATCGCAATGTATGGCTGGTAACTACAAATGCTTTACATGTTGATCATTGGGGTACTTATGTAACTACACCTACAGTAACAAGAGACAATGCCGAGATTAAGATAGAAACGAATATAAAAAATTCATCAGACCTTAGTCAAACATTTGAACTATATTCTATCCTGATAGATAAAGATGGTAAAGAGATTGCTAGAATAAATAATTCAGAAAGTGTTGGTGCTGGAGAGAATGTCTCTATGGGGCAAAGTTTGAAAGTCTCAAATCCAATCTTATGGTCGATAGACAATCCATATCTCTATAAAATAGTAACTCGTATAGAGCAAAATGGGAAAGTTGTAGATGAATATGAAACTCCGTTAGGTATTCGCTACTTTTCTTTCGATCCGAATAAAGGATTCTTTCTGAATGGCGAATCTATAAAGATAAAAGGAGTCTGTAATCATCACGATTTAGGATTCTTAGGAGCAGCCGTTAATACAAGGGCTCTTGAACGTCAGCTCGAAATTCTGAAAGAGATGGGATGCAATGGCATTCGTACCTCTCATAATCCACCTGCACCCGAATTACTCGATTTGTGCGACAAAATGGGGTTCATCGTTATGGATGAGGCTTTCGATATGTGGCGAAAGAAGAAATCACCGTACGATTATTCCCAATATTTCCCTGAATGGCACGAACGGGATTTGACCGATCTTATCCTTCGTGATCGCAACCATCCGTCTATCTTCATGTGGAGTATCGGAAATGAAATTCTTGAACAATGGTCAGATATAAATGCCGATACATTAGATTTGCAACAGGCTAATATGGTCTTAAATTTTGCCAATACATTAAACAAAAAAGATATTGACGCAAAGGAGCTTCACGTAAATTCTCTTTTGACTATAAAGCTGGCTGATATTGCCAAAAAGCTTGATCCTACACGACCGATTACAACAGGAAATAATGAAACAGAGCCATCCAATCATATCTTCCGATCGGGTGCGATGGATATTATCGGTTTCAATTATCATGGAAATAATTGGGTGAATTTTCATGAGAAATTTCCGAATCAAAAGCTGATTATTACAGAGTCTACATCAGGTCTAATGTCTCGAGGATATTACGAAATGCCTTCCGATAGTATGAACATTTGGCCCGAGAGATGGGACAAGCCTTTCGATCGTCCTGTGCATCATTGTTCATCATACGATAATTGTCATGTACCGTGGGGAAGTACTCACGAAGATACATGGAGACTCGTGAAAAACTATGATCATATTTCGGGTGTCTATCTGTGGACAGGTTTCGACTATTTGGGAGAGCCTACTCCATTCTGGTGGCCGTCTCGCAGTTCCTATTTCGGAGTAATTGACCTTGCTGGATTTCCTAAAGATGTATATTATATGTATCAGAGTGAATGGACAAATAAAGATGTTCTTCACATCTTTCCGCATTGGAATTGGAAAGAGGGTCAGACTGTGGATATATGGGCATATTTCAATAATGCTGACGAGGTAGAATTGTTCTTGAACGGCTTATCTCTGGGAAAGAAGGCCAAAGAAAAAGATGTATATCATGTGTTTTGGCGTGTTCCTTTCCACAAAGGTACTCTGAAAGCTGTTTCTTATAAAGATGGAAAAGAGGTGCTGACAAGGGAAGTTAAAACAACAGGTGATCCTATTTCCATAAGGCTTACAGCAGATAGGCAGACAATCAAAGCCGATGGGAAAGATTTGTCATTTATTACGGTTGAGGCTTTGGATGCAGAGGGCAATCCTGTTCCTGTAGCTGATAATCTTATAAACTTTACGATAGAAGGAGATGGTTTTATAGCCGGAACTGATAATGGAGATCCTACTGATCCGAATTCTTTGAAAAAGCCTTCAAGAAAACTGTTTAGTGGAAAAGCTTTGGTTGTTGTACAGTCTCATAAAAAGGCAGGGAAGATAATATTAAAAGCAATTTCTCCTAATTTGAAGGGAGATTCTATAGAGATAGATAGCAAATAATATACTTTTTTATTTAAACATCTTATTGTGATAATTAACATATAGGCTTTCGGGCTTATATGTTAATTTATTTTTGGCTAATGCCTTTATTAGTAGTTCTTTATTAATGTACGAACTACAATATCTTGTTTGTTCTTATTGTATTGTGTATGATATGTAATTAGTTGTAATACAAATATTTAACTAAAAATAGGTATGAGTGTTTGATGGTGTTTTAAAAGGAAGTTATATATTTGTACTTAGTACAATAAGTTTTATAGCCGGATTACCATGAAAATAAACTTCATTCATACTTATGTCTCTGTCGATTGCGTTGTGTTCGGATTCGAGAACGACAAGTTGAATATACTATTGGTGCAGCGTAATACCGATAAAAAAAGCAAAAAAGATCTCAAACTTCCCGGAAGCCTTATATATGATCAAGAAGATGTGGATGATGCTGCAAATCGTGTTTTATTTGAGCTTACAGGGATCAAGAGGATGTCGTTGAAGCAATTTCGTTGTTTTGCCTCACCGGGTAGATCCAATAACCCGGATGATAGAAAATGGCTCGATACAGCTTATCAACCAAATATTAATCGCCTGATTACTGTTGCGTATTTGTCTCTTTGTAAGGTAGACAGAAAATTAAACAATGTTTCTAAATATAAGCAAACAGAATGGTGTCCGATTGATAAAATACCACAAATGCCATTTGACCATAATCAGATCGTAAAAGAATCGCTGGTGGAAATCTGTCGATGGATAGAATACAATCCTGTTATAGTTTTCGAGCTCTTACCTCAGAAGTTTACGATAAGTCAGTTGCATAAACTGTATGAAGCAATATATAATAAGAAAATTGATATACGCAATTTCCATAAGAAGGTAGCAGCGATGAGTTATGTTATTCCTTTGGAGGAGAAACAAAAAGATGTATCTCATCGTGCAGCCCGTTATTATAAATTTGACAAAAAGGCTTATAATAAGTTGAAAACAAGTATATAATCGATTTAAAAAACATAAAAACACACATCTATCATGTATTTATTAGGATATGATATTGGTAGCTCTTCGGTAAAAGCTTGTCTGGTAAATGCCAGCACAGGAAAAATTGTTGCTTCAGACTTTTTTCCGAAAGAGGAAATGAAAATTACAGCTGTAAAATCAGGATGGGCAGAACAAGAACCTGCCGACTGGTGGGCAAACCTCAAACTTGCACATCAATCTGTGATGCAAAAGTCGGGAGCAAAAGGTGATGATATACAAGCTATTGGTATTACCTGGCAAATGCATGGGTTGGTGCTCGTAGATAAAGATAAAAATGTACTTCGACCCTCTATAATATGGTGCGACAGCCGTGCTGTACCTTATGGCGAAAAGGCATTTAAAACTATTGGTGAGGAAAAATGTTTGAGTCATTTGCTTAACTCTCCAGGTAATTTTACAGCATCTAAACTCGCATGGGTAAAGGAGAATGAACCTCATATCTATGAAAAAATAGATAAACTGATGCTGCCCGGTGATTATATCGGGATGAAATTAACAAATGATATCGTTGTTACTATCGAGGGAATGTCAGAAGGTATCTTCTGGGATTTTAAGACAAATACATTATCCGAAGATGTACTGAATCACTATGGAATACCGAAGAGTTTTTTCCCAGAGGTAAAACCTATTTTTGGTATACAAGGCTATGTTTCATCTTCGGCAGCCAAAGAACTTGGATTAAAAGAAGGTATCCCTGTTTCTTATCGGGCAGGCGATCAGCCTAACAATGCTCTTTCTCTCAACGTGTTCGAGCCGGGCGAAATAGCTTCTACTGCCGGAACATCGGGTGTTGTATATGGAGTCTTGGATCAGCTGAACTATGATAAACTATCGCGTGTAAATACTTTTGCGCATGTTAATTATACGCCGGAACAAATCAGACTTGGTGTACTGCTTTGTATCAACGGAACAGGTATTCTTAACTCATGGATGAAACGAAACTTAGCTCTTGAAGGCTTATCGTATAGCGATATGAACGCTTTGGCTGCTCAATCACCTATTGGAGCGAAGGGTATTAGTATTATTCCTTTTGGTAATGGAGCCGAGCGCGTATTGGAAAATAAAGATGTTAATTGCTCGATACATGGAATCAATTTTAATATTCATGATAAGAAAGACATTCTTCGTGCTGCACAGGAAGGCATTGTTTTCTCTTACGAATATGGTATGGAAATTATGCGCGAGATGGGTATGAATATCTCTACAGTGAAAGCCGGATATGCGAATATGTTCCTAAGTCCTATTTTCTCACAAACGCTAGCCAGTGTAAGTGATGTGACTATAGAATTATATAATACAGATGGTGCTGCCGGAGCTGCTAAAGGAGCCGGGATTGGTATAGGGCTTTATGCCACACCTCAGGAAGCTTTTGCTTCTCTCGAAAAATTAGCAGTCATAGAACCTGAGAAAGATAAGAGAGATCAATATAGAGAGGCATATCAACAATGGAGAAATCTGGTAACTAAAAAATAAGATTATTAATCATTTAAAATAAAAACTATAATCATGGAAATTTTAAAAGGAACAAAAGAATTTTTTCCGGGTATTGGAAAAATCAAATTTGAAGGAAAAGAAAGCAAAAATCCATTAGCATTCCGTTTTTATGACGAAAACAAAGTGGTAATGGGTAAAACAATGAAAGATTGGACTCGTTTTGCAATGGCATATTGGCATACACTATGTGCTAACGGTGGTGATCCATTTGGAGGAGCAACTATTCATCACCCATGGAATATAGGAGACGATGCTATCAGCCGTGCAAAATATAAAATGGATGCGGCTTTCGAATTCATGACTAAGATGGGAATCAATTATTATTGCTTCCACGATGTAGATTTGGTAGATGCTGGTAACTCTTGGACTGAATATGAAAAGAATTTGCACACAATCGTAGACTATGCAAAAGAAAAACAAGCAGCTTCGGGAGTAAAACTTCTTTGGGGTACAGCTAATGTTTTCAGCCACGAACGTTATATGAATGGTGCTGCAACAAACCCTGATTTTAATGTAGTTGCAAGTGCGGGAACTCAAATAAAGAATGCTATTGATGCTACTATCGCTCTTGGCGGATCTAACTACGTGTTCTGGGGAGGTCGTGAAGGTTATATGAGCTTGTTGAATACCGACATGAAGCGTGAAAAAGATCACTTGGCTCAAATGTTGACAATGGCTCGTGACTATGCTCGCAAACAAGGATTCAAAGGTACATTCCTTATCGAACCTAAACCAATGGAACCTACTAAACATCAATATGATTTTGATACAGAAACTGTTATAGGCTTCCTTCGTCACTATGGTTTAGACAAAGATTTCAAAGTGAACATTGAGGTTAACCACGCTACTCTTGCTGGTCACACATTCGAACACGAATTGCAGGCTGCTGCTGATGCGGGTCTATTAGGTAGTATCGATGCTAACCGCGGAGATAATCAGAATGGTTGGGATACAGACCAGTTCCCTCTCGATATCTATGATTTTGCTCATGCATGGTTGGTATTGTTGCCTTATGGCGGATTAGGAAATGGTGGTGTAAACTTCGATGCTAAGATACGTCGTAACTCTACAGATATGGATGATTTGTTTATTGCTCATATCTCGGGTATGGATGTATTTGCACGTGGCTTGTTAGTTGCTGCTGATATTCTTCAAAGCTCAGATTACAACAAATTACGTAAAGAGCGTTATGCTTCATTCGATGGTGGAGAAGGTAAAGCTTTTGAAGATGGCAAGTTAACTCTTGAAGATTTACGCACAATTGCACATAAAGTAGGCGAACCTAAGCAAATAAGCGGTAAGCAAGAGCTTTATGAGGCTATTGTAAATATGTATATCTAAACATATAACTAGGGATTGTTTTTAAAAGTAATAACATTCTTATCAAAAGTTCCTCGCTATTGTCATCCTGAGTGTTACGAAGAGTCTCTAAATTATCCGAAAAGAGATATTTGGTTCTGCCGATTTTTGATTCACTTCGTTCGATATGACAACTAGAAAATATAAATTACTTTTAAAACAATCCCTTTGTTCCTTAAATAATTATTGACCAATGAAAAATGAAGCGAGTAAATCATATACGCTAAAACTGACACTGATTGCCACACTGGGTGGATTGCTGTTCGGTTACGACACGGCAGTTATCTCAGGTACGGTAGAATCGCTTCGGCACTTTTTTATAGAGCCGATGGGATTATCCTTGAACGAGGCCAATGCAATGGAGGGCTTCGTGATAAGTAGCGCTCTGATTGGCTGTATCTTTGGTGCGGCTATGGCAGGCTGGGTAAGTCAGACTTTTGGACGTAAAAAAGCATTGTTTGCTGCGGCTATTTTATTCCTATTAGCAGCAATAGGGTCTGCATGGCCCGAAATAGGTTTCCAGATGCCTAGTGCAGGAGATCACTCTTTTGTATATCATTTTGTTTTTTATCGTATAATAGGCGGTGTAGGAGTTGGTATAGCTTCGATGGTCTCTCCTATGTACATCGCAGAAATAGCACCTCCCAGCAAGAGAGGTAGCCTTGTAGGACTCAATCAGTTTGCCATTATATTTGGTATGCTGGTAGTATATTTTGTAAATTATTTTATAGCAAAACAAGGAGACACAGAGTGGCTCCATACAACAGGATGGAGATGGATGTTTGCTTCGTTAGCTATTCCATCAGTCATATTCTTCCTATTATTGTTTATTGCACCCGAAACACCAAGATGGCTTGTGATGAAAGGCCACACCGTAAAAGCAGAAGGTATTCTTACCAAGCTTGTAGGTAACACAATGGCTAAGCAGGAAATGGTAGAAATAAGACAAAGTTTTGATAATGAAGAAACAGCATCATTAAAACCATATTATCGTTTTATGATGACATGGCTTATCTTATTTGTTGTGGGTCTTATTTCGCTATCGTTAGTCGGAGTTTCAAGTGCATTGGAAATCTCTATGATAGCCAGCTTTGTAATAGCATTGTATGTTCCTGTTAAATCTTACGGATTCCTGATTATAATGACAGGCGTATTGTTATCTGCATTTCAGCAATTTGTGGGTATTAACGTTGTGTTATACTATGCTCCCGAAATATTTAAGAGTATGGGATCGGGTACAGATTCGGCACTGTTGCAAACTATCATTGTAGGTATTATCAATCTGTCGTTTACAGTATTGGCTATTATGACTGTTGATAAATTCGGGCGTAAGCCGCTGTTGATTACAGGAGCTTTAGTGATGGCAGTATCTATGCTTGGCTTGGGAACATCTTTTTCTCAAGGACTACCCGGTACATTGAAACTTGTATTTATGCTTACATATACAGCCGGTTTCGCTATGTCATGGGGCCCTGTTTGTTGGGTTATGCTTGCAGAGATATTCCCTAACTCGGTACGTTCGAGTGTGATGTCTATTGCTGTAGCTGCACAATGGGTATCGAATTTCTTAATCTCTTGGACATTCCCTATCATGGACAAGAACGAGACATTAGTAAGTATGTTCAATCACGGATTTGCATACTGGGTATATGGCTCACTTGCAGTTATTGCTGCATTATTTGTATGGAAACGTTTACCTGAAACAAAAGGTAAGACGTTAGAAGATATGGAAAATTTATGGAAAAAATAGAATAACATTTTGAATGTTAAAATAGGTTGATAAAGTAGGAGGTTTGTTGTGATAATAAGCCTCCTATTACTTTTTAGTTCGTCTTTTTATAACTAATGATAGCCCAAGTATTGAAAAACACCACAAAGCCCAGTAAAGCAAACATCTGTGTGGTTAAATCCATAAACACACTACCCTTGAGATAAACCATTCGCATCACTTGTATGAAATACTTCAATGGATTGAAGATTGTAACAATCTGTGCCCATTCGGGCATACTACTTATAGGAGTAAACAAACCACTCATCAATATCAGAATCATTATAAAGAAGAACATCACGAACATGGCTTGCTGCATTGTATTTGAATAGTTGGAAATAACCAGTCCGAATCCGGATACTACCAAAATATAAACTCCCGAAAAAAGATAGATTGTGAATAAGCTGCCAACAGGCAATATCCCATAAACGAATGCTGCGAAACCAAAGCAGATAGTAAGCACTGTGAATCCGATGACCCAGTATGGAATAAGCTTTGCTAAAATGAATGTAAACTTATTTACTGGGGTTACGTTCATTTGCTCTATTGTACCCATTTCTTTTTCGCTTACAATGTTCAATGCGGGTAGAAAGCCGGTTAGCAATGTAAGTAGTATTACCATCAATGCCGGGACCATAAAGACTTTATAATCTAAATTAGGATTGAATTTGTACTGAGGTACCACGTTGATAAGGGGTAATGCTGCACCCTCTCTCTTTGGAGACCATTCTTCTCTGATTTCCGATGAAAAATCGGATAGTATAGCACCCATATATGAAGAACTTAGTGAGCCTTTCACGCCATTGACTGTATTTGCGGATATCATAACATTAGCCACTCCTGCTTTTACAAGGTTTTTCTCAAAATCGGGTTGTATTTCGAGTATAACATCTGCTTTTCCCGACTCGATACTATGCAAAGCTTTATCACCCGATGGAGACATATCCGTAAGATGAAAATATCCGGATGAGGTTGCTTTGCGGACTAATCTTTCGGAATAGGTGCTGTGATCATTATCAACAATGCTTAACTTAATGTTTTTTATCTCCTGATTGGCAGCCCAAGGCATAATGAGCATCATCATAATTGGCATGCCTATGATTAATCTCGGAAGAAATGAGTTCCGCATAATCTGTTTAAATTCTTTTTCGATCAAAAATTTTATCATGATAATCAGCCTAATCTAACTTTAAACTTTTTCAAACTTATTGTAATCAGTAATATGAACATAGATACGAGAATAGCCATATCTTTCAATATAAATTCGACTCTTACGCCTTGTATCATCAGTTTTTTTATGGCATCGATATACCATTTAGCAGGAATGATATTTGATATCCACTGTAGTACTTCAGGCATACTTTCTATCGGATATATCATGCCTGATAACAGCATGACGGGCATCATAAAACCCATTCCCGAAATCAGCATCGCTGTTACTTGCGTATTCGCAATGGTAGATACAAACAGCCCTAGCGAAAGTGCTACCGCAATGAATATGAATGATACAACAGCAAGCCAAAACAGACTTCCCATTACAGGTACTTTGAGAACAAAGTATGATAATAACAATATCGAAGTGAGATTCACTACCGATAGCGTAAAATATGGTACTGCTTTAGCCAGAATAATATAAATAGGCTTTATCGGCGAAGCGAGCAAAACTTCCATTGTGCCCATTTCTTTTTCGCGTACAATGGCTATAGATGTCATCATGGCACATATCAGCATGAGGATAAGCCCCATAACTCCCGGTACGAAATTGTATGCACCTTTTAACTGAGGGTTATACAGCATTTTCACTTCGGGTATTATGCGGAAAGGAACGTTGTGCTCACGCATCAATTCTTGTTGATATGACGATATTATATTTGTAGCATACCCTGTTTGCATGAGCGATTGATTGGGGTCTGTAGCATCGGCTATGAGTTGTATAGAAGCCTCTCCTGTATGTAACAAGTTGCTGTTGAAGTTTTCTCCAAATACAACTACCATGTTTACTTTTCCTTGCCTGAAAACCTGTTCAATATCATCGGAACTATTCAAAACTTGCGAGACTGTAAAGTATTCGCTTGCTTCAAGTTGTTCGATGATGCGCTGTGTCGAAATATCCTTCGAGAGGTCGAATATTGCGATCTCTGTGTTTTTGAGCTCAGTGGTTATAGCAAAGCCAAATATAATGATCTGCACAATGGGCATTCCCAGTAAGATCAGCATAGTACGCTTATCGCGGAATATATGGTAGAATTCTTTTTTTACAAAAGAGAGAAATTGTTTCATAATATCAATTATCAGAGCGTTTTGCTTTTCGTGCCAGTTGTTGGAAAACTTCATCCATATTTTTGGCATTGAACTGGTGGCGCAGATTCTTTGGTGTATCCAGCGCTTCTATTTTACCATCTACCATAATCGAAATTCGGTTACAGTACTCGGCTTCGTCCATATAGTGGGTGGTAACAAATACGGTAATTCCTTTATTGGCAGCCTGATATATAAGTTCCCAAAACTGTCTGCGGGTAGCGGGATCTACTCCACCTGTAGGTTCGTCCAGAAATACAATTTTTGGCTCATGGAATATAGACACAGAGAAAGCAAGCTTTTGTTTCCAACCCAACGGTAGTTCCTTTACCAGTGTATTCCGTTCTTTGATAAAGCCCAGTTCGCCGAGCGTTTGCGAAGTTTTAGTTTCAATAGCTTTTTCTTTCATTCCGTATATTCCTCCAAATAGCCTGATGTTTTCCCATACTTTCAGGTCTTCGTACAAGGAAAATTTTTGACTCATATAGCCGATGCTTTTCTTCACAGCTTCTTGTTGCTTCGATATGTCGTATCCGGCAACGAAGCCTTTTCCCGAACTTGGATAGCTCAATCCGCAAAGCATGCGCATGGCTGTGGTTTTGCCCGCACCATTCGCTCCTAGGAATCCGAATATTTCGCCTTTTTCTACACTAAAAGATATATTATCTACAGCTGTAAAATTTCCGAATTTCTTCGTCAGTTTTTCTGTATGTATAACTGTTTCGTTCATTGTTGTTCGTTTTGAGCCAATAGCATGTAACAATCTTCTATACTTGGCTTTATCTCGTGTATATAAATGCCTGTATGTCCGCTGTTTGCCAGATATTCACTCAGTTCATTTATCGAGAAATCTTTATTTACAGTGATATGGTGTACTTCTCCAAACGCAAAACATGTTTTTACCATACTATGACTCCTAAGATCTTTTAGTAGTTTATACATATCATCAGACTGTACAGACCATAATATCTCGGGATATCGGTTTATTATATTCTGTGGTGTTTCTACATCGAGGAAAGACCCATTTTGTATCAGAGCTATACGATCGCAGAGTTTAGCCTCGTCCATATAAGGAGTGGATACAAGTATCGTAATATTCTGCTCTTTCAGCAGCTTAAGCATATCCCAGAATTCTTTCCGCGACACAGGGTCTACTCCTGTAGTGGGTTCGTCCAGAAATAATACAGAAGGCTTATGTATCAATGCACAGCACAAAGCCAGCTTTTGTTTCATACCGCCGGAAAGTTTTCCTGCTTTGCGATCCTTGAAAGGTTCTATTTGTTGGTATATATCTTTTATCAGATGATAATTTTCTTGTATGGTTGTATTAAATACCGTAGCAAAAAACTCTAAATTCTCTTCCACGCTTAAATCCTGATAGAGCGAAAATCTTCCCGGCATATAGCCTATTCTGTTCCGTATTTCTTTATAATCTTTCACTATGTCCAAACCATCTACCTTTGCATTGCCACTATCTGCAAGCAGTAAGGTAGTAAGTATCCTGAAAAGGCTTGTTTTGCCCGCGCCATCGGGTCCTATAATACCATATATCTCTCCTTGCTCTACATCGAAACTTATGTCGTTGAGAGCCTGTACAGATTTGTAGCTTTTTTTTATATTTTGAACTGAAACAGCTTTCATATCTTATGCATTCAATTCAATGTACAAGTCATCATCTTTCTCCACATAGTTAATCTTGTTTTCTTTAGACAACCATCCCAGAGCCAGATAAATATACATTTCTCTATAGCCTGTTATTACTTCGAGATCATGTATCGTAAGCATTCCTTTTTCGGCAAGTGTATCACAAATAAGTTTTGTATCACTATTTATCAGCTCTTTCAACATAGCTTGTTGTTTTAATTCAATTTTAATTCTCCGTACATTCCATATTTTAGGTATCCATCGTTCTTTACAGCTACTTTTACGGCATATACTAAGTTGGCTCGTTCGTCACGAGTCTGTATCGTTTTAGGCGTAAACTCTGACTTATCCGATATCCAGGTTATAGTCCCTGAATATTCTTTCATTTCTTTCCCTCCAAAGTCTGCATATACTTTTACGGCTTGTCCTATTTTCACTTGTGTCAATTGGCTTGCTGTAATGTATGCCCGAAGGAACATGTGTTCGATGTCTGCTACTTTAAATAAAGCTCTTCCCTGTGTTGCGAGCTCTCCTTGTTCTGCATATTTAGAAAGGATAGTCCCATTGATAGGGCTACTGATAATAGATTTCTGTATCTGATCATTTATTTGGGCTACCTGCACGCCCAGTCCCGAGCTTTGTTCCGATATATTCTTGTTCGAATTTTCTAATAATTCCGTTTGTGCAGTTAACTGCCTTTCAAGAACCAGTATCTGTGCGTTTATATCATCCAATTGTTTTTGGTTTGCAGCGTTTGCCTTTACCAAGTTCTCGAATCGTTTCTGCTCGTTTTTTTGGGTTGCAATTTGTTGCTTTATAGCTGCTATCTGTCTGGGTATATCTACACGCCCGCTCTTTACTGCACTTGTATTGGTGAGAAGCTGCATCTTTTTTAGATATAATTGCACGGTGTCTATATACCCGAGAGGTCTACCTTGTTCTACTTGTTGCCCCTCAATGAAATTGAGCTGCATAATCTTTCCGTTTGCTTCGGCTGATACAATTACCTCAGTAGTCTCAAAAACGCCGGATGCATCATAGTCTCCATTCCCTTTTCCGCAAGCTGTAAGCAAGAGTATAATACTTGCATAAACTATATTTTTTATTGTTTTCATATATTATTTTTCATTTGATGTAGAGAGAAAAGTATATCGTTTTTTCTTACTTCTTGTTTAATTGTTTATTGTATATTTTAAATTGTAAATAGCTTGAAGCAATTCTATCTCATGTCGTATTCTGTCTTGCTTTGCAAGATCTTCTGCATTCACATCGCGCATGAGGTCAATGACGGTTGATGTTCCATTTGTCACCTTTGCTTCAGTTGCCCGCTTTACATTGTTGCGAAGGGTGACTATATCGTCATCATATTTTAGCAGGTCTTTATTCTTGTTTATTTCGTTTTGTTCTTGAGAGGTTTCCAAACTTGTATTGAAAAGGAATGTTTCTCGTGAAGTTGCAATATTATCCTGATTCGTTTCTATTAGTTTCCTGTCGTTTTTTTGTGTGTACAAGCTTCCAAAGTTCCAAGACAAGCGTATTCCTCCGATGTAATATGCCGAGAAATCATTATTGAGCATATTCAGCGCAGGTTTTCCATATCCACCGGTGAGAAATAGTCCAAGTTTGGGCATGTAGCCGGCTTTTATTGCTTTCTTTTGCGTTTCTAGATTTACTAATTGTGCGTCGAACAACTCCAGCTCAGGTCGTTTTACTTGTGATGATATGATTAAATTGTCCGCATTCGGTTTTGGCAGGATGGTATTTTCGTCTAGCTTTTGTCCGATAAGAATACCTAGCATATTTAAGTATGCCTTTTTATTGGAAACGATCTGCGCCTTATTTTGTACAGTTTTCAGTAGCTCTACTTTTATCGCATCCAAGTCTGTTTGATTCGCTATTCCATTGGTTATATAGCTTGATATCAGGTCAAAATTTCGTTGTAACTCTTCTTGTAAAAGTGTGTTTTGCTTCAATCTTGCATCGAGGAGCAAGATGCCAAAATACATTTGGTTTACCTGATAGACTATCTTGTACATATCAACGTCCAGTTGCTTCTGTTCTGCATAGGACGAAGCTTTTGTAATATCCTTTTTGCTGTTTATTATGCCTCCGTCCCATATTGTTTGGGTGACATCTATTGCAGCAGAATACTGATCTTTGCTCAGCCCTTTGATATCTATACCCTTGATATCGATAGGTATCTTTGTCACTTCCGATTGATACGAAGCTTTAGCCGATAATGAGAATTGAGGTAAATAGCCTTTTCCGGCATTTGAGAGATTATATTCTTTCGACCGCTCAATCAACCCGTACCGTTTGATAAGCGGATAATTTTCTTTTGCCATTTGCTGACATTGCTCTATGGTAAGTGTATTTTGAGCAAAAGCTATTGCAGAAAAGAAAAGCGAATATGTGATGATGATTAATGATTTTTTCATGCTGATTCTATTATTCATCTATTTTAAGCATCATTTTTATCCATTGTGGAATTAATGCTTTTCGTTCTTCTATAAATATCTCATATTCTTTTTCTCCGAAAGGAGCATGCAGGTTCATTAATAAAGGCTTTCCTACGATAGGAAAAATAGACATGGATACTATATTTATAAAAATCTGAAGCGGGGCTACTCCTTTTATTTCTTTTTTATCTATTTGTTCCTGTATCTGTTTAAATAGGAAATTATTTGCGATAGATTTTCCTTTAAGTCCCATCTTTTCTATTATTTTGTGAGGATTGGCTTGTATTTCACTTAGAACAAATAACTGAAGATTCGGATTTTTTGAGATAGAGTCTATATAGCGCGCAACAATCATGTCTATCTTATCCGAAAGACTAATATCTTCTGCGTTTACAATATTCACGATCAGTCCAAACATTTCTTGTAAGCTTTCTTTCATGATTATATCAAAAAGCTTTTCCTTACTCCTGAAATAATAGTTGAGCAAGGCAAGGTTTATTCCTGCTTCTTCTGCTATGTCGCGAGTTCGGGCTTGCCCATATCCTTTTTCATGAAATACTTTTCGGGCTGCATTTTTTATTTTTTCTTCTGTCGAAATATCTTTTTCCATTTTGTGATGTATTCTGTTTATTTCTTAATTGAGCTACAAACGTAAATTAAAATATCAATTTAAACAAATGATTAAAAATTATTTTTAAATATTTTGTCAAATTACTTTTATTCGTAGTCTGTAATGTTTTTATGAATAAATTTGTCTTATATAAGTAAGTAGCTTATAAAAACGGAACAGAAAAGTTACAAATAAAAAGAGTGAAATAAGTGTCACTTTTGTCACCTTTTTATTTTAAATTACTTTCTATATTATTGTATATATGTTCATTGTGTTGGTTTTTCGGCAAGGTGATAGTTGAGGCGTTTTTGGTGATATAATTAAAATGTTACTTTTTATGTTACAAATTTCAGTGTGGTTCGTTATCTAGATACATGGAGTTAGAAAAGTTCAAATCGGATGTTGTACCTCTACGCAACAAGCTGCAGAATGTTGCAAAGAATATGCTGGCTAATGAGGTAGATGCTGAGGATGCTGTTCAGGAAACCTTTTTGAGGTTATGGAATCAGCGATCTCAGTTAGGCAATCATCCTAATGTTGGTGGATTTGCAATGCAGACGTTGAAAAATATATGTATTGACAGGTTGAGGGCGGAGAGGCATAATGTTTCGCTCGATGGTATATCCATTGCCGGAAATTCGATAACTCCATATACATTTACTGAACAACAAGACAGTGTGTTGATCATCAGGAATATTATCGACTCTTTGCCCGAAACTCAACGCCATATTATAACATTGCGAGATGTAGATGGATATGAATTGGGCGAAATCGCAGCAATTATAGGCTCTGAGGAAAGTACTGTAAGAGTAAACCTTTCGAGGGCACGTAAGGCTGTTAGAGACAAATTTTTGAGTATGAATAATGTAATACGAAAATAGGATGAGTGATATAGATTTGCTTTTAGAAAAATACTTTGAGGGGCAAACTACCCTGGAAGAGGAAAGTATCTTACGAAATCATTTTCGTCAGTCCGAGATCGAAGATCGGCATAAGGTATATGCACCTATGTTCAACTATTTTTCAGCAGAAAGAAAAGAGGTTGCCGTAGAAAAGAAAAAGAAAAAAATACCTTTTTATGTATGGATAAGTGTTGCGGCTAGTATATTATTGATAATCGGCATCAGATCATTCAATTCAGTATCGGTTGGTAATGATATGGGCGGAACATTTTTATATGTTGATGGTAAGAAAGTTACGGATCAGGCAGAGGTCAGTGTTGCTGCACTCAATTCTATTCGCGTTGTATCAGAAGTCGATAATGATGTAGTGAGCAGCCAAATCGGGATTTTGGATTCTTTTACTGAATAAATTAGAAAATTATGAAATATAAAGTGTTGATATTATATTGTTTATTGCAGATTATATCCATGTCTGCTTTAGCACAAGATCACCTGAATATAAAAAGCATATTTGACAAATATGGCAAACAAGAGGGATCAGTGCTCGTGCAACTATCGTCCGACATACTTTCACAGGGCAGTAATATTACTTTTTATAAAAGTCTTATTATGAATAATGATGTAGCCAAAGAAAGAGACGTTCTAAATCTCCTGAAACTTGATATAGACAAAAATGTGATAGTATCGGAGGTTAAGAAAAATGGAAAAGTAGAGTCGGGGACATATTATGTAGGCAAAGACAAATCGGGCAAAACAGGTGAATATATTTTGTATAAGAATAAACCTGATAAGATAACAATCGTTTATCTGAAAGGGAACTTCCCACCCGCAAGGCTCGATTCGGAGCTGAAAAAATTGAAAGATCTTTTTATTTATGTGAATGATAAACGTTTAAAAATACAATAGTAATATGAAAAAAATAGTTGCGTTCTTAGCTTTTTGTTTTGTTGTAATATCCGCAAATGCCGATGAGATTGTTTTGCAGGATACGATTGTAAAAACAGTACAGATCATCAAGGAGATAAATCGGAATACAGGAGATACCGTTATTGTATCTACGACAGAAACTCAGGAGTTAATACCGAAGGAAGATAACGAGAGCAGTGTTCTTTACAATGGTTCGACCTACAATTTTATCTTTTCGTGGAATAAACGGAAAAGTTTGAGTTCTCACTGGACAGGATTCGGTATGGGATTTATGAACTATAGCGATAAAGATATCCCTTTCGGAAAATTAAAAATGAGCAGTTCTCATAATTTCACAGTCAATCTTTTCGACTTTCAGAAGCAGATAGGAAAAACCAATTGGTTATTTGTTAGTGGAATAGGTACAGAATGGTCTCGTTATCATTTTGATGACAATGCAGCGTTGACACAGGTGAATGGCGTAACATCTTTTGTTCCTGCACCGGAGGGTGTTAATTATAAATCGACAAAGCTATTGGCATATTACATAACTATTCCCCTCTTGTTGGAATATCAGGTGTCAGATTTTCATATATCAGGTGGGGTAGTGGGCTTTTTCAAATACTATTCCAAATCGCAAGTTAAATATTATGAAAACGATAAGAAGCAAGTCGTGAATATGGGACGCGATCTGAATATACGTCCTATAGATATGAGATTGAGGTTGCAAGTTGGGATAAGGGATGTTAGTGTATATGGTTACTATGCTCCATTCTCGATGTTTGAGAAAGATAAAGGACCTGATCTGAATACTTACACCATCGGCGTTATGCTAGGTATATAGAGATTGATTGTTTAGTCATTCCCAATGAAAAAAGAGCCCTTTAACCTAATAACCTAGGTCGGGGGCTCTTCTCTTCATTCAAAAAAATTGGACTTATTTATTATCTTCACCAAAGATGCTGCCGTAACGATGGTATTCGTAAGCAATACTTTGTTCTTTCAAATAGTGCAACAGTTCGATACGTCCTTCAATTAATGGCTTGTCGGATGCAATATGCTTTCCTAATTTTGCCGCTTTCCGATAGATTGCATCAGAAAGGTCTGGAGTACAAGTGCGGACACGTTCGTATGAATCCATTTCTTCTACAAACTTTTCTTCGTCTTGTATCTTGATGTGGATACCCGACAGCATGCTCGAAGCCTTTTCTATAGCCTCTAATTTTTCGTCGCTACCCGAAATACTAACTACAACAGGTGTTCCCGCCCTATTAGACGCTAACAAGATTAACATGATATCGCACAAAGAGTCTGATTCTTGTATGCGCAAACCTATACTCTTGAGAGGTAAATAGCGGAAGATGTTTTCTTCACCATAGAGATGATTCACATCTCTTGCTTTCGAGAATTCGTTTAGCCACGCTTTTGAATAACTGTCGTAAGCGAAGTTTAGGCGAGCCTTTTCTTTTATATCAGTCAGAAGATCACCTATATTGTATTTATATTCAGATCCTCCTGCTACATCTTTCTCGGTGAATTCGACAAAGCATGATACATAATTAGGTCCTCCGGCTTTGATGCCTCCGCCAAAGGCAGAACGTTTCATTCCTCCAAATGGTTGACGGTTTACGATGGCTCCTGTTATACCTCTGTTGATGTACAGGTTTCCTGCTTCAATGCTGTTTTTCCATAGATTGTGCTCTGCTTCATCCAAACTTTGCAATCCGGCAGTAAGACCATACTCTGATGAATTGGCATACTCTATTCCTTCTTTCAGTCCGTCTATGCATACAACAGATAATAGAGGGGCAAACAACTCATTCTTAAACGTAAAGCTACCCGGTTTAACACCCCATTTTACAGTCGGCTTGAGTATATATTTCTTATCATCCAAAAACTCCGGAGCAACGAGCCACGATTCACCCGGTTCGAGATTATTGATGGCATGCATCAACTTATCATTGTCGTTAGTTATCATTGGACCTACCATATTCATCGTATCCCATACACTACCTGTACGCATGCTTGTAACAGCATCTCGAAGTTTCGACTTGAAGTTCTCGTCATTGTATATTGTTTTGTCTACCAGGAATAGAGAACATGCCGAGCATTTTTGTCCTGCATTCCCGAATGCCGACGATACCACATTTTGTATGGCATGATCCTGATCGCCATTGGCAGTGAGTATGATTGCGTTCTTACCTCCTGTTTCTGCCGATAATGGAGTCTTAGGGCTGTTTTCTAATAGGCGGAATGCAGTATCGGTACCTCCGGTAAGTATTATATGTTTCACGGATGGATGAGTAGTAAGATAATCTAATGACGAACGATCTGCACTGCATACAACTTGTAGCGCATCTTTAGGTACACCCGCATCCCAGAAGCATTTCGCAAATTCCCAAGCTATTGGTAGTGCTACTGTAGCAGGCTTTAGGATAACAGTATTTCCTCCGGCCAAAGCAGCTGCAACGCCTCCTACCGGAATTGCAAGAGGGAAGTTCCAAGGAGGGATAACCAAGATGATACCCTTCGGTTTGTACTCAACAGTACTTAGTCCTGCAAACTGCTTCATCGTAATCGGATAAAAGCGGCAGAAGTCGATAGCTTCAGATACTTCTACGTCTCCCTCACCGAATGTCTTTCCAGTGATAGCTGCCATGCACCCGATAAGGTCTCCCCGCTTGGCGCTTAACTTTTCGGCTACTTGGTGGAGTATCTCATTTCGTTTGTTTACATCCGTCTTTCTCCAGTCCGATTTGTCTTCTTCGGCGATACTTATTATTTCCTTTATCTGATCGAGTGACGATAGATTTGCTTCGCAGAAACAAACCTGATCATTTCGGCTGCGATCATAGTATTTCTTTTTATGCTCGGTAATAACTTCTTTATCTCCTATCTGAACAGGGACAACAAAGTTTTTATCGTCTACAACTGTACCCCATTTGCGCAGTGATTCTAATGCCCATTCTCTATTTGGACCTAAGTCAAGATCGGTGTCGGGTTCGTTATGAAATATATTTATATTTTCTACAGGGATAGGTTTCTCTTTCCTGTTTTGTGTTCTGAATGATTTTGGGACTATATTATCTTTCAATTTATATGCTTCAAGGAACTGATTTGTAAGGAAGTTCCATTGAGGGCTATCAAGCTTCAGGTTAAATGAATAGCTAAGGAAGTTGTCTTTTCCTGTATTTTCATCCAGACGCCGAACGAGATATGAAATAGCATTAAGGAAGTGCGCCTTTTTAACTACCGGGGTGTACAGAATGATTTGTTTATTCAAACCTCTTATAACCCGTGGAAGGTTGTTTGCCATTCCCTCAAGCATCTCGAAAGTGACACAATCGCCAACGCCATTCTTTTCACTGAGCAGATAGGCATAAGCAATACTAAAGAAATTGTGCGATGCTACACCTACATGTAACGCTTTTGCATTTTCGGGCTCTAAGGCTATGTCGAGAATGTGCATATAGTTGGCATCTACTTCTACTTTTGTGGGTAGTATCGGATTAGGCCACCCTTTCAGAGAAGATACAATACTCTCCATCTGAAGATTTGCTCCTTTTACCAAGCGCATTTTTAAAGGAGAGCCTCCTTCGGCCACACGTTTCTTCGCAAATTTTAATAAGCGTTCCTGAAATAATCCTGCATCGGGTAGATAGGCTTGTATTACAATACCTGCCATGTAATTCTTGAATTGAGGCATGCTCAATACTTCTTCGAATACATCGAGCGTAAGGTGTGTATCTTTATATTCCTCCATATCCAGATTCACAAATTTAGGTCGGGTTACTCCGTTCTGATCTGTATATGGATAATCTATTGCCTGCTGGTAAATGGTTGCGACTAATTCGCAAAGCTCTTTTTTGTTTTGCTCGTAGCTTAAGGAATGTATTTGAGCATATATGCCCGATAACTTGATTGAAATATAATTTATATCCGGCTCTTTCAACGCTTCCAGATAATGTTCGTATCTATTCTTTGCTTCGCCATCGCCAAGAACGACTTCACCTAATAAATTAACATTTTGCCCTATTTTGGAATTCCATCTGCCAGATAAATGCCCTGTAAGTGTAGGACGTTCTTCGGCTATGATTATTTTGTTGGTTTCTTCACGTAATCTTCTATTAAATAGGGGAACCGCTATTCCGGGAGCCAAAGAACCAAAGTTCATAAAAAGTTTTAGCTGGAGCCGATCGAATGAGCTAAAGAAATCGGGGACGCCATACTCGTTGATAAGTTCTTTCATTCGCTTAACAACAAGTTTTTTATCTCGTATCTGCGACGACTCGTCCAGCATCTTAGATAAGACAGTTTTATTAGAGGGGGTTTGAATGAGTGAAGCAAACTTTTTTTGCTCTTTTACTTCCTCGGGGGTTAACTCTTTTTCTGCTCTTACGAGAAAGTCTTTTGCCCATTCAAGGACTTCTTTAGTCGTGATTTTTTCCATAGGTGTATATGCTGTTAACAAGGTTTTATTTAGAAACCTAAAGTTATATCAAAAGCTTGATAAAATGACTCTGATAAGTGAAAAAATATCACAATTTTAAGAGTGGAGACTTTAAAGCAATAGAAGGCTCTTAATTAAACAATTAAGAGCCTTCTGTGAGGTTGTAAAGATAAATTATTTACTCCATATTCTGTATCCTATCCTGAGTACGGGTGAAATATCCATATTCGGGATATTGTATTGTAGCTGATCAAAATCAAGATTTTTATCTTTTCTCAAATATACATGTACGGCCGGTTGTATATAAAGATTGCGCCATATAAAAAATTGGTAACCGATTCCACCTCCAAAATCAAGACTTCTCATATCCTTTTTAACACCTGTATCTTTCTGTTCAATTTCAAATTTATGAGCTTCTATAAATGTATATATGTCGAGATTCTTCCACACATTATACCCTAAGAATAAACCCGGAGCGGTTTTGTAATACCTTTTAAAGTCGTCGGCTGAATTGTTTATTCCCGCTCTCTCGGCATTGTACGATCCTCCATTAATGACACTAACTCTTACTCTCCATCTTTCATATCTATACCCTAAGGCAAAATGATACCCTCCGGTAAGAAACATGGGAAATAAACTTTCTGCTTCAAAAGCTTGCTTTACTTCGTAGCTTTGCTTTTTTATCTGAGGTATACTTTCTTGTGCAGATATACTAACTGCCAATCCAAGAAGAATGAATACTATTAATTGCTTCTTCATATTCTGATATTTTAATAATTATGACAAATATCCGGATAGAAAAGCAATTGATTACTCCACATTTGTTACCAAATTATTCTTTCTTGAAAATAGTATTTCTTATACGGCTTAATGATTTAGGTGCAATTCCGAGGTAATTAGCAATATAATGCAGGGGGATTCTTTGAAATATTTCAGGATAATTTCGGAATAGTTTTATATACCTTTCTTTTGCAGACAGAGTTTGTAAATCGATACTCATTTGAGTCATTTTTATAAAAGCTTGCTCTGTGAGTATTCTCCCAAAATGTTCGAGAGAAGGTATTTCCCGATAAAGATAAGGCAGATATTTTTCTTTTATTATCCAGAGCTCACAATCCTCAATAGCTTTTATATTAAGATGTGAAGAGAGTCTTTTGAGACGGCTATAATTATCAGTTACCCACTCACCTTCAAATGCCATATCAGTGGTCATATCATTGCCATTCTCCAGTTCCTTGCAGTATATCAATACACCTTTATTAATGAAAGCTATAAAATTACAGATTACCCCCTCATTCAAGAGGTATTCATTCTTTCTTACAATTTTATATTCGATATGGGTACTCAATATTTCCCATTCTTGGTCTGAGAGGGAAATGATAGTTTCGATATAGCTTTTTATTTTTTCGGTATCCATCGATTCATTTATCTCAATATGAGCAAAGGTAAGCAATCATTGATAATTTATTTTGAATCTTTTTGTTGAAATTCATAATATGCTAACATTTATAACTAAATAACATACGTTTTTTTGCTATTTCATCAGAACATTTCATTAATTTTGGAAAACATCGCCTCAAAATGGAGGCAATTTGGTAAAAGGAATAATATTAACCATGTAAAAAACATTTAGCCATGAGAACTTACCAAACACAAGAAATCAAGAACATCGCAATTCTTGGTAGTTCGGGAGCGGGCAAAACCACTCTCGCCGAAGCCATGCTCTATGAAGCCGGCGTCATTAAACGCAGAGGAAGTGTTAAAGATGGAAATACTGTCTCGGACTATTTCCCTGTGGAAAAAGAATATGGATATTCCGTTTTTTCCAGCATTTTCTCTGTGGAATGGATGAACCGAAAATTGAATTTTATTGATTGTCCGGGATCTGATGATTTTGTCGGAAATGTTGTTACATCACTCAATGTGACAGACACTGCACTTATGGTACTTAATGCTCAGTATGGCATGGAAGTGGGTACTATAAATCAATTGAGATATACTCAAAAGCTTCAAAAACCTGTTATTTTCATCGTTAATCAACTTGATCATCCTAAGGCTGACTTTGATAACGTTGTCGCTCAACTGAAAGCTGAGTATGGCGAAAAGGCAGTACAAATACAATACCCTATCAATTGTGGCGAAGGTTTTAATGCTGTGATTGATATATTAAAATATAAAATGCTCAGATGGAAACCGGAAGGTGGAGCTCCTGAGGTGCTTGATATTCCGGATGAAGAACTGGAAAAAGCAAGAGAATTAAAGCAGAAATTAGTAGAAGCCGCAGCAGAAAATGAAGAGTCTCTGATGGAAAAATTCTTTGATCAGGGAACACTCACCGAAGATGAAATGCGTATGGGAATCCGTTGGGGATTAGTGCATCGTGATTTATATCCGATTTTCTGTGTGTCGGCCGAAAAAGATATGTGTGTGCGTCGTACAATGGAGTTTCTAGGAAATGTAGTTCCTTACGTACGCGATTTACCGGCTCCGGTAAATACAGAAGGAGAAGAAATAAAACCGGATTCGGAAGCTCCAACCAGCTTGTTTTTCTTCAAAACAACCGTTGAGCCTCATGTAGGTGAAGTGTCATACTTTAAAGTAATGAGTGGAAAGGTACATGAAGGCGATGATCTTATCAATACAAATAGGGGCTCTAAAGAACGTATGGGACAAATATTCGCTCCTGCAGGACAGCAACGTACAAAAATAGAGGAGCTTGTAGCGGGCGACATCGGTGCGGCAGTGAAGCTCAAAGATGTTCGTACCGGTAATACTCTGAATGCAAAAGGCGTTGATAATAAATTCGACTTTATAAAATATCCTGATCCTAAATATCGTCGTGCAATAAAAGCTGAAAACGAAAAAGATACTGAAAAAATGAATGAAGTATTGCAGCGTATGCGCGAAGAAGATCCTACATGGTTAATAGAAAATTCGAAAGAGCTAAAGCAGTTGATCGTATCAGGACAAGGAGAATTCCATCTTAAAACATTGAAATGGAGAATTGAAAACAATGATAAGATTCCAATTGTTTTCTCAGAACCTAGGATTCCATATCGGGAAACAATTACCAAAGCCGCTCGTGCAGACTACCGCCACAAAAAACAATCCGGGGGAGCCGGACAATTTGGAGAGGTGCACCTGGTTGTAGAGCCATACACAGAAGGTATGCCAGCACCTGATGTATATAGATTTAATGGTCAGGAATTTAAAGTGCAGGCACGTGATACCCAAACATATAATTTAGATTGGGGTGGCAAACTCGTATTTGTTAATAGCATTGTAGGAGGTGCAATTGATGCTCGCTTCCTTCCCGCCATCCTCAAAGGTATCATGGCTCGCCTTGAACAAGGACCGCTAACAGGTTCTTATGCCCGTGACGTTCGTGTAGTTGTATATGATGGTAAAATGCACCCGGTAGATTCGAATGAAATATCATTTATGCTTGCCGGCCGCAATGCCTTTAGTGAAGCATTTAAAAACGCAGGACCTAAGATTCTCGAACCTATATATGATATAGCTGTATTTGTTCCTTCCGACAAAATGGGGGATGTAATGAGCGATCTACAGGGGCGTCGAGCTATGATCATGGGGATGGAAAGCGAACGAGGAATTGAAGTCTTGAAGGCAAAAGTTCCTTTGAAAGAAATGTCTAATTATTCTATCTCGCTCAGTTCCTTAACGGGAGGCCGTGCTTCATTTACGATGAAGTTTGCCAGCTATGAGCTCGTACCTTCGGATGTTCAGGATAAGCTGTTGAAAGAATACGCAGAAAGTCAGAAAGACGAAGATTAATAGAAATCAGTTTTTTGTAGAAATAAGAAAAGGAGTGAAAAAAACATTTTCACTCCTTTTCCATTTTTTGCAGGGAGAGGTTATTTTATTCCCGTCATATTTTCCGGATTTAATATTCTATCCAAATCATCTTTAGATAATATATTCTTCTTTAGTACTAGATTGTACACATTTGCCCCTGTTTCCAAAGCTTCTTTTGCTATAGCCGTGCTATTCTCATAGCCTATATACGGATTCAATGCTGTAACAAGTCCTATGCTGTTCATAACAAGATTTTTGCAATGTTCTTCGTTAGCCGTAATACCCTCGATACAATTTTTCCTGAGGCAAACCATCGCATTGTTGAGCAGGTTTTGCGATTCTAATAAAGTATATGTTATAATAGGTTCCATAACATTCAGTTGTAGCTGACCTGCTTCGGAAGCCATTGTTACCGCAAAATCATTAGCCAGTACTCTAAAGCATGTTTGAGAAACAACTTCAGGAATAACCGGATTTACTTTCCCCGGCATAATAGAAGAACCTGCTTGCATTGGCGGAAGATTTATTTCGTGTACTCCGCAGCGTGGCCCTGATGCCAGTATTCTAAGGTCGTTACATATTTTGGAAAGCTTTGTCGCTAACTTTTTCAAGGCAGAAGAATAGGCCACGAAACTGCCTGTATTAGATGTGGCTTCTACCAAATTTTTTGCAGGAGTAAAATTAAATCGAGTAAGGCGAGTGAGATTTTTAGCACATAATGCGTCATAACCGGGGATAGCATTTAGTCCTGTCCCTACAGCCGTTGCTCCCATATTTATTTCGAGGCACAAATTTACGCTTTGTCTCAGAGAAGTCTTCTCTTTCTCCAAAGTCGCAGCGTATGCGTCAAACTGTTGTCCCAATGTCATTGGTATGGCATCTTGTAGGTGGGTACGTCCCATTGTTACCACATGTTTCAGTTCGTCTCCTTTTTCTTTGAGGGCTGTTATTAACTCAATCAAGGTATCTTCTATCATTTCATTGTAAAATAGAATCCCAAGTTTTACTCCTGTAGGATAAGCATCGTTTGTCGATTGAGAGAGGTTTACGTGGTCGTAAGGAGAGCAGTATTGATATTCACCCTTTTTGTGCCCCATAATCTCTAAGGCAATATTTGTAACTACCTCGTTGATATTCATGTTGGTTGATGTTCCTGCACCTCCTTGTAGCATATCACTCGGAAACTGATCATTGTAATCTCCTTCTATAACTTTTTTACAGGCTTCTATTATTGCATCGTGAATGTCTTTATCCAAGACTCCGAGTTCATAATTCGCTTCGGCTGCTGCCCATTTTACATAAGCTAAAGCTTTAATGAACTGAGGATAATGCGATAACTTTATCCCTGAAATGTTAAAATTATTGATCGCTCTTTGAGTGTGTATTCCATAATAAGCATTATCAGGAACAGGCAGACTGCTAATAAGGTCATTTTCTATTCTACTCATGATGTGATATTTTGAAAGTTATTAAATGGGTTTTTGGTTAACAATCGTTCACTAAGTTATATATTTATTCTTAATTAAAATATTCTTTCTATTAAAATGTCATATTTTATCAGTTCTAAATTCCTTCGTTGCTTTTTTGTATGAAGAAAAGAAAGCTTCTTTACCTAAGTTTTGTATCTTTGTAGTATGAGACATTTGAGACTAATAGCTTTGACTCTAACTTTGATGGCTAGCATGTTTATGTTAGCCCATGCTATTATGCCTCATTCGCATCATGATGGTGTTATCTGTTTTTCTCTTGAAGAAATTATGCATCGACATCATTGCTCTGACCAGCAAGATGATACCCATAACTGTTGTGGACAACATAAAAAAGGATGTCATCATCAGGCGCATGCTGAAGATTGTAATCTTCAGGAATTGATACTTCGTCAACAAGATAATACGCATGATGATATATTGCCATGTGCAAACTGTCTTTCTCTTGCCTATATATTATACTCATTGAATGAGTTTTATCTGGAAGCTCCACAGTTTGGGGAACGCTTCAGACAAAAACCTTACTTAGTAAACTATACCCCGCCTTTTGTAGGTTCCATAAAAAGCCTGCGAGCACCTCCTGTATCTTATTTTTTAGCATAAATTCTCTAACAGAGAAGTTTGAATTATTATAGGGACAGTTTCCTAAACTGCCTATAATTGTTTTGTTTATTCAAGTTTAAGAAATAACAATATGAAAAAATATGTAATATATATCGCTTGTTTGCTTGCGATGCTTTGGGGGTGCAACTCTAAACAAAAAGCAGACAATCACACAGAACAAAATAAAGAATCTCATGCAGGGCATAATCATTCTGAAGAAGAGGGAGCTCACTCTCACGCCGAAGGAGAGGAGTGTGACCACGATCATGCTGAAGGAGATGATTCGCATGATAAAGAAGCCCATAGAGAGGAAATCGTATTCTCGCCCGAGCAGGCTAAAAAGGCAGGATTAGAAATTGTGAATGTTCAGCCTTCTGCATTTCATCAGGTAATAAAGACCAGTGGACAAATTCTATCAGCACAAGGCGACGAGGTAACAATCTCTGCAACTGCCAGCGGAATGGTATCATTTAATAAGGCTTCGTTGAATGAAGGATTAGCCGTACGTGGCGGAGAATCGCTTCTAAGTATTTCTTCTAAAAATATAGTGGATGGAGACCCTGTGGCAAAAGCGAAGTCTGCATACGAGATTGCTCAGAAGGAATATCAGAGAGCTGAATCTCTGATCGGAAATAAGCTTATTGCCGAAAAAGAATATAACGAGATCAAGCTGAACTACGAAAATGCTAGAGTTGCTTATCACGCTATCGGGCAGAAAACTACAGCTAAGGGTGTGGGAGTATCAACTCCTATAAGTGGATTTATAAAGACAAAATTGGTTAACGAAGGTCAATACGTGGAAGTAGGGCAAGCCTTAATGACCGTTACGCAGAATAGAAGATTGCAACTAAGAGCTGACGTTTCGGAACGTTACTTTAAAGATTTAGGATATGTAATATCCGCCAATTTCAAAACGCCTTACGATAAAACGGTTTATACCCTTTCCGCTTTAAACGGAAGGCTGGTATCGTACGGAAAGTCTTCGTCTAGCCAAGAATACTATGTACCGGTCAATTTTGAATTTGACAATATAGGTCAAATAATATCCGGTTCTTATGTCGAGGTTTATCTCTTAGGACAACCGCGTAGCAATGTTATTTCTATCCCTGTATCTTCTTTAATCGAAGAACAAGGTCTGTATTTCGTTTATTTGCAATCTCACGATGATGCATATAGCAAGCAGGAAGTTACTTTGGGTGCAAATGATGGCAATCGTGTGGAAATCTTGTCGGGTCTGAAGAAGGGAGATAAAGTAGTAAGTAAAGGAGCATATCATGTCAAGTTAGCTTCTACATCATCAGCAATCCCTCATGCTCATGAACATTAAATTGAGGAGGAATAAATATGCTGAATAAAATAATACAATTTTCGTTGAACAATCGGCTGATTGTTCTTATCGGTGCTGTTCTCCTATTGGTTGGCGGGCTTTATACAGCCAAGAATATGGAGATAGATGTATTTCCAGATCTCAATGCTCCTACCGTAGTGATAATGACAGAGGCGAATGGGATGGCTTCGGAAGAGGTGGAACGCCTGGTCTCTTTTCCGATCGAAACAGCAGTGAATGGTGCTACAGATGTACGGCGGGTACGCTCGTCATCTACTACAGGTTTCTCTGTTGTATGGGTTGAATTCGATTGGGGTACAGATATTTATAAAGCTCGGCAGATAGTAACCGAAAAACTGGCTACTCTGGGTGATGCTTTACCCGAAAATATAGGACAACCGACATTAGGACCACAATCTTCGATACTGGGAGAAGTGATGATTATCGGGCTGACTGCTGACTCTACATCTTTATTAGACCTTCGCACTATTGCCGATTGGACGATACGCCCACGCTTACTATCCACAGGAGGAGTGGCACAGGTGACAGTGATAGGTGGTGATATCAAAGAATATCAAATACTACTCGACCCGGGACGTATGAAACATTACGGTGTTACGCTAGATGAAGTGCTACAAGTAACTCGTAATATGAATCAGAATGCATCGGGAGGTGTGTTGTATGAGTACGGGAATGAATATATAGTAAGAGGTGTTCTGCAAAGTGCCGATGTAAAAGAAATAGGCAAAGCTGTAATAAAGAAAGTAGGAGAAAGTCCTATTCTGATCAGTGATGTAGCAGATGTAAAGATAGGAGCAAAAACGCCTAAGTTAGGTGTCGCTTCCGAAAAAACAAAATCAGCCGTATTGCTGACTATAACCAAGCAACCCAATACAAATACTATCGAGCTGAGTGAGAAGCTGGATGCTTCTATAGCCGACTTGCAAAAAGGACTTCCTACGGATGTGAAAATATCAACAGATATTTTCCGTCAGGAACGTTTTATTAATAACTCTATTAATAATGTGCAGAAGTCCCTTTATGAAGGTTCTATTTTTGTAGTCATCGTGCTGCTCTTGTTTTTGATGAATGGTCGTACCACTTTCATTTCCTTAATGGCTTTACCCCTTTCTTTACTGACTTCTATTCTTGCTCTCAAGCTGATGGGCTTAACGATCAATACAATGAGCTTGGGAGGGATGGCTATTGCCATTGGTTCGCTGGTAGACGATGCTATTATAGACGTTGAAAATGTGTTTAAGCACTTGAGAGAGAATCGGAAAAAGCCAAAGGAGGAACAACAAAGTGTGCTTACTATTGTATTCGAGGCATCGAAGGAAGTACGTATGCCAATATTGAACTCAACATTGATCATTGTAGCAAGTTTTACTCCTCTGTTTTTCCTTAGCGGTATGGAAGGGCGTATGCTTGTTCCTCTGGGGATAGCTTTTATCGTTGCTCTTTTTGCATCTACAATTATTGCTCTTACAGTAACTCCTGTATTGTGTAGCTACTTACTTGCAAATAATAAGAAAGATAAGATAGAAAAAGAATCCGTATTTGTAATGAAGCTTAAGGCTATTTATGAAAAAAGCTTGCATTGGGCATTAGAGAAACAAAAGATAGTATTGGGAATAACAGGCTTGTTGTTGATTTCGGCTATTGCTATTTCTTTTACTTTTGGGCGTAACTTTTTACCGCCATTTAATGAAGGGTCTTTTACTGTAACACTAAATACCTTGCCGGGTATATCCTTGGAGGAATCTGATAAGGTAGCTGGAATGGCAGAAGAAGCGATTCTTAGCGTTCCCGAAATACAAACCGTAGGACGTAAAACCGGGCGAGCTGAACTGGATGAGCATTCTTTTGGTGTGAATAGTTCTGAGATTGAAGCACCCTTTATATTAAAAGATCGTCCTCAGAAGGAAGTATTGGCAGAGCTTAGGGATAAACTGAATGCCATACCGGGAATTAGTGTGGAAATAGGTCAACCTATATCGCATCGTATCGATCACATGCTTTCGGGTACCAAAGCCAATATTGCCATAAAGATATTTGGTACAGACCTGAATAAATTATTCTCTCTCGGAAATGATATCAAGTCCAAGATAGAGGGCATAGAAGGTGTTGCCGACTTGAATGTAGAGCAGCAGGTCGAGCGTCCCCAATTAAAGATTGTACCTAAACGTGAATTGTTGGCAAAATATGGTATCACCTTACCTGAATTTACTGAGTTTGTAACTACAATGCTTTCGGGTGAAGTTGTTTCTCAGGTTTATGATGCAGGTAAAAGTTTTGACTTGACGCTAAAAGTTGATGAGAACTATAAAGACCAAGCCGAGAAGATCAGAAATTTGATGATCGATGCTAACGGGCTCAAAGTACCATTTGCTTATATTGCAGATATATCATCCTCTACGGGCCCTAATACAATCAACAGGGAGAATGCTCAGCGTAAAATTGTCGTGTCGGCAAACGTTGCCGGAAGAGATTTGCGAAGCGTTGTAAATGAAATTCAGGAGAATTTGGATAATAATATTCAGTTGCCTGAAGGTTATCATATTGAATATGGAGGACAGTTTGAAAGTGAACAGGCAGCATCGCAGATATTGCTCATTGCTTCTGTTTTTGCTATTCTTATTATCTTTCTATTGCTATTCAATCAGTTTAGAAGTGTTACACAATCGGCTGTAATTCTTCTTAATCTTCCTCTGGCTCTTATTGGTGGAGTGTATGCTATTCTGTTTACATCCGGAGAGATCAGCATTCCGGCTATTATCGGATTTATATCCTTGTTTGGTATTGCTACGCGAAACGGAATTTTGCTGATGGCTCATTACAACGATTTGGGAAACAAGGGGTACTCTGTGAATAAGAGTATATTGCAGGGATCGCTCGATCGGTTGAATCCTATTTTGATGACAGCTTTGTCCTCAGGACTAGCTTTGATACCTCTGGCTGTACAAGGAAGTTTACCGGGTAATGAAATTCAGAGCCCTATGGCTAAGGTTATTTTGGGTGGACTACTGACTTCCACCATGTTGAATATGTACATTGTGCCGATAGTATACAGAATGCTTAAGAGAAGAAAGACTTTAAAAGAAGAGATTGTTTAATAATTGAGTTATAATTTATGAAACAAATAATATATATTCTTTTGTCGGTGCTAACTATTAGTGCACAGGCTCAAGACTCGTTCGATAATGTTTTGAAGGAGATAGAAATTAATAATACAACGCTGAAAGCTTATCGCGAGAAGGCGAATGCTGATAAGATTGGTAACAAGACAGGAATAAATATGGCTAATCCCGAAGTAGAATTCGGTTATCTGTGGGGAAGTCCCTCCGGAGAAGGCAACCGTGTAGACCTTAATGTAACCCAGTCGTTTGATTTCCCTACAGCATATCGCTATAAGACACAATTGTCTGATGAGAAAAACCAACAGGTAGATATGATCTATGATCAACAGAAAGTGGAGATTTTGCAACAAGCTCGCTTAATTTGTGTAGAGCTGGTTTATCAAACGAAGATGAACAAGATATTATCGGATCGACTGAAACAAGCCAAAGAGCTTTCTGATGCTTATCAGAAGAGTTTTGATCAAGGAAATATCGATGTTTTGGAGCGTAATAAAACGAAGTTGAACTTGCTAAATGCTGAGAAAGCTTTGCAGATCAATGAAGTTGATTTGAATTTATCTAAATCTGAGTTGCAGCGATTGAACGGAGGTTTGGATGTTGGAGAATTTAATCGTTATTCAGATTTTACCTTTCCTCTGAACTTTATAGAATGGTTTGCAATAGTAAAGGCTAATAATCCTTCATTACGTGTAGCGGAACAAGAAGTTGCGTTAAGCAGAAAGCAGGAACAGCTTACAAGGGCTTTAAATTTACCAAAGATAACAGCCGGATATGCCAGCGAAAGAGTATCAGGCACAACATTTCAGGGAGTTTCGGTTGGCGTATCCATTCCTTTGTGGGAAGGGAAAAATACAGTGAAGCATCAGAAAGCCCAAACGGTAGCATTGCAGATGCAGCATGAGGACTCTGAGTTACAATTCAGGAATACCTTGAAGAATCAGTATGATAAAGCAAAGAAATTATCTCTGTTGTTAAAAGAGTATGAAGATGCTTTGAGTGTTACCAGTAGTCAGGATTTGCTTAAAATAGCATTGGATAAGGGGCAGTTATCCCTTATTAATTATCTATTAGAGTTGTCTGTGTATTATGAAACAGTGGATAAGTATCTGGAGACAGAACGAGATTATCAGCTTGCTGTAGCTGAGCTGCAGCAGTGGGAGAGATAAGATATCATTCTTTTTATTTTTTGACGGAGTGAAGAATCATAACATTATAGATTCTTCACTCCGTTCTGTATAATGGCTACTAATTTAGCTTAGGGTTGATGCTCCAAGTATAGCAACATCTTCTACTTTAGATGTATATATCTTCAGGTTCTTTACTGTTTCGGGATAAGGAAAGCTATCAAGACTATCCATCATGGCGGGAGCAAAATATTCGTAAGCGTTGGCTATACTTCCGCCTAAAATAATCACTCGAGGATCGTAAGCAAAAAGAATTACTTTCATCAGGTCGCCCACATGGTGTCCAAATTGATTCCATAGAATGATAGAGTCAACATCTTCATTTGCTTTAGCCTTTTCAAAAGCTTCCTTCCCGGTGATGCCATGTACACGAGTGAAATAAGAACTGCTGCAATAAGACTCGTAGTCATATTCCAGATAAGGAATACATCCGACCTCGCCGGCTCCAGTATTTCCTCCGTTGTATAATTTGCCATCAATAATAATTCCTGAGCCTACACCTGTTCCTAACGCAACGGCTACTAAATCTTTCGATCCGGCTCCTTCTCCAAAATGATATTCACCCAGAGCAAAACAGTTACAGTCATTATTTACGAAGACCGGGATATTAAATTCTTTTTCCAATATTTCTTTTAGATGCACTTCTTTCCAAGAGGGGATATTCATTACATTATATACAATACCCTTTTCTGCATCCACTACAGACGGTACACCTATCCCTATACTTTCTATTTCTGGCGATATGATTTGATGAAGCATGTCTGTCAATTGTTTTATAACAATGTCTTCGGGCTGGTCTGCTTTACATCGCTCTGATATTTTCTTTACAATGACTCCATTGTTAACAACCCCCATTCTGACATTCGTTCCTCCCAGGTCTATCCCGATTTTCATGATTTTCTGATATTAATTTTTTTATTACATACAAATATAACTTATGAACTTCTAAAGGCAAAACGATTGAGGACATTATATTGACATCTATCTGAAAACAAAATCCATAAAAAAGTAGTATTTTTGATGTCTTAAATAAGAAAGCTCTTTGTAAATTCAACCTGAATGAATAATTTAATGAAATATATCTTTTTATTATTCCTAACCTTCCTTCCTTTCATTTCAATTTCGGCAAATAAACCACATGTTATCAACCTGTCCAAGAGCATGTATAGAGCCGATAATAAAAACTGGTCGATAGCGCAAGACGAAAAAGGAATAATGTATTTTGGCAACGATATAGGCTTGCTCGAGTTCGACGGTGTAGAATGGAGGTTAAACCGTATCCCTAACTCTCTAATAGCACGCTCGGTAGCAGTACTTTCGCATCAAACTATTTTTACGGGCAGTTATGAGGAGTTTGGTCGATGGGATAGGGATATCTCAGGAAAATTAGTCTACACTTCTTTAAGTGATCAGTTGGATAAAGCTCTTTTTAAAAATGATGATTTTTGGAAGATCTGGATTGCGGAGGATTGCGTTTATTTTCAATCTTTTTCCTCCATCTATATGTACGACTATAAAACGGTGAAACATGTACCTTTCAATGGGGGCTTCTTATTATTATCTAAGGTAAGAAATGAATTCTTGGTGCAACAGATGTTTGGAGCTTTGTATCGCCTAAAAGGAACTACATTAACAAAGATAGAAGGAAGTGAAATCTTTACGAATACCGATGTTAGAGTTATATTGCCATATTCGACTGATAAATATCTTATAGGCACATCTACAAAAGGAATGTATATTTATGATGGAAAGACCTTTAATCAATGGAATGCTGCAATATCTTCTACCTTAAGCTCTGCAGAGCTTAATTGCGGTATATTGTCTTCGAAGGGTGTTTATTTTTTCGGAACTATATTAGATGGTATTTATCAGGTTGACGAAAGTGGAAATATATTAGATCATCTATCTACTATAAATACCCTCCAGAATAATACGGTGCTGTCCCTCTATGAAGATAATATAGGTAATGTGTGGGCTGCTCTGGATAAAGGTATCTCTTATATACAGCATATAGAGAATATGGACTGCTATATAGATAAAGGAGGAAAAACTGGTGCTGTATATGGTGGTGCTCTGTGGAATGATAAATTGTTTGTTGCTACCAATCAAGGTGTGTTTTATATAGCTGCTGAAGATCTGAGAAAGCCAGAAGCTTTGGCTAATATGAAACTGATAAATGGGACACAAGGGCAAGTCTGGACATTAAAAGTTGTGAATGGAAAGCTATACTGTTGTCATAATAAGGGTCTAAAATTAATAAATAGTAACCTTTCGGTTTCAGATGTGTTTGATATACATACCGGTGTTTACAACATCATGGAAGCAAAATATAAAGAGAAAGACTTGCTTTTTCTATCTACCTATCAGTCTCTAAAAATTGTAGATCTCGCTACAAATAAGGTATATATGCCGAAGCAGATATCAGAGCCGATAATTAATGCGGATATTGATCATATCGGTAATATTTGGTTAGAGCATGCTAATAGAGGGATTTATAGATGTAAACTTAGTGACGATCTCTCGGGCTTTGAAACATTCTCATATTACGGAGGAAGTAATAAAGATGGATTCCCATACAAAATGAAAATGTTTAAGGTGGGAGGACGTATTGTTTTGCTTGGAAATAATGAGTTTTATACCTACGATGATATTTCAAATAAAATAGTGCCGAATACAATACTGAATGACTGCTTTAAAAATGTAAAGAACCTAAAGCAAATTGTACATATTCGTGGAAATCTATTTTGGGCACTCACAGATGCTTCGATTTATAAATTCTCATATGATGGCTATGAAGCATCTATTCTCGAAAGTTACAACTTAGGGATGAACTTATCATTGGTAAACGCATACGAAAATGTGTCTATCCTGAATGATTCATTGAGCCTTGTTTGCTTGGATAATGGATTTATGATATACAATAAAGAACATGTCGTAAAAAAAGACCTTCAAAATAAATTACCTCTTCCATATTTAAGAATGTTGGGAACAACAAATGGTTATGGCGACTACGAATACAAGAATCTTGCTCAATTAGCTAAGGTATCATACAACTATAATACTATAACCTTTGGCTTTTCAGCAGAGAATGCTTTTTCATCTAATTTTTCATTTCAGTATATGTTGCAAGGCGTAGATAAGGATTGGTCTGTACCGCAAAAGGTGAATGGTGCTCAGTATGCTCGTTTACCTGAAGGTAAGTATGTCTTTATGGTACGTACAGTAGACAATCTCGGACATTATTCCGAATCTATTTCTTATGAGTTTGAAATACTGCCGCCTTGGTATCAGACTATTTGGGCGTATATGTTTTATATTCTTGCTTTTTTCTTTGTCATGTATATCATCTGGATGCTCATATTAAGACGATATCGAAACTTGCATCTTCAAAAGATTAGACATAGGGAAACCAAACGCTTGAAAATGTTGGCCGGGGAGTTGCAGCAAGAAGTGGAACAAAAGAGTGCCGAACTTCTTACTCAAACATCTTTTATTATTCAGAAAAATGAACTCATTTTGAAAGTAAAAGATATCATAGATGATTTTTATTCAAAGAATAGAAACAATGCTTTGATTCCATTGTCTCAAAAAATAAATGCCTTGCTCAATAGTAATATGAATACGGAAGACGACTGGAAAACATTTCTACTAAAGTTTGAAGAGAAACATACAGGCTTTTTCAAAAAAATGAAAACTCTATACCCTCAGTTAACCAATAATGATCTTAGGCTTTGTGCTTGTTTGAAACTAAATTTGGAAACAAAGGAGATTGCTTCTTTAATGAATTTATCCATTAGAGCCGTTGAAAATAGTCGTTATAGATTAAGGAAAAAGTTAAATATTCTTCCTTCCCAGAACTTGAATGAGTTTTTCCTAAATATAGATTAACTATTCTAATTTATTGTTTATTATATTTTTATGATTGTTTGAGAGGTAAAAGTGAGGTGGCGGTATTGTTAAAAGAGGAGCGGGTGTATTCACGGTGTATTAACTTTTAGAAACACTCTGTCTATAAACTCTAATTTTGACACAAATCTAATATCATACGCACAGAAAGAACAATCATAACTTAGCCGTTACTGAAAAATACGATCACTTTTTAGTTCTTCTTTTCTGTCGTTCATAGTAGATTTTATTTGAAAATATGTGTTTAAATAAAAAGTAAGACTATGAAAATTAAACCTAAAAAAATGAAAAGTTCAGCTGCTCTCATGCGGAGAATTTTTTTCTTCACTTGTTTTCTTTTGGCAAGCGTGACGACTATTTATGCGCAGACCAAAACAATCTCGGGTAAGGTTGTGGATCAAGCGAATGAGCCTCTAATCGGAGTTAGTGTTCTGGTACAAGGTACAACAAACGGAACAATAACAGATATAGATGGTATGTATTCTCTTTCTGCAAAACAAGGAGATGTCCTTGTGTTTTCTTATTTGGGAATGAAATCTCAATCAGTTACTGTAGGTACCCAGAATGCGATAAACGTAGTATTGGAAGATGACGCCAAAATGCTAACGGAAACAGTCGTAATTGGTTATGGTACAGCAAAGAAAAGAGACTTGACCGGTTCCATTGCCAGTATTAAAGCAGAGGATATAGCAAACCGTCCATCTGCCAACCCATTAGCCTCATTGCAAGGAAAAGTAGCAGGGGTGCAGGTGGTAAATACAGGTATTGCCGGACAAGATCCTGAAATCCGTATTCGCGGAACAAACTCAATTAACGGATATAAGCCACTATATGTAGTTGATGGATTATTTAATGATAACATTAGCTTCTTAAATGCTGCCGACATTGAATCAATGGAAATCTTGAAAGACCCTTCATCATTGGCTATCTTTGGTGTACGTGGTGCAAATGGTGTTATTATTGTTACTACTAAAAAAGCGAAGGAAGGTCAGACATTGGTAAATATCAATACTTCTTTTGGTTTTAAATCGGTAGTAGATAAAATCAAAATGGCGAATGCTGCACAGTTTAAAGAACTTTATTCAGAGCAGTTAGCAAATCAAGGTGCAAGTCCTTTCGATTATACAAACTGGACTGCTGATACAGATTGGCAAGATGAAATATTCCAAACAGGATTTATTACCAATAACAATATTAGTATAACATCTTCTAGCGAAAGGAATAAGTTCTATATGGGTGTTGGTTATACTTCAGAAGAAGGAACTTTGAAGCATGAACAATTCAGTAAGGTAACTATCAATCTGAGCAGTGATTACACTATCACTAAAGCATTTAAAGTTGGATTCCAATTTAATGGTGCTCGTTCAACCCCTCTTAATACTTCTACCAGCTTATATACAGATGTTGTGAAAAGAGCTTTATATGCAGCACCTATTGCAGCTCCTTATAATGAAAAAGAAGGTTTGTATAATACATTGCCTAGTTTCCAAAAAAATGAAGTGTCAAATCCGATGACTATTGTTGAGTTACAAAAGGATATGAACAAAGTAATTGACTACAGAGCATCCGGTAATGTATATGGAGATCTTACATTCTTGAAGAACTTCAATTTCCGTGTAATGTATTCATTAGATTACAAATCTTATGATAGCAGATTATATACTCCTAAGAGAACTATATTCGATGTTGATACTCAACAGCCTGTGGTTATGGGAGATGGGAAAACTGCTGTACAGCAACAAAAAACAAATGAAACAAAGGTTCAAAGCGATTATTTGTTGACTTATACAAATAGCTTTAATAATCATAATATTACAGCTACAGCCGGTTTTACAACATACTATAACAACTTATCCAGTCTTACCGGAAGACGTGGCGAAGGAAACGGACTCCCTATTGCTAATGATCCTGATAAATGGTTTGTAAGCATCGGTGATGCAAATGCAGCATCTGCTGAAAGTACACAATGGGAACGTTCAACCGTTTCATTCTTGGCAAGGGGATTGTATAATTATAAAAACAAATATTTGTTCAACGGATCGTTCCGTCGTGATGGATCTTCAGGATTCTTCTATACAGGCAACGAATGGCAAAATTTCTACTCTTTAGGTGCTGGTTGGGTAATAACAGAAGAGGATTTTATGAAAGACTTCACTTTTCTTGATTACTTGAAGCTTAAAGGATCATGGGGTACTCTAGGAAACCAAAATATGGATAGAGTTTATCCAGCAGAACCAGTGCTTCTAAACACTTCTAATGCGGTTTTTGCTGATAATATAATACCGGGATATGAAATCGCATATCTTCCAAATCCAAACTTGAGATGGGAAAAAATTGAGGCTTGGGAAGCCGGACTTGAAGCTTATTTCTTGAAAAACAGATTGAACTTCGAAGGTGTTTATTATAAGAAGAAGACTAAAGATCTTTTAGCTGAAATTCCTGGTATTGCAGGTACAAGACCAGGTCTTGGTAATCTAGGTTCAATGGAAAATAAAGGGGTTGAATTAACTTTATCATGGAATGATAAAATCGGTTCAGAATGGAGATATGGAGTTAGTGGTAATTTAACTACAATCAAGAATAAAGTCTTGTATTTATATCAAGAAGGATACAACATTACTACCGGAACTTCTGGTCTTCCTGAAATGTCTTATACACAGGCAGGATATCCTATCGGATATTTCTATGGATATAAAGTGGAGGGTATATATCAAAATCAAGCAGAAATTGATGCCGCTAAGAATACACTAGGAGCTAAACCCGGAGATTTGAAATTCAAAGATGTGAACGGAGACGGTCAAATAACCACTGCCGATAGAACAATGATAGGTAACCCTACTCCTGATTTTACATATGGACTTTCAGTAAATGTAGGATACAAAAATTTTGACCTGTCTGTTGACATGATGGGTGTATATGGTAATGAAATTTATCGCACATGGAATCTTTATGCTTGGTCTCAATTTAACTACCTAGAGGCTAGAATGGATAGATGGCACGGCGAAGGAACTTCTAATACAGAGCCAATAATGGCTAACAATAGAAACATTAATAGAGGTTCTACTCCATCAGATTACTTTATTGAAGACGGTAGCTTCTTCCGTATCAGAAATATTCAATTAGGTTATACTTTCGGTGCAGATATGTTGAAAAAATTAAGAATGAGATCTTTAAGAGTATATATAAATGCTCAAAATCCTAAAACATGGAAAAATAATACAGGCTATTCTCCAGAATTAGGAGGTTCGGCTATAGCTTTCGGTATCGATGCTAATCCGTATCCAATACCTGCGGTTTACACATTTGGTTTAAATCTTACATTTTAATAGATAAAAACAATATATTATGAAACGAATATTTAATAAATATATATATGCCGCTATAATTGCTGCTTTAGCATTATCGGTTATCAGCTGTAATGATTTTCTGGACAAAAGTCCTCAAGGAAGTTTTACTGAGGATGACGATACTAGTGGTGGTGTAGAAGCAAAAATCTTTGGTGTTTACTCAAAAATGAGAAGTTATAATATAACTGCCGGGATTCCTGCATTTGCAGTGCACATGTTCCGTTCCGAAGATTCTGAAAAAGGAAGTACTGAGAATGATGGACCGGATAACGCCAGATTTTGGGATGATTTTGAATACACAGCATCTAATGGGATATTAGGAACTTACTGGAATCATAATTATTCGATAATTCATGACTGTAACTCTACTATAGATACTATACAGAAATTGAATAACAGTGATCTTAGAAGCTTGGAAGCAGAAGCTAAATTCTTTAGAGCTTATTGTTATTTCAACTTGGTGAGAGCATGGGGTGAAGTTCCTAAAATAGACTTTAAAATAAAAGATGCATCACAGGCAAATATTCCGAAAAGTTCTGCTGCTGAGATTTATGCATTAATTGATGCGGACCTTACTTTTGCTGAAGCAAATTTACCTCAATCTTGGCAAGCTAAATATACAGGACGTTTAACATGGGGTGCTGCCAAATCGTTACATGCCAGAACATATATGATGCGTAACGACTGGGGAAATATGCTTGCTGCATCTAAAGAAGTTATCAATTCAGGAATTTATAATCTGAATACATCTGTTGATCAGGTGTTTACTGATGCGGGAGAGAACTGTGGCGAATCAATTTTTGAGCTGCAATGTACTGCTACTGCGGCAATGCCTGCAAGTACAGCTATCGGTAGCCAGTTTTGTCAGGTGCAAGGCGTGAGAGGTGCCGGACAGTGGAATCTTGGCTGGGGTTGGCACATGGCAACAAAAGAGCTGGGAACAGCTTTCGAGCCTGGAGATCCACGTAAAGATGCTACACTACTGTATTTCAGAAAACCGGGTGAAGCTATCACTCCTGAAAATACAAACAAGCCATATGGCGAGTCTCCTGAATCATCTGCAATGGGTGCATACTTTAATAAAAAGGCATACACAAATCCGGCGATGAGAGCTAAATATACGAGAGAAGGATTCTGGGTTAATATACGTATTATCCGTTATCCGGACGTTATTCTTATGGCAGCAGAAGCCGCAAACGAATTAGGTCAGACTGAAGATGCTTTGAAATATTTGGAAATGGTAAGATCTCATGCCAGAGGAGCCAGCACCAGCATATTACCCAAAGTTACTACAGAAGATCAGGTGGAATTGAGAAAAGCTATTCAGCGTGAAAGAAGAGTAGAATTGGCTTTGGAACCAGACCGTTTTTATGACTTAGTACGTTGGGGTACAGCTAAAGAAGTGTTACATGCAGCAGGTAAAACAAATTATCAAGATAAGCATGCATTACTTCCGGTTCCTCAATCGGAAATAGATAAATCAAATGGTGTTTTGAAACAAAACCCCAACTATCAATAAGGTTATTAGGTTATCACATTTTTAATGGTAAGGGCTAGACAATTAGCCCTTACTAATTTTAGGCAAGAAATAATTAGAGTTAAGGTATAACTGAAATTTAAGGTAAAATGACTGTAAGACAATTATTATTGGTCTTCTTGGCCTTCTTTGCTATCTCTGGCAATATATTGGGACAAGGGAAAGATCCAAAGATGGATAAGTTTATCAATGATTTAATGAGTAAGATGACGCTGGATGAGAAAATCGGACAGCTTAATCTGCCTAGTTCCGGAGATATAACCACCGGACAGGCTAAAAGCAGTAATATAGCTGAAAAAATTAAGAAAGGACAAGTCGGTGGATTATTCAATATAAAAGGTGTTGAGAAAATTAAAGAAGTTCAACGCATTGCAGTAGAACAGAGTCGTCTGAAAATTCCATTAATATTTGGAATGGACGTAATTCACGGATACGAAACTGTATTTCCAATTCCTTTAGGAATGGCTGCTACATGGGATATGGCTGCTGTAGAGCAATCAGCTCGTATCGCTGCAATAGAAGCAAGTGCCGATGGTATTTGCTGGACATTTAGTCCAATGGTTGATATTTCGAGAGATCCACGCTGGGGACGTTTTTCGGAAGGAAATGGAGAAGACCCTTTTCTTGGAGGACAAATCGCAAAAGCGATGGTTCGCGGATATCAGGGAGTAGGAGAGAACATGTATAAGTCTAACTCCAATATTATGGCTTGTGTTAAACACTATGCGCTATATGGTGCAGGTGAAGCAGGTCGCGACTATAATACTGTAGACATGAGTCGTATACGTATGTTTAATGAATATATGTACCCTTATCAGGCTGCAGTAGAGGCGGGTGTAGGGAGCGTAATGGCTTCGTTTAATGAAGTGGACGGAGTTCCGGCTACAGCTAACAAATGGTTGATGACAGATGTATTGCGTAAGCAATGGGGATTTAACGGTTTTGTAGTTACAGACTACACCGGAATAAGTGAAATGATAGATCACGGAATTGGTGATCTACAAACCGTTTCGGCTCGTGCCTTGAAAGCAGGGATCGATATGGATATGGTAAGTGAAGGCTTGGCTACAGTGGGCAAGTCTCTTAAAGAAGGAAAAGTTACGCAAGCTGAAATAGATCAGGCTTGTCGCCGTGTGTTGGAAGCAAAATATAAATTAGGATTATTTGCAGATCCATATAAATATTGCGATGTAAATCGTGCAAAAAAAGAAATATACACAGCCGAAAATCGTGCTGTTGCTCGTAAGATAGCTTCCGAAAGTTTTGTTTTGCTTAAAAACGCAAATAACACTTTGCCTTTGAAAAAAGGTGGAACTATAGCAGTGGTTGGTCCTTTGGCAAACACACGCTCTAATATGCCCGGAACATGGAGTGTTGCCGTGGATCTTACTAAACCTGCAACCGTAGTTGAAGGTATTCAGGAGGTCGCCGGAAGTAATGCTAGGGTTGTTTATGCAAAAGGTAGTCATCTGATAAATGATGCAAAATATGAACAAAATGCAACAATGTTTGGTCGTACATTGCATAGAGATCAGGAAACTCGTAGCAATGAAGAAATGCTACAAGAAGCATTACAAATATCAAAGGATGCAGATGTAATCGTTGCAGCATTGGGTGAATCGTCTGAGATGAGTGGAGAATCTAGTTCTCGTACCGAAATTGGTATACCTGATGTACAGAAAGAATTGTTAAGAGAATTATTGAAAACCGGAAAACCTGTTGTCTTGGTATTGTTTACTGGTCGTCCATTGACTTTGACTTGGGAAAATGAAAACGTACCGGCCATTCTTAATGTTTGGTTTGGTGGTTCAGAGGCTGCACATGCTATTGGAGATGTTTTGTTTGGAGATGTCAACCCTAGCGGAAAACTTGTTGCTACTTTCCCTCAGAATGTGGGACAGATTCCGTTATTCTACAATCATAAAAATACAGGTCGTCCGTTGCAGGAAGGCAGATGGTTTGAGAAATTCCGCAGTAACTATTTAGATGTAAGCAACGCTCCCCTATATCCATTTGGATACGGATTAAGCTATACTACATTTAGCTATAGCGACATTAAATTGAGTTCTACAACACTTGATGCAAAAGGAGAATTAACAGCTTCCGTCACTGTTACAAATACAGGGAAATATGATGGAGCAGAAGTTGTTCAACTTTATATTCGTGACTTGGTCGGTAGTGTGACACGTCCGGTGAAAGAATTGAAAGGCTTTGAAAAAACATTTATAAAAGCAGGAGAAAGTAAGAATGTTAGTTTTAAGATAACTCCTGAGTTATTGAAATTCTACAATTATAATCTCGAATATGTATTTGAAAAAGGTGATTTTGATGTGATGATAGGAGGTAATAGTAGTGATGTTAAATCTGCGAGATTTACATTAAATTAAATGCTCTGAGTCTTGAAAAAGAGACTATGCAATCTTAGTCTCTTTTTCTTGTTTATTATTAAAACAGATAATATGAAAAAAATATATATACCATTCATTTCTATAATACTTGTGCTAGCGGCTATTAGCTGTAAGGATAAATCCAATAAAGATACTGATGATAGCACCATAGAGCCAATTGCTATTACAGATGAGGCTCTATTGGATAGTGTTCAGCGCAGGACATTTAATTATTTTTGGGATGGGGCCGAACCTACGAGTGGAATGGCTCGCGAACGCTTTCATGTAGATGGAGTATATCCTCAAAATGATAAAAATGTGGTGACTTCCGGAGGCAGTGGCTTTGGAATAATGGCTATTGTTGCCGGAATAGACAGAGGGTATATAACTCGTGAACAAGGTTTAGAACGGTTTACAAAGATTGTAAACTTTCTCGAGAAAGCAGATTCTTTTCATGGTGTATTTCCACATTGGTGGAATGGTGAGACTGGCGAAGTAAAAGGCTTTAGTGATAAAGACAATGGAGGTGACTTAGTTGAAACGTCATTCCTTCTACAAGGTTTGTTGGCACTTCATCAGTATTATGTAAATGGGTCTGATGCAGAAAAAGCTTTAGCTGTCCGTATTGACAACCTTTGGAAAAATGTGGACTGGAACTGGCATCGTAACGGTCAAAATGTATTGTATTGGCATTGGAGCCCTAACCATTCATGGGAAATGAATTTTCCTATTCGTGGATACAATGAATGTCTCATTACTTATATCCTGGCTGCATGTTCTCCTACTCATGGCACTCCGGCTGAGGTCTATCATGAAGGTTGGGCAGAAAACGGAAAGATTATTGCTCCTCATCAATTGGATGGGTATAACCTGAATATGCGTTATCAAAGCAATAGCGGAGCAGGCCCTTTATTCTGGGCTCATTATTCATTCTTAGGATTAAATCCTACCGGGCTAAAAGATAAGTATGCTGATTATTATCAGGAAATGAAAAATTATACACTCATAAATAGAGCGTATTGCTTACGTAACCCGAAAGGATTTAAAGGATATGGAGAAGATTGCTGGGGATTGACTGCTAGTTATTCTGTAAAAGGATATAGTGCTCATGAGCCAACAGAAGAAGGAGACCTCGGTGTAATAACTCCTACGGCAGCCTTGTCTTCTATTGTATATACTCCTGAGGAATCAATGAAAGTAATACGCAAGCTATATAGCATGGGCGATAAGGTTTGGGGGCAATATGGTTTTTATGATGCTTTTAGTGAAACAGATAACTGGTATCCACAGCGTTATTTAGCAATAGACCAAGGTACAATAGCTGTGATGATCGAGAACTATCGTTCGCAGTTGCTTTGGAATCTATTTATGAGTCACCCTGATGTTCAAAAGGGGCTTAAAAAACTAGGCTTTGAATCTCCTTCATTGAACTAAAGAGTTATAAAACCAAAAGGAAATAGCATGATAACTCACATGAAGTAAGATGTATTATCGTTATCTTTAATGTCAGTTATTTTAAAATTAAGGTTATGAAAAAAGGTGTTTTATCTTTCATTTTTCTAATTTGTTCTTTATTCAGTTTTGCTCAGTTCAAGAATGCCTCATTTATGTTTGATGGGCATACGTTACCATATCAGATAATGTATCCAGAGAACTATGATGAGTCGAAGCAGTATCCATTGGTCGTATTTCTTCATGGAGCAGGAGAACGAGGTAATGACAATCAGAAGCAATTGACTCATGGTAAGCAGTTTCTTATTGATAATTTTCAGTCAGCTTATCCTGCTATCGTTATAGCACCTCAATGTCCTGCCGATAGTTATTGGGCCAATGTTGTTCGTCATCAGATTGATAATAAAATGACATTGACCTTCGGTGTTTCTGAGGGAATCACAGAACCAATGAGTACACTGATTGCTTTAGTCCAAAATTGGCTGACCTCAGGGAAAGTAGACTCCAATCAAGTATATGTAGGAGGTTTGTCAATGGGTGGTATGGGTACATTAGAATTGTTGTGGCGATTGCCTGATACTTTCTCAGCGGCGTTCCCAATCTGTGGGGGTGCTGATTTGAGTAAGCTACCTTTGTATGCCCACAATACAGCTGTTTGGCTTTTTCATGGCAGTGCCGACTCTGTCGTTCCTGTGGAAAATTCGAGAAATATATATAAACGTCTCAAAGAACTAGGATGTGATGCGGAATATACCGAATATGAAGGAGTTAATCATAATAGCTGGGACAATGCCTTCAAAGAAGAAGGGCTTGCCTCATGGCTGTTTAAACATAAAAAATAAAAGCTGAATTCAAGGTTTGTTTGGTGTTAGGCTAACTATGGTTGGTTGGTAATTGGTGTTATAAGGAGTAGAGACTGCATTAGTATTGTATGACTTTTGCAGTCTCTTTTTATATTCTATTTGTCAGCTATATTCGCTCTTACTTTTGTGAGGAAACTTAGCATTGCTGCACTGTCTTTTTTCTCGATGATCTCTAAAAGATGCTTTAATTCGCCTCGTATACTCTCCACCTGAGCAGGAGTATAAGGATTGAAGAGAATCTCGGTCAACAAATAGTCATCTTCCGACAGAAGCCCTTTTGCAATATTCATGTGACGCTTGAAGGTTGTTCCCGGAGCATCCTGATGTTTCATTACAGAAGCGAATACAAGTGTAGACGCAAACGGAATTGAAAGCGAATATGCAATCGTTTCGTCATGCTCTTCGAATGTATATTCAAAAACGTTCAACTTAAGGCTGTTATACAAGTCTTTGAAAAATATTTTTCCCCAATGGTTCGATTCTGAAATTACAATTGCACTCTGTGTACTAAGGTCTGTTAGATTGGCAAATGTAGGGCCAAACATAGGATGGGTAGATGCAAACGGTCTGCCTGTTTTTTTATAAAACTCTTTTAGTCCCGTCTTTACAGATGCAATATCCGACAATATACAATCTTCATCCAGATATGGCAGTACCATTTCAAATGCCTGAATGGTATATTTGACTGTTGCTGCATTAATAACAATTTCAGGTTTGAAGTCCCTTATCTCTTCCGGATTGCTCATTCTGACTACATTATAAACAAATCGTAGACGTTTGGGATCAATGTCAAATATAGCAACTTCGTGATCGAAACTTAATACATCAGTAAAGAAGGAGCCCATTTTTCCGGCTCCTAATATTAATATCTTCATATACGGTTACTTGTTTAATATCTCAACCTGTTGTCTTACAGATTCTTCGTGTATTGCTTCCAGAACCACACGCATAAAGTCAGGGTTCATACTCATAGATGTTGCCTGAGCAATTCGTTTTTGAAGAATTTCATCATAGCGGTCTGTCTGAACAACGGTTAAATTGTGCTCTTTCTTGAAAGTACCTATTTCGCATGATATGCGCATACGTTTTGCAAGTAATTCCAGCAACTGATCGTCTAGTTCGTCTATTTGTCTGCGAAGGTCAGAAAGGTCTTCTGTCGATTGCTTACCATCACGAATAATAAGTGCTGTCAGTATTTCTTTTAGTCTCACCGGCGTTACCTGTTGAGAAGCATCACTCCAAGCATTTTCAGGGTCGCAATGAGTTTCTATAATCAATCCGTCATAGTTTAAGTCCATTGCTTGCTGGCATAGCGGCTGTATAAGGTCACGTTTTCCTCCGATATGACTTGGGTCGCAAATAACAGGCAGATCAGGAAAACGACGTTTCAGTTCGATCGGTATATGCCATTGAGGCAGGTTTCTGTAGATTTTCTTATCGTATGAACTAAATCCACGGTGTATTGCTCCTATCTTGGTTAGACCTACATTGCTGAGGCGTTCAAGAGCACCGATCCATAACTCTAAATCGGGATTAACAGGGTTCTTAACCAATACCGGGATATCAACACCCTGTAGCGCTTCTGCTATTTCCTGAACTGCGAATGGATTTGCTGTTGTACGGGCACCGATCCATAACATGTCGATACCATATTTAAGAGCTTCATAAACGTGTTTCTGTGTTGCAACTTCAGTAGAAACGTACATTCCGGTTTCTTGTTTCACTTTTTTGAGCCAAGCAAGGCCTTCGCTGCCAACTCCTTCAAATCCACCTGGTTTAGTGCGAGGTTTCCATATTCCGGCACGAAGGATTTTTATGCCGTCTGCTGCTAGTTGCTTTGCAGTATTCATTACTTGTTCTTCAGTCTCGGCACTGCATGGACCGGCTATTACAAGAGGACGTTTCGGGTCAACTCCCGGAAGTAAAATTGAATCTAGTTTCATATTTATTTTAATTTGTTTTTTGATTATTCTATATTTTAGCTAAAAAGTGACAAAGGTGACAACTTTTAATCTGTTTTTATCTGTTACCTTTTATTTACTGTCTATAATTTAATACTCTATAATAGATAAATTTAGGCTGTCCTGATAAATGATATTGTGGCAATCATTAATTTGTTACCTTTTTTATTCTTTCCAAAGCCTCTTTAAGCATGTCTTCATTGCAGCACAAAGAGATACGTATATATCCTTCTCCTTTGTTCCCGAAAATGAATCCCGGGGTTAAGAAAACATTCGCTTCGTATAAAATTTTGTCAGCCAATTCTTCGCTGCTTTTGTATTCTGCCGGAATCTTTCCCCAAAGAAACATTCCCGATTGTTTTTTATCAAAAGTGCAACCTAGCTCTTTCATAATAGCTTCTGCATATTGACGGCGATTGGCGTATAATTTGATATTGTTTTCTTTGTGCCATTCGCCCGAATTGTTCAGAGCGGCAATGGCTGCCAACTGTATAGGTTTTAGTATTCCACTCTCGATGTTGGTCAGAACCTTTAGCACCCATTGTATAAATTGTGCATTTGAAGCCAATGTCCCAATTCTCCATCCGGGCATATTGTGCGATTTACTCATCGAATTGAGTTCGATACATATATCTTTCGCTCCTTCTACTTGCAGTATACTTAATGGCTTTTCGTTAAGAATAAGACTATAAGGGTTATCGTGAGCTATGATGATGCCATGTTTCTTTCCAAAAGTAACTATTTTTTCAAATAATTCGATCGTAGCGTTTGCGCCTGTAGGCATGTTAGGATAATTAATCCACATTAGTTTTACATTCGATAAGTCTAGCTTTTCCAATGCATCGAAATCCGGTTGCCAATTATTATTCTCATCCAATTCGTAAGAGACAATATTTGCCCCAACAAGCTTGCTCACTGAACTATATGTCGGATACCCCGGATTAGGCACTAATACTCCGTCTCCCGGATTGAGAAATGCCAGAGAGATATGTAAGATTCCTTCCTTTGAGCCTATCAAGGGTTGTATTTCATTTGCAAAATCCAGATTTACATTATATGTTCTTTTGTACCAATCAGCAAAAGCCTTACGCAACTCGGCAATACCCACATGGGGTTGATAGCCGTGTACATCTTTTTTTATTACAGATTCACATAGGGCTTTTGTGGTTTCTTCGGAAGGAGGGAGATCAGGACTTCCCACTCCGAGACTAATCACATTTTTTCCCATTGCGTTCATTTCGGCTACTTCTCTTAGTTTTTTCGAAAAGTAGTATTCACTTACTGTATTAAGGCGGTCTGCCGGTACTATTGTTCTCATATTGTTATTAGCAGTTTGCTATTGTTAAATCGTGATTTTTTTATAATTCGCTTTGTTTTCCGTTTGGATATTCTCCCAAAAGCTTTAGTTCGCTTGTTAAAGGGCGGATTGCCTGTAGCGATTGCTTGTATCGGGTAAGATCAGAAAATGTAAGGTCTACATAGAACTGATATTCCCATTCTCTACCTATTATTGGTAGAGATTGTATCTTAGTCAAATTGATGCCGTAGAAAGAAAATACCGATAATACTTTCGATAAGCTGCCTTCGCTATGTGGAGTTGTAAATACAATAGACGATTTATTCAAAACTTCTCCTTTTTGAAGTTCGTCTACCACCCACGGATTTGCTATAATAAGAAAGCGAGTAAAATTGTGCTTATTTGTCTCAATTCCCCTCGCTAAGATGTTTAGTCCATAAATTTCGGCCGCTTTGGTGCTGCATATCGCAGCAGTGGTCGATAGATGTTTCTCTGCTACATCTTTTGCTGCCAAAGCCGTATCTTCATGCTCTATAATCCTAACATCCGGTAGTGTATCTAGGAATTCTGTACATTGCATGAGTGCAATCGGATGCGATTCCACTTCTTTTATATCATGAATTGTTTGGCCGGGCAATGCCGCCAGACAATGAGAGATGCGTTGTTTGTATTCTCCTGCTATTGGGAGTTTATTTTCTTTTAGCAGATCGTAGTTGCCCAGAAGGCTACCGGCGATAGTGTTCTCTATGGCTATAATCCCGATCGTATTCGGTTCTTTTTTGATTGTTGTGAAAATATCACGAAAAGTAATGCATGGAACAATTTCGACTTCTTCTCCGAAAAAATTCTCTGCGGCTATCCCATGATATGCACCTAATCCTCCTTGTATCGCAACTCTTTTCATAAAATGTTATCAAAAAAAAATCCCGTCATATTTGACAGGATTCCATATATTCTTGTTGTTTTAATTCACTCCAAATTTCTCATACAAAATCCTGTTCTACTTTCTAAAGTAAAAGTAAAAAAAGAAAAAGTATGTATAAGAAAAAATATTCATTCTAACGCTTGTTGTTTTAAATGTGATTACAAAAGTAATATTTTTTTGAATATTGCAAGCATTTCATTCTTTTTTTATTCAGAAAATTGTAAAAATGAGGATTTATAGTTGTTATTACCACTTTCCGTTTACGATTGTTTCACTTTTAAGTAGTGACGGATCAACTTTTACATATTTAATTTTTTCTCTGCGCCACGTGTATACTATGTGTATCATACCGTCATGTCCTTGTATAACCGATGGGTAGGAATATTCCTTTATTGGCGAGTCTTCGAGAATGAGCGATGCTTTCCAGGTAATTCCATCGTCAGATAGAGCGACATTCAACGGTGTACGAGCTTTATCCTTATATGCACTCTCCGATGCTGCTACATGATTGTAGACCATTAGTTGGCGTCCGTCTTTGAGTGTTACGGCATCCGTCCCCGAGTTGTTATTGGGTAAGTAAAGAGCTATAGGATCGCTCCATGTTTCTCCTTCATCTTTCGAAAAAGCGGATATGATATGTTCGTTCTGAGAGCGACATACAATTTGCAATACATTATTGTTTAATGTTAATATACTTGGTTGAATAATATTCCAAGGCTTACTGTTGATTGGAGATGTTTTTCTCCAAGTTTTTCCTCTGTCTTCGGTAAACTCCATGTGAACTTGCCATCCGTCATTCTCTGTACTCGATGCGCAAATTAGTTTGTTACCAATCAGAATAGGTTTATTTTTTATTGGGCCTAGAAATCCTTCGGGCAGTGCTTCGGGTTTTGTCCATGTTTGTCCGTCATTGTATGAGCGGATTAGGTAACCTGTCCAATCTTGCACATTCTTTCCTATTTTATAAAACAATAGCAATTCGCCATCGGGATATTGAAATAAGACAGGGTTATAGCAGGCCTTCCTTAAAGTATCGCTCACGATGCCATCCGCTACCTTCACTGGGGGAGTCCATCCTGTTGCAGTATGACGAGAAGTATATATATTGACTTCGGGGTGTCCTTCATATTTTCCGCCAAAAAATGCCGTAATTAAACCCGACGGGGTTTCAGCAATTGTAGCTGCATGAACCGAGGGGAATTCAGCAGAATCATAAATGAATTGATCCACTAGGATACCTTCTTTCCATTTATGATTATCTACAGTTTGGGCTAAACAAGGGATAGTGAGTATACTTATTGTTACGATGAGTATACTATAAGCTCTGAGATAGAATTTGTCCATTTATATTTCTTGAAATGTTATTTTTTTTAATTGTTATTACAATAATATACTAGCTATCTCCGATAGTTTACTTCTTTCTCCTTTTATCAGATTGACATGTGCGAAAATATCTTGTCCTGTCATTTTATCTATCATGTAAGCCAACCCATTTGACTGAGCATCAAGATAAGGAGAGTCGATCTGTTGTAAATCTCCAGCAAAAATCATTTTCGTTCCTTCACCTGCACGGGTTATAATGGTTTTTATTTCGTGAGGTGTCAGGTTTTGAGCTTCATCGATAATACAGATCATCTCTGATAAACTTCGTCCACGGATATAAGCCAACGCTTCTATTTCCAGCTTCTTACTTGCCTGCATCGCTTCTATATTCTTGTACTCAGCACCACCATAAGGAATGTGATTTTTTATTACAGATAAATTGTCGAAAAGAGGCTGCATATAAGGTGCTATCTTTTGCTTTTCGTCACCGGGTAAGAATCCCAATTCTTTGTTTCCTAATGCAACGATCGGGCGGGCGAGGAGTATCTGGTCAAAGTTCTCGCTTTGTTTCAATGCTGAAGCTAAGGCCAGTAACGTTTTTCCTGTTCCCGCTTTTCCTGTAAGTGCTACTAATTTTATTTCGGGATCGGTGAGTACCTCCATCGCAAATGTTTGTTCCGCATTTCGAGGTTGTATGCCGTAACAAATCTGCTTGTCTATTTTCTTTATCTTTTTAGTAAACGGGTTGTATCTGGAAAGTACACTTTTCTTTCCATTCTTCATCACGAAACATTCATTCGCATTAACCGAAGTTTCCAGATTGAACTGGTCGAGATCAACACCGTTCGGGTTCGCATACAGTTCATCGATAACTGAAGACTCCATATCCTTAAATGTTTTATGGTGCCTCTCGAACAAAAATATATCAGGAACTTTGTCATTTATATAATCTTCTGCCAGAAGCCCAATTGCACGAGCCTTCATCCGTAGGTTTATATCTTTGGTTACCAGTATAGTTTTTGTTTTGCTGTCACGCTCCGAAATGTCAAGAACAGAAGATAATATACGGTGGTCGGGTATTCTCTCCGGGAATATTTGTGTTATCCTTTCTTGAGATTTGATACTGGTATCGATGAAGAGATTCCCTAAATCGTTGCCTAAGGATATACCTTTTGTAAATAAGTTATCATCTGTTATTGCATCGAGCTGGCGGAGAAATTCGCGGGCATTATAGTTAATCTGATCATTCCCTTTTTTGAACTTATCCAGTTCCTCCAAAACCACAATGGGAATATATATGTCATTTTCTTCAAAATTATCTAAGCATCTGAAATCATGTAGTATTACATTTGTATCCAATACAAAGTTTTTCTTCTTGGCTTTTCCCATAATTATCATGTTTTTTTATATAACAATAAAAATAGCTTAATTCCTTTAATATTGCTAATAAATAATATCAATGACAAACCTAAAATTTCTCAAAACGGTAGAATGTTTGTACCTTTGAAGACTATTTTATCTAGTAATCAAACAAATAAAAAATGAATATAGAGAACTTAAAAAATGATAATTTTTTCTTGCTCGCAGGACCATGTGTTATCGAGGGGGAAGAAATGGCACTTCGTATTGCCGAAAAAGTTAAAACTATAACAGATAGACTAAATATTCCCCATGTATTTAAGGGTTCCTATAAGAAAGCAAATCGATCTCGTGTAGATTCTTTCACCGGGATTGGAGATGAGAAAGCTTTAAAGATACTTCGCAAGGTAGGCGAAACTTTTGGTATCCCTACTGTAACAGATATTCATGAAACTCACGAGGCTGCAATGGCTGCAGAATATGTTGATGTTTTGCAGATTCCGGCGTTTCTTTGCCGTCAGACTGACTTGCTCATCGCAGCTGCCAAGACAGGTAAAATAGTAAACATAAAGAAAGGGCAGTTTCTGGCTCCGAGTGGAATGCAATTTGCAGCGCAGAAAGTATTGGATTCAGGAAATAAGAATGTAATCCTTACCGACCGTGGTACATCTTTTGGCTATTCTGATCTTGTTGTGGACTTTCGGGGAATACCTGAAATGAAAGAATTTGGTTTTCCTGTCGTGTTGGATGCAACACACTGCTTGCAAAAGCCGAATCAGGCTTCGGGTGTAACAGGCGGGCAGCCAAAATTGATAGAAACGATGTGTAAAGCGGGTATAGCTACAGGTGTAGATGGATTGTTTATTGAAACACACTTCGATACAGCAAATGCTTTGTCTGACGGAGCTAATATGCTTCCGCTAGACCAGCTTGAAGGCTTGATGGAGAAGTTAGTAAGAATAAAAGCTGCATTATAGATGAAAGTTGATGTTTGTTTTTCTCCAGCTTTGTATCCTTACTATGCCGATAGCAACAACTATATTGTAGTAGTGGTTGATATATTCAGGGCTACTACAACCATGTGTGCTGCCCTGAAAAATGGAGCTAAGTGTATTATTCCCGTAGCTTCTATCGAAGAGGCTCAACAATATAAGGCTAAAGGATATCTGGTTGGGGCAGAGCGGAATGTGAAACGTTGTGATTTTGCTGATTTTGGAAATTCACCGTTTGACTATACAAAGGAAAAAGTAGAGGGTAAAGAAATAGTATTTACAACAACAAACGGAACTCAGGCAATCGAAGCCGCTGCAAATGCAGATGTTTTGACTATCGGAGCTTTTTCGAATATAAGTGCATTGACTGAATTTTGCATACAAAAGCAAAAAGATGTAATGATACTCTGTGCAGGATGGAACAATCGTTTCAATATTGAAGATACGTTGTTTGGCGGAGCTTTAGCAGAGAGGTTAGTAGTAAAAGGATATGCGTCTGCTTCAGATGCGACTAAGGTTGCTTTATCGATGTGGCAAGAGGCTAAGTCTGAATTGAAAAGCTATATTAATCGTACTGAACATATCAAGCGGCTTGAAGCAAATAACCTGCAAGATTCTGTTGAATACTGCTTAACTGTGGACACAGCAAATCTCGTTCCTTTGTATGATAATGTAAATAAAGTATTGAAGCTTTAAATAGTCTATGGCTGAACACAATGATCTTGGGAAAAAGGGCGAGGAGGCAGCAGTTAATCTTCTTAAACAAAAAGGTTATGAGATTATTGAGCAAAATTGGACTTACGAAAAATACGAGATAGATATCATTGCTCGAAACGAAGAGTTTATTATTTTTGTAGAAGTAAAGACAAGAAGTAGTAATTATTGGGGACATCCGGAAGACGCAGTATCGAAACGAAAAATTAAAAGGATTGTAGAGGCGGCAGATTTCTATTTGAAAGAATTTAATATAGATTTACCGGCCCGCTTTGATGTTATTGCAGCAATTTGGACAGGACAAAAGTTCGAAATAGAACATATAGATGATGCGTTTTTTGCGCCTATAAACTGATATCTCATTATTTGCGATCATCTGTATAATTTTAAGAAAATCTTATTTGAAGAACAAGATCTAATAAATCAGAAAATGAATATAGAAGAAGCGCGCGAAGCCTGTATTGCTATAAAAGGAGCGACAGAGACATTTCCTTTTGGAGAGGATGTCTTAGTTTATAAGATCATGGATAAAATGTATGCTTATATGGCGTTGGATAGTAAAGATGGAGAATTTTGGCTTAACCTCAAGTGCGATCCGGAGAAAGCGATCGAGCTGCGTGAACAGTATACGGGGATAAAACCCGGATTTCATTCTAATAAAAAATATTGGAATACAATTGTTCTTGATAGCGATGTGCCAGATAAACTCATTAAAGAATTGATTCTTCACTCAGTAGACGAAGTAATAAAGAAACTAACCAAAGTAAAACAAACAGAATATAATAACTTACCAAATAGTTGACGACTGTGCCTGAGATAATTCACATTAGGGAGACTAACTCGACTAATAATTATTTAAAAGAACTACTCCAGACACAGAATGTTGATGAAGGTATTGTCGTTTGGGCAGATTTTCAGTCGGCAGGGAAAGGTCAGAGAGGGAATGGCTGGGAGTCGGAAACGGGAAAAAATATTCTTTTTAGTATTGTCTTGTTCCCTGGCTTTATAAAAGCGGGAGAGCAATTTATACTATCACAGATTGTATCTCTAGCCGTAGCAAATTGTCTGCAAGAATATACAGCGGGTATATCTATAAAATGGCCTAATGATATCTATTGGAATGAAAAGAAAATATGTGGTATCCTATTAGAAAACACTATTCTCGAAGATAATATAGGTCATTCTGTTGCCGGTATTGGTATTAATATCAATCAGGAAGATTTCAGAAGCGATGCTCCGAATCCTGTATCTCTGAAACAGATAACTAACAGAGACTATAATCTTGAAGAAATACTAAAGACTGTTGTTGATAATATCAATGTGTACTACCAGCAAATAAAAATTGGCAAGACCGATTCTCTGATAAAACAATATAAAGAGTCTCTTTTCAGGAAAGATGGTTATCATCTGTATAATGATGGGGAATCGAATTTCCTTGCCCGAATACAAGATGTTAATTCTTCGGGAATCCTTATCTTAAGAACTAACGAAGGCGAAGAAAGACATTTTGCCTTTAAAGAAGTTAAATATATCATATAAGAATACATATACTTATGAATTATCTTAAATTAAGCATTATTGCTCTATTTCTATTTCAAACAATAAGTGCTCAACAAGCGTATAAGTACAAAAATCCAAAACTGTCAAGCGAAGAACGTACCGTAGATCTTATCAGTCACATGACTTTGGAGGAAAAAGTAGGTCAATTGCTTTGTCCTCTCGGTTGGGAGATGTATGAACGCAACGGAAATCAGGTGACACACTCTAAAAAGTTTGAAGAGTATGTTCAACAGCGTCATATAGGTATGCTCTGGGCCACTTTTAGGGCAGATCCATGGACTAAAAAAACATTAGAAAACGGATTAAATCCGAAGTTGGCAGCTAAAGCGGGTAATGCTTTACAACGGTATATAATGGAGAATACACGCTTGGGTATTCCTATTTTTCTAGCCGAAGAGTGTCCGCATGGTCATATGGCGATTGGTACTACTGTTTTCCCCACTGCAATAGGACAAGCGGCAACATGGAACCCTAATCTTATACAGCAAATGAGCGCTGTAATATCCAAAGAAGCACGCTCTCAGGGTTCGCATATCGGATACGGTCCCGTGTTAGATTTAGCAAGGGAAGCTAGGTGGTCTCGTGTGGAAGAAACGTATGGAGAAGATCCTGTGCTGATCTCTAAAATGGGAGAAGCCTTTGTGACAGGTTTTGGCAGTGGAGATTTGAGTAAACCATATAGTTTGATCTCTACATTGAAGCATTTTGTAGCTTATGGAATCCCTGATGGCGGACATAATGGGAATAGCAACAGTGTGGGAATGCGCGACTTGAAAGAAAATTATTTACCTCCATTCGAAAAAGCTGTTAAGGCAGGGGCTTTGTCAGTGATGACTGCCTATAATTCGGTGGATGGTATTCCTTGTACATCGAACGAATATTTGCTAAAGGATGTCCTATGTAAAGATTGGGGGTTTAAAGGATTTACTGTTTCAGATTTGGGTAGTATCGAAGGATTGAAGGGTAGTCACTATGTTGTATCAACAATACAGGAAGCTGCTATATTATCCTTAACCTCAGGACTTGATTGTGACTTGGGAGGCAATGCTTTCTTTACATTATCTGATGCCGTAAAAAAAGGCATGGTTGGTGAAACTCAGATTGACTCGGCTGTATATAAAATACTGAAATTGAAATTCGATATGGGGCTTTTCGAAAATCCATATGTCGATGAAAACAATGCACGACAGGTTGTTAGAACACAAGAAAATATAGTATTGGCAAGACAAGTAGCAAGAGAGTCGATCGTATTACTCGAGAATAAAAATAATGTCTTACCTCTTAATAAGAGTAAAATAAAGAAGATAGCAGTGATAGGCCCTAATGCCGATAATGTATATAATCAGTTAGGTGATTATACTGCACCTCAGGATGATAGCAATGTTAAGACTGTTTTGGATGGCATCAGATCTAAGCTCAAACAATCGCAAATAGAATATGTGAAAGGCTGTGCTATCAGAGATACACTAAACACTGATATAGATAAGGCTGTGCAAGCCGCCTTAAGATCAGATGTGGCTGTAGTTGTGGTTGGAGGTTCCAGTGCACGTGATTTTAAAACAAAATATATAGAAACAGGTGCTGCTGTTGCTGATGAGCATAGCATTAGCGATATGGAGAGTGGCGAAGGCTTCGATAGAGTTAGTTTAGATCTTATGGGGAAACAATTAGAGCTATTGAAGGCTATAAAAGCCACAGGCAAACCTGTTGTTGTTGTATATATTCAAGGTCGTCCTTTGAATATGAACTGGGCGTCAGAAAATGCAGATGCACTACTGTCAGCTTGGTATCCGGGGCAAGAAGGTGGCAATGCGATAGCTGATGTTCTGTTTGGTGAATATAACCCTGCGGGACGTCTACCAATGTCGGTAGCCAAATCGGTAGGGCAATTGCCTGTATATTATAATCACAGGAATCCGGCAAGTCACGATTATGTGGAGATGACTAGTAAGCCATTGTATAGTTTCGGTTATGGGCTTAGCTTTACCAGTTTCGAATATAGCAATTTGAAGATCAATAAGAGCAATTCAGGTGTTGAAGTTACGGTAGAACTTCGAAATTCGGGGAATTTTGATGGAGATGAAGTTGTTCAGTTATATCTGAGAAATAATAGGGCTTCTGTTGTACAGCCGATTATGCAGTTGAAAGCCTTTGAAAGAGTCAATTTGAAGAAAGGTGAGACCAAAACGATTAAACTTCTACTCACTAAGGACGACTTTTCTATTATTGATAAGAAAATGAATAGAGTTGTTGAGCCTAACGGAGACTTCACTTTTATGGTAGGCAGCGCATCTGATAATATTAAATTACGAGAGAAAATGATGTTGAATTTATAGCTATAAAAAATTATGATTAAAATAACCTTATCACTTACTTTTACATTTCTATTATTATTTTCATGTATCAAGCAGCCCGCTACTCTCGAGAAGTGTGGTGCTTTTGACTTAGAGAGTGTCAATTTTCAGGAGAATGTTTCTTTCTTATATTCCCGACATCTTATTCTTAAAGATGGTTACGCAGAATATGACAGTATAAGAGATGGTAAACTGACTGATGATATGCTGAGGTATACAATTAACACTGTAATATCCGATGCTTTAGAGCTGAAAGTGCCTAAAGAGGAATTTGGGTATTTATATCAAACTCCGACTTTGGATAGTGTTGCCAAATTTCGAAATGCATACTTTGATAAATTATCTATATTAACAAATAGAGAGAAAAAGCCTGTAGCCTATTATGCTACAGGGAGATTTAATACACTTGAAGACAGAGCTCATTTTATGAATGGGTTTAAAGAAAAATATGGTCAACCCAAATATTCATTCTTTATAAGTTCCCATTTTGAACAATGTTCTTTTGAATGGGATTTGCAAGATCGGATTATACAGATTGAGACGTCTCATGGATTTGAGTTCTCTGTTTCTTCAGATGGTTCTTCATCGAATGGAAAGTACTATAATCTATATTTACTAATCATTGAGAAACAATATCAGGATGCAATTTATAAGGCTCACCTATATGAATTTTCTGATTCTATAAAGCATGAAGGTAAAACTTATAGCCTAAAAGATCTCGGGCTTGAAAAGGAGGTTTCTTTCAGCGATAGTTTCTTACTCAACTCAACAAATGAAAGATATACAAATGATGAATACGGAGAATACCATATAAGCCGATCCGAAGAGTATTCTGAAAAATTTGATAGTGACGAAGCTGAAGATATGGGAATACCGGCAGCGAAACCCATCGATTGATTTTTTATACACATATCCTTAGAAATTTATAATTTTTATACATCTAAAGTTTTAGATACGCATTATTATGTATATTTTTGCATTTTGTTTGTATATTTATACATATATGACTAAAAGATTCAGACACAAAATAATAAAAGAAGTACTTCAGGCTAATGAGATAAATAGTCAGGATATGCTTCTTAAGATACTTACTGAAAAGGGCTTTGAGCTTACTCAGGCTACGTTGTCGCGTGATATTAAAGAATTGAAAGTTGTAAAAGCTCCGACGTCGAAAGGAACATATATATATCAGTTACCAGAAGCAAAGGTTACGACTTCGGAGGAATCTCCGCTTTCATCTTTCGGTTTTGTCGGGATAGAATTCTCGGGACAACTGGCTATCATTAAAACCCGTCCGGGATATGCAATGGCGATAGCAGGTGAAATAGATAATAAAGCTTCGAAATATATTTTGGGGACAGTGGCTGGTGATGATACCATACTGATTATACCGAAAGAAAATGTGAGCAGAGAAGAAGTTATAGCTTCACTATCTACCTTTATTCCAAACATTGAATAGATCAACTAAAATGAACAATATAGAAGAACTTGTGTTAGACAAAAAAATGGAGGCGCAACAACAACTCACCATACAAATAGCCGGAGAAGAGCATCTTGGCTATGTGCAGACAATATTAAATACTATAGAAGCTGCGGCAAAAGTGCGTGGCACAGGGATCGCAAAACGTTCACCTGAATACTTGGAACTTAAAATAAAAGAAGGCAAAGCAATTATAGCTCTTATAGGAGACGAATTTGCAGGTTTTTGCTATATCGAATCGTGGGGAAACAAGCAATATGTTGCAAACTCGGGACTTATTGTTGTTGAGAAATTCAGACAACATGGTTTAGCGAAAAAAATCAAGCAACATGCTTTTTCGCTTGCTAGAGCGATGTTTCCTGATGCAAAGGTATTTGGTCTGACTTCGGGTGCAGCTGTAATGAAAATAAATACCGAACTTGGCTATGTACCTGTGTCATTTGCTCAGTTGACAGATGATGACGCTTTCTGGCGTGGGTGTCAAGGTTGTGTGAATTACGATGTGCTTACTCGTACCGAGCGTAAATACTGTATTTGTACAGCGATGCTTTTCGATCCGGAGAAGCAGAAAGACAAGAAAGAAATAAAAACAATCATAAAAGACCTAAAAAAGCAATTGAAGAAATGAAGAAGAAAGTCGTTTTAGCATTCAGTGGGGGATTAGATACATCTTTTTGCGCCAAATATTTGTCTGCTGACCTTGGATATGAGGTGTATACAGCAATAGCAAACACGGGTGGATTTACTGCTGACGAACTTAAGGTTATAGAGCAAAAGGCATATAAATTGGGGGCTGCAAAACATGTTAGTCTTGATATTACGCAAGAGTATTATGAGAAGAGCATCAAATATATGATTTTTGGTAATGTACTGCGTAACGGTACATACCCTATATCTGTTAGTTCGGAGCGTATTTTTCAGGCAATTGCTATTATCAATTATGCAAAAGAAATAGGTGCAGATGCTGTCGCTCATGGAAGTACAGGCGCAGGGAATGATCAGGTTCGTTTCGACTTAACATTTGACGTGCTTGCACCGGGTATTGAAATAATTACTCCAACACGTGACTTGCTGCTGACTCGTGAATATGAAATCAATTATCTGAAAGAGCATGGGTATGAAGCTGATTTCACAAAAATGGAGTATTCTATTAACAAAGGTCTTTGGGGTACAAGCATTGGTGGAAAAGAAACATTGAAATCGAACCAAACTCTTCCTGAGGAAGCATATCCTTCTCAATTGAAAAAGCAAGAGTCGGAAACACTGACTATTGATTTCGAAGAAGGCGAAATAGCTGCTGTTAATGGTGAAAAATATACCGATAAAGTAAAGGCGATACAGAAAATTGAAGAAATTGCATCCGCTTATGCTATAGGTCGAGATATGCATATAGGTGATACTATTATAGGTATTAAAGGACGTGTGGGATTTGAAGCCGCTGCACCTATCGTTATCATCAATGCTCATAAAATGCTGGAAAAACATACGCTAACCAAATGGCAACAATATTGGAAAGATCAGGTAGGTAACTGGTATGGAATGTTTCTACATGAAGCACAATACCTAGAACCTGTGATGCGTGATATAGAGGCTATGCTCGAAAGTTCGCAACGTAATGTTACGGGACGTGTTATCGTAGAACTCAAACCTTATCATTATACGCTTGTCGGTGTAGAAAGTGATTTCGATCTGATGAAGGCAGATTTTGGCGAGTACGGCGAAATGAACAAAGCTTGGACTTCGGACGATGCTAAAGGATTTACCAAAATATACGCTATGACAAATAAGATATATCATAGTGTGCAAAAGAAAAACGGGAAGTAAATTACTCTGTGTTTGGATAAAAATAGAACAATGATAAAAGCAGGAATAATAGGTGGAGCAGGTTATACAGCCGGAGAATTAATAAGGATATTACTTAATCATCCGCAGGTAGAACTTGTATTCGTAAATAGTACAAGTAATGCAGGGAACAAACTCACAGATGTTCATGGAGGTCTTTTGGGAGAAACAGATATGAATTTCACCGATCAGTTACCTTATGACAAGATTGATGTTTTATTCTTCTGTACAGCACATGGTGATACTAAGAAGTTCTTAGATGCGAATGATATCCCTAATCACCTGAAAATAATTGACCTTTCTACAGATTATCGACATAAGGCAGAAGGAAATAAATTTGTATATGGTCTTCCTGAGTTGAATAAACAAGAAATCAAGCAGTCTTCCTATGTGGCTAATCCGGGATGTTTTGCAACAGCTATACAGCTAGGATTGTTACCTTTGGCAAAAGCAAATAAACTGACATCAGAGATTCACGTGAACGCTATCACAGGATCTACCGGGGCAGGGGTGAAGCCTTCTGCTACATCTCATTTTAGTTGGCGTGAAAACAATATATCAGTTTATAAAGCTTTCGAACATCAGCATCTGACTGAAATTAAACAGTCTCTAAATCAGTTGCAGGCAAATTTTGGTGAAGATATTAACTTTATCCCTGTGCGTGGAAACTTCACGAGAGGTATTTTTGTATCTACCTATCTCAATTACGACGGTACAATAGAGGATGCAGAGAAATTATACAAAGACTATTATAAGGATAGTCCCTTTACGATTATATCAGATAAGAATATCGATTTAAAACAAGTTGTAAATACAAATAAATGTGTCTTGCACCTTGAGAAACATGGTAACAAGTTGCTTATTCTTTCATGTATCGACAATTTAGTAAAAGGAGCTTCGGGTCAGGCAGTGCATAATATGAATCTGATTTTTGGTTTGGAAGAAACTATAGGATTGAATTTGAAAGCATCTGCTTTTTAGTTAAGATTCTTTTCCTTGTCAAGCTTAGTTTTTAACGAGGCATGTCCTATTATAACTAAAAACAGATTCTTTTGAATAATATCTTTATCTTTACTTAAAAGAAAGAGTTATGAACATAACCTATATAACAAACTTTCCATCCACAGACATAAAGCATTGGTCAGGCACTGTGCATTTTATGGCAACAAATCTGGCTAAATACTCCAATGTGGATTATATAACAGGTTTGCAGGAAGATTGGACATTCTCTCTCAAGGTGAAGAATAAGTTATATGGACGAAACAAAATATATCGTGCAGACAGGTCTCCTGAATTCGGAAGGAGTTATGCAAGGCTGATCTCAGAACAACTGAATCCGGCTACAGATATATTATTTTCTCATAGTTCAACTCTTATGTCTTATCTGAAAACAAATAAACATAAGGTTATATATACTGATGCTACATTTGCTTCGATGATAAATTACTATGACTATTTTTCAAATCTTAGTCAGCAGTATATTAAAGAAGGAAATCAGATGGAGCAATTATCTTTAGACTCAAGTAGTTTGGCTATTTATAGTTCTCAGTGGGCTGCAGATAGTGCAATCAAAGATTATAATGCAGATAGGGATAAAGTAAGGATTGTACCCTTTGGTGCAAATATCTCTACACAGCAAAAATCTTTAGAGGAAATAAAAGATATACTTAAAAAAAGAAGTACAGATGTTTGTAAGATTCTTTTCCTAGGTGTTGACTGGTTTCGTAAAGGTGGAGATATTGCCATTGATGCTGTTAGGTATTTGAATGAAGAGTTACGTCAACCAGCCGAATTACATATTGTAGGTATCGATGATTTGCCGGTAGAAAACTTACCACCTTATATAATCAATCATGGGCGTATAAGTAAAGCTACTCCCGAAGGTATGAAAAAGGTAGAAAGCTTGATTTTGCAAAGCCATTTTCTTTTTATCCCATCACGGGCAGATTGTACACCGATTGTTTTTTCTGAAGCTATGTCGTATGCTGTTCCGTGTGTATCGGCTGCAACAGGAGGAATTCCCTCTATTGTGAATGATACGAATGGAATAATCCTAAGCCCCCAAGTAGAACCTAAAGAGTATGCTCAACAGATATATAAAACATTCGGAGATAAAAGCTATTATAATGAGTTGGCGCTGTCAGCTTACCATGATTTCGAATCCCGATTGAATTGGGATACGGCAATGAAGACCATTGTAGGATATATGAAAGAATTGTAAGGATTATATTCTGCTTATAAGATTATCTATTATAGAGATTTTTTAAAGTCTAAAGTAACAATAAAGAGTATACTGATAAGTGTTACTTTTACATACGCTTCGCTCCTGTGACAGTTGGTTGCCACCTTTTAATAGAAAGTCAGAGTTCTTAAAATAAAAAACGATAAGGTTTATGGAAAAAGGTTCTACAGTATATCTATTTTGTATAGAACCGATAAAACCTTATAATCATGAAATATATGAAATTTGAAGTAGACAGTCAGACGAAGAAGGATCTAGAAATCTTTGAAACAGTCAAAGAAGGGCTGTCTGTTGTTGGTTTATTTAATCATACACAGTGCATTGGAGGTAAGAAAAAGTTATACGAGTATCTTGCTAATCCTTTGGCTGACTATAAGCAGATCACGGAAAGAAAAGAGACGATTGCCTTTTTTCATAAGCATTTCCCGAATGGTCTGAATCTTGATAAGGATGCATTGGATTTTACTGAATACTATCTACGGCAGCCCGATTATCCTACACGGATGCCTTCTTGGTTTACGGCTATAGAGAAAATGATTGCTGACAAGATAAGTACAAGCAGTAATGAATATTATCTTGCCGAAAAAGGAGTTACTTCGACTGTAGACCTACTAAAGAATATATATCAATTTTCCATTGCCTTGGCAGAGAAACTTAAAGAAGGTGATGCTCCTGTATTCTTAGTGAAGAATAACGAAATTGTTCTGGAGCTTTTCCAAAAAGAGGCATACAAAGAGATAAAGGATATGAAGAAATACAAGTCTTATGATATAATGAGGCTCGATTATATGTTTCGCTATACCGATAAGAAACATATACATTTCTTCCTAGACCTTGTACATGAATATGATGCGTTGTTTGCGGTGGCAAAAGCTGCTGCTAAATATAATTTGCAATACCCTGACATATTACCTGAAACAGAGACTGTACTTGATTTGGAAGGATTATTCCATCCTTTTGTAGAGAATGCTATCTCAAATGATGTACATTTCGACAACCAATCGAATCTATTATTCATATCGGGACCTAATATGGCGGGTAAGTCAACATTCCTAAAAGCGCTGGGTGTGGCTGTATACTTGGCACACGCAGGTTTTCCAGTTCCTGCCGGTAAAATGAAAATCGGTATTTTGTCCGGATTGAGTACAACTATAAATATTTCGGATAATCTGAGTACAGGCTATAGCCATTTCTATGCCGAAGTAATGAGGATCAAGGATGTGGCGCATAAGCTAGAGGCAAATAACAGGATATTAGTTCTCTTCGATGAGCTCTTCAGAGGAACAAATGTGAAGGATGCTTATGATGGAACAGTAGCTGTTGTTTCTGCATTTGCTAAAATTAGAACCTCGTTTTTTGTTATCTCAACCCATATTGTAGAAGCAGCAAAAGAGTTGGAGTCAAAAGCTAATATTCAGTTCAGTTACTTTGATATAAAGGAAGAAGACGGACATCCGGTTTATACATATAAATTGAAAGAGGGCGTATCGGATGTAAGGCTTGGAATGTATATCATAAACAAAGAGGGTGTGATAGATTTGATAAATAATATAACTAATTAATATATAGAAAATGAAATTATTTGATGTGTTCCCACTGTTTGATATTAACATAGTGAAAGGTAATGGATGCTATGTATATGATGACAAGGGAAATGAATACCTGGATTTGTATGGCGGGCATGCTGTGATATCGGTTGGGCATACTCATCCGTACTATGTAGAAAAACTAACAGATCAATTGAATAAACTAGGGTTTTATTCAAACTCAGTAATAAACAAACTGCAACAGGAGGTTGCCCAGAAACTTGGAGAACAATGTGGTTATCCCGATTATTTTTTATTTCTGATAAATTCGGGTGCAGAAGCAAACGAAAATGCCATAAAGCTAGCTTCTTTCCATAATGGACGAAAAAAGGTGTTGGCCTTTGCCAAAGCTTTTCATGGGCGCACATCAGCTACGGTGGCAGCTACAGATATTCCGGCATATTCGGCTCCTGTGAATATGAATCCGAACTATGTGTTTGCTCCGTTCAATGATATTGAATTTATAAAGAAAGAGCTTGCAACCAAAGAGTATTCATCTGTTTTGATTGAAGGCATTCAGGGTGTTGCGGGAATACAAGTGCCAGAGGACAGCTTCTTAAAGCAGCTTCGTGATGTTTGTACCGAGACCGGAACTATTCTTATATTGGACGAAATACAATCAGGATATGGCCGTAGTGGTAAGTTCTTCGCTCACCAGTATGCCGATATACAGGCTGATATTATAACAGTAGCTAAAGGTATCGGTAATGGTTTCCCTATGGCAGGCGTGCTTATCAATCCGATGTTTAAGGCTGTATATGGTCAACTTGGTACTACTTTTGGGGGAAATCATTTGGCCTGCGCTGCTGCCATTGCAGTATTGGATATTATGAAAGAAGAGAAGCTGATAGAGAATGCTTACAATGTTGGTGAATACCTGATGCAAGAGTTAAAGAAGATCCCTCAGATAAAAGAAGTTCGTGGACGAGGTTTGATGATTGGGATGGAATTTAATGAACCTATTAAAGAGAAACGTTCGAAGCTTCTTTTCGAAGAGAAAGTCTTTACAGGAGCTACAGGAACTCATGTGTTCCGCTTATTGCCTCCACTTTGTTTGACTATCGATCAGGCAAATATATTCCTCGAAAGATTTAAGAAAGTAATATAATGCAAAGTGGCGAAAGCCACTTTCTTTCTTTTACTGAGGAGGAGATAAATAAATAAAAGGAGATATGGGTATGTTCCGTAGGATAAAGAATATGACCAATCCGGCGATAAAGATATATCCCAACTTCCCTGAAAAGTTAAAGTATTTCAGATAGTTCTTATTCTTTAATATGTAAACCTGAGCTAAGAGGAAATATATATATAGCAGGAAGGGGAGTATAATTATTAATAGAGCATTATACCGTAATGCTTGCAATATGTTTCCGTGTAGCAGATGGTAAAAAGATCGTTGACCGCCACATCCGGGGCACTGAAGTCCTGTTAGCTCGTGAAAACTACACTGTTTGCTCCATATATTCCCTGTTGTTGCATAATAATTGTAATAGACAAATGCTATGATTAAAGGAATAGCTATGATAATGATATATCCTATATATTTTCTCATATAAAAAAGGAAAGGTAATTGCTACGATTACCTTTCCAAATATATTAATTATTTAGTATTTATTTATTCAGCATATTTTAGAACCTCTTTGTATTGTTCCAGTACAGCATCCATTCCGCCTGTGATAAACATAATAATACCATAGATTAAATTGAGTGCGAATAATCCGATGGCAATGAGGGCAAAAATCTTAGCCTTTTGTGCATTTCCTTGTGCTGCCTCATATTCCCCGGCATTATATTTTGAATCTACTTGTGTAGAAAATACGATTGCAATAACACCTAATATCAGTCCTATACAGCATGGTGAACAGAGTCCAAGTACTGTACCTACAATTGATAATACCAAGTTATTATCAGGTTTAACAGGTTTAGCAAAATCATCTAAATTGTTAGCCTGATAGGGAGAAGATTGGTAACTTTGATTTTCTGAGTTAAATTCTGACATAACTATTTGATTTTTAAGATTAATAATTTTTATCAAAAATAAATATAATTTCTACATATTAAAAGAAAATAGTAATTATTATCTTCACTAAAAATAATATTATCGTGTTAACTTTAATATCTGTATGAAAAAGAAACTCATCATATATTCTTCCCTTGGTGCGATATTGATTATAGCTCTTGTTATAACCGGCTTATATTTTGCTTATACCAAAGGATATATACGAATGAACTACCCTTCTTTTGAGGAGTATCCGGTACAAGGCATAGATGTTTCTCATCATCAACAAACAATTGATTGGGGAAAATTAGACAAGCGATCCGTTCAATTTGCTTTTATAAAAGCCACAGAAGGAGGTAATCATAAAGATTCTCTTTTTCAGGAAAACTGGAGACTAGCCATTCATCATAATGTACCGGTAGGTGCTTATCATTTTTTTACATTTTGTAAAGATGGGGATGCACAGGCTAGAAATTATATTCATTATGTACCTAAAGATAGTATAGATCTTCCGCCGATTATTGATTTGGAGTATGGCGGGAATTGCCAGCAGGAAAATCGTAAGGAAGATATTATAGCAGAAATTGCCAAGTTTATAGAGATTCTAGAAAATCATTATCAACGCAAGGTGCTTATTTATACTACAAATGAGTTTTATAAAAACTACATGATCGAACAGTTCGTTGATAATCCCATTTGGATAAGAGATATAGTTTCTAAGCCAAAGCTGCCTGATGGGCGTAAATGGTTATTTTGGCAATATACGAATAAAGGGAAAATAGAAGGCATAAAAACGAATGTTGACCTGAACGCATTTGCCGGAACTAGAGAGGAATTTGATCAACTGATAAAGAAAGATTGATAATAAGACTATAAAATAAAAATGGGTTCGTAGAAAACGAACCCATTTCTTTTAAAACCTATTTATATTACCAGATATCAGCTCTCTTTTCTTTTGGAATATATAGAGAATCTTTTTCTGTGATATTAAATGCTTTATACCATGCATCGATATGAGGTAATGTACCGTTTACACGCCATTTCCCTAAAGAGTGTGGATCTGTTTTTGTACGACGTAGGATTTCTGCATCACGAATATTACCTGCCCATACTCCTGCATAAGATAAGAAGAAACGTTGAGCCGGAGTAAAGCCGTCTATTTTATCGCCTTTTTTAGCTTCATCTGTTTTTTCGAATGCATTGTATGAAATTTGAAGTCCACCAAAGTCTCCGATGTTTTCTCCCAAAGTAAATGTTCCATTTGCAAATACACCCGGAAGAACCTCTATCTTGTTGAAGTGTTGAACAAGCACCTGAGCTCTTTCGTTGAATTTCTTAGAGTCTTCTTTTGTCCACCAGTCCGACAGGTTACCTTCTTTATCATATTTAGATCCTTGATCGTCAAATCCGTGAGACATCTCATGACCGATAACAACACCGATAGCTCCATAGTTAACCGCATCATCCTCGTTTAGATAGAAGAATGGAGGTTGAAGAATTCCCGCAGGAAAACAAATTTCGTTTGTTGTTGGATTATAGTATGCATTTACCATTTGTGGAGGCATATGCCATTCACTCTTATCTACAGGCTTGTTAATCTTTTTGATCATTTCATTATAATCGAACTCACTTGCCCGTACTACATTTTCCCAATAAGAGTCTTTCTTTATAGTCAGTGTTGAATAGTCTTTCCATTTGTCCGGATAACCAATCTTAACAGTAAAAGAGTTCAGTTTCTCCTGAGCTTTAGCTTTCGTTGCATCGCTCATCCATGTCAGGTTGTTGATGCGTTCGCCTAATGTTACTTGTAGATTTTTTACTAATCTGAGCATTCTTTCTTTAGCTTCCGCAGGGAAGTATTTTTCCACATACATTTGTCCTACAGCTTCACTAAGAGCTCCATCTACAACTCCTACAGCACGCTTCCAACGAGGTTGTAATACTTTGCGGCCACTTAGTTGTTTCCCGTAGAAGTCAAAGTTTGCATTTACGAAATTGTCGCTAAGATACCCCGCAGCAGAATTAATCAAGCACCATGAAAGATACGCTTTCGACTCATCGATAGGTAGTGTATGGATTAAATTTACTGCTGTTGCAATAGGCTTTACCTGAGCTACATTGATCTCTGTGAAATCTTTAGCATCGGCTGCATCAAAGAAGGCTTTCCAGTCAAAATTAGCTACTGATTTATTCAAATCGGCAACATTCATTTTGTGATAATTCAATTCCGGAATTCTAGTGTCTTCTTTTTTGAAGTGATCTTTTGCTAAAGCTGTTTCTATTTTTAGAACTACATCAGCTGATTTTTGTGCATCAGCTTCGCTGTAGCCCGCATTTACAAATTGAGTCTTTATCAAGTTGAGATATCCCTTACGGATGGCAACCGATGTAGAGTCTTGTGCAACATAGTAATCACGTTCGCCTAATCCCAGACCTCCCTGGTATAGTTGAACAATATTCATAGAACTATTCTTGTCGTCGGCACCTACATATAGACCAAAGAATGGAGAGTTAGCATACTTTCTTAATTCTCCGGTTAGTTTTACTATATCAGCCGTTGTCGAAGCTTTGTTTATATTATCCAACTGAGCTTTTATAGGTTTTGCTCCGTCGGTATTCAGCTTCGTACTATCCATTCCCAACGCAAACAGGTCTCCAATCTTTTGAGCAATAGAACCTTGCTCATGTTTTGTTTTACCCAATTCTTCGATAAGACCTTTTACTTGCTCTTGGTTTCGTTCTGCCAATTGATCGAACGAGCCATAGCGTGCATATTCGTCTTTCATAGGGTTTGCTTTTGCCCAACCGCCTGTAGCGTATTGGTAAAAGTCGTTGCCGGGGATAGCTGTAATATCCAGATTGGCAGTATCAAATTTCTGTGCGATATTCATAATATCAGCATCCGAGTCCTGTGCGCTTGCCTTTTGTTTACAGCTCACTTGCGTTAGAGCAAGAGCGGCAATCGGTAAATAGAAATAGATTTTGTTCATATAAATTAAATTAGTTACTCCTCTACATATTTTCGTATTTGGTCTACCCAAACTGTATATCCGTTATCGTTCAGATGCAATCCGTCCGTTGTGTACTTTGCATCTAAGGTTCTGTCTTCGCTCAAAAAAGCAGGGTAAATATTGATAAAGGTTATATTCTCCTTTTCACAGAAAGCTTTTAACTCTTTATTCAACTGCTCTATCTGCCATTCTTTATTCAACATCCGTTGATATACATTCCTATTGTTGTTGATTGGCAATAGGCTTTGTACATAGATCTTTGTATAAGGCGAGCCTGTTTCTATCTGATAGATGATAGACTTGATGCCTATCATTATTTTCTCATTCGACCTGCTGAGAGATATATCATTGATTCCTGCCATAAGGAATACCTTCTTTGGCTTAGCGACTATAATTTCGTTTAACCGATTGAGCATCCCCAATGTATTATCACCTGCTATGCCTCTGTTTACAGGTTTTTGAGTAGGGAAGTATTCATTCCATTTCCCTCCTTGTGTCAGACTATTCCCTAAAAATATTATTTGCCCATTAGTGAGAGGGTTTGCCTTGAAGTAAGCCATTCTTTCGAGATAGGTTTTATTTTCAAGGATATTTTCTTGTATTTCCTGTGCCGATAAAATCATAGTACAAAATAACATCAAAATTGATAATATAGTTCTCATAGAATACAAATTTAGTCTTTCGAAATATTTTGAAGTTCAACAGTCAATTCTTCCCATTTGAGCATATCGTCTTCCAACTCTTTTGTTAATAGCCCATGCCTTTCGAAAAGAGAAGCATCGGCCGCACCTTCGGGTGTTGTTAGTTTGAGTTCTATTTCGGCTATTTCGTTCTCTTTACTTTCTATAGTTTTTTCTATATCCGAAATCTGCTTTTCTACTCGTTTGATTTGACGGCCTAATTCTTTTCGCTCTTCGTAAGATAGCTTATTTACAGGTTCTTGATCTGTAGTCTTATCAGATTCATTAAGCGGAGATGTAGACACTTCAAGTTCTTTGAGGCTATCCATCTTTTTCTTTTCAAGAAACTCATAGATTCCGCCTAAGTGCTCTATTACTTGCTGATTACCAAATTCGTAAACTTTTTCTACCAGTCCGTTTAAGAAGTCACGATCATGAGATACTACGATAACAGTTCCGTCAAACTCTTTAATTGCTTTTTTCAAAACATCCTTCGAACGCATATCGAGGTGATTGGTCGGCTCATCGAGAATAAGCAGATTGACGGGTTCGAGTAGCAGGCGTATCATTGCCAAGCGGCTACGTTCTCCACCCGACAATACTTTTACCTTTTTGTCAGATGCTTCGCCACCAAACATGAAAGCACCTAATATATCTCTGATCTTAGTTCGTATATCACCTACAGCCACATAGTCTATTGTTTCGAATACTGTCAGATTTTCATCCAATAATTGTGCTTGATTCTGAGCAAAGTAGCCTATTTTTACATTATGTCCTAGTTCTAGTTTGCCTTTAAAGTCAATCTCGCTCATAATGCATTTCACTAAAGTAGACTTCCCTTCTCCATTCTTCCCAACAAAAGCTACCTTATCTCCTCTATGTATTGTAAATGTCACATCTTTGAAGATCAGATGATCTCCATAGCTTTTTTCTACATTTTCTACAATTACAGGATAAGAACCTGAGCGTGGTGCGGGAGGGAATTTAAGATTCAGCATAGCATTATCTTCATCGTCTACCTCCAGTCGTTCTAGCTTATCCAATTGCTTTATGCGTGATTGTACTTGTACCGATTTTGTTGCTTTGTAGCGGAAACGCTCTATAAACTCTTCGGTTTTCTGTATTTGCTTTTGCTGATTTTCGTAAGCTCGTATTTGATGCTCGCGGTGCTCTTTTCTTAGCTCTACATATTTAGTATAGGGAACTTTATAATCGTAAATACGCCCAAGAGATATTTCTATGGTACGTTGGGTTACAGCATCCAGAAAAGCACGGTCGTGGGATACAAGCAAGACAGCATTGGCACGGGTCGAAAGAAATGTTTCGAGCCACTGGATTGACTCTATATCAAGGTGATTTGTCGGTTCATCGAGCAAAAGTACGTCGGGGCGTTGAAGGAGCAATTTCGCCAATTCGATACGCATGCGCCATCCTCCGCTAAACTCACTGGTTGGACGTTCAAAGTCTGTCCGTTTAAATCCCAGACCTGTCAGTGTCTTTTCTATTTCTGCCTGAAAGTTGCTCCCCCCCGACATCATAAATTCCTCGTTGAGATAAGATGACTTCTCAATCAGGTTGTGATAGGCTTCCGACTCATAGTCTGTTCTTTCAGCCAACTGTTTGTTTACATACTCTAATTCGGTTTCTATCTTCTGTATGTGTGAAAATGCTAAAGAAGCCTCTTCAAAAACAGTATTACCTTCTTTTAGGGTCATGTGCTGCGGCAGATAACCGATACTTATGTCTTTGGGCACAGAAAGATTTCCTCGTGTAGGAGCTTGCAGCCCCGCAAATATTTTAAGCATGGTTGATTTACCTGCTCCATTTTTACCAACAAGGGCTATTCTTTCCTTCTTGTTGATAACAAAAGATATATCGTCAAAGAGGCTGAAACCTCCGAATTCTACCGTTAGTCCTTCTACTGAAATCACATCAATTAAGTTTATAAAACGTACAAAAATAGTCAATTTTACTGCATCTGGCTATTTTTGATCTTTATTTTCAGCGTTGAAGCCTATTCTGATTTTTATTGCATCTCAGATATCGTGGATTCTTTTATTTTTTATGTCTAAAACATTTAATATGACAGATAATACAATAAGCATTTCGAACGGAAAGCTAAATCGAGAATTTGTTCCGTATGTAACAAAAGCTTGTAGTATAGATGCTGTAAATACTATTATAGATATTGTTAGCTGAGGGCTAATCTTCTTTTGCCTTATACCTCTGAATATATTGTAAGGAATAAGGATTATAAATGCGATCTTGATTAATTGTAATAGAATCCTTTCTAGGTAGCATATATACAATAATATTTCATTGGCATGAGGAATCGCAAATTTATCATATTCCCAATACAGCGATGTTTTCCAAAAGTCACGCCACGAGATAAAAACCTGCTGCAAGTACGCTGTCGGGTTCTCTTTAATTGTAGCTATACTATAATCATAAAGCCTGTTGGATAAGTCGGGGAACGATAAGCCGGTTTCCGATTCCAATTCAGGGTATGCTTCCCAGATAGTCATTGCTATTTCCTTGTCCGAAATCCTGTTGTCTCTATACTTGGCATATATATTGCCTATTGCGTTATATTCGGGTGTTGTTTTTTCTGCAAAGTTGACACAGTTCTGAGCAAGATTGAATCCGTAAAAAGTAGTAGAAGTGAAATAACCTGTGTTCTTTTTGTTTACATAAGACCAACCGAGAAAAACCAAAAGAGGAATTATTAAGATAAAAGACAGTCTGGTTAACAGAACCTTGAATGAACTAGCATTTAATAAAATAAAAAAAGAATTACGGGTAAGAATACATAAAAAGGCTTTATCAAAACAAGGTATCCACACAATATACCGAGGTTTATGTATTGATTAGATTCTCCGCTTCGAATTCTAAAAAACAGATACAATATAAGTGTTACAACGAGTAATGTAAGTGTTTCTGTAAGAATAGCTACCTCAAAGAAAATAGTTGGTAAATAACAACTTAATATAATCGTTAAATAAAAAGATATCTTTTTGCTCAACCTCACCGATAGGCATGTTTTGTAGAAGTAAATAAGAGTAACTATTCCTATAATAAACTGTAGTGCACCTGTTGTAGAATAAGAGATATTACTCAACGCAAGTAAAATAGGATATCCCGGAGAACGTTGACCTTCATAGCTTGAAAAATCAAAGTTTAGTATTCTCTTAGCTAACTCTACATACCCTTCACTATCAGGATAGAGGGTTATATACTGATATAAAAAGGCAACAACTAAGCGAACTAAAGTACCGACAATAATGATGCTTTTTATCGGATTATCTGTTACCCATTTTCTTATTTTAGCGAATGTGTTCAATAAATTCTTTTTGATAAAATTAAGCTTTATATCGATTGGTGATGTGTATTGCAATAAATAATTATTTTTGTAATACCATTAGCGAACTTTTTATACTCCTTTTTGATTTTATATAATAAGAAAACAAACTTAAAAAATATAATCCAATGTATGATAATGAAAAAAGAGCTTTTATAGCTATTTCTCCCGAACAGGAAGTCTGTATGGTTCCTAAAATGGCTAATCGACACGGACTTATCACCGGAGCCACAGGTACAGGAAAAACAGTGACGTTACAGACCTTGGCCGAGACATTCAGCAGAATGGGAGTTCCTGTATTTGCTGCAGACGTGAAGGGCGATTTATCGGGTGTAGCCGCCGTTGGAGGAAATAAGGAGAGCGTTACCCAACGTGTAGAATCATACAAATTGGCAGATAAAGGATTTAAATTTCAGGATTTCCCTGTTCAGTTTTGGGATGTCTTTGGAGATCAAGGTGCGCCTATCAGAGCCACAATTGCAGATATGGGGCCGCTTCTATTAAGCAGGCTTTTATCTCTCAATGATACTCAATCGGCAGTTCTCTCTATTATATTTAAATTAGCAAAAGATGAGTCTTTAGATATTATTGATTTGAAAGACTTGCAAAAGCTTTTGGAATATGTAGGGAATAATGCCAATCGTTTTACAACAAGCTATGGCAATATCTCTACGGCAAGTGTTGGAGCTATACAGCGTGGATTAATTGCGTTAGAGCAAGAAGGTGCTGATAAATTCTTCGGAGAGCCGAATCTGAATATCGACGATCTGATACAAACAGTAGGAGAGAAGGGCGTTATAAATATATTGGCAGCAGATAAGCTGATGAATTCTCCACGTGTATATACTACATTCCTGATGTGGCTGATGACCAAGCTGTTTGAAGTGATGCCCGAAGTGGGAGATCCGGATAAACCAAAACTGGTATTCTTTTTCGATGAAGCTCATTTACTGTTTAGTGATGCCCCGAAGGCATTGTTGGAAAAGATAGAGCAGGTTGTCCGTCTCATTCGTTCGAAAGGGATAGGCGTCTATTTTATATCACAGACTCCTGCTGATATTCCGGACTCTGTATTAGGTCAGTTAGGAAATCGTGTACAACATGCTTTGCGAGCCTATACGCCGAAAGATCAGAAAGCAGTTAAAGTTGCGGCGCAGACTTTCAGAGCGAATCCTAAATTTGATACAGAACAGGCAATCTCCGAATTAGCAACAGGAGAGGCTTTAGTCTCGCTATTAGATGAAAAAGGTCGACCCAATATGGTCGAAAGAGCTTTTATTCTACCGCCTGAAGGGCAAATCGGACCATTGGATACTGCTGCCCGTAATCAGATGACGCAGGGTTCTATTTTGTATCGCCACTATGCACAAGGAATAGATCGAGAATCAGCTTACGAAATCTTAACGGAGCGTTTGCAAGGTACTTTGAGTGAGAAAGAACAAGCGGCGCAGGATAAAGCAGAGGCAAAAGCTCAGAAAGAAGCCGAAAGGGCACAGCGTGAACAGGCTAAGATTGACCAAAAGAATGCCGTAGAGAACAAACGATTTTGGAGTAGAATGGCAACGACAGTGCTTGTCCCTATTGCCAAACAGGTATTGAATGTGTTTCTCAAAAGCTCTTCAAAGAAAAGATAGAGCCTGATATATAAACTATAGAAAGACAGTCGACTGGAATCAACCATTCGGCTGTTTTCTTTATAGATACAATCTTTGTTTATTTTTTTTCAAAATTTACTGTCGGATTAATTTATCATCCTACCTTTGTAGCCTTGAACCCAGAAAACAATAAAATCTTCAAATACGAACATTTGTTGAGCATTGATTTCGCTTTCAAATTCAGACTGAATAAAAGGAAATAAAGATGCAATTACTCAGACCGCAGCATTGGAAAGATTATGAACTGATCGACTCGGGCGATTATGAAAAATTAGAACGTTTTGGTAAATACATTATCCGACGTCCCGAACCACAGGCAGTATGGCGTAAGTCTCTGCCCGAGAAAGAGTGGGAGGACGCAGCCGATGCCACTTTCAAGAAGGAGAAAGGGAAGACATCCCAAGATGGTAACGACAAAGGTGTTTGGGTACAAAAAAATGGAATGCCCGACCAATGGTTTATCAACTATGAATATAAGGAAATGAAACTTCGGTTTCGCCTCGGTCTTACTTCTTTCAAGCATGTAGGGGTGTTTCCTGAACAATCGGAGAATTGGGACTTCATATACGATACAGTTCGGAACCTCAATGTTTCTGAACCCAAAGTGTTGAATCTTTTTGCATATACAGGTGGGGCTTCTATTGCGGCTAAAAGTGCAGGAGCTGATGTGACGCATGTAGATTCTGTGAAACAGGTAATCACGTGGTCGCGTGAAAATATGGATGCTTCCGGTCTGCATGATATACGCTGGATCGTAGAAGACGCACTTAAGTTTTGCCGCCGCGAAGTAAAAAGAGGTAAGAAGTATAATGGGATAATACTAGACCCTCCTGCATATGGTCGTGGTCCTGATGGCGAAAAGTGGATATTGGAAGAGAATATAGCTGAAATAATGTCTCTTTGTTCGCAATTGCTGGAGGAATCCAATTCATTCCTTATACTAAATCTGTACTCTATGGGCTTCTCGGCTGTCATCGCCGATAACCTCATAAAGGATTATTTTTCTGATGTCAAAGATCGCACGTACGGAGAACTGGTTGTTCCTGAAAAATCCGGTAAAAATCTGCCCTTAAGTATTTATATCCGTTTGATCAGAAAATAGTGTCACTTTTTGTATATTTGAGTTTCTCGTATAAGTGGCTTGTATATATGATGTTATATAAGCTTCTGTGAGCAAAAGGTGACAAAGGTGACAGTTGTTCGTATGTTTTTATTTGTAACTTCTGAGATGTTTCTTTTCTTACATTTACTCATAATATATGATAACTTTAAAGAATAATCTTTCATGATATAGTCTATATATAGAACATAATATATTTCATAACATGACTTATAACAAAATTGCGAATAAACCGTTAATAAAATAAACAAACACAAATACATAGTATAAAAATCGAAGCTAAAGTATGAAAAAAGCTCTAACTATTGCGGGTGTTGTTATCGTTGTGCTTATAGTGGCTATGATAGCAATTCCTTTCTTGTTTAAAGATAAAATAAAAACTGCCGTATTGAATGCCGCAAACGAAAAACTAAACGCTACAGTGGATATTAAGGATTTTGGACTAAACTTGTTTTCCAATTTCCCTAATGCAACACTCTCCCTAAACGATGCCTCGGTAGTAGGTGTCGGAGACTTTCAGAAAGATACACTGTTGAGTGCTAAATCGGCAAGCGTTACTATCGACTTGATGAGCCTTTTTGGTAGCGAATATAATATATCTAAAATCAATCTGGATAAGGCTTCTGTATATACAAAAGTACTTGAAGACGGACGTGCTAACTGGGATATAATGAAGGCTGACTCTACAGCATCTGCTTCAACCGAAAGTGAATCGGCTTTCAAACTCAATTTGAAAAAGATTACGGTCAACGATTGTAGTTTTGTTTATCAGAACGATTCTACAAAGATGAAGGTGACACTTAATAAATGGAACGGAGATCTGCATGGCGATTTTTCGGCTGGCGAAACAACATTAAATACGAACTCTACTATCGGCGAAGTTACATTTGTTATGGATGGTATTCCATATTTGAATAAAATACAAGGTGTGGCCGATGCTACCATCAATGCGAATCTTGATAAGATGGAATTTGCCTTTAAGGAAAGTAACCTGCAACTAAATGATCTTAAAGCATCTATTGATGGTACTTTTGCTATGGTGGGTAAGGATTATGAAGATATGGAGTTCGATCTTAAGCTGAATGCGCCGGATACCCAATTTAAAGATATCTTATCTCTTGTTCCGGCGATGTATACAGCGGATTTTAAAGATGTGAAAACGTCAGGAACAGCAAAGTTGGAAGCATATATCAAAGGTCTTATGCATGGTGATAGTTATCCTGCGTTTGATGTAAAGATAATAGTGAATGATGCGATGTTCCAATACCCTTCTTTACCCAAAGCTGTTAATAACATAAATGTTGCTATGGCTATAAACAGTAAAGGTGGCTCGTTGGATAATATGATTATTGATATCAGTAAGTTTAGCTTCAATTTGGGCGGTAATCCTTTCTCGGGAAGCCTGAATGTATCTACACCGATGAGCGATCCCAACCTGAAAGCACAGGCAAATGGGACGATTGATTTAGGTATGATAAAAGATGTATATCCGTTAGAAAAAGGAACAGCTTTAAATGGTAAGATGATTGCTAATCTAAATGTTGCAGCTCGGATGTCTGCAATCGAAAAAGAACAATATGAGAATGTATCGGCAGCAGGAAGCTTGAAGTTGAGCAATATGATTTATAAATCTCAAGATATGCAAGATGTGTTGATTAACGATGCCGGATTAGAATTTTCGCCACGCTATGTAAATCTGTCTTCTCTAAATCTAAAGATTGGTAAAAATGATCTGTCAGCGACAGGACGTCTCGAGAATTTTATTGCTTATGCGTTGAAAGACCAAACACTGAAAGGTCAGTTGAATATAAAATCAAACTACCTGAATGCGAATGATTTTATCAGTAGTGAAACTGCCGGAACAGAAGAAACCGCATCATCATCAACAGAAGACATTATTATTCCTAAAAATATAGATTTTGTATTGAACGCAGCCCTCAACCAAATTGTATATGGAAAAATGAACATTACAAATATGGTTGGTAATATGACTGTCAAAAACGGAGTGCTTACTCTTAATAATGTTGGGGCTAATGCTTTGGGCGGTTCTTGTAAAGTTAGCGGAACGTATGATACATCAGAACCTAAGACACCGAAGGTTAACTTTGATTTGGCTTTGTCGAAAGTTTCATTTGCTGAAACATTTAAGTCGGTAGAATCTGTGCAAAAGTTTGCTCCTATATTTGAGAAATTGGGAGGAACATATTCTATGAACTTCAAATTTAATACGTCTTTAGGTGAGACAATTATGCAAACTTTGGCTGGTCTTACAGGTAGCGGAGCATTACAAACTAATGATGTCAAAGTGGAAGGCGTTGAGGCTCTGACAGCTTTGTCGTCTTCATTGAAGACTGATGCTTTGAAATCATTCTCTACGAAAGATTTGAATCTGCCTTTTACTATAAATAATGGAAAACTGAATACAAAACCTTTCAATGTAAACTTTGGCAATGGCGGTGTTATGAAATTAGAGGGTGCTACTGGTCTTGATCAAAGCATCGACTATAAAGGCACTGTTACACTTCCTAAATCGTTGGCAAACCATTACGTATCATCTGTGCCGATTACTATAGGGGGTACATTTACAAGTCCCAAGATTGGAATAGACACCAAGGCGTTGGTTGCTGGAGCTGCTTCGTCTGCCGTAAATGAGCTTTTGGGAGGAGAAAAAGGAGCTGATGTTTCAGCGAAGGCGTCTGAAGAAAAAGCGAAACAAATAGAACGGATTAGATCGGAAGCGGATGCCACAGCAACAAAGTTGGTGACTGAAGCGGAGAAACAATCACAGGCTTTGGAAGAAAAGGCAGGGAGTAATCCTCTTGCAAAAGCAGCGGCTAAGGCGGCAGGAAAGAAGCTTGTAGAAGAGGCTAAAAAGCAAGGTCAGAACTTGAGGGATAAAGCCGAAGAACAAATAAAGAAAGTAGAAGGCACGGGTAACTGATAAATAATTAATTAAAAAACTGTCTGAAAAGAAGATGTTTATTGTAATTCTGAGTTTTCTTTTCAGACAGTTTTTTTAGTCCCTATTAAGTCCTCCACCCAAAGCTTTGTAGAGAGCAACTAACGAATAGAGTTCGTTTAACGTAGCATTATTCAAAGCTATCTCGGCATCGAACAACTGACGTTGTGCGTCCAGTACATCGATATACTTAACAGCTCCGTTTACATATTGTAACTTAGCCAGCTCGTGATAAGAGTTAGCCGAATTGTATAAAGCTTCTTGTGACAGATATACCTCTTTCATCTTATTGAACGTAATGATAGAGTTGTTTACTTCCTTAAATACATTCAATACCGATTTTTCGTAGCTGTATACTTCTTGCTCGTATGTAGCTTTTGCCGCATTATGTTTTGCTTTGTTTTTGCCCATATTGAATATAGGGCCGGTAAGTACTCCCGAGATAAACCATGTCGGACTTTTAAGAAAGTCTGTGAGTTCGGTATTCTCTCCACCTAAACGCCCTGTAAGTCTTAAAGAAGGAAACATATCGGTGTAGGCCATCCCTACTTTAGCATTAGCCTCTATCAGCTTTTGCTCTGCCTGTATCATATCCGGACGGCGTTTCAGTAGCGACGACGGTAAATCGATAGGTAGGCTGGCTGGAACTTGCAGGTGACTAATGTCATCTTTGCCTCTGGGAATGTTTCCGATGGGAAACTCTCCAACGAGTACAAAAAGATCATTCTCTTTCAGTTTTATCTCATTTTCTAGATTTGGAATCAGCGTTTCGGTACGGGCTAGTTCAACAAGGCTTTGCCTGTATGGTATTTCAGATGTCAAACCACCTTCGTAGCGCAATTTGGCAAATCGGACTCCCTCACGTCTGGCATCCAAAGTCTGTTTTACTATTACAAGCTCCTTATCTAATGCTTTCAATTCAAAGTATGCCTGAGCAACTTGTGCCACAATGGTTAGGTGCATAGCTCTTTGAGCTTCTACCGTTTGCAAATACGCAGCAACTCCGGCTTCGTTGGCCCATCTCAGTTTACCCCATATATCCAACTCCCACGATACGTTAAGATTGGCTCTAAGCTCAGGTGAATATTTTTTCGAATCGCCACCATAGTTCAGATATTCCTTTTGTCCTGCCACTTCAGCCCCTATTTCAGGGAATAGGTTTGCAAATGATATTCGTTTGTTCGCAGCCATTTCTTTTATGCGGGCAGCTGCGATGAGCATGTCTTTGTTGTGGTCGAGAGCTTTTGTGATGAGTCCTTGTAATACAGAATCCTGATACAAAGCACTCCATCCGATATCAGAGGCATTCCCTTGATTCGTTATTTTTGCATCAAATGTTTGAGGTATATTCATTTCCGGCTGTTCGTATTTCCTACCTATTTTACAAGATGAGAATAATGCTGTGGAAATGAGAAGTATATATGTAAGTTTATTCATTATCATCTTTTTTTATAAGTTTCTTTATTTTCAGGAACTTAGGAAACTTAAGTTCTGGGATCTTAAACTTATCCTTTACTTTATATACTATCACAAAGAAAAATGGCACAAGTATTATTCCTAATGTAATAGCTACAATCATACCGAAAAATACACCTGTTCCTATCGAGTGTCTGCTCGCTGATCCCGGGCCGGAAGCTATTACCATTGGTAACATACCCAATACGAATGCTAAAGATGTCATTAATATCGGGCGAAAACGTAATTTTGCTGCTTGCATTGCTGCAAATATAGGTTGCATACCTGCATCGACCTGTATTTTGGCAAATTCTACGATCAGTATAGCATTTTTAGCGGCTAATCCAATTAAGGTTACGAGTCCGATTTGAAAATACACATCATTATCCAATCCTAATATCCAGATACCGATAAATGCTCCTAGCGCAGCAATAGGTAAGGACAATATCACGGAAATTGGTACAGTCCAACTTTCGTATAATGCCGCCAAAAACAAGAATACAAATATTAGAACCAGTACCAAGACTGTACCTGTTTGCCCGCTTGCCTTTTGTTCCTGAAAAGAGAGACCGCTCCACGCTATCCCGATATTGGCGGGAAGGTGTTCTTTTGCGATGTTTGCAATTTCGCTCATCGCCTGTCCCGAACTATGCCCTGCCGAAGGAGTAACCTGCATAGAGGCCGATGTGTACATATTGAAGCGTGAGATGTTTCCCGGCCCTGTGGTATAGCTGGTTTTACCCAAAGCTGTAAGCGGAACCATGTCGCCGCTTTTCGTTTTTACGAAAAATAGATTAATATCGCTGGCTGTTGCCCTGTATGATTGATCGGCCTGGATGTATACTTTGTATATACGGTTAAACATATTGAAGTCATTTACATATACTGACCCCAGATAGGCTTTCATTGTTGAAAAAATATCAGACATTGGTACACCGAGTAGCATTGCCTGATCACGATCCACGTCAAAATATAGTTGAGGTATTTCAGATTGCAAAGAAGAAGAAACATTTGAAATGCTCTTAGACTTATTTGCATAATACATAAAAGTATCAGTAGCAGCTACCAGATCGTCCCACTGAGCATCGGAACGAGCTTGAAGCTTCATCTCGACACCACCAGCCGATCCGAGTCCCGGAATGACAGGAGGACGGCTCACAAATGCTCTTATTTCGGGGTAATTATAAAATTCTTTTTGTGCGTCACGCATCACCTGGTCTACACCCGTACTTCTTTCTTTCCACGGTTTAAGGATAACCGTCAAAGTTGTCCGTCCCTGATTGGTTCCTACACGAGGGCTCGATCCTGTTACATTTTGTACATACTCTACCGCTTCATGGTTGTCTAGATAAGCTACAGCTCTATCCGTAACTGTTCGCATACGCTCGAGTGTTGTACCTTCCGGCATTTCAAGCTCTACGGTAAAATAACCTTGATCTTCTTGTGGAATGAAACTGGTAGGGACTATTTTATTCAATACGAAAATAAATACAAGGACCATTCCAAATGCTGCCATCGTACGTCTAGGGTTGTTTATAACCTTCAGTAATATGTTTGCATATTTCTTATTGCCATTTCCTAACCAGATATTTATTTTGCGGAAGATGAAGTGTTTTTTCTTTTTCGATGGCTTTAATATTATAGCACACATGGCAGGGCTGAGGGTCAGGGCTACTACTGCAGATATAAGTACCGATACGACAATGGTTACAGAAAATTGTCTGTAGAGTGCCCCTGTTATCCCATCAAGGAAGCTTACCGGAACGAATACAGCAGCCAAGACTAACGATGTAGCGATCAAAGCCCCCGTTAATTCCTTCATTGCTCTGTGTGTGGCTTCCCGTGCACTTACACCCTTCTGTTCCATAATACGTTCTACGTTCTCGACGACGACAATCGCATCATCCACAACAATCCCGATAGCCAAAACCAATCCTAGAAGAGTAAGCATATTAAGGGAGAATCCCATTATAAGCATAAATCCGAATGTACCGATCAAAGAAATAGGCACGGCAACTATCGGAATAATAGCCGCACGCCAGTTTTGTAACGAAAGGAATACTACTATAATAACAAGCGTGAGGGCTTCGAACAATGTTTTATAAACTTCGTGAATAGATTCTCCGATGTATTCCGTCATATCGAACGGTATCAGATAATCTAAACCCTCGGGGAAATCTTGTTTTATATTTCCCATAGCTGCCTTTATTTCATCCGCTACTTCCATCGCATTAGCGCCGGGAAGAAGATAGATGCTCAACATGGTTGCATATTTGCCGTTCAATCCACTCTCGGTACTATATGATGATGCCTCCAGAGATACTCTTGCTACATCTCTCATACGGATAAACGAACCGTCGTTATTGGCTTTTACTACAATATCCTCAAATTCACTCACTGTAGACAAACGTCCTTGTGCTGTGATAGGCATCGTAACATCCACGTGGACTATCGGTTGTTTACCGAGTTCGCCGGCAGCAGACTCTCTATTCTGATCTTTTAGAGCATCTTGCAAGTCTTTGACTGTTAGTCCAAAGCTAGCTAGTCTATCCGGATATACCCATATTTGCATGCCATAATATCGGCTACCTACATTCGAAACACGTCCTACTCCGGGTATACGTCTGATAACGTCCAGTATATTTATAGTCGCATAGTTGCTTAAGTATATCTCATCATATTTTGGGTCGTCAGATGTCAATGCAATCGTCATCAATTGTCCGGGTGCTTGCTTTTCAACAGAAATCCCACCTTGTAGTACCTCTGCAGGTAGACGGCTTTCGGCTAATTTTACCCGGTTTTGTATTTCTACTGCGGCTAGGTCGGCATTGGTATTTACATCAAACGTAACGGTGATGGAGAGTCCTCCCGAGTTGGAACTGCTCGATTCCATATATATCATACCGGGCGTACCGTTCAACTCTTGTTCGATGGGCGTTGCCACTGCTTGAGAAACCGTTGTAGCATTTGCCCCCGGGTAAGAAGCTCCTATTTTTACAACAGGAGGCGTTATTTGTGGATACTGTTCGATTGGCAATAGCACCAGCCCAATGATACCTATAATAACAATAAGTAAGGATAAGACGGTAGAAAGTACAGGCCTGTCTATAAATAATCCCGGCTTCATTTCTTATCCTCCTTCTTCTTTTCATCCGCTTTCTCGAGAGCCTCTATTTTTGCTTCCTCTTTAGTACTTCTCGATATAACCTTTTGTCCGTGAGTAAGCTTTTGATATCCTTCTACAACAATATGCTCATTCGGGCTCAATCCACGGATAACTACTATCTTATTATCATGTTCGGGACCGGTCTCTATATAGCGTTTTTCGACTATGCTATCCGGACGTATAACAAATATATTGGCTCCTCCTTTTTCTATCGAAATAGCTTTTCGGGGGATAACTACAACATTTTCCAATACATTAAGCAATAATTTTACACGGGTGAATTGTCCCGGCAGAAGAACCTGATTCGGATTAGGCAATACTGCACGTACCCCAAAAGTTCCTGTTTTAGGGTCAACAAGGGGTGATGCAAAGTCTACGATTCCTTTTTCGTTGTATACAGAGTTGTCGGCAAGCGTAACTGTAACAGTTGGCTGCCACGACCGGGTTGTATCCAATTCGCCTAAATGCACATTCCTGCGTTGACTTCTTAGATAGTCGAGAGAAGTAAGTTTGAAATCGACCAATACGGTATCTCTTTTTACTACTGTGGCCAATAACGACTTCGAATTTCCCACCAAAGTACCTATGTCCACATATCTTTCGCTAATATAGCCCGAAAGGGGAGACCGTACCACTGTATAGCTTAATTCCAGCTCGGCTTGTTCCAAGTCGGCTTTACTCATAGCTACATCAGCTTTCGACATATTCAGTGCAGCTACTGCATTGTCAAGGTCTAGCCTGCTGGCAGCATTTTGATTATATAAAGGTTCTATTCTTTTGAGATCACTTTCTGCTTTTAGAGCCTGCGCTTCATCTCTTTTTAGCTTTGCTTTTGCTTTTTCAACTTTAGCTTTGTAAGTTCTGTCGTTAATGTAAAATAAAGGTTCTCCCGCTTTCACTCCTTTTCCTTCATTAAAGGTCATCTTTTCGAGGAATCCCTCTACACGTGCATGAATTTCCACATTACGTGATGCTTTAATAAGGCCCACGTATTCTCCGTATATTTCGAAATTATCTGTTGTTACAGTTTCAACTTCAACAACCGGAGCCTCGACTTGAGTTTTTTTACATGCGTATAGTAGTAATGTACTCAGTAAGGTGATAGATAAAATACTTCTTATGTTATTCATAAATAATTAATTGTAGTCAAATATTAAACAACCCATTAAGTTTTTTTGTTTAACATATATTGAGTTTATATTATTTCTTTTAGTGTGCAAGGGACGGGACTTTAGAGTCTTCTATAATTTTGTATATATATCGTATAGAAATTGTCTTCGTCTCGAAATAAGTTTTGCTAATTGCAAAAGTCTTGAATATGATAACAAATGTATACATTCATTTAATATATTGTATATAATGGTTATATAAAAGATTATAAAAGGTTGATAAGCAAAATATATGTTACAATCTGATTGCAATCGTTTGCATAACAAAAAGCAGCTTTTTATAAAATCTTTTGATACAAAACAAAATAGGTCTTCTCATATTTGTAGTATAATCCTAAAATATCATGAAAATACAAGTGTTTCTAATGTTAAATCTGAACCAAGATTTATTTAAAAATATACAAAATATAACATTTGCCTTTTCTATCCTCTATTCAAAATTCAGGGTTGATCAGGATTTTATTGAATACGAATAGTATTTTATGCACGCTAGAATATATAAACCGATTATATAGAAATAAGTAATAAACTAATCAATATTAATGTTAATCTTAATATTATTTCGCATGAAAAGAAAGATTAAGAACAGATGTTTAAATGTATTCCTGCTATTTATGTTAGGAATATTGGTATCAACATCAAGTATTTTTGCGCAAGGCGGAAATATCACAGTTAAAGGTAATGTGAAGGACAATAACGGTGAACCTATCATTAGTGGTAGTGTTGTTGTTAAGGGTACAACTAATGGTACTATAACAGATTTGGATGGTAATTATGAAATCAATAATGTTCCGTCCAATGGTACTTTGGTTTTTTCTTATATCGGCTTCAAAAACATAGAAGTCTCTGTATCAGGAAAAACGAATATTAATGTGTTAATGGAAGAAGACGCTGTTATGTTGTCAGATGTAATAGCTATTGGGTATGCTACCGGTAGTAAGCATACTGTATCTGGTGCTGTACAAAAAATCAGTAAAGAGGATATGAATGCCGGAGTTGTTAATAATCCATTAGATGCACTTAAAGGTAAAGTTGCCGGAGTTAATATTTCTAAGGTTGGAGGAGATCCAACAGCAGGGGCTTCTATTCGTGTGCGTGGAACGACTTCTTTGTCAGGAGGTAATGATCCACTTGTTATTATCGATGGGGTATTTGGAGATTTAGGGTTACTTAATGCAATTGCTCCTTCCGATATTGAGAGTTTTACGATATTGAAGGATGCTTCAGAAACTGCACAATATGGCTCTCGTGGGGCTAGTGGTGTTATTGTGGTAACAACTACAAAGGGAAAATATGGAGTTAGAAGCTTGAGTTATGATGGAACTTTTGGTATTGAATCGGTGTATAAGAATATCAAAATGCTTAACGGAAACCAATATCGTCAGGCAGTTCAGGATTTGGGATTGACAAATGCTATTGATGGAGGAGCCAATACTAATTTCTTAGAAGAAATGCAACAACTTGGTTATACCCAGAATCATAGAATTGCCTTTGGTGGAGGAACAGAGGATTCAAACTATAGGGCATCTCTTGGTATTGTAGATCAGAAAGGTATAATCAAAAATAACTGGATGAAAAACTATACTGCTAAAATTGATATTAGCCAGTTCTTTTTCGATAAAAAAATTCAATTGGAGATGGGTATGTTTGGTTCTAAGAAAGAACAACGATATGTAAATAACTATCAAAAGACATTTTATTCAGCAGCTTCATTTAATCCTACATTTCCAGCTACACAAAATGAAGATGGAACATGGCCGGAAGATGTTAATGCTAACGAGGTTGATAATCCTCTAGGGCGTTTGACTATCAATGATAGAGAAAATAATGCTTATCTGAATGCTCATGCTAAATTGACTTGGACGATAATAGATGGACTTAAGTTTAGTGCATTTGGATCATATACATATAATTCGAAAGAAAATTCGAAGTATTTACCAACAAACATAAAAGAAGGTATAAGAGAGAAGGGGTTAGCCTATAGAGGATTGGCTAATTCTGATATATTGATGGGTAATCTTGGATTAAATTATAAAAAGACCCTAAATGATGTACATGCTATTGATATTCTAGGATTAGTTGAAGGCCAAAATTATAAATATCATGGTTTTACCTCTCAGTCGAGAGGCTTTGGTACTAATTATTTTGATACAGATAATTTGAAAGGTGGTGCTTTGGTAAAATATGGAGATGTCAGCTCATACAGAAATGGATATGATATATTTTCAATACTTGGACGCTTTAACTATGTATATAATGGAAAATATATCGCAACAGTCAATTTAAGAAGCGATGGATCCTCTAAATTAGGAGATAACAACAAATGGGGCTTCTTCCCTTCAGCATCACTTGCATGGAATATGAGTGAAGAAGAATTTATCAAAAATATATCTGTTATCGATAATTTTAAACTGAGAGCTGGTTATGGTGTTACGGGTAATCAGGATGCAATATCAGCATATAATTCACTACAGTTAATGGGCCCTACAGGACTAGTTACCGTAAATGGCGACCCTGCTGTATCATATGGCTACTTAAGAAATCCTAACCCTGATTTGAAATGGGAAACTAAAAAAACTTTTGATGCTGGATTTGATTTGTCTATCTTGAAAAATAAGTTAGATATAACTTTTGACTATTATTATTCTAAAACTTCAGACTTATTATTCAATTATACAGTACCGGTACCTCCATTTATTCATCCTACTTTACTTGCTAATATGGGGTCAATGGAGAATCAAGGGCTCGAACTGGCAGTAAACTTTACTCCAATAAAGAAAAAAGATATGGGGCTGACTATTTCTGCTAATGGAGCATACCAGAAAAATAAGTTGCTGTCTTTAGATGGTGTCTACAAAGGTCAGGAGATTAATGCTGCTACTTATATGTCTCTTGGAGGTATCTCTGGCGCAGGTTCAATCGGGGGAGATAACAACGTGGTTTATAATTTGGTCGGTCAACCACTAGGTGTATTTTATCTTCCTAAAGCGACTGGTATCATCAACGATGGCTTTGATAGCTATTCTTATAATATTTTAGACTTGGATAATGATGGCTCAGTGATTACTTCTGCGGGTAAAGATCGTTATATAGCAGGACAGTCAATTCCTAAGTTTTTCCTTGGGGCAAACATAAACTTTAGATATAAAGACTTTGATATTCAAACTCAATTGAATGGCGCATTTGGACATAAAATATTCAACGGTACATACTTATCTTATATGAATATGAATAATTTTCCAACATACAATGTGCTGCCTGATGCTCCTAAGATGAACATAAGAGACAACAGAGTAAGTGATTATTGGCTGGAGAAAGGTGATTATCTAAATATAGCATATTTAACTTTAGGCTATAATATCAATACATCTAAGTTTAGCAAATATATAAAGACGATGCGTATTACTGCGTCTGTAAACAATTTGCATACATTCACAGCTTATAAAGGTCTTTCTCCGATGATCAATAGCTCGACTCTAGACGCTAATAAAACAGATAACGATCTAGGTATAGATGATAAACGTTTCTATCCATTGAGTCGTACATACTCTATTGGTCTTAACATTAATTTTTAAAGAATAAGCAATTATGAAAAAGAAATTTCTATATAGTTTTATTGCAGGAGCAGTTATTCTAGGACTTAATGCTTGCTCTCTGGACGAAACACCGATTGATCAATTACCGGAAGATGAAGCTTACAAAAGTCAGCAGTTGATCTACTTGAACGCTGTAGCTGGATTATATACAGAGATTGGAGCTGATGGAGGAGGTAGTGGTTTGGCTGGAACTGATCGTGGTTTGAATGATCTCAATCTTTTTACTGCAGATGAAGCTGTTTTGCCAACTAGAGGGGCTGACTGGTACGATGGAGGGCTATGGGTTAATCTATATCAGCATCAATGGACATCTACAAACGACCTTGTAAAAGGTTCTTGGGACTACCTCTACCGTGTTGTTGGTAAGTGTAATCAGTCGATAGATAAGATGCAGTTCTATTTAGATCAGGATAGTGAAAATGTATACCTTAAAGAATATATTGCAGAGGTAAGAGCGCTTCGTGCTATGTATTACTATTATTTATTAGATAATTTTGCCCGCGTACCTATTGTAACATCTTCTTCTACGGAGATCAGTGAGGTAAAACAAGCGGAAAGAAGTGAAGTCTTCAACTTTGTAAAGACAGAATTACAGGAAGCGTTACCCCTGTTAAAATCGGCAAAGAGTGCAGTCCCGGGAGAATATTATGGGCGTATGACAAAATCTGTAGCATACTTTCTTCTAGCCAAACTGGCATTAAATGCTCAGGTCTATTCTGACGATAACTGGGAAGATAATAACGGAGTTCCTAACGGCTCAACTTCATTCTCTGTTGATGGAAGTGATATAGGAGCTTGGAAAGCTACTATCAAATACTGTGATTTGATAAAAGAAGAAGGTTACACATTAAATCCAAGTTATTCGGCCAATTTTGCTGTTAAAAATGAAGGTTCGGTAGAAAATATCTTTGTCATACCAATGGATCCTACATTATATAAAGCAAGAAATATGTATTGTGTGCGTACTCGTCACTATGCTCACGCTAAAGCTTGGGGACAAGATGGATGGAATGGAGCATCAGCAACGACAGATTTATTAAAGGTCTTTAGAGAAGGTGGAGAAGATCCTCGTCTGAATATCTGCTTCTTTACAGGAAAGGTACAAGGACCCGATGGTAGTGATATAATGGATGGAGATGTTGTGTTAGAGTACAAACCTGATGCTATAAAAATAAATACGAGTAATGAGGCTACAGAAAAAACTGCAGGAGCTCGTTGGAAAAAATATGAATTTGACCCTAATGCTCAGTCCGGAGGACAATTGGTTAGCAACGATTATGTCTTATATCGCTACGCCGATGTCTTATTGATGAAAGCTGAGGCTATGGTTAGAGACGGACAAAATGCAGATGCCTTATTAAAAGAAGTTCGCAATCGTGTTAATGCATCCGAGAGACCTGCAACGTTGGAAAATATACTAAAGGAAAGAATGCTAGAATTATCTTGGGAAGGATTCCGTCGTCAAGATTTGATTCGATTTGGACAATTTAATAAGGCTGCTATGGACAGAAGTCCTTCTGAACCATATAGGAAAGTATTCCCTATTCCATTTGCAGTTCTGGATAACAATAAGAATCTAACTCAAAACCCTAAATATTAATCCCAAATTAAATAGCAATAAGATGAAAAATAAAATTATATATTGGGGAATAACACTCTGCCTTATACTGGGCTTCACCGCTTGTGGCGAAAATGATAATTGGGTGGTAGTCGATGACGTGCAGCCTGGTGTTTATGTATCAGGGTCGGCTGTGGTATATAAATCGATTGCACCGGCAGCCTCATTCAAGGCCGGATATCCGGATCCCGACACCGATGAGAGAGAAGGTGTGTCTACTATTTTTACATGGTTAAAAGCAAGTGGAGATTTATTTATAACAAAAGCTGATGCAACAGGAAATATAATCAATTATGGAAAAGGTGCAGAGGTTTCTTCTGTAACTAGTGAGCTTGTAGCAGAAGGTCCTGCTTACAAAGTGACTGAGGATGGTTTATATTTTCTTATTTACAACAGTAATTTAAGTCAACTCACGATAGTTCCGGCTAAGTTTGGAGTTATTGGAGCGGCCACTCCTCAGGGATGGAATGCCGAATCCCCTTTTACTAGTGTTAACTATAACGAGTCGACTGCTACAGTTGAATTTAAAGGCACTTTCCCTTTTACAAAGGATCAAATGAAGTTTAGGTTTAATGGAGATTGGGGTATTACTATTCCATACGATGCATCATCTACTATTAAATTTCATACTAATATGGGATCTATCGGAGACTCTGATGGTGCAGTTGCACTTGCTTCGTCTTCTACTGAACTCAAAGGAGGAGGTAAAAACCTCAGTGTACCTCTTGGCGCGGCATACGATGTGACGCTAAAACTTGATCTTCGTACTAATAAATTCTCAGTCTCAGCAGTACAAGGAGAAATTATAAAGCCTACCTATCCCGAAGAACTCTATATGACAGGAAATGAGTTTGGCAATTGGTTCTCTGATCCTGCGGGTGTTGTTAAAATGGTTCCGGTTAATGGAGCTAGTGGTTCATTCTGGTGTGTAAGGTATTTTACAGCAAACCAAGGTTTCAAATGGGCTCCTCAGCCATCTTGGGATGGTGGCGACTTTTCAGAGCTAGCATCTAAAGAAGGATATTCAATAAAAGATGGTAACGCTGTAGTTGATGCTGACGGTCTTTACATGGTGTACATTGATATGGTTGCAGATAAGATTGTTATAGAGCCTGCTAAGGTATACGGAATAGGTAATGCCTTTGGGGGATGGGATGCGGCTACATATCCGTTTACAATATCTGGGAATAAAATGACAATAACTACTACCGCTGCAGGAGATCTAAGAATCTATGCTGGTTCATCTGCTGCTACAACTGATTGGTGGACTCGTGAGTTTAATATATTTAATGGAAAAATAGAATATAGAGGAGCCGGAGGCGATCAAGCAGCAGTACCTGTTGCTGCAGGCAAAAAAGTTACTCTTGATTTCAATGCCGGTACAGGTACGATAGAATAAATTAGATTAATCGAAATACTTATTAGAAGAGGTGGCTGATTTGGTCACCTCTTCTTTTTGCTATAATCTGCAAACGTTTGCAGATTATTTTGTTTGGTTTACAAGAAAAGGATTCTATCATTGAACTCTAAATGTAGTTTCTTTGTATACAGGAAAATATTTTTTTAAGAATCATGAAAAAAATCATCAGTATTTCTATTTTTATTGGCTTTTATTTAATCTTTGGAACAGTGAAAGCGCAAGAACTCAAATCACCAAATGGAAATCTTACATTAAAGTTTTATTTGCAAGGTAATGGTGTGCCAACTTATAGTTTAACGTATAAGGGAAAAGATGTAATTAAGCCTAGTAAGCTGGGTTTGGAGTTGAAAGACAATAGTGACTCTCATACTGATTTTAATGACTTTTCTATAAAAGGAAATACAGACTCACAAAAAGAAGATAAGGTTTCTTTACTTGACGGATTTCAACTTACAAATAGCAATACATCATCGTTTGATGAAACATGGCAGCCTGTATGGGGTGAAGTAAAAGAAATACGCAATCATTATAATGAATTAGCTGTAACGCTAAATCAGCAATCAACAGACAGGCACATCCTTATTCGTTTTCGCCTATTTGATGATGGCTTAGGTTTTCGCTATGAATTTCCCGAGCAAAAGAATCTTATATACTTTGTTATAAAAGAAGAACGAACTCAGTTTGCTATGGCCGGCGATCATAAAGCATTCTGGATTCCGGGCGATTATGATACACAAGAATATGATTATACAACATCGAAGTTGTCAGAGATAAGAGGGCTGATGAGTAAGGCTATTACTCCTAACTCTTCTCAGACACCGTTTTCTCCAACAGGAGTACAAACTGCTTTGATGATGAAAACAAATGACGGGTTGTATATCAATCTTCATGAGGCTGCTTTGATAAACTACGCATGTATGCATCTTAATCTAGATGATAAGAACATGGTATTCGAATCTTGGTTGACTCCTGACGCACAAGGCAACAAGGGATATATGCAAGCTCCATGTAATACACCATGGCGTACTGTGATAGTGAGTGATGATGCACGCGATGTACTGGCTTCTCATATTACACTCAACTTGAATGAGCCATGTAAGATTGAAGATACATCATGGATCAAACCTGTAAAGTATGTAGGTGTATGGTGGGAGATGATTACCGGTAAAAGCACATGGGCTTATACTGATGATGTCTATAGCGTACAGCTAGGTGTTACAGACTATTCTAAAACAAAGCCAAATGGTAAGCATGGTGCAAATACTGCCCATGTGAAAGAATATATAGATTTTGCTGCAGAGCATGGGTTTGATGCCGTATTAGTTGAAGGCTGGAATGTTGGCTGGGAAGATTGGTTTGGAAAGTCTAAAGATTATGTGTTTGACTTTGTTACTCCATACCCAGACTTTGATGTGAAAGGATTGCATGATTATGCGAAGAGCAAAGGCATTAAACTGATGATGCATCACGAAACGTCGGCTTCGGTTCGTAACTATGAGCGTCATATGGATCAGGCATATAAATTTATGGTAGACAATGGTTATAACTCTGTAAAAAGTGGATATGTAGGGGATATAATTCCTCGTGGAGAATATCATTACGGACAATGGATGGTAAATCATTATCAATATGCTTTGGAAAAAGCAGCCGATTATAAAATAATGGTGAATGCACATGAAGCAGTTCGTCCTACAGGCGTATGTCGTACATACCCTAATCTGATCGGTAATGAGTCAGCTCGTGGAACAGAATATCAGGCATTTGGTGGTAGTAAGCCTAATCATGTTACCATACTACCTTTTACCCGTTTGATTGGTGGCCCGATGGACTATACTCCCGGTATTTTCCAGATGGATGTAAGCAAGATTAATCCTGATAATCATTCACATGTGAACAGTACGTTAGCAAATCAATTGGCGCTGTATGTGACTATGTATAGTCCGTTGCAAATGGCTGCCGACTTGATAGAAAATTACAAACAGCACCTTGATGCTTTCCAGTTTATAAAAGATGTAGCTATCGATTGGGACGAAAGTAAGATTCTTGAAGCAGAGCCGGGAGAATATATCACAATAGCACGTAAAGCAAAAGGTTCAAACGATTGGTTTATAGGAAGTGTATGTGATGAAAACGGACGTACATCAACTATTACATTCGATTACCTCGATCCTGCAAAAACATATATTGCTACAATATACAGCGATGCAAAAGATGCTCATTATAAGACTAATCCGCAGGCATATACAATTCGAAAAGTAGTGATTTCTAATAAGTCTAAATTGTCTCAATTCTGTGCTCCGGCCGGGGGATATGCAATAAGCATTGTAGAAGTAAGTAAGAACGATATAAAAGGTTTAAAGAAGCTGTAAAAGGCAAGATACAGTTAGTTATAGGGTTTGGTTATCTAGGTTTGAGTCGCTCCATTTGGGGCGGCTCTTTTATTTCATTTATTCCAATCTATGAATCATAAGAGTTATTTGCTGGTCATTATCTTTAACACTAATTTGTCTGTTTCTTGCATACCTACAGCACCTATACTTGTCAGGTTCTCTATGGTTTTGTCCACGTCGTCATCAACAATACCCTCTAGCGAAGAAACTACTTTCTGCTCCATTGCCATAATTGCCGAAAGCACGGCTGTAGACACTCCGCTGGATATCTTCAAGGCACAACTAGGCTTTGCCCCGTCGCAGATCATCCCTGTGATATTGCCAACCATGTTTTTTACCGCAAATGTTATTTGGTTGTAATCTCCTCCCATCAAGTAAGTTATCCCGCAACTAGCACCTGTTGCAGCTGCAACACAACCACATAGAGCCGATAAACGTCCTAGTTTCTGCTTTATATATACTACTGTAAGGTGGCTGATAATTAACGCCCTTATCAGACTCTCTTCCGAGCAATTTGTGTCTTCTGCATATGTCAGAACCGGAAGCGTTGCAGTAATACCTTGATTACCACTGCCTGAGTTACTCATTACCGGTATCATAGCACCATCCATGCGAGCGTCACATGCAGCGGCGGTATACGACATCATGTGAGTAAGCATTGAATCTCCGAATATTTGTTTTCCCAATGCTCCTGTCATCGTTTTAGCTACATTGTGACCATAGCTTCCTTGGGCTGACAGCTTCGAAGCGGTACGGTTTAGTTCCGCCGCTTGAAGTATAAAACGAATATCTTCTATCGGAGTAGTAGTCGCAAACTCATATACTTTTGAAAAGGATAACTTTATCTCATCTTTATTCTCTTCGCAAAGGCTGTTGTCACATTCATTTACTATTATTTCTCCGTTTTTAGAGATGTGAGAAAAATGTGTGTGTGTGCCTTTTATTATAGCTACAGCTTCATTTTCGTTCTTAAGGCAATGCACTTCAATATATAGATTATCATCTATATCTTCTTTAAGCCCTATTTCTATCCGTTTTTCCGCAATATATTCTTTCCCTGTATCTACATCTTCCGGCTTCAAGTCTTTCAGCACCTGTAGTCCATATTCACTTTTACCTATCAAAGCTCCTAGTGCAATCGCTATGGGCAGTCCTACCATCTTTGTCCCCGGAATACCAACACCCATTGCATTTTTCAATATATTGGCGCTCAGGTATACTTTTATCTTCTCCGGCATAGTTTCCAATACCTCAGTGGCTTTGGCTACACATAGGGAGACCGCAATAGGCTCTGTACATCCAATAGCCGGAACAACTTCTTTTTTGATTAAACTGATGATTAAACTACGTTCACATTCGTTTAGCATGCTCTTTTAGCTGATTTAAGTTTTATTCAGACAAAGGTACAGGTTCTTCTTTCAATTTATTGTTAAAGGCTTCATAAAAAAGGGAAAATAAAGAAATAATTGACAATAAGTCAAACTATAGATTATGTTTTAGTTTATAAAAAAAGTAACAATAGCTATTTTGGGAATTGTCATATAAACAGTTGTTTGGGTTCAAAAGGTGACAAAGGTGACAGTTTTTGAGTTATTTTATTGTGTTACTTTTCGTTTTGTATAGAAAATACTATAGCAATCTATGAAAGCTTTTCTGTATATATAAGATAAATTTAGAATATAACTTTATTTATATGGAGACCCTTAATAGGATCGCATCAATAGCCTTTTTAAGTGTCATATAATTCAATAGTCATTTATTTTGACAGTGATAGTTAAAACCGTATTTTTGTACCGCAAAACAGATTCATTTCATTATGGTTCAGAAGAAAAAAATATATGTAATAATCAACCCTAAGTCGGGTACTTCAGCTAAGCAAAATATTCCGCATAAGATTGCTGAAGCATTTGATCCCTATAAGTTTGATGTGCATATTTTTATTACCGGTTATCCCGGTCATGGATCAGAAATAGCCACTCAGGCGATAAAAGATAAGGCCGACTATGTGGTCGCTGTGGGGGGAGATGGCACTGTAAATGAAGTAGGAGGGGCTCTCGTAGGTTCAGATGTAGCTCTTGGTATTATACCTATGGGCTCGGGAAATGGTTTAGGACGCGACCTGAACATTCCAACCGATCCGAAGAAAGCAATGGAGATCATATTAGAAGAAAATATAATATCCATTGATTACGGAACAGTGAATGATCGCATATTCCTTTGTACCTGCGGAGTAGGGTTCGATGCTGAAGTTGCAGCTAAGGTTTCAGGTAGGAAAAATAGAGGTTCTTTGATGTATCTCAAAAATATGCTTGAAATATTTTTTCAACAAAAGCCACAAGAGTATATAGTTACATGCCCCGAAGGAACAATAAAGGATAAAGCCTTCGTTGTTACTTGTGCTAATGCATCGCAGTATGGATACAATGCCCATATTGCACCTCATGCCGATATACAGGACGGGTTGATGAATGTGGCGATATTGAAACCTCTTTCGATATTGGATGTGCCTCAAACTTCACTACAATTGTTTACAAAAAAAATAGATGAAAATAGTAAGATGGTTGAGCTTTTGACCAATGAGGTTACTATTATTAGAGAACAAGCTGGCGTGATGCACATTGACGGTGATCCGGTAGAGATGGGAAAAGAAATACATGTGAAGATAATTCCATTCGGATTGAAAGTACTTGTCCCTAAAAAACTACAAAAGAAACACCCTCTTGATCCACAAGAACTTCTGTTGAGGGTTTTAGGCTCTATTTAACGTTAGAACGTCAGCTCGAATGATATTCTGATTCCGTCTTTATCTACATTCGGATGGTAGAGATAGTTTACCCTTCTTACATAATCGACACGGAAGAATTTAAAAACATTCTCAATACCTATGTTATATTCCATATAAGGCGTGTTTGTGGTCGAAAACGTCTCTTGTGGAAATAACAATAGATTATGATTAAACCGAGGGTCGTTGCGCTTACTCAAATCACCATAAAAGCCTCTGAATCCAAAGACCTCACGCCATTTCAACCATTTAAGTACAGGGATTCTATTAAATAACCAACCTCCCAGATGGTAATATATTTCCCATGATACTTGAGCATCGTGCACAAACTCCAACGGTTCTATCAAATAATAATTACCACGCTGGACTGTATACGAATTGTTAGCACTTGGTGTAATTAAGAATGGAAAAGGAGCTTCGCCCCACAGCTTTTCTGCTTGTGCCGATAAGGTTAGCTTTCCGTAAGGAGCTATCCACATTTGTTTGAAGAATGATAATGAAGTCCTATTGTAATTGTATTGTCCGCCAAAAAGATTATTCACGGCCATCACATGCGACAAGGTGTAAATGGTTCGTGGTGCAGTTAAGGAACTTCTCTTTCGGCGCATTTGGTAGAATTTCTCATTGGGTGCATAGCGCAAGGTAAGCATTGTCTCGGTGGTACGTATTCTATTTACATTGTACTTGTTCCCGTCTTCGCCCATCTTCTCAAAAAGAAGTTTTCCGGCAGCTTCTTCATCAAAAGTATGCCCGGTGAGCGTGAATGAGAATCCACCGTAAAATTCCTTATCGTACGATATTTCAGTCTGGCGGTTATATGTCATCTTCACATTGTTGGATCTGCGAAACGACATAAATATGTTATCTTTCTCGGCTTGTGTCTGTCGTTGCCCAAGCGTGTTTACATCATATTTATAGGCTACCGTCAGGTTGTTTCTTGGGTATTCGTCTTTGGTATATTTTACATCGTTAAATGCCCATGTTGCTTCGCCATAATATTTAAACTTCTCGTCTTTAGTACCATAAGCTGCATATCCGTATAAGAAGAGATGCTTATGAAGGTTCTTGGTTGTGTTGAGGGTCAATCTAAAACGATTCCCTTCCACAGGATTGAAACTATACATTGTAGGGAGTCTTCCAATTTCCAGCTTTGTGTCCTCCTTATTTTTGGTGGTAGGAAAATAGCCTGTTGATAATACACTTCCGGCATTCAGCAAAACTTTAAACAGAGCTACTTTGTTTACATCTTCCATCATCTGATCCATCCGGTAATCTTTCTTAAAGTCCGGAGGGCGGCTGTTAGTCCAATATTTTTTATCTCTTTTCAGATAGTCTTTTTCAAATGCTTCGGGAGCAGCCAGAGCAAAAACGGGATCCATCGGATTGTCTATTGCAAATCTCTCGTATGACTTTACTTTATCAACATAGAATTTAACCATGTTTATCATAGACAGGTCTATGGCCATGCGCTCTTTGTCCGGAATCCATTTGTTGTCTGCTGTTTTTTTGAAATCGAGTTGTATGATAAGTTCATCCACAAAATTGATATTCATCTTTTTCGGAGTTCTCAATACTGCCCTTTTTACGGCATACATACTATCCAGAGAAATATATAAATTTCCCGTAAAGCCAATATCACGTGAATTGAACGGGGCAAAATCGAGCTTTACATATCGGTTATGATCTATATTTACTGTATCGGATATATACCAGCGATAGAAATTTACAGAGCTGTGATCACTTAGCGGGCTGACAAACTGCTGAAATAATAAAGTGATTGAGTTGTCTGTTATATTAATATCTTTAAAAACCTCTTTGATAATGGCATCGAGAGCTTCAGTCTCAAAAGTCTGGTCAAGACCTTCTATATGATACCCTTTTACAATACGTTTGTTTCCTTTCGGATCTTTACGATAAAATACATCTGTCAATTTCTCTCTTACCGACACCGGCAAGATGGGCTTTTTATCTATCAAAGATGTGTCTATATAATTAGGAAGGAATGTGTAACGCTTAAATTGCGATTGTTCAGGTTTGAACTCATTCAGGGCAATAAATGTACGCTCGTACTCTTCATACTGATAGTACTTTAATGCCGAAATACTATTGATGTCTTTATGGGCTATTACTTTCTTTATTAGTTCTACAGCCGGATTATTCTTTTTCGAATATTTTTCTTTTTGTGGACGTACTATTACTTCTTTCAGTTGTTTGTCTTCAGGTTCTAGTAATATCTCTCTGGTGGTGGTAACCCCGGGATGTATTGTGAATGATTGGCTTTTGTAACCCAACAGCGAGGCCGAAACAGTCGTTCTATTTCCCCTATAGCTAAGTCTATATTCGCCATCTTCGTCGGAGAATGTTACAGCAGATGTATTGTCGATCGTAATACTTGCGAAAGGTAGCTTTTCTTTTGTTACAGCATCTCTTACAACACCACGCACCACTGTGAGGGATTGGGCGTATGTCATGCCATAAAAACAACAGAATAAAAAGAGAAAAACTGTCTTCCTAAGTATTATATATTGTGGAGTTTCACTCATTCTTTTATTGGGGAATCACATTTGTTTTTTTGTATTTAAAAAATCAAGAGTAAATATCGATATTTACTCTTGATTATCAATACTAATTAGACTATGTAATTTCTGTAACGTTGCATAAAACGTTACCTTTTTTAGTTCATAAGCTTACGATAGCGGATACGCCTTGGTTCAACGTTACCCAATCGTGCTTTTTTATTTTCTTCGTATTCGCTATAGCTGCCTTCAAAGAAGAAAACTTCCGAGTTTCCTTCAAATGCCAGTATATGAGTACAAATACGGTCGAGGAACCAACGGTCGTGGGAAATAACCACAGCACAACCTGCAAAGTTTTCGAGTCCCTCTTCAAGAGCACGTAAGGTGTTTACGTCAATATCGTTGGTCGGCTCATCCAGTAGCAACACATTTGCTTCCGATTTCAGTGTAAGTGCTAAATGCAAGCGGTTACGCTCACCACCCGATAATACACCTGTCAGCTTTTCCTGATCGCCTCCCGAAAAATTGAAACGAGAAAGGTAGGCACGTGCATTGATTTCCTTGCCTCCTACACGAACAAATTCACTCCCTCCGGATATTACCTGATATACCGTTTTGTTAGGATCTATATCAGCATGTGATTGATCTACATATCCTATTTTTACGGTTTCGCCCACTTCGAATGTGCCTTTATCCGCTTGTTCGAGTCCTTGTATCAGTCTGAAAAGCGTGGTTTTCCCTGCACCATTCGGTCCTATGATGCCCACAATCCCTGATGGTGGAAGCATAAACTCGAGATTGTCGAACAATAGTTTATCTCCAAATGCTTTGCCTACACCGTGTGCCTCGATAACTTTGTTTCCTAAACGAGGACCATTCGGAATGAATATTTCGAGTTTTTCTTCACGTTCTCTCTGGTCGGCATTCAAGAGTTTCTCGTAATCGTTCAAACGTGCTTTCCCTTTTGCCTGACGTGCTTTAGGGGCCATTCTTACCCATTCCAACTCACGTTCGAGGGTCTTGCGGCGTTTGCTTGCTTGTTTTTCCTCTTGTTCCATCCGTTTGGTCTTTTGTTCGAGCCATGAGGTGTAGTTTCCTTTCCAAGGAATACCTTCACCACGGTCGAGCTCAAGAATCCATCCGGCTACATGGTCTAGGAAGTAGCGGTCGTGGGTAATACAAATTACAGTTCCCTTGTATTGTTGGAGATGTTGCTCCAGCCAGTCAATTGATTCTGCATCAAGGTGGTTGGTTGGCTCATCCAGTAATAATACGTCCGGTTCTTGTAATAGCAAACGGCACAGAGCTACACGGCGAGCTTCTCCTCCCGAGAGGTTGGCTGCCAATTGGTCTTCAGGCGGACAACGAAGAGCATCCATTGCACGTTCTAGTTTATTATCTATATTCCAAGCGTCACTTGCATCTATCTTGTCTTGCAATTCGGCCTGACGTGCAAAGAGGGCATCCATTTTGTCCGGGTCTTCGTAATATTCAGGCAGACCGAATTTCTCGTTTATGCCTTCATATTCCTTTAGTACATCCATTATCGGTTGTACTCCTTCTTGCACAAGTTCTTTAACGGTTTTTGCAGGGTCGAGTTTTGGATCTTGTTCCAAGTACCCAACCGAGTATCCTTTATCTGATACAATTTCTCCCTGATACTCTTTGTCTATACCGGCAATGATCTTTAGTAATGTTGATTTACCCGAACCATTTAGCCCGATGATGCCAATCTTAGCCCCATAGAAAAAAGAAAGGTAGATGTTCTTTAATACTTGTTTTTGTGGCGGGTACGTTTTACCTACGCCAATCATTGAAAAGATGATTTTTTTATCGTCTACTGACATGTCTGTTATATAAAATTATTTGTACCTAATTCTACTAATTTATTTATTGTTTTTATATTTCGAGATGTGCAATGCTCATTTGCTTTCTGCAAAGCACTGGCTAATTTCGAATTTCTGATTGTTTTATCAAATAAAACATATACATCCCGATTAATTATTTCAAGCCTGTCATTTTCTTGTTTTCGTGCTGATATACGTTCTCTGTTAGCTTGAGATAAAGCTTCTCTATACAGAAATAAATAGAAAACTTCCCCTTCTGCATTTTGCTCCATCTCTCGAATATCACTCTCCGAAAAGGGGATGCAATTCAACAGTTGCTTTAACTCTGATAGGGTTCTTAATATAACCGCAATATTTAGTCCAAATGTTTCAAAAATAAATGCCTCTATTTTTGTCCCTAATGCTTCCTCTGTATCTTCTGATGTGAAAAGAATATTGCCGCTTTGGATATATGTTATAGCATCCGATATTCCCATGTTAGCAAACATGAGTTTCAGGTCGGACATCTTTATGATATTCTTCCCTCCAACATTAATTCCTTTGAGGAGAGCAATATATACCACCGTGGAATATTATTTATCGTTGATATAAGAATCGTTTTATACTCCGTTTTGGAGTTTTTTCGAATTCCTGTTCCTGTATTCTGAAGTTGGCAACTTGGCTATAGCTAGGAAGTCGCTTGTTAATAGATTTTCGTTCAGTAAGGAAGATGTCGGAATATTCACTTTCCTTTATATCATGCTTCTTCATATAGTCCTTGTCTGGGTATATGAGAGCGATCAGTTTTCCATTTTCTTCTATGATAAGCGATTCGGATACGAATGGAGAGTTGTTATAGAAACCTTCTATTTCTTCAGGATATATGTTTTGTCCCGAAGCTCCGAGTATCATCGTCTTGCTACGGCCTTTGATGAATATAAAACCATCTCTGTCCATTACGCCCAAATCTCCTGTACGTAACCATCCGGCTTCGTCTATGACATGCTTTGTTGCTTCTTCATTCTTGTAGTATCCAAGCATTACATTCTGTCCTTTTACCATGATTTCGCCTGTCTCGGTTTCTATATTCGACGATTCTATACGCACACTCATTCTGTCTACAGGACGTCCGCAAGATCCGGGTTTGTACGTTTCCCAATACTCGTAAGAAATCAGCAGCCCACATTCTGTCATTCCATATCCAACGGTGTATGGAAATTTTATGTCTGTAAGGAACTGTCCTACTTCTTTGTTGAGTGCAGCACCGCCAATCACAACTTCGACCAGCTTGCTTCCAAACATCGGTATTAGTTTATCTGCAATCTTTTGATATACTTTTTTTCTGAAGAAAGGAATTTTTATCAGTGTTTTCACCGGCTGCTTCTTTAACTCGGGAAATACTCGCATCTGTATGATTTTCTCAATAATCAGCGGCACAGCCAGTACCAAAGTCGGATTTACCTTCGCAAAGGCATCCATTATAATTTGAGGAGAAGGAACACGTGTCAGATAATGAATATGACAGCCTTTGGCGATGGATAATAAAACTTCAAAGGCTAATCCGTACATGTGAGCCATCGGTAGCATGCAGACAATACCGTCACCGGCTTTTACGAATTCAATATTATCTATAGCGAACCGTGTATTAGACCATAGGCTACGATAAGGAACCATAACGCCTTTCGGATTGCTTGTTGTTCCTGATGTATAATTTAGTACAGCTAATTCGTCAGGTAACTCGTCGTGTACAATAACATCCTCTTTCGTAAAGCCATTGGGATATTTTTTCAATAGTGCCTGATCTAAATTGGCACAGGATGCCAACAATTTGGCTGACCGTGATTTCTGTACAGAAAAGTCATCTATCAAAAGAATGGTTTCCACAGTCGGTATTTGTATCGGGTCTACTTTCGACCATACAAATTCATCGGCAAAGAATACTTTCGATTCTGAGTGATTTACTAGCGAATGTATGCTTTCTCCACTAAAGTCGTGCAGTATTGTTGTTATCACAGCACCATAGGTGAGGGATGCAAAAAAGGCAACTGCCCAGTTTGCTGAATTACGTCCGCAAATAGCTATTTTATCACCTTTTTGGACGTCCATATCTTCGAATAGAATATGCAATTGTGCCATCTTTGTGGCGAAGTCCTTATATAGGTATGTTTCGCCATTATAGTCAGTGAGAGCAGGTCGCTCCCAGTTGTTACATATTCCGTCTTTTATGAGGGTTAGAAATTTTCCGCTTTCCATATTTTAAATTGTACTAGGTAATGTATACAAATATACACAAAAAACTAACTTTTTTGTGAATTAGGTAGAATCATAACTTAATTTTGTTTTTTCGGCTGTTATACAGTTGTTAAATCTTCCATATTTGTATCTACGTGTTTTAAGATGAAAGATTTTATTTTTTCTACATACTGTGGCTGTGTTTTGTTTTTATTATAAGCCAAATAGAGTGTATTCGTTGCCGTGATAGTTCCTTTCCATAATGTCTTTACCCATTTCTTCTCTAATGCCTTTCCTGCTATTATGTCAGATGATACGGCAAGGCCACTATTGTTTTTTATGGCTTTTAGGATAGATACGTTATCAGGGATTACAGCATGTAACTTCAATATCGGGCGCTTTTTGAAGCTCTCACGCCAGAAACGTCTGATAAGAGGCAGGTTATTATCGTAGGCATACCACTTTTGGGTTTTAAGCCATTTCTCGGCTTCGCTCAAATTGTTTTTTGCTATTAGCTCATCAAATAGCATTGTGTCCATGTTGGTGTTGCATACAATCATAAATGACTCGGTGAATAGAGGTTCATAGGTGAGCGTATCATCAGATTTGCTCTGTCGGGTGATGATTGCAATATCCAGATCATTGTTGATAAGTTTACCTGTAAGTTCGTCTGCCAGTCCGTATTCAACCGTTAGGTGCAGGTCATCTTGATCGCCTATATGTTCGGCTAGGTAATCCGAAAAAAGTTCTGCCGGAGTGCCAAAGCGTATGCTTGGAGCTTTATTGAGTACAGTCCTTTTAAATTCGGTTTCAACTCGTTCGAGGTTATCTATTGATTCTACGATCTGCGTGTAAAGCTGTTTACCATACTCCGTCGGAACCATCTTGCGTGGCATTCGTATAAACAGAGGCTGCCCGATATAGCTCTCTAGGGATGCCAATTGAATGCTGACATTGGGCTGAGATACCATAAGCTCTTGCGAAGCCTTTGTGAGCGTACCATATTGATAAATGGCTTTAAATGTTCTGTACCATTCTAAGTTTACCATTATTGTTTGATTGCAAATTATAAATACATGAATTTGAACAATCTTTAGGGCTACATAGTTCTATATTTATGAGAAGTTATTAGCAACCAAAGACTAACAAAATACAAATCTATAAAATTTTTTATGATAATGTATAAATATTGCTATTTTGTAAATAGAAAATGATAGTTTAACTTTGTGTCATATTTAATAGAATAAATTGATTAGTATTTAAAAATTATAAATAATATGAAGACATATTTATTAGCCATTGCGGTAGTATTGTTTGCTGTGTCTTGCAATACAACAACGAAGAACAAGGTAGAAGGAACAGATGCTCAGTCGGCAGCAACAGGAACAGGTGAACAGTTGGTAGTAGATACAACAGCGTCTACCATTAAATGGAAAGGGTCTAAGGTTGGAGGAGACCATGTAGGAACAATCGCATTGAAGAGTGGACAGTTAGCTGTAAATGGAGAAGAAGTAGCTTCAGGTAGTTTTGTGATTGATATGAATAATATTGTAGATGAAGACCTTCCTACGCAGATATTAAAAGATAAACTGACAGGTCACCTTAAAAGTGGAGATTTTTTTGATGTCGCTACTTATCCCGAAAGTACATTTACTATTACTAAAATAGCAAAGGCTGCTCATCCTACCGATAGTGTAAACTATGAAGTGAGTGGCAACCTGAAACTGAAAGATGTAGAGAAAAATATTACATTTGGAGCTAAGATAACAAAAGAAGGAGATGTATATAAGGCTGTTACAGTTCCATTCTCTATAGATCGTACGCAATGGAATGTAAAATATGGATCTAAAACTCTTTTTGCAGACCTGAAAGAGAATATCGTAAACGATAATATTGAACTACAGATAACTATAGTAGCTAAGGCAGCTCAGCAACAATAAATATATTCATAAATAGGTAGATGAGATTCAGCTCTGATCGCAGGTCAGGGCTGTTTTTGTATATAAGATTAGAATTATGACTCTGAAAGAATTACATAAAAAGGTTATGTCTTTTGATGATACCCCTTTGATGCCTGTTGTTTTTGTAGGACATGGAACCCCAATGAATGCAATAGAAGACAATGAGTTTGTGCATGAGTGGAATCGGCTGGGAAGTGAATTACCAAGACCACGAGCTATTCTTTGTGTCTCAGCACACTGGGAAACAAGAGGTACATTTGTGACAGCAATGGATATGCCGAAAACAATTCATGACTTCTACGGTTTTCCAAGAGAATTATATAATCAGCGGTATGCTGCCCCCGGTTCTGAAGAATTGTCAGCTATCGTGAAAGATCATGTAAAAACTGTAGAGCTTGATTACGAATGGGGCTTAGATCATGGTAGCTGGAGTGTGTTGAAGCATATCTATCCTTCGGCTGATATACCTGTTGTACAGCTTAGTATAGATCACTTTAAGGGCCCTCAGTATCATTATGAACTGGCTCGCGAACTGTTTTTTTCTCCGCTCTAAAGGTGTTTTGGTAATCGGTAGTGGCAATATGATCCATAATCTCAGGATGGTGAAAGTAGAAAATGGAGACTTCAATACGGAATATGGTTATGATTGGGCGTTTGAACTGAATGATATTTTCAAAAATAAAATCCAAGACGAAAATCACAATGCTTTGATTGACTTTAGTGATCTACACGATTCTGCACGACTGGCTATTCCTACCCCGGAACATTATATTCCACTACTCTATATCTTAGCCTTACAAAAGAAAGGGGAGGAAGTCCGATTTTTTAATGATAAGGTTATAGCTGGATCTTTGAGTATGAAGTCTTTGATTATATCTTAAGGCGAAAGAAAATCCACTATTTTGTACTTACTATTTTATCTCCTCTAAAGTTTAATTGTCCTGCCGGATAAAACCATTGCTCTATATTGCCATTTTTTATGACTTCTGTAGGTTCACCCCATGCCAGGCGAGTCATATCTTTGGTCATACCAACTCTGATTTTGTTTTGCAATATGCGGCGAAAATTGTTTGTATTATATTTCTTTGTCAACTCACTCGCCTCAGTTGCTGTGTATATTTTTTTTATACCTTCATTGTTATTCAAAAGAGAGTAGGGGATTGCGGTTTTTATTCCGCCTTTGCTTTCTAATATCAGCGATAATCCATTATTTGTATTATCTATTGTCAGATCGGCACATTTCCACGTTTGCCCGGTTGTAAACGATAGCGCTTTTCCAGTAGAAAGATTGCGTGATATTTTTAGTATATCGTCTGATACAACATACTCTTTTCCCGTTTGTATTGCTTTCTGTTTTAGAAAAAATCCTGTAACGATAAATGGAAATGTATATTCTGAATCGACATTGTATTTATAAAACAATACGTCTCTACTCGATTTTTCCTGAAGTTTCAGATAATAATCATCTGCATAGTCTTGTTTGTTCGATTTTGCTTTTGGGTGATTCAAAACCTCCAAAACTTGGAAATATTTTCCTGCCAGATCTTCGTAGCGAGAATTGTAATTATCATTCGGTTTATAGATGTTCTTTTCATCGTTTAGTATGTCGTCATCCTTTTTATACTTGAGGATAAATCCACTGTACCCGTATTTTTGTGAAGATTTATCAAGGCCTTTAAGAAATAATTCTTGTCCTGTATATTGTAGAACATCTTTTCCAAGAAAGTTTCTAGTGCTGTCGTATGGGAGAATATCTATCTCTTGCTTTTTATTCTTTTGAGCAAATATTGAGCAACTCAGTAAAGCCAAGGCGGCTATCAGTAATGTTTTTCTCATTTTTTATATCTTAAAGCTGACAAAAGTAAATATATTCGGCTTGATGTTTGTTGTTAATGAATGAGATTTAGTTTTTTTAGTACTTAATAAAAATCTTTCTAAAATATTTTATTGACTCATTCGTCATAAATAACAGAGGTTGTTTTTTAGAATATTTTGGAGATAGAATAAATAATGGAAAAGAAAGATATAAGTAAAACCGCTATCCCTATAGCAATTATAGTTGCTTCATTACTGATGGCAACGATTAGTATACTTCATTTGTATTTCAGTGTGATAAAGTAAGAGTTTTAAGAATAAAAGGATAAACAATATGAAAAATTTTAAAAGAAAAAAGATTGCGTGCTTTTTTATATTTATTGCTGTTTTTGCAGCATCCATAGCTGTTGTAATGCTTCTGTGGAATACTCTGATACCTTCAATAATAGGGTGGACGACGATCAATTATTGGCAGGCTGCCGGACTTATGATACTGTCGAGGTTACTGTTGGGCGGATTTGGACATTTTGGTAAATTTGGAAGACATCCTCGCCATGACAAGCGTAATAAAGATTTCTACTATTGGCATGCATTGAGAGCAAAAATGAAAGATATGCCTCTCAGTGAGCGACGCGAATATATTCGGAAGCATATGAGAGAAAGATGTGAAGGAAGAGGTTTTGAATCAGATATGGCCAACGACGATAAAGAATGACGAACGACTTAGCTAAAGAACAACAGAATGTTACGGATATTTTCTATAAATATCGCGTGCAACTGAAAAATTATATAGCTAAACGAGTCTTTTCGAAAGAGGATAGAGAAGATATTTTGCAGAATGTTTTTTATCAATTATCAAAAATAGATATGATAGAAAAACCCATTGAGCAAATGTCTGCGTGGTTGTATTCTGTGGCCAATAATCAGATCATAGACCGTAGTCGCAAGCATAGGGAGGTGGATATGCCTTATGTGACAGCTAAAGATGATGAAGATACATTCTTGGCGGAGGTATCTAGTCTTATGTTTGATAAAGATGCATCTCCGGAAACTACATATTTGCGGACTTTGGTTTGGAAAGAACTGGACGCTGCTTTGTCCGAACTTCCGATTGAACAACGGGAGGCATTTGAGCTGACAGAGCTTGATGGCTTTTCTTTTAAGGAAATATCAGAAGCTACCGGAGTAAGTGTAAATACACTGATCTCTCGTAAGCGTTATGCTGTCCTTCATTTGCGAGAGAGGCTCGGTAATTTATATAAAGAGTTGTTAGAGGGGTGAAGATTGTTTGAGTGTTACTTTGTTGAATGCTTTAATAGTTTCATCTTCTAAAAAGACTGAGAGTGTATCGCTTTTAGTCTTTTTTTGTTTTTTATAAAGGTTGTAAAAGAGAATAATATCATATTTTATGTTAAAAGAGTAACTTCTTTATACTTTATGCGTTATTAATAATAAGAAGTATAACATTATTATTTCTAGAAATAATTATAATATCACTTTTTTATTTAAACACTACCATGAAGCACTTAACTGAGACAGATAAGTGCTTCTTTTTTATATAAATCAATTGAGTTTGAGTATTCGTTTTTTTTATACCTTTGCCAACATATATATCAATACAATTTATGCGCAAGACAAAGATGATTTCACAAACAGATAGCAAGTTATATTTCCTAATTCTTATTATATTCCCTTTAGTTTTTGGCTCGTGTAGATTGTTTGATAAAGATATCAGGCAAGATAAACATATTGTAGCCTTCAAACATCAGATGGGGCGGGTTGCAGATAGTTTAGACACACCGGCCGAAAGAATTAATGCCTTGAAGACAATATTAGAAAACATAGAAGCTGATAAGGACTTGATAACCCCTCGAAAAAAAAATAAGTTGCTCATAGAAGCAAACTATTATCTGAGCAATGAATACTTTAATGTCAAGAATTATAAAAAGGCAATAGAATGTACGGATATAGCAATCGGACTTGATACTACTGATGCTACCGGGTATTATAATCGGGGAAGTATTTACCAATCGATAGGAGATGATAGCCTTGCCATGAGGGATTATACGCAGGCTATCAGACTAAATAATAATTATGCCGATGCGTATTACAATAGAGGTATAATTTATGAAGTGGGCGGAGAATGCGAGAAAGCCCTTGAAGACTACAATCGGGCGATAAAAGAAGAACCAAAAAATGTAGCTGATATCTATAACAATAGAGGAAATATATATTTGTCTATGAAAGATACCAGCAAAGCATTAAGTGACTATTCGAGAGTATTGGAAATAGACACAGCTAATATAAATGCATATACCAACCGAGCCGAAATATATATACTCCGTCAGGAATTTGATAAGGCTTTAGACGATTGCAATAGAGGGCTTATGCTCGACCCTGAGAATATACGCCTATATTATAAGCGTGCTGCAATTTATGAGCGAAAGAAGGAATATGATGAAGCTATCGCCGATTATGAAAAAGTTTTGGACTTGGATAGGCATGATTTATATAAGGCTCGAATAAAAACCAAACAGTCTATAAAGAAACTAAAAACATTGGCTCGAAAAAGATAATATGACTGTTTAATATTATCCGATCTTTTGAAGAGTGCTTCATAATAACTAATCTCTTAAAACGATTTATAAAACTTATAACAACAAATGGATAGAATCTGTTTGTTGCTTTTTTGTCATGGACATTCGTTGTAGAAGTTTATCTTGTGATGTGTATATTTCAATATGTTTTTGGTGTATGTTCCTCTTTTTGGTGTATTTTTTTATAAAATCTCTTTTCTTTCCTCTTTTTTGATATTTGTTTGCTTTTTTGATATGCAATAAGGTTTACGATTCTTTTTGTAACCTTATGAATGAGGTAAGAAATTATACTTTTCTACCGTATTTTTGTGCTCTGAAAAATGTGATAAGAATACAATTAGAATTCCTTGTAATTGTTTCCAGACCTACTTTTGCATATTTATGTGGTTTTGTAAAACTAAACATATTATTCTCTTGTTTTTATATGATAATATTCAATATAATTCATAAACGAATGAACACAAAATTTGACAATAATAGATTTAAAATATCGGGCCAGTTAATGATGTTATTCTTCACTTTCACAATGCTGGAAGAAAAGCTCTTGCATAGGTGACAATTCGTTCTTATATAGAACTTTTAGGCTGCTCAGTGCTTGATATGAATGTCTAGATTAATGCTCTGGGTGCAGAGCTATAATATATAATACATCCGATCAAATATTCTAATCAATTAATATTATTGCTAATAATTTCAATAATTAATGAAGGCTTTAATATTATTAATATATCAAGATTTATTTCTAATCTTTCTCTACAAAATAAATATCATGAAAAATGAATTAAACAGCAAATTAATTATATCTATCAAAGAAGCCCTTCCTCCTCAGATAAAGGTTGCAACCTACTTAATGGATTTGCTTTCTTTAGGGCGTGAAGCCGTTTATCGTAGAATAAGAGGGGATGTGTCTTTTGACTTAGAAGAGCTCTCAATAATATCTAAGGCGTTAAATATCTCAATAGATGATGTTTTGGGAAAGAACGATGCTACAGCATTGTTTAGTATAGATATGATTCAAGAAGAAACGTTTTTTGAGCAATATTGTAATTCCTTGATTTTTTATACAGATATTTTTAGTAGAATGAAAGTGTACCCTAGCTCTCAGGTACAAGGGGCTAATAATGAGTTGCCTTTTTCATTTTACCTTTCTCATGAAAAAATAGCTAAGTTTTATTTGTATAAGTGGGTATATCAGCTTCAGACTTCCAAGCCTACTGTTCCGTTTTCTGAATTCTACTTGCCTCAGAGAGTTATATACCTGAATAAAAAGTATGTTTCAGAATCTAACTCTTGTTGTCATACAACGTCTATTCTATCTCAAAATGTTTTGTCTTCATTTCTGAATACAGTAAAATACTTTTATAAACTTAACTTATTGAATGATCAGGATATCGAAGATATAAAGAATGAGTTGTTGTGCATGTTGGAGAGATTGGAATCGATGTCTATTTCCGGGGTTTGGATGGATGACTTTGAATTTAACTTTTATATATCCAATATCGATTTTGATAGCACTTATAGTTATATGCAGTGTCCTGAATTCGAATTGTCTACGATACGTGTGTTTTCTATTAATGTAGTGAGATCGTTTACTCCTGAAATCTGTCAAGCCAATAAGAAATGGATCGAATCATTGAAACGCTATTCTACATTGATCTCTAAAAGTGGAGATTTGTACAGAACAGAGTTTTTTAATAATCAGAGAAAGATTGTACGTGATGTACTTCTCGACTGATTCTTGAAACATAAAGAGATAATGAGAATTATCTTATTATGTTATATTTAAGTACACTGAGTTTTTGCAGAGGCGAATATTGTATTTATTTGCCTCTGTATGTATAATGTCCTGTCACTTTATAGCTAAATAAGCAATCTTGCAAGACCTGTCCTTGCCCTATATTATGCACTATCAGTGGCCGTTTCTTATCCGTAGACATGCGGTCTGTAACTATGCCTATATGTGTAATCCCTCCGCCGAGATCCCATGTGACAATATCTCCGACAACATAGTCCTCTGCTTTATCTGAAATCTTTTTTACAGAGCCAAACCTACTAAAAAAAGTGGCTTGATTGGGTACTCTACGGTGATCGATATTCTTATCTGTTGATTTCATACCCCATTTTTTAGGATACTTGCTAAAGTTGACTTTCATATCTTCATGTATCTTTTTCTGCAAGTCTATGCCTAGTTTACGATATGCTCTTATTATCACATCTGTACAAACGCCTTTGTCTGCCGGCACATCTCCATTCGGATAAGGAATCTTATAATAGCGTGGATCATAAACTACTTTATCCTTAGTCAGTTCTATGGCTGCATCTGATAACCTTTTATAGAAATCGGTTTCTTGAGCACAAATGCCAATGGATATAATGAATGTAAAGAGTATGGTTAGGCTAAGTCTCATTCTTTATTTTTGGTATTTGTGATAAAGATACTAAAACGTGCAAAAGACACAAATGTATTTTCATTACTGACTATATGCATCGATAGAATTTACTTCTTGTAGAATACCGGAGCGAAGTATGGTCTGTTCACCCATTTGCCGTTGAATGGATTAAGCTCACGGATTACACCGCCCTCGATTCCAAATTTTTCAGTGATTTTGACCTCTAATGTGCCTCCGTAATATGTTTGAGGGTACATGCCCATCATCGGGCCTTCTACACCGTTATGTTTTCCTCTTACGGAATATTGTCCGCGGGCATTTATTCTTATTCTGTCGCTTAAGATGAATTTCATATTTCCTCCTGCACCCACATCATTATAGTTTCCTCCATATAGTGCATATTTTGAAGCATAAGGACCAGCCGAAATTACTAACCAATCTGTAGGTTGATAGTTGAAGTACATACTTACAGATCTTACTGCGCCTATGGAAGGATATGTATTCTGTATAGAAGACGAACTTAGCCAAGCTTCGTCAGCCAGATTCATTCCTGAATAATAGCTGTAGTCATTGGCAAAAGGATACCGTGTAATCGTATTACTTTCTACAGGGGGGCCAAGATATACATCTAGCGGAGTAAGCATTAAGTCTATAGTTGCATCATCACCTTTTTCTAAAGGTTTATACAAGTCATATCTGCTTGCAGATGATTTGTTGTTGCCCGATACATCCAAGTTCAAGTAATTCTCTAACCTTTCATCAAACTTGAAAGATCCTTTCTTTAGAGGAGGAAAGCTATCTTTAGGAATCTCAGTTTGGGAATAAGAAGTAACTGAGACGAGTAAAAGTAGTATAAAGACTAGATTTTTCATGATTCCTTGTTTTTAATTACTACAACAGTAAAGTTAATAAATAATTGTGAAAGAAACATATCTTTTTTGCAAAAAGAAGTTGTAAATAGCTGATAGCTTTATGCTTTGTAGCTCATCTAGTAAATGTTTCCCTATCAAAAGGTGACAACCAACGGTCACAGGAGCGAAGCGTATGTAAAAGTAACAGTTTTTATCTGTTTTTGTGCTGTCACTTTTACTCATTCTTTGTTTATCCATACTCATTTTTATTATTTATATAATAAGATAAAATTAGAATAAATAAAATTATATAACTCTTTATTATACTACATTGCTTTTCTGTGCTATGTATTATAATGTTGTATAAATATATTTATATATATGTATGATTTATCTTATTTTGATAATAGATGAATAGAGCTTATCTTTGTAATGTAAAAATAAGGTGTATTGCTATGATATACTTTATATTATAAATAGTTATTCATTAGATATAACAGAAAGGGTAGTTTCATGAAAACAACATTAATTAGAGCATCTTCGAGAGGATCTGCAAATCATGGATGGTTGAACACACACCATACATTCAGTTTTGCAAACTACTATGATCCCAACCGTATACATTTTGGCGCATTAAGGGTTATAAACGACGATATAATTGCCGGAGGAGAAGGTTTTGGGACTCATCCTCACGACAACATGGAAATAATAACTATACCCTTGTATGGTGATTTGGAACACAAGGATAGTATGGGGCATACAGAAGTGATAAAATCTGGAGAAGTGCAGGTAATGAGTGCCGGATCGGGTATAACGCATAGCGAATACAATGCAAATGAGTATAAGCCGGTAAGTCTTTTCCAGATATGGGTTTTTCCATCTCAAAAGAATGTAGAACCTCGTTACGACCAACGTGAATTTGATTTTATAGACACTAAAAATCAATTCATTCAAATAGTTGGGCCGAAGAGTGATCCTTCAAATACAGCTCTTTGGATACATCAGGATGCTTGGTTTAATATCGGTACTTTCGATAAAGGTGTCAATACAAGCTATCAGGTGAAGAAAAAAGGAAATGGCGTATTTGCTATGGTTGTTGAAGGTGAGTTTTCTGTCGAAGGGCAAAAACTATATCACAGAGATGCATTTGGCGTATGGGATACAGATAGTATAAATATCACCGCAGAATCTGACAATGCACGCATACTGCTGATGGATGTGCCGATGGTATTTTAATAGAAGAGGTTAAATTATATACGTTAGTAAAGGGATCTTAAAGCCGAGCTTTGAGATCCCTTTTTTATAATAAAAGTCAGTAGGCTTTGTAATTATCATTCAGTCGTTTTACCTTGCCGGTCTTTACCTTTACATCGTGGCAATAAATAAGGGTATAGTTCTCTTTTTCTGCTTCAACGAGAAATCGCTGTTTCTCTTCGGCCGATTTTAACGCACAGATATCGTAAGCTGAAATCCATTCCAAGGGAACATGAGCACTTGTTGGTATCAGATCCCCGGGAAAAGTATATACACCTGTATCTGTCTTAATATATACAACTAATTGTCCTATACTATGTCCGTCAAATAATCTCACACTTACTTCTTTAGATATTTGCGTATCTTGGTCAACAAAACGTAGGAGTGCGGCATCGAATATCGGCTGTATATTTTCAGATAGGATAGAGTCTGCTTCCAGTATGTTAGGAGTTAGATAGTTGTCCCATTGTTTGCGGCTTAACCAATAAGTCGCTTTAGCGAAAGAAGGGACAATTTTGCCATTCTCATCCCTTTTAGTTGCATATCCGCAATGATCGAAATGCAAGTGGGTCAATATCACATCGGTAATATCCTCACTCGATAAGCCATATCTTTTTATTTCTTCTTCAATATTAATCAGAGAGTGCGGTTGGTAGTAAGACATTCTATCGGTATGCTTATCTCCCATACCGGTATCTATCAATATTACCCTATCTTCGGATATGACAAGTGCACATCGCATGGCTAATGTACACAAGTTGTCGGCATTGCTTGTATACTTCCTTTGCCAGGCACGCTTGGGTATAGCTCCAAACATAGCCCCTCCGTCTGCCAGGATATAACCACTTTCTATTATTTTTATGTCAACCATTTTTTTCTAAATATTCAGCTAATATACAAAAAAGAAGAGATGATTATCACAATCATCCCTTCCCCTCTTAACACTAATATAAAACTAACATATACTATGATAAAACAGGTAAAAAATCAACTAAACAATCTATCTAACACACTATGAAAAAAGTAAATCATACCTGTTTTACATTAGAACATCAAAGACAACATGTTTGTTCAGAATACTTTGTATTTGTTTTATTTATGTAGCGATAGATAAGGTTTATATAATAGCGTATAAATCCATCTTAAACTTTATATATAAAAAAATACTACTTTTGTACTCTGTTTTGTATATAAACAAAGCATAATCTATTATTGTTTATCATTTATTCTTAAAATATACTATGCTGATAGCTAAAAAACTAAAAGAAGAAAATATTGCCGAATATCTCTTGTATATGTGGCAGATAGAGGATATTATAAGAGCTAATAAATTGGATATAGATATAATTGATAAGCAAATAATATCAGGGTTCGATCAGCCTCAAGATGTGAAAAATGAAATAAGGGAATGGTACGAAAGCCTTATTGACATGATGAGGAGAGAAGACGTGGTGGAAAAAGGGCATCTGATTGTAAATAAGAATGTAATATCGGAGTTGACTGAATTACACAACAGACTGCTGAAGTCGGCGCAAGAAACTGAATATACTGAAGCCTATTATAAAACCTTACCTTTTATTGTCGAGTTACGTTCCAAAACGCAAGATAAAAATACTTCGGAACTCGAGACCTGTCTTGCTGCTCTATACGGTTTCTTGTTAATGCGCTTGCAAAAGAAAGATATTTCAGGAGAAACTCAATCGGCATTATCTCAGATAAGCTCATTCTTGAGGTTGCTCTCTCTTAAATATAAGGAGTATAAAACCGGAAAGTTAGATATTTGATAGGTCGCTTATATTTAAACTCTACTGTAAAGCTTCTGTAAATCTGTTAATTTTTGTGCTTCTTTTCTTTGATTCGTCTGCGGATCAGTGAGTCGCTTATAAGGAGTAATACTCCGACGCATGCTACAGATACCACGAAAGGATTAAACCCTACCGATGGGACATTGAATGTGATATTTGACCCCATACTCTGAATGTCTTCCTTGAGAGGTAATCCCAAAAGCCAAAAGATAAGCGTTGGTATTCCAAGCATTCCTACAATGCCGAACGTAATAGAAAGAATTGAAATAATGCTTCTCTTGCGATTTTGTTTTGCCGCAACAATATGTACTTGTTGCATCAACCGACTTTCGAAGTCTGCCGATGGTTCGTCTAGTTTTATTTCCTGAAATAAACTCTTTAGCCTATCTGTATTTTCTGTATTCATGATTGTATGAGCTTATTTATTTCAAAGTTTATAATTTTTCTGATTCTGTACAACTTTACTTTTACATTTGCTTCACTATTTCCTGTGATGATGCTTATATTTTTTACGCTTTGATCGTTTATATAGAACATACTGATCAGCAAAGCATCGTCCGGGGGCAGTTTTTTTAGTACTGTATCCAAAAGCTGTAACTTATCCTCGGTTGTAATCTCATCCAGTGTTTCTGATATTTCATCATCAGGAATATTTGAGAAATTATCGTCAATAGCAGTAAACTCATGCTTGCGCTTGCGCAATTCTGATATAGTTGTGTTATATGCGATTCTGTACAACCATGTTGCAAAGTTCGATTCTTCACGAAACTGTTTTAATGACTGAAATACCTTTATAAATATCTCCTGAACAATATCTTCGGCTTCTACCCGACGAGAAACTATTTTATTGACAATGGTAAATACCATTCTCTCATATCGACGTACAATATGTACAAAAGCATCGGTATGTCCGTCTTTTATTCGGCGTATAAAATAGATATCATCAAATTCAGCCATACCCGTATGACGCAAGAATATTTGATAGGTTACAAATGTAATGTAAAATCTTTTCAAAAAAATATTTTTTTATTTTGTTGTAACCTTTTAAAAATGCTTGCGTCAAAATGAGCAAACGGATGAAACAAAAATGTTTAATTAATAAAAATAGAAAATTATGGATCAAATTATGGCAATGGTTATTGTAGCTACAATAGCATATGCAATCTACCGCTTATTTGAGTTGTTTGCTCGTCGTAGAGAACGCTTAGCTTTTATCGAAAAAATTTCAGAAGGGATAGACCCGAATTTACTGAAAGGTCAATTGGATATGTCTCCGAATAAAAGCAATTTAAACAACTATGTAACCTCATGGGCTATTCGTATTGGACTCTTATTGGTGGGTGTCGGACTGGGCGTGGCTATCGTCGCTGTTATAGACTTGTTGGCAGTGGCTCCTCCAAGTGCAGACGAAAGGGCTTTCTATGAGTTCCGCAATACTATATCTATTTTATATCCGGCATGTGCTGCCATATTTGGAGGCATAGGGCTTGTTATTGCTTACTTTATAGAGAGGAAAGAGTCTAAGAAAGAACAGGATAAAGACGTCGAATAATTGGTTTCGGATATGAACAAAGAATTATATTCGATTCTGTTTACTCTGATTATTGTGGCCGTAGTTATAGGTGGTTGGTTGATTGGGCGTAATCAAGGTTGGTTTGTTCGTAACTCGGCAAATGATATCAATATATGCCGAAATGCAACAGGAGATACTTTGTACTTTAATTCTAAAAATTCAATCTATACGGTTTCGGGCTGGAGTGCTTCTCGTCATGACGATGATATTCTACACGTAGATCTGAAACTGAAAAGAAATAGACAGAACAATACTATAGAGATGTATTTAGATACGGCAAATGTTCGCTATGTAGAAATCTATGGTAAAGTGATACCGATAAACGATATTCCATTTAGTAAATAAAAATTTATCTGTAGATGAGTTGGCAAAAGACATCAGGTAAGCAGAGCTTGGTGTCTTTTTTTTGTGAAAAAAGTGTCTTTCTGTTAAAAATGATAAAATATTTATTGCTTTAGTGATAAATGTATAATTCTGGCGACTAGTAAGCATATCTCAGTCAAACGGATTAAATCAATGTATATCTTAGTCAGCTGAGAAACAACTAAAAAAACGAAATATATTTATAATTATACTAAACTTATGAATGTCCGTATTTTATTAACTTTTCTATCATTGCTAATTTCATCATTAGCATTCTCTCAATCCAGCCCACTAATAAATGTCCAGATCAAAGGCGTGATAACAGACTCATTAACAAATGAAACAGTGCCCTACGCTACAGTTAAATTGTTGGGTAAAGCAAACCCGAGAACTCCGTTAAAGGCTGTAGCAGCCGATGATAATGGTAACTTTCAGCTTTCGATGAATAAAAAGGGAGAGTATCTGCTCACGGTAGAATATATCGGTAAAAAGACCCTTGTTAAGCCTGTTGTTGTAGGTGATGCAAAGATAGTAGACCTGGGTACAATATATATGAGTGATAATGAAAATGCCTTATCGGAGGTTGTTGTTTCGGCACAGAAGCCACTGGTAAAAGTGGATCTCGATAAAATTGTATATAGTATGGAGAGTGATCCTGAATCAACTACGAATAACCTATTGGAAATGTTGAAGAAAGTTCCGATGATAACTGTTGATGGCGAAGATAACGTACAGCTGAAAGGATCTACTAATTTTAAAATATATCTGAACGGAAAACCGTCTAACATGATTTCTAACAATCCGAAGGAAGTTCTTCGCAGCATGCCTGCCAATACCGTGAAAGATATACAGGTGATTACTGATCCCGGAGCAAAATATGATGCTGAAGGTGTAGCAGGTATTATCAACATTATAACCAATACTTCTATGGGGGGGTATACTGCCACATTAAATGGCAGGGTAGACTCGCAAGGGGGATATGGTTTAGGTGCTTACTGGACTATGAAATATGGCAAAGTAGGCTTCACCGGGAATTATAACTATTATGAATGGAAACGTCCCGAAGGAACTTCTTCTTCTTTTAGAGAATATAACTTAAGCAATAATCCGAAATATCTTACAGGAGTAGGCTCTTCAAAGAATAATGGACTCGGCCAGTTTGGTTCAGGAGAGTTAAGTTACGAAATAGATACCTTAAACCTTATTAATATCGGATTCAATAGGTTCGAGGGTAATTATAAATCCAGAAGTAACATCTTGAATGAGGGGCTCGGAATAAATAAGGATAACCAATATATATATGTCCAAAAGGGGTATGTGAAACAAACGTATGGCGGTACAGATCTGAATGTGGACTATCAACGTACTTTCCACAAAAAAGAACAATTGCTGACAGCTTCTTATAAGTTCAGTATGAACCCTAACGATTCAGAATCAAATTCGGATGTTACGAAACTATCTGGTGAACTACCTAAGTATGTATATACTAACAAGCAATATTCTGATGCAGATATGAAAGAACATACCTTTCAGGTTGATTTTGTAACTCCTTTGAATAAGTCTGATATCCTATCTCATAGTATCGAAACTGGAGTAAAGTATATCATCCGTATAAATAATAGCAATAGTGGTTTAGATAGCCTTAATGTTACAGGTAATTGGGTAGCCTTAGATCGTCCGACTGATAGATTCAGACATACACAAGATATATTGGCTGCGTATGGCGGTTACAATGCCAAGTTCAGAAATGTTTGGGGTTTCAAAGCCGGATTGCGTTATGAAGCAACATGGTTGAATGCTGAATTCCCAAAGGATAGAGCTCAAGATTTTAAAGTGGACTATTCTAATATCGTACCTTCTGCAACCGTTACATATCAGATAAATCCAATGCAAAACCTGCGCTTTGGATACAATATGCGTATATCACGTCCGGGTATCTGGCAATTAAATCCTTATGAGAATACTTCCGACCCGAATAATATACAAAAGGGGAATCCGGCATTGGATGCTGTGAAAAATCATACAATAAGTACTAACTATGGACTTTTTAATCGTAACCTGACTTTAAATGTGAATTTGGCTTATAGTTTCGAAAATAATGGCATTGAACAAATCACAAATCAACAGGATAATGTATCGATCTATACATACGAAAACATAGGAAAAAGAAAAGATATTGGTTTATCCTTAAACCTGCGATGGACTCCTAAAATAGGTGGTGATAAATACAAGTGGGTAGAACAACTGAGTATATTCTCCAATATGGGTGCACGGTATGTGGATATAAAAGCAAATAATGGGTCAGGATTAAAGAATGATGGAGTATCTGCGAATGTTTTTGGAGGTGCGCAATATTCATTTCCTAAATCATGGAAGGCTTTTGCTAACATAGGTTATTTCTCTCCATCTATAAATTTACAAAGTGAAAACTCTTCGTTTTTCTTTCACCGATTTAATGTGAGTAAAGGCTTTAATAATGACAAATTGAATATATCTGCTTATGCTCAGAATCCATTTAAACGCATTCATGATTTCAGAAGCACAATGAATAATCAAGCGTTTTATTCGGAAACAATCATGTCTAATAAAATTCAAAATTTTGGAATCTCTGTGTCTTTCCGTTTTGGAGAGATGAAATCACAGATACAGAAAGCAAGACGTGGTATCAAGAATGATGATGTTATGTCTGGAGGACAAGGAGAACAAAGTGGAGGTAGTGCTGGAGGTCAAAACTAAACGGCTTAATTAATAATATATGCCCCAAAGAGAATGGATCTTTGGGGCTTTTTTTGATTAAAAGGGTATCTTTACAGAATATTTCTCTAAGATGAAACAAGCATTTATTAAGTTGCACTTATCTATTCTAATTGCCGGATTTACGGGTATATTTGGCAAGCTTATAACCTTGAACGAAGGTATGCTCGTTTGGTATCGCTTATTGATTACCTCTGTGTTACTACTCATAATGCTATCGGTAACAAAACGGTTTGTTCGATTACCGATGAAAGATTTCTATAGGATTGGTTTTGTAGGGCTATTATTAACACTGCATTGGCTGTTTTTCTATGCCAGTATTAAATATTCGAATGTTTCTATCGGAGTAGTCTGTTTCTCGATGACAGGCTTTTTTACGGCTGTTTTAGAACCTGTCGTGAGTCGTCGGCGAATCTCTTTCAGAGAATTGTCTTTTAGCATTATTGCTCTCTTGGGGATTGCGCTGATTTTTCATTTCGATACCCGTTACAGAACAGGTATAATATGTGGGGCTATTTCGTCTGCTTTGGCAGCTAGTTTTGTGATTGCGAATAAAAGAGTTGCAACAAATACTAATTATTCATGGGATGTTACTTTGTTTTATGAAATGATTGGAGGCTTTCTTAGTTTAAGTATTATACTTCCTTTTTATTTGCAGTTATTTCCTGTCGTGACCTTTTTTCCGAGTAATACGGATTTAATCTATTTGTTAATATTCTCAGTGGTTTGTACAATCGGTCTGTATATGTTGCAAATACAAGCATTGAAGAGCATATCTGCTTTTACTCTTAATCTCAGCTATAACTTAGAGCCTATATATAGTATTGTGTTGGCTATGATTATTTTTGGGGAGGCAAAGAATTTAAACTATTCATTTTATACCGGTTTGCTGTTAATCATTCTTTCTGTATTACTTCAAATGTATACTGTGATGAAAGAGCACAAAAGGATTGATTTGGCAGAGCAACGAAGTGGGTTTTAAATTTATCTTATTTTGTAACAAGCATAAATCTTATTGTGTAACAAGTTTCTTATCGAAAATTTTCGGAAAGAGCCTTGTTATATTCAAGCTGCATTGGAATCCTTTATGAAATGCAAAAAGCCCGCAAATTCACTTCGCAGACTTTCCAACCTTAACACAAACTTTACAAAACTACACAATAATAGAGTTAAATTCTAAATCTAGTCAGGTTTAGAATTATAAATATACTCCTCATATATTTACGCTACGAAGATATGAAGATTGGAAACGTTGCTTATTACAGATACCTGCCTGCTTTTTCAGAATTCGTGCCTTTTCTTAGTTGTTAGGCTTCATAGTTGCTTTTTGTTGACGAATTTTGCCCGGAGTGTTGCCAAAATTCGTTTTGCAAAAGTCATTGAAATGAGAAGGGGATGAGAATCCGTACTCGTCACTTATTTCTTTAAATGACTTATCGGTACTGTTTATTTGATAAAAAATTGATTTAGATCGCTCTTCTTTCATCCAGTGATAAGCGGGTACTCCAAATGCTTTTTTGAAACGTTTTTGAAATCCCGAAAGACTATAGTGCATCATGTCTGCCAGCTCTTGTACTGTTTTTGCCTTGTGATGGTTTTTAAGGACAAACTCGGAGAAAGAAAGATCGTGACTAATGAGAGGGAAAAAGAATGCTAGCAAATCTTTTTTTGTATAATATGCTCTTAGTAAAAAGTAAAATTCTTTCGCTTTCAGTGCGAAATAATATGTGCACTTTAAGCCTTCCGACATGCACGTGTTTAAGAATGTGAGGTATGAGTCTACTCTTTCATTTATAGTTAGATAGTGTAACCCGGGTTCAAACTCTTCATTTTTTTCTTTTAGTAATAAATCCAAAGAGAAGCAATCGCATAACATTTTAGTATTATGCAACCTTATGATAATTAATGTGGTATCTCTATCTGCTTTGCTGTTGAGGTGACACCCTGCCGGTATCATTACCATTTTTTTCTCAGAAATGGTCTGATTGCTTAGCTCATCCAAAGAAAAAGATAGAGAACCTTTTATGATAAATATAACTTTGTTTTCAACTGAAAATATATTCCAAGATTGTCCATCTAGTAAAGATATCTTTTCAATTGTTGGTCGGTTACCTTTTTCATAATTGTAGCAAGTAAGATGCTCTTGTTTGTATAATAACTCCATACCGGATATTATAATGTATACTCTATTATTGTTATTTATTCTTTACGCCTAAGTAAGAATAATGTGTTTTTGGCTTTTAATACTCTGAGCGTTAGATATGCTATTTCTGCCGACGTTGCAAATATAATAAAAAATAATAATAACAGGGGCAGTTAAATAAATAATTGTTATTGAATTGTTGATAAGATAAATTTATAAATATCAATAGTTTATAAACGGAAAGGACATAAATAATATTATTTATGTCCTTCTTTCTTTATATGGTAAAGCCTGAGGGTATTATGCCTTAGGATCCTGTCCATATTGGTTATTTCCCTTATCTCCTTCTGTGATAGCTAAAATAAAGCTGTAAATAGGAATTAATATATACCATCCACTTTTACCAACATCGTGCATTCTTCTTACTGCAACAGCGATCGAAGGTATAAGGATTGCTAGGTACGCTAATCCTAATATTCCGAAAATGATTACTCCAATAGTTGGCGAAACCATTGTAAAGATAATCCCTACTATATATAGGGCAAAGTATCCTATCATTACAAAAAGGTTATACATCCAGAATTCTTTTCGTCTAGCTCTTCCGTTAAAGTCTGCGTAGTGCTCCTTCACTACTTTTAAAAACCACTCCATTATAATATTAGTTTTGTAAAAATTATCCTACTCTTTTGGCTTTTCGGTTCCGCCTCGTTTTTTTGTATGGTTTCAGATCTCCATGTCGTTCATGTCAATTTGGCTGCAAAAGTATATAAAAAAACACTACTTCCTAAATATATTTACTGATAATAATTATTTGTAGATAAGGCCTCTCTTTATTTTAAAAGACAAAATCTACTTCTTTTCTATATAACTACTTTTTTGTTTTTATTTAGTTTTTGATCATAGCTTATTGTAATATTTGATAGGGTTAAAGTGTCTTTTCTCTTTTTATCAAAAAGAGATTAATTTATGATATGAATTTTATTGATTTAAAAATATTTCCCCAGCTTTTATAACTATTATAATTATGCATAACTCTTGAGTTTTTTTAATTAGCATAAAAAATATTCAAATGTTTTTGGTGTAATCAAAATATGTAATATATTTGTAGTGTATTAATAATCTAGTACACTATTATGGTTGAAATAAATAATCTTACTTTTTATTATAGAGAGCGTAAGCCTATTTTTGAGAATGTTTCATTTGAAATGAAAAATGGTATTTATGGTTTGCTCGGAGAAAATGGTGTTGGAAAGACCACATTGTTGCGCATTATTAGTGGGTTGTGTTTCCCTAAAAAAGGAAGTTGTCAAGTATTAGGTACTGAAACGGCACTTAGAAATCCCGATATGCTGAAGCAAGTGTATTATTTGCCTGAAGAGTTCATAGTACCCTCTCAAACAGTTAAAAGCTTTGTGAAGTTGAATTCAGTATTTTATCCCAATTTTAGCAATGAGCAATTTAACTCATATTTAAATGATTTTCATTTGGATATTGATTCTCGGATGAAAGAATTATCTTTTGGACAGAAGAAAAAAGTTCTTATCGCTTTTGCCATATCTTTGAATACACCGCTTACCTTACTAGATGAGCCTACCAATGGGCTGGATATCCCTTCTAAATCTCAATTTAGAAAAGTGATAGCTTCGGCATTTGACGAAAACAAATGTATCTTGATTTCTACTCATCAAGTTCGAGACTTGGAAAGTCTGATAGATCCTATCATTATTCTTGATCGCAATCAGGTGCTGCTTAATAATACGGTTGAGGAGATATCTAACAAACTACTGTTTACTTACTCTACTACAAAACCCGAAGACGCCTTGTTCACAGAACAGACTATGTTAGGATACACTTCGGTCTTGGAGAACAAGTATAATGAAGAAAGCACATTAAATATTGAAGCTTTGTTTAATGCGGTGGTTACGAATAAGGAAAAGATAAGAAATATATTTAACGCTTAACGAAATGGATATGAGTGCTGTATTTAATATAGAACGTTTTTGGAATTTGCAGAAGAGGGAGTTCGCAATGTATTGGAAGCAATACCTTTTTATTCTATGTGGTATAGCTGCATATTATACGATTGCGACTGTTTGGGAATCTATCGATACCGGCTGGTTATGGAATATGCTTCCTCCCGTTTATGTTGCGATTATCATTTGTAGCATTTCTTTTGATAAGAATTTAAGCGACGCTAATGGTACTTTTTATTTTACGTTGCCTGTATCTACTTTTGAGCGATTTCTCGGTTTGTGGATCAAATATATTGTTATTATACCTTTGCTGGTCTTTGGCGCATCGGTTTGCTTAGATTTTATATCCTCGCTATTTGTTTCCACTACACATCCTGTAGTTAAGTTTAGCGATTGGTGGGATTATCATCTGTTGTATGCTGCTCAATCCGTTTTTTTGTTTGGATATGTCTGTTTGAAGAAAAGGTCTTTTGTGAAGACATTGTCATTAATCGCTGTGTTTTTTATTTTTATAATAATTGTTTCTAAGATTATTATAAGTCAATTCTATCCGGATGTATCTTATATAAGAAGTTCTATGGATCCGATTTCTATTCTAAGCTTTGATGGCTATTGGATTCCCGAAGGCGATTCTTCGCGTTTCGTAACAACAAAGACAACAATGCTGTATGATGTGACTAAATATATACTGGCGGCTATATTCCCTCTTGGAATGTGGATATTGACGTATTTTAAATTAAGAGAAACAGAGGTATAGTATTATGGATTTTAAAGCAAATAAACCAATATATCTTCAAATAGTAGATTTCTGCTTTCAGCATATCCTTACAGGAGAATGGCGCGAAGATGAGCGAATTCCGTCTGTTAGGGAGCTGGCGATGACATTGCAAGTGAATCCTAACACGGCTATGAGAGCTTTTGAATATATGCAGTCTGAGGAAATTATATATTCGAAACGTGGCATGGGATATTACGTCGCCGAAAATGCTAGAGGACAGATATCGAAGCTTCAGAAAAAAGAATTTTTTGAAGAAGTACTACCCGAAACTTTTCGTTCTATGAATTTACTCGATATAAGTATCGATGATATAGTAAAGCAGTACGAACAATTTAAAAAGGAAGTAAAATGAAAAAATATACAAACAAAATTTTATATATTATGATTGCAGTCGTTATTATTTGTTTTATTCTAATGATATTTCAAATAATGGAGATGATAGTATCTTCTCTATAATACTTAATTTATAAATCTCATTCCTGCTTAATAGAATTCAATTCGTAAAAGGGAAGGGTGTAATAGGGGGTAGAACATCAAATCTATTATGTCACACCGAATGGAGTGAAATATCTCGCTTTTCTTATTCGAGATCCTTCACTTTAATCAGGACGAAATAGCGGAAAATATAAACAGGGTTAAAAAATTCTAACCCCTACTACATTCCTTGCCTTTATTTTCCTTTTGTATATAATATTTTTTTTACAACTGCATTTGTGACACGCACAGACGAAATTAGTTTTCGTGTTGTCTCCGAGAAGACGTCAACATTCCAGACGTGAGTAGATCGCCCTTTGTGTTGTAGGGTACCTATGGCTCTTACCACATCTCCTATTTTCGCACTGGAGATATGACTGGCACTTATTTGCATGCCAAAGCATTGCTCGTCGTGTGCACATAGCGTGTTAGAACCTACGCCGGCTACAGATTCTGCTAAAGAAATTGTTGCTCCTCCGTGTAATACGCCCATCGTTTGACTCAATTGTTTCTCTACAGGCATAATAGCTTCAAGAGACGTTTGATCATCCGATTCTATGAATGTGATGTTCAACGTCTCTATCAATGTATCTTTAATACGTTCTTGAATGTTATTGGTGTTCAGCTTCATTTAATTTTTTTAATCAACGCCTATGATAAAACCGTTGGCAATAATAGAGCCCCCTCCTTCGAGTTGGATGTTATAGCCCATGATTGGTTCGAGTATGCCTTCTATAATAGCAATTCTATCCGAACCGGTACTCAGTATATCATAGAATTTTAAATAATCACCCACATTGCATTGTTTTACTGATGCGTATTTGGGGTTTTGAATTGTCATTTCCGGATCGATAGAAACCCAGCCTCTTTCGCTCCAGAAGGGATATTGAGAAGTAACAAGCACCTGCATCTTGTTTTCTAACACAATGCGTGCTAATCTGTTGAACATGATTTTGTCCACTCCTGTTACTTTTTTCTTTTCATATAAGTCTTTTGTGTAGTCATAAGATAAAATAACGTCGCCCACAGTAACATCTTCCACACCTTTTCTTAAATCGTCTCCCATTGTTATTTGAGTTCCTGTTGCAAGATAGTTTTGGGCATTAATACTCATATTCAGTGCAAACAAAGAAAGGAATGTGAGTATCAAAATGTTTGTTTTCATAATTTTATGTTTTTGTGTAAAGTTTATGCAAAGATAGAAATATTTTGAATATCGGATTCAAAACTTAATATATATTGTGAAAACAAGCTGTCTATTCAACCGTTACCGATTTTGCCAGATTGCGAGGCATATCTACGTCCCTGTTTTTATTTACAGCAATATGATAGGCAAGTAGTTGTAAGGGTATGGCGGTCAACAAAGGGTCGAGACATTCTATTGTAGTTGGTATTTCAATATAATGATCGGCTATTGACTTCATTGTTTCATCGCCTTCGTTTATTATCGCTATTACTTTGCCTCTTCTGGCTTTTATCTCTTGTATGTTGCTAACTACTTTGTCGTATATGGCACTATGAGTTGCAATCGTTACCACCGGCATCTCATTGTCTATGAGTGCTATTGGTCCGTGTTTCATTTCGGCTGCCGGATAACCCTCGGCATGTATGTACGATATCTCTTTTAGCTTGAGGGCTCCTTCCAAAGCTATAGGATAATTATATCCACGGCCGAGGTAAATAAAGTTTTGTGCATAAGTAAAGATGTTGGATAGTTCCTTTATCTTTTCATTGCTTGATAAAACTTTTTTTATTTTGGATGGGATAGATAGGAGCTCTTTGGTAATTTCGATATATTTTTCTTCCTCTATCACCTTTTTCTCTTTCGCAATAACCAAGGCCATCAATATGAGGGTAGTAACCTGTGCGGTGAACGCTTTAGTTGATGCTACTCCTATTTCGTGTCCACAATGCGTATATGATCCTGAATTGGTATTGCGAGGGATAGATGATCCTACAACATTGCATACTCCATATACAAAAGCTCCGGCCTTGCGTGCTAGTTCAATTGCTGCAAGCGAATCGGCAGTTTCTCCCGATTGAGAAATGGCGATTACGATGTCGTCGGCATAGATAACTGGATTTCTATATCTAAACTCTGAGGCGTACTCTACTTCAACGGGAATGCGGCAAAACTCCTCGAATAAGTATTCTCCTATTAGTCCGGCGTGCCATGAAGTTCCACATGCGATGATAATGATGCGGCGTGCATTTATAAATTTTTCTTTGTGGTCTATTATCCCGGATAAGGTTATGTTTGTGCCTTCTATATTGATACGTCCACTCATGCAGTTTTTAAGAGTTTCAGGCTGCTCGAATATTTCTTTTAGCATAAAGTGTGGATATCCGCCTCGTTCGAGCTGGCTGAGGTTCATTTCCAATTGCTTGATTTCCGGTGTTTTTTCTATATTGGAGATGGTAATTACTTTAGGCTCTTTATCTCTTTTGAGTATAGCGATTTCTTCATCATCCAGATAAATAACTTTGTTGGTATACTCTATAATTGGAGAAGCGTCTGATCCGAGGAAAAACTCGCCATCACCAATTCCGATAACTAGCGGACTGCTTTTACGTGCAGCAATAATCTGATCAGGCTTTCCTTTTTCTATTACAGCTATGGCGTATGCCCCTACTACCTGATTGAGTGCAATTTGAACTGCTGTAAACAGATCGCAATTATTTAAACTTTTGATATATTCAATTAGCTGCACCAGTACCTCGGTGTCGGTGCTACTTTGAAAACTATACCCGTTTTGTGTTAGTTGAGCTTTAAGTACTGCATAATTTTCTATGATTCCATTGTGTATGAGGGCTAAAGACTCTGATTGCGAGTAGTGGGGGTGTGCATTGCAGTTGCTCGGTTCGCCATGTGTGGCCCATCTTGTATGTGCTATGCCGATTGTGCCGGTTGTGTCTTTTCCTTTGGTATATTCCTCGAGGTGCTGTACTTTTCCTTTTGTTTTGTATACCGAAAGCTTGTCTTCGCTATTTATTATTGCTACTCCGGCACTGTCGTATCCCCGATACTCTAGTCTATGTAAGCCTTTTATCAAAATGGGGTAGGCTTCTCTAAAGCCAATATATCCTACAATTCCACACATATTGTTTTTTATTTGGCTGTAAAGATATATATAGTATTGTTAAAAATATTGTTTCCAAATATTAAAAATGTTAATATTAACATAAATATATTTTACGGATTTAATAAAATATAAATACATAATAGACTTGAGTAATTTGTATATATTTGTTTGTAAAAAAGAACAAAAAATGAAATTTGTACATACTGCCTTATTTATATTCTTGTTTTGTATATTAAATCCTGTTTATTCACAAAAAGCTATTACTGCAAAGCTTTTGACAAAAGAAACATCGTCATTGAATGGTGTTGTTCCTCCTTACTATAAGGATGGAGAGAAGGCGTTATACGAATTTTTAGAGACTAATATAAAATATCCTCCCATTTTGATAAAAATAAAAATGGAAGGGGATCTGGAGTTGAAGTTCAACGTTGCTAAAGATGGAAGTATAAAAGATGTAGAAATAGTAAGAGGATTTGATCCGGATGCAGATGACGAGGTTATACGTGTTTTGCAAGCGATGCCCAAATGGTCGCCTGCCTTGCTTGATGGTAATCCAGTCAATTTCACTCAGCATCTTTCTGTCACTTTCAAGTTGACCGATACGTTAATATCACAAGCAAAGGAACAGCCTAAAAACGAAGAGCAGAAATTAACAAATGAGTCATCTTTGGTAATGATTCCGACAGATACCTTGACACAGATAGAAGAAAAACAGATTGTTCAAGAGTCTGACTCTTTAAACACTGATCCTCAATATCCGGGAGGGCAGGAGGCACTAGATGCTTACTTGAAGACTAATATGAAATATCCGAAGCGTGCCATTAAATATGGAATAGAAGGTCGGGTTATATTCAATATAGAGGTGTCGGCAGAAGGTGAAATATCAAAGATATGGTTGTTTAAGGGTGTGTTTCCCGATTGTAATGAAGAAGCCTATTATTTGATAAAGAAAATGCCTAAATGGATTCCCGGATTGAAAGATGGGGTGCCTATTGCAAAGCAAGTGATGTTACCCATTTCATTTGAATTACCTAAATAGAAAATGGTACTGATGTGAACTAATTTAACTTTTCATTGTTTTATATCTGTAATGTAAATAGTAACAGTATATATTGATGAAAACATTAGAACGTAATACAGATTTAGGACTACTTATTCTAAGATTAAGTGTGGGTATATCAATGCTCTTGCATGGGATAGCTAAATTATCACATGGGGCAGGGATGATAGAACAAATGGTAGAGGGTGCCGGATTGCCTTCTTTTATCGCCTACGGGGTGTATGTAGGAGAGATTATAGCACCTTTGTTTATTATTTTCGGATACGGCACACGTGTTGCTGCAGCGATATTCGTATTTAATATGTTGGTTGCCGTTTCGCTCGCTCATAGCGGCGATATATTCTCGTTAAATGAGACAGGAGGCTGGATACTCGAGTTGCAAGGTTTATACATCTTCGGCGCTTTGGCTTTAGTGTTTACCGGTGGTGGCAAATATGCTCTTAGTAAAAAGCATATTTGGGATTAAAAAAGAAAGATATTTTTTGCAAAGCATGAGACTATAGACTAGTCTCATGCTTTTCTTTTTATATAAAATATTATCTTTGACGCATCATGCAGAGAGTGCAATTTTATATTTCGAATTTTAATACCAAAAAACATATTATAGAAAAATGACAAAAAGTGTCCACCGTATTGATGTTGCCGATGCCCTGAGAGGTTTTTCGGTACTAGGAATAGTGTTAGTACATAGCCTCGAAAACTATAATCTTTTCAATTTCACTCCGATAGATACTCCATTTATGAAGTTTCTGGATTCGGTTCTATTCGATTCTACTTTTTTTATTTTTGCAGGAAAAGCTTATGGTATATTTGCCTTATTATTTGGCTTTAGTTTTTTTATTCAGGATAATAATCAGTTGAAAAGAGGCAACGATTTTCGTCCTCGTTTTTTATGGCGTTTAGTTTTACTATTCGTTTGGGGAATGATCAATTCTCTTTTCTATACAGGCGATGTTCTGGTAATGTTTTCACTCATCGGTATTGTGCTGATATTAACGGCACGTTTGTCTACCAAGACTGTATTGATTATCGCTGCAATCTTTATCCTTCAGCCAGTAGAGTGGGGGCGTGTTATTTATGCTTTAGTTAATCCGGACTATGTAATGGGCGAAAGTATGGTAGGATATCATTATGGCAAGCTAAATCCTATCTTGATAGATAAATCGGCAAGCTTGAGTGAGATATTTAATGTAATGTTGCATCATGGAGAATGGGGTAGCTTTATGTGGGCATGGGAAAATGGACGTTTTTGTCAGGTTGCCGGACTGTTCTTATTCGGAATGCTTATAGGGCGTACAGAATTCTTCCTTCATCCCGAAACTAATATTCGCAAATGGGTTCGTATGCTAATTCTTGGAGTTGTTTGCTTCTTCCCTCTCAAAGGGTTGACTCTTATGCTTCCGGGCTTTATTGAAAATAAAGCTGTGTTAGAGCCTTTGGGAATAATAGTCCAATCTTTTGCAAATGTTTCATTTCTATTTTTCCTCGTATCATTAGTTCTTATTGTTTATTATTCTACTGAAAAAGGACAATCCTTATTAAGGAGGTTGATACCTTATGGAAAAATGAGTCTTACCAATTATATAACTCAATCTTTGTTAGGTGGGGCAATATTTTATAGCTGGGGGCTTGGTCTATCAGTGAGTATAACAATGTCCTTTCTGATCGGGGTCGGAATATTCATCGTACAATATATATTCTCTTGTTGGTGGATGAAAAACCACAAGCATGGACCTCTCGAATATATATGGAAAAAGGCAACATGGATTGGCTCAAAGAAAGATTAAACCGTTTGTATTGATATTAAAAATAAAACCTCAAAAGCTTCATTTTGCCTTTGAGGTTTTATTTTAGATTTGTATCATATTTTCTAATTCGAGGGTTTCAACCCTTTTTCGAAAACTTCTGTAATTGTAGCCTCTATGATTTTGTTTTCACTGATCTTTAAATCTTTTGCGATCTGGCTTTTCAAATCAGATTGAACGTAAATTAAAGGATCCTCGCAAATTACTTTCTTTAATCCCCTTGAGTCATCCAGTGTTGCATAATCTTTATCCTGCATTTTATATTTCCCTTTTAGAGGGTCTGCGAAATTAAGATAATAATAATAAGTCTTATCATTCTTAAATTCATAGCTTGTATGCTCGGATATTACATTTTGTTTGATGTATTCTTCAACTTTTGCTTTTAACGCCGGATCTGTGACGGAGATATCAACTTTTGTTGCTGTATATATCCAATGCCCTTCTATGGTGCTTGTAGGTGGGTTTTCGTCTCCATCACAAGACAGCATAAAGAGACCTATAGAAAAGGCCATCAGTATATATGTTAAAAATTTCGCTTTCACAGCTTTAATATTAATATTAATTTACAAATGTACATATATTAAACGTAAAAATAGCTAAAATGTTGCATCTTTTTCGATAAAAAATCGGACAAAAAGATTTATCCGATTTCTTAACACCAAACTTATTATCTATTATCATTCAGTAGGTAATACATCTTTTATATAAGATGTTCTATTATGACTTCAATCAATAGTAATATTGTAAAAACAACGATTATAACCATATCTGTTTATATTTATATTGAAATCTTTATACGTTCTGTTTAATGGATATTCTTTTATAACTTTCTTATCACGTGGCGTTTTTATCACAATCTCAAACGTTTCTAAACTCCATGGGTTTGAATTTGTATGCCATGTCGGATTAATTGTTAATAAAGAATCAGTCAGGGTGTAATCTAAGTGCAGATCTTCTACTTTTCTTTTGGCTGTCATTTCGTTGTCTGCGAAATTCTTTTTATGTATTTCAATTACATAATTGGTTAATGTTGTATCCACACTGGTTTGTATGGAAGGTAACACGCATAGCTTTTTATTGTCGGCAGATCCGGTATACAAAACAAATGGATTGTTCGGCTGTGATTCTGCGTTTAAATATTCGCTACCCAATTTTACGTATAGTGAATCTGAGGTTGTATTTGCATTTACACTCTCTACGGCTTCCGCAGTGTGGCGATGATTTAATCCAAATTTAAATCCGGTATTTCCTAAATAAAACGAAGCCCCTAACCATAAAAGGAATCCAATAACAAAACTGATTAATGTCTGAGTTGTAAACGGAGATCTTTTCAATATTTTAATCATTAGAGATAGTAGCCCCATTAGTGGAATTAAAGATGCCAGCAAGAATGCAATCTTTAAATTAATTGAACTTAATCCTAATAGTATGAGATAATTATTTAGACCCAGGATTGTTGTGTCAAAGTACAACCAAATAAAAGAAGCAATCATCGCAATAATGATGAGAAACAAAATTACCGCCAGAATACCAATGAATACATTCACAAGGATGCCTATTGCCGAAGCTAAAGAACTGCCTTTGTATTTTCGGGCTGATTGTGTGCGGTCTTCTTCAATATTTGAAATAGACGGATCAGATCCGGTCATCGATAGTTTTTGCTTGAAAGAGTGAGCCGCAGGCATTACTGCCCATAGGATACCATATATCAGCACCATGACCATGCATGAAGGCCCTCTGTGTATAAACAATAGCAAGAAAAGGAATATCCCCGAGAATATAAGACGCATGATAGTTGTGTCTATTCTGAAATAGTGCCCCAATCCGCTGCACACTCCACCAATGAATTTGTTGTCAGTGTCTCTGTATAGTTTTTTCTTGAACAAATCCTGTGTGTCGTCGGTTGCATAGTCTGATTTCCCAAAAGATTTCTTTTCAGAATCTTCTTCCGCATATTCCTCTTGCAGAGCATCGTCAAAGTCTTTTGGGCTTCCCATAATTTTTATAATATCCAACGCATCCGCCATAGATACCACCCCATCTGCCGAGCTTACACGCATTTGTAATAATTCGCTCAAACGAAGTTCGATGTCGGATATGATTTCACCCGATTCCGAGTTTTTTTCGAAATGCCTCCTTAAGGCTTTCAGGTAATCGTCGAGGACACGGAATGCATCTTCTTCGAGATTGAAAGCTAATCCTCCTATGCTAACTCTAATTGTTGGTTTCATTGTTATCAGATTTTATTTATTTCTAATATTGTCTATTACTCTTACCAGATCAGTCCAAGCTCCATCCAGTTCTCCTAATACAGCATTTCCTTTTTCTGTGATTGCATAATATTTCCGGGGCGGCCCTTGTGTCGATTCTTCCCATCTGTAAGAGAGTAATCCTTGGTTTTTTTGACGTGTAAGCAACGGATATAATGTTCCTTCGACCACGATCATCTCCGAATCTTTCAGTTCGTTTATTATATCTGATACGTATGCGTCTCCTTTAGATAGAATACTGAGGATGCAATATTCTAATATGCCCTTACGCATCTGAGCCTTTATGTTGTCTACATTTATAGTTTCCATATTGTTGAATTATTTGTGTTGTGATGTAAATCTTCTGATGTTTTCGGCTGTCGGAGCATAACCTCTCAGCTCCAGCTTTTGAGCTACACTTATAGCTCTAGGCATTACAATCCAAAGAACACAGTATACAAGGATGGCTGTACCATACAAGAAAGAAGTAGCGGCAAAAATCACCCTGATGATAGTTACGTCGATACCAAGGTATAGTGCCAATCCGCTACATACACCTGATATCATTTTTTCGTCAATATCTCTATACATGCGTTTATCTCCTCTTGTATATTCTTTATCTGAGCTCTTATAATTTTTATATTCAGCTTCCTGATCGGACGATTTAGAGTCTACTTCGCCTAAATGGTCTATTACTGTTTGTACTTGTTTCATATCGACAACTTGATTTGAATATTTCATTTCTTTTTGTAATATCTCAGCTACACGAGCTTCAACATCTTCCATTACTTCACGAGCTTCCTGTTTGTCAGGAATAGTTTCTTCGAATCGTTTCAGATAATCTTTTAATCTGAAATATGCATCGTCTTCCATTGTGAAATTGATGCCTCCTATACTTACTTCAATAACCTTTTTCATATTTTAGACTATTTGTTTTTGTATTCTATTACCTAATATTATCCTATACAATGTTGTTTGTAATGCAAATATATAAATAAATACTAGTACCATGCAATGCATAGTACTAATGTGTAATGATTGTTGTTTTGTTATATATCTAATATATAGTTGTTTATCCATTTTTGAATATTGTATATTTAACTTTAATTAACTATTATGGGCTATTTATACTTGTGATAATTGATGTATACATGTACTATATAATATAAAAAAAGCGATGCCGGTAAGATTAATGTTATCTTATCGGCATGGCTTGAAGTATTGAACCTGTCAAAATAGGAGACAGGCATTTGTTTATCGTAAGCTTAATTTACATTCCTGTTTTTATCTTTCATTATATCGGTAGAAGATTCTTTTGCTATTTAGTCAGATTCATTATTATCGTTATACCAATTTACTCTTCTCAATACAAACATTACGATAGCCAATGCTACAAACAGACCAATAGCTCCGAATAGCAAAGAGAGGTTTTCTAACTGTAATATTATATATAGATAGGTGTATAGTCCTGCAAGGAATAATCCCATCATAGTTGCTTGTTTTGCGTTTCGGAACATTGTTATTGAATACGAGGCGATAAGAGTAGTGGTGGCAGAACACGAAATCAGATAAGATAAGCCAAAGCTGAGATGTTCTGATATGGCAAGTAATAGCACATAGAAGATAACAAGGCCGCTACTAACCAGCAAATACTGTACAGGGTGAATTCTTTTTCGGCTAAGGAGCTCAACTAAGAAAAACACTACAAATGTGAGTACTATAAACATAATGGCATATTTTACCGAACGCATTGTCATCTGATATTTGTCCACAGGTAATTTCATGGCTACACCTAGGGTGGAAGACTTCAATACATCATTATCGCCAATCCACATTTGTACATAATTGCGGTTATAATCAAATATATCCCATTTTGCATCAAAGCCGTCTTTATTCACGGTACGTTCTGTTGGTAGGAAATTGCCATCAAATGATACGGTGTTCCATGGTGATTTTAGGTGTATTGTACTTTCTTTTCCCACTGGGTTGAAGTATAATCCTTCGCTTCCATTAAGAGCCAGTTCGAAATTGAAATCGTAACTGTTGATAGCGGGATCTAAAGGTATTTCAACAGTCACTCCCGCACTCACAAATGAATTATTATTAATTCCCGGTTGAACGATCTGTGGCTTTCCATTTACATTGAATACAATCTTATTTTTAATCCCTTGCAGATACGTAATACCAATCAGGACGAAAGCCTTATCCCACATTACTTGCTCGGGTTTGATGTTTAACTTAGCATAATCCGGCAAAGAGAAGGTTCCGCTTACATGGAGATTAGATTGATATACCAATGCTTTGAAGAGTGTGCGAAAACGTTCTTCTGTTTTTATATTTCCTTCAACGTTGAAGCTGTCGGGAAGAAAATAGGCATAATTTGTGATTCCATTTTGATTTTTATCTGCCCCACTCTGTATCGGGAGTACCAATACAGGACCTGATATAGTTTGAACCCCACTCCATTTCTGGCTTATTTCGTCTTGAACTGCTTTCTGATTCCCTTCACGTTCTTCAACGAGTGATCTTACCAGATTGATAGGTAATAGCATAACGGCAATTAAAACTGCAACAACAATGACTTTTACAAAAATCATGTTTACTCCGATATCGAATTTTGTTTTCATAAATAATTAAATTAATAATATGTATAAAAGTTCTTTGAAATTCAAAGTTTGTAAATAAAAAAAATTATGCCAAAGGATTAAGTAATCGCTCGAGAGCGTCTATATGTTCTTTAAAGAGTTTCTTTCCCAGAGGTGTCACCTTGTAAGATGTATTGGGCTTCCTTCCCAAAAATTGTTTTCTTACTTCAATTACTTCCTCTTTTTCTAAAGCCTTCAAGTGACTGGCCAGATTTCCGTCGGTAACGTCAAGCAGCTCTTTCATTGTATTGAAGTCTACACTGTCATTTACCATTAGCACCGACATTATACCTAAGCGGATACGGCTGTCGAAGATTTTATTCAATCCTGATATAATATCTTTCATAATCAACCGTTTTTCTCTGATTTTACATCATATTTGTAATGAATTAGTATACCATATACAATATGTAAAACACCAAAACCTATTCCCCAAAATATAAGATCGTAGCCTACTGTTATCGCTGCTGCCAAACCCAATATTATTTCGCATGCACCTAATACCTTTACATCTCGGAATGTGCGGGAACCTGCAGCTATGAGTCCTAGTCCGTAAAAGATAAGCATACAAGGTGCTACCATAAAGTAAACATCTTTGTAAATAAGGATAAGGGATAATAGACCTCCTGATATTAATGGCACGCTAAAATCTTTAGCTATCTCTAACGTTACAGGCATCCAAAGTTTCGAATTGCTTTTTTTAGCCTTGCGGGCTGAGAAATATAATCCCACTGTAACAGCTCCAATAAGTACAACCGTCGCAATCAGAATAAGATCATATAGAAGATTCCCGGTAAAAGTAAATTCGCCTATCAATACAAAATAAGCTGATATAGCACCCAATATTGCAAATGTACCTGCCATAACACCAGACATACCGCTGATCGATAAGAATTTGCTCGAACGTTCCATCATAGAACGTATGTGTTTTATATCATCTAAATTTGTATCCATACTATTTACTTTGAAATACAAAGTAATATGATATATTTTGATTGTGCAACAAAATAGCTGGAAATTTTTATAGAGATAGAGAATCAAAAACTCCCTACTTATACAAGATGTTAAGCAGGGAGTTTTTAAATTTTAATTATCTCCGATTGAACTTTCTATGTTATATATTTAAAAGTACTTCTCTTTCCTTCAGAACTTTTATCATATCAGCAGTCATTTTCTCCAGATCATATTCAGGACACCATCCCCATTCGTGACGAGCGCAAGTGTCGTCAAGCGAGTTTGGCCACGAATCTGCTATAGCCTGTTTTAGAGGGTCTACTTCATATTCCATTACGAAACTAGGGTAATGTTTTTTTATTGCTGTATAGATCATTTCCGGATCGAAGCTCATAGATGCAATATTAAACGAGTTTCGATGGATAAGTTTTGCCGGATCGGCTTCCATTATATTTATTGCTGCATTTAGGGCATCGGGCATATACATCATGTCCATGAATGTTCCCGGCTTCAGAGGACATATAAATTTCTCCTCTCTTACTGCATTGTAGTATATCTCAACGGCATAGTCTGTCGTACCTCCACCGGGATGAGTAAGGTTGGATATGATACCCGGAAAACGTACCGAGCGAGTGTCTACTCCCCATCTGGTATAATAATAGTCGCTAAGCAGTTCACCCATTACTTTGGTAATTCCATACACCGTATTTGGACGTTGGATAGTATCTTGAGGTGTTTTGTCTTTTGGTGTGTTAGGACCGAAAGCACCTATAGAACTGGGAGTAAAAACGGCACAACCAAACTCGCGTGCTACATCGAGGCAATTCATCAGGCTATTTACTCCGACATCCCATCCTAACTTAGGATTTTTTTCGGCTGTAGCTGATAATATTGCTGCCAGATTGTAAATAGTATCAATTTTGTGTTTTTTTACTGCGTCTGCTATTTGCTGTTTGTCTGTAGCGTCTATTTCTACAGTAGGGCCCGATTCGAAAAAGTTTTCAGGAAAAGGAGGTTTGTAATATCCGCAGATAACATTACTCTCTCCATAAATAGAGCGCAATTTAATACTTAATTCCGAGCCTATTTGACCCGTACTGCCTACGATAAGAATGTTTTTCATAAAAGAAAAATCTGATTGTAAAAGGGTGATTGTTTAGTTGTATCTTGTTTCAATATCTCACTTACTTAATAACGCCCAGTTCTTTTCCTACCTTCGTAAATGCGGCGATACATTTATCGAGATGTTCTTTTTCGTGTCCTGCTGATATTTGCACACGGATACGAGCTAAATCCTTAGGTACTACAGGATAGTAGAAGCCTGTAACATAAATACCTTCGTCTAATAATTTTGCAGCCATATCCTGCGATAGTTTTGCATCATAGAGCATTACGGCACAGATAGAAGACTGAGTAGGTTTGATGTCAAACCCTGCTGCTTTCATTTTTTCTACAAAGTAGTCGGTGTTGGCATGCAGTTTGTCTTGCAACTCATTTGTGCGATCCATCATTTCAAACATTTTAATACCTGCTGCAGCTATAGCTGGAGGAATAGAGTTTGAAAATAAATAAGGGCGGGAACGTTGGCGCAACATGTCGATGATTTCTTTCTTTCCTGTCGTAAAGCCGCCAATAGCTCCACCGAAGGATTTGCCAAGCGTGCCTGTAATGATTTCTACCTTTCCACGAAGATTAAACAGTTCGGTGGTTCCGCGTCCTGTTTTTCCTACAACTCCGGCAGAGTGCGATTCGTCGATCATAATCATTGCATCATACTTTTGTGCCAGCTCATATATTTTATCCATCGGAGCCACATTGCCATCCATTGAGAAAACTCCGTCTGTAACTATTATACGGAAACGTTGGGCTTGGGCTGCTTGCAATTGTTTTTCCAGATCAGCCATATCTGCGTTTGCATAACGATACCGTACAGCCTTACATAAACGTACTCCATCTATTATTGAAGCATGGTTTAAAGAATCGGATATAATAGCATCTTCTTCGTTCAAAAGCGGTTCGAACACTCCGCCGTTGGCATCGAAGCAAGCTGCATATAAAATTGAATCTTCTGTGCCGAAGAATTTAGCAATAGCTGCTTCTAATTGTTTGTGCAGGTCTTGTGTTCCGCAAATAAACCGCACGGAAGAAACGCCAAATCCACGTTCATCCATAGCATCTTTGGCTGCTTGTATAAGTTCCTTATTGTTAGATAATCCCAGATAATTATTTGCGCAGAAATTAAGGACTTCTTGTCCGGTATTTACTTTGATTGCAGCACCCTGTGGTGATACAATAATACGTTCGTTCTTATATAATCCTGCTGACTGAATGTCAGCTAATTCGTTTTGTAGGTACTTTTGAAAACCAGAATAAGTGCTCATGATAATTATATTTTTGAAACAAAGGTAATAAAATGCTACTAACTAAAAGTGTCAACATGTTTAAAAATAGTGTCCTCAATGTCATTATTAGTATCTCTATCTTATCCTTTAACTCAGTAGAGTGCACTTCTGTTAGAGATTGTAGGCGTGATAAGCAAAAAGAGGGCTTATTGTACAATATATCCAATTTAAACTTTCAGCGAAAAAAAGATTATTGGTATCTTTACAAGTCAATATAAAAGATGAGATTTTTATTATGAAAAAAGTTATTTTGTTATTCGTATTACTAAGTGTTTGTTTTATCCATACATACTCTCAGAACCAACTTCTTGTATTGGATAATTATACTATCCCGGTAAATAATAAGGGTGCTGTTGTAGGAAAAGTCATTTCAACAGGAAGTGAAAAAATTACATTAAAAGATCCTTCCGGACTATTTGAAATCGATAAAGAAAAAAATATAAGGCTCAAGAAAGGAAAGCAGTTAACTCCAAGCTCGCCTATTTCTTATGAGATAGTATTAAAAGAAGGAAAGACTGAAAAATCATTCGAGCTGGTAAAAGATGAGTTTTTACATAACAAGGTGATTGCTCACAGAGGAGCGTGGAAAGATCGTGATTTTAGCCATAATTCGATGAGTTCATTGAAGCATGCCGTAGAGATAGGTTGTGAAGGTTCAGAGCTAGATGTGTGGATGTCATCAGACGATGTTGTTGTACTCTCACACGATCCTTCGATAGGAGGTAAGGATGTTGAATCAACTACAGCTGCAGAATTGTCTGCCGTAGCATTGAAGAATGGCGATTTTGTACCAACTCTAGAAGAGTATATCAACTATATAAAGACACAGAATAAAACAAAATTAATCATAGAAATAAAAGGTACAAATAAAGGGAAGGCTATCGCTGACTCTGTAGTGCATTTGGTACATCGGATGAAAGCTCAGGCGTGGGTAGATTATATATCTTTTGGTATGCAATATCTTACTCGAGTTAAAGAATTAGACCCTGCAGCAAAAGTACTTTATTTAGGATCGGATAAAAGCTTGGAAGGGTTAAAAGCAGCAAATATAGATGGTATTGATTTTCATTACTCATTATTTCAGAAAGACCAGGAATTAGCAGATAAGGCGAAGTCAATGGGTTTGCTTACTAATGCTTGGACGGTGAATAAGGAAGAAGATATGCAAAAAATGCTCAAATTAAAACTGGATTTCATCACAACCGATGAGCCGGAATTGCTTCTTAGACTATTAGATAAATAGCAAAAATGAATATATTATGGAGAAACGCTGAAAATATTTTCAGCGTTTTTTTTATGGAAAATCAAACGAATAAATCTCTACTAAATAAAAGGTATTGAATAACAGGACGGATAATCAATGTCTCGCATTATAAATATGAGAAGCCGTAGAATATACAATTTTACTGCTTTTTTATTTCTTTAATACAATAGATGAGTGTTAAATTGACGCATTTATTCTTAATTTTATATTAAATGCTTCTTATTGTAAATTTAATTGCCTATTTTCATATTAAGCGTTTTTAATACAAACCAAAACATAAAAAGCAATAGTTTTTACTAATCGGTCTCAAGGTATAAGATTAACTTATATCGTTGCATTACTTCATATTGATATATGAACTAATAATAGTGTGCTTTAGTACAAGCTATTCAACGTAATATTTAATTAATACAAACAATAGAGTTATGAATAAAAAAGAATTGGAAGGAAAGGTAGCAATTGTTACCGGAGGAGGATCAGGTATTGGTAAGATGTCAGCTTTGTCATATGCTGAATCGGGAGCTAAGGTTGTTGTAGCAGATATATCGGAAAGAGATGGACAGAACGTTACCGATGAAATTCTAGAAAAAGGGGGTGAAGCTATATTTGTAAAAACAGATGTATCTCAGGCTCAAGACAACGAGAATCTTGTGAATAAAGCATTGGAGGTATATGGTAAGCTAGACATTGCGTTCAATAATGCTGGAATTAAAGGACCTATTGCTCCTCTTGCTGATTACCCTATTGAGCAATGGAATAAAATATTACAGATCAATCTATCAAGTGTTTTTTACGGAATGCACTATCAAATACCGGCAATGCTTAAGAGCGGCGGTGGCAATATAGTAAATACTGTATCTATAATGGCACAATTGGCCGCTTACGGAAATTCCGGCTATGTGGCAACAAAACATGGTGTACTGGGACTAACAAAGAGCGCCTCTGTAGAGTATGGAAAATTAGGAATCAGAGCGAATGCTGTAGCTCCCGGTTTTACTGAAACTCCAATGTTTGTAGATTCTATAACACAAGATTTTTTGGATGAGAAAGTGAAAAAACAAGGTATGGGACGCATGGGTACACCCCAAGAGATTGCCAATATGGTCCTTTGGCTTAGTGGTGATAAATCGTCATTCTGTAATGGTGGGCTATATGTTGTTGACGGCGGTTTCTTAGTAGAACAATAAAAATAAAACAGGATATTCATCGTGAATATCCTGTTTTATTTTTATTATCCGCCCGAAGAGTCGACTTTTTATTGTTTCTTTTTCTCTTTTTTAATGTATGAGAATGAAGTTATATAATTCTCAAATGTTTTGTTATACTTTGTTGTTCCAGACATCACGATTTGAGAAACAAAGTTGTTTTCGTCAAAAGTATAATTGTATTTTATATCAGCATACTTTCTTTCCCCTTCCATTTGGATAATTTCTGCTTGGATAATATTGTTTTTATTTTTTGTCCCCATATGCTCCGACAGAAACGGAAGGCTTGCCATTAGCCAACATGTGCTTGCCATGTTGAATGTATTGCGTGGCATTTCATAGCAATAGTCCGATGGTGCTGCGTATTCTTTATCATCATAAGTATATACAAATCTGTATCCTTTAGATGTTGTGATTCCTGATATATTTCCATCTTTAATAGTGTAGTTTTCCGTATAATTCAAAGATGAGGTCACGCCTGTCTTATCATAATGATCAAGCTGTTTGATATATCCCGCATCGTCATAAATAAATGTGGTAGAGTCGTTGATAGCTACCTGCTTTGAGACCTTTCCGTTTGATGTTCTTTCTGTGTATCTTACATGTAAAGCATATTCAGCTTGCTTTTTATCATTACGAAAGACTAACAAGCTATCATAATATATTGTAGACTCGCTTTGTTTTATTAATCTGGAATATGATATTTTTCTGTCGCTTATATAGTCTATTACTATTGCAGAATCTTTGATGTTAGAACTTTGTATCGTTTTCATCAAGTCATTATCTGTATATGTAAATTCCTGACTATAACGAAAAGAAAAACCCGGATTATCTTCAGGGTAAGTAACTGTTTTTAATAACCAATAGTATTCAGGTATTTCAGGCTCAGGCTCTTCTTGCGGAGGATGGTATAATCTTATAGATTCATCAGAGCAGGATAAGCATATGATAATAAGTATTATACTAGATATTACATAAGAGGAGAATTTCATTTTCTTAGTTTTGTTTAGGCTTTACCATTAGACGCGCAAAGATAATAAATATAATATTAAAAAGTAATCAAATTTGTTAAAGGTATAATATCGAATATTTCAAAAATCAGGTTTGTGAAGAGATATAAACTCATTCTATAATTTGTACATTTGTAGTATATAAAAACACTAAAAATAAAGATATGAAGTTTAGGTCAATTATTCTATTGCTCAATTTGATTGTCGCAGTCACTTTGTTTGGGCAGAAAAAAGAGAGCTTATTACAGGCATATACCACACCTCCGGTTGCGATCGTAAACCCACTAAAGATTGATAGTGTAAACCTCAAAGGTGAAAAATTTTCTGAATCAGATTTGCTAAAAATGTCGATGTCAATACCAGAGCAGTCTGCTTTTGTAAGGCCTTTGAAAGCCGATAGTGATGGTTTTTTATATCCTGAAAAACCACAGGATGGAGCCTTCTCTTTGCAATTGATATCATTTTATATTACTTCAGATAGATATGCGAAGGGAACATTGAGGGTGACTAGTCCTAATATGTTGGAGATATACATTGATGGTAAGTTGGCTACTTCAAAAACAACAAAAGAAAAAACTTTCCGGTCTGACAAAAAAGATATAACGGCTTCGATAAATCCTTATCCTCTACAAAATCGTGTCGTAATAAAACTCTTGGCTTCGGCTAAAGATGAAGTACCCCCTACTTTGAAAATTGAAATAGAGAATGAAAAAACTGATTCTGTCTCTAATTTTACAATGTCAAATTCTATAAATCGAAGTGTGAATTTTTCAGACATGCTTCTGGGCAAACGAGTGACAAACGTGAGTTTATCCGCAGGAGGACAATATGCATTACTATCTTATAGAGAAACATTTGGAGAGAAGAGTGCTACAACTACTGAGCTATATAACCTAAAAACTCGTATTAGTCTTTTAATTGATACTGACGGACGTAAGAGCCAGCTTGCTTGGATGCCCAAAAGCGAGAAAATGTTTTATGTTTCTAAAGATGACTCAGGCTCAGAGCTAAGGACAATAGATCCTGCAACATTGCAGGAAGCTGTACTCGCAAAGAACATACCGGATGAAAGCATTATGTTTTCGCCTGATGAAAAAACTTTATTTTATACCAAGCTTGAAAAAGAAGCTGAGAATAAAAATGATCTGAGGCTCTTAAGGTCGCCCGAGGATCGTCAACCCGGTTATGGAAACAGGTCTTTTATATATAAATATGATTTGGCTACAGGGCTAAGTCAACAATTGACATTTGGTACTCATTCTACAGCATTGAATGATATAAGTGAAGATTCGAAACAATTATTGATTTCAATATCAGAAGAGACTGTTACCAGCAGACCTTTTAGTACAAACTCTATGTTTAAGCTGGATTTATCAACTATGACAGTTGATACTCTATGGACAAAAGACAGCTTTGCATATAGCGCATCGTTTTCTCCTGATGGAAAGAAAATCCTTATTGCCGGAGCCGGAGAGGCTTTTAATGGAATAGGGTTGAATATTGAGGAAGAGCAGGTTGCGAATAGTTATAATACTTTGGCTTTCATTATGGATTTAGAAACTAAAAAGATAGATCCGATAACTAAAGATTTTAACCCAAGTATTGATGCCTATTTTTGGAATAAAAAAGATAACCTTATATACTTTCGCACAACAGACAAAGACTGTGTCAATATGTATACTTATAACCTTTCGACTAAAGTATTTTCGAAACTCCCTTTAGACGAAGAAGTTATTCGTACATTTAGTACTGCGGGGAATGCCCTTTTAGGTATTTACGCCGGTGTTAGCGTATCTAACTCTACCAGGGGTTATATCTATGATCTTAAGACTCAGAAGTCGATTCGGATAGCCGACCCTTATCAAGAGAGATTATCTCAAATGACATTAGGTAAGGTTGAGGGTTGGAATTTTACAAATTCAGCCGGAACAGAGATTACAGGAATGTTCTATTTACCACCTAATTTTGATCCTACGAAAAAATATCCAATGATTGTTTATTATTATGGAGGTACTATGCCCACATCCCGTACATTCGAAGGACCATATCCCGGTCATGTATTTGCTTCACAGGGATACGTTGTTTATGTAGTGCAGCCAAGTGGTGCTACCGGCTTTGGACAGAAGTTTTCGGCTCTTCATGTTAATGCTTGGGGAAAGCGTACAGCTGAAGATATAATAGAGGGAACGAAGCAGTTTGTGAAAGAACATCCGTATGTGAACGATAAGAAAATAGGTTGTATCGGAGCTTCGTATGGCGGCTTTATGACGATGTACCTTCAAACTCAAACTGACATGTTTGCTGCTGCTGTTTCCCATGCAGGGATCAGTTCTATCAGTAGTTATTGGGGTGAAGGATATTGGGGTTATACATATAGTTCGGGGGCTAGTGCAAATAGCTACCCTTGGAATAATCAGGACTTATATGTTAAACAGAGTCCTTTGTTTAGTGCTGATAAAATAAAAACACCTCTTTTGTTAACACACGGAACCGTGGACACAAATGTTCCTATCGGTGAAAGTATTCAAATGTATACGGCTCTCAAGATACTCGGAAAACCGGTTGAATTTATTCAGGTAAAAGATGAAAATCATGGAGTCGCAAATTATAAAAGGCGGGTGGAATGGAATAATTCTATAATGGCTTGGTTTAGCAAATGGCTTAAGGAGGATACTGCTTGGTGGAATGCCTTATACCCGGATAAGTAAGTGTAAGTTTAGAAGGATATTAAGGAGGATATTGATGAAAATTCAGTATCCTTTTTTATTTTATTAAAAAGAGGCTTACTGTTTTACTTGGTTTAGAAATGTATTAAAGGAATACAATTATGTAACTTTACCTTTCGGTATGTCATGATAAAGCTATAACATTATGAAAAACGGAGTGATGATGCAATACTTCGAATGGAATTTACCAAATGATGGTAAACTGTGGAAGCAACTTTGTGCAGATGCCAGGCATCTGCATGAAATTGGTATTACTGCTGTTTGGATACCGCCAGCCTACAAGGCTGACGAGCAACAAGATGAAGGGTATGCAACGTATGATCTCTTTGATTTGGGAGAGTTCTTTCAAAATAATACGGTCAGGACAAAATATGGAACGAAGGAAGAGTTGAAGTCTATGATTTCCGAGCTGCATAAATATAATATTTCGGTATACCTTGATGCTGTGATGAATCATAAGGCGGAGGGAGATTATACTGAAAAGTTTACAGTTAGAGAAGTAGACCCTGAAGAAAGAAATCGTGACATTTCTGATGAGTTTGAAATACAGTCTTGGACGGGGTATGATTTTCTTGGACGTGCAGATAAATATTCTAGTTTCAAGTGGCATTGGTATCACTTTTCGGGAGTAGGCTTTGATGATATAAAAAGGAGAAGTGGTATTTTTCGCATTATAGGAGACAATAAGAATTGGAGTAGAGGGGTAGATTTAGAACACGGGAATTATGATTTTTTGATGTACAACGATATCGATTTGAATCATCCCGCAGTCATTACCGAACTCAACCGTTGGGGAGTATGGGTAGCTAACGAACTGAATCTTGATGGGGTGCGTTTGGATGCCATTAAACATATGGATGATAAGTTTATCAAACAGTTTATCCAGTGGGTTAGAATGAACACAGGCGAAGATTTCTATGCAGTAGGAGAATATTGGAGTGGTAATGTAGATACTTTAAATAACTATTTGGAAGCAGTGGATAAGAGTATTGATCTATTTGATGTGCCTTTACATTATAGCCTATACGATGCTTCCAGAAAGAAAAAAGAGTATGATATGAGAAATCTATTGAAAGACTCTTTGTCTGTTATGCATCCTGAGTTAGGTGTGACTTTTGTTGATAATCACGATTCGCAGAAAGGAAGTTCGTTAGAGTCTGAGGTTGAAGATTGGTTCAAGCCATCGGCATACGCCTTGATATTATTAATGAAAGACGGGTATCCATGTATTTTTTATGGAGACTATTATGGTGTGAATGGTAAAATATCCAATCATCGAAAAACGATAGATACACTACTAAAAGCGAGGCATAAATACGCATACGGTCATCAGGTTGATTATTTCGATCATGCAGCTATTGTTGGTTTTGTGAGACTGGGTGATACAGATCATTTAGATTCAGGTCTGGCTTTACTCATATCCAATGGTGAAGATGGAAGTAAAATGATGAATGTTGGCACTCACCGAAGTGGCGAAATTTGGTATGACTTGACTGGGAATGTAGAATATGATATAACTATAGATACCTATGGTTATGGAGAGTTTGCTGTTAAAGAGGATCGTTTTTCCGTGTGGGTAAAAAAGCCGAACGGCTGCAAAAGGAATTGATATCTCATCTTTTACAGCCGTTGCTTATACTATATTTTAATTACTTAAATAGTAATGGCAAAAATTCTGATAAGTATGTACGCCAGTTGCTCCAAGTGTGTCCACCCTCAGATTCTACATAAGTGTATTTAGCACCCATATTATTAAGCTTGGCTCTGAATCCTTCTACATCCTTATATAAAAAGTCTGTCTTTCCTATTCCTATCCAATAAAGTTTATAGCCATTATTTATTTGTCCTGATAGTGTTCCGTCAATATCTTCATAAACTTTTGAATTCTTATTTGGAGGATTTATCGCAGGAGAAAATAAGCCTATGTAGTCGAATGTATTTGGATAATATCGTGAGATATGCAATGAATGGTATCCACCCATCGATAAACCGGCTATAGCACGTTCCGAACGGTCTGTGTAGACACGATAATTGCTTTCTATGAATTTTATTATATCCGGGAATGTTTCTTCCATCTTTCCATCCATCGTTTGAGGTAACTGGAATACAGGTTTGTAAAACCCTAAGCTCGATTCTCCGGGAGCAGCCTCTTGAGATACATTCCCGTTCGACATCACGATAAGCATAGGTTTAGCTTTGCCTTGAGCAATAAGATTATCTACGATCTGTGAGGTTCGTCCCAGAGCCATCCATGCTTCTTCATCGCCACCCATTCCATGTAGTAGATATAAAACCGGGTATTTATCTTTACCGCTTTCATATCCTGGAGGAGTATAGATGGTAATCCGGCGTGTTTTATTATTTCCGGGAGAGTCGTGCCAACGACGAGTAACCGAACCATGAGGTACGTTTTGCACTTTATATAGATCTCCGTTGCCGTTACCTACTATAAATATATTAGATACCGTAGCTACATCTCTATTGAGATATACATTATTAGGGTCTTTTGTTTCTACTCCGTTTACAAAAAATGAATAGCTATAAAGATCAGAAGGTAAAGCTTCTGTCGTGTACGACCAAAGCCCTTTTGCGTCTTTAGTAAGGCTTATCATTCCCGGCTTCCAGTTATCTCGAGGAATCCAGTCTCCGGTGATTTCTACCGTGTTTGCATTCGGAGCATATAGGCGGAATGTAACAGTATTGTTACTGTGTACTTCCGGGGAAATAATGTCCGAACCCTCACCCAATGCCTGTTGTGCATGGATATATACCATTGATAAGATTAAAGTAATGGTAAATAAAAAAGTTCTTTTCATGTTTATAAATTTAGGTTTTCATCATCTTTATAGTCGTCAATAGTCATTGCAGTGTCTTTTTCATCTAAATACTCTCTTTTGAAAATATCAATGCAAAGGATAAATACTGAAAGCAACAATGGGCCGAATATTACACCCCAAAAGCCAAATAATGTAAGACCGATTATAACACCGAATACAGTTATTAACGGATGGGTATCTGCCATTTTCTTTTGTAATATAAAACGGATCAGATTGTCGGAGTTCGATATTACGATCAGAGCATATATAGCTAAGCCAATGGCATTAAACCAATCGCCGGTTAGTGCTAAATAGACAGCCAACGGGAACCATATCAGTGATGTGCCGATTAATGGAATAATCGTAGCAAAACATGTGAGGAATCCGAACAGAATCGGGCTGGGCGCATCAAATATAATGTATCCGATTGTGGCAACAACACCTTGTATTATAGCTAATAAAGGTATTCCGATAGCATTTGATGTAACCATCATTTTTACAGAATGTATAACGCTCTTTTTATTATCATCATCGAAAGGAAGGAGTGAGAAAAGATATTTCTCCATTCGTTCACCACCGATTAGCATGAAATAAAGCACAAAGACAAGTACCAGAGAATTGATGATAAAACTGCTGACGCTATCTAACAATATCTGACCTATTTTAGGTAGATAAGATGCTGCGCTTATTAAATTTTCTGAACTAAGTACATTATACCCTGTTTTTTGTTGAATTAACTCATTGAAATGCTGTATTCCTGATATGTAAGACGACGGGTCAAGATTTATATTGTTCAGTTCTCCTACTAATAACCATACTGCCACAGAAATGGGGATAAGAAAACATAATATGGCCTCGATAACAATAAGAATAGCAGACAAAGCCCGTCCCAAATTCTTTTTCTGCGTAAGATATCTCATTTGTCCTCTTACCATAACATAAATGGTAGATGCTCCTAGTACCCCACTCATAAATGGTGCAAGTTCTCGGAATAGGACAACGGCTATGAAAAGAATAAGTATTATAAGGGAATACTTCCAGTACTGAGCTTTAATGTTTTCCATCTGTTCTGGTGTAATTATTAATCTACAAATCTATAAAATAATTATACAGCATTGAATCTTATAAAACAAAAAATATTTTTAATAAAATCCGTGTCTTGTATTATCTCTGAGTTCAAAATATCCGATAACCTAAAGTTAAAAACAATGCACTGTTATATGACTTAGAACTGCCTCTGGAGTAATTGATCAAACCATGTTCGTAACCAAAGTTCAGTAATATACGTTTACATTCTACTCCTACAGATCCGGCCAAACCCATGTCGAAGCGTTTCAGTGTTTCGCTTGAAAAAGTGTCATATTCGTACTCTGAATATTCGGTATAAGTACCATTCGATAATTCACTATCGCCCGGTAGAGCCATTTTTAGAGCTTCTTTTGCTTTATATTTTCCACCAATACCGTAACCAAGATATGGGCCAAAAGTAAAATTAAGGCATACCTCCCTTGATACGTTTAGTCTGTAACCTGCTTTAATGGGCAAGACAAGATATGAAGCTCTCACCTTTTCTTCTGACATATAAACATCAGGAGAATAGCCATCCCCGTTAATATCACCAACTGCCATTGAACTAGAATTTGCTCCTTTCATCGCAAAATCCAATCCTGTTTGCAAAAATAAATTATTAGGGAGATTCATTTCCAGGCCTACCCCTCCTCGGAATCCATATTTGGAATCGGTAGAATTACCCTTTATCCGCATATCTGAAAGACTTCCTCCGGCATTGATAGTAAAAGAGAATGGAGAGCTTTGTGCCGCAATATAATTCCCTACAAAAAGTAGTATTGCAAGTAATAAAAGTTTAATAGATTTCATATTCGTTATTTAGAGTTAAGTTCTGTTTTGTATCTTACATAAGCAAAGCATTTACTATCTGGCGACCAAGAATTGACATTGAATGTTCCTTGACCTCCAAAAAGCTTTATTAATGTCTGAGGTTTGCCTCCTGTAGCCGACATTATGCGAATCTCTACATTTTTGTAGCGTAGATGCTCATGTGGTTCAAGATCTCCTTTTTTGTATGCTATATAAACTACATGTTTGCCATCGGGCGAGATATGAGGAAACCATGAGTTTCTATCTTCATCAAAAGTCATTTGAGTCTGTTCCGAACCGTCTGTTTTCATTCTCCATAGTTGCATCAATCCGGTGCGTACTGAGTTGAACCAGATGTATTTTCCTTTTGGAGTATATTCCGGCCCGTCATTCAACCCTTCCGAGAAAGTAAGACGGGTCTCATTTGTTCCATTTATATTTATAGTATATACATCCATTTCTCCTTCTCGGTTTGCACAATATGTCAGTGATTTTCCATCAGGACTCCACCCGTGCAGATAACTCGGAGCTGATGGCGTCACTTGTCTGGGAGTACCTCCTTCGGCGGGCAGTATAAAAACAGTAGGTCTCCCTTGAGGCAATGAGCGATGGCTTACTGCAAGCCTTTTTCCATCGGGAGAAACTAGATGGTCGTTATTACATTGGTTAGCAAAACCTGTATCTATTAATTGCGGTTCGCCTCCCGATGTAGATAGTTTATATATTAGTCCCTCACTGTTATATATAAGCCATTTTCCATCAGACGTCCAGTCGGGAGCTTCTATGAGATAAGGAAATTCTTTTATTAATATACTTTTGTTTGTAGCGATGTCGAATATTTCGAGTATACTGGTTACTTTCTCCGGTTCGGGATTATAATTCATTTTATTATTGATTGTTTAGACGATAACTTACGAAGGCAATATATTTACTATCGGGTGACCATGAATTAACATTTATAGTACCCTGCCCTCCAAATAGCTTTGTCAATGTTTTTGGTTCTCCTCCATTAGTCGGCATGATCCGTAATTCGACATTCTTATTAGGCAAATGTTCATCAGGTTTTAGATCACCTTTGTAATATGCAATAAATACAACAAGCTGACCATTGGGTGATATATGTGGAAACCACGAGTTACGTGTTTCGTCAAAAGTCATTTGAGTTTGTTTCGTGCCATCTATCTTCATTCGCCATATCTGCATTAGGCCTGTGCGCACCGAATTGAACCAAATATAATTTCCATCGGGGGAGTATTCCGGACCATCATCCAAACCGTCCGAATTTGTGAGTCGTTTTTCTACACCACCTTTAGCCGGAATAGAATAAACATCATAATTGTCTTTTCTTTCGGCACAATAAGTTAGGTATAGTCCATCAGGACTCCATCCATGTAGGTAACTTGGGGCTAACGGGGTTATGAGTTGAGGATCTCCACCGCCAATGGGTAATGTATAGATGCGTGACTGCCCATCTTCTTTTGTGCCGTGGCTGATTGCTATTTGTTTTCCGTCGAAAGACAATACATGGTCGTTGTTGCAATTAGTTGCAAAACCTGTGTATATTTCCTCTGGCTCGGCAGGAGTAGTAGGGGAGAGTTTCCAAAGTTTCCCTCCACTGTTATAAATAAGCCATTGTCCGTCATAAGTCCAGTTTGGCGCTTCTATCAGATAAGAGAACTCTTTTACCCTAGTTCGTTCACCGGTTTCAATATTCAATATTTCGAGAATACTGGTTGTTTTATTTTGTTGTGCCTGTATGGATAACAAATAAAACAGAAGAGAGATCAATAGGAGGGCATTTCTCTGCATGGGGCGTTATTGTTTTATGATATAATTGAATCCTATGCCTATTTGTATCGGGGTGGAGTTCTTAAATTTAATAACTTCAGGTTTGATTTTTGAGAAATCGAAAGTATTATAGCCTAACCAACAGTTAATAGCCCATCTTTCTGTTACGGGAAATTGATAGCCTGCTCTAATCTCATACTGAAGTTTGTATTTGTGAGCAGATCCTTCCATGTTGGTTATCTTGTCCAGATTCAAATTCATTCGTGTATACGATAGTCTGTTTTCAAGATACAGATACTGAGCCCGATCTCTCTTGTCGTCATAACCTATAGGGAAATATAATTTCGGGGCAATATAGGGTGCCCAATATGTGCCTCTGTATATGTCTTTGAAATCTCCGTTGGTTTCACTTATCCCTCCTTGTCCTATATTAGGATCTGCGTAACCTACTTTTTGATTGAATCCACCAAAACGAAATCCGGCTTCTACTCCGAAGAAAAAGATAAAATCATACTCGTACCCTATGCTACCACCAACAGCCGTTGGGTTGTTTTTCTCACTATTGAAATAATGCATTCCCCAAGACATGTCTATCCCGGCATTAAGCTTATGACCCTCTTGTGCAGAAGCAAATAGGAATGTCAGTAATAACGATAATAGAGATATTATATTTTTCATAATGTAACGGATTTACCTATTGTATCCAAATGTTTTGTACAGTAGCATTGTTATGTACAAATCTAATGAAAATAGAATAAATTACGTCATTAATTCAGTATATTTTGTAGATATCTAAAATTCAAAGCTTTCTCCCGTGTGCTGCCATTTTATAAACTTACAACCTTTGCTTTCGGCATATTCAGCAAATGCGTTTGCCTTATCATAAGCTTCTCCAAAGTGCATTGGTGCAAAAAGGTTTGTTTGTATCGCATCTAAAAATTGTTCAGCACCTTTCATGTAATCTTTCCCCAATCTAGGATCTACAGGAAACATGGCTAAGTCGAGATGTTTAATCTTGCCGACTAGTAAATCCAGTTCTTTCTTGTAAAAGCTTTCTGCTTCATCTATCTCTTCTTTGGTAGACTCTTCATTCCAATGCCAGTTATTTAAGTCTCCTGCATGAAAGGTGGTTTTCCCTTCGGCTTTTATCAAAAAAGAAATACCTAAGTCGGTAGAGCCAAAAGCTTCGATAGAGAGTGTTTCGTCCCTGTATGTATCCGATTTGTCAAGATAGATCGCATCTCTCTCTTTAGCTTTCCTATATTTTAAAATGTCTTTCGAAAAGATATAAATGACATTTGGATGTTCCCATTTCCATTTTAGTATCTCTTTGTTGAAGTGGTCGTGGTGCGAATGAGTGCAAAGGATATATAACTTTTTCTTTTTTTTTAGAAGTTCTTTGTAAACGATACCTTCGCCCGGTATATCAGACGAGTCTTTGTAATAATCTATAATGATAGTAAAGTTATCACCTTCTATTGCATAGCCGCTATGAAAAATATAAGTTAGTTTCATTTCTTTTAATTAATAATTCTTTTTTCTTACTGAGTTGTTTATTATTAAACTCTAAACTCTAATCATTTGTTCTGGCAATACAGTTTTCCCTGCAATTAGAAAGGCTACGAAAAACAAACTCTAAAAGCTATCAATTTTAATAATGAATAGTAACTTTAATCAGTAATAATCGTATTGAGATCGCAGATGTTTTGCGCGGTCTCGCTGTGATGAGAGTTACTCTTTTACACTTTATTGAACGTTTCAATTCCTATTAATAGTACAAAGGAAAGTATTTCTATATTCCGAGAAAAATATAAGGTTATGGATTAAACAATCTCGTCAGTTCTGCTGCGAGGTTGTTTATTATCTGTATTAATCAATGTTTAAATAACCCTTGTTGTCAACTTTAATGAAATGCAAGGGGGATATATAGCTTGTAGCTGGATAAAGGTTCTATGTTATAAAACATAAAAAATGAGGCTGTAATCATGTTTGTGTATGTTTCTGTATATTAGTTTATTGTGGTTTTTGTGTAATTGTGTGTTCGCACACACGTTTTGATTTTAAGAAATATATGCCTTATTTTGTATCGCTTATATTTATATAACACTTGGTGACTATTAAAACTAAATATATAATACATGGTAACACGCAGAAATTTCTTAAAAACCGCTGCAATGACCTCTGCCGGTATTGCTGTAGGCACAATGAACCCATTGAATGCAGCAAGTTATAGCAGAGTAGCGGGAGCAAATCGCAAGGTGAATATTGCTTATATAGGTATAGGTAATAGAGGCGAACAGATAATCGATGACTTTGAAAAAACGGGCTTGGTGAATGTTGTTGCTCTATGTGATGTAGATATGGGCGCGAAGCATACTCAAAAAGTGATGGGTAGATATCCTAAAGCAAAGCAGTTTAAAGACTTTAGGGTGATGTTCGATAAAATAGCAAACGAGTTTGAAGCTGTTGCTATCGCTACACCGGATCATTCACATTTTCCTATCACAATGTTGGCTATGGCTAACGGAAAGCATGTGTATGTCGAAAAACCAATGGCTCGCACTTTCTATGAGGCAGAATTGATGATGAAAGCTGCCCGTAAATATCCGAATGTGGTGACTCAGGTAGGAAATCAGGGGCACTCTGAGGCTAATTACTTTCAATTCAAAGCTTGGCAGGAAGCAGGTATAATAAAAGATGTAACTTCAGTAGTGGCTCATATGAATAATCCTCGCAGATGGCATACATGGGATACTAATATCTATAAGCTGCCAGAGGCGCAACCGATTCCGTCGACACTAGACTGGATGACTTGGAATTGTGCAGTTCCGTACCATGATTATAACGAAAAATATCATTATGGTGAATGGCGTTGCTGGTACGATTTCGGTATGGGAGCTTTAGGTGACTGGGGTGCTCATATCTTGGATACTGTACATGAGTTTCTGGATTTAGGACTACCTTACGAAATTAATCCGGTGAAACTGACAGGGCACAATGACTATTTCTTCCCAACATCCTCTACAATTCAGTTTAAGTTTGGTCCGAGAGGTGAGATGCCGGCTTGTGATATAACCTGGTACGATGGTGTGGATAACCTTCCTCCAATCCCTGAAGGATATGGAGAGTCGGCCCTTGATCCTAATATTCCGGCATCCGGAGCAGGTGAAATAAAGAAAACGTCTCTCAATCCGGGAAAGATTGTTTATAGTAAAGACTTGATTTTCAAAGGAGCTTCACATGGCACTACACTTTCTATCATACCGGAAAGCAAGGCTAGGGATATGGCTTCTAAATTGCCGGAAGTACCGAAGAGCCCTTCAAATCATTTCGCAAACTTCTTACTGGCATGTACAGGAGTAGAAAAGACTCGCTCTCCGTTTGAAATTCATGGACCATTAAGTCAGGTTTTCTCTTTAGGGGTAATGGCTCAACGCTTGAATACGAAGTTCTATTTCGACAGCAGAACAAAACAAATAACAAATAATGCGTTTGCCAATGCAATGCTGACTGGAATTCCTCCACGCAAAGATTGGGAACAATATTATAAAATATAAAATTAAATATCATACATGAAGAAATATATATTAGCGGTTGCTATAAGTTTATTTACGATGTCTCTGTTTGCTCAAGATAATGTATTGACCGAACAAGAAACAAGAGATGGCTGGAAATTATTGTGGGATGGTAAAACAACAGAAGGATGGAAAGGAGCCCGAATTAGTACTTTCCCATCTAAGGGTTGGGTAATAGAGAATGGTATTTTGAAAGTACTGAAAAGCGGTGGCGGCGAATCAACGAATGGCGGCGATATCGTAACTACCCGTAAGTATAAGAATTTTATACTAAAAGTAGATTTTAAAATAACAGAGGGTGCAAACAGTGGAATAAAATATTTTGTGAATCCTGATTTAAATAAAGGTGAGGGTTCTGCAATCGGGTGTGAGTTTCAGGTACTTGACGACGAGAAACACCCGGATGCAAAGTTGGGAGTAAAAGGGAATAGAACATTAGGTTCTTTGTATGATCTGATTCCGGCATCGGCAGATAAACCTTTTATCAAGAATGGTTTTAATACTGCGACTGTTGTAGTTATTGACAATAAAGTTCAACATTGGTTGAATGGCGTTAAAATTGTTGAGTATGAGCGTAACAATCAGATGTGGAATGCGTTGGTTGCTTACAGTAAATACGCAAACTGGCCTAACTTTGGAAATGCTCCGGAAGGCAATATTTTACTACAGGATCATGGTGATGAAGTGTGGTTTAAAAATGTAAAAATTAAAGAACTGAAATAACAAACCTACTAATTATAAAGATTAAAGAGGTTGTGCCGAAAATATTTTTTATCTTCTGTCGCGTTTGGATGAAGTGAAACATCTCGTATCTCAATAGCCGAGATTCTCCATTACACTAAGAATGACAAGGCGGATAACGATAAAGTATTTTACTTTTGGTACAACCTCTTTTATATTATTTCTTGTTGAGTTTACTATGCTTAATTCCGTAGGTGAAATAAATAACAAAACCTATAACCATCCATATTATAAGTCTGAGCCAAGTATCGAAAGGTAGGGCAAGCATCTGTGACAGACATATCAAAACGCCTAATATAGGAATAAAAGGAACAAGAGGTGTTTTGAACGGACGCTCAACATCCGGACGTGTTTTGCGTAGGATTATTATTGATATACATACCAGCGTGAAAGCCATTAATGTTCCAATAGACACAAGCTCCCCGAGTACATTTATCGGTAGAAGCCCTGCTATAAGACCAACAGCAATACAGGTTACAATCGTTGAATTGTGAGGTGTACTATATTTAGGATGTACTTTCGAAAAGAATTTAGGTAGTAACCCATCTCTGGATATAGTATAGAATATACGTGATTGGGCAAGCATCATAACCAAAACAACAGAGCTTAATCCTGCTATGGCACCTATTTTGATTGGCATACGCAGCCACATAAGCCCTTCTCCTGCATTATCTATAGCCAGAGCGATGGGAGCAGGGACGCTCAATTCTTTGTAATTTACTATTCCTGTTAACACAATCGTTACCGCTATGTATAAGATGGTGCATATAAGTAATGATAGGAGGATTCCTTTGGGCATATCTTTTTGGGGATTCTTGGCTTCTTGTGCAGTAGTTGATACAGCATCAAATCCGATGTAAGCAAAGAAGATAACTCCTGCACCTCGAAATATTCCGCTCCAACCATAATGACCAAATTCTCCTGTATTTTGAGGAATGTAAGGTGTCCAGTTGGTGGTGTCTATAAATGATAGTCCGAACCCTATAAATAAGAGTATAACAACAACTTTAACGACAACTACAATGTTATTTAACGTAGCAGACTGGCTTATTCCCCGAATCAACAGTACAGACATGACTGCGACAACAAACATTGCCGGGAAATTTATAATGCTACCGGTTGTGACCCAACCTCCGGCGGAGGTGTGATCGAATGGAGCTAGGCGCATATTCATTGGTATATGCAATCCGAAGTCGTCGAGGAAACTCACAAAATAGCCCGACCACCCAACAGCTACAGTTCCGGCAGTGAACAGATACTCGAGTATTAGATCCCAGCCTATAAACCATGCGAAGAATTCTCCTAATGTAGAGTAGCTGTAAGAATAGGCGCTTCCTGCTACGGGAATCATCGATGCAAACTCCGCATAACAAAGTCCGGCCATTGCGCATCCTAATGCAGAAATGATGAAAGAAATTGTCAGGGCTGGGCCTGCATAATTTGCAGCGGCAGTTCCCGTAAGAACGAATATCCCGGTACCTATGATCGCTCCTATGCCTAAGGCGATTAAATGCCTGACCGATAAGGTCCTTTTCAATCCACCCTTTTCTTGGAGGGAATCTTTGAGTATGGATGCAATATCCTTCTTGCGGAGTAGTTGTTCTTTCATTAAGTTGTTATATTTTATGCGTGTTGACAAAAATAATAACTTTTTGAAATATTTTGTCTTAGTTGTGTGTCAAAATGATTTTAAATATTAAAATTAAATTTCTTAAAGGCGTGGATTGATGCTAAGAGTGATTGTGCGAATCACCCCTTCTGCACAATGCCTTACTTATTATTCAGCTTACTATGCTTAATGCCATAAGTGAAATATATAATGAAACCAAGAATAGTCCAACCGATCATTCTTTCCCATGTACTCCAAGGTAGAGATACCATTTGTATTATACATATAGCAGCACCTAAGAGTGGAACAAATGGTACAAGTGGTGTTTTGAATGGACGCTTTAGGTCTGGCTGAGTTTTACGTAGTATGACAATTGATATACAAACTATAGTGAATGCCATTAACGTACCGATTGATACCAATTCGCTGAGTACATGCAATGGAAATAGACCCGCTATTAACCCTGTTACAATACTGGCGAATATGGTTGCATTATGAGGAACGCCATGTTTAGGACTTACTTTGGAGAAGATACTTGGCAATAATCCATCTTTTGAAATAGCATAATATATTCGTGATTGTCCTAACATCATAACTAAGATTACGGAACTAAGTCCGGCAATAGCTCCAAGCTTAATAAAGGGACTCAGCCATGCCAAACCTTCACCTGCACGGTCGATTGCTAATGCGATGGGCGCATCTACGTTGAGGTCTTTATAATTTACTATTCCTGTCAATACTGTTGTTACACCAATATAAAGAACAGCACAGATAAGTAATGATATGAGGATACCTTTTGGCATATCTTTTTGAGGATTACGGGCCTCTCCCGCAGCAGTAGACAGGGCATCGAAACCTAAATATGCATAAAAAACAACAGCAGCCCCACGAAGGATTCCTGTCCATCCGAAGTTTCCATACCCTCCTGTATTTTCAGGGATATATGGCACCCAGTTGCTTGTGTCGATATATGATAAACCAAAACCTATGAATAATAGAATAACACCGACTTTTATAACTACAATGACATTGTTGACAAGAGCTGATTGCTTTATGCCTCCTATAAGAAATGCGGAAACTATGGCTACGATAAATACTGCAGGAAAATTGATAATTTTCCCTGTCCACACCCAACTTCCGTCTTTCAGGTGATCGAAAGTGGCTCCTGCTATTTGCTCGGGAAAATGTATTCCCCATTCATTTAATAAGCTGAGCATGTAACCAGACCATCCCACAGCAACGCTGGAGCATGCAAAAAGATATTCAAGAACTAAAATCCAACCTACAAACCAAGCTAATACTTCGCCCATTGTAGTATAGCTGTAGGAATACACTCCTCCTGATACCGGTATCATTGCGGCAAACTCAGCATAGCATAAACCAGCCATAACACATCCCAGTGCTGATATAACAAAAGAAATAGTTAGAGCCGGACCCGCATACATTGAAGCTGCCTGACCGGTAATAACAAAAATCCCTGTGCCTACAATGGCTCCGATTCCTAAGGTTATAAGGTTGGTGGCAGTCAGACTTCTTCTAAGCCCTTCTTTGTTTTCTGAAGGCTCTCCAAGTATAACTGAAATGTCTTTTTTCTTGAATAATCTATCGAGCATAATTTAGATTTTGTGCAAAAGTAAGGAAAATGAAATAATTATCTTGTTAATCGAGGTTTTTTAGATAAAAAAGAAATATTTTTTGATAATTTTACGTTCTAGTGACATACATCGAACAAGAAAAGTAGAACACTAAAATAGTAAATGTTGATTTAGGAATTAATCATCACTAAAGAATCTTGATAAAGGTTGACTTGTTCTATAATTTTCATAAGTGAGATATATAACTAGAAAGAAGATTATAAAGACTATATAAAGAAACACTATAATAAATAAGTATATGAAAATATCGATTATAGGCGGAGGAAACATGGGTGGAGCTATTGCTCGGGGATTGTCTACCGGCTTACTCTTTAAACCTGAGGACATAACGGTCATTACGAAGACTTCGGCTTCCGCAACTCGGATGAAAGACTCGGCAGAACGCTTAAATGTAGTCGCAAGTGAGTACGATTCATTAGATACAGCCGATATTGTAATTGTTGCAGTTAAACCATGGCTTATAGAGGAAGTATTGTTACAAAACAAAGATAGATTGAAAAATCCAACTCAGGTATTGGTGTCTGTTGCTTCCGGTATTTCATTGGAGCAGTTAGCGAGTTGGTCGGTAGTCGGGAAAAGCATCTTTCGGGTAATGCCAAATACAGCGATTGCCGAAAAACAAAGTATGACTTTTGTCTCTACTCTGAATGCTCAAAAAGAAGATATAGCTCAGATTGTAGATATATTTAATGAATTAGGAAAAACAGAATTAATCGATGAAAAGCTATTGCCTGCAGCAACATCCTTAGCATCGTGCGGTATAGCCTACGCGTTTCGTTATATTAGAGCGGCGATGGAAGGTGGCGTAGAAATGGGTTTGTATCCAAATCAGGCTAAAGAAATAGTAATGCAAACATTGTTGGGCGCGGTGACGTTGCTTGAGGCAAATGGCTCCCATCCTGAAGCTGAGATTGATAAGGTAACCACAGCCGGAGGTATAACAATAAAGGGGCTTAATGAAATGGAGCATGCAGGGTTTACATCATCGGTTATCAAAGGATTGAAAGCAAGTAATGTAAAGTGATATATACTCCGGATGATATAGAGTCTTACTCAAAATAGTAAGACTTTTTTTATACATATAAATCACTCGATAGCCTGATTGTATTTGTGTTTTACGCATAGATTATTCTATCATAATAAAAAATAAAAAGTAAAATCGGCGATACTGATTTCACTTATATATATTATCTTTACGAATTCGTACTAGGCTACTTTTCGATATAAATAGCCGTACTAAGAGATTGGTAAAAGGGCATATTGTTGTCATATTTAACAAAAAAATGCTAGCCTATCTCTCTTGAGACAGAAGAAAGAAAAACTATATATAATGATTTACAAATGGAATTACGAAGCCCTAACAACCCAGCAAAAAGAGCAGAGAGATGAGCTTGCTAAGAAATTAGGCATAAGCCCTGTTCTTTGCCAGCTCTTGATTCAGAGAGGGATATCTTCTGCCGAAGAGGCCCGTAAGTTTTTTCATCCTAGTTTGAGAGACTTGCATGACCCCTTCTTGTTGCCTGATATGGATAAGGCTATAAAGAGAATAGAAAAGGCATTGGGACAAAAACAACGTATACTTATATACGGAGATTACGATGTAGATGGAACAACTGCGGTTGCTCTTGTTTATAAGTTCCTTCGGAAGTTTACTACCAATCTGGATTATTATATTCCCGACCGTTACGATGAAGGTTATGGGATATCCGAACAAGGTATAGACTATGCAGAGGAAACAGGTGTTAAGTTGATCATTGCGCTCGACTGCGGTATAAAGGCAAATGAGAAAATAGACTATGCTAAAAGCAAGGGGATCGATTTTATCATTGGTGATCACCACATGCCCGATGATGTCCTGCCCGATGCAGTAGCGGTAATAGATGCCAAACGCTTAGACTCTACGTATCCTTACGAACATCTTTCGGGATGCGGTGTTGGTTTCAAACTTGTACAGGCATTGGCTCAGAGTAATAAAATCGATTTTTCTGAAATTACGGATTTGCTTGATCTTGTAGCAGTAAGTGTGGCATCCGATATTGTACCTATTACAGGAGAAAATAGGGTGCTTACCTATTTTGGATTGAAACAGATAAACTCTAATCCCAGTTTAGGGTTGAAAGGTATAATAGATATTTGCGGCTTAACATATAAGAATATTACAGTCAATGATATAATTTTCAAGATCGGACCACGCATCAATGCTTCGGGACGTATGATGAAAGGAAAAGAAGCTGTAGATTTACTTTTGTCGAGCACGATAGAAGATGCTCGTGAAAAAAGTATGAATATAGACCATTATAATGATGATCGCCGCGAGCTCGATAAACGAATTACTGAAGAAGCAATACAGTTTATCGATGAAAATGTAGATATGAAAGAGAAGAAAAGTATCGTTATCTACAACGAAACATGGCATAAGGGTGTTATCGGGATTGTCGCTTCACGTTTGACCGAAAAATATTTACGACCGGCTGTTGTTCTTACCAAGTCTCAAGGGTTAATTACCGGCTCAGCCCGTTCGGTAATGGGGTTTGATGTTTATAAGGCAATTGAAGCCTGCAAAGATATTTTAGAAAACTTTGGAGGCCATACCTATGCTGCAGGATTATCATTGAAAGAAGAAAATTTAAAGGAATTCAAGAGCCGTTTCGAAGCTCTTTCTCTCGAGATGATAGCTCCCGAGATGATGAGACCTCAGATACGTGTTGATGCCGAACTCTCGTTCAAAGAAATAAATCAGAAGTTTACCGAAGATTTGGCTGCTTTTGCTCCTTTTGGTCCTGAAAACCTGAATCCTATATTTGTGACATGCAATGTAATGGATTATGGTACAAGTAAATTGGTAGGAAAAGATAATGTTCATCTCAAGCTTGAAATGATAGACGATACGCTGTCGACACCTGTTAATGGGATTGCTTTCAGGCAACAGGATAGTTCAGATAAGGTTAAAAGTGGTAAGCCTTTTGATATATGTTATACATTGGAAGAAAATACGCATAATGGCAAGACTAATATTCAGCTTTATGTGAAAGATATTGATACCGGACAATTTTGCTAACTTCAAAATTATAAGCTTATGAGGAAATCATTATTATCAATATTCGTATTAACTACAGTTTTATTCGTTTCTTGTGGTAATAAATCTACAGCAAATTCAGCTGTAGCGTCAACCGATTCATTAAGCATGGATACTCAACCCGAATATATTAAAGCGGATGTATACGAAACCAGTGCAGGGCCTTTGAAAGTGACTCTGGTTGGTCATGCCTCACTTATGTTCGAGTTTGCAGGGAAAATAATTCATATAGATCCGTACTCAAAAGTGGCAGACTATTCCAAGTTGCCTAAGGCCGATTTGATACTGCTCACTCACGAGCACGGAGATCACCTCGATAGTGCAGCTATTGCTGCCGTGAAAAAAGCAGATACACATTTTATTGTATCTAAGGTATGTAATGAAATCCTTAAATACGGTGATGTAATCAATAATGGTGATCATGTGCACTGGGCTAATCTTCATATAGATGCTGTGCCTGCATATAACATCGTCAATAAAAAGCCGGATGGAGAAGCCTATCATCCAAAAGGCAGAGGAAACGGATACATTATAGCATTCGGAGATAAAAGAGTATATGTAGCAGGAGATACCGAAAATATCCCTGAAATGGATAAGTTGAAAGGTACGATAGATATCGCTTTCTTACCCAAAAACCTTCCTTATACAATGAATGACGATATGTTTATTGATGCTGCTAAAAAAGTGCAACCGAAAGTTCTTTACCCTTATCACATGTCAGAATTTGATCAGGGAAAAATAGGCAAAGCCTTGGATGGTACTAATATAAAATTAGAGATTCGTCCAATGAAAAACTAATATAGGAATAAACTGAATTTAATGTGCCAATATGCCAATATTATAATCAAATTGGGATGTTGGCATATTTATTAATAGGTTTTTAGAATGGATATATATCACAAAATATTAAAGCAATATTGGGGTTACGATGAGTTTCGTCCATTACAGGAAGATATTATCCATTCCGTTAGCCAAGGGAAAGATACATTGGGGCTTATGCCCACAGGAGGAGGAAAATCTCTAACTTTTCAGGTGCCGGCAATGGCTATGGAGGGTATTTGTATTGTTGTTACCCCGCTCATTGCATTGATGAAAGACCAGGTGGATAATCTTCGTGAAAGAGGAATCAAAGCCTTGGCTGTATATTCGGGAATGACTCGCCAGGAGATTATTACTACACTCGAGAATGCTGTGTTTGGTGATTATAAGTTTCTATATGTATCACCTGAAAGGCTTGCCACGCAACTTTTTCTTAGTAAGCTTCAACATATGAATGTCTGCTTACTTGTAGTCGATGAATCGCATTGTATCTCTCAATGGGGGTATGATTTCCGCCCGTCTTATCTGCGGATAGTAGAGGTACGTCAGCATATACCCGAAGTGCCGATATTGGCTCTTACTGCGACTGCAACCGCTGATGTGATCGATGATATTCAGGAGCAGCTTCACTTTAAGGAAAAAAATGTCTTCCGAAAAAGTTTCGAGCGTAAGAATTTGGCATATATCGTTCGTAGCACAGAGGGAAAACAAGAAGAGCTAGTTCGAATTCTCGAAAAAATAAGAGGGTCTACCATTGTATATGTCCGTAGCAGGCAGCGAACGAAAGAGATATCTGATGTTTTAATTAAAAATGGTTTTTCATCCGATTTTTATCATGCAGGATTGAATGCTTCAGATAAAATACGCAAGCAAAATGCATGGAAAAATAATGAGAGCAGAATAATAGTTTGTACAAATGCCTTTGGAATGGGGATTGATAAGCCCGATGTTCGTTTGGTTGTGCATACCGATCTACCTAACTCTATAGAAGAATATTTTCAGGAAGCGGGACGTGGAGGACGTGATGGAGAAAAGTCTTATGCGGTTATACTGTACGATAGAAATGATAGTGCTAAACTCAAAAAACGTATAAGAGACGAATTTCCTGAAAGGGAGTTTATCTTTCACGTGTATCAATCTTTAGCTTATTTTTTTCAAATAGCAGAAGGTTATGGAACAGGTATGATTTATGATTTTAATATCCATCAATTCTGTTCGGTGTATAAGTTGCCGATATTACCTGTGCATAATGCTTTAAAAATTCTTGATCTTGCCGGTTATATTGAATATACAGATGAAGTAGATAATCGTTCTAGGCTCATGTTTGCTGTGTATCGGGACGATTTATACCATTATAATTTTGATAAGGAATATGATGAATTAGTAAACACAATATTGCGACTTTATACAGGACTTTTTACTAATTATGCAACTATAAATGAGGCTGAAATAGCTTTAAGGATGGATAAGTCGCGGAATGCAGTTTATGAAATGCTCAAAGTGTTAGATAAAAGAAATATTATTGATTTTATACCTCATAAAAAAACTCCACTGATTGCTTATACCCAGCCTCGTATAGATGTTAAGTATCTTAATATTCCCAGAATAGTGAACGAAGATCGTCGATTTCGCTTCGAGAAACGCATAGAGGCGATTAGTCATTATGCAGAACAAAATGAAATATGTCGAAGCCGGATCTTACTCTCTTATTTTGGTGAAAAGAAAATAAATGATTGCGGGCAGTGTGATATATGCTTGGCTAAGAATGGTTCGGGGCTAAATAATAAGACGTTTAACGAAATAGCTCAGGCTGTAAAAGGTTTGATAAAGAGTGATTTATTGTCTGTCGATCATATTATATCTTCTTTGTCTGAATATAATCAAAAAGACATCTTGGATACCATTCGCTTTTTAGTTGATCGTGGTGAATTGAAAATGATATCAGGTAAAGTACGTGTAATAAACGCCTAACACTTATCTTATAACTTACAACTTTATATTATCTTTACAGGATTATCGTTTTACTTTAAAAAAAACGTCATTTTGTTATGGATAAATATGAGGATTTGAGAATATTGGAAGATCTAAGATCGAAAGGAGCCATATCAGAAGAAGAATATCAAAGGGAAAAGGATAAGATCCTGAATTCCTCTTTTAGTGGCCAAACGAAAAATTCACTCGGTATGGAAGAAAATACATACTTGATGTTGATGCACCTTTCTCAGTTTGCCGGATTCATTATTGCCGGACTGGGTTTTGTTATACCAATTGTGATGTGGCTCGTTAATGCAGATAAAAGTGAGGCTGTAAGCAGGCATGGCAAGAATATCGCCAACTTTATGTTGAGTATGCTTATCTATATAGTTATATCAATCATACTCTGTCTCGTTCTTATTGGTATACCTATGCTTATCGCTTTAGGAATAATTGAGATTGTGTTCATTATTATTGCTGCTGTAAAAGCCAATAATGGAGAGTATTGGAAATATCCTCTAAGTATACCGTTTTTTACCTGATATAAATGATAGAAATAATTCCGGCTATAGATCTCATTGATGGGAAGTGTGTACGACTTTCGCAAGGAGACTATGAAGCCAAAAAAGTATATAATGAAGATCCCTTGGAGGTTGCCAAAATGTTTGAAGGTGCCGGTATTCGGCGTTTACATTTGGTAGACCTTGATGGAGCTAAAGCAAAACATATAGTCAATCAATCAGTATTGGAGAAAATTGCATCCAACACATCCCTTATCATTGATTTTGGAGGAGGTGTGCAAAGTGATGAGGATATTGAAATTGCTTTTAATTCGGGTGCATCAATGGTTACCGGAGGCAGCATTGCTATCCGAAATAAGGAGCTTTTTACTTCTTGGATAACCAAATATGGGGCAGGCAAGATTATCCTTGGTGCCGATTGTAAAGATCATAAGATTGCCGTGTCAGGTTGGCAGGAAGCAACCTCAGTTGAGGTAATTCCTTTTATCGGCGATTATAACCAAAAAGGTATATCGAAAGTTGTTTGTACCGATATAAGCAAAGATGGTATGTTACAGGGGCCATCAATTGATTTGTATAAGGATATATTAAATGTTTTTTCGAATTTGTATCTCATTGCTAGTGGTGGTGTAAGTTGTTTTCAGGATATCCTTGATTTAGAAAAATCGGGAGTGCCTGCTGTTATTTTAGGAAAGGCTATTTATGAGAATAGAGTTACACTAAAAGAACTGAGTAGGAGATAAAATAAAAAGAATAAATGTTAGCAAAAAGAATTATACCTTGTCTTGATGTAAAAGATGGGAAAACAGTAAAAGGGACGAACTTTGTAAATCTTAGAGAAGCCGGAGATCCGGTCGAATTGGGAGTACGTTATAGTGAGCAAGGAGCCGATGAATTGGTTTTTCTTGATATCACAGCGTCGCACGAAGAGCGTAAAACTTTTATAGACCTTGTAAAGCGTATTGCTGCAAATATTAATATCCCATTTACTATAGGAGGCGGTATCAATGAGCTTTCTGACGTGGACAGACTTTTGAATGCGGGAGCTGATAAGATTTCGGTAAATTCGACGGCTATCAGAAATCCGAAAATAATAGAAGAGATCGCCAAAAACTTTGGTTCTCAGGTGTGTGTGTGTGCGATAGATGCCAGTCTCAAAGATGGACTGTGGTCTTGCTATACGAGTGGTGGACGCAACAAGACAGATAAAGAGCTGTTTTCGTGGGCAAAGGAAGTTGAAAGTTTAGGAGCAGGAGAGATCCTATTCACTAGTATGGATCATGATGGTGTGAAGACCGGCTATGCGAATGAAGCTTTACGCATGTTATCCGAAACATTAAATATTCCCATCATAGCATCCGGAGGTGCAGGAAATATGCAACATTTTCGGGATGTCTTTGTCGAAGGTAAAGCAGATGCAGCACTTGCAGCCAGTGTTTTTCACTTTGGGGAGATTGCGATAAAAGATTTGAAAGAGTATTTGAAAAAAGAAAATATAAATGTAAGATGAAACTTGATTTCGATAAAGTGGGCGGACTTATCCCTGCAATTATACAAGATAATGTAACAAACAAAGTTCTAATGCTGGGTTACATGAACGAAGAGGCTCTGAATAAAACTCAGGAGACAGGAAAGGTTACATTCTTTAGCCGTACGAAACAGCGTCTGTGGACAAAAGGGGAGGAGAGTGGTAACTTTCTTCATGTGATTAGTATAAAAGACGATTGCGATCATGATACGCTACTCATTAAGGTGAATCCTATTGGCCCTGTGTGCCATACGGGGGCTGATACCTGCTTTGAGGAGGATAATAAAGAAGATATTCTTTTCTTTAAATATTTACAGCATTTTATAGAGAAACGTTACAAAGAAATGCCTGAAGGCTCATATACCACATCTCTTTTTCAATCAGGAATAAACCGCATGGCTCAGAAAGTGGGAGAAGAGGCTTTAGAATCTGTAATAGAAGCATGTAATGGTACTGATGATCGTCTGATTTATGAATCTGCCGATATGCTTTATCACTTGATTGTTTTGCTTACATCCAAAGGATTGAGTATCGAAGATTTAGCTAGAGAGCTTCAAAAGAGGCATAAGAAATAAAAGACTTAGACTGTGAGCAAATAGTGTCTGCTAATTGTTTAACTGTTGAAATAGAGTAATTATGGATACAGAAAAAGATATAATTGTAAAATACGAAGGTGTTGATCTCGAGCGAGCCGGCAATACAATATTAAGTGATATTAATCTGACTATCAGAGAAGGAGATTTTGTGTATCTGATCGGCAAGGTTGGTTCAGGAAAAAGTACTCTTCTCAAAAGTATGTATCATGAGATACCTTTAGTTAGAGGTACAGGAAAAGTTTTGGACTATGAGTTGGAAAATATCAAAAAGAAACAAATCCCTTACTTGAGAAGAAAAGTAGGTATTGTTTTTCAGGATTTTCAATTATTGATCGACCGGTCGGCAGAAAAGAATCTTGAATTTGTATTGCGGGCTACCGGATGGAAAAACAAAGATTTAATAAGTCTACGGATTAATGAAGTACTGACTCAGGTTGGTATGCAAAATAAAGGCTATAAGATGCCCCATGAACTTTCGGGTGGAGAACAGCAAAGAATTGTTATTGCTCGTGCTCTACTCAACTCACCGGAGGTTATATTGGCTGACGAACCAACCGGAAACTTAGATCCTGAGATGGGGGGGCAGATTGTGCAATTACTCCATACCATAGCAGGAAATGGTACGGCTGTAGTGATGTCGACACATAATTATGCCGTTGTACAAAAATATCCCGGGCGCATCGTAAAATGCGAGGACGGTTACTTGAAAGAAGTAAAAACTAGCCAAGGGAATTAATAAAAAAATAAGAAAATGGAGATTAAGGAATTAGATATATCAAATCATGCGGAGGTTTCGTTTATAGAAAATCTTTATATCGAATCTTTTCCTCTTAGTGAACGACGTCCTTTCGAGAAAATGCTCGATTTGCATAAGGGCAAGAGTCCATTTGTTATATCTGTAACGATAGAAGATGGTAAATTAGTTGGTTTTCTCACATATTGGGACTTAGATAAATTTATTTTTGCAGAACACTTTGCTATTTCACCCGACTTCCGAAATGGAGGTTACGGACGTAAAGTAATGGAATTGTTTATGCAAACGTCTAGGCCTATAATTCTTGAAGTAGAGCTTCCTGCAACTATATTATCCGAACGCCGTATCGGTTTTTATCAGCGCTTAGGATTCAGATTGTGGGAGAATGTACAGTACCAACAACCGGCTTATCATAATGATGGGAATGCCATTCCGATGAAACTAATGTCTTTCGGAGATGTTGATATTGAGCGTAACTTGGTAGATATTCGCAGTAAAATATATAGTATTGTGTATAACTGTTGAAACAAATATATTCTATATAAAAAGCAAAGGAGCTGCCTAACTAAGCAGCTCCTTTGTTTATCATTATATTTTCTTATTCAATGATTATCTCGTCAACAAATACGAATGAGGGACTTCCTTTCCCTACATGCCATTCAGGGATTGACTTGGTAACTTTTGCTGTTATTTTTACATAGCGAGCTTTCTGTGTTGGGAATTTAGCAACTAAATCTTGAACTCTGTCACTCGGGTTCTCTTTATCTACAATTGGATATTTTTCTTCGAATACTTGTTTGAAAGATTCTCCATCTTCAGAAAGAGATACAATATACTCTGTTGCTCCAAAAATCCACGATCCCGGACTAACAAATGTTCCGGTAGCAACCTCTGACATTTCTGTAGATTCTTTCATGTCGATAGTTGCAACAAAGTCTGTATTATAAAAGCCGAGCCATTCTCCATTCGCATGAGAGGTACCGCCTCTTTTTCCATTTACCAACGTGATTGCTCCGTTGTAAGTATAATTTTTGTGAGGGGCATTCTCCAGTTTGATGTTTTTGAATGTGGCCTTATTGAACTCAAAAGATTCGGTGTATTCTTTACTCTGTTCTTTGTCTCTGAATGCTATAGCCTTTATTGTTGCTGTCGAACTAATCTCTATAGGGTGCTCATATTTTATACTCTTGGTCGATGGTGTACTACCATCTAATGTATAGTATATGGGAGCATTATCATAGGTGAAAAGTTTTACATTTACTACACCTTTAGTAGCATCTTGAATAATTTCGGAACTAATGTCTACTACATGCGTTGCAAAGTTGTAATCCAACTTTTTATATAAATCCATCAATTTGCCAAGGCGAGGCAGGAAGAATTCATAGTTTTTCTTTTCCGGCATTGTCCATTGCACTTCGCTTAATGCCGCAGCTCGAGGCAATACCATATATTCTGCCTGTTTAGAGTCCACTACATACTCTGTCCATAAGTTAGCCTGAGTACCTATTATATATTTGCTTTCTTCCGCTGTAAGTTCACTAGGAACAGGTTCGAAGCTATATACTTTCTTAACAGAAACAAATCCGCCGAAAGCAAGAGGTTCTCCGGTTGTATCATCTGTCTGATAATAATCGAAATATAAATGAGATGTAGGGGTCATCACTGCTTCGTGTTTCATTTTAGCAGCAGACACGCCGCCTTCCATGCCTCTCCACGACATAACTTTAGCATTAGGGGCTAATCCTCCTTCGAGTATTTCGTCCCAACCAATGATTTCACGTCCTTTACTATTCAAGAATTTCTCCATACGAGATATTACGTAGCTTTGTAGCATGTCTTCTTTCGTATGCTTTGCATCTCCTTTAAGTCCTAATTCTTTAATTTTAGCCTGACATTTAGGACATTCCTTCCATCGTACTTTAGGACATTCATCGCCACCTACATGTATAAGTTTAGATGGGAATAGCTCTATAAGTTCAGAATATGCATCCTCGAGGAAAGTGTATATCTCTTCATTACCTGCGCATAGCACATCGTCAAATACACCCCAAGATTCACCCACCTTATATGGGCCTCCTGTACAACCAAGATTAGGATAAGCAGATAATGCAGCCAACATATGTCCCGGAAGATCTATTTCTGGAACGATGGTTATAAAACGTTTTTGGGCATAGGCTACTATCTCTTTTATTTGCTCCTGTGTATAATAACCACCATAAGGTTTTCCATCATACTTAGCAGAGTTTCTTCCGATAACAGTCTGAGCACGTAGAGACCCTACCTTGGTGAGCTCGGGATATTTTTTTATCTCTATTCTCCATCCCTGATCATCAGTAAGGTGCCAGTGAAAACGATTCATGTTGTGCAGAGCTAAAATATCTATATATTTTTTTATAAACTCTACAGGAAACATATGACGACCTACGTCAAGCATCATCCCTCGGTATTCGAAACGTGGATAATCCTTTATTTCTACAGCCGGAAAGATAATTGTACTTTTTGATGCATCTTCGGGGATCGATTTTCTTAATGTTTGTACACCGTAAAATGTTCCGGCATTGTCTTTCCCGTTGATGATTATCTGTTTACTGTTTACAATAAGACTGTATGATTCAGGCTTCTCTCCCTGATAATCAGCTTTGAGTATAATCGAGTTTTCAGATACTTTTTTATCTGTTACTTTTATGCTCAAACCTGTACTCAATTTGAGGTACTCGGACAGAAATTCGGCTGTTTGCTTTTGTATCTCATCGCCTTTCGAATAACTAATCTGAGTATTACTATTTAATGCGAAACTTTCATTTCCCGCCAAAGTTATACTTTGAGGTAATGGTATAACTTCGTAATTAGCCTTTAGTGGAATTTTGTTCTCGCATCCGGCTAATGTAGCGGTAACGAGTAAAAAATAACAAATTGTTTTAAGGGTTTTTCTCATGAACTTTTTTGATTTTAGATTTGAACTTATAAAGATACAACAAAATAGAAAACTAAATAAAAATATTTTTTAAGTAAAGAGAAATATCTATGTAACAGATGTTACGTTTGTTCTGGGCGTTTATCCCTTATCTTTGTGTGGAAAACTAAGAATAAGATAATTATGGAACAATTGCATGCTCATGAAGTACTTCATATGATGGAAGGAAATAACTACACAGAGTCTTCTTTAAAGGAGGCTATTATTGAACAATTTGGTAAAGATCAAAAGTTTTATGCTTGTTCAGCAGAAGATATGGATATTGATGAATTAATAGTATTCCTTAAGAATAAAGGAAAATTCATGCCTTCAACTGATAATGGATTTACTGTAGATGTAAGTAAAGTTTGTAGTCATTAGTAATAACTAAAGGATAGAACATATTCAATAGAAAAGAAAAGTGACAAAAAAACGGTGCTGTTACCGTCGTTTTTTGTCACTTTTTATTAGGGTTTATCAGACGAGTTTTTACTTCAGGATATGCATCCATGATATTTTTCATATTCTTGTCATTGAGTTTTTTCCCTTGTGTGTTGTCATACATCAAAGCCTCAGTCTGAGACTCTTCTATGACTGTTATTCTCTCGGAGCTTCCTGCAGGAGCTGTTTTTGTACCATTAAGAATTGCCATTGCACAAAACCAGAGGTCATCAGTTGTTGGGCAAAGATTCATAAATATATCATCGCGAAAAACGTCAGGATGTAAAGAATGCGGCGGAAATAAAGTGCCACCACCTGTTGTCGCTAGATTCCTAAATTTGGGTTTGCCTCCGTATAAAAATAATCGCCATTTTTTACATCGCTTCCATGTTTTATATTCTCCAACATCCCCATCTTTAGTGGTTATTAACCGAATGCGGCATCCGCAAATAGCATCTGGGTACTTATGGTGTTTTTTTATCAATCTTTCAATTATATTGGGCGGATACAAAATGTCATCATCGAATGTAACAATATTATCATCCGGAAACTCTTTTAATGCCGGAATCAATTTTTTAAATGATTTTATATCGCTTGCCCACCACCGGACTTCAAATATTCCATTTTTTGCCAAATCAGTTAATGTTTGTGGCAATTTACGATCGGGAAACTGTTCATCGGCCAGATACAAAATAACTTTATCCAGTGGTACCGATTGATTTAAAATAGTTTCAATTACACGGTGAACAGTCGTTATCCTAGCCGGGTAAGATGTTAGTGATCCTATTATTTTTTTATTTCCCATCTATAAAAGTAATATCGTTAAACCGTTCATAAGGCTTGCCTGCATGTATACGTTCTTTCATATAATAGTGGGCCGTTCTCTCTTTCCAATTTCTGCGAAATAGTTTTCGTAGGGTTTTCTTATACATCAACATTGCATCTAATTTTTCAGAAATTTCATTCTTTGTTAAATACACGTATGCATAATCGGCTGTCAATGGCGATTCTGTCTGTTCAATATCATAATAGAATTCTTCGTAGAAATAAACACGTCTATCCAGATCTTGAACTGCGATATTCACGATGCGGTGATCTATATGATTACCCAGTCCTGCCGGAGCAATCAATATATCATCAGACTTTGTATTCATCAGAATATAATCTCGGATTTTTTCAATTAAATCATACTCTGTAACTTCTACTGTGAACAACTTTTTCTTCGCCTGCTTCATCTGTTTTCTCATTCCCTTTCTGTATACAACATCCAGAAACGGGGCATTCTTTACACTGCATTTTAATGCCTTGGCTGCTCTCTTATTTTCTGAATGTCTATGTAATACATAGTATGCATATTTGGGATGATACCATGGTATCGCTGTCATAATGGTCATTATGCAACATTCTTCTCCTGATTCAACGAGTCTGTTTATAACACCTCCGGCCGACCCTATGGCATCGTCAAAATGTGGAGATATAAATACATACATCTATCTATTTCGATTTATGATTAATACTTTCAATATTTATTTACTGTGACAAAACAAAGTTAGTAGATATATTCTTTCAACCTTATAATATTTATATAGATTAATTTGAAGGGTACGAAAAATACATATACTTCTGTTGGTGATAAGCTGATTATTGTTCGCTGAAAAAGCATTACCTTTGTTATCCTATCTCAAATTTTTTATGGATAATTTACTCGATCAATTAAATAAGCAACAACGCGAAGCTGTAGAATATAATAGCGGACCTTCTCTAATTATTGCCGGAGCAGGATCGGGCAAGACTCGTGTGTTGACATACAAAATAGCCTATCTGATGCAGCAAGGCTACCATCCTCAAAGTATATTGGCACTAACATTTACCAATAAGGCTGCACGTGAAATGAAAGAACGTATAGCGCAGCTTATTGGCTGGCAATATGCCCGCTACTTATGGATGGGTACGTTTCACTCTGTTTTTTCACGAATCTTACGTACCGAGGCAGAAAGAATAGGATTTACAGCTAACTTCACTATTTACGATTCTGCCGATTCACGTAATCTTATAAAAAACATAATAAAACAATTTGAACTCGACGATAAAGTATACAAGCCGGCACGTGTGCAATCGATCATATCGAATGCAAAAAATGCTCTGATATCTTCACAGATGTATGCTCAGAATAAAGAGCTTATAGAGTACGATCAGCGAGCAAAGATGGCGATGATAAAAGATATATATAGGGAGTATAACAATCGGTTGAAAGCATCGAATACAATGGACTTTGATGACCTGTTGTTTTATACCAACCGCTTGTTTCGAGACCACCCGGATGTGTTAGCTGCCTATCAGGAGCGTTATCAGTTTATACTAGTAGATGAGTATCAGGATACAAATTTTGCTCAGTATCTTGTTGTGAAGCAGCTTGCTGATGCTCATCATCGAGTGTGTGTAGTAGGGGATGATGCTCAAAGTATATATTCGTTTCGCGGAGCCAATATTGAAAATATATTGAAGTTTAAAGAGGTATATCCGGAAGCCAAGCTATTTAAACTGGAGCAAAACTATCGTTCTACCCAGAATATTGTAAATGCAGCAAATAGCCTCATAAAACAAAATAAAGATCAAATAAAAAAAACAATATATTCCGAAAATGAAGAAGGAGACCGACTCGAGGTTACGAGTGCTTACTCAGATTTTGAGGAAGGAGTGATTGTTTCTAATAAGATATGGGATTTGCGCCGTGATAAGAATGCTCCATACAGTGAGTTTGTAATTTTGTATCGCACGAATGCTCAGTCTCGTATTTTTGAAGAAGCGTTGAGAAAGAAGAATATACCTTATCGTATTTATGGCGGATTATCTTTCTATCAGCGTAAAGAAATAAAAGATGTAATAGGATATTTTCGTATGGTGGTAAATCCGTACGATGAGGAAGCTTTTCGACGTATCGTCAATTTCCCTACCCGGGGTATAGGCAATACAACCTTAAATAAGATAGCTGATGCAGCACGCCTGCATAATGTAAGCTTATGGGAGGTAATCAGTAATCCTTTGGGCTTTAACTTGGATGTTAATGCCGGTACTGCAAAGAAACTGGCAGGATTCAAGGAACTGATAGAAAGTTTTATTGCCCAATTGCAAGAACTCTCTGCTTACGAACTGGCTACCCGTATTGTGAAAGAAAGTGGTATTGCTTCTGATGCATATCAAGATCAGACTCCCGAAGGTATGAGTCGTCAGGAGAACTTACAGGAATTGCTCGGAGGTATTCATGAGTACTGTGAAAGCCGTCAGGAAGAAGGTTTGGGTGGAATCGGATTAATGGACTTTCTTTCCGAGGTATCTCTTCTCAGTGATCAAGATACCGACAAGGAAGCTGATAAAGAGAAAGTGACCATGATGACAATCCATGCAGCTAAAGGATTGGAGTTTAATAATGTCTTTGTGGTGGGGCTCGAAGAAGATCTTTTTCCTTCGGCTATGGCAAAGGATGAATTCAGAGGACTTGAAGAAGAACGACGTTTGTTCTATGTCGCAATAACACGAGCGAAGGAGTTTTGTATGATAACTTATGCGAAAAGCCGATTTCGTAACGGTCAGATTAATGCATGTAATCCAAGTCGTTTCTTAAGAGACATCGATACGGATTATCTGAATGTAAATGCCGGAGTACTCGGATCGGGAGGCTTTGGTGTTCTCAATCGTCCTGAGACATATACCAAAGAGCTGTTTGACTACTCATCCAATACTCGTACTATTCATCTGGAACGACCTGTCCAAAGAGAATCAACTCCACTATCGCAACCGAAAACTGAAACCTTTGGTCAACCTAAATTTGTAAATGCAAGAATAGCTACGCCTAAAGCGTCGGCAGGAAGTAATGCAGGAGAGGTCGGTGTAGGGGCTATTATCAAACATGAACGTTTTGGCATCGGAAAAGTGACCGCAGTAACAGGTGATGTAGATAGTCGTAAGGCAACCGTAGAGTTTGAAAATTCAGGAGTAAAACAATTGTTATTAAAGTTTGCCCGAATTGAAATAATCGGATAAAAGAAAAAGACAGATGCTCAAAAGCATCTGTCTTTTATATATATTATATAATGTCAATTAATTATTAGTGACATCCACATCCTGAACCGCATCCGCCAGCTGTTTCTTTTTCGCTGCCGCATCCGCAAGAATCTTCTTCTCCGTCGCCACAACCACATCCTGAACCGCATCCGCATCCACCACCTTGAGGTGCAAACAATGCTGCAATTTCTTCAGGTGTAGATTCTCTTACAGTTAGTACTTTTCCTGAGAAATTTAATGTCTCTCCTGCTAACGGGTGATTGAAGTCCATTTTTATAACATCTTCTTTTACTTCCACAACAGAACCATTCAAACGATTTCCGTTTGTATCCATCATTGGAACTGTATTTCCTTCAAAGATTACTTCTTCATTCAATACACCATCTTGTTCGAATATATTTCGTGGGAGATCAACCACATGATCATCATCGTATTCGCCATATGCTTCTTCCGGTGTGAGTGTAAAATCGAAAGAATCTCCTTCAGCTAATCCATCGATGTTCTTCTCAAAAGCCTGAAGCATAGAGTCTGTACCAAAGATAAATTCAAGAGGAGTCTCAGCTGTAGCCTTTTCCATTAGTTCACGTTCCTCACCTTCACCAACTGTCAGGTCATAAGATAGAGCAACAAACTTATTAGTTGAAATTTTCATTTTATTTATTAATTGTTTATATGGATTAATAACCAAGTCCTAAGACCTATTTTACTTTATTCTAGTATGACAATAATCGTGCCCAAAATTGTAATAGAAACAATTCTAGTCATGTATTTGTTTTGCGTATACTGCCTTTTTAAGATTATCCAACGCTTTTTGTATGTTGGCTAAAGGTGTACCCACATTTAAGCGCATGTATCCTTCTCCCCCTTTACCAAACATCTCTCCATCGTTCAGTGCCAATTTGGCATCGTCTACAAATAGAGAAACTAAAGCCTTCTGTGAAAGATTTAGTTCTCTACAGTCTAGCCATACAAGAAATGATGCTTCAGGAGTCATTGCTTTTATTTGAGGAATATTGGCTTTTAGGTATTCGTCTACAAACTTGATATTATTCCACATATACTCTTTAGCTTGTGCCAACCATTCGTCGCAATGCTCGTATGCGGTTTGTGCTGCCAAATAAGCAAATATATGACCTTCGTCAAGCTCGCTGCTTTCTAAATATTTGTTGAATTTTTTTCTGAGTTCGTCATTCGGAATAATTGAATATGAACTTACAATACCCGCTATATTAAATGTTTTGCTGGGAGCCATGAATGTAATGCTGTTTTGCGCAGCTTTCTCTGACACACTGGCAAATGGAATATGCTTGTGTGGAGCAAATGCCAAATCTGAATGAATCTCATCTGATATAACCAATATTTTGTGCTCGTAGCATATTTCAGCTATATCAATTAATTCCTGACGTGTCCAGACTCTTCCTCCCGGATTGTGAGGGTTGCAAAGTATCAGTACTTTACTAGCCGGATTGATTATATTCTTCAATCCTTCCAAATCCATTTTGTATTGTCCGGCTTCCAATGTTAGTGGATTATCTACAACAATACGATGGTGCAAAGTCGGGATTATACGAAAAGGGTGATATACGGGCGGTTGTATTATTATTTGATGATCTTTGGACGTAAAGCAATCTAAAACGAAGGCTATTCCTTTTACTATTCCGGGAATAAATGTAATCCATTCTTGTTGGATTTGCCAGTTATGATGGCGGTTAACCCAATTTATGATAGAATTATAATATTCTTGAGATGCACAAGTATAACCAAAAATGCCGTGGTGAGCTCGTTCGATGATGGCTTCCGTTATTGCCGGTGGGGACTTGAAGTCCATATCTGCAACCCATAAGGGGATGAGGTCGGCATTACCATAACGTGCCGCAAGAGCATCTGTTTTTAATGCATTGGTCCCCTTGCGATTGATAATTTCATCGAAATTATATTTCATTTTGAGTTAAATTAAAAATAACGAGTACAAAAGTATGAAAAATAAGGGCAATATATTCCTTTTATGTATTAAAAAGCCGTAATCAGAAGGACTACGGCTTTTATGAACTAAATTAACTTAAACTTATATCCGTTATAAACAAGACAGAACTAATGTTTATGGGATAAATAATCAGAAATCCCTTCTTGGGTTGCTTTTAAAGCTTTATCACCTTTTTTCCAGTTTGCAGGACAAACTTCGCCGTATTCTTCAGTGAATTGAAGCGCATCGATTACACGTATTGCTTCTTCAACACTACGTCCCAGTGGCATGTCATTTACTACTTGATGGCGTACAACACCTTCTTTGTCGATCAAGAAAAGTCCACGATAAGCCTGAGGTGCACCGTTGAATACATCTTCACCTTCATCGTTGTAGTCAAATGATCCAGCCAATACATCATAAGCAGTAGAAATCATGAGTGATTGGTCTGATACCAATGGATATTTAACTCCCTTGATACCTCCATCATTTTGTTCTGTTTGCAACCATTTCCAGTGAGAGAAAGCAGAGTCGGTAGAAGCTCCAACAACAGCTACGTTACGTGATTCGAATTCTGCAATTTTTTCTTGGAATGCGATAATTTCTGTTGGACATACAAATGTAAAATCCGCAGGGTAGAAGAAAAATAATACATATTTTTTTCCTTTGTATTGTTCCAAAGAGAATCCTTCTACTATCTCATTTCCATTCACTACAGCACTTGTATTGAATACGGGTGCTTTCTTTCCTACTAATACTGACATAATTACTTAATTTTAATTATTAGTTTATTTGTTATACTTGCAAATATAGAAGCATAATCTTAATAAATCAAATAGATAATAATTATGTTAATATTGATAAATGTTATGTTCGATGAAAGAAGGGCTTTTTGTTATTTGCACAATTTGAGAAAGTCGGCTACAATTGTTTGACTAACCCCCATTTCCTGTGCTTTTAGAAAGTCTTCTTTGGCCAAACGTTTGTCATACTGAGCCAATCTTAATTGGCCTCTCAGTAGATAAATAATAGGATCGCTGAAGCCTAGTTCCAGAGCTTTATTTATATCTTCATTCATCCTAGCCAGTTTGTTTAACTGCAAGTAGCATTCTGCTCTGTTGAAATACAGTTCTGCGTTGTTTTTGTATTTGTATATTAAATCGCTGTATAGCTCTTCTGCTTCTTTAAATTCACCTCTTCGTTTCATTATCAGAGCCTGCCCCAGTTTAGCTTGTAGATTATCCGGTGCTTCTTTTAAGGTCTTTTCAAAATCTTCTTCGGCTGCAAATATATTATTGTTATTGAGGTGCAATAGTCCTCGTCGATAAAGAGCCTCTATGTCTTTCGGGTCGTTTAGCAATATCGTATTGTAGTCTTTCATAGCATCGTCGTACCGTCCCATGTCGCAATACAATGCGGCACGGCTATGTTTCAGGAATGCCCGATCGGGATATCGTTCTATCGCTACATTATAAGATACAAGAGCCTCTTCGTATTCTCCCAGGTTTCGTTGTATTGTACCAAGGTTAACCATCAGCATGATATTGTTCGGATTTGCAGGTTCTTTACGCAATGCAGCTTTCAGAGCTTGTTCTGCAGCGGCATAATCCTTCATATCTATATAATCCATAGCTCTATTTACCATATCCTCGTATGTTTGAGCCCATGCGATGGTTACGGAAGTAAGGAGTAGTAACAGTATGTATATTTTTTTCATTAAATAAGTAGAAATTTTATTTATTGCAAAAGTACATCTTATTAACTCGCTTGCTTAAAACATATTGCCTAAAAAGAATTAAAACTTATAAGGCGGAGTCTTAAGATGTTATAATTTGCTAATGTAGCATTAGAAAGGATAGCCCACGGCGATGTGCCAAGCCGTATTTTTGGCTATGCGCCAAGGTTCCTTGATCGGCCATCGGGTTATATTGGGATCTCCCGAAGGATCATAAGCTTTCCATCCGCAATCTAAGCGAATAAGTACGAAATCGAAATTAAGGCGTAACCCTAACCCCCATGCTACAGCAACTTCTTTATAGAATTTATTTAATTTGAAAGCTCCATCGGGTTGATCTTCATAGTTCTTCACTGTCCATATATTTCCTGCATCGATAAAAGCTCCCATTTCTATAATCCAGAATAACTTACTTCTATATTCTACACTTGCATCGAGTCGGATATCTCCCGAATGATAATAAAAGTTGTCCTTATTATTACCATCTTCGGATTTTTTAAAATAATAAGATCCCGGTCCGAGTTCTCTTATCGACCACCCTCTCACACTGTTCGCACCTCCCGCAAAGAAGCGTTTTTGGATAGGTATCTGCTGATTGTTTCCATACGGATAGGCTAGCCCTCCGCCAAGATGCCATGCGAGTGAGTTTTTTTCGTCTATTTGGTATGCTTTACTATAGTCTATGGTTGCCCGTACATATTGAGCGAAGTTTGTCCCGAATATTTGTCTTGAACCTAAAGAATCTGGTTTTGCCCCTAATATTTTAGCTGCCAGAGAAAGCAGGTTTCCGGCAGTTTCTATCGATGCTCGTAACGAATATATCGGTTGATAAGACCGCCTGTTTACATTTGCTACATTGGTACGTGAAAAAGTATATCCTGTTCCCAGAATAAAGTGGTCTTTAAAACTATACTGTTTGGCTGCCGCAGAAAGTTTACTTTCGAATGTTGAGTCGATAGACGGAAGATGAATATAGCTGATCTCTATCAAATCAAATATATGACGATTTAACGATTGCCGCCTGTCTTGCCATATATATTGTACTCCCGATCCTAATACAGTACGGGTGAAAAATCCCGGCCGCCGTTGGAATGAATAGCTCGCATTTAATTGGGTAGATGCGTGTATTCTTCGCTTTTGTTCTTTACTTAAAAGAGGAAACATAAAGCTTGGGAATGTAAGAGAGGTTTCTCCTCCGATTTCAAAGTAGTTGTCAGAGAAGCTCGAGAAGCTGGGAGTAATAGCTTCGTAGGCTCCACGCAAACGTGCGCTGAATAGCTCTGATCCTTTAAATACGTTTCGGTGAAGATATCCTACACTGGCTCCCACACCAAAATAACCGCCTGAGTTAGTGCCTTCCACCTCGGCAGAAATACCTTGTTTTTTATCCGGAACACAGGTGATTACACAATGCAGTTTAGTCGAATCATTATCGATAAATTCGTAGTAACTGATATTTATGTTCTTTAATATCTTAAGCTGAGCCAATGAGCTGTATGTGAGGGATGTTGCATTCTCATTAAACAATGCTCCCGGCGTGATATAACAATTATCCAAAATCGTTCTAGGGCTGATGTAACGTTCTCTAGGACCATACTTTATTTTATATCTCCCTTCTTCGTATACACTTGTAGGTTCAAATTCATTAACACTTTGGTCCGTCAGGGGATTATAGTCAACCAGGAAGACTACATCTTCTACTATGTATTGTCTGTGAGGAACTTCTGTGATTTGTCCATCAGCGGCACGTGTCGCAAATGGCTCGATTGTAAGATCGAGCTTAACCATATTATTGCCGAGTGTCGTATCTGCATCAAATCCTACGTACTCTTTATTAAATGCATAGTATCCCGTTCGACGGAATAAAGATGATACCCGCTCTCTTTCCTGATCCAGAACATCCAAATCCAGTAAAGAATTTTTGTGTACCAATGTGTTTCGAGATAAAATACTATCGATGCTCATTGGTAGATTGCCTCTGTCTCGTCTTAGGCTAATCAATGGCTGGTATTGCTGAGTAGGAATTATTGTTTTTTTTATTACACTGTCATTGATGTTGATAGTATAATCCTTTATACGATAAGGTGCACCCGCTTTTATATCATAAATTACTTTTGCTTTTTTATTCTTTAGCTCTACTATGGGGGTAACTCTTGCATCTATATACCCTTTGTTTGTCATCATACGCTCCAGATTGACTACTGTCTGCTCTAGCATCGTACTATCATATAGCACAGGAGGATCTCCCGCATTACGCAACGTACGATTAACCCATTTGGTCGTATCTTTTCCTGATAGATTATATAAGAAAAGTGGTAGCTTGAATATTGCAAAGGTCTTATAGTTAGGTTTTTGCTTGATAAAGGTTTCCATATCCATAGTAGACATGACCTTCTTGTCACTCTTTACTGTAGTGCTAGCAAGTAAATATTCTCCGTCCGGGATATATTTCGTTGTACTACACGACTGTATGAAGATCGTAAAAAGTATTACTACAAAGAAGGGAATCAAAAACTTATGTCTCATAGAAAATAACCTGAAGCAAACTCTATTTATTCAATTGAACGACAAATTTAGGGTTTTAATTGTTTCTTTTTGTAGTTTTGTTATTAAAAAGAGTATAAATTGATTTTAAAATAATTTATGAAACTTCACCATGCTGCTATTTGGGTTACCGACCTGGAAAAAGAAAAGGATTATTATGTCAAACATTTTGGAGCCCAAGCGAATCAACTGTACGAAAATAAAACCACAGGCTTCAGAAGTTACTTTCTAAGTTTCGAATCGGGCGGGCAATTAGAGATAATGCATAGAACGGATATTCCTGATAATGCAAATGATGTTGTGGGGACACAGCATAAAGGACTTATTCATTTGGCGTTTGTTGTTGATTCTATAGAAGAGGTGGATAAGAAAGCTGAGGAACTAAAGAATGCGGGATATCAGATATTAAGAGGTCCTCGGCAAACAGGTGATGGCTATTATGAGTTCGAAACGCTAGACCCTGAAGGAAATAGGTTAGAGGTAATGTTTTAGTTAGATTAAGGTATCGTGTTAAGTAAAATTTGGATAATAAATAAATGAGTTTAAGCAAAAATAAGCTGAAATATATTCGCTCTTTGAAAGAGAAGAAATATCGTACCGAGTTCGGAACTTTTGTCGCTGAAGGTCATAAGATGGTAAGCGATTTACTACCATTCATTAAATGTCAGTTACTGGTTGCTACTCCCGAATTCTTGAAATCGGCTGATGTGGCGAATGTGGAAGAAGTAATAGAAGTGAATGACAGAGAGTTGGCTCAAGCGAGTTTTTTACAAAACCCACAGCAGGTGTTAGCTGTCTTCTACCAATCAGAAAATGTGACTGATATAAAGATTGATGATGAGCTGGTTTTGGCATTGGATGGTATTCAAGATCCCGGCAATATGGGTACAATCATACGCTTGGCTGATTGGTATGGTATTCATCATATATTTTGCTCGCAAGATACTGTTGATGTCTACAATCCGAAGGTGGTACAAGCTACAATGGGGGCTTTAGCGAGGGTTAATATTCATTATACAGACTTATCAGATTTTTTGACTCGGAATAAACATTTGTCTGTGTACGGTACTTTTCTCGATGGAGAAAATATGTACGAAAAAAAGATTACATCTCACGGAATTATTGTTATGGGAAATGAAGGCAATGGAATCCGTCCTGAAATAGAAAGATTGATTACCGAGAAACTGTATATACCAAACTACCCTGTAGGTAATCCCACGTCAGAGTCGTTAAATGTGGCTATCGCTACAGCTATTATTTGTGCTGAATTCAGAAGGAGAAATTTGTAGTCGTATGATAGTGATGGGTATTAAAAGCCTTCTTCAACCAATACATAAGCTCTATATCTGTTGCTTCTGTTGATTGGGCATAACGAAAGGTATCCTGAGGTTATTTTGCCATTTTCTATTCGGATAGGGTGTTTTTCCTCCATCAAGAGATGGTTGTTATACATCTCTTCTGCTTTAGGATTAAAATCTATATAGAATTTCCCGCAAGACTGCGTAGCTATATAGTTTTCATACAACCGGCAACTGAGAAATCCCATATTGTATCGCATATTGATTTCAACGCAAGGATGTAATTTATACTCATTGTCTTCTAAATAAATAAGCATATCCACGCCGATGCAGCCATTGTAAAGTGTTGCAAATTTTTCAGACAATATGTTGATAAGTTTGTTCTTTACAGAATCAAGAAGGTCTAGCGATATCTTTTCAGACAATTGTTCTATTATGCTTTTTTGTGAGCCTATATAATTTGCTTCGTAGCCACCCTTCGCATTGGTATAAAAAAGAGAATAGCCAGCAAAGGCAATATTTCCTTTTCCGTCTGCCATAAATTCCATGGCAAAATCCATTTGTTTATCTAAAACTCTTTCGATAGAGACACTCCCTTGTTTTTTTAGAATTCCATGCAATATCTGATTTTCGGTACGGGTTAATCCTGTTGTCGGTAGCCACAGCAGTCCCCTGCCCGATGATGAATAAGGTGCTTTTGCTAATAATTGATATATCGAAGTATCTACAGCCTTGTTTATATCGTCCAGGTTTGTATAGAATTGCGGTATGACTGCTTGAGAGAGTAGGGGGATAGAGTTTATTAATTCAGACAGACAGTCTCTTGCTGCTAGTCTGCTATTAAGATATTTATATTCGTCACTCCATTCAGGAATATTCAGATTAATTTCTAATTTCTTATTTAGTTCTTCGAAGTAGCGAATCGCTTGAGGAGATACTCCCCATAATGATACATTTGCATATCTATATAGTTTCAGCTCGTTCTGAGATATTGGTTGAGCTAGTGCAGAGAATTGTTCTGTTAAGTATGAATAATATATTTCCTCTTTACGATCAACCAAAACTTTATCTTCCCGATCGGCGTACCATGCCGGTAGAAAAGACAATTCTTCTTGCATAGCCGCTATATTTGCCGGAGGTGTATAGTAAGGCGACGCATTGTTGACTGCTGTCTCGTGTCCGGGATTAAAGTAGTGGATGTTCAACTAAATATATTTTTAGAATTGAAAATAAATAAATGGTTGTGGTCCGCTGGAGGCTGTTGCAAATATCATCCAAAAGATAAGACCTGCAAAAGCAGCTTTCCCGAATAATGGGATAGAATCGAAGCCCGCTTTTATATTGTTAACCAATTTCTCGGGTAAGAAGTGCATAATATATCCTACAATCAGTAAGATAAATACATTTCTGTATCCTTCTATAATAACCAGCCATTCGTTTGGCGCAAATGTTAGTTTACCAATATTTGAAATAACGCTTCCAGCCAATTCGAAACTTCCGGCACGGAAGAATATCCAACAAAATGCTACGAAGTGAAAAGTTAGTAAGATACAGATTATCCGGGTGAAGCGGTTGTCAGGTATTTTTATAAATTGCTTAAAGAATCGTTCTATTGCCAGCATTGTTCCATGCAATCCGCCCCAAATAACAAATTTCCACGATGCGCCATGCCATAATCCTCCTATCAGCATTGTCATGAATAAGTTGAAATAAGTTCGAATCTTTCCTTTACGGTTTCCCCCCATCGAAATATACAGATAATCTCGCAGCCAAGAGGATAGGGATATATGCCAGCGACGCCAGAACTCGGTGACTGATTGGGATTTATATGGCGTCAAAAAGTTTGGAGGTATTGTGAATCCCATCAATAATGATAAGCCGATGGCAATATCTGAATAGCCCGAAAAGTCACAATATATTTGCAGCGTATATCCATATACAGCCATAAGGTTCTCGAATGCAGTATAGCTCATCGGTGAATCGAACACACGGTCAACAAAGTTGGTAGAGATATAATCTGAGATAATCGCCTTTTTTATCAAACCGATAAGTATAAGAAAAATAGCTGCACTTGCGTCTTCTTTAGTCAGATGCAATTTATTCTTCATCTGCGGCAGAAAATCTTTTGCTCGTATAATAGGACCTGCTACCAGTTTTGGGAAAAAGGTTATATAAAAACAAAAATCCAAAAGGGAATCGGCGGGTTTCATTTGCTTGCGATACAAATCCACAGCATAGCTTATCGCTTCGAATACAAAGAATGATATACCGATTGGTAATATAATATTATGTAATGCAAAGTTTCCATTGAAAATTGCATTGATATTATCGATAAGGAAATTCGTATACTTAAAGTATGCTAACATCAATAAGTTACCGACAATAATGATCGTTAATAAGAATTTTCGTATTCCCGTTTTCTCTGACTCATGCATTTTTACAGCTAGCCAGTGTGTTGCTACAGCGCAGATAACCAGTAGTACAAAATAGTTGAGCGGAAAATGAAATCCGAAAAGATTTATATCCATCGTATTTCCCCCTGCCAGATAGTAGAAGTAAAGAGAAAAAGCGATCAGGTATACTTTCCTGAAATGGTCGTGTTTCTTACTGGCTACATATACCATATAGAAGACAAGGAAGAACCCAAGAAAGAAGGCACTATTGAACAGGAGCGGTCGCGACGGGTCGTAAATAAAATATGGTGCTATATCGTTGATTACCTTCTCTAAAAAATCAGGTAAGTAGAAATCCCTTATACTTTCAAATATATTACTTATCATATTTGCTTTTATAATTATTGTAAGCGTCAAGAAAATCAGAAATAAATAACTGTCCCTGAGCTTCGTATCCGCCAGTTGTGTAGTGTACTTTGTCGCGAGCTATCATCGATGCATAATCACCTCTCGGTCTGATAGCGGAATCACCACTCATGCGTGAGTATAAATCCCATACCGGTAGGTAATTGAGCCCCATAAGAGCAACGCTATAGTCGGCAACGAATGTATTTTGCCTGCCTTTTCGAAACATGGATGGAGGAGGAGTCATTACCAGTATAGTTGCATTCTTACAATATGCTTTTATATTGTTGATAAACTCATTCAGCTGGAAGACATATTCCGAGTCGCTCATTTTTCCGAAGGATTCGTTTGTTCCAAAGGATAGAATGATAAGGTCGGGTTCGAGTATAGGTAGTTGTTTGAAAAACAGAGGATATTTAATGTAATCCGTCATTTTAGCGCCGTTTACACCTATTGTATGATATACAACTCCCGGCTCATTGTTTTCTATTACAAATCCGTTGAGATTATACATCGCCGTTTTACCATCAGGTACAAGAGTGATCCTGTTTATGGCTGAGTCACCGGTATACGATGAGTAATATGGCTTAGATAACATATTCACAAATTTAAGATTCTCCGTATCCAAGTTGGTTTCCTTCGATTTAACCTGAACAGGCTTGGCTGTAGTTTTCGTTGGTATTTTAAGCGATTGGTTCAATCGGATTGTATTCGATTTCATTCCGTTTGCTTTTTTTACCTGAGTAACCGTTACTCTGTATTTCCGACTTATGGAAGACAATGTTTCTCCTTTTTTTACCTTATGATATTTAATGCTTGTGCCCGACGTTGAGCTTGTTGGTGCTGCTCCTGTTACTTCAAGAGGGTCGGCTGATATGCTCATTTTGTAATGAGACTCTTTATCCGGATATATTACTTTAACGTTGGTAAATTCATATCCTTCTTCTGTATATAGCTGCAATACAAAGTCGTTAGAGGAAGTATATAACGCAATTCCGCTAAGTCCTACGCCTACATCTGCTATCGGTAGTACATTCCTAAGGCTCTGCCAAGAGGCATTGCTGCTGTATCTTACGTTGCGGGTTCCGTTTGTTCTTACCAAACTATAAGGAAAAGTAAAGCCATATCCTCCGTTTCCGAATTTTGACTGTAGTTCGCTTCTTATGGCATTCGTGAAAAAATCAGCCTGAATATGAGAGTCACCTATGTGGACAATATTAATCTTTCCTTTTTTGCTTTTCTCCAAGTTGTATAACTTATTGAAGATGGGATTTAATAATTCCTGATTCGCAAAAACATTATTCTTTATGTCCTTAACTCTTCTCGCATCTTTCGTTGAAGAATAGAAAAATGTAAGAGGGTAGAATAAGAATAATGTAAATAAACAGATTGTCCGTATTTTTTTCGAAAATATCATTTCTTAATCTCTGTTTCGGTCTTATGTTGTTTGTATTTCAGGTAGCCTTTATTAATCTCGTCATAAAGCAGTTTGGCTATCTTTTTCGAACCCGACGCATTAAAGTGGGTATAGTCTTTGTTCGCCAAATGATATTCATCAACCCATTTTACCATCGACCCATTACCACCCATTAACTCATAGAGGTTTATATAGCCCGATCCTGTTTTGCGTGCATAGTTCCTTTGTGCTTTTGCCAACGGAACTACTGCCGGATCTGTTTTCATCTCTTGTTCTATTTTGCTCGCCTTATCGGCTGTGGAGATAATTAGTATGTCAGCATTGGGGAAACATTGATGCAGATTGTTTACAACCGTCGTCATGTTTTTTTCATACCAACTATAATTTAGTGTGCCATAGCCCAACACATTAGTTCCGTATTGAAGAACAATGAGGTCGTACCCTAAAACTTTGTCGAACGCATTCATTAGCGATGGATTGAGTATAGAAAGCGGAAGACCTGAGTTGCCGCGCATAGAGAAATTATCGACATGTACTCCCTGTCCATCGTCGAAACTGAATCCGTAAATAGGAATAGAATCGGCATGGGCAAATGTAACCTGCAATGATTTTACACTCGAAGATGCGAGTGGCAGGGTGTTGAGTAAATGTGAAGGAGCAAGCTTTTTGGTAGATACCGAGTCTTTGTCTGCACGGATTGTAATAGACGCATTTGCATTATTGGAACTACCATATAGAAGTATAGGATTATATAACGCTGTTGAGTAGGGTTGAGCCTGAGCTTTATATTTTACCCAGTAATTAGAGCCTGATCCACGTGCAAAGAATACTTGACCATCTATTCCAAACGGTCTGGTTGGTTTCTTTACTTTTATAAAAGATTGTACAATCCATTCTTTCGAAACTTGGTGCGAGATAGACCCACGTGAAGCAGCAGAAAGAGAGGATATAGAAACGAAACCGACTCCGTGCCCCCCATAGTTTTTCTGGAATTCACTTCTGACGTCTTGTACAATATAATCACCGTCGTTCATTGAATCGCCGAAATAGGCTATTCTTACTTTGCCTGACTTATTTGCTTCCAGCTGATGCAGCTTTTCATAAAATCGTTTTAGATTTTGATAACCATCTGCATTGAGCGAAGGGTTTATAGCTTCGTCGATTTCTTCGGGCTGGATGTTTAAGCTGTCCGTTGTATTTGTGCTGTCAGCCTTGGCTATATGAGGAGAATCGTCAATGGCGGTTGTGTCATTGATTGCATTCAGCATTAGGCTGTCTACAACAATATTTTCGGTTGTTATTTTATTCTCGGGGAATAAGCGGTTGGGAAGCAACTGTTTACAGAGTAAAAAGAAGCCTACGGATAAAACAATAAACAAGATTGCTTTACCGAAGTAAGAATTATTAGATGGACTCACAATCAACAAATTAATAAGTTTTTATTGTTGCTACGATATATTTATAAAGCTGTGCAAAGCTAATCACTTTCTTTGAAAATCTATTTGAGAGAAAGTATAATTTAGCGATATTTTACTTTTCCCGATCTCCTCTATCTTGCTGCTATGAGGTACATATAGCTGAGCTTGGGTAAAAAGAAATTCAATGTGGACTATATTTTGCCTTGGCTGTTATGTGTTCTATTTCTATTTTGAATGTAGCTGTACGGCTCCACGATTTGTCTATATATTTTTCTCCGATTTCTTCAAATCCTTTTGAATATTTATTTACTAAAAGTCTGAGGGCTTTTCGTTTTTCTTCATCAGATAGATTTATATCAGCTTTACCGTAGGATATAACACTTTCGTATAAGGTGGTGAACTGCTCGGCAATGGGTTTTGTTACACCTACTACACAAAATGATACCTTGTTATTTTGGTTTATCAGGTCTAGTTTCTGACCTTCGGGGGCACAATGAAAATAAAGAGTATTGGCTTCTTCATCATAAACATAACTGATTGGGATACCATAGCCATATCCATTCTCGGATGTTCCTAAGCTGAGAAATCCGTATTCTGAAGTGTTTAATAGTTCGCTTATGCGAGCTTTATCTTCAAGTATTCTGTTTTGTCTTCTTACTTCTCTGAACATAATAGTCTAGTACTAATTGTTTAATCTTTTATTTATGGCTTTGTCTACCATATCGGAAATGAATACATGTCCAAAAACTCCCAATCCGATTGTTGCTTCTTCATTATTCCAGAAAGCTCTTGTTGTAGAGCATAGGAAATAATTATTAACAGAGATATGATTATTCACTAATGGGTCTACACTCGGATGGCGACCTACATATCCCGAACCCAAAGGCTCGGGGGGAAGTATTATACTGTTTATTTTATGTTTAATGGCCTCTCTGTGTTTTTCCTCATCCGGATTTGTAATAAAGGCAATAAGCAATATGATAAAAAGAAGATATCTCTTTTTGAATAAATGTGAGCCCCTTTTCGGTATCCTGTCCGGGTCTTTATATCTTTTTTCTATTTCTTTTATATCTCTCATTTAAGCCTGTTGTTACTTATCTACCATACCAATAGTCGATACGTGCTTTTTCTTTCGGTTTCTTTACCCCTTCTATAGGGAATCCGATTACAAAGCTGTTTGTATACTGATGTGTTTGGATCTCATTTACTTTTGTCTGATACCATGAGCCCATATACCCGACTCTGATTGTATATTTGTTTATCGGGATATCCATCGATATGTAGTTGCGCAATGATCGTTGATTATGATAGGATGCGAAATTGACAAGTCCGACAGAGTTGCCTAACGAAATCTCGTAGTACGATTGTCCGTATTTAGGAGAGAACAATATTCCCATAAATGGAGAATCTATTTGCCAGCGCACAGCTCCCCATTTGAATTTATATGAGGCGGTAACAGACAGATTGAGATTGGAATATGCACGGGCAGAAGCTGGATTGTTTCCATTTCGTTCATTGTACAATACACCGCCATTTATATCCCAAAGTCCTCCCACCCCGAGGCGGAAGTCGTCGGTATTATACACCATATAATGACCTCCTATCCTGTAGCTAAGAAGTGCCCAGTATTCCGATACGTTTTTTGTGGGATTATCTCCTTTCGAAAGATCCAGTTCGAATATCTGCTGTTTATAGAACTTATAATCAAACCATGTCGTACGGCGCATTTGCTCATACATCAAATGAATAGAGAAACCCTTGTACTCTAATGGCGATAGATATGTGTCGTATATATTGGCACTACCAATGGAGGCAGAAAGGGTATTATTGGTAATAAGAGAATTTGCATCTATAATATACAAAGAATGAAGCATCCCTTCTGTTGTAGGAAATAGCATAGGTCTTTTCATCTCAATAGAATCAAGAACAAATATTTTTTCTTGAGATAATGCCGGAGATAAAATGAATATGCCAATAATAAAATATAAGCATCTAAAAATGATAGAATTATTTATTAATCCTTTATGCCTCACTTTCCTTATCATCATCTTTAAATAAAGATTTCTGTCCTGTTATTTCATCCAAAATATCCGAGATGGGGCGATTGTCCACATCATCATCGTCATCGTCTATCTGTACTTCAAATTTCTTTTCCTCTTCTTCCTCCGGTTCAGGGAAGCGGATAGGTTCAAGTTCTTTGATGTCGCCTATTTCGAATGTAGATAAACGCTTACCTTTAGCTTTGAAGCCTTTTACTGCAATAAATTCATCCGCATCTATTTCCAAGGCTTCACGATAACTGTCGCGTCCGCCAAAAGTAACCAGAATGCGTGGATAAACAACGTCTGTAAGAATCTTCAGTTTCGAGTTTGGATTGTCTCCAAGGAAGTTTTGCTTTCTTGCAGAGGCTTCGAATGTAAAGCGTTTCAGATACATAAATTGCTGGTCGGCATCAAACAGAACGGCTGTCCAATTTTTATTTACATCGAATTTTTCGATACGGATAATTCCGGCTTCGTAGTGATTCGTTACATCGAAGTTGGAAGTGTAGAATTCTCCATTTTCGTGTACAACTAATATTTGGTCTTCGCTCTGAAATTCCCCAAGGAATTTGCCTCTTCCATCATAGTTCAGGCGCAATACATCCTGATCGAACCAAACTTTACGTCCGCCGAGTGTTGATCCTCCTTTTTGTTTCAGTGATATTTTATGTACCTCGGCCTTCGTCAAGATATTCCCCATCGATTGACGGCCTTTAATAGCAATATCACTAAAATCTTTTTCGAATACAAGTATCTTTTGGCGTGGCTTGGGTTTCAGTATCACTCGTATTGTTTCGGCTTCACCATTCGGGTTTGCACTGAAATAAGTGATGCGAGAACCATCTTCTCCTTGTGTTACATCATACTCCTTGTCACGAGTTATGCCCGTTACGGCAAAACGCTTGATATACGAAGGTCCATTCTTGCCGTGACGATAAACCACGTTATAGATCGTGCGCTTGTCGTTGCGGCGGAAGACGTATAGGTAAAGAATGTTTTTACCGATAAACATCTTGTCGCTCACTTTTACAATTTTGTACTTACCGTCTTTGAAGAAAATAATTATATCGTCAATGTCGGAACAGTTGCATACAAATTCATCTTTTTTCAGTGATGTGCCGATAAAGCCTTCTTCGCGGTTGATGTACAGTTTTTCGTTTGCTTCCACCACCTTTGTTGCCTCGATGGTGTCAAAGCTGCGGATTTCTGTTTTGCGAGGAAAATCTTTGCCGTATTTTTCTTTCAACATTACAAACCATGAGATCGTATAGTCTACAATGTTTTCTATATTGTGCTTTATTTCTTCTATTTCGTCTTTATATCTGGCTATCAATTCATCTGCTTTATCGGAATTGAACTTGAGGATACGTCCCATCTTGATTTCCATCAATTTGAGTATATCTTCACGTGTTACTTCACGGATAAACTGTTTTGCATATTTAGCCAATCTCTTATCGATATGCTCTACAGCTATATCCATATTGTCGGCATTCTCAAACTCCTTGTCTTTGTATATACGCTCTTCGATGAAAATCTTTTCCAGCGAAGAAAAGTGAAGGCTTTCTTCCAGTTCACTCTTTTGTATCTCCAGTTCTTGACGAAGTAGGCTTAGTGTATTATCTGTAGTATGACGGAGTATGTCGCTTACTGTGAGGAAATAAGGCTTATTATCTTCGATAACACAACAGTTTGGCGAAATGCTTATTTCACAATCGGTGAATGCGTATAGGGCATCTATCGTTTTATCGGAAGAGACCCCTGCTGCAAGATGTACCTGTATCTCTACATTCTGAGCGGTGATATCATCCACCTTGCGGATTTTAATTTTGCCCTTATCGTTAGCTTTCAAGATCGATTCCACAACAGACGATGATGTACGACCATAAGGAATGTCACTTATGACAAGCGTTTTGTTGTCTAATTTAGATATTTTAGCCCTAACCTTTACCGACCCGCCTCGCTCGCCATCGTTATACTTGCTGACATCTATATAGCCTCCGGTCTGAAAATCGGGATAAAATGCAAATTTTTCTCCTTGAAGATGTGCTATGGCTGCATCGCAAAGATCATTGAAGTTGTGAGGCAGGATCTTAGACGAAAGTCCCACAGCAATACCTTCTGCACCCTGAGCCAGAAGTAAAGGGAACTTAACAGGTAACGTAATCGGTTCTTTATTACGCCCATCGTAAGATGGTTTCCACTCTGTGGTTTTGGGGTTGAAAATCACTTCCAACGCAAACTTTGATAAGCGAGCTTCTATATAACGAGGCGCAGCTGCTCCGTCTCCTGTAAACACGTTTCCCCAGTTTCCCTGACAATCTACCAATAAATCCTTTTGCCCCAATTGTACCAACGCATCCCCTATAGAGGCATCTCCGTGCGGGTGAAACTGCATGGTATGTCCGATGATATTAGCCACCTTGTTGTAGCGACCATCATCCATGCGCTTCATAGAGTGCATGATACGACGTTGCACCGGCTTGAAACCATCAGATATGTGAGGTACTGCACGTTCGAGTATTACGTACGATGCATAGTCGAGAAACCAATTCTGGAACATACCCGAAAGATGAGTCTGATTGTCAGCGGTATCTTTTATCGGGACTTTGTAGTCTGAATGTGAGGCTGCATCAGCGTTCTCCAACTCATCGTCCAGTATTGGTTCGTCGTTATCTAAATTCTCTGGTTCGTCAATAATATCTTCAGGGAGCATATGTGTTTATTGGATTTAATAGCTAATAAAAAACTAGCTCAAAGATAGTTTTTTTTGGTGTGAATTCAAAATGAGAAGCGTGTTGTATATTACAAACAAAGAAATTACAGAAATTTTATTTGCGTTCATTTATTTTAAATAAAATTGTCATATATTGAGCTCTTTGACATCTATAACAACTGAAGTTTGAGAGTAGAAAGGTGACATGAAAAATATGTATAAAATGTGTCACTTTTGTCACCTTTGTTACTTTTTATTCTAAGGTATAATACATTTTTCTTCAATAGAAATACCAAACAGAGCGAAGTCGTATTTGGCGGGGTCGTTGGCATCCAGTATTTTTAGGCTTTCTGTCAATTCTATCGCTGCTTTCCAATCGGGTTTGTCTCGTTCGAGCAGGCCTAGCTTGCGTGCTGTACGTTCTACATGAAGATCGAGCGGGCAAATCAAGTTGGATGGGCTGATTCGTTTCCATAAGCCGAAGTCAACACCTTTGTTATCATCCCTTACCATCCATCGCAAGTACATATTCAGCCGTTTGCATGCCGATTTTTGAACAGGAGAGGGGATGTGCTTTCGTGTACGGTGGGGCGCGTTGGGATGAGAGAAGAAGTATGCCTGAAAGTGATTGAGTGCTGACTCCACATTCATGTCGGAGGAAGGGAAGAAAGCTTCCTCAAGGCTATTGTATTGAGTGAAGTGTCTTTTCATAAAGTCGATACAGTATAGCAAGTCTGTATCGTTGAACGTTCTGTGTTTAAACTGTAGGAGCTTTTTTAAGTCTTCGTCACTGTGGCTAATGATGAAGCTGTATGGGGCGTTATCCATCCTTTCGGCTAGTTCTTTGCACTTATTGATAATGGTCTTGCGTTGTCCCCATGCAAAAATAGCAGCAAAGAATCCCATGATTTCTTTGTCCTGCTTGCTTGTGAAGCTATGAGGAATGGAGATAGGATCGTTATCGATAAAAGCAGGGGTGTTGTACTGTTCTACTTTCTGGTCGAGGAAGTTTTTGAGATCAAATATATTTATACCTTTCACTTGTCAATCTATTTTGGTAGGACAAAGATATAAAAAACAAAAGAGCAGAAAGTCCTGCTCTTTGTCTGTACCATAATAGTTTGATCATTTATCTACTCTTATAAATTTGCCATTCGAATCGAACTCAAGCTCTATATTATTATTTAAGTCAATTTCATAGCCGAAATGTTCTTTGTTTATTTCCACTATGTATTGCGTTGGATAATGTTGTGCTATATAGCTAGGTATGGCACTAGGTAGTAATGCGATGATGTCGGCGGGAATTTGTTGTCCTTTGCCATCTACACTGTCCCACTCCCCGGAGAGTTTAAATTCTACCTCGAAGCCATTTGCCAGATAAACATCATAGCTGTCTTTGTCTTTTTCTACGCGTGTGACCTTTTGCGAAGGAAAATGTGCTAGTAAGAAGGCTTGTGCTGTTGGAGGTAAATCGCTAGTCGATACTTTTTTGTCGTCGTCACCACAGGCAATAAAAGCAAGTGGTAGAATAAAAAGGCTGAGTGCAAATAATATTTTTTTCATCTTAATTACTGTGTTTAGTTAATTATAAAGTTTATAAATAAAAGTGCCATCAATCTTAAGTGGCTTTTATCTTTATTTACGTCTTTCTCTGTAGAGGAAGAGAATTGTGTTTTCTCAAATATACAAAATCTATTTGAAATAGAAAATTATGTAAAATTAGATTGTTAAAAATCTATTTTAATCCCGAATATAATGACGATTGTATTGTATAAATATATAATTTTATGCTCGAATTATTGCACTTGTTATATACTTTATGCTGTTAGATATATTTTCTACTGATAGTCTGTCTGTTGTGAATGCAGAAGCAACGGTTTCGACGCTCGATAAGTTGCTTGACTACCTGCTTGATGTTTCGGTGGCGTTAGGTACAAAAATTGTAGCTTCAATTATTGTATTTATTGTTGGTCGTTGGGTGATTGGGTGGATAAGAAAGTTTTTTGATAAGTTTTTACTTCGTCGGCGGATAGAAGAAACTGTACGCTCTTTTTTGGATAGTCTGATCAATATTTCATTAAAGATTGTATTATTTCTTTTTATAGTAAATATACTAGGCATTCAAACGACTTCTTTTGCGGCTATATTAGCTGCTGCAGGATTAGCCGTAGGTATGGCTATGAAAGATAATCTATCTAATTTTGCAGGTGGTGTGATGCTGTTAATAAACAAACCGTTCAAGGTTGGAGATCGTATTGTTGCCCAAAGTACGGATGGGGTTGTTCAGTCTATTGGAATATTATATACTGTTTTGCTGACAGGTGATAATATTACTATATTTATACCCAATGGTCCTTTATCTACCGGAAATATAACCAACTATTCAGCCCAGAAAGAGAGACGTATTGACCTTACGTATAATATTAATTATGGAACAGATATTGACCTTGTAAAAGGTATATTGCTATCGGTTATTAAAGAAAACAAATCAATAAAAGATACCCCTACGCCTTTTGTTGGTGTTACCAATGTTTCCAATGGTGTTATCAATGTAACAATACGAGTATGGGTCAATAGTGAGGATTATGGAAATACAAGTGTCAGTTTGAACGAAAATATATATAAGTCTTTCTCCGAAAAAGGGATCTATACCGCATCAACACTGAGTGTGAAAATGCTGAAAGATTAAAAAAAATTAAAAGTCTTATTAATATTCAAAATAAGGTAATTGCATTTTATTTTCAGGCGGAAATCAAGTAGCTTTGTGATACGAAGAATCGGAATTTAATAAATATATAAAACTAAATTACTTAAGTGTTATGAAAAGGCAGAAACTCATTCAATTCCTTTCGTTAGTAGCCTTTGTTGCTATCATAGCAACATCGTGTGGCAAAAAAACAATGCCTCCTTTGGCAAATTCTTTATTTACAACAAATCCTTCACCGTTAGAATTGGTAGGGACTAAAGTTCCTGTTACAATAAACGGACGCTTTCCTGCTAAATGGTTTGAGAAAAGCACAACAGTAGTTGTTACACCGGTATTGAAGTATGCAGGAGGTGAAACTCTTGGAACTCCTTATACATATCAGGGAGAAAAGGTAGCCGGAAACGGAATTGTAGTACCTTATGAAGCTGGTAGTGCTATAACAATGAAGTCTGAGTTTGATTATATTCCGGCAATGAAAAAATCGGAATTGTTTTTACGCTTCGATTTTCATAGAGGAGGAAAACAAGTAGTTGGCTTTGGCGATGTGAAAATTGCTGATGGTGTAGTTGCAACTCAAGCGCTTGCAAATGCGGGTACTTCAGCTCCTGCTGTTGCTCCTGATGCTTTCCAACGCATAATCAAAGAGGCTTATGATGCTGATATAATGTTCTTGATCCAACGTGCAGAATTGCGTTCTAGCGAATTGAATTCTACAAACCTGAATGCATGGAAAGAATTGGTAAAAGAAGCAGATAGTAATGAGCGTAAGAAAGTAGATGTTGAAATTTCGGCATATGCATCTCCTGATGGAGGGTTCAAGCTGAATGATCAACTAGCTGAAAAACGTGAAAAAAATACAACAAACTATTTGACTAAAGAATTCAAGAAGAATAGTATTGATACTGAAATTAATGCTAAATATACAGCTCAAGACTGGGATGGTTTCCAAAAACTAGTTCAAGCATCTAGCTTACAAGACAAAGATCTTGTTCTTAGAGTATTGTCTATGTATCCGGATCCTGAAACCAGAGAAAAAGAAATTAAGAATATCTCAGTTGTATATTCTGATCTAGCTGAAACTATTTTACCAAAACTTCGTCGTTCTCGCCTTTTGGCTAATGTAGAAATAATTGGTAAGACTGATGAGGAATTGAAGAATGTTGCAGTAAGTGGTAATCTGGGAGACCTTACAGTAGAAGAATTGTTGTATGCTGCCAACTTGAACGGTGTATCTAAAGAGAAAGTATACACTTTTGTGACTCAAAAATTCCCTAACGACTATCGTGGATGGAACAACCTAGGTGCATATTATTATAAGAACGGTCAAAACAGCAGAGCAGTTCAAGCATTCAACAAGGCTGCTGAAGTTTCGTCTCGTGCAGCTGAAGCGAATATGAACTTAGCTTTAGTGTCATTGGCTGATGGAAATACAGCAAAAGCAGAGCAACTGCTTGGTAATGCAGCCGGAGCCAATTCATTAGGTGAAACTATGGGATTGATGTATATCCAAAAAGGAGAATATAACCGTGCAGCTCAATCGTTTGGTAACACTATTTCTAACAATGCAGCATTGGCTCAGATTTTGACTAAGAATTATAGCCGTGCTCAACAAATATTGGATGCTGTACCAACTAAAGATGCTACTACATATTATTTGGCTGCTATCGTAGCTGCAAGAACAAATAGTGCATCAGGTGTTGCAGGAAATTTGAAGTCTGCTATTCAGAACGGAATTTCTCCAGCTGAGATAGCAAAAGATATTGAATTTGCTAAGTTCCTTACAAATCCTGATATAAAGAATATGTTATTCTAAAATAAAGCATATAATGAAAAAGCTCAGCCTTTGCGGCTGAGCTTTTTTTATGCTTAAGAATGAAGATTTATTAAAGGTCTAAAAACTCCACCTCTCCCGATTCAATGTGGTAAATAGCTCCCACTATTTGAATCTTTCCTTCTTTATATTTTTCTGATAATATGGGAGTAGATTCTCTTAGCTGCTTTACTCCATGTATAACATTAGCCTTGATAGCCTTGTTGTACATATCCGAATCTTCAGTTTTAAAGAGTTCATTTTCTTCTTCTTCACTGTCTAACCTATCTATAATAGATTTTATGTGACCTAGCTTTTCGCCATGTTCGGCATGTATATGTTCCTTATTGTGCTTAATATCCATGAATGCTTTCACTGCACCACAACTAGTATGTCCTAATACAACTATAAGTGTTGAGCCAAGATGTTCGGCGGCATATTCGATACTACCTTCTTCAAAGTCAGCCATAACATTACCGGCTGTTCGGATCGAAAATAGATCGCCAAGCCCTTGATCGAATATAATCTCAGGGGAGACGCGAGAGTCAGAGCAACTGACAATGACCGCAAAAGGCTGTTGCCCGCTTTTTAGTTCGTCAACTCTAGCCATATCCTGATGTTGATGCAATAGAGTACTTGATACAAAACGGAGGTTTCCTTCTTTAAGCAGAGTTAAAGGGCTTTGATCTGCATCTTGAGCATAAGCAGAAACTGTAATCAAACAGAGCGTTACAGCTGTTAAAGTTAATTTTAGATAGTTTACAATTTTCATAGATGTTATGTATGTTAAAAAAATCGGGTAAAAGTATATAAAGATTCGACTTATAATTCTTTTTGATTATAGAAATATTAATACTTCATTGTTAAATATTATGAATAGGTAAGAGCTAAATAGAGCCATCTGAAAATTTAATAAATACGAGAATTCTAAAAGAAAATAAACTACCTTTATTGAAAATAAAACAAAAACTATGAAATATAACTTTTGCGGAAACAGTGGGTTGCAGCTTCCTGAAATCTCGTTAGGACTGTGGCATAATTTCGGAGATGTAGATGATTTTGAAATGGCTACATCTATGATTTTACACGCTTTTGATAGTGGTATTACACATTTTGACTTAGCTAACAACTACGGCCCACCTCCCGGCAGTGCAGAAGCTAATTTTGGAAAAGTGTTAGCTAAAGAGCTTAAAGGGCACCGCGACGAGCTTATTATATCATCAAAAGCAGGTCATTTGATGTGGAATGGTCCTTATGGCGATGGCGGTTCGCGAAAGTATATTATGGCAAGTATTGATCAGAGCCTGAAACGTACCGGCTTGGACTATTTTGATATATTTTACTCTCATCGGTATGATCCTCAAACTCCGATAGAAGAAACGATGCAAGCCTTAGTCGATATCGTTCGCCAAGGAAAAGCATTGTATGTAGGTGTATCAAAATATCCTCCTCAGCAGTTGATAAAGGCTTATGAAATATTGAAGTCACAGAATGTGCCTTGTTTGATTTATCAGGACAAGTATAGTATGCTTGTTCGTAATCCTGAGATAGAGCATATGGCTATCAATAAAGACTACGGAGTAGGATTTATTGCATTCTCTCCATTAGCGCAAGGGTTGCTTACGAATAAGTACCTGCATGGTATTCCTGAAACATCCCGAGCTCACAAAAGCCATGGTTTTTTGCAGGAAAGTGAAATTACTCAGGATGTGATAAAACAGGTTTCTGCATTGAATGACTTGGCTCTACAACGTGGTCAGACTTTAGCCGAAATGGCCTTAGCGTGGCTGTTGCATAACGAACAGGTTACATCCGTTATAATTGGTACAAGTTCTTTGAATCAGTTGAAAGATAATCTGAAGGCAAAAGATAATGCAAACTTTTCCGCCGAAGAGTTGATGTTGATAGAGAAAATACTGAAGTAAAAAACATCAGTTTGTAATGATAAAAAAAGGATATATTATCGTGATATATCCTTTTTTAATTTTATCTTTAGTATATGAAAAAGACAGTTATAGTCCTGCTCTTTCTCTTCATTGCCGGAATAAGCTTTTCTCAGAATAAAGATAAATATCCTGTAGCGGTTTATAAGCTAATGAAGGCTTATCCCGAAAGCATTGTGGCTTTTGATAACTCTAATATTGTCTTAAAAGACGGACGAACTATCAAATATAACGAAGGTGGAACGAAGGCTCACTCTGATCTGATGAACAGTTCTGATCTCGGCGATATCTTTACATATCCCTATATCAAAGGGAAGGTTGAGAATATTTCTAAGGATTATGATCCGGGACGAATAAGAAATGAAGAGCTCTTAACGTTAATGTATGGGTCTACTTCAGCGGAAGTACAAGCTAATTTGGTTACCATCATGTGGTGTCCAAAACTAGTAAACCAGACTCTGAGTGTAACGAAGATAAATGGTGTTGCCAAGCAATTACAAAAAATCTCAGACGAATTAGATAAGCATCCCGAATTGCGAGAATACCTGTATAGTTCGGGGGTATTTAACTGGCGAAAAATAAGAGGGACAAACAGGTTGAGCAGCCATAGTTTTGGTACTGCTATTGATCTGAATGTGAAATATTCAAACTACTGGCAATGGGACTGTCGTTGTAAATCAGAGGACGCAACTTTACAGTATAAGAACAGAATACCGCAAATTATAGTCGATATATTCGAGAAGCATGGATTTATTTGGGGAGGCAAATGGTATCATTATGATACAATGCACTTTGAATATCGACCAGAACTTCTTATCGACTGAGACTATCCAACCGAAAACAACAAGTGTTTTAAAACGAGAAAGCGCTCTAACCTTAAGTTAGAGCGCTTTTGATCTATATAGGATATACTTTTATTCCTTTATTTCTACTTTCAAATTCAGCTCCTCAAGTTGAGCCGGGTCAAGAGTTGCCGGAGCATCTATCATCATATCACGTCCCGAGTTATTCTTAGGGAATGCAATACAGTCACGAATGCTATCCAATCCTGCAAACAATGATACCAAACGATCTAAACCAAAAGCCAAACCGGCATGAGGTGGCGCTCCATATTTGAATGCATTCATCAGGAAGCCAAACTGAGCCTGAGCTTTTTCTTCAGTGAAGCCAAGTATTTGGAACATCTTATTCTGTAGCTGACTGTTGAAGATACGTACAGATCCTCCCCCTACTTCTACGCCGTTGATTACCATGTCATAAGCATTGGCGCGGACTACTCCCGGATCACTATCGAGCAAAGCAATATCTTCTTCTTTAGGACTTGTAAACGGATGGTGTTTTGCGAAATAACGTCCAAGTTCTTCATCTTTCTCTAACAGAGGGAAGTCTATTACCCATAAGCAGTTAAACTGGTTCTTGTCTCTTAGTCCAAGCTGTTCAGCGACTTCAAGTCGGAGTTCTCCCAACTGTTTTTGCGCCTTCTCAGTCTCACCACAGATAATTAGTATAAGGTCTCCGGGCTCTGCCTGACAGCGTTCTGCCCACTTCTTCAAATCCTCAGGATTATAGAACTTATCTACAGAAGATTTTAATGAGCCATCCGCCTCATAGCGGGCATAGACAAGCCCTTTTGCTCCTATCTGCGGACGTTTTACATAGTCAGTCAGAGCATCAATCTGCTTACGGGTATATGAAGCTGCTCCTTTAGCGCAAATAGCTCCTACGTATTCAGATGAATCGAATACGACAAAATCTTTACCTTCTGTCAAGTCTTTTATTTCTACGAATTCCATACCAAAACGTGTATCCGGCTTATCAGAACCGTAATACTTCATGGCATGCGCATAAGTCATACGAGGAAAATCAGGAATATCAATTCCCTTTACAACTTTGAACAGATGCTTTGTTAATCCTTCAAACATATTCAGCACATCCTCCTGATTAACATACGACATTTCACAGTCGATCTGAGTAAATTCAGGTTGACGGTCTGCTCTCAAGTCTTCGTCACGGAAACATTTAACGATCTGGAAATATCGATCAAATCCCGAAACCATCAATAGCTGTTTGAATAATTGCGGCGATTGTGGCAGTGCATAAAATTCACCCGGATTCATACGAGATGGTACAACAAAGTCACGTGCCCCCTCGGGAGTGGAACCAATAAGAACAGGTGTTTCTACCTCAAGGAATTGACGCTCGTCTAAATAACGGCGTGTTTCGAATGCTATTTTGTGACGAAGTTCAAGATTTTTTCTTACCACATCGCGACGCAAATCGAGATATCGGTATTTCATTCTTAAATCATCGCCCCCATCAGTATTGTCTTCTATTGTAAATGGTGGAGTATCTGATGTATTTAAAATTACAAGTTCGTTAACGATAATCTCAATATCGCCGGTCGACCTGTTGGGGTTCTTACTCGAACGCTCTTCTACGTTACCTGTCACCTGCAATACGTATTCGCGACCTATTTTATTCGCTCGCTCGTACAAGTCGGCATTTATATCTTTACTGAATGACAATTGAGTAATACCATAACGGTCGCGGAGATCGATAAATGTGACTCCACCACCAAGCTTGCGAACAGCGTTTACCCATCCGGCTAACGTTACTTCTTTGTTAACATCTGCAAGAGTTAATTCTCCGCACGTATGATTCCTATACATATATATTATTTGATGATATTTAATACACTTTTTTGATTATATCTACAGACAGACTTTCCACTTTTCCTTCTATAGCTTTTACAAAAGCCTTGAAATGATCGGTGTTATTGTGCTCGTCTATTGCAGCTTGAGATTTCCAACTTTCCAGAATTGTATACTTTAAAGGATTCTTTACATCTTGATGCAAATCGTATGAGATATTCCCATCTTCTTTACGTGTGCCATCTACTACATTTTGAAACGCTTTTTCCAATTCGTTCTGAAATTCGGCTTTAACTACAATTACAGCAACAATTCTCAATTCTGTCATAGCTTTTATTCTTTTATAATCTTTAAGGTTACAAAAGTAACAAAAGTAACAGATATAAGTATATTTTCTGTTTGTTACTTTTCTTGTCTCGCTTTGTTTTTATGTGTTTTGAGACATCAAATATTTACTCTATTCCTTCTGTATCGCTTCTTATTTGTCAACTACGTATATGTTATATCAAAGATCTTTATATTAGACAATCTTGTTATCTAAAAATACAAATCTAAGATATCTATAATGGAAGAGGTCGGTGATTAATATACCAACTTTAAAATGCTTACTTCCGATCTTTCTATCATCCCTTTCGACGCTTCTTTAAATGTTTTAAAGTGCTCGGTGTTATTGTGATAATCAATAGCTGCCTGAGATTTCCATTCTTCAAGCATTACAAACTTTGTAGAGTCGCTAATATCTTGATGCAGATTATAACTGATACAGCCATCTTCTTCTTGGCTACCCTGAACCAATGTCTGAAAAATGGGTAAAATTTCTTTTATAGCCTCCGGTTTAATGGTCATTATTGCAACTATTTTGAGCTCATCTCCTGTTCTTTCGTCTTCCATATCCGATTTTATTACAATAGTATCGTCTTGTCCTGTCTGCGTCTTATGTGTACAGCCGGCCATTAGGATTAATCCTAATAATAAAGGGAATACAATTTTTTTCATAATCTATTTTATGTTTATAGTTCTGTTTTTATCTTTCAGAAATTTATACTTAAGCCTTTCCTTCGTTGAACTTATTATTTAAGTTTCTTTCTTATTTCTTCTTCTAATTTACCTTTCTCTATCGATTTTTCTAACTTCTCCACGCTCGCATCTTTTTTCAGATATCCTCTGTTTTTTCTATAAAACGCTGCAACCGTTTCTAAAGCGGCTTTTGTGCATAGGACATTATCTTTCGAGTAGTTGTTATCAAAAGAGTATCTAGTCCAACCCAGCATAAAAGGCATTAATAGTTCTGGATTAACTTTTATGAAATCTACAACTCGGCTATCTACCCCCACACTAACATTTGGTGTGCCTGTAAGCCATGCTATAAAAAAAGCATTTGCCTCTTGTCTTTTAATAGGCTCTTTTCCTAATGGTGTATCCAATAACCAGCTTATAGTCTCTTTCACTTGAGGTTCGTATGCAGCATAAGCGTCTTTACTCTCAAATTTATAATTTTTAGGAACTTCATATTCCTGAGCCAACAAACTTGTGGTTAAAAGCGTAAATGCAGCAAAGAGTAACAGATGTCTTTTCATAATGATTAGTGTTTAATAGATTTCTATACAAATATATGCAATGACGTTAATAGAAAATATTCGAAAGCTAAAAAACTTTCTTTTTTCATATAACATTTCAATTTATTGTTCAATTCTTATATACTTTTTGTTGTCTTCTATTCTGTCATAGAGATATAAAGAGTCTCTTTTTTATTTTCGTATCAGTCAACATGATGACAAGTAAGACTGCATTTGATATACTCTGGTCTTATTGTTAAATATTCTTTCTGTATTTGTAAGTTTGGTAAATTTATTCTTTATTTGCATCATTAACATAGTTTTATTTATAAACCTCAAAAAATCAACGCCTATAGAATAGACATTACTCTAAATTTTTAAATATAAGAGATAATGGAAACATTAATTACGATGACTGATGAACAATTGGTCTGTGATTATTCTAACGGCAACAATCTTGCTTTTGATATTCTATTGGAACGTCATAAAAGAAGTGTATATAATTACATTTTTTTTACTGTACGTAATAGGGAACTTGCAGAAGATATTTTCCAAGAAACATTTATAAAAGCAATCGTTACTATCAAGCAGGGACGTTATACCGAATCGGGTAAGTTTCGTGCATGGATTTCTCGGATAGCTCATAATCTGATTATTGACCATTTCCGTCAGGAGAAAAACGAAAATACGGTATCAAATGATGAGGCTCCGGTTGACTTATTAAATAACCCTACACTCTGTGACGGTACTATTGAGGACGAACTGATCAAGGTGCAAATAACATCTGATATTAGAAAGTTAATATCTTTCTTGCCTGAAAATCAGCGCGAAGTTTTAGAAATGCGCTATTACCAAGATCTTAGTTTTAAAGAAATAGCAGACCAAACAGGGGTTAGCATCAATACGGCGTTGGGGCGTATGCGCTATGCTATTCTTAACATGCGCCGTATGGCAGAAGAAAATAACATTGTTCTTACGATGTAGTATTTTATATTTTATTAAAGTAGTTTTTAAAGTGTGAAAAGAAAAAGATGTGTTATAAATATAAATGTTTGTGAAGCAATATATTAAAACAAAACAGGAGAAAGGTTAACCTTTCTCCTGTTTTGTTTTAATTCTTTTATAAGTTCTTAGCTGTTTATTGTACTATGCCGGAACTTATTATTTTATTTGTTGCGAATAACTTCTCCTTTGATACGAACTTTGTAAACCGAATCAGGAACGTTTGTAAATACTGTAATTTCTTTAGTGAAAATTCCCGGACGACCTGTTGTCGAGTAAGTTACTTTTATTACCCCTGTTTTTCCCGGAAGGACTGGTTCTTTTGTGTAGTCTGGGGTTGTGCATCCGCATGTTGTTTGTACGCGTTGGATTAGAAGAGGAGCAGTACCTGTGTTTTTGAACGTAAACTCGCAAGTCACAGAACCGGCACTTTCATCCACTTTTCCAAAGTCGTGTACATCTTTTGTAAAGACAGCCTTAGGAGCTTTATCTCCATTTTGAGCCATCATAAAGCTGGTAGATAATACCAAAGCCAATAGTATAAAACCAATCTTTTTCATATACCTAATTTTCTTTATTTTACTTTAAGTTATTAACTATGTAGTTAGGCATTAGCTATAACTGTCTTACAAAGTTAGTAATAAATATGACTATTTTTTAAGAATTTAGCAATATTTAGTATTGTACTAATTATATATCCATAGCAGTAGAGGCTTTTTACTCTCTTTGAGTAAAGCATCACATTTGCGCATTATTTCATTATTTATTACAGGACATCCCTGACTCCAGCCTAATGGCAGATGTTTGGGGTAAACTTCTTTATTCGCAACCGGATTGTGCGAATGAAGCACTATGATTCGTTTGAATGCATTGTTATTGGTCTTCTCTAAACCATGCAGTTTGTAGTGTACATTTATACCCCAAGTGCTGTATGATCGTGCTCCTGTTTTATATTTACCTAATGAAGAAGAATAGCTGCCCTCAACGTTGCTGAATACGGGTTTAGACTGTGTACTCTTCTGCCCGTATCCATGACAACAAAGACTCTCGTATTTTATGCTGTCTTTTGCAAAATCCCATACAAAGAAACGGTTCTTGCCCGAGTGTATACTGAAATCAATCAGTATACAATGCTTCGAGCTTAGCCCTTGTTGTTTACTATATACTTTGGCCTCATCTGCTTTTGCTTTAAGCCTTGCATAAAGTTTTTTTCTTTCTTCTTTCTTTTGTTTCGATTCCGAGGATTCTATTATTTCCGCTCCTTCGGTTTGTTTTGTCGATTTATTATTTGATTTGTAGCAAATGAAAGATACAAAACCGGTAAAGAGCAATATTGCAGCTATTATCGGAAAATATGTTTTCATTCTTTTTCTTTTACAGTTACTTTTATTCCGGCTGTATGCGATACAAATTCAGGAGCATACATACATTGTATTGTTGTTATTCCATTAGCGTATTCTCCTGTACGGCTTACATATACAGGGTATTCAAATACATAAGTTCCCTTTGGCATAACATCGAAGAAGAAATTAGTAGATGCATCTTTTGACGTTTGATAATACATCAATTCTTCATTCCATTTTATGCCCGAAATCGTTTGAATAGGTTCGAAGCAAGAAGCCCGCATGTCTTTCAGATGAACAAATTCCATATCCTTGTCTGTCCTTACTGTTAGGCGTACTACTACTTTGTCTCCGACAGCAAGCGGATTGTTCTCTGTAACTTGACTTAACGATTTACCTGTAGCTGTGTTGATCTCTTTAAATAACTGTTTCTCTACATTTAGGTCTCCTTTATGCGCTGTAATCTTATCCAAGTTTTCATAATATTGCCAGTATAAAGCTCCATAAGCCGGACGGGTATCTAATGTTGTCACCTCTATTTTACCCATTTCATTTTTTATCTCGGCTTTGTCCCATACTTTCTTGAAGTAGCCTGTTCCAGCCTCTTTCTTTTCGAGTTCTATTTTCTCATTCCCGATAGTGATAACAGGTGTTTCTTCACTTGCAAACCAATCAGACCCTGTGCTCAACAATGCAGTGATAGCATCTATAGAGGCATGTGTTGATTCCCATATTTGGGTTCGTTTCTGATTTATGAGCCATCGTTTCAGCATATCCATTTCTTCTTGCGATGAACCAACTTCTTGCAGCGCATCCATTAAGAATGTATGTACACTGATTGCAGATAGAGACATAAATACCTGATTACGATTATTTGGCCAATACATACCTACTTTTTGATTTTTAACAGCGTATTCGCGTATTGATTTGATAATTTTGTTTGCAAGTTCTTTCTCTCCATTCCTTTTTAATACAACCGAAAGGATAGACTTTTCGTACAAATCCAGTTTTTGCCAGTTTCTACTTGCAACATTCGTGTAGAACCTTTCGGCGGCACGTGTTGCCTGATCAATCGGTATATCTCGGTAGAATGAGCGGACATAGGCGTATTCTAACTGATTGGTCGACACAGACGTTGTTTTCTCCCAATTCTTATTATTCTTTTTCAGATTTTCGAAGTCTTTCAATATTTGGCTATCAATAAATTTGAGAGCATTTATTTGCATTTCCTTCACATCCTCAGGATATTCTATCTGCCCAACTTGCTGTAGTTTAGCATAACCATACAAGATATACTGGGTAACAGAACGGCTGGGATACATCCCTTTGTACCACGACCATCCTCCACCGTTCGTGTTTTGTCGGTCTTGCAGTTTTTTTGTAGCTGCATCGGTCATCTGTTTTGTATTATTCAGATCAAATAATAAAGAAAGACGTTGCATCTGTTCGGCTTCGTTTTTGGCATCCAACACCCAAGGTGTTTCTTCTAACAGTACATTTTTCAGCTCTTCATCTTTCTGTAGTTTCGATACGAATGTCTGTTTATCTCCTCCTTGTTTTTTCCATGCTTCTATCATAGACCCAACTTTCGGATACTGACGGATGATAGAAGAGCCAAGCGTATTCACATAATAACTAGCAAACCAGTTTACTGCATTTTCACTGGTAGGATTACTAAATGAAGGCAGTGCTTGTATAGCGTACCATGCAGGATTGGATGTATATTCGAGTGTCAGTCTATAGTTACTTGCTGTGGATGACGTATTATTGTATAATTTATCGAAAGTAAATGTATTCGTTCCTGCTTTTGTGACATCGATAGACATGCTTTCTGTCACCATCATACGGTTTGATAGTGCAGCCAAAACATGTTGTTCTCCATCACTGAATGTTTCGTTTTGTGCTACAATGCGACAACCGATCAGTTCAATGCCATCGGGTACATCAAAAGTCCATTGGGCAGAGGTCGATGCTCCTTTGTCTACAGAGAATGTTTGGGTTTGATTTGGAATTCTGAGGTCAATCGCTTTATCTGTAGCAGGATCGAAGAATTCTATTCTCACATTTCCCGAGATAGCATTTTCTGACAAATTGGATATCTTGGTAGAAATACTAGTCTTATCACCCTGACGAACAAAGCGAGGCATATTCGGTGTCACCATCAGTTCTTTTTGTGTTATTACAAATTGCTCCAATGTTCCTACTCTCGAATTCTTGTCATGCGCCAACGCTCTGAAACGCCATGTTGTATTGCTTTCGGGTACAGTGAACGATATCAGGGTTTCGCCTTTTTCGTTTGTTCTTAATTGAGGATAGAAAAATGCGGTTTCATTGAAGTTTTGGCGGATTTGAGGTGTGGGAGCATTATTCTCTTCATTGACAGTTTCCTCTTGTCTAATGATGGAGTCTGCTGCGAAGTAGTCTTCTAAACTTTTTGATTGAGCTAGGCGTGGAGGTGCAGGCGTTGATTCTAATTTCACAACTTTATTTTCACTTAATTCAGCTATAGCCATCGCAAACACAGGGGTAGAACCTATACCGCTAGAGGTGATAATTCCGATACTTTGATTACTTTTTTCATAAATATATTCCTCAAAAGATTGATTTATATATCCAAACCAATTTAGTTGGTCAAATCTTCTCGCTGGTGTTTTTTCTTCAGACGTATTTATTTCGGCCACATATAACGAGCCTGCATAAAACCACTTAGATTGATCTACATTCCAATAGCGTGATAGATAGTCGAACGAAATAGGATATATTGCTTCTTTTCCGATGTATGGGCGATTGAAGCTCCAAGCCATATACGGATATAGCTTATCCATTGATACATCGTACATAGATGCCAAGACTTCGGCTATAGAAGGGGTATTGGTTGTATCTTTTACACTGATTGTCCATGTCTCTGCCTGTCCTGGACGTAGTTTATCGCGAAAGACCTCAAGCTTAAGATTTAACTTCGTGTCAGTTTTTTCGGTTTCTTTTGCTAGTAGTATATTTTGGTTGTATAGCTTTCCATCTTTTACAAAAGTAAATGACATGTATACTTCGTCTTCATATTCAGCCTTATAAGGAACAGTAAACAATTGATTCGCCTCACTCATTTTTATGAAGCGACGTTCAAATACTTTTTTATTGTTATTTAGTTGGTACAATACATATATATCTTTATCTGATACTCCGAATATAATCTCAGCCGGCTTGTTGGGACTAAGAGATGTATTCTTTTTTACAAGCCATTCATTTGTCTTTATCGGCGGTTTTTTGTCGCTAAAGCTGTATAAAATAAAATTAGCCTTTTCTTCTATTTCATTATTCTTACTATCAAGGGCTTTTACTTTTAGTTGATATTTACCTGAAGGCTGACTTTGTAAAAAAGACTTTAATTTAGCTTGTTCTCCTGTTTCAAATCTGCCGTCAAATATTTTCTTATTGATAGAATCTTTTTCCGATAAACTATAAAGAATATAAGTTCCGGATGTCTTAATGTCTTCCCCTTGTAAATTTTTTGCACCTATATTTATTTTATCATTTCCCGATTTTTCTATCTGGCTAGGTATATCTATGTTGATAGCTATCGAGATATTACCAACGTTAATGGAGTATTGGTTCGACTGAGTCTCTCCATTTACATCCGTCACTGTTGCTGTAACTTCAAATGTGTAATTCTGTTGATTGAAAGGTGTATAGCGTTTTTCATCTGAAGGCTGTGGAGTAAATACAACTTCGAATGAACCATCATCATTTGTTTTTACTACACCATCAGCAAAAGGAGCTTTGTAGCCTCTTCCCCAGCGCCAGATATCCAACTGTTTGCGGGTTATAGTGTAGTTTACATCCGTTTGTTGGAGATTTACACCCGAATAATTTTTTGCATAGCCTTTCAGCTTAATTTCTTCTCCGAAAGCATACGTTTCTTTTAATTTATCGAATGTGATTTCAAAGGTAGGTCGTTTGTACTCTTCTACATTGAAATAATTAGTTCCTGCTCCGCCGCCGGTTGCCATTATGCTATATTGACCTAATAATCCGGATTGCGGTAATATAAATTCTCCTGATGCAGAACCGAATTCATTTGTGATGATCTCTTTTTCTGAAACCGTTTCATCATTCACATCCAATAACTCTATTGTACAAGTCTGATTCGCTAATACTTTGGATTCTTTATCGATCACGATGGCTTTGAAGTAAACAGTTTGCCCGGGACGATATATGGTCCTGTCGGTAAATATATTAATCGTATTCTCTTGGGTGCTGTAAGGAACAGTACGTTCCCATCTGTATGAGTTTGAATTCAAATTCTCTGCTTGCAAGCACGAGTCTGCACCAAGCTCTACTTTGTATTTAGCGACAGAGTATAGATCTTTGACATCGCGCGAATCTATGAATGTTGCAATACCTATTTCATTTGTTTTTAATGTAGCTAGCAATATTTTTTTATCATCCTTTTTTCTGACTATAGAATGTATTTTTACTGCAGCATCTTTTATAGGCTTGCCCGAATTTCGGTCAACTACAAATATTTCGTATTCATTCTTTGCGCTATTGCGAGAGAATGTCATTAGAGAAGAAACAATAAATTTGAATTGGTTGTCATCCCAATGATTGTAAAGAAGATATTCACTTTCATCTTTTAGTGTTTCTTTGTTAAGTTCTTCAATAGATTGAGTTGTGAATGTGTACTCGCCGGGTTGAAGTTTTCCTATATTCAAATCTAATGTATCAGCGTTGTATGTTGTTTTAGATGTCAGATTCGGAGAATATTCTTTTATTAAGGAATATTTTCCATTTAATTTCCTCAATAGTTTGAATGGTGCAATGCTATCTGTTTTTACATTTTTATATTCTACTTTTAGTAGGATTTCCTCATTCGGATATTGCAGATTTTTACCATTGACTAGAAGGATTGGAGATTCAAGAATGTTCAATTGTTGTTGCAAAATTCTGGCTCCATACGATTTAGGATATTTATCTAGCCCTTTTTTCAACCAAGCATATATGGTTTCATTTCTTTTAGCGATGTTTATATCATCCGTTCCGTAATTATAAGCATCAACTATTTTAGCTATTATTTCGGAACAGTTTTCGTTTGACTCATATTTTTTCTCAAGCTTCAAATATGTATCCAATACGTCTTTTGGCGTAAATGAATTCGACTTGTTTTGAGTAAAAGATATCTTACCAATCTCCATTGATATGATTGTTGCAGTCATATTTCTATCCAATAGATCTTTCATGTATTGCTGATAATATGTATATGCAAGCATTCTATTACCGGGACTTGACTTCATATTGAGCTTAACGAACTCATCAGTTGGGAGGATTAGTTGTTTGATGTCTAAACCTATAAGGGTAGGGTCAAATTCACTGTTATCAATATTTTGTATACCCTCTGCTATCTCTATCGCTCTTTTCATCAAGAAGTCATAGAGTGTCGGGAATCTTTCAGTATCCTTCCCAAGATTTATTATATCATCGTATTCTTTTGTTGTATACTTTTTTAGCGTTGTAATATTTACAACTGAAAGTTTAAGATGATCCGCAATTTTATTAACAAATATATTTCCTGTCCATTCTTTGATGTCATTCGGAATTATATCAGAAAGGTTGGTACGTCGATTTATCTCCCAGCTGTTTGAACTGTAGTAGTCTAGATAAGCTTCGGCAAGCATAGAGTTCAATAGTGCTTTTTCTGTAACATCATTCGACTGGCTTAGGAGGTTTTGGAGGTCATTTAATATACCTTCATTATCACTAAAATCGATTTCTTTTTTGAACCTATTCTTATATATAAGTGCCTTTATTACTTGTGTGTTGTTCTTTTCGGCGATTGCCATCTTAAGCACATCATCTACCGACTGTAATGCAGATTGGGGTAAGTCTTCAGATGCAAGTTGCTCTATGTTTTTCCATTCATTTTCATATTTATTGTTAGAAGTTTGTGATTTCATAATGATACTTAATGAAAAGAATAAAAGAATAAAGAATAAATGCTTTTTCATATTATTATGTTTTGTATTTCTTATTAATATATTATAGATGAAAAGGAGGTGCCAAAAGCACAATCAAAAAAGTTAAATATCTATAATGTGTTATTTTGTTAGATACATTCCTAACCAAACGGCAGATATTCCGATAACACAACTTGCCAATACATAAACAAATGCCAATATTGATTGGTTGTTGTTTGCGAATGTTAAAGTTTCGCTAGCGAAAGTAGAAAATGTGGTAAAACCTCCGCAAAATCCTGTAATGAGTAGCATTCGTAAATTGTTGGAGGGAACCAGATTTGCAAATAAGCCTATACAAAAGCATCCGAGAATATTGATAAGAAATGTAGCTAATGGAAAAGGAAATGGCTCAATCCTTACGATAAAAGCAGATGTAAGAAATCTCAATATACTTCCTACAGCCCCACCAAGTCCTACTAATAATATTTGCTTAATCATTTTCCAAAATTAATTCAATATTTTCTAACTTTTTACTTTTAGAGGTGATAAATGGAAGTACCTAATAATCCCTCTTTATTTCTTCAATATTAGCACCTTCTACTGCCGAAAGGCTTGTGGCTTAATCTAAGGCGTGAAAGTTTTTTAATAATGCGATTATATAGGGATGTCGTTCTATGATATTTACTAAAAGTCGGATTTAAGTTAAAGTAGTGATTTTAATAAAAAAACAATGAGATATGTGCCGTTACAAGAAGCAATGAATTATATTTGCTACTTGAATTTAATATTTTTAATAAATTAGGTTAATCGATGCAAAATAAGTTGCTCTTATTCTTTACATTTTTATTAATCTCATTTTACGCTCAAGCTCAGTTTGCTATTCGTTATCAGGTGGCTCCACCCAAGCCGGCTGATTCGATTGACATAGCTTTTTATTCTAAGAAAAAATTCTGGGAAGCGGCAACTCAGACTTTTGGTTTGAATATGGCTATTTGGGGATTTGATCGGTTTGTAATGAAGGAAGACTTTGCATATATAAATATGCATACCATAAAGAAAAATTTAAAGGGTGGTTTTGTTTGGGATAATGATCAGATGGGAACAAATATGTTTCTTCATCCTTATCACGGTAATCTATATTACAACTCCGCTCGTTCCAGAGGATTTAATTATTGGGAGTCGGGGCTTTTTGCTCTCGGTGGTAGTGCCATGTGGGAATTGTTTATGGAGAATGAGTATCCGTCAATAAATGATATAATCGCAACACCCATTGGGGGACTATCGCTCGGAGAGGTGCTTTATCGAACGTCCGATCTGGTGTTGGACGATCGCCGTGAAGGAAGTCATCGTTTTGGGCGTGAATTAGCTGCCTTTGTAATAGCTCCAACCAGAGGACTGACAAGAATCCTGAACGGAGATGCTTGGCGTAGACGTTCTACTACAGGCAAGCAGTTTGGAGTGCCCGATGTGAGTGTAGAGGTATCTGCCGGAGTAAGAGTTTTAGAACTGAAAGGTGAGATACTAGACAAGGGTGTAGGGGCTGCAATGGATGTAAACATCGAATATGGCGATCGATTTTCAGATGAGAATGAAAAACCCTATGATTATTTCACATTTAAGAGCAATCTCAATATACACAGTTCGCAGCCAATGCTTAGCCAATTAAATATTATTGGCCGACTGTATGTCACAGAATTGGTAGATACAAAAAATGATTTTCTAAGTTTAGGATTCTATCAACATTTCGATTATTATGATTCAGATACAATATCAGATGTTTCGGGTAAAATTCCATACAAGTTTTGTACTCCTGCATCATTCGGAGCAGGGTTCATCTATCAAAGCAAACGTTTACAGAATGTAGGGTTTAATGCGTTTATGCATACAAATCTGGTGTTGCTAGGTGGAGCTCTTAGTGATCATTATGTGGTAGATATGCGTAATTATAATCTGGCCAGTGGCTTCAGTACAAAGTTAGGTTTTAATCTGACGTACAAGGATTGGATCAGCATATCGGGTAATTATGAGGTCTATCGTATGTTTACTTGGAAGGGGTATCCCAAAGATATAGATTGGGATAATATTGATGTGCATGAGTTTAATTATCAAGGGGATCGGTCGCAAGCAATTCTACATGCAATCAGCCTTCGTACAGATATAAAATTAAGAAGCCATTTATTCTTAACGGGTATATATTACAACTATATGCGCGACACAAATTATAGATATTTTGATGATGTATTTTCTAAAACATCAGAAGGACGATTAATGCTAACATATAAATTTTAATAAAATGATTATTTCCGAAGCCCCATATGAAGATGTTCTGGTCGTGCGCAGACAGGTGATGTATCCGGATAGAGATATTGATTTCGTAAAATTGCCTGACGATGACCGAGGTTTGCATATTGGTGTATACGAGAATGATGATTTGGTGTCTGTTATGTCTATATTTCTACATGGTAGAGACGTTCAATTCCGGAAATTAGCAACTCTCGGCGAAATGCAAGGTAAAGGATATGCTACAGCACTTATGGAATGGCTTATATCTTATGCAAACGATCTGAAACTGGATCGTCTTTGGTGCAATGCTCGTACCGAAGCAACTGATTTTTATAAAAAATTTGGTTATAGTGTAACAGATCAAATCTTCTCTAAAAATGGATATGATTATATTGTAATGGAGAGGAAATTTAATCATGAATTCGGTTGAAGAGGCTTTTTCTAAATTCAATTTTTCTTTCATTACCCTTTGCCCTCTCTAACTCTAAGTCTCGGTTTAGCTAACAATTAGTTTCGAGCGAAGGAGTCTTTTTTATGTCTGAAATAAGGCTAGGTTAAGAAATAACTTAAGGATAACTATTTTTAACACAATGGGGAGCAACATCGGTTTGTTTCTTCGCATCTTTAGTATATATAATGTTGAATTGAAAAATAAAAGTCGTACATTTGTTTTATATACCATAAGATCTTACTGTAAGTTTTAAACCTTTTGACGATTGTTTAGTCTAAGGTATATACACGAAAGTATATTGTACAGTAAGTGAATACAAAACTAAATTAGTAAATAATAATTATAGGAGAGCAGATTATGAAAGCTAAAAAAATGTTTCTAATGATTCTGGTGTCAGCTATACCGTTCTTGGCTTTTGCTCAGGAATGGGATGACATATATGCTACTTCTAAATCGAAAGAATCGAAACAGAAAGAAGTAAAAGTAAAGACTACTGCTCCCCAAAAGCAAGTAGACCAAACTCAAGTTTTGGTAGTGAAAGACAATGGGGATATAACATTAGAACGAACAGGAAATGTGAATATCGATGTAGATGCTTATAACCGTAGGGGTAATGTAAGCGTTTACGATGCCGAGCAAACGCAGATACCTGAAGACTCTATTGCAAATGCAGATGAATATAAGGATTTTGAATATACCGATCGTATAGTAAGATTCCACGATCCGGCAAATAGTGTTAAAATATCAAGCGATAACGAGATAAATGTATATGTTGTAAATGACACATATAATAGTTATTATCGTAATCGTGGCTGGAACTTCAATGTAAACTTCGGTTGGGGTTGGGGAGGATATGGATATTATCCTTGGTACGATTCATGGTATTATCCTTCTTATGCATGGGGATGGTACGATCCTTGGTATTATGGCTCTTGGGGCTGGGGTTGGAGCAGACCTTGGTATTATAGTTCTTGGGGTTGGGGATGGAACAGTCCTTGGTATGGTGGCTGGTATTCCGGCTGGTACGGCGGCGGTGGCTGGTATGGCGGTGGACATTATCATCGTTCAAACTATTCATATTCCGGTCGTCCTAGATATAGCTCAAGCGGCAGATATTCAGCTTATAATAATTCAGGACGCTATAACTCCGGTTATAATAACTCCGGCAGATATTCTTCATATAGCGGAGGACGTGGGTCTTCTTCTAGTGTAAGCACCCGACCATCATACAATTCGGGAAGAGGCTCAAGCAACGTAAGTACACGTCCATCATATAATACAGGCAGGGGATCGTCAAGTGGTGTGAGCACTCGTCCCGCTACTCGTCCAAGCTACAATAGTGGAACATCTACAGGTCGAGGTTCATCAAGTGGTATTAGTACGCGACCTACGACTCGTCCAAGTTACAATAGCGGAACGTCTTCGGGAAGAGGTTCTTCATCGGATGTAAGTACTCGTCCGAGCACACGCCCAAGTTATAACAGTGGCTCCTCAAATAGTACCCGTCCAAGTTACAATAGTGGTTCTTCCAGTAGTTCCTCAAGACCAAGCTATAACAGTAGTAGTCCATCAAGGAGCTCTTCTAGTAGCAGCCGTCCAAGTTACAGCAGTGGCAGTTCTTCTAGTAGTCGTCCAAGCTATAATAGCAGTAGTTCTTCTTCAAGTTCTTCAAGTTCACGCCCAAGTTATAGTAGTAGCTCTTCTAGTAGTTCTTCCTCAAGAAGCTCTGGCTCATATAGTTCCGGCAGTTCTTCTTCAGGACGTTCTTCAGGTGGAGGATCATACAGTGGCGGCGGTGGTAGAAGTAGTAGCGGACGCAGATAATACGATCGTATCATATAAAAAATATAAAAGCTGTTTCAACAAACGTGGTTATTGGAACAGCTTTTTATGGAAAATATAAGAAAATAGAACATTTAATATACTCTGAAATGTGTATGTTTCGTTTCGAAAGAGTTTAAACATGCAAATTTCATCTGTTAGATAAAAAATATTGAAATATGAAAAAATTATCATTATTAATGCTTGCTGTTGCCTTTTCTGTAGGAATGGCTTATGCTCAAAATGAAATGGATGCATACAGATTTTCCAGGAATGATTTAACCGGTACGGCAAGATCTGTAGCTATGGGGGGGGCATTTGGTGCACTGGGAGGTGATATCTCCGGTATTGCAATAAATCCTGCCGGTATAGGAGTTTATCAAAAGTCTGAGATTGTGACAACAATGAATTTTCAGAATACGAAGTCACAAGGGCAATTAAATGTAGGTAAGCAAAATGAAAATAAATTTACTTTTGCTTTTGATAATTTAGCCTTTGTAGGAACTTTTCCGTTATATGATGATGTAGTTCCTTTTCTTAATTTTGGATTTTCTTATAACCGGTTAAAAAGCTTTGATAGGAAATATGCGATAATGGGTGATAATACTCGATCTCTTACGGGTTATATGGCAGGCAGAGCTAACTTTAATGGAGTTTCAGCTTCACATCTATCTCTAAAAGATAATGACTTTTGGGGAGTGTGGGATAGTCAGGATTGGTTGACTGTACTTGGTTACAATTCTTTCTTGATAAATGAAGGTTCGAACGGCTATAGTGCGGCAATACCAAACAACGTTTCCAATGATTTGTTTGTGGAAGAGAAAGGTTATATTAGTTCATACGACTTCAATATCGGAACTTCTTTCTCTGATATCGTGAGCATTGGTGCTACAATTTCTATGACAGATATAAACTATCGTCTCTATTCTCAATATACAGAGTATATGCCTGATGGAAATGGTGCATTGGCAGATAATCGCAGATTTGATTTGTATAATTGGAATAGAACGGATGGAACAGGTTGGCAAGTAAAAGCGGGAGTTATAATAAAACCGGTTCAAGAATTCCGTATAGGTATTGCTTACCACTCGCCAACATGGTATAAAATGACAGATCATTTTGCTGCCGATTTGAGTCATAATTTATCAGGAGTATCGAGTTCTAGTCTTGATCCCGATTATGTAGCAGGAACAGTAAAAAGCTACGATGGACGGGAAGATGCTGTTTTTGATTATAAATTACGTACACCCGATAAATGGACATTTAGCATGGCGGGAGTAATAGGGACAAAGGCTATCATAAGTGCAGACTATGAATTGACAAACTATAAGAATAATATGAAGCTGTTTAATCGTAACAGTAAAACATTTTCGCCGGATCCGAATGAATATATTAAAAACGATTTCAAAATGGCATCAACCCTGCGTGTTGGACTTGAATATCGTTTTACCAGCAAATTTTCTGGTCGTGTAGGTTATTCATGGGTGCAAAGTCCTTTTGACTCAAAAATAAAGAATAATGGTAATGAGGTTACTACAGATCCTCGTCCTGTTACACAATATGCATTCGATGCCGATACTCACTATATCACTTATGGATTAGGGTATCAATTTATTCCTGAAAGAAGAGGTAAAGCTGATTGGTCGAATGGTTATTTTTACACAGATGTTGCCTTTGTGATGAGATCACAAAAGGCTGATCTGTATTCTTTTGCGGGAGCAGATAAAGCTTCTTTGAAGACAAACTCATTTCAAGGATTATTGACTTTAGGGTATAAGTTTAGTATGAATTAGACCATTCTTGAAAATATAATAAAATAGAAAAGGTATGCTTTGAGCATACCTTTTCTATTTTATAGCAGAATACTTCTGCTCTCGAAAGCATTATTTTGTCACTGACAAGTAGGGCGGAGTTTAATTTTGAATTGTATCTTTGTAAATATATTTGCGTCAAATTATTTGTTTAATTGACCATTTGTTAACTTTTAAACTAAATGTATTCTGTTTCTCAAACAATTAAAATTAGTATAGATGACCTCCCCATATCATAAGTTTCTTGAGTTATTCAGAGCTAATGAATATAAAATAAAACACGGCAAGAAGGGTGTAGTAAAACAAGAATGGATTGACTACACAGAGCAAGAATTGGGGTTCCCGTTACCAGATTCTTATAAGTGGTGGTCGAAGGAGTTTGAGTACTTCAAAGTAGAAGATGAATATGTTAAATATGTATCTCCTCCCGAAAACTATAATATTGCAGATATAGATAGTCTTTTATATCTATACAAGTCTCAGACGATAAATAGTCCTTTATCTCAGAATGAATTGACCATTTTAGAAGAAGGAGAGGGAGATGCTTTGTACTATTTCTTAATAGAGCCCGGGCTAAAAGGTAATGAGTATAAAGTATTTTGTCGTGATTATATGAATGAAGATGATGATTTTTATGCTGATGATTTTTTTAAGTTTTTGGAAATGAAAATACATCAAATGAAATAATGCACGGTTTGAATGTAAAGATAGATTATAATCAAAGAGATATATGATGCTATAAGGTAAAAGTTATAGCATCTTTTTTATTCTTTTACTCTTTAAAAAGTCATATTTTACTCTTTCTGTGTATGGTTTAATGTGTTTATATATAGCCTGTTATTTGTTTTGTGTTATGCTAAAAAGTCGTATCCTATTGTTCTTGAGGCTAATCTTTACTAACTATGTATTGTAATTATAAAATAATCACAATTTTAGAATAGAAAAATATATTCATTCTTGCACAGATAATAATGTAGCAAAGTATATAAAATATTGATAATAATTTTTAAGTGAAACATTTGTCTATATGACAAAGCCTTGTAATAAAGTAGTTATAAAGTTCCCGAAAATGAGGATTGCTTTGGTTGTCCTCTCTCCGTCCTGAAATTGCCCGTTTCAGGACGGTTTTTTTATATGAATTATTTAATCGATTGAGAGCTTAAATACTAACAAAAAGAAAGAACAGCACTATACTGAAATTAGTTTAAATGAGCTTTTTCAAAATATATTCTGGTTTTACTCGAAGTTTATCATTAAAAAACATAACTATTCATCAAAATAAAGAGCCCGAAAATTAGTAGACTTATCGTTTAGTAGAATCTAAGACGATTATATCTTTCTTCTTGTGATAATGTTTTGTTATTTAGTAGTTTATGTAAGTTGTCTATGGGTAAAGAAAAAGGATTAAGAATAGAAGGAAATCCCTATCAGTAAAAGATGAGAAGATAAAAGTTTTAAATAATTATAAATATTATACTAAAAGTCCATTTATTTTCGCTGTTAAGAAATTAAATTCTATATTTGCACCGTGAAATATTAAGAGCAATATTTCATGATAAATAACACACAACAAAACCAAACTAAAGTCATGCTAGAAAAGGGAAGTAACGAGCTTGGATATTCGTTAGAGAACGAATTTGAATTATATAAGAATGCTCACTCTTTACCAGTTCCTCATTCTGCATTTTGTACGACTTTTGGTATAGTAGGTATTTGTCATGAAGGTTCTATTACGATAGAAGTACATCAGCGTCAAGAAGAGCATCGTTTTGTTGAGGGAGAGATGATCGTTTTATTGCCAAACCAGACTATTTCGGTAAAAGATAAAAGCGACGATTTTAAAGTTGATTATTTTTTACTTTCCCAAACAATGACAAATGATATTTTAGGTGGTATTTCACGCTTTTCGCCACTATTCTTCATATATATGATGCAAAAGCACTTTTACAAACTGACTAAGGATGAGATGTCTCGGTATTCAGAATACTATAATCTTGTTAATGAAAGACTTCTTACGTCAGATTCTATGTTTCAGCGGGAATATATAGTAAGTTTAATAAGACTTTTTTATTTAGATGTTTATTATAGCTTTAAGAATAGCGTATTGTCAGCGAATGCAACTCCTTGTTCAAGGAAAGAGAACTTGGCATATCAATTTTTTCTTTTAATACTGAAGCATTACAAAGAAAATAAAGAAATGTCTTTTTATGCGAAGCAATTGGATATAACACCCAAGTATCTTTCTAAGGTGATAAAGGATGTAAGTGGTCGATCTGCCAAAGACTGGATTGTAGAATATACTTTGTTGGAAATAAAATCGTTATTGAATAATACAACGTTAAATATTCAACAAATAACATTGGATACACATTTTTCGACTCAAGCTTCTTTAGGTAGATTTTTTAAAAAACATACAGGACAATCTCCGTCAGAGTATAGGTTGAGGTTAGATGTTCAGCCAAGTATGTTTTAGTATATTGATGAGAGCAAATAAATGCCTCGTAAAAGATAGGAAAATAAATAAAAATATATTGTGTAGTTTTGTAAAGTTTGTGTTAAGGTTGGGGTCCTGCAAGTCGTGAGATTAGCAGGATTCTTTTTGAAGGAGCTTCATTACGAAACTGCCTCATTTTATACTACTATTTATTTATCCTATTCGATATATATAGCATTAAGCACATCTGTTATAGATAATATGTCGTACGAAACAGATATTTTTGCACCTTTTTCTACTAATTTACTATTGTGCTTTACACCTGAAAGTTTTACGTTATCTGCTATGTTCTTGGCATTTATTATGTATATACTATTTCGCCGGAAGTTACAGTACGTAACGGAGATAATCTTTATCTGACATCCTTTTTTGTGTTTGTAGGACTGTTCCGATATTTACAAATCATATTTGTGGAAGAAATGAGTGGTAATCCAACATTGATATTCCTCAAAGATAATTTTATCCGCATCATCATAATCTTATGGATTATATCTTTCTTTGTTATCACAAAATTCTTTAGGTAATGATAGATGTAAATTCATCGAAGGTAATAGCTGTTTTCGACTTTGACGGAACGATAACGACCGTAGATACCTTATTCGATTTTATTATGGATTTCCACGGCTAATTTTAGGATTGTTTGCTCTCTTTCCTGTTCTGATCTTATTTAAACTAGGTTTTGTTGCAAATAATAAGGCAAAAGAACGGCTGTTTTCTTATTTCTTTAAAGGGAAGAATTTATCAGAGTTTAATGCTATTTGTGGAAAATATAAAAATCGAATAAGCCGGACGTTGAGATCACAAGCAATCGATAAGGTCAAGTTTCATCAACAAGAAGAGCATATAGTTCTCATTAATAGTGTATCTATTTGCAACTGGATTTTGCCTTGGGCACAATCAGTCGGCATTGATGTAGTTATCGGTACAGAGCTTGAAACAGAAGGCGGTGTAATTACCGGTAAATTCAAAGGTGAAAACTGTTACGGAGTAGAAAAAGTCAAACGTTTCCTGGAACTTTACCCGCATAGAGATACTTATAAGCTTTATGTATACGGAGACATTAGTGGGGATAAACCGTTGTTAGATATTGCAGATTTTCCGTTTTATAAGGAATTCTAAAATAAAAGAGACTACCTCTTACCCGAAATAGCCTCTTCTGTTTTATTCAATTAGAACTTCCATTTGTTAGATGTTTTTGATGAATTCGTATTCGTTGTTCCCGTTCCACTTTTATAGTATTTCATGGCTTCAGGTAAATCTTTTTCTATCTGTTGGATACGCGTATTGTCTGAAGGGTGAGTACTCATAAATTCAGGAGTGCTACTTCCTTGCTGCGACATGCGAGTCCAGAATGCGGCAGCCTGACTTGGGTTGTATCCTGCCATTGCCATAAATATCAGACCAAGTTTGTCTGCTTCTAATTCTTGTTTGCGCGAATAAGGTAATAAAATTCCATATTGAGAACCGAGCCCAATTGCGGCGGCGGCAGCTTGTTGTACCCCGGCAGAAGTTCCTCCTAGAGCAGTGCCTATTGCAGCGGTGCCATACTCAGTCATCATTTGTTGGCTCATACGTTCATTTGCATGTTTTGCTACAGCATGTGCGACCTCATGTCCTAAGACAACAGCCAGGCCTGTTTCGTCTTGAGTGTAAGGCAGTATTCCTTCATATACGACAATTTTTCCACCGGGCATACAGAAGGCATTTACATCAGCACTCTTCACAAGGTTGAATTCCCATGCATACGATGATAATTCATCTGCATAACCATTGTTTTTCAGATAAGTTTCAACAGCATTCGCTATATTTCTACCAACTTTCTGTACCAATGCCGTATTTTTTTTATCGTTCGATATCGGAGCTGATTTTATAAACTGTTGATATTGCTGCAAACTTATAGTAAGAACCTCTTGGTTAGAAACCAGATTCAATTGTTTGCGTCCGGTCACAGGTACGCTGCCACAACTGGAGAACAATAGTGACATCGCTATAAATAAAATAGGGAAATACTTCATCATAATGCTTGTTTGTTAAGTTCTATTTATCAAAGTTCTATATTTAATTTTTACTCTGCTCCTTCAATAAATCTCTGATTTCCGTTAACAATGTTTCCTCTTTGCTTGGGGCCGGAGGTGTAACAGGGGCTTCTTCTTTTTTCTTCTGTAGCATATTGATACCCTTGATAGCAAAAAATATAGCACTGGCTATGATAACAAAATCAAAAACAGTTTGTACAAAAGAGCCATAATTGATTGTTACAGCTGCTGCGTCACCTACTGCTTCTTTTAGCGTTACCTTCAGGTCAGAAAAATTGACACCGCCAAGTACAACTCCGATTGGAGGCATGATAATATCGCTTACAAGCGATGATACAATTTTGCCGAATGCTCCACCGACAATGACACCGACAGCCATATCAACTACGTTGCCACGCATCATAAACTCCTTTAATTCTTTTAATACCGACATAGTTATTTTATTAAATAGATAAATTATAATATATTTTTATAAACACGAATTTAAAACTTTTTGTTTAGAAATACTTTTACACTTGTTAGTTTACTGTCATTTTGTACGTTTATACTATCTATGCACATTTTATCCGGCAAATCCATTAATAAGGGAATTGTTGCATAATCTAATTTGATCGAATCGCTTACTCCTTTCTGTTTGTTCTCTAGTATATAGCCTGTTAGTTGTATTGAGTTGTTGTAAGGCACATAGTTAAGAGCCAGAGTTTTGTCCTGCACCTTTGTGAAAATACATACTGGCGTGCTATTTCGAATTTTGGTTATAAGCTCGATGTTATTTTCGTCCGAAAAGAATGTGTTTTCCGAGTCAGAATCAATAAATATTTCGATAGGTCTGAGATAATTACTGACTGCAAGCATTCCTTTGTAAAAAGTACAAACAAGAAATTTATCATCCGGCTGAGTAAAATACCATACGATTGCATCTTTATATTCTCTTTTTTGAGGAGGAAAATCTGCTGCTATATAGCTTTTTATATAATCTGCTATCTCAGGTTCTTTCTCTTGTTCTATTTTGGTTACTAAAATACTAGCCTTGTCTTTGTCTTGCGAAATGATGGTAGGAAAAGATAAATTTCCTCCGAGTAAACCAATTAAGCTGCGAAGTGAAGGGTCATACTGATATAGCATATCCAGATTATATTCTCTATTGATATTTATTACAGTCACGGCCTGAGGAGAGATATATTCATAAATATCAACAGAGAAAGATTGTTTATTCTTTTCTAGTTTGTTATATAATCGCCATCCTCCGATAAGGACTGTAATTATCAGAACAAATAAAATAACTATCTTTATGTCTCGTTTAGCCATTGTGTAATTAAACCTCAATTTATACAAAGATATATGAAAGCTTTAGTATTTAAAGAACTTAAGTCTATTTTTTGCTCTTCCTTCGGAGCGTTCTTTTCTTTAGCTTTTCTTCTCATTATAGGAGGTTTACAATGGTTCTTCTCTGGGAAATACAATGTGGTGGATACCGGTTACGCTGATCTGGGCGGCTTTTTCGCTTTGTCTCCCATCTTGCTTTTGGTGTTGATTCCAGCTCTTACCATGCGTTCTTTCTCTGAGGAGCGAAAGGGAAAGACTTTAGATATCTTAAAGACAAGACCTGTCAGCATGTTCCATATTTATCTGAGTAAATATTTAGCAGCATTTATTTTTATCTTTATTACCTTACTGCCTACATGTGTTTCTGTTTATTCTTTATCTCAACTAGCCAATCCAGTAGGAAACATTGACCTTAATGCTATTTTTGCCTCGTATTTATCTTTGCTACTATTGGTTATGGTTTTTATAGCTATCGGTCTATTTGGGTCGGCTTTGTCTAAGAATCAGGTTGTAGCACTTATAACTTCAGTAATCTTAAGTGTTTTTGTTTACTATGGTTTCGCTTTGCTCTCCGGCTTATTTCTTACCGGAAAAACGCAGGCTGCCGTGTCATCTTTGGGACTGCTTCATCATTACGAATTGATGCAGAAGGGTGTTATCCTATTCAAGGATTTGCTTGTTGTTGTTAATTATTTGGCTTTATTTGTAATTCTTGCTCTTATCGTATTAAGTGGGAGCAAATCAAGAATTTTAGTCAGGGGGCTAGTTTTATTCGTTATCCTTAATGTTGGATTGTACTTTATACCTAATTATAGAATTGATTTCACATCCGATAAACGTTATACGTTAAGTGATTATACAATAAGCCTCTTGAAGGGTATGAAAGATGAGGCTCCTCTTGATATAAATATATATTTGAGCGGAGAACTCAACTATGGATTCCAGCGTTTACAGGATGCAACACTTAATATGTTAAATGATTACAATCGATATGTGAACAGCAGCCTTGATATAAAATTGAAGAATGTATATCAGTCCGAAAACTCTGCGTCCGAGATATATGAGGCGATGGCAGAAAGAGGTATGCCCGGTATTGTTCTTAACGAGATCGATAGAGAAGGGAAAGCCAGCAAAAAAATAATATATCCATACGCCCAGATATCAAACGGAAAAGATACTCTGGTTGTTCCTTTGCTGAAAAATGTTGCAGGGTACACAGCGGAAGAAAATATAAACGCATCTATCGAAGGTTTAGAGTTTGAATTTACGGATGCTATTCGCTTACTAAGTCAGGATGCATCTAAATCTGTTGCCTTTATTGAAGGTCATAATGAGATTTCACGTACGTATGTATATGATGCCGAGGAAGTATTGTCTAAATACTACACAGTGAATAGAGGACAGATTGGTAACGAAATAAATATATTGGACAATTTTGATGCGGTGATTATTGCCGGCCCGTTATCAAAATATAGCGAAACGGATAAGTATATTCTCGATCAGTATATAATGTCGGGAGGTAAGGTTTTGTGGCTTATCGATGGGGCTTTTTATTCTCATCAGGATCTCGCTCAATTAGGTCATTCAGCAAGTATGAAGAATGATGTCAATCTCGATGATATGCTTTTCTCTTACGGTGTGCGTATAAATCCCGATCTTATTCAGGATAGCCAGTGTATTTCTACATATTTGATGAATGATGGAGGAGTACAGTCTGCATCCGTTGTGCCGAGCTATTTTCAGCCACTGTTGATTCCGTCTCAGGATTTTCCTATCACAAAGAATATAAGAGATATAAAAGCTGGGTTTGCAAGTTCGATTGATATTGTAAACAACTCTTCTGCTGTAATAAAGCATATATTATTGACTACTTCTGCTAACACGCATTTAGTAAAAGTGCCGGATATGATTGATTTTGATATTGCAAAAATACAAGACAATAAAGACTACTTTAATCAGCAATTTGTTCCTGTCGCTGTAAGTCTCGAAGGTGTATTTACTTCCGTATTCCAAAATAGGGAGATGCCTGATAGCATTAAAGCTGATAATTATAAGACTAAAAACACAAGCGAAAAAACAAAGATGATCGTCGTTTCGTCCTCCGATATCATAACAAACGAGATTCAGGGACAAGGGCAAAGCTCGCAAGTATTGCCTATGGGATACGATCGAGTTTCGCAACAGCACTTCGGTAACCGTGATTTTATAGTGAATGCCGTAAACTGGCTCACAGGAGATGACGCACTAATGCAGCTAAGGACAAAGCAGCAAAAGCTATATGTTTTGAACAAAAAAGAGGCTTATGAAAACAGAAATCAATATGCTATACTAAATATTGCTTTTCCTGTATTTTTTATTGCTTTGGTCATGGGTTCGATTTTTCTGTATAGAAAAAGAAAATATGAAAAGTAACTTGATATTCCGTTCGCTAAAGATAAGTCAATGTGTAAATAGATTTCTGAAAAATATCTAATTTTACACACTTTCAGCCTATTTCTTTTTATATTTGTATTTACGATTTTAACAAAATAATGGATCAGATAAAGCACCAAATTGATACTCTTCGGGAAGAGTTGAACAAACATAATTACGACTATTACGTACTGTCAGCACCAACTATTTCAGATTTTGAATTTGATAAGAAATTAAAAGAATTGACAGATTTAGAAACTCAATATCCTGAGTATTTCGATCCTAATTCTCCGAGTCAACGTGTTGGTAGCGATATTAATAAATCATTCAAACAAGTACCTCATAAATATCCCATGCTATCGTTGGGAAATACATACACAGAGGCAGAAATTACAGATTTTTACAATCGGGTAAAGAAAGGATTGAATGATGATTTCGATATTGTATGTGAATTAAAGTACGATGGAACATCTATTTCTCTTACATATATCAACGGTCAGTTAACACAGGCCGTTACACGTGGTGATGGAGTGCAGGGAGATGATGTGACAGCTAATGTGCGTACCATTCGTAGTATCCCTTTGCGATTGCATGGGGCAGGTTATCCTGCCGAGTTTGAAATCAGAGGAGAGATTCTGATGCCATGGTCAGTCTTTGATGATATCAATAAGGAAAGAGCTGAACAAGAAGAAGCCCTTTTTGCTAATCCCCGTAATGCCGGATCAGGAACGCTTAAGCAACAAGACCCTAAGATAGTAGCATCACGTAAGCTTGACTCTTATCTCTACTATTTGTTGGGAGAAGATTTGCCTACAGATGGACATTACGAAAATCTGATCAAAGCGAAGGAGTGGGGCTTCAAGATTTCGGATGCAACCAAGAAGTGTAAGACTTTAGACGAAATATTCGCATATATACATTATTGGGACAAGGAGCGTAAAAACTTGCCTGTAGCTACCGACGGAATCGTCCTTAAAGTAAACTCGTTGACTCAGCAAAAGAATCTTGGCTTTACCTCTAAGTTTCCTCGTTGGGCTATTGCCTTCAAATTTCAGGCAGAGCAGGCTGTTACCACACTAGAGTCTGTTTCATATCAGGTGGGCCGTACAGGAGCTATTACACCTGTGGCCAACCTCAGACCCGTAAAATTGTCGGGGACTACCGTAAAGCGAGCATCGCTTTATAACGAAGATTATATCAATTCCCTTGATTTGCATATCAATGATCAGGTTTATGTAGAAAAAGGAGGAGAAATAATTCCAAAGATTACAGGTGTGGATGTTGCCCAAAGAAATATATTTGATGCTAAAGTCGAGTTTATAAAAGATTGTCCCGAATGTGGTACACCTCTTGTCAAAGACGAAGGAGAGGCTATCTATTATTGCCCGAACGACGTGTCGTGCCCACCTCAGATAAAAGGACGTATCGAACACTTCCTGACCCGAAAAGCGATGAATATTGCCGGAGGAACAGAGACTGTTGAGCACCTTTACAATGCCGGATATATCCGAAATATTGCAGACCTGTATACACTAAAGTGGCAGGATGTCTCTCGTCTTGAGCGTTGGGCTGAGAAGAGTGCCAAGAATCTTATAGATAGCATTCATGCATCAGTATCTGTGCCTTACGAAAGAGTGCTTTTTGCTTTGGGTATCCGTTATGTCGGCGAAACCGTAGCGAAAAAACTAGCATTGGCTTTTCCTGATATCGACTTGTTACAAGCCGCTACAATAGAAGACTTGACACAGGTTGATGAAATTGGTGATCGGATAGCTCAAAGCATCGTTAAATATTTTAGTAATCCTAACAATCTTGAAGTCATAAATAAACTTCGTACATTTGGATTGCGATTTGAACTTAGTGAATCTATTATTGCCCAGAGAACAGAAAAACTAAAAGGCTTGTCAATCGTAATTAGCGGGACTTTCGAAAAATATTCCCGCGATGAATACAAGAGTATGATAGAACAGAATGGAGGTAAGAACAGCGGTTCTATATCTTCAAAAACTAGTTATGTCTTAGCCGGTGACAATATGGGGCCTGCTAAACTCGAGAAAGCGAAAAGCCTGGGTATTCCTATTATTAATGAAGATGATTTTCTTAAAATGTTGGAATAATTCTTTGTATAAACCCTAAATAATTAAAATCGACCATGGAGCTAAATTTATTAAAAGAAAAATTTAAATCGCTATTCGGAACCGAAGGTGCAATGTATACATCGCCGGGGCGTATCAATCTTATTGGAGAACATACCGATTACAATGGCGGATTTGTGTTGCCGGGAGCAATCGACAAAGCCATGTATTGTGTGATCAAGCCAAATGGAACGCCCGACCGCATTAAGGCATACGCTATGGATTTGTCTGAAATGGATGAATTCGGATTAGATGATATTCCGATCAAACAATGGGGAAAATATATTTTCGGCGTATGTCACGAAATAATGAAGCTTGGAAAACAGGTTCAAGGTTTTGACTGTGTGTTTGCCGGTGATGTGCCTCTTGGAGCAGGAATGTCTTCGTCAGCAGCTTTGGAAAGTTGTTTTGGGTTTGCAATCAATGATATGTATAATCTTGGCTTAGATCGTTTTCAACTAGCCAAAATAGGACAAGCAACAGAGCACAATTATGTAGGTGTTAAGTGTGGTATTATGGATCAGTTTGCATCTTGCTTTGGCAAGGCGGGATCTTTAATCCGCTTGGATTGTCGCTCTCTTGAGTATAAATATATTCCGTTCAATCCGGAAGGATACCGCTTGGTGCTGTTGAATACTTGCGTAGCACATGAGTTGGCTTCTTCGGCTTATAACAAACGTCGCGAATCGTGTGAAAATGCAGCATCATATATTCGTAAATATCATCCTGAAGTGGAGTTATTGCGTGATGCTACAATCGACATGTTGAAAGAGGTAGCTAATGAAGTTAGTGCCGAAGATTACATGCGTGCAGAATTCGTTATCGAAGAAATTCAACGTATGAGCGAAGCGTGTGATGCATTGGAAAGAGGTGATTACGAAACTGTAGGTAAGAAAATGTATGAGACTCATATCGGACTTAGCCGTAAATATGAAGTTAGCTGCGAAGAACTTGACTTCCTGAATGATATCGCACGTCAGTGTGGTGTAACCGGGTCTCGTGTAATGGGTGGCGGCTTTGGTGGTTGCACTATCAATCTTGTAAAAAATGAGCTTCATGATGATTTCATCAAACGTGCTACCGAAAGCTATGAGCAAAAGTTCAGAATCAAGCCGAAAGTATACGATGTGGTGATCAGTGATGGTGCCAGAAAATTATAAAAAATAATAGAAGCAGAATTTATTTTTCCCGGTTGAAAACGAAATATACGACTGCTCGTTTATTATGATATCTAACACAACAAAATTATTATGTTTGATTTTTTAGTAAAATGGAAAATAAATTCTGCTTTCCGAGATAATAAAAGAAAACATGCTTTCCGAAATTTAGAGAGCATGAAGAGTGTACTTATTCTGTTCTCATATAACGATTGGCCGGCTATAGCTGCTATATCAAAAGATTTGACAGCAAATGGCAAGAAAGTTACTTTGTGGACGTATCAATCTACAAAGAAGGCTCCGGGGAATACAATCTTTCCGGCAAATGTGAGGATTATTCACCCTCAGGAAATGTCTTTACTTCAGATACTTGCACCATCCGTCTTGGATGAGTTCAAAGCATTGGAGTATGATACGCTTATTGACTTGACTACGACTGAAAGTAAGGTTTATGAATATCTGCTAGCCAATAACTCTTCGGAATTTAGTATCGGTATTATAAAGCCTGATCGTCCTTTCTATGACTTTCTGGTGCTCAAAACTGATGAAATGAATCTGCAGGAAACTTATCAGCAAATAAAAAATTACCTGAGCAAAGTGCTCTAGGGTGTAAATTAATTCTTAATTTTGCACAAACTGAAAAGAGATATACACTTTTCTAAAGATAAAGATTGACTTTATGTCCAGGATAAATCTGAGAGGAATGGGAGTTGCCCTAATTACTCCTTTTAAAGAAGATGAGAGTGTCGATTATGATGCCCTGCTTCGGCTTGTTGATTATCAGTTGCAAAATGGAACTGATTATCTGGTTGTGCTTGGTACAACAGCAGAAACCCCAACATTGACCGAAGGAGAAAAAAAACAGATTGTCGAACTGGTCGTAAATAAAGTCAATGGTCAAATTCCTGTTATTATAGGTGAAGGAGGAAACAATACACGTGCCATTGTCGAAAAGTTAAAGAAAAATGATTATGCCGGCATAGACGGTATTCTTTCGGTAGTTCCTTACTATAACAAACCTTCGCAGGAAGGTATATATCAGCATTATAAAGCAATATCGGAAGCATCGCCACTCCCTATTATAGCTTATAATGTTCCGGGACGGACAGGCGTTAATATGACGGCGGATACAACGTTGCGTATTGCTAATGAGTTCCGAAATATTGTTGCTGTAAAAGAAGCCTCTGGAAATATGACACAGATGGATGATATCATAAAGCGGAAACCCGAACATTTTGATGTGATATCAGGTGATGATGGGGTTACCTTTCCTCTTATAACCCTCGGTGCTGTTGGTGTTATATCAGTGATTGGTAATGCATTCCCTCGCGAGTTTAGCCGTATGACTCGTTTGGCACTTGAAGGTGATTATGCCAGTGCTTTGACTATACATCATAGTTTCAACGAGCTATTCAACCTTCTTTTCGTGGATGGAAATCCGGCAGGTGTAAAATGTATGCTCAATATGATGGGTTATATTCAAAATAAGCTTCGCCTGCCTTTAGTTCCTACACGCATAACTACTTATGAGCAAATAAGAAACGTATTGCTCGAACTCAATATCAAATGTTAGTTTAGACAAGAGTTACTTCTATTTCTCTTTCTCTCATCATCTCAATTATATGAGCCGGTGCATTTTTGTCTGTAATGATATGATGTATTTTATTTAAATCGCATATTTTACAAAACCCTCTTCTTCCAAATTTGGATGAGTCTGTAAGTACAATAATTTTTTGTGCGGCATCTATCATTTGCTGATTGATTCTAGCTTCGCTCATGTCGCTGGTTGTCAGTCCGTAATCGAGATCAATTCCGTCCACCCCCAAGAATAGTTTATTACAGGAGAGACTTTCCAGTATGTTTTCAGCATAGTGTCCAATCACTGATACCGAGTTTTTTCTCATAATGCCTCCCAGTTGAATGATCTCAATATTCGGGTTATAGCATAAGCTTAATGAAACTTTTACCGAAGATGTGATTACTGTAATACCTTCGCTGGCATTTATTTCGTTTGCGAAAGCGAGTAGGGTTGTTCCCGATGCTATTATAATTTTATCGTTTGGTTCTAATAATTTACTTGCAGCCTTTGCTATAGATGATTTTTCATCCATATTAAGCTTTTCTTTCACATCTATATGTTTGTCTGATATAATCGAACTAAGGCTACTGGCACTTCCATGATTACGATATAACATCTTTTTGCTTTCGAGAAACTTTAAATCTTTTCGTATCGTAACTTCCGAAACCCCCAGCTTTTCGCTTAAGTCCAGAACTTTCACATATCCGTCTTCTTTGAGTTGCTCCAGTATATATTTATGTCGCTTTGCTATATTTCCCATATTATTTGCTAATTAGTTATTAGATCTTGCTGCAAAGGTATAAATATTTCTATTGTTTATGTAATACAGCTTACTTCTTTATTGTTAAGTTTTTTTATTGTTATATGTATTTAGTTTCGTAGTTATATGTTTTGATTTCGAAGTAGTAATAAATAACTCCGAATGTATATAAAAAAGTTTCGAATTTGTTTGTTTATTTCAAACTCTTAATTAATTTTGTGTGTACATAGATGTGATACAATGAAACGAGATAATTATATAAAACAAATAGCAGATAAATCTCTAAGATGGGATTTTGTTGTTGTCGGTGGCGGGGCAACCGGGCTTGGTGCTGCGGTTGATGCTGCTTCACGAGGATTCAAGGTAGTGTTGTTGGAGCAGGCTGATTTTACAAAAGCTACTTCCAGTCGCAGCACAAAACTTGTGCATGGCGGTGTGCGTTATTTGGCACAAGGAGATGTTAGCTTGGTTGTTGAGGCTCTTCGCGAAAGAGGATTAATGAAAAAGAATGCACCACACCTAGTAAAGGATCAGCGTTTTATCATCGGAAATTATAAATGGTGGGAAAAGCCATTTTATACAATAGGTCTTACTATTTATGACCTGTTGGCAGGCAAGAGGGGTTTGGGGCGTTCTTTGCCAATGAGTAAGAAGGCTGTAGAATGTGAGATACCTCAAATAAATAAGGCTCGATTAAGAGGAGGTGTTGTTTATCATGATGGGCAGTTTGATGATTCTCGTATGGGGATTAACTTGATGCAGACTGCAGCTGAACAAGGTGCAGTTGTGATTAATTATGCTAAAGTGACCAATTTGATAAAGGACGATTCTGGCAAAATTTCAGGAGTAAATGTTTATGATGAAATGGGTAAGCAGACATATTCGCTAAAAGCAAAAGTTGTAGTGAATGCTACCGGAATATTTGTGGATAGCTTGATGAAGATGGATGCTCCCGAAAAAGATAATATAGTTCGTCCGAGTCAGGGGGTTCATCTTGTTGTAGATAAATCGTTTTTAGGAGGAGATACAGCAATAATGATCCCAAAAACAAGCGATGGGCGTGTTCTGTTTGGTGTGCCATGGCACGATAAGGTTGTTTTAGGTACAACCGATACTCCATTAAAAGAATTTGTTCTGGAGCCTCAGGCACTGGAAGAGGAGATAGAATTTATTCTTAGGACTGCCGGAGAATATTTAGCGAAGAAGCCGACACGGAACGATGTTCTTTCTGTTTTTGCAGGCTTGAGACCTTTGGCTGCGCCTAAAAAAGAATCTGACGGTAAGAAAACAAAAGAAATATCAAGAAGCCACAAAATTGTAATATCAGATAGTGGGCTCATTACTATTACAGGTGGTAAGTGGACTACCTATAGAGATATGGCCCAAGATGTTATCGATAAAGGTATTGCTATAGGGGGATTGCCTCGCAAAGAATGTGTTACCAAAGAATTGCGAATACATGGATACAAGGAAAAGGTCGACAGGTCTAATTTTAACTATGTTTACGGAAGTGATATTGATAAGATCGTTGAGCTTCAAAATCAGTCTCTGAAATTTGCCGAAAAATTACATCCCGATTATGATTATACAGTTGCTGAGGTTCTGTGGGCTGTTCGAGAAGAAATGGCTTTGACTGTAGAAGATGTACTTGCAAGGCGTTTTCGGATTTTGTTTTTAGATGCACGTGCAGCTATTGATATGGCACCCCAAGTTGCCTCGATTATGGCTATAGAAATGGGGAAAGATAAGGAGTGGGAAGAGACCCAAGTTCATGAATTTGTGGAATTAGCCCAGCATTATTTGTTAGTAGACTATAAGCCGAATTATATACCTTAGCATATGGAGTGATTGCAGAAAAACTAATCATATAACCAATATACCATGGAACAGAAATACATTTTATCATTTGATGCCGGCACTACCAGCTCAAGAGCTATCGTCTTCAATCGTAAAGGAGAGATATGCTCTGTAGCCCAGAAGGAGTTTCCGCAAATTTTTCCACAGAGCGGTTGGGTAGAGCATGACCCTCTCGAAATATGGGCTTCGCAAGCTGCCGTAGCTGCTGAAGCTATTACAAAAATTGGAATCAATGGTACGAATATTGCCGGAATCGGAATTACCAATCAGCGGGAAACTACTATTGTCTGGGATCGTGAAACAGGAGAGCCCATATATAATGCTATTGTGTGGCAAGACCGAAGAACATCCGAATATTGTGATGCACTGAAAAATGAAGGACTACTTCCTGTTATTAAAGAAAAAACAGGACTGATTGTTGATGCATACTTCAGTGCAACAAAAGTAAAATGGATACTGGATAATGTTCAGGGTGCGAGAGAAAAAGCAGAAAAAGGAAAATTGGTGTTTGGTACGGTTGACACTTGGATTGTATGGCAACTAACAAGAGGCTCAGTACATGTTACCGATGTCTCGAATGCTTCACGTACAATGTTGTTCAATATTCATACTTTACAGTGGGATAAAGACTTGCTCGAGTTGTTTAACATACCGGCAAGTATGATGCCTAAGGTATGCGCTTCTAGTGAGGTATATGGACATACACGAACTACAATTTTTGCCTCCAAAGTCCCTATTTCGGGTATTGCCGGCGACCAGCAAGCTGCGCTCTTCGGACAAATGTGCCTTGAACAAGGAATGGTAAAGAATACATACGGAACAGGTTGTTTCATCTTAATGAATACAGGGAATAAGCCTGTTGTCTCAAAAAATAATCTAATATCTACGATAGCATGGCAGTTGGATGGAAAAACAACTTATGCTCTCGAAGGAAGTATCTTTGTTGGTGGAGCAATAGTGCAATGGCTCAGGGATGGGCTTAAAATTATAAACTCTTCTTCCGAAATAGAGGAATTGGCCACGCAGGTAAAAGATAATGGAGATGTGTATTTCGTGCCTTCCTTGACTGGCTTAGGCGCTCCTTATTGGGATCAATATGCACGGGGTACAATTGTTGGAATATCGCGAGGAACTACTTCTGCACATATTGCCCGAGCTGCACTCGAAGGTATTGCTTATCAGACTATGGATGTAATCAATGCAATGATCTTGGATGCAGGCGTAGGGCTTAAAGAGCTCAGAGTAGATGGTGGTGCTGCAAAGAATAATTTATTGATGCAGTTTCAAGCAAATGTACTTGGGCAAACAGTAATTCGTCCACAAACTACTGAAACCACAGCTTTGGGGGCTGCTTACCTCGCCGGGCTTGCTGTTGGCTATTGGGATAATGTAGAAGAGATAAAGAGTCAATGGCAAATTGATACCAAATTCGAGCCTGATCTTAAGATTGATATGCATTTGGCTAAGAAAAAATGGTCTGAAGCTGTTTACCGTGCCCAATCGTGGGTGAGATAATGCTCTAATCTATATACCATGGGACAAGATATATTATTCGAATTTATAGGCACAGCTATACTCATCTTATTGGGTGCGGGTGTTTGTGCAAATGTTAATCTCAAGAATACATTGGGTAACAGTTCCGGTTGGGTTGTGATTTCTTTCGGTTGGGGTTTGGCCGTTTTTGTTGCAGCGTATATTTCTGCTCCATATTCGGGAGCGCACCTTAATCCGGCTCTTACTATCGGTTTGGCTATTGCGGGCAGTTTCAAAGGAAGTGTAATCGGATATATTGTAGCGCAGATGTTAGGTGCTATAGTAGGTGCATCTTTGGTTTTTCTGATGTATAAACCTCATTTTGATGCCGAAGAAAATCCAAATGCTAAAAAAGGTGTTTTCTGTACCGGACCTGCGATAAAAGCTTATACCTATAACTTTATCAGTGAAGTAATCGGAACATTTGTCCTTATGTTCGGAGTGCTGATGGTAGGTGGTGCTCAGATAGATGGGCCACTTCCGGTGTCGTTACTTATAGTATCTATAGGTATGTCATTGGGGGGAACTACCGGATATGCTATTAACCCGGCTCGTGACCTAGGACCGCGCATCGCACATGCAATACTACCTATAAAGAATAAAAGAGACAGCGATTGGGGCTACTCTTGGATACCTGTTCTCGGACCGATAGTTGGTGCTGCCTTAGCTTCGGGACTATATTTATTAATCAAGTAGAAACTATATCTAATACCAAAATCTAGTTGTTAAAACCTTTTTAAATTACTAAGTTATGAAAAAGATTAATTTTATGCGTAAGGCATTATGTCTTGCGGTAGTGATGATTTTGACTTCTTCGTTCGCTTTAACGGCTCAAACATACCGTTATATAAAAGGCTGGCCGAAAGAAGCGAACGATCGTATCGAGAGCTTTTTGAACTCTACGATTACGATGAAAGAACGTAAAGTCGCCATATTTGACTGCGACGGTACATTGTTTGGTCAGGTTCCTTACTATCTGGCGGATGAAGCTCTTTTTAGTTTTGCTCAAAAAACTTATGGAAATAGAACAGATAAAGAAGCAAAAGAAAAAATGGCAATTGTAGATGATATGCTTCATGGAAAAGATAATGTAGGAATTGCTTATGTACAAAAGCGTGTGAGATTTTTTGCCGGATTATCTCCTGAAGAAATATCCACAATAGGCAATGATTGCTATCACGAAAAATTTCAAGGGAAATTCTATCCTGAGATGAAAGAATTCTTGGCAAATCTGCAAGAGTATGGAATCGAAATATGGGTGTTGACTGCATCTCCCGAGTTTTTATATCAACGCTTTGTTCACGAGCAACTTGGTATTCCGGTAGATCGTATTATCGGAGTGAAATCTGCTGTAAGAAATGGAAAGACAACAGACGAATTAGTATTGCCAACACCACAAGATTGGGGGAAGGCTGAAACTATTCATACGTTTATTAAAGCTCGTCCGATTATTGTTGGTGGTAATAGCCGTGGTGATATGGAAATGATGGATGAGTCCGTAGGATTGAAGTTGATGGTTAACCCTGATAATGTGAAGATAGAAAAAGAACATGCCGGAAATATGGAAGGTATGACAGTAAAGCAATATTGGGATAAAGATCCGAACTGTGTTATTGTTTATTGTAACGATGTTCCTGAAGGAAACTATAAATATACAACTCAGGAATGGGGTGTGAAAGTTAATAAAACCAATAAGAAACAATAGTCATGTCTAGTTGTAGATTAACTATATTGGCTGCTCTTTCTCTGTTTTCATTTTCTTCATTGTTTGCTCAGTCTGTGGATGTGAAAATCGCAGACGAAACCGTGAAAATAACTCCAACGGGTCGCTTTTATTTTGACGGAGCAACTTATATAGAAGACGGAACAGACCTAAGTAATGGAGTAGCTATGCCGGATGCCCGGATAGGACTGAAAGCGAAATATAAAAGTTTCGATATGAAAGTTGATCTCGGATTTGCCGGAGGGAAAGTAGGTTATAAAGATATTTTCTTGCAGTATAATCTGAATAAAACATCTTATGTTAGAGGCGGACATTTTGCCGAACCATTCGGTATCGATCATATGGAGAGTTCTGCTAACATCAAGTTTATTACTGCCAACGCTACATCGTTTGCATTCTCTCCGGGAAGAAAACTGGGAGTTGAGTATATTGGTTGGAATAAATATGCATGGGTAGGAGTCGGTGCATTTGCTGATGGCGACTCTATGAACAATTCCATCGAAGGCGATGATGGCTATTCGGCTACAGGACGTGTTGTATTTAATCCGTTGCAGCAGGAAGGTAAAATATTCCATATAGGATTAGCCGGTTCTTACCGTAAGGCCGATGCTAATGGCTTAGATGCTAACGGTGTACAGAAGCCGAAAGTAATCAGCTATGGAAGTTCGTTGATCACAAATGTAGAAAAGCGTAAATTTATTCAGGCGAGTATATCAAATGCCGATTATCAGGCTAAATATGCTGTAGAGCTTATCGGAGCATACGGACCTGTGTATCTTCAAGCTGAATATTTTCATAGCAATGTAGAAAGAAAAGATGATCTGCCTGCATATAAAGCCAGTGGGGCTTATGCTCAAATCGGTTTTTTGGCTATTGGGGGTAATTATACTTATTCATCTTCTTGGGCGAGGATGGGTACTCCAAAACCGAAGTCTTTAGAATTTGCATTGAGATACAACTATACCGATCTTGATAATAAAAACTCAGGGATAAAAGGAGGGAGAATGAGCGATTGGACGTTTGCCGCAAATTATTATTTAAATAAATATATAATGTTAAGATTAGACTATTCTAATATTTCTTTAGGTAATACAAATCCTTTAGCTGCAGGAGAAACTATTAATGCTATTCAAGGTAGGCTTCAAGTTGTCTTTTAATTATATATAGTTTTATATATTAACATGGCAATGAGAGGGTAGATTTAATTTCTATCCTCTTATTTTATTTGCTAAATATTTCGATATATTTCTTTTATGTTTCGAATAGTTTCGTATATTTGTGGATCATCTTAAATGTTATTCTTATGAAATATTCTTCAGATATTTTTGATGTTATAGTCATCGGTGGAGGAATTACCGGAGCAGGTCTTGCAAGAGATTGCTCCCGTAGGGGATTGAATGCTGTTTTGCTTGAGCGTTACGATATATCTACAGGTGCTACAGGGCGCAACCATGGATTGTTGCATAGTGGTGCACGTTATGCTGTAACAGATAGGGAGTCAGCCGAAGAATGTATCAAAGAAAATATGATATTAAAACGAATAGCGAGCCATTGCATCGAAGAAACTAATGGTTTATTTCTAACACTTCCCGAAGATGATCTGAATTATCAGGCGAAGTTTGTAGAGGCTTGTAACATTGCAGGGATAAGAGCCGATATAATAGATCCAAAAGAAGCACTCTTACTCGAGCCCTCAGCCAATCCTTCGATAATAGGAGCAGTAAAAGTTCCTGATGGATCGGTAGATCCGTTTCGGTTGACGGCATCCAATATGATAGATGCAAGAGAGCATGGTGCAAAGATATTGACATACCATGAAGTAATAGGTATGCTAATAGAGCAGGATCGCATAATTGGAGTAGAGGTATTTGATCATAAAGAGAAAGAAACAAAAAAGATATACGCATCGATTGTTGTCAATGCCGGAGGAATCTGGGGACAGCATATTTCTATGCTTGCAGGTGTTACAGTGAAAATGTTACCCGCCAAAGGTTCTCTATTGATTTTTGGTCACCGTGTTAATAACGTGGTGCTTAATCGATGCCGAAAACCTGCCGATTCGGATATTTTGGTTCCGGGGGATACTATCTCCTTGATCGGTACAACATCGATGAATATTCCATACGATGAAATTGATAACATGACTGTGACTCCTCAAGAAGTCGATATTCTGATCAGGGAAGGAGAGAAGCTTGCCCCACGATTGGCGCAAACTCGTATTTTGAGAGCCTATGCCGGAGTCAGACCATTAGTTGCATCCGATAATGATCCTACGGGACGAAATGTTAGTCGTGGTATCGTACTGCTAGATCATGCTGAACGTGATGGGCTGCAAGGATATGTAACGATAACGGGAGGTAAGTTGATGACTTATCGTTTGATGGCGGAATGGGCAACAGATCTTGTGTGTAAGAAATTGAGTGTTTCGTCGCCATGTACTACGGCTGAAGAGAAATTGCCGGGATCTCGAGAAAATATAGAAGAAATAAATAAAAAAATAATTTCGTTGCCCGCTACGCAACGAAAAGCTGCGATATATCGCCATGGAGATATGGCCGAAAAGCTTATGGATAATACACAACTAGATAACAGTCTGGTTTGTGAGTGTGAGGGCGTATCGGTAGGCGAAGTAAAATATGCTTTGGATGAATTGAATGTGAAAAGCCTTGTCGATCTAAGGCGAAGAACACGCATTGGAATGGGGACTTGTCAAGGAGAGCTTTGTGCTTGTCGGGCATCCGGTGTAATGAGAAGTACCGAACGGTTTTGTACCAAAAGAGCAAAACTTGATTTGTCTTCTTTTTTGAATGAACGTTGGAAGGGTATTTATCCTATAGCATGGGGCGATACTTTGCGTGAAAGCGAATATACTGCTTGGATTTATCAAGGTGTGTGCGGGTTAGATTCAGTTGAAAAATAATTATAATTATGAAGTTTGATACGATTATAATAGGAGGTGGATTATCGGGGCTTGTTTGTGGCATCAAATTGGCTCAACAGGGAGAACGTTGTGTTATTGTATCTTCCGGACAAAGTGCTTTACATTTTTCTTCCGGTTCGTACGACTTGTTGAATGCTTTGCCTGACGGAACAGCAGTCAATAATCCTTTATCCGCTTTGCCCGATGTAATAAAGCAAATGCCGAACCATCCTTATGCAAAACTGGGAGCAGACCGTTTTAAACGTTTGGTTTCTGATGCTGAAATTTTTTTTACAAATGTCGGGCTACCTATGTTTGGGAATGATGATGTGAATCACTATCGAATTACTCCAATGGGGACATTAAGACCAACATGGCTGACCTCTTTTGGCTTTGCAACAAGTGAACGAATGGATAGTCTCAGATGGAAAAAGGTTTCAATATTCAATCCTTTTGGCTTTCTTGATTTTTATCCGCAGTTTATAGCTGATGAGTTCTTGAAGCTAGGTACAGAGAGCGACATTCATTTGTTTGATATTCCCGATTTAGATTATCTCAGGCGTAATCCGACCGAAATGCGATCAACTAACATTGCTCGGGTTTTGGATCGAAATATAAATGTTGTAGCTAAAATATTAAATGATAAAAGTGCAGATAGCGAAGCTATTATCTTACCGGCTTGTATAGGGCTTAATTCAACAGCCTTTCAGGATTTACAAAAGGATGTAAATAAACCAATTTTATTGATTCCAACAATGCCGCCTTCTATTGTTGGGATTTATACACAACAATATCTTCACGATTATTTTTTGAAGCTGGGCGGAGTTTATATGCTTGGTGATAGCATTAAAAAGGCAGATATAGAGAATAATACGATAAAGAGGGTTTATTCTTTCAATCATGGAGACATTCCTTTCGTGTGTAAGAACTATATTTTGGCTACCGGAAGCTATTTCAGTCAAGGGCTGATTGCAACATCTGATCGGATATATGAGCCGATTTTTAACTTAGATGTTAGTTATTCAGATAACAGGCAAAAATGGTATAACCTAAAAATGTTTGATGCGCAGGGTTATCAGCAGTTTGGTGTTAAAACAGATAGTAATTTCAGAGGACTTTTGAACGGAACTGCATTGGGTAATCTATATGTTTCAGGAGCTATCCTTGAAGGATTCAATCCTATAAAAGAAGGCTGTGGAGCCGGTGTATCTATTCTGAGTGCACTAAGTATAGCCGAAAGCATAATAAAAAATAAATAGGGAGAATTATGAATTTGCAACAACATAATATAAGCGAAAATAACTTTGAACAATGTATAAAATGCACTGTTTGTACTGTTTATTGTCCTGTAGCTGCCGTTAACCCTGATTATCCGGGACCTAAGCAAGCCGGGCCGGATGGAGAACGCTTACGTTTGAAAGAAGCTGATTTTTATGATGAGGCTCTGAAGTATTGTATCAATTGTAAAAGATGTGAGGTTGCTTGCCCGTCGAATGTTAAGATTGGTGATATAATACAATCTGCCAGAATTAGATACAGTAAAAAGAAACCCAAGGTTCGGGATTTCATTTTAGCAAATACGGATTTGGTTGGTAGCTTTGCTACCCCATTTGCTCCAATCGTGAATGCAACACTCGGATTGAGTCCGGTAAAATCGGTGCTCGATTCTGTATTTAAGATAGATCATCGCAGAACTTTTCCAAAATATTCGTTGGGTACATTCGAGGGTTGGTATAAGAAACATGCTGATGACCAAAAGGTGTTTCCGAAGCAAGTGAGTTATTTTCATGGTTGCTATGCGAATTATAATAATCCTCAATTGGGGAAAGACTTGGTTAAGGTTTTCAACTCATTGGGAATAGGTGTGCAGTTGCTAAAGAAAGAAAAGTGTTGTGGCGTTGCATTGATTTCTAATGGATTTATTGATCAAGCCAAAAAACAGGCTAGAACAAATATTGCATCTATCCGCGAATCTATATTGGAGAAAAACATTCCAGTGGTTGCAACATCATCTACCTGTACTTTCACTATAAGAGATGAATATCCACATTTATTGGGAATCGATACCAAGGATGTAAGAGATCATGTCGAACTTGCTACACGTTATATTTACAGGCTATTGAGCACAAGCGATAACGAGCTGAAGTTGAGGGATAAGAGAATAAAGGTAGCGTATCATACGCCATGCCACATGGAGAAATTGGGTTGGTCATATTATTCGATAGAGTTGCTGAAACTAATTCCGAATATCGAATTGAAAGTGTTAGACTCTCAGTGTTGTGGTATAGCCGGTACTTATGGTTTCAAGAAAGAAAATTATAAAACTTCGCAAGATATAGGAGAGTCTCTTTTTAACCAAATTGAAGCAGAGGATTATGATTATATAGTGACAGATTGCGAAACTTGTAAGTGGCAGATAGAAATGTCGACTACAAAACGTTGTGAACATCCAATTTCGATATTGGCAGAAGCTTTAGCTTAGAGATATATGTGATGAATTAAGTAGAGTATAGCGTGGTTTCGAATAGGGTTTCGATCATTTCAGTGTTTTATCGTATAGTGAAAGATATCTTATGCTACATTTTTCTACATAAAGCTGATAAGTTACTTTTTTAATATGTGTATACTATTTTATAGTATATGCAAAATGTTGTAATTGATTGTTTTATAAATATAAATGTTGGTTTGTTTCGAATCGAAACTTTTCGAAGCTTTTTGTTGTCTTAAAATTAGTAAAAAAAGTATATTATTCGTATATTTGTTATAGAGTATATAGTAGAACTATTTATAATTTCATATTGAGTTATTTCGTTGTTTTGCTATTATTCAGATCGAGTTATAAACTTTATAAAATATAAAATATTATGTCAAAAGTCTACAGTATAAAAACAACTCAGAATATGAACGTGAATGATTATAATATCTTTGATAATTATGAAGCTATAAATAATTTATCACCAACATATATGGAGATACTGAAAATATTTAAAGAAATATTCAAGCATGTTGATATTTCTAAAGTAATTAATGATAAGTAGTTAATCGTTTTATTTCAACCCTTCCTCTCTTCGATAAACTAACTCCTATAAGAAGTTTTTATAGCTTCGAGCTGTTCCTTACACACTATTCTTTTCTTTGTTTTTATATTTGGTCTTATTAATCCTATCGGTTGTTTATATTGGATAATTATAATTATCTAATATAAAGTAACTTTTGTGTAATTAGAGGTAATTAATAAAGTGACATTAAAAAACATGTTGTAATCTGTCACTTTTGTCACCTTTTGATTGTATTGATCTGTATATTAGTGTGTTATGTTTTTATGCTTTGTCACCTTTTCTACTAGAAGACAAGCATTGATAATTGAACTATTTGGTGCTATTTTTGTATATAAATAGTTAGTAAACTAGGAGGCGGATATGTTAGAAGAAAAATTATATATAAAGAATATGGTTTGCAATCGTTGCATAATGGTTGTGAAATCTGAGCTTGAAAAACTCGGAATTAGCCCTGCATCAATTGTTTTGGGTGAAGTAACCTTGTCGGGAGGTTTAAGTCCTGAACAGAAAGATGCGTTGAGTAAAAAACTTGAAGACTTGGGTTTTGCTCTGATAGATGATAAAAGAGCACGCCTGATAGAGCAAATCAAGAATGCAATTATAGAACTGGTGCATTATAATAATAATGATCTGAAGGTGAATCTATCTGATTATATAAGCGATAAGCTTCATCACGATTATAATTATATCAGTAACCTCTTTTCGGAAATAGAAGGCACAACAATTGAAAAATACTTTATAGCACAAAAGATAGAGAGGGTAAAAGAACTACTCGTATATGATGAATTGACATTGAATGAAATTGCATTCAAATTAAACTATTCGAGTGTGGCACACTTAAGTTCCCAGTTCAAAAAAGTAACAGGACTGACGCCTAGTCATTTTAAACAGATCAAAACCAACAAACGTAAACCATTGGATGAGGTGTAAATCTCATAAACTTTTCAAAGAATAGTATAACAGCCTTCCAAACTATTGTTTCCATATTTGCATCATAAAAGAATACAATTATGAAAACAGATAATAGAGTAAAAAAAACATTTCCTGTGCTGCAAATGAGCTGTGCTTCGTGTGCTATTAGTGCCGAAAGCATAGTAAAAGGGCTAGATGGTGTAAGCAATGCTTCAGTCAATTTTGCTGCGGCAACCCTAAACGTAGAATACAAACCCGAAATAATTAGCCCTGAACAAATACGAGCAGCCGTTCAGGATGGCGGATATGACTTGTTAATAGAGGATGACAAAGATACTGCGGCAGATACATTGGAAGATATACATAAAAAGAAGTTTAATGTCCTGAAAAGAAAGACAATCTTTGCAGCTATATTCTCTCTGCCTGTTGTTATTATCGGTATGTTTCTGATGGATATTCCGTATGCCAATGAAATAATGTGGGTGCTTTCTACACCTGTTATATTCTGGCTCGGAAGGGATTTCTTTATCAACGCATGGAAGCAGGCGAAACATCGTTCGGCTAATATGGATACATTGGTTGCTCTGAGCACGAGTGTCGCATATCTGTTTAGTGTCTTTAATACGTTGTTTCCTCAATTTTGGCTAGATAGGGGAGTTCATCCTCATGTTTATTTCGAGGCTTCCTGTGTTATTATAGCATTTATCTTGCTTGGACGATTAGTAGAAGAGAAGGCCAAAGGGAACACGTCTTCATCGATAAAGAAACTGATCGGGCTGCAACCTAAAACTGTTACAGTATCCGAAAATGGGAATTATACTGAGCTGTCTATAGAGGAGGTAAATATTGGCGATATAATAGTCGTGAAACCCGGTGAAAAAGTAGCTGTTGATGGAGTGGTGATAGAAGGTTCATCTTATGTTGATGAAAGTATGCTTAGTGGTGAGCCGATACCTGTATTAAAGAAAGAAGGGGAGACCGTTTATGCCGGAACAATAAATCAGAAAGGGGCTTTTTTATTCCAGGCGGAAAAAGTAGGAGCGAATACCATGCTCGCTCAAATTATCAGAATGGTACAAGATGCTCAGGGAAGTAAAGCTCCTGTACAGAAGCTTGTCGATAAAATAGCTGGTATATTCGTTCCCATAGTCATGTCTATTGCCGTTCTTTCTCTTGTTATTTGGTTATTATATGGAGGGACTGATGGAATAACTCATGGTATCTTGGCATTGGTTACTGTACTGATAATTGCATGTCCTTGTGCTTTGGGGCTGGCTACACCTACAGCTATTATGGTGGGAATAGGAAAAGGAGCTGAAAAAGGTATATTGATAAAGGATGCCGAAAGCCTTGAGCTGGCAAAAAAAGTAGATGTCGTAGTGTTAGATAAAACCGGAACCATAACAGAAGGTAAACCTGTTGTTACTGATATTTATTGGCTGAATGGCGATGATAGTAAAAAAGATGTTTTGTATAGCCTAGAAAAACAATCTGAACATCCTTTGGCTGATGCTGTAAAAAATTATTTGGCTGGTATTGTTCCTTTGCCTATTCTGAACTTTGAGAGTATTACAGGAAAGGGTGTGATTGGGCTTGTTGATGGGGTAAAATATCTTGTCGGGAATAAGAAATTCCTCGATGAAAACGGTGTAATTGTGGATAAAGTACTCCTTGAAAAGATGGAAAGTTCAAGCCTTTCTTCAAAAACTATGATATGGTTTTCTGACAGTAAAAAGGCCATTGCTTTAATAGCCATTACAGATGAAATAAAGGGTACATCTTTATCGGCGATACAACAACTTCAATCTTCAGGTATAGAGGTATATATGCTAACTGGTGATAATTATGTCGCAGCAAAAGAGATAGCATCAAAAGTAGGTGTGAATCATTTTCAGGCAGAAGTTTTACCTCAGGATAAAGCTGAGTTTGTGAAGCAGTTGCAGTCAGAAGGTAAAGTTGTGGCTATGGTTGGGGATGGTATAAATGATAGTGCTGCATTAGCACAGGCGGACTTGAGTATTGCAATGGGGAAGGGTAGTGATATTGCAATAGATGTGGCTAAAATGACTATAATCTCTTCTGATCTGACAAAGATATCTGAAGCCATAAAACTATCGAAACAAACAGTTGCGACTATTCGCCAAAATCTGTTTTGGGCTTTTCTATACAACTTAATTGGTATTCCTTTGGCTACAGGAGTTCTATACCCAATAAATGGATTCTTATTAAATCCGATGATAGCCGGAGCAGCGATGGCTTTGAGTAGTGTGAGTGTTGTGAGTAATAGTTTGAGATTGAAATGGACTAAATAATTAACTTACATATTAAAATTGAAATTATGGAAAAGAATATTTTAAAATTCAAAACAAGCATTAATTGTGGAGGATGTATAGCTAAAGTGACTCCTTATCTAGATTCTGTGAAAGGTATAACTAAATGGGAAGTAGATACAACTGATAAAAATAAGGTATTGTCTGTTATATCTGATGAGGTTGTGGAATCAGACATTGTCAATGCTGTTCAACAAGCAGGATTTAAAATAGAAAAGATCAATTAAATAAAAAAAATAAAAGTCTGTCATTACCACAACGATAGACTTTTACAATAATTTAATTGAATGAAAATAAGTAACCGTAGTGCAAGCTGTAAATAAGAAGTATTGAAAAGCAAAATAATTGCCGCACTACGGTAATGAAAATCAGAAAAACCACTCTATATTTTATGCTAACTTTATAAGATAAAATTAGCTGTTGCAGACTTTTTATAGGTAACGTTATTTAATACAATTTTATAAGATCCTGAAGCCCAAGTTGCCATGTCAATTGATAATACTTTACCTCCGTATTTAACAACAGTCTTAGTATATACTAATGTATTTGCAGCATTGTATACTTCTATCTTAAACTCACTCTTCGTATAAAAGTACAAATCTATATTAGTCCCTTCGATGTACATATCGATAGGCTCTACACCTGAAGTCTTAGTTGTACCTTCATCACTAATATCACCTTTTATTTGTATTTTGTTATCGTTGATGGAAGTTGTGTCAGCATTTATAGTTGCTGGCAGTAAAAGAAAAATAAATGATAGAAGGTAAAGATATTTTTTCATAACATGCATTAATTTAATGTTTGTAATTCCAGACACTAAATTACTCAAGATATGCTATGCTTGTGCTATATATATAGGTCGATATGACTTTTTTTGACTATCTATTTTTGATAAGTGTTTTTCTTACAGTTGTTTATTATTATCCTGGAGGAACCGAAATATGACTTTTATTTTGACTTAGTTGGTGTAGAAAACGTCTCCTTTTGGTTCTTTGCAACATTACTATCCAAGTAATCGACTATATTTCCATAATCTTTTACTCCAATTTTCTTTCTTATGGAAGATCTTTTCGAAGTAATGGTATTAATGCTTTGCTCCATAATGATGCTTATTTCAGCATTCGTGAAATCTGAATATATAAGGCAACATATTCTAAATTCAGATTCATCCAGCTGAGGAAAGGTTTCTCTCAGCGAATCGAAGAATCCATCGTGTAGTTCATTCATTGTTTGATATAACAAGTCCCAATCAAGACTAGCTTGATTATATACAATTTCATTAAACTTCTTTAGTAGTTTTTCTCCATGCTTCTTCTCATCTTCGCGTAAAAAACCTTCCAGCAGAGCTGATTTCTTTAAGATGTCGAAGTGGTGTAGTAATTTATTTCTGAACGAATCTTCTTTTTTATCGTAACTTTTAGCCATTTGGTTCAATTGGCTTATTTTTTGTTCGGCTTCTAATAATTCTCGACCATTTTTCTGTGTTTTATAATAAAAGAAGAACCCTATAATAAGTGTAGTCAGTCCAAGACCTAATAATATGATAAACAAAAATTGCCTTTGAATTAACAGCCGGTTATTCGTGTTTTTCACCAACTCATAATCATACTTTTTCTGTATATCCAGAATGGCTTGATTTTCATTCTTTTCATAAATATTATAAAGATTGTTGATGCAATCTTTATTGTAGTCTAAAGCGCGCCTAAAATTATTCTTTGATTCTTCTATTTTTGATAAAGATTCATATATTCTTGAAGTTAAAAAAGGCTCATTACTTTCTTTAAGAAAATCTAAAGATTTCTCGAAATAATAAATTGCAGAGTCACTTTTATTTTCACTATAAAGAACCTGAGCTAGAGAAGAATATATTTTAGCCTTAGTCAGACTATTTGAAGCAAAACGAATCGCTTGATTTATATACTCCTTTGATTTATTATATTCTTCTTGATTTTTATAAATTAATCCTATATTTATTCTAATACTTGATTGACAAATCGAGTCTTTTGTAATATCGGCAATTTCAAGCCCTTTTTGATAATAATAGAACGCACTGTCATTTTCCTTTTTCAACAAAAAACTATTTCCTATATCTCTCAGCGAAAAGGCTTCATTCTTATAGTTGCCTGCTTTTTCAAAATAGTTGGCAGCTCTCTTAAAACGAATAAGAGATTCGTCCTGCAAAAGTTCATTGTAATACAAATATCCGATGTGTGATTGAATTAATCCTTTAATGTTGAAATTGTTTATTGTTTGGTCTGCATAGGTTTCGGCCTCCATGTAGGCACTCATAGCCTCCTTGTTCTTTTTTTGATCTTTCAGTACTCTCCCTGTGTAAAAGCAAGCGAGAGTTCCGTTAACCATATCATTACGTTTTATATAATAGTCTTTTACTTTGAAGATTATCGTATCATTCGAAATATCCTTGTTGCTTTTATCTCTAGCCTGAATTCTGAGGAGATTATATTTATTGAATTTCTCTTTATTCAGATTTTCGGGATATAAAATAGAATCTAATAGAGCAAGCGCACTGTCGGGCTTGTTATCTATAAGCGATTCTGCTTCAAAAATATACCTTTCAGCATTTTCTGATCCGGGGTTACATGCAAAACACGTAAAGGCTAAGATTAGAATAACAAATAACCTTATATATCTCATAATTCGTAAACTTCAATGTGAAAACTGTATACTTCTCTATATACAAAGTTACTTTTTATATTTTTTAATCTAACAAATGTTTGTTCTAAAATAGTTAAATTTTCGTTGTGTAGATTAATAATAATAGAATTAAGTAGAGCAAACAAAAAAGGTTATTACCAATTAAGATAATAACCTTTTATATGAGTGCTAAATTTCTATTTTAGGTATGCGTCAAACCAACGGAAGAACTCTCTTTGAAACAGAACTCCATTTTGAGGCTGAGATATCCAGTGGTTCTCATTTGGGTAAATCAGCATTCGAGCCGGAATACCTTTAAGTTTTGCTGCATTGAATGCCATCATACCCTGAGAGGCAAGAATGCGATAGTCAAGTTCGCCATGAGTAATCATAATAGGGGTATCCCATTTATCGATAAACTTATGAGGAGAGTTAGCATACGAGCGTTGAGCAATAGAATTGCTTCTATCCCAGAATGAACCGCCTAAGTCCCAATTTGCAAACCACATTTCTTCAGTTTCAAGATATTGAGCTTCCAAATTGAAGATTCCTGCATGTGCAAGGAATGCCTTAAACCGTTTATTATGATTTCCGGCTAACCAATATACCGAGAACCCGCCATAACTAGCACCTGTGCATCCTAATTTGTCTGCATTTACATAAGGCTCTTTTGCTAAAGCATCAATGGCAGAAAGATAATCCTTCATATTCTGACCGCCATAATCTTTACTGATTTGCTCCAGCCATTCTTGACCAAAGCCGGGTAAACCTCTACGATTAGGTGCTACAATGATATATCCGTTAGCTGCCATCATTTGTAAATTCCAACGATAAGACCAAAACTGGCTCACTGTACTTTGTGGCCCTCCCTGACAGTATAATATTGCAGGGTATTTCTTATTTGGATCAAAGTTTGGAGGATAAACGACCCATGTCAGCATTTTCTTGCCATCGGTAGTCGCTATCCAGCGTTCCTCTACTTTACCCATCGTTAACTGGTTGAGTATATCTTTGTTTTCGAAACTTAGTTCAGTAGCTTCTCCTGTTGAAATATTTACAGAATATATTTCATTCGGTTTCGATAATGAGTGACGAAGTGCTATAAGTTTGTCTCCGGCTATCTCGAATGATTCATAATCATGGTCGCCTTTGGTGATTTGCTTTATTTCTTTTGTGTGGATATAAACCTGAAACAATTGAGTTTTGGCTTCAACACAAGAAACAAAATAAATGCTTTGATTGTCATCACTCCACAAAAGGAAATCGGTATTATAATCGAATGCTTCGGTCACGTATGTCTTTTCTTTTGTAGCTAGATTTATGACAAACATTCTGTTTTTGTCCGACTCATAGCCTTCACGTTCCATGCTTTGCCAAGCTATATATTTTCCATCGGGAGAGAATACAGGATTTATATCATATCCCATCATACCCTCTGTGAGATTTTCGGTCTGTTTACTTTCAATATTATATAGGTAAATATCTGAATTGGTAGACAAAGCGTATTCTAATCCTTTTTTCTTACGGCATGTATATGCGATGGATTTACTATCAGGGCTCCAAGCCAACTGTTCGGTACCTCCAAACGGAAGCATTGGACATTCGTATGGTTCATCGCCAAGAATATCAATTCCATCTGATACTTTTTCTCCATCAAAATCAGCCACAAAGGTGTGAGGTATTTCTTCAATCCACTCAGACCAATGTTTATACATCAGGTCATCAATAATTCGTCCCGACGCTTTAGGCAGATCTTTGTAACGGTCTGTTGTACGCTCTCCGAATTTTATGTTTTTGATGTACATAATTCTTTTTCCGTCAGGAGAATAAGAAAACCCATTAACACCCCCTTCTATATTGCTTATTTGCTTACGGCCGCTACCATCTGGATTCATTTCCCATATTTGAGAAGATCCACTCTCGCTACTCAAGAATGCAATCTTACTACCACCTTTCACCCAAATAGCGTTGTTTTCGCTTTTAGGCGTTTGAGTAATTTGTTTTTTGTCAGAACCATCTACATTCATCGTAAATAGTTCTTTGTTTGTTTTATTCTGTTCAATGCTTACATAAGTCACACCATACAGTATTTTAGATCTGTCCGGAGAGAGTTGAATATCAGATACACGTCCAAAACTATACAATACTTCGGGCGTCATTATTCCGTTTTCTACCTTTACGGAGGCCTTGCCTATGATGGGCTCATCTTTTTCTGTATTTGCCTTCTTGTCGGCAGAATTACATGCTGATAAGACTGCACCTAAAACTAATGCCATAATGGATTTATATTTCATATACTTATTTGTTTTATGGCTTCAAAGGTATTGGTTTTTTGTAATACATACAACTTTAATTGGCCTGTAGAAATCATATATTTATACTCAATTGCATAATTTTTTAGAATTCTAAAATAAGCGTGGCGATTATGAAATAACCGCCACTCTATTAAGTCTATATAAACTGCCTTTTTCTATTAAAGTGTTTTTAGCTTTAAATTACGCCACAGAACTTTTATGCCGCCACCATCATGTATTTGAAGTGCTATGCGTCCTTGCCCTGCACCGATTTTCTCATCATCAAAGTTGACCATCTCTTGTCCATTAAGCCATGTCGTTACTTTATTACCCTGAACGAGTATACGCATAGTATTCCAGTCGCCAACCTTAAGAAACTCTTCTTTCTCTTTAGGTATTTGTATCAACCATCCTCTACCGTACGATTCGTAGATGCCTCCTGTTCCATGACCTTTAGGTGCTACTTCAACTTGCCAACCATTTACTTTCACATCTTCTTCGATAAACGAACGGATAAATACGCCCGAATTACCATCTGCTTCTTGCTTAAATTCAACAGTCAGGTCAAAATTATCATAATATTCGCGAGTAGCTAGATATCCATATTGTTTGTCCGGTCCGCTTTCACATACCAAAAGTCCATCTTGTACGTACCATTTTTCTGTTCCGTAAACGTCCCAGCCTTTCAGGTCCGTACCGTTAAACAGATTTACTTCTTTCAATTTCGCTGGTAGCTCTTTAATCTTTATATTGCGGAACGATGCTGGATATCCATGATCTTGAAGACATAATACACCTTTCTTTGCCAATCCGTATTCTGGAGCATCTTTCCATTTTCCACTATTCTTTCGTTCGAACCAATCATCAGTCCATGCTTCGAATTCTAATATTTTTACACCGTTCAACCAGTGTTCTACATGACCATTGTCAAATACTATTTTCGAATTATTCCATTCCCCCTGAGGATTGACTTTCATTTTTGTTGTATCGGGAATATGCATAGCATAATCTGCACCTAAATCTTGCCAAGCTTCCAGTTTTTCCGCAAAATTAGGGGTGTCTATCAATTGGTATTCAGGGCCGGTAACATACGGAACTTTATATTGCGGTCTTTCCACTACATGGTATAGCATACCACTATTTCCACCTTTCGATAATTTCCAATCCCAAGACAACTCGAAATTTTCATACTGTTTTTCTGTAACAATATAGCCGCTGGCATCGCTACCATCACCTTTTGCCTGAATGCAACCATCTACAACATGCCAAGGCTCAGTGAGCGATGTGCCATTGTAGTCGCGCCATCCATTAAGTGTTTCTCCATCAAATAAAAGTTGCCAACCTTCTTGCTTTTCTTTTTCGGTCAGAGTGTTAGGCTTTTCTCCACCGATGCAGGCTGTAAAAGATACTGCCACAATGGAGCATAGTGTCAGTAGGATTTTAGGAGTCTGTTTTTTAATTGTAAACATCATATTTGATTTTGGTTTATAAATAGGTTAAACTTATCGGTAAAGATAATGAATTATGAATAAAACACTTACTGATCAGTGGCAACACTTCGTATAAATCTGTCTTTTTTGACAAATGGCTAAATGATGCTATGCTATGAAATGAGTCTATAAACTTCTGAATAGTAGATGTCTATATATACATTATTTAGAGCGATTATTTATTATCTGCTCTGTATGCATCCACAGCTTTTTTAACCGAACCATGCAGCAACAGTAAATGCTTTGCTTGCTCATAATCCAGACCTAACTCTTCGGATACCATACGAGTTCCCCTGTCTACAAGTTTAGCATTCGATAATTGCATGTTAACCATTCGGTTACCTTTTACCCGCCCTAACTTTATCATGGTAGCGGTAGTAATCATATTCAATATCATTTTTTGACCCGTACCGGATTTCATACGCGAACTACCTGTAACATATTCAGGGCCAACTATCATCTCTATTGGTATTTCAGCTTCTTGAGCAATAGGCGAATCCGGATTGCTAGAGATGGATGCCGTAAGAATCCCACATTTGCGAGCTTCCCGTAAAGCCCCTACAACGTAGGGTGTTGTTCCTGAGGCTGCAATTCCAATTACTGTATCTTTATCATTTATGCTATGAGCTTGTAACTCTGTCCACCCTGACTCCATATTGTCTTCGGCTTTTTCTACCGGGTTACGCAATGCTGTATCGCCTCCTGCAATAAGTCCGATAACCAATGTTTTTGGCATACCAAATGTTGGTGGAATTTCGGAAGCGTCCAATACGCCGAGACGTCCGCTAGTTCCTGCTCCCATATAGAAAATACGCCCTCCTTGTTGCATTCGGGGTACTATCTGCGAAACAAGTTTTTCTATTTGCGGTATCGCCTTTTCTACAGCTAAAGCTACTTTTTTATCTTCATTGTTTATGTCTGTCAAGAGTTCAAGTACAGACTTGTTCTCAAGATTGTCATATAGCGACGGTTGCTCTGTTATCTTTACAAAAGCCATGTTCAATTAATTATGTATTGTTTGACATTCGCCTGCATAGTATCTAATGAGGCCCTCCATCGGAGACTGAGAGATAATACCTACCTTAATGTTTAAGTCAGTACCAACTTTGCGTACCAAATCTTTATAATAGTATGCTACCGATCCGGTGAAATGCACATCATTGTTTTTGTAATCATATTGCATCACGTTTTTTACAAAAAAATCTTTAAAAGCATTGTATACTAGATCGTATACCGTTTTGTCGTGTATATTTTCTATCAGGAATGGAGATAAGCTTGCCAAAAAACGATTAGCAAGTGGTTGTCTATATACCATATCCAAAATTGTAGCTGGTGTGAGATCAAATTCTTTTAAGAATTTTTCTTTCAACCCTTTTGTTAGCTGGTTTTTTAGACAGGCTCCTAAGAATAAGCGGCCAAGTACGGCACCGCTTCCCTCGTCACCTAATACATAACCCAGAGGTGAAACGTTCTCAACAATCTCTTCTCCGTCGTAAAAGCAAGAGTTTGATCCTGTGCCCAAGATACAAGCGATGCCTTTTTTTGTTCCACATAATCCTTTTGCTGCTGCAACCAAATCACTATTTACTTCAATGTGCGATGTCTTTATGTTATCGGCTATAGCATCTCTTACAATTTTATTCTTTTCGGGGGATGCACAACCTGCACCAAAAAAATGTACAGAATCTATTGTGTGTCCATTGAGGACGGGGTTAATAACTTTCTTTATTTCTTCACTAATATCTTCTTGAGACCGAAAAAACGGATTTGCTCCTTTGGTAGAAATCTGTTTGATCTCTTTAGTACCCTCTACTAAACGCCAATCGACCTTTGTAGAGCCGCCATCTGCTAATAATATCATATTTTAATATAGATTTTCTTTTTATACAATATGTTTCCTATTATCCAATTAAATCCTACAAACAAAAGGGCATATACAAGTGAACCTAGATAATTGCCCAAATAAGGTTGTAGGCAGATTTGGTATATGAAATTTTTTAAATTAATTATATTTCCCTCATACGTAAAAATTATGTTTCCGAGCAAAATAGAAAAAATACCTGCTGCAACATATATAAATAAAGGATTTACACCAAATGATTCAAAAAATGCGCTCCATTTTTTATGCCCTTTTATATCTATGATCCATATCAGAAGAGCGAGCATCGTTGATGCTAACCCACATGTTGCTAGAACAAATGTAGGAGACCATATTTTTTTGTTAATTGGGCAACCGTAACTAAGCAAAAAGCCCAAGAATGTCATTATAGCTCCGATTATAAATAAACGTTGTATTCGCTCGTTATTGTCTTTGGTTGTTAGGAGAATTTCTCCGCAACAGAATCCGATTAATACATGGCAGATTGCGGGTATGGTACTTAATAGTCCTTCGGGATCAATTGCCAAACCACTATCTTTATACATATGATCTGCACCCAAAATAGCTCTGTCCAGAACTGAAATGATATTGTCTTCACTAAAGTCGAAGCCGTTGCCAAATAAGAGCAGTAAGAAATATCCAATGAGTGTAACGACTATGATATAAGGGATATACTTATGTTTTACAAATATAGCTATCAGAGCTGTAGCTCCGTATGTAAGTGCCAGCCGTTGCATAACGCCGAGTATTCGAATATGCTCGAAGTTTGTAATAGCTGTTATAAATCTTTCAAAAAAGCCAATATCTTCACCTGATAGACTATTGAATGTTCTGAATGATAATGAAAGCCAGCCTAATCCAAGTCCGATAAGGAATATAACTACAGTTCTTTTTAGTATTTTGAAGAGTGTAGGCTTGTTGAACTCAAAATTGAATTTTCGTAACGAGATGTAAGTTGATATTCCCATAATAAACATGAAGAATGGGAAAACCAAGTCGGTAGGAGTTAGTCCATGCCATGCTGCATGTCCCAGAGGTGCATATACATAGCTCCACGAACCCGGATTATTTACCATTATCATTCCGGCAATGGTTATTCCCCGCAGTATGTCGAGTGATAGAAGTCTGCTGCTTGGTTTTTGAGTCATTTGTTACTTTTTTTATATTGCTTATAATCAGATGTTATGGTGCTAAAATGTGACAAAAGTGACACTTTTTCAGTATGTTTATATTGTAACCTTTTGCTTTGTAATTTTCAAATTGGTATCTCAAATAACTATTTATATAGATAATATTTTTTTGATGTCTTTTTAAAAGGTTCTGTTTCTTTATACCAAAAATCTTTTATATCATCAAATCTATTATTTTTAGCAAATGTAAGTCTTACATAGTCACTTCCCGAAACTTGGTCAAACATTCTATAGCGTTTATCATTCGCATTGTCGAAAATAGCTTTGTTAGGATATAATTTAGCTATTTCCTGCATCACATAAAATTGTATTTCAGATAAACGAGTTTTTTCATAATTCATTATATGCACTTGTACACCTTCCAGCTGTTCTCCTTGCCCTACAGAATAGAACGGTTTCAGATATATTGGTCTGAAATGTATTCCCGGTAAGCGTAATTTGTTAAGACTATTTGCCAAATCGCTTGCTTTGATCCATTGGGCAGCAAACATCTGGAACGGAATTGTATAACCTACACCGATAGACATATAACCTAATTCTCCTAAGATTCCCGATACAGGATACATAACTGCTGAAATTGGTTGTGGGATATGGGGTGAAGATGGTATCCATTGCAATCCTGTTTGCTCGTATGTCATTTTACGCTTCCAGCTTTTCATTTTTACTACTTGCAGCTTACACTGTTTGCTTAGCATATTCTCTCCGTTTAACAGCAATGCTAACTCGCCACAAGTCAACCCATATACATAAGGTATTTTAAATTGGCTTACAAAGGAAATAAATTTGTCGTCAACCAGTCCGCCTTCAACTTTTAAACCACCCAGAGGATTTGGTCTGTCGAGAACTACGAACTCCACATTGTTTTCGGCAGCAGCCTGCATTGCTAATCCCATTGTGCTAATATAAGTGAACGAACGGCAGCCTATATCTTGTATGTCGTATAGCAGCACATCAATATTTTTAAGCATTTCGGCAGAAGGGAAACGTGTTTTTCCATGCAATGAATATACAGGCAATCCTGTTTTCGGATCTGTTACATTATCTACAGGATCTCCTGCGTGTGCATCGCCTCTTACTCCATGTTCGGGAGCAAAAAGTGCAACTAATTGTACATTCTTTGCTTCATCAAGAATATCAATAGTCGATTTCATATTATTGTCTACCCCTGTAGGATTTGTTATAAGTCCTACACGTTTGCCTTCCAATATTTTAAAGTTTTGCTCTTTTAGAACTTCAATTCCTGTCTTAATCTTTATCTTCTGAGCGAAGGTTGTGAAAGAGAATAGGAATAACAGTGATAATATTATAGATACTTTTTTCATTGTTGATTGTTTTTTATTGTTTTTCAGATTCTTTTTCTGTTGCTTTACCATAATTCGGATTTATTTTCAGTAAAGAAACGGCTATGATAGGAATAATGCTACAGATCATTACCCAAATGAAGAAATGATTATAACCTAATTGTTCTTGAAGCCATCCTGCAAACATACCCGGAATCATCATACCCAATGCCATAAATCCTGTACAGAAAGCATAATGGGCAGTCTTATGTGTTCCTTCTGAAAAATAAATCAGATACAACATATATGCTGTAAATCCGAATCCGTAACCAAATTGCTCAATAAAAATGCAGATATTTATTATTATAAGGCTATCTGTTTGCGTAAAGCTTAGATATAGGAATGTTGCAATGGTAAGCAACATGCTTAATGTCATTGGCCACAACCATTTTCTTAATCCGCCTTTTGCTGCTACAAATCCGCCTATAATACCACCTAGTGTAAGCCCGATAATACCGATCGTACCGTATACCAATCCTACTTCACCTGTAGTTAATCCCAATCCTCCGATATCTTTCGAATCTAATAAGAATGGATTAATCAGTTTAAGTAGTTGGGCTTCAGAGAAACGATATGTCAGCATAAAGAATATTGCTGCAAGTGCTTGAGGTTTCTTGAAGAACGAGCGGAATGTAATTTCAAACTCTTTGAATATAGATTTTGCTGTAATATGTTCGTGTGGCTTATCCGAATCAGGTTTAGGTAACACAACCCGATGATAAAAACTGAAGAACATAAATAACCCTGCTAATACGAAGAACGTAATAGACCATGCAAAAGGAATATTTCCCGATAGTCCCTTATATTCGGCTGAACTAGCAGTCGTTAATTTAGGATCTACCTGAAAAATAAGGTATGCTGGTTTATTCCAGTTACTTTCGGTAAAGGCAAGTCTTTCTCCATGTATCAGTGAAATACTATTGTCGCCTCTATTTATCGATGTATTTAAAACCATCTCTTTCCCATCTTCGGGACGTTTAGATAACCATACAGCAACTAAGGCTATGTTTCCGGTATGCTCAGACTTGGTAACAAATCGTTTTTCGCCGAAGTTTGTTTTTATCCAGTTTCCCAAAGGTTTGGATACATTCTTAGTCCATAAGCTTTCTTCTTTTTCTATAATTAGTGTGTTGGAAGTATGCTCTTTTGCTGTAAATCCATTGTTCTGATTTAATTTTACGACACTATCCATAAAGACCTTGAGGCTATCTTTATTAACTCCATGTGTACCGATTTTTACTACAGCTTCATTTACGATGAAGTGTATATCCCCATCTTGTTCTGTAATATTTTGCACTTCCGGTACAAATAAAGTAGATTGGGTGTATTGGGGTGATGCGTCTATATTTAATTTTAGAGGTTCACATCCTGAAGTGCTTTCCAAAAAGCCGGCAAGAATGATGAGTACTCCTTGCCCCATGATGGTAGCAATACGATAGAATGTACTTCTTATTCCTACGTATTTGGCTTGATCATTAGTATTCAGACCTAACATATAAAATCCATCGGCAGCAATGTCATGAGTGGCAGAGCTAAAGGCTAATAGCCAGAAGAATGCCAGTGTTGCTTGGAAAAAGACGGGTAGGGGAATAGTAAAAGCAATTCCGGCAAACCCTGCGCCGATAAGTATTTGCATGGTCACTATCCACCAACGCTTTGTTTTTAATAAATCTACGAATGGACTCCAGAACGGCTTAATCACCCACGGTAAATATAGCCAACTGGTATACAGAGCTATATCTGTATTTGATATACCCATCCGTTTATACATGATCACCGAAATAGTCATTACGGCAACATAAGGCAGTCCTTCAGCCAGATAAAGCGATGGAATCCACGCCCACGGTGATTTTTTATTTTCTTTCATGGTTTTATCCTTCGTGTAAATTTATTTAATATAACTTTTCAATAGTTGCATCGATATAATAATGCAACAATATTTGATTGTATTGATAGCCTTTTTCACCCATCACTGCAGCACCTATCTGGCAAAGTCCAACGCCATGTCCCCAGCCGGCTCCTGTTAAGATGAATTGATCATCTTTTTTGTCGATAGTAAAAGCGGAACTATACAAGTGAGATTCGGACAAAGTACGTCTGATTTCCAATTCTTTGCCGATGGTCATGGTTTTCTTAGATCCTACAATTTTCAGCTTAGTTAGTCGTCCTGAAGTCCCTCTTTCTATAGGGATTAGTTCTTGAATTGTTCCGAAATCTATACCCGAACGTCTATATGCCAATTCGGATAATTCTGTTTGGCTGTATACTACTTGCCAACGATAAAAGTCGGTTGTTTCCTGATCATAATTATTCAGAACCTGACTCAATATCTTTTTATCTTGCGTATTGCAAAATGCAGAAGGACGAGTATGTATCCATTTTATGGATTCCTGTTCTTGGGTCAGATCAGGTATATCTTGTATACTGTCGTCATCTCTTAGTTTTACCAGGTAGGGGAATTTAGTATCTTCCCAGCAGTTTTGAAACTCCTCGACAATTCCTCCGCAACATTTAGAGAAGCGAGCATCACATATTTTGTTTTCAGACTTTAGTACCTGTCCTCTAGTCTCTTCTATTGCCTGCTTAACGATATCAATATTTGAGTTGGCTCTTGTTATGCCCTGATAACGTTGACAATGGTCGTCTGCGCAAACATCAAAATTAACGTGGTCTTCTCTGTCGTACCAGCGAATTCTTTCATCTTCGGTTTCAATGAAAGTGGTATATTTTTCTTCTTGTGCGATAATCTCGCGATTCTTTTCTATTTGAGCTAAGAGCCAACTGCGAGATATAACTGCATGAGCTTTTAGTAACTCGAGGGAAGCAGTGGCACTCATCTCGGAGGAGATAACACTTGTCAGATAATCTTCTACACCAATGATGTTGATTGCGGTTATCGTATCATTCTCTACTATTAGTTTCAATGCTCCTTGGAATTCTTGATCTTCCTTACGCTCCCAGTGGAAGTTGATACCAATTACTACATCTTTAATAGTGAATGATGCATCTTTATGTTGTGGTTCGAAATATAATTCATCATAGGCGTTTCCATTCCATACAATTTTTCCATCGTTGAAAGAAACGGTGTTTTCTCCAGAGGTTTCTTGTCCTTGGTATAAATAAGCTTGATTGAGAATAAAAGATATTTTTTTATTCCATAAAATACCGACACTTACTTTTGGTTCCATACGCTTTGTTTTATCTTATCGGTAATAGATTGCATTTGTTGACTGTCGATACATATCTCTTTTAATATCTGAGAAATATCTTCTTTCGTAATCTTGTTAAAATCTTTTTCAAGAGGGGTAATAAACACACCTCCCAAGTCTACAGAAGCAGGGCTGATTAGCAAATTTCCTTCTCCTTCGGCAAAGAAGCAAGCCGGACGGTGCTTTTGTCTAGGAAAGATGCAACTGTACCATATATCATTGTCGTACCAAGTGATAATATTCATCATTGGTTCTTTGTCGTCTTCTTTTATCTCAAGAAGGCTATATAGCAGCTTAAAAAAGTCGATGGCTTCTTCTTTATCTTTTGTCTCAATCAAAAAACAATTTCTTTGATAGTTTTTTAATACAGAGACAGATGTTGCCCCGGTTGTATATATTGTTTCCTTTGGTAGGGACTCTATGTCATTTTCTATTGGTAAAAACCCTTTTATTCCTCCCTGAAAGTGGGCGTGGTCAGGTGCCGAAGCACCACATTTAGGTCCATTGTAAAATATAGTATATTCACACAGACTTTTTGCCAGGTCGAGCATATCACCATATCTGTTGAAGATAAGTTGATCGGTATGCTCGTATGTTGGTATTGTAAAGTGTTCGGGGAAAATAGGAAATGGATTTACAAGTATCTGATAGTTTCCGGCAAAGTCAACTCCTCTTTGTTCTTTTGGTAAATTATTAGGACAAAGAAAGCATTTTCTCTCTTGTATAGATTTCGCATCTACTTTTGCCGCAGATGATTGAATACGTGCAGGATTGAATTGAACTCTTATTTTAAATCCATCAAATAGAACCTCTTTTGTTTTTACGCAATTGAGAGCTTCAAAATTTATTCTTGCCAAATCCCATTCTTTCAACTGAGACTGTAACAGTTCTTTTGCTTCTTTAGATGTATGATCCATATCTTTTTATTTGACATCAAAAAATGAGGGCTTTTTCATGAGTAGTAAATCCAACCCTCATTTTTTCAAACTTGTTTAATTACAATTACCTATTGCCTTTGTTAAGGGTAATACGAGCTTCAACTTCCCATGTACGAATTCTATCCTTATATGTATTGTGTGCATTCATCTTCACTATGTCTAATGATGCATCGGAGTTATCATCCCAACGGCGGCAGAGGTATAAGACATCATAGATACGTCCTATTTGGTAGTTGCGTGAAAAATGTAAGCCTAACGCATAATCTTCTCCATAACTGGTATTCGGTACTTTGATTTCTCTCAGAACCGGCGTGTAAAATGCACGTGGAGCACCCAAGCCGTTTATACGCAACGCATTGTTCCGGCCATTGTCAGGCGTCCATTCTTTATGATCTATGATGCCCGGAGGTATCATTTTCATATCGAAGTCGGTAAGCATATATGTTCCTACTACCATGGCGCAGTTTTGTTCGTAGAATGCATCTACTATTTTTTGCAAGGTATTTTCATCAGAATATACATCATCACTATCTAATTGGATGGCAAATTTACCACACTTCGGGTGATGTACACCGGCATTCCAACAACCTCCTATTCCCAGTTCCTTATTTTCGGGAATAACGTGGATAAGGCGTTCGTCTGCAAATTTGTCAATAGCCTCGGTGGTACCATCGGTAGAATAGTTGTCTACGATAATAAGATTGAACTTAAAATTGGTTTTCTGGCTCAATACAGATTTTATAGCATCAGAAATCGTTTTGATACGGTTTCTGACAGGAATTATTACCGATGCCTCGTATTCAAAGTTTACCTGATCAAATTCCACTTTTCGAAAGTTAGGAGCTAAGTATGCACCAATTTTCTTCAGGTGTTCTGTGCATGCTTTTTCCATCTCTATTTGTACTTCCCTGTTTTTTGGATCTACATAGTCAAAAACTTTTTCACCGCTTTTACGGGTGTCGTTTTCTATTTCTGTATATAAATATTCATTTATATGTACAATCTCGGATTGTTGAGATACTTTTAATCGAAGATCATATATTCCTGCAAACTTATATTCTGTCTCCATATCGGCTACAGCTTTTTTCAATCTATCAGACTTGTATATTAATACTGATCCGAAATTGAAATCGTCGCGCAAACTTCCTTTCTGGTATGTGATTACAGGACTGTTTTTCTTTTCGTTATTCGCTATTTGATAATGATCGGCATATACCATTCCTGCACCTGAGTCTTCTGCAATTTGCAACATACGGTCTAAAGCAAACATGCCAAGACGAAGATTCGCAGACTTGGTATAGATCAGTGTATATTCAGCATCGGCTTTAGATACTATTTTCTTTATTGTTGCTGTCGAGCGTAGGGTATCTATATCTAATATATCGCAACCTTCAATGGTTTCTTGATTATCGTTTTCTTTTAGCAGATATATTTTATTTACTAGCTCAGATTCCTTAAGAGATAATACTGTCTCTTTTACTTGACTTACGCTTTGAAAAGGTATAAAACAATTGATCTTCATCGTTTTCAGTTTATTTCGTTTGATAATATTCTACTGTTGATTTATTTTTAGTTGTAAGGATAAGTAATCCTATGAATGTTAATATAGCATTTATAATTAATATTTCGTAGCTAAACCTATATCCGTTAAACCATGTTTCGGAGTTTTTATCTAGAATAAAACAGATTACAGGTGCTATAATTGCAACTAGTGGTATATATCTGTCTTTGACAGCTTTTTTCGTAAAAATACCAAACGCAAATAAGCCTAATATTGGTCCGTATGTATAGCTGGCCAGAATATATACAGCATCAATAACGGAGGTATTATTGAGTAGGTCTATGATGATAATTGTCACTCCCATCGTTATAGCCATGCCTATGTGAACTTTTTTCCGTATCTGTGCAACCTCTTTCTCTGATTTTTTCTTTGTGCTTTCCAGTATGTCTACCGTAAAAGATGTAGTTAGAGCGGTCAGAGCCGATCCGGCAGCAGCATAGGCCGCAGATATCAAACCGATAATAAACAATATGCCTACTATGGCAGGGAAGTATCCGCCGGTGGCTAGTAGAGGAAATACTTCATCGCTTTTTCCGGGAATAGATATATTATTCTGAAACACATAGGTATATAATAAAACCCCAAGCATTAAGAACAATAGATTAATTATTAATTGCATCGAACCACTGATAATAATATTTTTTTGAGAATCACTTGAATTCCTACAGCTCATATTTTTCTGCATCATATCTTGATCTAGTCCTGTTGTGGCTATCACAGTAAATATGCCGGCAAGAAACTGTTTGAAAAAGAAGCGTCTATCATTTATATCATCGAAGAAGAAAGTTTTGGAGAAATCATTTTCGTTAATGGTTGATAACATACTCGAAAAATTAAGACCTAAGTCTGATGCAATATAATAGATACATAATCCTACCGAAACAATCAAACAGAATGTTTTTAAAGAATCCGTCCATATTAATGATTTTACTCCACCCTTGTATGTATACAACCATACCAGTCCCACAGTAAACACCACATTCAAAATAAAAGGTAGCTTAAGTGGTGCAAAAACTAATAATTGTAATACGATGCACACCAGAAATAAACGAACAGCAGCCCCCAGCATCTTAGATATAAAAAAGAGCCAAGCACCTGTTTTATATGATGCAATACCAAAGCGGTTTTCTAAATATTCATATATGGATGTCAGGTTCATCTTGTAAAATAAAGGAACTAGTACAAATGCAATAATAAATTGCCCTACTACAAAACCCATCACCATTTGCATATACGAAAATCCACTGGCCGCTACCATGCCCGGAACAGAAACAAAAGTTACTCCAGATATAGCTGACCCAATCATGGCAAAGGCAACCACATACCATGGCGATTTACGGTTTCCGGTAAAGAATCCCTGATTATCCGCTTTGCGCCCTGTTATGTATGAAATGGCAAAGAGTATGGTGAAATAAAATGCTATAGTTAATAATACTAATATAGGACTCATTCAACTGTTTTTTTATTCTTCGTATAATAAATAAGGCTTGCGTTGTTTCTTAAAGTTCTCAACGTCATCTTTCCACATTTCTTTAATCTCTGAGGCAGATCTTCCTTGTTTGATCATATCTCGTACATAACTTACTCCAATGAGTTTTTCAAAAAATGGAGTGAAAAACTTATCGCCCATGTTTAAATTTTTATATGCATCTATAATATACGAGAGGTCAATTCCTTTCGTATATATATCTTCGTCGTATATATTTCTTAAATCTACTCCATAGCATTTTTGGTTCAAAAGAGGCGGATTTTTTGCTCCGGGTATGCTCTTAGGTGTAAAAGAGAATGTGTACCCTTTCATCTGGGGATGACCATAGACCTGAAAAGGATAAGATGTACCTCGTCCCAAACTTACAGGTGTTCCTTCGAATAAGCATGTTGATGGATACAAATATATTGATTTCATATTCGGCAAATTTGGAGACGGTGCTATCGGTAATTCATAAAGAGTTTTATGAGTGTAATTTTTGCATTTGATGACTGTCAGATCACAAACTCGATTTTCAGTAAGCCAATGTTCTCCATTCACCATCAGAGCCAACTCCCCTAAAGTCATTCCGTGCACTACGGGTATCGGAAGCCACCCTACGCCTGACTTGTATTTCATGTCTAGTATTGGCCCATCGACATAATGTCCGTTTGGATTAGGACGGTCTAATACGATAAATTTTTTGTTATATTCAGCACATACATCCATGAGCCTTGCCATCGTAACGTAATAGGTATAAAATCTAAGTCCAACATCTTGTACGTCGAATAGCATAACATCAAATGAATCCATCGCCTCTTTACTCGGTTTGCGACTATCGCCGTCATATAATGATCTTATAGGTATACCCGTTTTTTTGTCCACCGAACTCGAAACATGTTCTCCTGCGTCAGCATCACCTCTAAAGCCATGTTCGGGAGAGAAGATAGACGTTACATTAACTTTCTCTTGTACTAATATATCGACTAAGTGTTTGCTCCCAACCATACCTGTATGATTCGATAGCACTGCGATACGTTTATCTTTTAATAGTGATAAATACTCTTCTGTTAATTCCGCAGCAACAATCGGACTCTTTTGTCCGTATACGTTTGCCATAAAGAGCAATAAAAGGGCTGTATTCAAAAGTTTTTTCATAGTTTAATCCTTTGATTGTTAATTTTAATTCTAACCCCAAAGATAAAAGATTATATAGTCCAGCGGCTTTAATTTTATTAGGATTACTCAACAAATATAAGAGGATATATTTAATTAGGTAACTCTATAATTATAATAAAGTCATAAATTAACAATAATTTAGAGTTATATATATAAATTTGCTTATTCTGGGAGCTTTTAGTGTGTGGAGTCTTTTTGTATTTTTATTTAGTTTCTATTTTAAATGTATATGTCTGTCTTTTTGTTTTGTTATTCATGTTTAATGTGACTAAATTGTATTTGTGGGTGTTGTTTTTGTTTGTTTATATTTCTTCTTTTGTGTGTCTAATGGCTTGTTTATAAGATGTATATTTGTTTTAATTGTATTTGTGTTATATAAAATATATGTATAAAGCATAATAAATATTAAAATTGATGAATGACTCGAAAAATATATATAGAAACCTTATATATTTGTATACCTCGAATCGAGAAGTGATCTTATTTATTTAGCTTATCTGTCAAACCTTGTTTATATGAAGAACCTATCTTGCCATTTACCTCTATTAATATCTTTATTATTGCTAACTGGAATAATAAAAGGGCAAAATTTTAGCTTTGCTTTAGTAACGGATACGCATGTAACGAAAGATTCTTTGGCTTATAATGATTTAAAACGTACAGTTGATCAGATTAATAAAACTCCGAATATTAGTTTTGTTTTGGTTACAGGTGATCTAACTGAAGAAGGAGATCGTGCATCTTTAGAGAAAGTAAAAGGTTTGTTGGATCAACTTAGAGTGAAATATTATCCACTATCAGGCAATCATGAGACTAAATGGAGCGAATCCGGTGCTACCGACTTTGGTCATATTTTCGGTTCAGAGCGTTTTAAGTTCGAATATAATGGAATTACATTTCTAGGTTTTGGTACAGGACCAATAATCCGGATGATGGATGGGCATGTTGCTCCACAAGACATAACATGGTTGAGGAATGAGTTTTCTTCTGCTAAGCCAGGCACACCTTTTCTTCTTGTAACACACTATCCTTTACAAGATGGGGATGTCGATAATTGGTATGAAATAACAGATTTAGCAAGGAAATATAACGTAAAAGCAGTTCTTGGTGGTCATTATCATCGCAACCTATTATTTTCTTATGATGGAATCCCCGGTATTTTAAATAGATCTAACTTGCGAGATAAATCAGATGGTTTAGGTGGTTATTCTTTATACAAAGTAACGCAAGATTCAATATTGGTTTATGAACATAAAATAGGCTATACGCCTAAAAAATGGGGCGGGTACTCTTTGACTGAAAAATATTATACTGACGATAATTCTATTTATAAGCGACCTTCAGACTCTGTAAACCATATTTACCCTCAAGTAAAAGAAAAATGGATTGCAAATATAGGCAACACCATATATTCATCTCCTGTTGTTTATAAGAATAAGGTGTATGTTGGAGATGATTCGAGCATTCTATCTTGTTTGTCTTTACGAGACGGGAAGGTGATCTGGCGCTTTAAAGTTAATAACAGAATTGTTGGAACTCCTGCTGTAAGTGATGATATTGTTGTTTTTGGGTCTGCAGATAAATATATATATGGAGTGCACGTAAATACAGGTAAGCAGATATGGAAATATCCGGCAAAAGAAGCTGTTTTAGGAGCTGTTACTATTGAAGATGGAATTGCCTATGTTGGAGCTAGTGACCATACGATGAGAGCTATAAGTATCAAAGATGGTTCGCTTGTCTGGGAATATAGTCAAGTTGAAGGATATATAGAAACTCGTCCTTTAATTTATGAAGACAAGGTTATTTTCGGAGCTTGGGATAATAATATGTACGCTTTGGACAAAAAGACAGGAGGTCTCTTGTGGAAATGGGATGGCGGTCTGAATCGTATGCATTTTTCTCCGGCAGCGGTGTGGCCTGTCGCTGCGCATGGAAAAGTATTTTTTACAGCTCCGGATAGGGTGATGACAGCTTTAGATGCAGAAACAGGGAAAACTGTTTGGCGTACAAAAGAATCAATGGTTCGTGAAACAATCGGTTTGTCGATCGATAAAACCAGATTATACAGTAAAACAATGCAAGATAGTGTTGTTTGTTATTCAGCATTAAGCGATGCTCCTGATAAGATATGGTCTGTTAATGCTTTTTATGGATATGATCATGCTCCATCAATGCCGGTGGAAAAGGATAATATTGTGTATGGCAGTACTAAGAATGGTATTGTTTTCGCTTTGGATGCGAGAACAGGCAAGCTACTATGGAAACATAAAAAAGGTAATTCATTAATAAATACAGTAGTGCCCTTAGATAATAAAGAGTGCTTATTCTCTTCTAGCGAAGGGATTGTCGGTGTTCTGTCTTTAGAAAAATAACTTGAAATATGAAAAAATATTTTATTTACCTAATTGCGTTAATCCTCTCTATTACCTCAGTCGTTAATGCACAGTCTAACAAGAGGGCTTTGCGTGGAGTTTGGATTGCTACTGTAACTAACATCGATTGGCCTACTCAGGCAGGTCTTTCTGTAGAACAACAAAAACAGGAGATGATTTCTTTGTTGGATCATGTTGTTTCTTATAATATGAATACTGTTATCTTTCAGATTAGACCAACTGCGGACGCTTTTTATAAATCCAAATTTGAACCGTATAGCCATTGGTTAACAGGTAATCAAGGTGAAAATCCTGGATATGATCCATTACAATTTACTATTGAAGAATGTCATAAACGAGGATTAAATATACATGTCTGGCTTAATCCTTATAGAATAAATAATGATACAGTAGCTTATAATACATATGCCAATGATCATATAATGAATAAGCATCCGGAATGGGTTGTGAATTATGGTAAGGCAAAATATTTTAATCCGGGATTGGATGAAGTTCGTGATTTTACATGTAAAGTAGTTGAAAACATTGTTAGTAATTATGATATTGATGCTATTCATATGGACGATTATTTTTATCCATATAAAATTGTTGGCAGTGAATTTCCTGACTCTTTGACTTTCGTAAAATATCCAAGAGGATTTAAAGATAAAAATGATTGGCGCAGAAATAATGTCAATTTGATAATAAAAGAAATAAACGAAACTATAAAATCAATTAAACCATGGGTGGAGTTCGGAATCTCTCCATTTGCGATCTGGCGTAATAAAACAGAAGATCCAAGAGGATCTGATACGAAAGCTATGACTAACTATGATGGGCTTTATGCTGATATCTTATTGTGGCAGCAGAAGGGTTGGATCGATTATGTCTTACCACAACTGTACTTTAATATTGGATATCCAATTGCTGATTATGCTATTTTGGCAGATTGGTGGTCGAAATATAATTATGGAGCAAATGTCTATGCAGGGTTAGCTCCATATAGAGTATCAAAGAATGCAAAACAAAAAGAATGGCGAAACTCTAAAGAAATTATTCGTCAGATAAATAGAAATATGTCTGATCCTAATATTAAAGGTGAAGTTTATTTTAGTGCGAAATCATTGTTTAACAAGCCTGAAGTGAAAATTCAGGAGCAATTAAGGAAAAAGGAATATAAATATTTGTCCATTTCTCCTGAAAATAATAGAATCAAACGTATAGAGCCTGAAAATCCCTGTAATGTTTCGATGCAAATAGTTGATGAGCGTAATATTATTTTGAAATGGGAAAGAGGTTGTAACTCAAAGCGCTTTGTTATTTATAAGTTCAAGAGAAATAAGCCAGTAAATATGAACAATCCTGAAAATATTATGGCTGTTACGGGATTAACTCAAATAATATTGCCATGTAAGAATAAGAAAGAATTAAAAAAATATCGTTATGGTATTACCAGTTTGAGCCCTTCTCATTCAGAGAGTTCAGTCGTATTTTTTGATTAGCGAAATGGCTTGACTTTAAATATAAGGGTTATATTCCTGACATTGTCTTTTATCTCAGTAAAAGTATTGTGTCGAAAGGAGAAAGGAAAGGTTGTATTTAATTAAAATAATATATAATTAGCCTATGGAAACATAATAAAACCACAATTTTAAATCTATTTCTAAATTTTTCATTTGTTTTATTCTTGTAAATATGAATTCGATAAAGTAGTGCTCACTTTCCAAATGCATTTTTCCTCAATATCTTCATTCATATCAACAGGAAGAAGTATAAAATTAATAAACAAAGTATTATGAATCTAAAAAAAGTAGAAAAACACTGTCAAAGGAGATTCTTTGTTTTGCTGGCTATAGGACTCATCTATTCGTCTATAGGATATAGCTATGCCTACGATTCAAAGGGATCTAAAGATTTTGCAGAAAATCAACAAACGCAGATTACGGTTAAGGGAAAGGTGATCGATTCCAAAAAAGAGCCACTTATAGGTGTGAGTGTAACTGTAAAAGGTACAACAAATGGTACTCTTACAGATATGGATGGAGGATATAGTATTACCGTTCCGTCTAATAATGCTACATTAACATTTTCGTATGTGGGATTTAAGACTCAGTCAATAACGGTTAGTACCCAAAGAACCATTGATGTAACAATGCAAGAAGATTCTCAAATAATGAGCGAAGTTGTAGTGGTAGGTTATGGAGTGCAGAAAAAAGAAAACTTAACAGGTGCTGTATCTTCTGTAGATATAGGGAAAACCTTGGAAAATCGTCCGATAGCTGATGTTGGACGTGGGTTGCAAGGTTCTGTTCCAGGCTTGTCTATTGTTATACCTAGTGGAGAAGTAGGTTCTGATCCCATTTTTAGAATACGTGGGCAAATAGGATCTATTCAAAGTTCATCCAAGTCTGATCCACTCATTTTGTTAGACAACGTTGAAATTCCAAGTTTGACACTTGTTAACCCCGACGACATAGAAACAATAAGTGTATTAAAAGATGCTGCAGCATCTTCTATATATGGAGCCAAAGCTGCATTTGGTGTAATATTGATTACTACGAAGAAGGGAGCTAAAACGGATAAAGTAAGCGTTCAGTATTCTGGTAACTTTGCTTGGTCTAAAGTTACTAAAGATGTTGATATGGCAACTCTTGACGGACTTGAATATTCAATTTCGGCAATGGAGAGAGTTGGTACAAGTCTAAGTGGAGCTTTTTGGAAACTGAATAAAGCAAGTTATGAGCGATCTAAAGAGTGGTATTCAAAATACGGAAATTTGGGAGTAAATGATCCGATGGTATATGGTCGTGACTGGTACGTAGATGGAAAAAACAATATGGGAGTACGCTTGTACAATGCTTATGACTATATGGTTGAAGAATGGACACCTACGCAAACTCATAACTTATCTGTAAATGGACAATCAGGAAAAGTAGGTTATAACATCGGTCTAGGATATTTTAACCAAAGCGGCTTGATGAAAGCGGCAAAAAAGGATAACTATGAACGCTACAATGCTAGTGCAAAATTAAGTACAGAGATCAATAAATATGTGACTTTGAGAAGTGGATTTATGTTTTCTCAAGGAACAAAATATTATCCGTATATGACAAACTCTGTGACTGCAGATCCTTGGTTATACATATATCGTTGGGGACCTCTACAACCATTTGGTATGGATGAAAATGGAAACATTATCCGGAGTCCTGCATCAGAAGCGGCACAAGCAAATACAGCAAGCAGACAGACAAATTATTTGAATGTGAATGTTGGAGCAACTGTCAATTTTACAAAAGACTGGAATTTGGAATTCGACTATACTTATGCAAATCGTGAGTTTTTATGGGATAGACCCGGAACACGTTATACTGCTGCAGATTCATGGTCAGCAGCAGTGCCTAGAATGGATGCAAATGGAAATCGTATTTATGTAGATCAGGATGGAAATGTTGTCTCTGCCGGAGATACTGGTGCAATGCCAGCTTATAGTTTACCGCTGAATACTTATACAGGTAAAGGTGCCAACCCCGATCATTTCCGAAGAGATTCGGAAAATGAGCAACAACATACTTTTAATGCTTATACAACATATAATCTGAATTTGGCCAGTATTCATACATTTAAATTTATGACAGGTTTGAATGCTGTGAAATCGAAAAGAAAACAATATTGGGCTCAGAAAACAGAATTATTGGATTATAACAATCCTCAGTTCGACTTAGCTACAGGAGCTACTCCTACGGTGGGTGGTGGAACATGGTGGGAATCGCAAGCTGGCTTTTTCGGCCGTGTGAATTATGATTTTTACCAGAAATATCTATTGGAAGCTAATTTACGTTACGATGGTTCCTCAAAATTTCCAACAGAACTTAAATGGCGTTGGTTCCCTTCTTTTTCTGCAGGTTGGCGTACAAGTGAGGAGTCCTTTATGGCATGGGCTAAACCTACTTTAAGTTCGTTAAAATTCAGAGGATCATGGGGATCAATAGGGGATCAGACTGTTTCATCAGGTCTTTATATGCAGTCGCTTTCTGGTTTAACTTCGTCTTGGCTTGATGGAACTACTAAATTTCCATACTTCAGGACACCGGGACCTGTAGATAGAAATATTACATGGCAAGATATAGAAACACTTGATTTTGGTGTAGATGTTGTTCTTTTCAATGAGCTAAGTGCTACATTCGATTGGTATCAACGTTATACACGAAATATGATTGTCCCTGGTGTTACATTACCTAATACTTTTGGTGCACCTTCTCCAGAAGGTAATTATGGCGAATTAAGAACAAGAGGTTGGGAGTTTTCACTTGATTATAACCATCGATTTGCCAATGGGTTGAGTATAAACGGAATGTTTACATTGTCTGATGCTCAGACATATATAACAGATTACACAGAAGGAGCGATCAAAGGTACTTCTGCTACCTCATGGTGGGCAGGAAAACGTTATGGAGATATTTGGGGATATAAAGTAGATCGTCTTTATCAGAAAGATGACTTTGAGTATGACTCTTCTGGTAATTTGATTATTATTTCAGTACCTCTGGATCCTAATAATCCGAATTCAGCTACTAAACAGATGTATAAATTGAAGGGTGATAATGCTGTATATCAGCCTTTTGTTCAGACGTCGGCTGACTTTAAATTTGGACCTGGAGATGTCAAGTACAAGGATTTAGATGGAGATGGTAGAATCACCAATGGTAGTAATACCGCGGATAATCATGGAGATTTATCTGTAATAGGAAATACGACACCTCGTTTCAATTATGGATTCCGAGTAGGTGCGGATTATAAAGGTTTTGATATGCAATTGTTTTTCCAAGGAGTAGGTAAACGTAGTATCTGGGGAGATGGAGCATTGGCTATACCAGGATACAATACATCGGATGGGGCTATGGCTCAGGCAATAGCCGGAGATTTCTGGCGCGAAGATCGTACAAACGCTTTTTATCCTCGTCCATATAATGTGGCAGCAGTAGCCGGTGGATCTACAGCTGTAAATAATACACATGTATCAGATAGGTATCTTCTGAACATGTCTTATTTAAGACTCAAGAATGTAACCTTTGGATATAGCTTGCCTCCTGCTCTTACACGCAAGGCATATATAACTAAGGCTCGTATATATTTGTCCATGGAAAATATATATACTTGGGATAAATTAAATGGTCTACCTGTCGATCCTGAAGTGATGAATGGAATCTCTATGTGGGATACTACGAATAATAACTATAACTCTGGGCGTACCGGTGTTGGCGCGCCGATGTTTAAGAATGTTTCATTTGGTGTTCAATTAACTTTTTAAAAATTAAGCAATAATGAAGAATATCAATCTAATAAAGAAAACTATTCTTGTGTTCGGATTAATCTCTGCTACTCTCTTTCAGGGCTGTTCCGATTATTTGGATCGTTCGCAATTGAATAGTATAGATGATGATAAATATTGGGTACAGGAAAATAATGTACGTTTATATGCTAATGAATTTTATACACAATTCTTTGTTGGCTATAATTCTTCCTGGACGTTAGATTATTCTCTCTTCAAGGGATATATGTTCAGTGATGATGTTGTTTCTAAAAATGTACAGTCTTTGTTTGAGGTCAGCGTGCCTGCTACAAGGGGTAGTAACAGTATTACTAGTCCGCCGGCATGGCTGACCCAGTACGCCGGCCCTACTTGGTATTTCGGGTGGATACGTAAGTCTAATTTGATGATAGATCGTATTGAAACTCGTATGCAGAATGTTCTTACACCCGAAGCTTATAATCACTGGATGGCTGTAGCGCGTTTTTTTAAAGCACTCGATTATTGTCGTTTAGTAAGCGTATTTGGTGATGTCCCTTATTTCGAGAAAGATTTCTCTACTACAGAGAAAGATATCATGTATAAAGATCGGACACCTCGTAATGAAGTAATGGATAACGTATATAATGAGTTCAAGTATGTATTGCAAAATATTCGTACTAATGATGGAGCTCAAACTCTGAATAGAGATGTTGCGGCTGCTTTTATCTCAAGATGGATGCTATTCGAAGGTACTTGGCAGAAATATCATAATGCAGATCAGACAAGAGCAAAAAAATTCCTTGAATTTGCAGTAGAAGCTTCCGAGTTACTTATGACCGGTAAGTATGCGATAGACACTGACATGCACACTCTTTTCGGGTCTGAAAATCTCTCAGGTAATAAAGAATGTATTATGTACAGGCATTATGATGCGTCAGTCAGTATAACACATTGTGTGGCTTCTTATAATTGCAATTATGAGGCACAAGATCAGTCTGCAAACCTAGATGTAGTGAAAGCTTTTATCTGTAATGATGGAAAGGTTTGGCAAAATTCTTCAGTAGCTGCTGCTAAATTTGATCTTGAAAATCTTATGAAAACACGGGATCCTCGCTTTGAGTCTTCATTTTCGAATAAATTAAATTCAAAAGCTGCAGCATTGCTTTTTACAAATAAATTTGTGGATAGGACAGGCCCTACGCTTTCACTTCCGCTTCCACCCAAGTATACAAGCAATACTAATACAAATGATGCCCCGGTTATACGTTATGGAGAAGTCCTTCTAAACTGGATAGAAGCGAAAGCAGAGCTTGCGACAATAGGAGGTACTGCTGTTACACAGCAAGATATAAACAGGTCTATAAATGTTTTGCGTGATCGTCCTTTAGATGCTGAAGCGATTGGTAAAGGCATTGTAAAAACTCCACATATGAATTTGGGCGCATTACCTGTTGATCCGGCTCGTGACCAAGATGTTCCGGCTCTGATATGGGAGATTCGTCGCGAGCGCCGCATGGAGTTATTTATGGAACCATCTCGTTTGTTGGATTTGAAGAGATGGAAAAAAATAAATTACATGAAAGGTTCTGTGAAATCAGATATACTAAAAGGCGTTTGGGTGGATATTCCTAAAGAAATACCAGAATTGGTTGCAGCTACGAAGAAGAATATCACTCAAGTAATGAAGGAAGATGGGACTATTGTTAAATTTAATGGAAGTAATGCTGCTGATATGGTAGGGTATTACTTGCCTGAAGGAGTTAAAGATAGAGATAATTTTACCGATAGGGTTTATTTGTCTCCAGTTAGTCAAGATCAGATTAGCTTGTACTCTAGTCAGGGATATAAATTGACTCAAACCAAGGGGTGGGAATAAAAAATAGTATGATATAAAGGAAGGTTTGTTACACCATTCTTTATATAATTAGGTTTTAGACTTTTTAGATAGGAGGAGACATCCTGGGATGCCAAGTTGTCTCCTTCTTTTATCTTAATCTTTTGTCACATGAAACAGCATCGCTTAGTCGCTTTTTTTATTTTTTGCATGATGGTTTCCTTGTCTTATGGGCAATCTTCATGGGTAAGGATAAATCAATTGGGATATCTACCCAAGGATATCAAAGTTGCAGTGCTAATCTCAACTGAAGAAATTACCCCCGATTTATCTTTTCGCAGCAGAAGTGGACAACCACCTGTGTTGCCTACAACTCAACATGGTATCCCCGATTTTTCACTTATTGATGCAAAAACCGGAAAAGCAGTATACAGCGGACAGGGAAAAATTGCAGATGCTGCATATTGGGGATTAAAATCAGCTTTTCGTCTAGACTTTTCTTCTGTTCAGGCAGAAGGTGATTATTATATTGAAGCTGCCGGCGTGAAATCTCCTCAATTTAAAATTGGAGCAGATATTTACGAAGGGTCTGTTGATTTTATGCTTAATTATATGCGCCGTCAACGTTGCGGGCAGAATAATTTTTTAGGCACTGTTTGTCATCAACATGATGGTTTTATTGTAGAGCATCCCACCCGTACAGGAGAACATATTGATGTTCGCGGTGGTTGGCATGATGCAGACGATAAATTACAATATGTTACCACCACAGCAAGTGCTATCTATCACATGATGTTAGCTTATTATCAGGCAAAAGATAAAACAATTTTTAAAGACAATTATCGTGCTGATGCTAGTCCGGGCAGTAACGGCATTCCGGATATCTTAGATGAAATCCGTTGGGGATTAGACTGGTTATCCAGAATGAACCCTGCACCTAAAGAAATGTATAACCAGATAGCCGATGACCGAGACCATGCCGGTTATGGGTTGCCTCAAAATGATAATGTAGATTATGGCTGGGGGCCTGGTAAGGGGCGACCGGTTTATTTTATTACCGGAGAGCCTCAAGACTTACCTAATCCCAGAAATGGAGAGATTCAACTGAACCGTACCACCGGAGTGGCTTCCTCTGCAGGTAAATTTGCTTCCTGTTTTGCTCTGGGAGCCGAGCTTTTCAAGAATATAGATCCTGCTTTTGCTCAAGTACTATCAGATAAGGCAGAACCTGCCTATGAATTTGCTCTTGAACATCCCGGAAATACTCAAACAGTCTGCGTGGTTTCGCCATATTTTTACGAAGAAGACAATTATGTGGATGATGTAGAGTTAGCGGCTGCTACATTTTATACTCTTACTAAAGACCCGAAATGGCGTACAGAAGGAGACTATTGGGGACAACTTGAACCCGTTAATCCTTTGTGGGCATTTGGATTTGCACGCCACTATCAGTTCTATCCTTTTGTTAATCAGGGACATCACCTGATGGCAAAATCCGACGACGAAGTAACAAGCAAAAAGTTCACCGACTTTATGCGTCAAGGATTACAAATTATTCGAAACCGTGCAGGAAGTGAGCCGTTTATGAATGGTGTACCTTATGTGTGGTGTGCTAACTTTGCCATTATTGGAGCTGCTTCTTATGCTCACCAATATAAAGAGATTTCAGGAGACAATTCTTTTCAGGAGATGGAAGCTGCTTTACGTGATTGGATTTTGGGCTGTAATCCTTGGGGATTCTCTTTTATAGGAGGTTTTCCTGAAGGAGCCGTTTCTTCCAGAACAGACGAAACTCGTTTGGGAGGATTGGTTGATGGCCCCATCAATGAAGGTTGGCATGATACATTCTTGGGTGTTCCAAAAGTGAGCCGAAGTAAAGACCCTTTAGCTGCCTTTCAGAATGGTCCTGCTGTGTTTCATCAAGACTCCTATGGTACCAATGAGCCTGTGATCGATGGTACTTGTTACATGATATATTACCTCTCCATAATGGAGCAACTAGGAAGAAAGCAGTCTAATAAACCAAATAATACAGTAACTGATGCCTATGGAGCTACTGTTCGAATCAACTCAGATAGAAAAGTAATTCATTTAATTTTTTCTGCAGATTCTGCTTTTGAAGGAGCAACAACTATCCTTAAGACATTAGATAAAAACAATGCGAAAGCATCTTTTTTTCTTACAGGGAATTGTCTGAGAATGAAAGAACATAAAGAAACAATTAAGAACATTATTAAAAAAGGACATTATGTAGGGGGGCATTCAGATAAGCATTTGTTATATGCTTCTTGGGGAAATAGAGAACAATCTCTTGTGACATCAGATAGCCTTATTAATGATTTAAGGCAAAATATAAAAGAACTCGAAAAGTATGGAATAAAAAAATCTGATGTAAATTATTATTTGCCTCCATATGAGTGGTATAATAAAGAAAATGTGAGCTTAATTGAATCGCAAAATCAGATAACGATTAACTTTACTTCCGGACTGAGAACAGCTGCCGATTATACAACACCGGATATGAAAAACTATATGTCTTCCCAACAGATAATAGATCAGCTGTTTGCATATGAAAAAGCAAATACATTGGATGGTGCAATAATTCTTATTCATCCGGGAACTCATCCTGATAGAAAAGATAAATTATATTTGAGATTAAATGAAATTATAAAAGGTTTAGTAAAGAGAGGTTATTCTTTTGAACGTTTATGATAAATAAATTATAATGAAAAGGACGTTTTTTTTCAATATTGCTATTTTATTTCTCTCATTTTTTATAGTGAATGAAATAAAGGCTCAAATTATTTCCGATAGTATTAAAAATAATATTGGAACATATCTCACAGAATTTGCCAACAAAGATGTAAAAACAGGGAGAATAAAAATAGATTCTGTCAACATGAAAGGGAAAACTATAAGCCTCTTTGCTGGAGTAAACCTTTCCTATATTCCTTTTCAGAAAAATGAAGTAGATGTCATTTATAATAAAATTAAAGATCTACTTCCCGAAAAATATAAAAAATACAAAGTTGAATTGATTACCGATACCCGAAAAGTCGAAGATTTGGTTTTGTTTGGAAAAGACAAAAAGCAACTATTTGCTAACAAACTTGATAAACCATTGATCGTAAACTTATCTCAACCCTATGTTGCTGACCGAGGGTTGCAAAATCATCACTTGGCTATATGGCAAAGCCACGGGTGGTATTACGAACAAAAGTTGGCACGCTGGGAGTGGCAGCGAGCTCGAATCTTCCAGACAGTGGAGGATTTATATACTCAAAGCTATGTATTGCCATATTTAGTACCTATGCTCGAAAATGCAGGTGCGAATGTTTTGTTGCCTCGTGAACGTGATATACAGCGTCATGAAATAATTGTAGATAATGATAGAAACAAAGATAAATCGATATATAAAGAAATTAATGGAAAAGACAGCTGGATAGCTGGCTACTATGAAGGATTTGCATATTTGAAAGAGTCATATCTGGATGGAGAAAATCCATTCAGATCAGGCTCTTATAAAGAAGTAAAGACAATAAAGACCGGAGAAGAAAGTCGATGTGAATGGATACCCGATATTCCCGAAAAAGGTAAATATGGGGTGTATATATCGTATAAGACTTTAGAAAATAGCACCGATGATGCCCGATATACAGTATATCATAAGGGAGGGAAAACCGACTTTAGTGTTAATCAAAAGATGGGAGGTGGTACGTGGATCTTTCTGGGTTATTTTTCTTTTGATAAGGGTGTAAATGAAAATTGTAAAGTTGTATTGACCAATAAAAGCAATAAAGCGGGGCGTATCTTGACCGCCGATGCTGTTAAGATAGGAGGCGGAATGGGCAATATTGCAAGGCAACCTCATGCCAGTGGCATTGTAACAGACAATACTAAGAGTTCTGAAACTATTGAAAATAATATAAAGAAACTGCCTGCGATAGATTACAAACCGGAAGTAAGTGGTTATCCTCGTTATACAGAGGGTGCTCGTTATTGGTTGCAATGGGCTGGTACTCCCGATAGTATATACAACAAGAGCGAAGGAAAGAATGACTATACCGACGATTATCAAAGTAGAGGGTTTTGGGTAAATTATATTGCCGGAGGTTCTTCTGTATTACCGAAGAATGACGGTCTGAATATTCCGATAGACCTTGCAATGGCTTTTCATACCGATGCCGGTACGACCTTCAACGATTCTATTATAGGAAGTCTGGGTATCTACATGACGCATCACAATGATGAAAAGTTTGAAAATGGTAAGACTCGTTGGGCTTCTCGCGACCTTACGGAGCTGATAATGGATGAGATAGTAAAAGATATTCGCCGTGAGTATGAGCCGCAGTGGACTCGCCGCCAAATGTGGAACCGTTCTTATAGTGAAGCTCGTGTTCCGAATGTGCCTACCATGTTGTTGGAATTACTGTCGCATCAGAATTTTGCAGATATGAATTATGGGCTCGATCCTCGTTTTCGTTTTACAGTTAGTCGCTCCATATATAAAGGGATGCTCAAATTTGTGGCTCATCAATATGGCTATGATTATGTTGTGCAACCATTACCTGTAAAATCATTTAGTGCTCAATTTTCCGGGAATACTCAGGTAGAATTAAAATGGAAGCCGGTAAATGATGTTACCGAGCCAAGTGCAAAGCCTGATCAATATATCGTATATACACGTATAGGCGATGGAGACTTTGATAATGGTAAAGTAGTTAATGGTACAGGTGCGATTATGCCGATCGAAAAAGATGTATTATATAGCTTCAAGATAACAGCTGTAAACAAAGGAGGACAAAGTTTCCCTTCCGAAATACTTTCGGTATGTAAAAAGTCGGAAGAGAAAGGGCAGGTGCTTATTGTCAATGGTTTTGATAGACTATCTGCTCCTTATAGCTTTGCATCAAGAGATAGCATTGGTGGATTTTTAGACTTTATTGATCATGGAGTGCCGGATAAAGTGGAGTATAATTATATTGGAAGTCAATACGAATTCAGGAGGGTAATACCCTGGATGGATGACGATGCAGCAGGCTTTGGTGCAAGCAATGCGAATTATGAAACAACAGTTGTTGCCGGAAATACATTTGACTATCCGGCTATGCATGGGCGATCTATTGCTGCAGCGGGATATTCGTTCGTATCGGTAAGCCGTGATGCTGTATTGGATGGAACTGTGGATATGAACTCTTACAAATTAGTAGATTTGATATTAGGGAAACAACGACAAACAAAAATAGGTAGAGGTGTAAGTCCTGTTGAGTTCAAAACATTTCCTAAAGAGTTTCAAAACAAAATTACTGATTATTGTAAACAAGGGGGAAATATATTTATAAGCGGAGCTTATGTAGCTTCTGACCTGTGGGATACTGAAAAGCCTCTAGGAGAAGATCAGAAGTTTGCTGCTGATGTGTTAAAATATAAATGGAGAGTAGGGCGTGCAGCAGTTGAGGGGAAAGTAAAAACAATTGCCTCTCCATTTCCGGCATTTTCTGGTAACTATGAGTTTTATAACAAGCTCAACTCCATAGCTTATGCTGTTGAGTCGCCTGATGCTTTAGAGCCAGCCGGAGAGAATAGTTATACTATATTCAGATATACAGAAAATAACCTTAGTGCGGGTATTGCTCATGATGGCGATTACAAAACATGTGTAATGGGCTTTCCCTTCGAGGCGATAAAAGATCAAGCAGAAAGAGATAGTCTGATGTCAAATATTCTTTCTTTTATTTTTAAATAAAGGAAAAAAGAGGGAGTGTCGTGAAATAATACAAATTATTTCACGACATCTTTTTTATTATCGTCTATATAGTTTTATTACTCTATATACTAGAGCATTTTATCAAATAAAGTGCGAAGAACACAATAAGTCAATTTGTTTTCGTATCTTTGTCTTTTAAACAATCGAGTTTATATTGTATCTTTCTTCGCAATGTTTTGCTCCGCCTCTGTTTTAGCGGAACTTCCCATCGTAAAAAATGACGTCAAAATTAACTTTCTTGTTTATTTTATTAACAAGTTACGGAAATGTGTTGCACAGTGTTCGTAACACATTATTCAATTATAAAATCTGTAGTAGATTACAGTTAAACTATTTATGACATTTAATGAATTAAATATTATTGAGCCAATATTAAAGGCTCTGGAAGAAAAAGGATATACAACGCCAACTCCTATACAAGAAAAAGCTATTATTCCGGCTTTAACGAATCGAGATATTCTAGGACTAGCACAAACAGGTACAGGTAAAACCGCCGCTTTCTCACTGCCTATCATTCAGCAACTTTATTTGAATAAAGTTAGTGGTAAAAGAAGAGAAATCAGAGCTTTAATATTAACCCCCACACGAGAACTGGCAATTCAAATAAATGACAGTCTTAATGACTATACTCAATATACGGGACTTCGCCACTGTGTTATATATGGAGGAGTGAAGCAAAAAGCACAAACAGACGAATTGAAGACAGGTATAGATATATTAGTTGCTACACCGGGACGACTATTGGATTTGATTAATCAGGGATTTATAAATCTGGACTCTATACGTCATTTCGTCCTTGATGAAGCTGATCGTATGTTAGATATGGGTTTCATTCATGATATTAAACGTCTGCTCCCTAAGTTACCAAAAGAAAAACAGACATTGTTTTTCTCTGCTACTATGCCATCTACCATAGCTTCTTTGTCTCGCTCTATTCTGAGAGATCCTCTTAAAGTGGAAGTTACTCCTGCATCATCTGTTATAGATACTATCAAGCAATATCTATATTTTGTAGAGAAACAAGAGAAGAAAGACTTGTTAATCAATTTGTTGAAAAAAGATAAAAAGCAATCAGTATTAGTCTTTTCCCGCACGAAGCATGGTGCCGATAAAATTGCGCGTCTTCTTTGTAAGGCAGGTATAGGTAGCGAGGCTATTCATGGCAACAAATCTCAAAATGCACGTCAACGTGCTTTGACTAATTTTAAGTCGCAAAAAACACGTGTTCTCATTGCTACGGATATTGCAGCAAGAGGAATAGATGTTGATCAATTGGAACTGGTTATCAATTATGATTTGCCCGATGTTCCCGAAACTTATGTACATCGTATCGGTCGTACCGGACGTGCAGGTAATAGCGGTACTGCTCTCACATTCTGTTCGGCGGAAGAGAATGCAATGCTTAATGATATTCAGAAACTAACAGGGAAGAAGTTGAATCAATTATCAATTCCAGCGTAAGAAATATAAAAACATAAATATATAATTAATGGCAAAATCAAATTCATTTAACAAAAGAGAAATAGAAAAAAACAAACAACAAAAGAGAAAAGAAAAACAACAGAGAAGAGAGGAAAGACGAAATGCTCCTGTCGACTCATTTGAAGATATGATCGCTTATGTGGATGAGAATGGCGTTATAACCAGTACACCTCCCACTCAGACGAATAAACAAGAGATAGAAATAGAAGATATCGCTATTTCAACACCCAAGAAAGAAGATGTCGAAGATCCTATTCTCAATGGCCGTGTAGAATACTTTAATCAGGATAAGGGGTATGGCTTTATTAAACACACAGGCAGCACAGAAAAATACTTTTTCCATGTAAGTAGCACTTTAGTACCGATTGAAGAAGGTAATATGGTGACATTCGAGTTGGAGCGAGGGCAAAAAGGTATGAATGCCGTAAGAATCACTTTGGCCAATAAGGACGATCAAAAGTAATATAGAGATCCCTTATCTATATTAACTGTCCGTTTTCTTTATGATATTCAATCAGTCCTTTTATCGGATTTTCAATAATAACATCAATGTATATTCCTAAGTCTTGAGCTATTTCTCTTAAGATAAAGGAATACATTTTTGCTATCGATCCTACAAAGCGTATAGGATATTCCGTATATTCATATTGAAGAATATTCCTTTCAAAGAAAGATCGTAAATTCTTTCTGACTAAATTATTGATATAGGGATGTTCGAGATATTCGTATAAAAAGAATGATAAAACGGATAACAGCTTGTTTGGGAAAGGCTTAGAATAAATATAATCCATTATCTCATCCGGATCAATCTTATACTTTCTGTAAAATGGTTCTATAAGCTCAGTAGGAGCTAATCCTTTTAAGCAATCTGCAAGAAATATCTTACCCAAAGAAGCACCACTTCCTTCATCACCAAGGATATACCCCAAAGACTTCACATTCTTTATTATAGTATCCCCATCGTATAGACACGAGTTAGAGCCGGTTCCCAAAATACAGGCAATGCCGGCTTCGTTTTTAAATAGGGAACGAGCCGAACCCAAAAGGTCACTTTCGATGATCGATGGTGTTTTAAACTGGGCTTCAAGTGAAGCTTTTACTACATTCTTCTTTTCTAGAGAAGAACAACCAGCTCCATAGAAATATATAGTATGGAATTTAGTCTTAAAGAAGACCGGTGGCAGTTGTAGCCGAATAGAACGACTTATCTCCTTTCTTGTCTGGAAAAAAGGATTAATGCCATCGGACAAGAAATGTTCTACAATTCCACTTCTGTCCACCAGGCACCACTCTGTCTTTGTAGAGCCGCTTTCAGCTAGTAATATCACGTATTCTTATGTATTAAATTTATGCAAAGATAGATAAATAAATATAATCTCATCAAAAAACTATTTAGATCACCCGACTTTCTCTATTCCGATTCCGGGCTTATCATCCAAATGTAACTTACCATTTATAACTGTTACCCCTTTGAAGCAGTCGTTACTGATCAGTAAATTTCCATCCAGGTCGGCCCAATCTACAGCCGGTGATAATTGCGTTGCGGCAGAGATGGCACAAGATGTCTCGGTCATACAGCCTATCATTACTTTCATGTTGGCTGCCCGTGCAACAGTTTGTATTTTCCATGCTTCACGCATACCTGTACACTTCATCAATTTGATATTTACTCCGGTGAAAGCTCCTTTTAGTCGTAGCACATCTTGAAGACGTTGAAAAGACTCGTCGGCAAATACAGGTAATGGGCTTCTTTCTGTAACCCATGCGGTATCTTCCAGATTGTACTTGGGCATTGGCTGTTCGATCATGACGACACCCTTTTCTTTTAGCCAGTTGATCATATCCAGTGCATAGTGTTTATCTTTCCACCCCTGATTGGCATCTACGGCTATAGGCTTTTCGGTCACTGTCCGTATAGCCTCTATCATCTGCTTGTCATTTTCTCGTCCGAGCTTTACCTTCAGTATATTATACAATGGGGCCGCTTCTCTGGTTTTTTGTTTAACAACCTCATCCGTATCGATACCAATCGTAAACGTTGTAGATGGTGTTTTCTCTTTGTCCAATCCCCATATTTTATACCAAGGTTGACTCATTGTCTTGCCTACCAAATCATGCAATGCAATATCGATAGAAGCCTTAGCCGCAGTATTGTTCTCTGTTATTTTGTCGATATAGGTGAGTATATCATCCAGCTCAAATGGACTGGAAAATTGTTCGAGGTCTACTTTCTTAAGAAATTCGATTACAGAAGCTTGAGTTTCCCCCAAATAGGGCGGGAGAGAAGCTTCACCATATCCGGTTATGCCATCGTATGTAATTTCAGTCAGTACAACAGGTGTTGTTGTGCGTGAAGAATTAGCAATAGTGAATACATGGCGCAATTGCAGATCGTATGGCTTAAAGCTTAATTTCATTTTCTTATTTAATGAAATTGTCTTTTTATTGTTTTGAGCAAATGCTGCTAATGGATTACCGGCGAGTAACCCACTACCTATTGTTGTCAGAGCTGCTGTTTTTAGAAAATTACGTCTCGATTGTGGCATGATTCGATATATTAAGTGCAATGTTAATTACTTATAGAATGAATTGTTTGATATAGACCATATTCCCGATCCTTCTTTATCTATGGCCCCTATTATGCGCGAAGCTCTGATAAATTCTTTTGTATTCACTTCGTCATAATCATTGTCTTTAGGGTTGAGGCTGCTGATACGGATATAGCCCGATGCATGAATGAATTTATTGTTGCCAATATAAAATGCGACATGACGTATCCGTTCTTTCTTATCTTTCTCAGCTTTTTTTCCGAAAAACATCAAATCTCCGGGTTGTAAATTTCCATATCCATTGCTTATATCAATCGGTATACCTGTATGTGCCTGTTGTGAGGCATCTCTCATCAGGATAATACCATGCATTAACGCTATTGTTTTGGTAAAACCGCTACAGTCCATACCTTTTACCGATGTACCACCCCATACATAAGGAATACCCATCAGGGTGTATGCTTTTTTCACAAAGTTGTCTCCTGATATTGTAATTCCGGCAAGCCAGTCTTCATATTTTTTACTTTGGCTTTTTAGTATATACGCCTTCCGTCCATCGGGGTATGATACTTTATAAAAATCTCCAACCTCGCCTTCCTTTTTCAGAATATTGCAACTGACTAAATCCGATACAGTCTGACTTTGTGTATCAGGTGCAGAATATGCAAACCCAAAATAGTCTGTAAATATTATTTTTTTTGCCGAGTTCCAATCCTCAAATTCTGTCCTAGTCATCGGGTGGTAATTTATTTCCTGTGTCCAAGCTATATATCCGTCAGGGGTTTGTATACGGCTCCATCCATCTTTTTGCAGAATTCGGATTGGTGTTCCGAGGATAGCCTGAGTAGCCATTTCGGCCGAGAATTTACCTTCAACTCGGATATCGGCAACAGATAAGGTTATCACACCATAAGTCTTGTCTCCTAAATCTTTGTCGGGTAATAATTTTATCTTATCCGTGAAGTTTTTTCCATAAATTTTTTCAGACTGCTTTATAACTTCTTTGTATGCAGTAATATCCGATGTGACACCTAGTAAGGTAGGGGCCTTTTCGTGATCATCTACTTTTATATCAAACACTTTTACTCTTTTATCAGGGATATGTTTCTCTCTGATATTGTTGAGGATTGTCTCTAGTTCTGCATGTTTGGAAATTTGCTTGTCTGTATTTTGCGCATATAATACAGAATAACATATACATAAAGCAATCAGTGTGCATATTTTTTTCATAACGGCAGGCCTGAATAATTAATTAGTTGTGATATTACAAATATATGCAAAATAAGGATTTCTGCCGAGTTTCACTTTGTGTTTTCTCTTTTTATATCGTTAAAATAGTTTAAAATGTATATCTAAACGCTAATTTTGTGTATGTGTCTTTATGCTTGACTTTAACGATGTATTGTGCTTAATAGTAAAAAGTTTTTGCCGATAAGTGTTTTGTAGTGAGATGGTTATTTATTTATCAACAAAAGTGCTTATTTTAAATTATTTTATAACAACCTCTCTTTTAAAATCCTTTTCTTTGTATTTCTATGAATGATAATGTACTCGAAAAACTGAAGGTGTTGGCAGAGTCGGCTAAGTATGACGTTTCTTGCTCTTCCAGTGGTACTGTCCGCAAAAATAAAGTGGGCGGACTTGGAAATACTGTAGGTGGTATGGGGATATGTCATAGTTTTACAGAAGATGGGCGTTGCGTTTCATTGTTGAAAATTATGTTAACCAACTACTGTATTTATGATTGTGCATATTGTATCAATCGTAGAAGTAACGATATCCGCAGAGCTACATTTACAGTTCAAGAACTGGTTGATCTTACAATTGAATTTTATCGTCGTAACTATATCGAAGGTCTTTTTCTTAGTTCGGGCGTTATCAACAACCCAGACTATACGATGGAGCGTATGGTGAGAGTCATAAAAAATCTCAGAACTGTACAACGATTCAACGGATATATTCACATGAAAAGCATACCTGGTGCTAGTCAGGAGCTGATTAGCGAAGCCGGATTGTATGCCGATCGTATGAGTGTAAATCTGGAAATACCCACAGAGGTAAATCTGAAACTGCTGGCTCCCGAAAAAGATCATCGCAGTGTATACAAGCCGATGCGTTATATTCAGCAGGGAATGCAACAAAGTATAGAAGATAGGCGGAAGTTCCGCTCTGCGCCGCGCTTTGTTCCTGCCGGACAGAGTACACAAATGATAGTAGGCGCAACCAATGAACGGGATAAAGATATCTTGCGTGTGTCTTCGATCCTTTATCAACAGACACAGATGAGGCGTGTATACTATTCGGGCTTTATTCCGGTGAATAGTTATGATACTCGTTTGCCAGCCTTAAAGCAAGCCCCATTGGTGAGAGAAAATCGCTTATATCAGGCCGACTGGCTGATGCGTTTCTATCAGTATAGAGCTGATGAAATAGTGGACGATGCATATCCTGATCTTGACCTTGAGATAGATCCGAAATTGGCGTGGGCACTGCGTCATCCCGAAATGTTTCCGGTGGATATTAACAAAGCCGACTATGCAATGATTCTTCGTGTGCCCGGTATTGGGGTTAAGTCGGCACAGTATATTGTAACTTCGCGTCGGCATGGTAAGCTGAATGCCTCACACCTTAAAAAGATTGGAGTGGTGATGAAGAAAGCTCAATATTTTATTACTTGCAACGAGTTGCCGATGTATACTGTTAATGAAGTTACGCCTGAGTATGTTCGCAAAATCCTTACTGAACCTAAAAAACGAAAAAGTGATGATAGTCAGTTGTCTATAATATTCCCTGACTGATGGTAGTGTTTTTTTACGATAAAACATTCGAAGGCTTATTGACCGCCATCTTTGATGCATATAGCCGAAAAGTATTTCCCGACAGATTACTGGCAGAAGGAGATATTGCTCCCATGTTTATGGATGATAGCTATACGGTGGTTACGCAAGAAGACAAAGCTACTCGGGTTTGGAAAGGATTAGAAAATAAACTGTCGAAAGGAGCATGCAACATGCTTACCTATGTTTGGCTTTCGGAGGAAGAAGGAAGTGACGATCTTATGTTCCGTTATATTCGTAAATCGCTTGATAATAAAATCTCTATAGAAACGAATTTTGCAGATAGCGATGTTTTGCAGATGAGCCAACTGGCTAGGAAAGTATCTCACGAGGAACTCTATTTGAAACAGTTTGTGCGTTTTCAAAAAGCTGCTGACGATATATTCTTTGCACCTGTATTTCCCCGATATAATGCTCTTCCTTTGGCTATTGGTCATTTCAAAGATCGCTTTTCGGATCAAAAATGGGTTATCTATGATATGAAAAGAAAATATGGGTATTACTATGATCTGAATACAATGGTAGAGATCACACTTGATAATGATGAGTATTTGCTGGGTGGAAAATTAGATGAAAAGTTGATGGCCGAAGATGAAAAGTTATTTCAAGAGTTGTGGAAAGGTTATTTTAAGTCGATGACCATAAAAGAACGTATAAATCCAAAACTGCATCGCCAGCACATGCCAAAACGTTTTTGGAAATACCTTACCGAGAAACAATAAGAAGGCTGTTATAGAGTTTTTCTTGTCTTTTGTCATCCTGATCGAAGAGAAATCAATATAGGATAAGGTAAAAATGCTATACAGCCTTCTTGGGTAGAGTACTTCTATTGTTTCAGTTTGAATACAATCGGAATTGTGAAATATACCTGAACCGGATTTCCGCTTTGCTTCCCAGGAATCCATTTTGGCATACTTTTTATAACTCTCATTGCTTCCTTGTCGCATGTTGGACTGATTCCTTTTAATAATTCCAAGTTGGATATTTCACCGGTTTTGCTAACAACGAATCTTACTATAACACGTCCCTGTGTTCCTATCTCTTGATCTACAACTGGATATTTGAGATTATCACTAATGAATCTATACATTTCTGCCTCCCCTCCGGGGAACTGAGGCATGATTTCTACTGCAATAAATGTCTCGGGTTTCTTTTCTGTTCCTCCCTTATCTGTTGGTGTCATTATGGTCTCAATGTCCTTTCGGATTGCATCAGGGTCAGTAGAACCGTTTTCTACCTTGTGTTTTCCAATGGCGTCTTTCCCTTTTGCAACCTCTTCCATTGTCACCATCTCTTCTTCATTATTGACTTTAGTGTCATCAACAATTGTTGGTGGAACAAACTTCGTCATTTGTATAAATTTAGGTGGTTCTGGAATTGGTGGTTTTTCAATCTCATCCACTTTGTTTAATGGCGGATCGATAACTACTATTGTATATTTATCTGTTATATTATCCGGCTGTATACCTGTTGCAGCTTTTACAGTACTGATGATTAACGGTAGGGCTGTTACAAAACCTACAAACAATAAGATGATTGCAAAAGCGAGGATGTGTCGTTTCCAAGAAGATTGTCTTAAAGCGAATGCTCCGTATGATTTGTTTCTTCCTTCAAAAACTATGTCACACCATTCTGTTGAGTTTAGGTTTACTGCGTTTTTCATAACTGTATGTTTTAAATTGTTACTTAATCTTGTCTTTTTCTACTTAATAGATATTAAAGTCTCTGAAATTCCATAAAGAGGTATTAATTTTTTTTAATCTCATTGAAAAAGTTCTTTTAGCGAAATGGATATCCTAATATTTTAGTTTTTTTTGTCGGGCAAATTTTTATTTATCAATACTTAAAATGCTACATTTGTAACTTAATATATTGTAGGAAATGTCAGATTCAATAGTTATCATCCCGACTTATAACGAAAAGGAGAATATAGAGGCCATCACAAGGGCAGTGTTCAATTTACCTAAAGAGTTCGATATTCTGGTTATTGACGATGGGTCTCCTGATGGAACCGCTTCTATTGTAAAGAGGCTTCAAACAGAGTTTCCCGAAAGGTTACATCTTGTGGAAAGAGCCGGTAAACTTGGTCTTGGAACGGCATATATCGCAGGGTTTAAATGGGCTTTGGGACGCAGTTATGAGTATGTGTATGAGATGGATGCTGATTTTTCTCACAATCCGAACGATCTTCTCCGCTTATATGAGGCATGTGTTAATCAAGGAGCCGATCTAGCGGTAGGCTCACGCTATTGTAGTGGCGTAAATGTTGTAAACTGGCCTATGGGAAGGGTCTTGATGTCTTATTTTGCTTCCAGATATGTGCGTTTTATTACGGGCATGAAGGTACATGACTCTACAGCCGGATTTGTTTGTTATCGGCGTGCAGTTCTTGAAACTATTGATTTGGACAATATTCGCTTCAAAGGATATGCTTTCCAAGTGGAGATGAAGTATACGGCACATTGTCTGAAATTTAATATAAAAGAAGTATCTATTATTTTTGTTAATCGGATGTTGGGTACTTCAAAAATGAGCTCCGGTATTTTTGCTGAAGGTGTCATTGGTGTAATTACAATGCGCTTGAGGCAAATGTTTGGCGGAATTCATAAAAAGAAATAAAAACTTGTGTATCTTTGTTGTATATTTTTTATACAGCAAAAAGATGAAGATTATTTGCGTAGGACAAAATTATCAATCACATAATAAAGAAATGAACAGGGCATTATCGAATAGCGAGGATGATCCTGTTCTTTTTATGAAACCCGATACATCTTTGCTTTCGGGAGATAAGAAAGATTTCTATATTCCCGATTTCTCTGCCGATATACATTACGAGGCTGAGGTTGTAGTTAAGATATGTAAGATGGGTAAAAATATAGCAGAACGATTTGCTCATCGCTATTACGAAGAAATTAGTCTCGGTATCGATTTTACGGCAAGAGATATACAATCTGAACTTAAGAAAAAAGGACTCCCTTGGGAAATAGCCAAAGCATTTGATAACTCTGCTGCTGTAGGGCAATTTGTGCCAAAAGATAAATGGGGGAAACCGATGGATGACTTGAACTTTAGTTTGTCGATTGACGGTAGGATAGTCCAATCGGCTAATACTACCGAAATGATACATCCGATAGATAAAATAATTGCATACGCCAGCCGTTTTTTTACCCTCAAAACCGGCGATTTGATTTTTACCGGCACACCCGCCGGAGTAGGGAAGGTGCAAATAGGAAATCATCTGTCAGGAGAAATAGAAGGAGAGAAATTGTTGGAAATATCTATTTGCTGATAATTTAAAATGTTAAATTTATGCTAGGTAACAATAAATATTATAAAAAATTGTTATCTATACATACTGAATAATTAAAATAAGGAATACGAACAAACTATAATAAAACCTTAACATATAAATTAATTACTTAAATAGTAGAATAAATGAAGAGTCTTTTGAGAAAAATCTTATTTGTAAATATTTTTGCATTGCTTGCATTAGGCGCGTATGCACAAGATGACGTGAACCCGATACAAACGGCTATGCCGTCATTAAATATTGCTCCTGATGCCCGTGCAGGAGGTATGGGAGATGCCGGAGTGGCTACAGCGCCGGATGTGTATTCTCAACACTGGAATGCTGCTAAATATGCATTTAGCCCAAGTAAGGCAGGTTTTGGAATATCATATACTCCTTGGTTGAGAAAGATCATTAATGATATAGCATTAGTTTATGGTGTTGGTTACTATAAATTAGGCAATGAAAATAATCAGGCATTAAGCGCATCTATTCGTTACTTTTCTATTGGAGATGTGAAAGTTGTCACAGACCTAAACGACTTTAATGGTGTTGTTTTAAGCCCCAACGAGTTGGCTATCGACTTGGCATATTCTCGTAAATTGACAGAGACTTTTTCCGGAGCTGTAACAGTGCGTTATATCCGTGCCGATTATACAGGAGCCTCTGAAGAAACTTCAGTAGGGAATGCTTTTGCAGCAGATATTTCGGGTTATAACGAATCTTATATCCGTACAGGGAGTTCAGAAAGTTTGCTAAGTTTTGGTTTCAATATTTCTAATATTGGTACAAAAATTTCTACAAACGGAGATTCTCGAAATGAGTTCTTACCAACCAATCTGCGTTTAGGAGCTTCTCTTATGTATCCTATCAACGAGGTGAGTACAATATCATTCAGTGCAGACCTGAATAAGTATTTGGTTCCAACTCCTCCTGTTAAAAAAGAAGGGGAGACCAATGATGAATTCAGTAAACGTATGGCAGACTATAGAGATATTAACCCGATAGCGGGTATCTTCAAATCATTTGGCGATGCTCCGGGTGGATTCTCGGAAGAAATGAAAGAGATTGCATGGTCGCTTGGTGCAGAATATGATTATAATGATAAGTTCCGTTTACGTACCGGTTACTTCCACGAAAATAAGATGAAAGGTAACCGTCAATATCTTTCTTTTGGTGCAGGATTTAAGCTAAGCGCATTCCAACTGGATGTAGCATATCTGTTGGCTACCGCTCAACAAAATCCATTAGACCAAACATTGCGTTTTTCTCTAGGGTTTGATATTGATGCAATGAAAAATTTATTTAAGTAATTATTGTTTCGTAGATAAAGTTATTTGATATAATGAAGATAAGGGTAGGTTTTGGCTATGATGTGCATCGCCTTGCTGATAATAGAGATTTGTGGTTAGGTGGAATCAAGATAGAGCATAGTCAGGGACTATTAGGGCACTCCGATGCTGATGTACTTATACATGCTATTTGCGACGCTATTCTTGGTGCGGCAAATTTACGTGATATAGGTTTTCATTTTCCTGATACAGCCGGGGAGTATAAAGATATAGACAGTAAAATCTTATTGAAAAAAACATTAGAGGTGATAACCGAGAAAGGGTATAGTATAGGTAATATAGATGCAACTATCTGTGGCGAACGTCCTAAAATAAATCCTCATATACCTCAGATGCAGAAAGTGATGGCTGAGATTTTAGAGATCTCGGTAGATGATATATCGATAAAAGCAACAACTTCAGAAAAAATGGGGTTTGTAGGCCGTGAGGAAGGTTTTGCAGCATACGCCGTTGCTTTAATTGAAAAAAAGTGATAATTAGACACAAAAAGAAATGAGTGTGAAACCCAAAATAGAATTAACCGCTGATGGGTCTCACACTCTTTTCATGTCCGACCTGAATGAACACTATCATTCGGTAAATGGAGCTATACAAGAATCAACCCACGTATTTATTAACACAGGATTGCATCATTGCAAAAAAGAGAGTGTCAATATTCTTGAAATTGGTTTCGGAACAGGTTTAAATGCTTTTCTTACAGCATTGGATGTAACCAATACCGAAAGAATTATTCATTACACAGGCTTAGAGTTATATCCTTTGCCTAAATCAATTATCAGTGAGTTGAATTATTCGGATAAGCACTTAGAGCAAGCCAAGATATTATATAATAAGCTGCATGATGCTGATTGGAATAGGGAAGTTCAAATTTTACCTGAGTTTTATTTGTCGAAGATAGAATGTGATTTTACCAAGTTTGATTTCTCCTCATTAAAATCTTCTTTCGATCTCATTTACTTCGATGCATTTGCTCCCGATAAGCAGCCCGAAATGTGGACGCAATCAATATTTGATTCATTGTATTCTGTTACAGCCCAGAATGGGATATTAGTTACTTATTGTGCTAAAGGTGCTGTGCGTAGAATGCTACAACAAGCAGGCTACAAAACTGAAAGACTTCCCGGACCTCCCGGAAAAAGAGAAATGCTGCGTGCTACAAAAACAGGTTGATGCCTCGTCTCTGTTCTCTGTATTCTTTTATATTCATTTCCTCAGCGTTTATAATATAGTTAAGATCAATTCCATCTTTTTATCTTCTGATAAAAGATACTTATCTTTGTGCCCGATATTTAATAAATATCTATAAGAATCTACACTATAATATAATGAAAATAGGCAATATAAAATTCTCCGAAAACCCTGTCTTTCTTGCTCCTATGGAAGATGTAACAGATATGGGATTTCGTCTTATGTGCAAGCAATTTGGGGCAGATATGGTATATACCGAGTTTGTATCCAGCGATGCACTTATTCGTCATGTGAATAAAACTCAGGCTAAGCTCACCATCAGTGAAGAAGAGCGTCCTGTGGCTATACAGATATACGGACGGGAAGTAGATGCGATGGTAGAAGCTGCAAAAATCTGTGAAGAAGCCAATCCGAATATTTTGGATATAAACTTTGGTTGTCCGGTGAAGAAAGTGGCAGGTAAGGGTGCCGGTTCGGGTATGATGAAAACCCCTGAACTGATGGTTGAAATAACTGCTGCAGTAGTGAAAGCTGTAAAAATCCCTGTAACAGTAAAAACTCGTTTAGGTTGGGATCATGAGTCGAAGATTATTGTGGAGCTGGCAGAGCAATTGCAAGACGTAGGAATACAAGCCTTGACAATACATGGGCGCACACGCTCACAGATGTACACAGGAGACGCCGATTGGGAGTTGATCGGCGATGTCAAAAATAACCCTCGTATACATATTCCGATAGTAGGTAATGGGGATGTAACTAGTCCCGAAATATGCAAACGCCGTTTCGACGAGACAGGAGTGGATGCCGTAATGATAGGGCGGGGGAGTATCGGTAGTCCGTGGATATTTGAAGAGGTGAAGCATTATTTGAGAACCGGTGAAACGCTTCCGAAGAAAGAATTCGAATGGTATTTGGATGTTCTAAAAGAGATGATCCGCAAAAATGTTGTTCATTCAGGGGAACGTGGCGGAATTATTCATAGTCGGCGTCATTTGGCTGCAAGCTCATTATTTAAAGGGTTGCCCGATTTTAAGAAAGTAAGAGTGGCTATGTTGCGAACAGAGTCCGTTGATGAACTTTTTGAAATTATGGATACTATACCGGAGCAATTTCAGATGGAATCAAACAATTGAATATAAATTGAGTTTTCGGTAATAGGAATAAAGAAACCTATAACCCCTAAATATTTAATAATACATAGGTTTGGTTACACACTTAATATTCGGTGTGTAACCTCCTTACTTCTATATAATTTTCTTACTTTTGTATTGCTAAAAAAATTACAGACTGTTTATGGAACAAAAATTATTGGTTTACAATACTCTGACACGAAAAAAGGAAGTATTCGAACCGCTTCATGCACCGCATGTGGGGATGTATGTTTGTGGACCAACCGTATACGGAGATGGCCATCTCGGACATGCCCGTCCTGCTATAACATTCGATATACTATTTCGTTATCTCACACATTTAGGTTATAAGGTGCGTTACGTTCGTAATATCACGGATGTGGGGCACTTGGAGAACGATGCCGATGAGGGTGAAGATAAAATAGCCAAAAAAGCACGTTTGGAGCAGTTGGAACCAATGGAAGTTGTTCAGTATTATGTAAATCGTTACCATAAGGCAATGGATGCTTTGAACGTACTGTCTCCATCTATAGAGCCTCATGCTTCAGGGCATATCATAGAGCAGATAGAGGCAATCAAAGGTATATTGAAAGCCGGATATGCATACGAAAGTAATGGTTCGGTTTATTTCGATGTAGAGAAATATAATAAGGATTATGATTATGGTATTCTTTCTCATCGCAATATCGAAGAAATGCTAAATACTACGCGTGAGCTTGATGGTCAGGAAGAGAAGCGGAGTAGAGTTGACTTTGCTCTGTGGAAAAAAGCTGCACCCGAACATATTATGCGTTGGCCTTCGCCTTGGAGTGATGGTTTTCCCGGGTGGCACATCGAATGTTCAACAATGAGTATAAAGTATCTCGGCCGAGAATTTGATATACATGGAGGTGGGCTCGATCTTATGTTCCCCCATCACGAATGCGAGATAGCTCAGAATACGGCAATGGAAAAGCATCAGGTAGTAAGATACTGGATGCATAACAATATGATAACTATTGGCGGGCAGAAAATGGGCAAGTCCTTAGGAAACTTCATTACACTGGATGAATTCTTTACAGGCTCTCATAAAATGCTGGTACAGGCGTATAGCCCTATGACAATTCGTTTCTTTATTTTGCAGGCGCACTATCGTAGTACAGTAGATTTCAGTAACGAAGCCTTGCAAGCTGCAGAAAAGAGCCTCGAACGACTTTATGATGCATACGCACGTATAGAGAAAATTCCTGTCTCAGCTACATCTTCTGTAGATGTGAAAAATATTAGGAACAAGTGCTATGAGGCATTAAATGATGATTTGAATTCGGCAATCGTAATAGCACATCTATGTGAAGCCGGAACAACAATCAATTCTGCAAGTACGGGTAATATAACATTGAGTCAGGAAGATATAAATGAGCTTAAAGAAGTATTTGATATCTTTTTGTTCGGTATACTCGGTATCCGTAACGATGCAATAGGTGCAAACAGTGGCAATAATGAAGCTTTTGGCAAAGCTGTGGACTTATTGCTCGAGATTCGCCAAAAAGCAAAAGAAAATAAAGATTGGGCTACTTCAGATCAGATTCGCAACGAATTGGCTAAAGCCGGATTTGAAATCAAAGATGGCAAGGATGGTGCCGAATGGAAACTGAAATGATTCTTTTTCTCTTTATCTAAAGCATCAATATTTATCTTATTATACATCGAAGGCTATTTTTATGAACTTTAAAAAGTGACAAATGAAAATAGCCTGAAATCTGTCACTTTTGTCACCTTTTATAGAGAATATAATGATAGCTAAACAGATACAAGAAGAGCTAAATGCTTATTCAATTCCTGAAAAGCGGGAATTTCTTCCGTACTTTTTCAAAACAGGGAAAGGTCAATATGGCGAAGGTGACAAGTTTCTGGGAGTTGTAGTTCCTGATACTCGAAAAGTAGCTAAGAAATATAAAGATATTCCTTTTACAGAGGTAGCAAAACTTCTCAATAATGAATATCATGAGTGTCGCCTGTGTGCTTTGCTTATTCTCGTAGAGTTATTTAAAAAGACAAAGGACGAGACAAGAAAACAAGAGATTGTAGATTTTTATTTGGCTCATACACATCGTATCAATAACTGGGACTTGGTAGATCTCAGTGCAAAAGATATTGTTGGAGAGTACCTTGTAGATAAAGATAGGTCAGTCTTATATCAATTAGCAGACAGCTCTCTGTTGTGGGATCAGCGAATTGCTATTATTGCTACGTTCGCATTTATCCGTCGAAACGATTATCAAGATATTTTAGATTTATCCCGACGATTATTATATCATAAGCACGATCTGATGCATAAAGCTATCGGGTGGATGCTTAGAGAGATGGGCAAGAGAGATAAAATGAAATTAACTGGTTTTCTCGATAGTTATAGTAAAGAGATGCCTCGTACGATGTTGCGTTACTCAATAGAAAAATTAAGCCCTGAAGAAAGGGCGTTTTACATGAAGAAATGATAAATTATCTCACTCATACATTATCCAACGGACTTCGTATTGTGCACAAACCAATTGAAAGTAACGTTTCTTATTGTGGTTTTATAGTCAATGCGGGTACACGCGATGAAGCTCCCGATCAGTACGGTATGGCTCATTTTGTAGAGCATATGCTGTTTAAAGGTACGGATAAAAGACGGGCGTATCATATTATCAACCGTATGGAAAATGTGGGTGGAGAGCTCAATGCATTTACAAATAAAGAAGAAACGGTTGTTTACTCAGTCTTTCTTGAGCAACACTTTAGCCGTGCGATAGAGTTACTTTCAGACATTACTTTTCATTCGAATTTTCCTCAATCGGAAATTGAAAAAGAAGTAGAGGTTATAATAGACGAAATACATTCGTATGAAGATAGTCCATCAGAACTGATATTTGATGAATTCGAAAACCTTGTTTTTGATCAGTCCCAGATAGGGCATAATATATTAGGAAGTGCCGAGCTGTTGCAGAACTTTGATGGGCAGATGGCTAAGGCTTTTGTGAACAAATTCTATAATCCTTCCAATATGGTGTTTTTTTCACTTGGAAGAACAGACTTTAAGAAGATTGTTTATTATGCCGAGAAATATTTATCGGCTATTCCTAATATAAAATCAGATATACAACGGATTAAGCCGGTTGACATCTCATCAGTAAATAAGAGGGAGGATAAAGAGACTTCGCAGGCACATGTTCTGATTGGCGGACGTTCATATTCATTGTGTGACCCCAATAGAAGAGTCTTGAATCTTTTGAATAACCTTTTGGGTGGCCCGGGAATGAATAGCCGTTTGAATATCTCTTTACGAGAGAAAAGAGGCTATGTATATAACGTAGACTCGTCGATCACATCATATACCGATACGGGGATAACTTCAATTTATTTTGGCTGCGATAAGAAAAATGTGGATAAGTGTATCAGTTTGGTGAATAAAGAATTAAATAGATTAAGAAAAGAGAAGCTTACATCAAGTCAACTAAGTACAGCCAAGAAGCAACTCATTGGGCAGATAGGAGTGATGGGAGACAATCATGAGAATCTGGCATTAGCCTTGGGTAAGAATTTTTTGCATCATAATCACTTCAATACGTTGGCGGAAACCGCTCAAAAAATAGAAGCTGTGACGGCAGAACAAATACTGGCTGTGAGTAACGAAATTTTTGATGAAAGAAGTTTGTTTACTTTAATATATGATTAATTCTCTTAACTTTGCATTAGCTATACTAACTTTATGAAAACAATCTTAAAAATATTTTTACTTATATCTTTGTTTGTTTGCAGTATTGGAACTATAAATGCTCAGTATCCTAAAAAACGTATCACTTCGGATATACATGTGGGATTAAACCTTGCCGGAATGGATATTAAGAATGAAAATACATATAAGCAAGCCAAAGTAGGAGTTCATATCGGGTTCAATGTAAATTATAAATTTTGGAGTAATATGCAGCTCCAAACAGGGTTGTTTGTTACTAAGAAAGGGTTGAAAAGACATATTCATACTCTAGAAAAAAATGGTGATATTTCTGTAACTACCTATGACGGATATTATAATGCCACAGGCAATTATATACAGATGCCTTTTAATTTGGGATATGAATTGTATTTCACGAAGTCATGGGCATTTAATATTAATGGAGGACTATATGCCGCTTATGGATATAAAGGGACAGGTACAACAAGCAGCGTTACAGTAATTTCCGATAATATAGGGAAGCCTGTTGTTACAACCGTTCCTGAGGTCGAATTTGAATCTTTTACTCCTGACCGGTGGCGAAGGTTTGATTATGGCTTGAACGCGAAAGTTGGTCTGGTGTATGATATATATACAATAAACATAGGGTATGAATATGGGCTCTACAATATTGCATATACCGGTCCTGAATTAAAAAATAGAAACTTTTTTGTTTCGTTCGGATTCAGATTCTAGCCTATTGGTATGTGTTTTATAGTCTGAACTTTGTTTGTCTGATTGTTGTTTTCTATAAATAAAAACCATCAAAAATTATAATCATGGAAAACTTGATAAAAAAACTGCAAGATGAGGTTGGGCTTACATATGAACAGGCTGTTAAAGCTGTTTCTGTAGTTAAAGATTATAGGATAAGGAAGGTCTTGATATAGACTGGGATAAATTCTTTAAAGGAAAAACAGAAGATTTTTTAACTAAGGCTAAAGATTTATTTGAAGACGTGTCGAAGCATACGCAAAGTTATACTGAGAAATTTGTAGATAAGGTTGATGAGTTTGCTGATAAGGCACGAAAAAAGGCTTCTGATTTTTTTAACGAAAAGTAATTAGAGTAATAAAAGATTTAGAATATCTGTAAGTACAGCTTACGGATATTTTTGTGATATATACTGTTGGAATAAGGTGGCGAAGAAGAATTTTTATGTGGTGTGGAATGGAGTAAAGACCGGTGTCTACTCTTCATGGGCAGAATGCAAGGCTCAGGTAGAAGGTTATGATGGTGCTATTTATAAATCATTTCCATCGAAACTCGAGGCTGAGAAAGCTTACAATGAAAGTCCTTGGTTGTATGTAGGTAAGAATGCTGAAAAAAAGAAGCAGGTTTCAATACATAACATTCCCGAGATTATAAAAGATAGCCTTTCCGTAGATGCTGCCTGTAGTGGTAATCCCGGCTTGATGGAGTATCGCGGAGTATATGTGAAGACCGGAGAGGAGATCTTTAAACAAGGACCATTTGAGCAAGGGACAAATAATATTGGAGAGTTTCTTGCTTTGGTACACGGCTTGGCTTTGTTGAAGCAGAAAGGCTTTTCTATTCCCATTTATTCAGATAGTGTAAATGCAATAAAGTGGGTAAAAGAAAAGAAATGTAAGACCAAGCTGGAGCGGATTCCCGAAAATGAATCTCTTTTCTACATGATAGAACGTGCCGAGAACTGGCTTAAAACAAATACTTATACAACTACAATCCTTAAATGGAAAACTGATGAATGGGGTGAGATTCCCGCAGATTTTGGACGGAAGTAAACTTTGGTTTGAAAATTTATTACAATAAATAAACGGAGCAAAATGTCTTCTTTGTTTAGTGACATTAAGCTCCGCTATTACCTGCTTGGGTTAATATATTCTGTAGATTATATATTATCCATATTTCTTTTGATAAAGTTGCTCAAAGCTTCGCCTTTCAGCATACCGTTTGACAGCAGAGCTAAATCTATCAATTGACGGATATTTTTATTCTCATTAGCATAAGCACTTACCGCCTCTTTATCTTTGTTATCTATATCAGCCATTATCTTTTTTATTAATGGATGCTCGATGTTTAATACAAGATTATAATTGTTCGGCATCTCACCATAAAATCCCATACCCGACTGCATAGCAGACATTTCCTTCATACGGCGCATAAACTCATTCTGAGTTATTTGTATTGGTTGTGCCTTTTCGTCCAACGATTTGTAGTCGACAGTAAATTCAGTTTTATCAATCTTCGGTAGTTGAGAAGTAAAGGCTTCATTCAACTCTTCCTTTTGTTTATCAGTTAGATTGATCTCTTTGCTGTCTTCTTTCAAGATCAGATTGTCCACTGTATCACTGTCTACTCGAACAAAGCGACTCTTCTCAAACTTCTGTTCAAGCAGTCCTGCCATGTGTACATCTAGTTGACCGTCAAATAAGATTACATCATATCCTTTGTCTTTCGCTGTATTTATGTAAGAGAATTGCTCTTCTTTGTTGCTGGTGTATAGATAAATCAGGTTACCATCCTTATCTGTTTGATCAGAAGATATAAGTGTTTTGTATTCTTCAAATGTGAATGCTTTACCGTCAACGTTCTTCAATAAACAGAACTTTTGAGCACGGTCGTAGAATTTCTCGTCGGTAAGCATGCCATATTCAACAAAGAGCTTGAGACTATCCCATTTGTCTTCGAATTGACTACGATCGTTTTTGAATATTTCTTCCAGCCTGTCTGCAACCTTTTTAGTAATATGATTGGATATCTTTTTTACATTCTGATCACTTTGCAGATACGAGCGAGAAACGTTAAGAGGAATGTCCGGTGAATCCAAGACTCCATGCATCAATGTCAAGAATTCGGGAACTATTCCTTCTACAGAATCGGTAACAAATACTTGGTTGCTATATAATTGTATCTTGTTGCGATTGAGGTCTATATTGCTCTTAACTTGAGGGAAATATAATATTCCTGTCAGCTTGAACGGATAATCAACGTTTAGATGTATCCAAAACATTGGTTCGTCAGAGAAGGGATACAAGTCTTGGTAGAATTTCTTATAATCTTCATCTTTCAAATCAGCCGGTTTGCGTGTCCATAGCGGATTTGTATCATTTATAACATTGTCTTCTTCTGTCTCTACCGATTTTCCGTCTTTCCACTCTGTTTTCTTTCCAAATACTACCGGTATGGGTAAGAAGCGGCAGTATTTTTTTAATAGTTTGTCTACTTCTGTTTTTTCTAGGAAGTTTTTATTCTCATCATCTATATATAAAATAATGTCAGTGCCTCGTTCTGCTTTTTCTACCGCTTCTAGCGTAAATTCAGGAGATCCGTCGCAACTCCATTTTATAGCTTGGGCATTTTCTTTGAAAGACTTGGTGATGATTTCTACTTTCTTAGATACCATGAAAGATGAATAAAAACCTAATCCGAAATGTCCAATAATAGAATTAGCGTCTTTTTTGTATTTATCGAGAAATTCGTTTGCAGAAGAAAATGCTATTTGATTGATGTATTTGTCTATTTCTTCATCGGTCATCCCGATGCCTTTATCTGAGATTGTAAGAGTGCCTTTATCTTTATCAATAGATACACTTACCGACAAATTGCCCATCTCTCCTTTGAATTCTCCTAACGATGCGTATGTCTTTAATTTTTGAGTAGCATCTACAGCATTAGAAACTAATTCACGGAGAAATATTTCATGATCACTATATAAGAATTTTTTGATGATAGGGAAAATGTTTTCGGTCGTAACCCCAATTTTACCAGTTTTTTCCATGTTCTATAATATTTTATCAGTTATATTTATTAATTATGTATTATTAAGGCAAAATAAATGCCAAAGAGTATCTGAGTGACAATTTGTCGCAGTTCGTTAGATTTATTTTGATAAATTAATGAAGTTTATAGAAATAATTTATAACTTATATTAATATTCAAATAATATTTGAGGGTTCATTGTATCAGTGTATTATGTGTTTTGTTCTTGCTTATTTTTCTGAAAAAAAGTATATTTTTATAAAGTTTTTTCTAGTTGATAAAAAAAAAGAGTATATTTGTTTTAAGAATTAATGAAAAGAGATCATAAAAACAAAGCGTTGTTTTACTATATTTTTGGCTTAAAAGCCATACGAGATTACTTAAATTGCATTAGCCGACTAAAATTACAAAAAAATGACAACACTAAATAACACTTATAAAGGATTTGAAGACAGGTTAATAGACTTGCAGAATAACATGTTGAACTTTGCACTTACTCTAACATCCAATAGAGAAGAGGCGAAAGATTTGTTGCAAGAAACAACTTTACGTGCTTTAGACAACAAAGAGAAATATTATGAAAACGTAAACTTCAAAGGTTGGGTTTTTACTATCATGCATAATATTTTTGTGAATAACTATCGTCGTGTAGTTCGCAGTCAGACAATGATAGATCAAACTGAAAATTTATATCATTTAAATCTACCTCAGGATTCAGGCTTTGATACACCAGAAGGCGCATATACAGTATCTGAAATAGTTAAAGTGATAAATAGTTTTGCAGATGAATATAAAGTTCCTTTTACAATGCACGTGTCGGGGTATAAATATGAAGAAATTGCTCAACAACTAGGTTTACCAATAGGTACGGTTAAGAGTCGTATTTTCTTTGCTCGTAAACGTCTTCAGGAACTATTGAACGATTATAAATATCAAGATAGAGAATAATATAAAAATTATTTAAACAATAAATGAAAGCCTGCAGTATAATAATTGCAGGCTTTTTTTTCTGAGGCAGAAAGTCCTTTTTATTCTAATATATCCTAATTTTATTATTTTAAAATATCCTAGTTTTGTTTATTTTTACTATCTCATAAGTTGAATAATAATAAAAAAGATGAGCCTAAATATTTTTCAAAAATATCGATTTTTATAACTTGAATATATATAGATTTGTTCTTTATTTTCTCTTTTTGTGATAGAAGAATCTCATAATGAAGCAATAGAGAACTTTTATCAATTGATAGATATAATGAATTAAATTGTTTATATTTGTATCAATAAATTATAGATTAAAACAATAACCTAGACTATATGCATAATTGGTTTGAATGCAAAGTCAGTTACGAAAAAGTACTGGAAAATGGTATGCAAAAGAAAGTAACTGAACCATATTTAGTAGATGCACTATCTTTCACAGAGGCGGAAGCCCGTATAATTGAAGAAATAAAACCTTATATATCGGGAGAATTTACAATCGCAGATATTAAAAGAGCTAAATTGTCTGAATTATTTTTTAATGACAATGGCGATCGTTTTTTTAAAGCCAAAGTAATGTTTATTAGTTTGGATGAAAAAAGTGGAACCGAAAAGAAAACAGCAGTACAAATGCTAGCTCAGGCTTCTGATATAAAAGAAGCATTGAAAGTTGTAGAGAAAGGCATGGAGGGAACCTTGGCTGATTATACTATTGCTTCATTATCCGAGACTACTATTATGGATGTGTTTCCTTATTCAGAAGACGAAAAGAAGAAAGTAATATTAGTATGATTTGCCATAAATTTATGGTTGTATAAATTGTATTGTGTTACCGATTTGAAATGAATATATCAGATAATTTACATAAAATAAAAGAGGCTTTACCTGAAACTGTAAAACTTGTCGCTGTATCTAAGTTTCATCCTGTAGAAGCTATACAGAAACTTTATGATACCGGTCAACGGGTTTTTGGTGAGAGTCGGATGCAAGAAGTAGACCAGAAATATAATAAGTTGCCACAAGATATAGAATGGCACTTTATCGGTCATCTGCAAACAAACAAAGTGAAAGCAATTATTCCATATGTTCATACTATTCATAGTGTTGATAGTTGGAAGCTTTTGCAGGAGATAGATAAACAGGCAACAAGAGTAAATAAGCGTATTTGCTGTCTTTTAGAAATTCACATAGCTGAAGAGGACTCTAAATATGGATTATCATTTGATGCCTGTCGGCAGATGCTGAATGAAGGTCTTTGGAAGCAGTTGAAATATGCATATATTGGAGGGGTGATGGGGATGGCTACCTTTACCGATAATGTAGATCTGATAAGGACAGAGTTTCGTAGCCTGAAACTATTCTATGACAAACTTAAAGCAGACTATTTCCAAGATTTTGATTCGTTTTCCGAAATTTCAATGGGAATGTCTGATGATTATGAAATAGCAGTGGAAGAAGGAGCTACTATAGTACGAGTAGGTTCTTCAATATTTGGACAAAGAGAATACTAACACTAACTAAATACCGTAGATATGAACATACAGCAACTGGAGTATATTATTGCAGTGGACAATCACCGCCACTTTGCAAAAGCGGCGGAAGCTTCTTTTGTAACGCAGCCTACCCTAAGTATGATGATCCAGAAATTGGAAGATGAACTGGGGGTTAAAATATTTGATCGTAGTCAGTTGCCTGTTCAGCCAACTGTTATTGGTATTCAGATCATAAATCAGGCTCGTGTCATTGTATCGCAAGTAAAACAGATAAAAGAAATAATCCAAGAAGAAAAAGGAATAGTTCAAGGTGTGTTTAAGCTGGGTATAATCCCTACCATCGCTCCTTATTTATTACCTAAATTAATGAAAGTACATGACGAAAACGGTTATGATATTGTCTTGGTAATAGAAGAAACAACAACCGGTCAGATAATAGAGAAGTTGTTGAATGGGGCTTTGGATGGTGCTATATTGGCTACACCTCTTAAAAATGATAAAATATCGGAACATCCGATATATTACGAACGATTCTATGCTTACGTTTCTCCCCGCGAAACGTCGCTTTATGCAAAAAAAGAGCTGGAAGAAGATGATCTGAATATAAACCGTTTGTGGTTGCTTGAAGAAGTTCATTGTTTCAGAGGACAGATATTGAGAATTTGTAATATGCGTAAGCGTAAAAGCTCACATTCTTTATTCTCTTACGAAGCAGGAAGCATAAGCACATTGATCAATATTGTAGATAATAATAGTGGGCTTACTATTATTCCCGAGATGGCAATAGAAGATCTCACCGAACAGCAAAAAAAGAATGTGCGTCCGCTGAAAGGTATTTCGCCGGTAAGAGAAATCAGTTTGGTTACTCGTAAAGAATTTTTGAGAGAGAGAGTTTTAGATATAATAATTTCGGAAATAAAGCAATCGGTACCTCAACCTCTATTGAGTTTAGAGCTAAAAAAGTTCGTTGTGGATATTTGATCTGAATTTTCTGTAAAACATAATATAAGAAAGTCCTGAAACTATCAGGACTTTTACTTTTTAAAGAGAATAAATCCTGAATTATTTGTAGATTTATAAATACTTTATTTTCTTTGTTAAAGCTTTATATAAATGCCTGTTATGAAAAACAAATATCTTCTTCTGTCATTATTCTTTAGTCTCTTTTTGGTATCATTGGAACTGCAAGCTCAAGAAGACAATGTATATATATTCGATGAATTTAAAAATGGAAAAGTTGTATATAAAAATGGTGCAGTTGTATATGCAAAACTTAATTATGATCCTTTAAATCAAAGGATGCTCTTTCTCTCACCTTCGGATAATTCTTTACTAGAGATAGTCAATCCTTCGGATATTTCATATATCAATATTGAAGGGCGAATGTTTGAGCAAATAAAAGGCAATTTATTCTACGAACGGATTAATTATAATGACCTTATTCTTTATATACAATGGAGATCTAAGGCTATATCGGAGGGAAAACCGAGTGGTTATGGTACGACATCGACAACAAGTGCTATTACGAGTGTAAGTGTAATTAATAAAGAGGGACGTACTATCCCACTGAACGTTTCCGAGAAATTTAATTACAAGCCTGATAATTTCTATTATGTAAAGATTAATAATACACAGAAGCGTTTTTCTACCCCAGACTCATTAGCAAAGTTATTTAAAGCTCACAAGAAAGAAATCAAGAAATATATTAAAGAAAATAAACTGGATTTTGATAATCCGGAAGATATTAAGTCTGCTGTGGAATACTGCTCACAGTATGCAGGTAAATAGAGATAAAGTTCTCTTTTTATTTATATATCTGGCATTATTAGCGAAAATTGTATATATTTGCACAGCTTTCATAGGGGGGCATTAGCTCATCTGGCTAGAGCGTTAGACTGGCAGTCTAAAGGTGATCGGTTCGAGTCCGATATGCTCCACGAAATTTTAACTCCTCATGCAGAAATGTGTGGGGATTTTTATTTTATCTTTGAAGAAAATATTATTATGGCTATACAAGATTGGTTTGTTGCATTAAGTGCGATTGCTACACTATTCATGGCAGGGGTTACTTATTGGAGTTTACGCCAAAATAAAGAGCAGTTAAATGAGCTAAAACGCCAATGGGAGGAGCAAAATTCTCCTAGAATAGTACCACTAATTATAAGAAAAAACAGATATATTATTTTGCGATTTAAAAACATATCTAATGTTACAGCTCATAATGTTTTTCCCAAGGTAAAAATTAAGACCGTACCCAATGAGCTTGAATGGTATTTTAATGTCGAAGAAAAAATAAATGACACGAGATTATTGATAGAGCCTAATGGATATAAAGATGTCATTATAAGTCAATATTGGGCAGAAATAAAATATCAGGGAAATATTGATGTCGAAATTCTTTATATGAATAGAGTATCTGAAAAGTTTAATATATCATTGACAGAACTTAATATAGTTCAAGCATATCAAGATATCGATGCTATATCTATTGAGTTACGAAGGATTTCAGATGAAATACAACGTAAAAAGTTTATGTAATATTTTTAGCGCCATTTCATAGATCTAACAATTTCTTTCTAATCCACGCAAGAAGAGTTTGGCTCGTTATAAGCATTTTAATATGTAATAATTATTATCAAAGTCGTAGATATAACCATTGGCTAAAAGAGCTTTGCATGATGCTATATTTTCTTGTTCCGGCTGAACTATTATTGCCTCTGGATTCTTGTCCCGAATTATTTTATTAGTAAGAATTCTTACAATTTCTTTGCCATATCCTTTCCTTAGAAAATGTTCTTCCCCAATCAAATAATCAATGCTATATATATTGTTTGGGCACTCCACCGAATACCAGCCTTCTTTGGCATCGAAGCAATCATAAAATTGACAAAATCCAATTGGTTTATCATTCTCAAGAATAATATAGTGAGATAAGAAGTTAAAGCTTCCTTCTCTTTCTTTTATTTCATGAATCCATTCATCAGCATCATGATACCATTGCAGTATATAATCCTTATGTAACCATTCATTCAATAACTCGATGTCTGAATCTTGTATCGCAGTTAAAGTCAGTTGCATTCTTTTCTTATTATCAGTATAATATAGCTTTTTATTATTCAATATTAACCGAAACAATACATTTACTTACTTTGTAGACTGTTTGCAATTGCATCCACAACAGCTACAGCCGTTAAGTTGACTATATCTCTTACAGAGCTTTCTATATCTGTAAAGTGGACAGCTTTGCGTAATCCCATCTGAATTGGTCCTAAGCTTTCACCTGCAATACCCAACTCCATCAATAGTTTACTGGATATATTCGCTGAACTTAAATTCGGGAATATCAATGTGTTTACATCCTTGCCTTTAAGGGTGTTGAATGGGAATGCTTTATCTCTTAGCTCTTTATTCATCGCAAAATTCAGCTGCATTTCTCCATCAATATTATAATCCGGATAATTGTCATGAAAATATCTTACTGCATTTGCGATACTTTTAGGGCTTCCGTTATCATCAGCTCCGTAGTTGGAAAACGAGAGCATTGCAATCACCGGCTCTGTAGAGAAATATTGTACAGTGTCGTGCGCCAGTTTTACTATTTCGATCAACACATCTTCTTCCGGCCAACGATTAATAAGTGTGTCTGCAAGGAAATAAGGACCTCTTTTTGTTTGTACAATATGCATGGCTGCAAAATGTTTATACTGAGGCTTTAATCCGATCACTTCCAGTGCGGTTTTTGCAAATTCACGGTAGTGGCTATATATTCCTGTGATAACTGCATCAGCATCACCTGTCTCTACCATCATCATTCCAAAATAGTTGCGGTCGCTCATTTTCTCGAATGCTTCTTGGTAGCGGATACCTTCTCTCGACTTTTTCTCACTCAGTAGCTGAGCATAGCGCGCCCTACGTACATCCTCTGATATGTTTCTGTGATTTATTATTTTTATTCCGTTGAGATCAAGTCCATTTTCTTTGGCTATATTCTGTATTCTCTCTTCACTACCCAGTAAAATAGGTTCACACAAATTGTCTTTATACGCAATGATAGCAGCTTTTATCGTATTAACGTGGTTTCCTTCACAATATACAACACGTTTTCTTTCGCTTTTGGCAAGAGCTGTCAGACGGTGGATTAGCTTATTGCTATATCCCATCATCTCAGATATCCTGTTTTGATACTCTACCCAGTCGGTGATTGTCTTTTGAGCGACTCCACTCTCTATGGCGGCCTTGGCTACGGCGGTAGATACTGATGTTAACAGTCTTGGGTCTAGCGGTTTCGGGATAATATAATCTTTTCCAAAATTCAATTTCTTTATTTCATAGGCTGAATTAATAACATCGGGAACGAGCTCTTTTGCAAGGTCGGCAATCGCTCTCGATGCAGCTAGTTTCATTTCTTCGTTTATTGTTGTAGCCCTTACATCTAATGCTCCTCTGAAAATGTATGGAAATCCCAAAACATTATTTACCTGATTGGGATAATCGGAACGTCCGGTAGCAAAAATAAGGTCATCGCGTGACGCCATCGCTTCTTCGTAGGAAATTTCGGGATTAGGATTCGCTAAAGCAAATACTATCGGGTTGTTATTCATTTTCCGTATCATTTCCTTTGTCAGAATGTCAGCAGTAGACAATCCTAAGAAAACATCGGCGCCCTCGATAGCTTCATCTAGCGTTGTTATATCGCTGTCTATAGCAAATTCTTTTTTAGTCGCAGTTAGATTAGATCGCTTAGTTGTAATAACACCTTTGCTGTCGCACATAATGATGTTTTCTTTTTTTACACCAAATCTCATATATAGGTTTGTACATGCGATAGCAGAAGCTCCGGCTCCATTTACTACAAGTTTTATTTTGGAGATATCCTTTTTCGTTATATCTAATGCGTTTATCAAAGCCGCTGCAGAAATGATCGCTGTGCCATGTTGATCGTCATGCATCACCGGAATATCAAGCTCTTCTCTTAATCTTTTTTCTATTTCGAAACATTCGGGTGCTTTTATATCCTCCAGGTTAATACCCCCGAAAGTAGGAGAAATTGCCTTGACTGTCTGAATGAATTTTTCAGGATCTTTCTCATCAACCTCAATGTCAAAAACATCAATGCCTGCGAATATTTTAAATAAGAGCCCTTTGCCTTCCATTACAGGTTTGCCTGCAAGTGCGCCAATATCGCCTAGTCCAAGTACCGCTGTCCCATTCGAAATAACAGCAACCAGATTTCCTTTGGTCGTATATTCATACGCCAGCTGAGGATCTTTTTCTATTTCAAGGCATGGTTCTGCCACACCGGGTGAATATGCCAGAGACAGATCCATTTGGGTACTATGCGGCTTAGTAGGTACAACCTCAATTTTTCCGGGTCTCCCACTTCTGTGATACTTCAAGGCGGCTTCTTTCGTAACTTTAGGCATGATTATTAATGTTTTACAGGTTTGTAGATAGAATCTCTGCTTTATACAAAGTTATACAAAATGAATTTCAAAATATTTATATTTTAAGAAATCATTTTGATCTTTATTATATGTTATATAACACTTGTGTAACGTTATATGTTTTGAAATTAGTTTGTATTTAGATTTTTTAGTTTCAAAAAGATAGGTTTGCGGTAGAGCTTTTTATGATTTCTTTAGCTTTTTCTATTATTGTGTCTATACCCTTGTCCATATCTGCTTCTGTCATGTCTATTTTAATGTCCGGATCAATTCCAAATTCCAGTTGATTCATTTCTGCATCCATGATAGGAGATGCCGAAAAACGTATAGACCAACCGTTCGGTAATTCTGAAGAAAATGGAAGCCCACTTCCCCCGCCGGTTTTGTCGCCAACTATAGTTGCATTTGGAGCATATCGCATTGCATTAACAAAATCATTCGCTGCACTGTAGCAACTACGATTCGTAAGGATAACCACCTTCTTTTGATACTTGACTCCACTTGTTGGTTCTACATATATTTCATAGGGCTTGGAAAAGTCATCATGCCCTTTTCCCGTTTTATGCCTCATGTAACCAACCAGTGTTTTTTCGTTAAAGAAATGAGATGCTAGCCTATCGCTATTGGACATCAAGCCTCCTCCATTATCTCTCACGTCGAGAATGATACCATCACATAGTGCAAACCTATCGAGCACTTGATTGATATTTCCTTCGCCGATACCACTCGAGAAACTACCATAATATATATATCCTATATTATTATCCAACAGTTTGTACTTAAGTCCTCCGGCTATTCCATAATCTGTTCCGATATAGTTTTTTTGTATCTTAGAGTCAAAGTTGTCAGGATAATCTTCAAACCATTTCCAATAACGAGCTACATTGTGTGAGGCAACTAGATTTACGTGTCCATCCTGTACCTCTGCAAGCATTTCGCCTAAGACTGCAAATAAAGCATCGTTATCCATATTTTCACTTATACGTTGCGAGTAACGATTATAGATTTCGTTCCAGTCTATGTCCTTATAATTAAAAAAGCAATAATGCTCATCCATGATTTGCCAAAGGGCCTCGAAGTTTCCCTTCTTTGAGTTCTCGAACTTATCTTCCTTAAAACAGGATGTAAAAAAGAAACAGGCGAATATGGCAATATATAGATACTTCATCAGCTTAATTTTGAGTGTTCAAGGTAGTAATAATTCTTTAAACTCGTTGAATGTATATCGATAGTAATTCAAGTCAACATGTCCGTCTACTCCCGGTAATTCACCTTTATGTGAGAATTGCCATATTTTCCAGTTATTTACATCGTCTGAAGGCTCGTTGTGCAAATCACACATCCATATAATATTCTTAGTGAAATTACCTTTTATATATAGCTTATAACAGTCTCTGTTGGTATAAATGATAGGATGAACTCCAAAATGTTCATAGAGCTTATTCTCCATTATTTTAAGCTCTTTAACAACAGTTCCTACAAATTCTTTGTCCTTGCTATACGGATTTGCCGGAGAATGTTCCACGTCTATAGCAGGAATCAAGTCTCCGCTATTAAATTTTGCTGTTTTAAGAAAATGTTTTGCCTGTTCTTCTCCCGATAAGGCAAACGTATAGAAATGATATGAGCCTACCTTTATATTCGACTTTCGAGCCAGATCATAATTGAAAGGATAATTCCTGTCCTCATGTGTTGTCCCTTCTGTCGATTTCAGATAAGCGAATGTTATATCTTGTTCCATTACATTATCCCAATTCAGAATTGGATTATGATGCGAAACGTCTATGCCTTTCACAAAATATTTATTAGAATCGAAAGATTCGGGCTCTTCAAAAAATCCTTTAATAACAAAGAAAGCTGCAATGCCTAAGCATACAGCTATACTCATTGACAGGATATATTTCTTTAAATTATTTTTTTTAGATTTCCTCCTGTTTACTCTTTTGCGTATTGTTCTTTTTCGTACTGTTTTTGCCATTTACTTTTAGTCAAATAAAATAGCTTCGGATAAAAACTTCCCGGCTTTATCTTTGGGTGACAAGATTAGTTCTTTCTCATCTATTCCCCAGTTGATAGCGACCGATGGATCACTCCACAGTAGAGAAGCTTCATGTGCAGGAGCATATACATTATCTACTTTGTAAGAAAAAACCGCTTCTTGACTAAGAACCAAAAAACCATGAGCAATACCTCTTGGCATAAATAGTTGCTTTTTATTTTCATCTGTTAGCTCTACAGCCAAATATTCTCCAAAAGTAGGAGAGCTTTTCCTTAAATCAACGACAACATCTAGAACAGATCCGTTAAGTGCTCTAACTAATTTTGCCTGAGAATATTCTCCTATTTGATAATGTAATCCTCTTAGTACTCCCCGAGTAGACTTGGATTCATTATCTTGAATAAAATCAATCTTACCGATGTGTTCATCGAAAAGATTTTTCTTATATGATTCCATAAAGTATCCTCTTTCATCATTAAATACTTTAGGCTCTATTACCCAGACTCCTTTAATGGATTGTTCCGTAAATTTCATTTTTTAGTATACTATTTCTTGTTGATATTATGCGTTTCTATTTCTATCCGGTTTTTACTTGACCAAACTTAAGATATATTGTCCGTAAGCTGTTTTATCTAGTTTTTGCCCAAGAGCAGCCAGTTGGTCGTCATCAATCCACTTGTTGCGCCATGCAATTTCTTCGATACAAGAGACATAGAATCCTTGTCTATTCTGTATTGTTTCTACGTAGTTTCCTGCCTCTAGTAAGCTATCACAATTTCCTGTGTCAAGCCATGCAAAACCACGACCAAACAATTGTACTTCTAACGTTCCTTCTTCCAAGTAGCATTTATTTAGGTCTGTAATTTCATACTCACCTCTAGCCGACGGTTTTAAGGCTTTGGCCTTCTCTGTTACCGTTTTATCATAAAAATATAGTCCCGGTACAGCATAGTTCGATTTTGGCTTCTCGGGTTTTTCTTCCAGAGATAACACTTTTTTTGACTCATCAAACTCTACAACACCGTATGCACGAGGATCTTTTACGTAGTATCCGAATATACAGGCTCCGGTTTCGATAGAGGCCGCTTTTTTTAGCATCTGCGAAAAATTTTGCCCATGAAACATATTATCGCCAAGGATAAGGCAACCCGGCTCACCATCTAAGAATTTCTCGCCAAGAACAAAAGCCTGCGCAAGTCCGTTCGGAACTTCTTGTATCACATATTCGAATTTCATGCCGAGCTCTTCCCCTGTACCGAGTAGCTCTCTGAACATAGGGAGATCACGAGGAGTAGATATAACCAATATTTCCCGAATACCTGCCAGCATTAGTGTTGATAGCGGATAATAGATCATTGGCTTATCGTACACAGGCATTATCTGTTTCGATATTGCTTTAGAAAGTGGGAAAAGTCGTGTAGCACTTCCTCCGGCAAGAATAATTCCTTTCATAGTGTTTATGTTTATATAAATAGCAATATACAAAAATAGTAAATCTAGCGTATGATTCGAGTATATATCGAGAATAGTTTATTGTTGCATGCTCTTTTTGCCAATGTTCACTATTTACTCAAGATAGAAGTTGAGAATACATAAAAAATAGAGGCACTCTAACGAAATGCCTCTATTTATTTTATTCACAATAACCAGATTAGATGCAAGGGATTTTGTCGATGCGTCTCTGATGTCTTCCTCCTTCGAAAGGAGTATTGAAGAAGGCTTCTACCATCTGAGAAGCTTCCTCCGGAGAAATCATTCTTCCCGGTAATGCAAGTACATTCGCATTGTTGTGTGCTCTTGCCAATTGAGTTATTTCTACATTCCAGCAAAGCGCGCTACGTACTTTCTGATGCTTGTTCAATGTCATATTAATGCCATTGCCTGTACCACAAACAGCAACACCAAAATCACATTCGCCATTGTCAATAGCTGTTCCCAATTTATGACCATAGTCAGAATAATCTGTACTTTCTGTAGAATAAGTTCCATAATCAATATATTTAACTCCTTGTTTATCAAAGAGGCTTATAATATATTGCTTTATAGAATATCCTGCATGATCGCTAGCCAATCCTATCGGTTTATCTCCTTGTATCGTAATTGTCATTGTTTTTTGCTTTTTTATATTACTTCAGATATTCTTTGACCTGTTTATATACATTATCAGGTGTAAACCCTAGTTTTTCATCGAGTACTTTGTAGGGAGCGGAAAACCCGAAAGAATTCATACCCCAGATTTTGCCATTGTCGCCAACGAGCCCAAGTAATGTCACGGGTAGCCCGGCAGTCAATCCGAACTTTTTCTTTTCCTTCGGCAATACGCTTTCCTGGTATTCTTTGCTTTGTGTGCGGAATACTCCCTCGGATGGAACGGAAACAATACGTGTTTTTATGCCGTCTTCTTTCAGCAGCTTAGCCCCGTCAACGAGTGTCGATACTTCCGATCCTGAAGCCAGCAGGATGATGTCATAGTTCGCATCTTCCTCCACTATATATGCTCCCTTTTCGGCTTGAAGGGCTTCTGCATATCTGTCTTCTTTTGCCGGCAGGTCGTTGATGTTCTGACGGGAGAAAATCAGTCCTGTCGGGCTTGTTTGATTTTCCATTGCCATTTTCCAAGAAACCGTCGCCTCTGTAACATCCGCGGGACGAAGTACCAACATGGAGTTGTGCCCGTTGTGATTTTGCAATTTCTCCAACAGACGAATCTGAGCTTCTTGCTCTACGGGTTCATGTGTCGGTCCGTCTTCCCCTACACGGAAAGCATCGTGTGTCCAGATAAACTTAACAGGCAGTTCCATCAGAGCAGCCAGACGTATGGCGGGTTTCATGTAGTCAGAGAACACAAAGAAGGTTGCACAAGCCGAAATAATACCGCCATGCAATGTCATGCCGATACACAGACAAGCCATTGTCAGTTCCGATACCCCTGCCTGCAGGAATGCTCCTGAGAAGTCCCCTTTTTTCATGCTGTGGGTATGTTTCAAGAAGCCGTCTGTTTTATCCGAGTTGGAAAGGTCGGCGGAGGAAACAACCATGTTCTCCACTTGCTTTGCCAATACACCCAGTACGGTTGCTGATGCCGCCCGAGTTGCCTGATTAGGTTTTTGCTCTATGGCTGCCCAGTCGATTGCCGGTGTATAGCCGCTAAACCATTTCTGCATTTTTTCGGCAAGTTCAGGGTTTTGTTTTGCCCAGGCTTCTTTTTCGGCGTGTTTTTTTGCTACTATTTCCTCGAGTTCAGCCTTACGTTTGGCGTAGAGTTCTTTTACCTCCGGGAAAATAACGAACGGATTTGTGGGGTCACCTCCGAGGTTTTCGATTGTTTTCTCGAAAGAAGCCCCGGCAGCACTTAAGGGTTGTCCGTGAGTCTCAGTTTCATTTTCAAAGCTTGATCCGTCGGCTTTAAGCGCACCTTTCCCCATGATTGTTTTACCGATGATAAGAGTCGGCCTTTCTTTTTCAGCTTTAGCTTCTGTTAGAGCGGCACGTATTTCGGATGCGTCATTACCTTTGATGGTGATCACTCTCCATCCCCAAGCCTGATATTTAGCGGCAACATCCTCTTCGGTTACTTCTTTTGTTTTGGTAGATAACTGTATTCCGTTCGAATCATAGAACATGATCAGGTTATCGAGCCCCAGGTGTCCGGCGGTACGTCCTGCTCCCTGCGAGATCTCTTCCTGAATACCCCCATCGGAAATAAAAGCATATATTGTTTGATCCATACGGTCACCAAATCGATGCTTTAAGAATTTCGCAGCGATTGCTGCTCCTACGGCAAAGGTATGTCCCTGCCCCAGTGGTCCGGATGTATTTTCTATTCCGCGGTTGATGTCTCTCTCGGGGTGTCCGGGAGTGACGCTTCCCCATTGGCGGAATTGTTGTAAGTCTTCGAGTGTGAATTTTCCTGTCAGGCACAGCGTGCTGTAAAGCATCGGTGACATGTGTCCGGGATCGAGGAAAAAACGGTCACGACCTTCCCATGTCGGGTTTTGTGGATCGTAAACGAGAAATTCAGTGAATAAAACATTGATGAAGTCCGCTCCACCCATTGCTCCACCCGGGTGTCCTGACTTCGCTTTTTCAACCATTGAAGCCGACAGTATACGAATATTGTCTGCCGCACGGTTAAGTAAATCGATTGATGTCATAGTGATATGGTTATTTGTAAATTGATTTCATTTACAAAAGTAATGAAATATACATGTATTCTAAAATAAAATAATATTCAAAAAAGGCAAACTTTGCGCCTGTACTTAATTATTTTCACTAATCAAGGTTTATTGCTAGTCCCCCCATTGATGTTTCTTTATAGAGACTCGGTAAGTCATGTCCGGTTTGTTGCATCGTACGAACGACTTTATCAAAATTAATGAGGTGTTTTCCATCCGACAGCATTGCAAAGGAACATGAATCGAGTGCTCTGGCAGCAGCAAAAGCATTGCGCTCAATACATGGAACTTGTACCAATCCGCACACGGGGTCGCAAGTGAGTCCCAAGTGGTGTTCCAAGCCCATTTCGGCAGCATACTCTATTTGCTGAGGAGAACCTCCGAATAATTGACAAGCAGCACCCGCTGCCATTGCACAGGCTACTCCAACTTCTCCCTGACAGCCAACTTCTGCACCCGATACCGATGCGTTTGTCTTCACTATGTTGCCTATAAGTGCTGCTGTAGCAAGAGCCCTTACTATTTTTTGATCGCTAAAATCGTGGTTTACTTTTAAGTGATACAGAACGGACGGAAGAGTTCCGCTTGAACCGCATGTAGGTGCCGTAACAATTACATTGCCACTTGCATTTTCTTCCGACACAGCAAGTGCATAAGAGTATATCAGTGCCCTGCTTTTCATTGAGCCTTGGTATCCTTTGGCTTTTATGCTATACATCGAGGCTTTTCGTTGCAATCCCAATCCTCCGGGAAGCAATCCTTCGGCATCGATCCCTCTGTGTATTGCAGCTACCATTGTTCTCCATACTTCCAGAAGATAATTATATATTTCTTTGCCTTCGGTATCTTCTACATATTCCCAAAATGTTTTGCCTGTTTCGTGACACCATTGCAGGATTTGCTTCATTGTATTTTTATCGTACAATTTTTCCTTATTTACTTTGCTATTCCCATCCGATAGGTCTCCTCCGCCAATGCTGTATACAATCCATTCTTTTATGGGCTGCTCGTCTGCAATAGCTTCGAATTTCATGCCGTTGGTATGGTATGGCAAAACAATCTCAGGTTGCCATATAATTTCTGTAGGGTAGGGTAGTAAGGTGTTTGTGATAGCTACATCGGTCATATGTCCTTTTCCTGTAGCTGCGAGGCTTCCGTATAATGTAACTCGGAACGATGTGGCGTTCTTATTTTCCTCTTTAAACATCAAAGCGGCTTTTTGTGGAGCCATTGTGTGGCTACTCGACGGGCCATGTCCGATTTTATACAAATTGCGAATCGATTCCATAATATTTATTTATAAGCTATAACAATTCTTCTTTTCTACTGTTCAGTTCTTAGTTAGAGCACAAAAATAGCAATATTAAATATTGTTAATCCTATAAAAGCAGGAATTAAGATATTTTACTATTATTCCTGTTTTTATAAGAATTCTCAAAGAGTAAGTTTTTATGTTATTTGTATGTTTTTTTGTTATGATTAGCGGTTGGGTTAAAGTTAATGGTTTGATAATCTGTTAGTCATTTTTATGGTGTTTTGGCGTTGGATACAAAAAGACATAAATAAACAGGAACATGTCGGCATTATAATATAAAAAGAAATGATATTTTAATCTAAAAATACATGTTGTACAACACGTTTTTTTATGAATGACAGCTGAAAAGAGATAAGTATTTTTACATCGATTTTATACAATAACAATCTTCACTTAACCTAAACAACCATGAGTTTTTGGATACTAACCATATCCAAATGAGAATCAAAGGGTAATTGAGTTTTGTGTAGTTTAATTACTCTTTGAATTCTCAGAGTTAAGTGCAGAAGATCGACCTAAAGAAGAATGAAATTTGACTAAAACTATAAAAATAAAACAATCTAACTAAATGTAAAAACTTAATCATGAGTAGTACGGAGAAAAAAAATTACTTGTTACCCATCATTGTGATGATCCTGCTTTTCGGGATGGTCTCATTCGTAACAAATCTAGCAGCGCCGATGGGTGTTGTTTTGAAAAACCAATTTGGAGCTAGTAACGCTGAAGGTATGCTAGGTGTGCTTGCTAACTTTATAGCGTATGCATTTATGGGTATTCCTGCTGGTATCTTGTTGAAGAAAATCGGATACAAGAAGACAGCACTTATCGCTATCGTTGTTGGTTTCGTCGGTATTGGTATTCAATACTTATCAGGAGGAGCCGGTAGCTTTGCTATATACCTGATTGGTGCATTTGTTGCAGGTTTTTCTATGTGTATGTTAAATACAGTAGTAAACCCTATGTTGAACACTCTTGGTGGAGGTGGTAACAAAGGTGGTGCATTGATACAAACAGGAGGTACTTTCAACTCATTGTGTGGTACATTGGTTCCTGTTTTAGTGGGTGTTTTTGTTGCTGACGTGACAAAGGCAAACATTAAAGATGTATACCCTGTTATGTATATTGCTATGGGTGTTTTTGCTTTCGCTTTTATTATTTTGGCATTGGTTCAGATTCCGGAACCTCACATGGAAGTGAAAAAAGCAATTGACAACGTAAAAGACAAATATAGTGCATTATCTTTCCGTCACTTTGTATTAGGTGCGATAGGTATCTTTGTATATGTTGGTGTTGAAGTTGGTATTCCCGGAACATTGAACTTATTCCTTGCAGATAAATCTATTGCAGGTTTGGATGCGACATCTGCTGGTTTTGTAACGGGTACATATTGGTTCTTAATGCTAATCGGACGCTTCTTCGGAGCTTCTATTGGTAGTAAGGTGTCAAGTAAATCAATGCTTACTGTTGCAGCAGGCTTAGGCCTTGTATTAGTTTTATTAGCGATTTTCCTTCCTATAACAACAAAAGTGTCAATGCCTGTATTCCAAAGCATCAATGGTAGTCTTTCATTTGGTATGATGCAAGTGCCTATTAATGCAATGTTCTTGGTATTATGCGGACTTTGTACTTCTGTAATGTGGGGTGGTATCTTTAATCTTGCAGTAGAAGGACTCGGTAAATATGTAACAACAGCATCAGGTATATTTATGACATTAGTTTGTGGTGGAGGTATCTTACCACTTCTTCAAAACTTCCTAGCTGATAGCGTTGGTTATATGGCAAGCTACTGGGTAGTATTTGTTGGATTGGCTTATCTATTATATTATGCTGCTATCGGTAGCAAGAATGTAAACACAAATATTCCTGTAGAATAATATTCCTGAATATAAAATATATTATGAAAGCCTGCTGAATTCTTTAGCAGGCTTTCATGTTTTTATTCTTGTGAACAATTATCTTATAATAATAACCATTGCTTCTTATACCAACTGATAAGGAGCTGTATTCAACGTATTATTTTTTATTCAGTTTAACTCATGATTCATTTTTTATTTAATCGCTTTATATTTTATATTTGTATTGTTAAAATTGAAATCTTATTATAAAAAAGGAGACAAATGAAAATGAATGGAAAGGTGTTACTTTTGTTACTTTTTAACAAAAAGCTGAAGAATAAAATATATTGAAATAAAGAAAACTATGTCAATTAAAAGTATAATTGCTTCGACCTTAAATATTAAGGAGTCTCAGGTGTCTAAAACTGTAGATTTACTCGAATCGGGTGCTACAATTCCTTTTATCAGTCGTTACCGTAAAGAGGTAACCGGAGGCCTTGACGAAGTTCAAATAACTGCAATAAAAGAGCAGAATGATAAACTAAATGAGCTCGTAAAACGTAGGGAAACGATCTTAAAGTCGATAGAAGAGCAGGAAAAGTTAACACCTGAACTGAAAAATCGCATAGAGAATTGTTGGAACTCATCGGAACTTGAAGATATTTATTTGCCATATAAGCCAAAACGCCAAACACGAGCTGAAATAGCAAGGAAGAAGGGTTTGGAGCCTTTAGCGAATATTATTATGCTTCAGCAAAGGATTGACGTGCAGTCTAAGGCTCAGGCTTTTGTTAAAGGGGATGTTAAGGACGTGAAAGAAGCTATTGCGGGTGCGTGTGATATAATTGCCGAACAGATAAATGAGGATGAGTATGCCCGTAATTCTATTCGCAACCTTTTTCAGCGTGAGGCGGTTTTAACATCGAAAGTTGTAAAAGGAAAAGAAGAAGAAGGGGATAAATATCGAGATTATTTCGATTTTTCAGAAAAACTGAATAAAGTTCCTTCTCATAGGATATTGGCTATACGCAGAGGTGAATCGGAAGGTTTCCTCAGGGTAAATATTGCACCCGACGAGGATGCCGCCTTAGAAAGGTTAGACAAACGCTTTCTGAAAGGAGATAACGATAACGAAGCAACGAACTATGTTGCTGATGCAATTGAAGATGGTTATAAACGCCTGTTGAAGCCTTCGATAGAAACAGAGTTTGGCGCCTTGTCGAAAGAGAAAGCAGACGAAGATTCGATACATGTATTTACTGAAAATTTGCGCCAATTACTGCTTGCGGCTCCACTAGGAGAAAAGAGAGTATTGGGTATCGATCCCGGGTATCGTACAGGCTGTAAGCTGGTGTGTCTTGATGCTGAGGGTAATTTGCTTCATAATGAAACTATATATCCACATCCTCCTCAGAAAGAGATCTCTAAGGCCGGAAGTAAGATTGTGAAATTAGTAACTACTTATAATATAGATGCCATAGCCATAGGAAATGGAACCGCAAGTCGTGAGACAGAGCACTTTATCACAAATCTTCGCTATGAGAAAAATGTGCAGGTGTTTGCAGTCAGTGAGAACGGAGCATCTATTTATTCTGCGTCAAAGGTTGCGAGAGAAGAATTCCCGGACTATGATGTTACGGTAAGAGGTGCCGTGTCGATTGGTCGCCGATTGATGGACCCTTTGGCCGAACTTGTAAAAATAGATCCAAAGTCGATAGGAGTAGGTCAATATCAACATGATGTGGATCAAGCCAAGTTGAAAAAGTCGTTGGATCTTACCGTAGAAAGTTGTGTTAACCTTGTTGGGGTAAATGTTAATACTGCCAGTAAGCACCTTTTGACTTATGTTTCCGGTTTAGGTCCCGCCTTGGCTCAGAATATTGTTGACTATCGTGCTTCCAATGGAGCGTTCCGATCTCGTAAAGAACTGATGAAAGTGCCTCGCATGGGTGAAAAGGCTTTTGAACAGTGTGCCGGATTTTTGAGAATAGCTGGAGCGGAAAATCCTTTAGATAATTCTGCTGTGCACCCTGAAAGCTACCATGTGGTAGAAACTATGGCTAAGGATTTGAAGTGTACGGTAAAAGATTTGATAGATAATAAGGATTTGAAGAAGTCTCTTAAGCTTGAAAAATATGTATCGGATAAAGTTGGTTTACCGACTTTAAATGATATAATAGATGAGTTGGATAAGCCCGGACGTGATCCTCGTAAGGGTATTAAGGTTTTTGAGTTTGATCCGAATATAAAAACGATAGAGGATCTCAGAGAGGGGATGACATTGCCGGGTATTGTTACTAATATTACAAACTTCGGGTGCTTTGTGGATGTGGGTATAAAAGAAAATGGTTTGGTTCATGTCTCAGAACTGGCTGACCGCTTCGTTTCCGATCCGACAGAGGTTGTTTCGTTACATCAACATGTGGAAGTCAGGGTATTGTCTGTCGACATATCTCGAAAAAGAGTACAACTATCAATGAAAACGGCATAAAATAACAAGAAAATTATGTTTTTAAGCCTATTTTTAAACTCTGGTTCGTTATAATTGTTATTAAAATCAGATTATCTTTGTCTGAACTTTTTAAATAGAAAAACAAATGAAAAATTTAGTAGAAAAATTAAATCAAGATTTTGCCGCATTCTCTAAAGACGCAGCTTCACAAATCGAAAATGGTAATAAAGCAGCTGGCCAACGTGCTAGAAAAATTTCACTTGACATAGAAAAAGCTCTAAAAGAGTTTCGTAAACAATCAATTGAAGCAGCTAAATAAAAGCATAATGCAATATTGCACGGAGGCTGTCTCATATTAGATTTGAGATGGCCTTTTTAATTATTTGCTTTAGAGCCAGCGTTTAATTATATTATTGCTTCTATAAATTAGGGAGGTAGATTATGAATTTAGAATTTCTTACATCAGAGGTTTGTAAAATAGCTAAAGAAGGAGGGTACTTTTTAGCACAAGAAAGGAAAACCTTTCGTAAGGATAGGGTAGAGGAGAAGAATGCACATGATTATGTTTCGTATGTTGATAAGGAAACCGAAAAGCTGTTAGTTGCCAGATTGTCACTGCTTCTGCCTCAAGCGGGATTTATTACCGAAGAAGATACTGTTGCATTTGAAAAGAAAGATTATTATTGGGTTATTGATCCTTTGGACGGTACGACCAATTATATACAAGACAATGCTCCTTACTGTGTGAGCATAGCTTTGACTACCGAAACCGAAATATTACTAGGTGTGGTTTACGAAGTATGTAGAGGCGAGTGTTTCTATGCATGGAAAGGTGGTAAATCGTACCTGAATGAGACACAAATCCACGTTTCTGATAAGGACAATATGGGGCAAGCTTTCATCGGCTTAGATCTTCCTTATAATGCAGGAGATTACAAACCAGTAGTTAATCATTTGATGGATTCATTGTATGGGAAGGTTTCGAGTGTGCGTATAAACGGTTCGGCTGCGATGTCGATGTGTTACGTTGCCGCAGGGCGGTTCGATGCATGGGCTGAAGCATATATTAAACCGTGGGATTTTATGGCAGGGGCATTGATTGTACTTCAAGCCGGAGGGTCTGTTACTAATTTTAAAGGGAGTTCTTTGTTCAGGAAAGGACATGATATTTTGGCATCCAATTCATTGCTTCATAATGATATGTTGGAACTATTAGCTCCATTTCAAGATTCTTTGTAATTGTTCTGTTTGTTTTAAAAGAAAATTATCAACTCAGAATATTATACTAAAATTACATTCGTTAGTAAGATAAGTTTTATAAATTTGAACTATCAATATACATATACGCTATACTTCCAAAGCAAAATTAAAATATATGATAGAAAAGAGAGATTTAAATCTAGCTGTACTTATCGATGCCGATAATGTGCCTTATTCGAATATAAAGGGTATGCTTGATGAAATTGCTAAAATAGGTGTGCCAACTATCAAAAGAATTTATGGAGATTGGACAAAGCCTAGCGTTTCTGGATGGAAGCAACCTTTGCTGGAGCATGCAATAACTCCTATACAGCAATATAGTTACACAACAGGTAAAAATGCGACCGATTCGGCAATGATTATCGATGCCATGGATATTTTGCATGGAGGGCGGGTTGACGGCTTCTGCCTTGTATCTAGCGATAGTGATTTTACACGTTTAGCCGTGAGGCTGAGAGAGTCCGGTATGCAGGTAATAGGTATTGGAGAAAAGAAAACGCCTAGTCCGTTTATTGTAGCTTGTGATAAGTTTATTTATATCGAAATAATCAGGGACTCAGATGATAATAACGAAACGGAGTCTCCTGCGTCTACTGTTAAGAAACAACAGGAAAAGACTGTTGAACCTGTAAATAAAAAGTTGATAAATCTATTGAAGAGTACTATTAGAGACCTTGCTGATGATGATGGGTGGGCTTATTTGGGTGATATGGGGAATCTCGTAATAAAGAAGCGTCCTGATTTTGATTCACGAAATTATGGCTTTTCAAAGCTGGCCGCCTTGGTTAAAGCTCAGAGTAAGCATTTTGAAATGGATGAGCGAAAGAGTGAGAAAGGACATTCGCGTTTGGTATTTGTTAAAATAAAGGAGTGAAAGCTCATATTCTCATTTAATCTGTAGTCAAAGCTATTTGTCTCTATTAAGAATAATATTATTTTTTTATATGTTTATTGGGCTATTGTTTAGTCTGAAGGATATATCTTCGCACCCTGAATATGAGAATGTTTAAAAGCTGCACAATGAAGAAAATTTTTATTACATGCATGTCTTTGTATTGTTTTATCTCAATTAGGGGACAAGATCAAATACTAAAGTATGAAGTAAACAATGTAGGAGAACTACAATATAATATAGCAGATGCTCGCGAAAAAGATGTGAAGTATGTGAATTTATTGAGCATGGAGGCTTCTCTTAGAACAGATAAATGGTGGAAAAACGGATCATTTGATATTGCATTTTGGTCGGTAGAAAGAACATTCTCTCACAATATTGCAAATGATTTCTTGACATTTTCCAATATAGAAGAAGATAATTTTTGGCTTGTCTGCTCAAAATTTGGTTATCAGCAAACTTTCGGGGACTTTAGTTTGTTTGCAGGGATACGAAATATGAACTTAGATTATTTTAATAGCCCGTATTCTTCTTTCTTTACAAATAGTTCGGCAGGAATCTTTCCAACTATCTCTATCAACTACAGTGTACCAAATTATCCACTTGGGGCTATCGGACTGCATACAGAATATATGAAAGGAACTATTAATATAAAAAATTCATATTATAATAATTTAGATAATATAAATAAAGGATTGGTTTTTAATTTAAAATTTAATCCAAAGAAATATGGATTCGTCAATATCACTCAATTTGCATATATGCCTTTAGATGGGTTTTATGCCGGAGGGGTGGCTTTGAATAAACTCCCCGAAGAGTCTTTGAAATATTCATTGTATATGTTGGCCGAACAAACTATACTGAAAACGGGTAAACAAAATCTAGGTATTGTCGCTCAGTTGGGATATGCTCCAAAGAAAAGCAATGAATGTTATTTATATTATGGGGTGGGAGTTGTTCTAGATAATTTATTCCGAAGAGATGGCGGAGATATTATAGGGTTAAATGCTTTCAGAGCAAATACGTCACAAGGAGCAGAAACGGCATTGGAAATGTCATATAAATATATAATTACTTCACATATTTCGATTCAACCCGCATTGCACTATATACATACGCAGGGTAAAGATGATTTGGTTGGGCTTCTTCGTGGAAGCTTTACTTTTGGAAACTAAGGATATTACTTTCTTTGATGCTGAGGAAAATATCATCAGTCTTAGCTTGTGAGAGATATAAATTTCATTATCTCTTATTTTCGCGATAATCAAAAAAATATAGGAACAGAATTCTATCCCTATATTTTATTTTTTTCTATCTAGTCTTTAAATTCTTTTAATCATTGAATTTAAGATTCCACAATATATTCTACTTCATGAGCTTCTACCAATTGCGGAATTTCTAGTTTTTGTAGCATTTTATCCAATACTTTTTCCGGTAAAACATCCTCTCTATTTAGATTTTGAGCACGCCATTGGGCGTAAGGTTTTTCTAAATATACTATTTTGACTTTTGCATCATATAAAGTAAAAAGATCTACTAATTGTTGACGCATTAGCCTCGTAATATTAGTTGCATTCCATATGAAATTTTGTCCTTTTCGAAGATATATGCGAGCTTGTTCCTTTGCTTCTTGAACTACTTTGCCGGTAGCAGATCTATCTGTTGGACTTAATTTATACTTTTTGCGAATAGCATCAAGACTGATAACTGGAATATCTGTATTTAAAGATTGTATATAGTGGTCTTTGCCCATCCCAGGTAGACCTGAAAGTATTGTAACTTCACTTTTGAAATTATCAAACGGAACATAGCCGATATATCCGTCTATCGAGTCAAAATATTGAAATCGTGCATTCGGATTTTCAAACTCTAATGCTTTTCCCCAACATCCCTGTTCTTTACAGAACAGTTCAAAAAGCTCAAGAGATTCAAGCAACTGAGGTAAGTTATTACATATTCTGCCTTTGGCATCAGCCTCAGCTAGTGTCTTTAATTGCGAAGTACTTATCCTTAAAGATACTTCATGGATCTTTTTAGCAGGCTCTACCTTTTCTAATAGCCAAAGAGGCAGACCATGATAACGTACAAAGGATGCAATTTTTTCACGGATATGAAACGGTGTAGGGACATCACGAAATAAGACTGTGCGCGCTGTATATTCTCCTCTCCGAGCATGTCCATTTGCAGATACCTTGCCAAAACCTTCGTCAAGAGATGTTGAACGTTTTTCTACATCATGCAACAGGGCACTTACCCAAAGTATTTCTTGATCCTGTTCCGGTAGGGATTTATATTCCTCCGATTTCCTCAATTCATCTAAGACCATCTGTGTATGAGTTGCTACGTTACCTTCTTTATGATGTTCCTTATGTTGAGGCACCTCTTTCATATCCTCTACCCAATCAAATTTCTTTTCAAGGGCATTCCAATTTTTATCTTGTGTTAATTTCCAAATTTTTTCCATTATTTTTTAGTTTTATTCAGTCGGAAGAGCCATCCCCTTATTAACGGTTCTTTTTCCAAACTGACATTTCTCGTTTTTAATTGCGAGCCCAACGGGCATTTTTTAGATTTTAATTCAATATATATGATAAGTAGTCATTACATATAATTCTATAAAAATGAAAATGATATACAGAATTATATCTTTGTGAAAATATAATGCAATTGTTTTAGTTAATAAAATGTATAATAAGTATAGCCCGTGAGGTAAGACTCAAGAAGGGGTAATAAAAGGAAAGAATTCCAGTCTGATACTGAACAATTACATGACTTTATTTTCTGAAAAATGAATAAATTGATTCTTACAAAGGTATAAATATTTTTTAACTAAACAAAATTGAGCTAAGTTTGATGTATCAATACTATAATATGGAGCAGAGTCTCGAATAGATTCTTTAAAATTCGCAATCAATAAATATTGATACAGAGCTTGTTGTGAAAAACGTATATAAAAGTTGGTGGAATTGTTTGTAGAAACAAAAAAAAGACATACATTTGCATCGCTTTAGAGGAAATCTCAATAAGCAAAAATATTGGAGAGATGGCAGAGTGGTCGATTGCGGCGGTCTTGAAAACCGTTGAACTGCGAGGTTCCGGGGGTTCGAATCCCTCTCTCTCCGCGGAAAGGCTAAGACAAAAGAAGCCAAAAACAAGAAAAGTCCTACAGATCAGTGATTTGTGGGACTTTTTCGTTTATCCCCATTTCATATAGAAGCCATAAAAAAGCCATTTTTTGACATAGCTGCGTAACCTATTCGTAACCTATTGTCAGAAAATCAAAATAGGTTACGATTTGTCTGATTTAGGCAGTTTGAAGTCCATTTTTGGAAGTCTGTATTTATCTCATTATTTGATTGTTGAATGTATTTTTGAAATTAAATTTTGAGTTATGAAAAAGACCACATTCAGTATCCTTTTTTATGGAAAAAAGAATGGATTAAAAGCAAATGGCAAGATGCCGGTTATGGGACGAATTACCGTGAATGGAAAATCGATCCAGTTTGGAACAAAGGTTGATGTTGATCCTAAATTATGGAATGTAACGGCAGGTAAGCTTGTCGGAAAAACACAGGAAGTCATTAACATAAACTCAGTGCTTGATAGTATCAAAGCTACGATGACTAAGATTTACAGAGAACTACTGGAAAGAGAAGTTTCTGTTACCCCTGAACGTATTAAGAATATCTTCTTTGGTGTTGAAATTCAACAGCAGATGCTGCTTGATCTTTTTAGAAAGCATAATGAAGATGTTGAGAAACTGATCGGCATAAATAAAAGTAAGGCTACTTACCAAAAGTACGAAGTTACCAGAAAACATCTGACTTCTTTCATTAAAGAAAAATACAATCGTTCGGATGTTGCCTTAAAAGAAATCGACTTTATTTTTATAACTGATTTTGAGGTTTATCTCTTGACCACAGCTGGATGTAATCCGAATACAACAGCCAAATTTATGCAGTTTTTCAAACGGATTGTTATTATAGCCAAGAATAATGGCTGGTTAAAGAGTGACCCATTTATCAATTATAAGATCCGGATTAAGAAAGTCGATCGAGGTTATTTAACACAGAACGAAATAGAATCTATCATTAACAAGAAGATAACGATAAAGCGCCTGGATCAGATTCGGGACATTTTTATTTTCTCCTGTTTTTGCGGATTGGCTTACATCGATGTGAAAAATCTGCGAAAAGATAATATTCGTATATCATTTGATGACAAACTCTGGCTAATAGGTAAAAGAGAGAAAACAGGAGTGTCTTTTACTATTCCTTTACTTGATATTCCTCAAAGGATACTGGATAAATATGAGGGAGCATTATCTGATGATCGTGTACTTCCGGTTCCAAGCAATCAAAAGGTAAATGCGTATTTGAAGGAAATCGGTTCTTTATGCGGAATTGATAAAGAATTGAGCTTCCACCTAGCCCGCCACACTTTTGCCACTCTGACTCTTTCGAAAGGAGTTTCTATCGAGAGTGTTAGTAAAATGCTCGGACATACCAATATTCGTACAACACAAATTTATGCTCGCATTACTGATTCTAAGATAAGTAATGATATGGACGATTTTGCTTCAAAAGTAAAAGGTCTGAGTGATAAATTTGCCATAAATCAATAAAATCTAAATTATGGAAACAGGATATATAAAGCTCGAAGATATAAAAGGTCTGAGTGATAAATTTGCCATAAATCAATAAAATCTAAATTATGGAAACAGGATATATAAAGCTCGAAGATATAGACACCAATAAGCCCGTTGTTGAAGTAAAAATAGTTAATGGCACGGTTTGGATGACAATAAATGAAATTGCAGATCTGTTTGGCATATATACACCTACAATCAATGAGCACCTCAAGGTTATATTTAAAGATGCTTTATTGAGAGAATCGGATGTGATAAAAGAATGCAGATATACCCGAAATGAGAAAGAAGAATATATTCGCATCTATTATAATCTAGAGGTTATTATTTTCTTGAGTTTTCGTATTCAATCTCTATACACCAAAGCTTTTCGAGAATGGGTATTGAATGCTTTCTGTGAATATGGAAAAGAAGCAACTGAGCCAGAGGTAATCATTCTGTTCAATACGAATACAAGAAAGTCCACTCTTAATATACCTAACTGATATGGAACTACAGATTATTCAGAATAAAATATTTGAAATAAGGGGGATGCGTGTCATGCTTGACTTTGATTTGGCAGAACTGTATCAGGTAGAAACAAAAAATCTGAAAAGAGCAGTCAAACGCAATATTGAAAGATTCCCCGACGATTTTATGTTTGAATTGACAGCCGATGAATGGGAAATCTTGAGGTGTAATTTTGGCACCTCAAACTGGGGAGGAACGCGGTATATGCCTTTTGCTTTTACAGAACAAGGTATAGCACAACTATCCAGTGTATTAAATAGTTCATTGGCTATTCAAGTAAATATCTCAATAATCAGAGCTTTTGTTACATTGAGAAAGTATGCTTTAGGCTACGCAGAACTTAACCAAAAGTTAGAAACATTTATGCTCGAAACTAATATGCAGTTTAATGAGATATATCAGGCTCTAACAGAGTTGGCCAGTACCAGAGAACAGGACGATAAACCTCGAAAACGTATAGGATATATACAAAATGAAGATGAGGAGCAGTAGCTCCTCTTTCTTATTTTTTAGACTCTTCTATAGATACTTTACGGAATTCTTTCAAAGCTTTTTCTATTTCTAACGATACTTTTCTGGCACGTTGTCCGGCTGCTTTGTTTCCATTCTCTACCTGAGTGTTTGCATCTTTTGAAAAGTCAGCAAACAGTTGACTTAAATTTTCTACTAAATTTTTCATCGCTATCATATTTTAAAATCGAACTGCAAAGATAGATTTCTTATTGAACTTCTCTGTAAAATTCAGCGATATATTCTTTCATAAATGAATGCCGTTTTGCAGCTATCAGCTTAGCCGATTCAGTATTCATCATATCTTTTAGCTTAAATAACTTGTCATAAAAGTGTTGAACACTTGAAATCTCTAAGAATTCTTTAAATTTGTAATTTGATGAAAAATTAGTCGTAAAAAATAATTAAGATATTTGATGGCTGACACAAAAAGACTTGCTCCTACTGCTGAAACTTTAAAAATGCTTTTATTACGATCGGGGAATAAATGTGCATATCCAGGTTGTGATCATGTAGTTTTTAATGATAAAGATAAACTCGTAGCCGAATGTTGTCATATCGAGGCAGCTTTACCCGGAGGAGAACGCTATAATGTAAATCAGACAGAAGAAGATAGAAGATCTATAGAAAACTTGCTATTTTTCTGTCATAAACATCATGTAGAGACAGATGATGTAAATATTTATACTGTAGAGAAACTCAAGAAGATAAAACAAGATCACGAAGATAATTTTAGGGAAAACCCTCCTTCTGCCTCAATTGCCAGTATGAATAATGTAAATCAGGTACTGGTATCAATGACCGAAATCGAACGATCCTTAAAACGAGTAGATATCAAGCAGGACCTTATTTTGACAAATCAAGAAAATGTTAAAGTTCTTCTTGAAAGAGTAATAGAAGATAGAGTAAAATTCAATAAACTTATATATAAATTTCCTACAAATCATTTCATATCAGAAAAGGATTTCGGTGAAAAATTAACTTATTATATTCCCAGGGAATTATATACTGAAAAAGACTGGCATCTCAAGATTTCCTCTTTTGATGATCTTATCTCCTATCAAAATAATAAAAAGGGGAATAATGATATAATCCGTGCTATTGTAATCGCAGATGGTGGTGTCGGAAAAACAACATTTCTGCAATACTGGGCTCTTGATATAGCTAATTACGGTAAATTTTATCCTATCTATGTGAGTCTCAGAGATTGTAAATCTACTGATATATTGCAAGATTATATTTATAGGCGTCATCCAGATATGGCTGAAATAGAAAAATGTGAACACCGGTCGATGGTTTTGTTACTTGATGGTTTTGATGAAATAGGAGATTCCATAAATGCAATTAAACAAATAAACGATCTTTCAAGGACTTTTCCTAATATACATATATTGCTGACCTGCAGAAGAAATTCTTTTTTTAACCAATTCTCTGAATTTGATCTGTTTTTATTAAGTGGAATCACAGATAAGGATATTTTACAATATATTCAAAATTTGTACCCTAATGGAGAAATTCCTTATGATCATTTTATTGAGGAAATATTATCAAATGGGTTTCAGAATCTGTTATATAATCCATTTTATCTTAAAATATTAATTTATTGTTATATTGAAAATAAAAATAGCTTAAAAATAAGCAAAAAAGAGCTGATTGACAATCTTCTGATTCAACGTAAAAGTAAAGATAATCTCCGACGCCCAGATCTTCAATTAGGGAAACGGGTTAATCAACGGAAAAACGAAAGATATGGACTAATGATTGCTTTTACAATGGCATTGATGAACCAAAAAAGTTTGTCTGAAGATGAATTATTGGACCTGTTGGGTGAAGATGGTTTCAATTTAGCTATTGATTCTTTACCTATAAAAAAAAGCAGTCAAGATAATAAGAATCAATATTGGGACTTTGAGCATAATATTTTCCTTGAGCATTTGGCTGCATCAGTCGTAAAAGAATTATCCTTCGAGAAAATCATAGAATTTGGAACATCTCATGGAAAAGTAAAAACTAAGTGGAAAGATATACTGGCTCACTTATTGGGTATTTTGGACATGAATAATGAACGGGAAGCCGAACTAAGTCAAAACCTAAAAGGATGGTTAACTGAGAATGACCCTAAATTATTATTCAATATAGAGATTACTCAAGTTGACCCGAATGAACGCTCAAATATTTTTCTTCAGATATTTCACGAGTTTCAGGAAAGAACTCTCTGGATAGATACCTATGATATCGATAGGAAAAAAATGGCTTTATTTGGTGAATCAAAAAATAATATCCGATATGTATTTAGTGAAATAGAAAATACAAACCATCATTGGAGAAGGCGGGCAAATGCTGCTTTAATATTTAATGAATTTACATTTGTAAGCTTAATAGATAAAGAAAAGAAAGAAATTTCGGAACAATATATTAAGGCTATTAAACAGGTTAATCCAGAGGAGGATAATTTATTGTATTATTTATTAATCTCATTTCCCTTTTCATATGGAGACGATATCGATGATATTGTTAATTATACTCAAAATATTAGGTCAGCTCGTACTCGCTCTGGTTTATATACTATTATTGGCAAAAATAATCTACAAGATAAATATTTACAGATTTTATTATCCGGCCTGTCAAATAGAATGACTCGGGGTAATGATGGCATTTCTTTTGATGTAAGCACAGGCATTAAATTATCTTTAATGAATTTAAAAGATGCTGACTCGTATTCAGCTTTTTTTTCTTATTTAGCTGATGATATAGATTCCACATTTGATTGGTTTCAATATTCTCAAGATGAACTTATGTATATTGTAAAAAGGGGAATTACTTTCTTCAATGATGATATTTTAGTCAGTTTGGTGAATTTATTAAAAAAACAATGTTTTGAGCTATATAGAAATGCTGATGTTTTCAACTTATTTAAAGAAAACGAGAATATCCGAAATTCAATTATTAATATATTTATCGATTTTCTGAGAAAAGAAACTGATCGCAATCCTATTTATCAGTGTTGTATTATTTTGGCATTTTTTATAAAAAATGAAGATTTTCCTAAAATTGAAGCTGAATCATTCCCTCTAGAACCATTTCGCTATTTATACTTGTATATTGATAAGAATACAGAAATATCCATTAATTTAAAAAAACTCTTAAAGGATAGATTTGATCATGAAGAACTCGAAGTTCCCGATAAATGGGCTATACGAAAAAAAAATGAATTTGACATCTATTTTACTCCAATGCGTTTTGCCCAAGAATGCTTAGAAATATTTGATAAGTTTAAAGATAATAGACTAGATCCGTATAAATTACTTACAGAATATCATTCTAGAGAAGGTACTAATTATAATCTATCAATAATACAATTTCTCAGGTGGAATTTTGGAGATCGGGTTATAATATCCAAAGAAGAGGTCTCGAATTGGATAAGTAGTAATGAGAACAAATATTTAGCTTATTTAAATTTGCAAATATCAGAAAATATTAATCGTCTTAATACAGAGGATAAACTACCTCCTGCCAAATATGAATTTATAAAACAATGGTATGATAAGAATATAAATTCTGCAGATTTCAAGATAACATATACCAGTGAAGATAAAAATCAATATACTTATGAGCTCGAATCTTTACCATTGATTCGTTATATGTTAAGGTTTAATTTTGATTGTCCTGATGTACAATTATGCGATATGCTTAATAGATTAGATGATAATTTCAATCTTATAACAGATAAAATAAATAATAAGAATTTACTCAAGAACACAATACTGAATACCCTAAGAAGTTTTAGGGAATACAACTCATTTGTATTAAAAAATCAGATTATCTATGCTTTAAACAATAAGATTACAGAATCATATCCAATTATTATAGATATTTTAAAAGAGGACTATCTCAGTTTCTACAAGGATAGCATTATCATTATATGGTTGCAGAATAATTTATCTTCAGAATCTCTTTTGGAGATAAAAAATAATTTAAATCAGAACGAATTATTAATCATTTGCAAAAATTTAATAATAAAAAAAACACCCAATAAAGCCCATTCAATATTATTAGAGATTATAAAGGCTCCCAATGATGAAAAAATAAATTTATCAGCTATCGATCTTCTTATTTGGCTTAAAGATCCATTAGGACTGCAAATGTCATTAGAATGTAGCAAAGAAAAGGGAATTATATCCTTGAATGACCCTTTCTATGGACATTATTCTTCTTTAGACCTTCCTGATAGTTATTTATTATATGATGATATGGTTATATATCCTTTACTAATTGAATATTTAGATTTCTGTTTTTCGAAAGAAGGGAGTTTAAAAAGAGGACGAAGTCGAAAAATTGAAGGTAATATCAAGTTTTTAGCATCTCTCTCAGAGATGAATTACATATTAATTATCAAATCATTAAAAGAATTTATTGACTCAAAAAAGGATATATATCAAAATACTGAGGATTTGAATTTTTTAATTGAAGATATAAATAAGGAATACAGGGAAAAGCAATCTAAATATTTAAATTTTCAAGATGCAAAAAATATATGTGAAGAATTAATCAAATGAAAGTATTCTCTAAGGTGTGTATTGTCAGTAAGTTATTCTAAATTAAATAAATTGAAAAAGTGAAAATTAAAGTAGGGTTAAATTATAAATAATATGAATATTATTATTCCGGCAAAAGTAGCAGCCATCCCCAAACAGCCGGGACGTTTACTTGATAATTGATTGATCTGCTTATTCTTTTCCTCTATAGATTTTAACAGATTATCTATTTTTATTTGAGATGCTATTAATTGCTTATTTAGTTCTTCTGTTCGTTTTGTTGCAGTTCGATCTTGTTCGATTTGATTATCTGTTAGTTTTTTTATTTGTACTGTAAAAGCCGTTATTTGTTCCTGATTCCTTTTATCTTTCACCGTATTTGTTTCAAAGATTTCTTTAAGTTGTTTTTGTAAATTCGTTATTTGTGTGTTAGATTTTTCTGATGTCAACTTATGAGATTCAGTAATTTCTTTTAGCTGCTTTTGGAGAGATTTGTTCTGTTCCTCTTGCTGAACAAGCTGTTTTTCATATTGCTTCTTTACTTGTTCTACTAATGCTGCTCGACTTTTTGATTTTTCAGAAATGACACGTTCAACCATATCCTTAAAATATGTGCCTAATGCATGAGGTACAGCAACGACTTTATCTGCAATATTTTTAATAAATATTTTATCATTTTCATGACCTATGGCTGATATGATAGGGGTATTCATATATACAATAGTTTCAATAAGATTAATATTGTCTACAACTTCAAGCCCTGTTCCTCCTCCCCGTATGATAGAAATCGCGTCAAATGATTGAGTATCTAAATTTTTCAGCAACTGCAAAAAATCTGAAGTTTTATTAAAAGAAACTCTAAACTCAATGAAATCAATATGAGAAGAAGCTGCCGCTTTTCCGGTGATGAAATCTTTATCCGTAATTGATGTATCAGCAAAAATTAATGCTATCTTGGGTCTATCTTCTGTATATAATTTGTTCTCTAATAATGTATCCACATTATGGAAGCCTTTTTTTAATTTTATATTTCTTAGTTCAGCTAATTTGATTTCTGTTTCACTAATTGTTTGTTCTTGAATTATATCTATACGTGTAGCTTTTAATTGGAGTTGAACATATCCACCCTTTCTTATCTCTCGAAGAACAATTCCCGCAACCATCACAAGATTTCCATTCGTAACTTTCTGTTTTAATTCATTACTGACCATTAAAGTAATTTCATCTCCTGTTAATTGATCCCTAAGAATATCATAGTTGTAGAATTTATTATTGTTATTTATCAGATAGACTCCCCGCATCCAAATAACTTTCTTATTTGTATTTTGATCTGATATCATATCACGAAAGATACATATCAATTCTGTTGGAGTATAAAACTGTGTTAATTGCTTATTTTCTGATGCCGGAAGTTCATTCATAGCTAATAAACGAGTTGTTTCTTTACAAAACAAAAATACAATAATATCAATAGAAATAGGGTGTACCATAATATATAAAATATAATAATAAGATTTCTCTTTCATTACTCCTTTTATAACTGCTCCTCTTTCGGCGAAGTCATCACTTGATCGGTCTTCTTGTTCATCGGGCAAAGGTATGAACGGCTTTTAGTCCTGCATATTCTTACGCCTGTCGGTTTTCGCAGAAATCTTCCTCTTTCCTTTCAGGCGAGCGTATTTACTGACGAAAAAATATGCCTGTCTAAAAGCCTATACCTGCTTGTTGCCCTTGAAACAAAAAACGACCGACCTGACGGATGACGCATGAAAAAAAAAAGTCGCAGTTATGAGAAACGAAAGAAAAATATTGAAACAAAACTCCCTCCCCTCTGGAATCATCATAAAATTGGGTTTAGGGGTAGCAATAGTGGCTCTGTGTGCATGGATAGTGACACAAATGAGTATAAACACTTCTGTTATTACAGGACTTATCGGTGGCTATCTGATTATCTGTCTTGTATTTAAAATAGTAAAGCTATTTATCAAGATCATATTATCCATTATAGCTTTTATCATCCTTATCTCCATTTTCTTATTCCTAATCTTTTAATCCATACAGCCATGACAAAATTATATTCATTATTCGCAGAAACAACAACTGATACAGAAGTTAAAGCAGTAGCAGAAAACCAAATCATCCAAATGGAAGGATATTCCTATGACTGTTATGTAGTCCATCAAATTACACACGACAAATACGGCTATCACTATCATCTGATTAACCTGCGTACACTTGATATGCAACAATCAGAAATCATTAAACCGTTGAGCCAAAAATTTGGAATCGGTATGTATTACGATGAAAACAATATTGAATTCATGCCCGAGAAAGAAGTCATTGAACTCTATGCGAAAGCAAAGTCAAAAGAAGATGCAGAACAGGAAAAAGAAAACCAAGAGAAGGAACGCAGAAAGGCTGTAAGGGAGATTGGTCGCAAATGGCTGAATGAAAACCTACCTGAAGATGCCAAAGCGATCATTGTGGCTCGCTTGAAAGCAGATGAATCCGACTCACAAACTGATTATTATGCCTCAAGAGTAACACGCACTGTCATCTTAGGCTTTTCCAAACACAAACGTGATATATTCTCCGAAATGCGGAAGTATGCTTCAAATTTTGACGAAACAGCACATCTGGCAACCTATAACGAACAATATGAACACAGGGAAAAGTATTCGATGGGTGCAGGGTATTATCTGGGAGAAAGCAAATACAGCGGATGGATTATCGAAAAATCACCGATATATGACAAAAAGAACAAGATTGATGAATTTGCCTATGTGGCAGGATGTCCCGATGGTATTTATATCAATAAAGGCAATGACAATAATACTTCTACCCAAGAACAGAAAGAGCCAACCCTTCAATTTGAATCAGACAACCTCTCTTTTGAGATAGTCGATTATTCAGAGAAAGCAATTGCCCTGTTCGGAGATACCAAAGAAATCAAAGACCTACTAAAAGCAATGGGTGGAAAATTCAATTCGAGATTGACACACAACAATGAAAAGCAAGCAGGATGGATATTTTCCAAAACCAAGAGAGATGAATTAAATACAATATTAAACCTAAACAAATAACGGCTATGAAATCAACAGCATATTTTTCACGAACCATATTAACACATTTAGAACAAAGGGCATCTATAGACCCTTTGTTCGCCCAATCATTCGCAAATCTCGATAAGAACATTGACGATTGTGTTTTATGGATAGCTATCCATAACACACATTATGCGTAGCTATACATTATGGAAAGCTGTTTTAAAGGTTGATGTATAACCATTTAATTAAGTGCGATTTAATACAATTTCTTAGCATAACAACTCAGCATAATATATATATTGCAATTGGGTAATAATGCCCAATAATTATCAATTCATATTTATGAACAGAAATAGTAACCTAAATTCTATGGGCTTGGATAGTCTGATAGAAAATTGTATTTCGTTCTTTCAAAAGAACCGTTATCGTTCAGGTAGTATAACTGATTATGAGGTATTGTGGAATGTAGGAATTCGTTCTTATATGTCCAAGCACAATCTTGATTTATACAATCCTAATGTAGGTCAGGCCTTTTTGGAGGAAGTCACTTGTAATCGTTCATTGGAGGAACTCTCATACAGAGAACGGTCAAAAATCAGAAGTATTCGTATCTTGGATGATTACCTTTTATATGGGTACATACGAAAGAGAGGG
>NZ_GL892006.1:0-82202 GCF_000213575.1 Dysgonomonas mossii DSM 22836
GTGCGCCGGTCGCCATCAAAGTATTGCTACTCTATGCTGCCCCTCGACTTGCATGTGTTAGGCCTATCGCTAGCGTTCATCCTGAGCCAGGATCAAACTCTTCTTTGTATATTCTTTTTTTCTAAGTCTTTCGTGATCCTGTCCTGCTCTTTTTACTTATTAAGTAAATTGACGGTATAATATTTCTTAGCACCAAAGTGCTATTGTACTACACTCATATGTTGTCATTATTTCAAAGATCGTTTTCTAATCGCTTAGCGAAAATCTCCGGACTTAAACAAGTGGCCGAAACCCTCTTTTTATGCGCCGTGTTCTCTATCAAAGCGGGTGCAAAGATATGCATTTTATTTATACATCTCCAAATATTTTAATGCCTTTTTTTAAAAATATTTTAACCGAAATATACAAACACCTTAAACAAAATAACTTAATCAATTATTGTTTATTGGTGAAGTATTTACAAAATGGCGTTAATCCACATTCTTCACATTTTGGCTTGCGAGCCAAGCATACATATCTGCCATGTAATATTAGCCAATGATGTGCTTTCGATAAATATCGAGAAGGGATATATTTTATCAATTCCCTTTCTGTTTGAGCCGGTTTTTTTGAGTTATCTGTTAATCCTATCCTATTAGACACTCTGAACACATGCGTATCAACAGGCATAGCCGGCTTATTAAAGGCTACTATAAGCATTACATTTGCTGTTTTACGCCCAACTCCGGGTATAGACTCCAATTCCTCCAAAGTATCGGGGATTTGCCCGTTAAAATCAGCCATAACCTTCTTTGCCATCCCAACAAGATTCTTCGCCTTGTTATTGGGGTATGAAATGCTTTTGATATATTCATAAACATCATCAGGGGAAGACACAGCCAAAACCTCGGGGGTTGGAAATGCTTCAAAAAGCGCAGGAGTAACCATATTAACCCTCTTGTCGGTGCATTGAGCAGACAGAATTACCGCAATCAAAAGATGAAATGGGCTATCATAGTGGAGTTCGGTATCCACAACCGGCATATTTTTATCAAACCAGTCTATCACGCGTTCGTATCGTTCTTTCTTTGTCATATAATAATTAGATAAAAACACAAAATCCCCTATAGTCATAACTATAAGGGATTTTTTATAATTTAAGTTTTAATAATTACCAGAATGCAACCCTGTTGTCTTTTACATTCATTTTTTCTTTCAGAACCAACATTGCCTGAGACATCAATTGATACATGTTGCTTTGACGTATCATTTGTTTTGACTGTGCCGGGTCGAATGTAGCTGCATTTTCAGTCTTGCTTGTTACATCTATCACGTATACTCCCGATTTACCTTTCTTAGGAGCTTCCAGCTTGTTTACTTGTCCATGTTTTGCATATACGTTCAACAGCGGTTCGTAACCAACACCTGAGATATTATTCGTTTGGAAAGTAACAAAGTTTACAGTATCAACTCTACCAGCTATAGCCTGAGCATATCCATCTAGTGAAGTCAAGTTTTTAGCTTTTAGATCAGCAATTATTTTTTCTGCCTTTTTATCATTAATCAATTCAGCTTTCAACATTGCTGATACTTCAGATACCGGCATATAATCACCGCTAATTTCATTCTTAACTACAGCGATTATTCTTTTGTTGGTAAGATTATCAAATTTCTTCACAGACCCAACTTTATTGTTGAAAGCCCAAGATATAACCTGACGTGAACCTGCAACCTGCCCCAATAACATATCAGACGGAGAAACAACTGCATTTGATATAATATTATATCCCTTAGTCAATGCAGCATTATCGAAATTCTGAACATTTCCGTTTTCAGCAACAAATTGATTCAACTCGTTATCTACCGAGTTTTGAGTCTTATCACTAACAATCACCGGCATTTGGATAAGTGCAATCTTAACTTTTGCCACAGGATTTGTTTTATCTTCAACACGTACAATTTGTGTCTGACCATTTATAGATACATTGAAAACATCACCTTTAGCTGCTCCAAAGCACTTCTTGATCAAATCTCCACCGGCACCGGCCAAAGCCATTTCTGTAGCCCAACCGATATTACCGCCATTTGATCCCGGCATCAACTCATTTGCTAAAGCAGAAAAATCTTTGCCTCCTTTAATTACATTCAGCAAACTGTCAGAGATATGAGTTGCAGTAGCCTGATCCAAACCCTGAGGTAATGGAATCATCTGTAGTTTTACAGAGTCGGCAGCAGAAGTTCTGTCAACCAGCTTATACATTATATATGATTGCTCGTTGCGTTCAGGCCCGTTTACTTGACCAATAGTTGCTGCTTGAGCAAATTCTTTCATATCTGCAGGTAAAGTATTTACCGAGATAAATGCATCTACATACTGATTGTTTGAATATTCATTAACAAGTAATCCCGGATTATCTGTTGCTACAAATTTATCATGAATAGCATTGATTTCTTTTTCTACAGCAGCATAATCTTCATCACTCGGAACAACATCTTTTACAAAGTAAGAGATCTTACGTAATTCAGATTCAAGCTTAAAGTTGTTCTTACGTTGATCGTATAACGCTTTAATATCTTTATCTGTTACTTCTTTAGCAACTAGAGAGTCTGCGATAGAAGCATATTTTTGTACAACATACGATATGCTGGCTTGTGTTTTAGAGTCATCAAAAGCCGATTTAGCTTCTGTATCTGTAGGAATCACAATACCGGCAACTATAGCTGAATATTTTTCTTCGAGACGTTGATATTTCATCATATTCTGGATAAATGTCCAGATTTCTCTCCTAGCCTGTATTTCAGCTCTTTGATTCTCAGGCAAATTAGTATCATCCTGAGAGATAGTTTGTATAAACTGATTCAACGCCGCTCTTTCGAATTGACCTGTTTGAGGATTAACGAAGAATGGTATCTGATGTAGTATTGGAGCTACGTTAGGCCCTGTAACCATATCGTTCAATTCTTCTTTGGTCACATTTAAGCCAAGTTGAGCAGCCTGCTTGTCGAGAATAATCTCTTTCACCATCTGTTGGTAAACCATTTCGCGAATTTGCAATGTAGCATTTTCGTCCAATGAGTTTTGTCCAGACATTATTTTCTGAAAATGTTCCCACTGCGCAATTCTATCCTGATACTGCCTGGTTGTTACTACTTCACCATCTACAGTGAATGCTTTATCCTTACTTTTGTTTATAAAAGAAGATATTTCGCTCCAAGGGAGGACGAATGCCAATAGTCCGAGAGCGATAACTCCGATCAAGAGACTCGATTTGCTTCTAATTTTCTGTAAAGCAGCCATTTAAATAAATTATTATTTTATATTATTAGTTATTTTATTTACAATTTATAACTTTTTGCGCACGAAGATAATAAATTGAGATTGAATTTCATTCATAATTGAATAACTATTCTTTCTTTTCCTCATTGTTTTGATCATCTGCATTCGCTTCTTGATCTTCATTGTATGTTATTGGCGAGTCTTTCACATTCCAAAATCGATATTCTGTCATTTGTTGATTTGCCTCAAACCCTCCCATACCACGCAAAGTCATCTTGTCCGGTCTGAAAACTTCTACATATTTCTTTGAATACACTTTTTGCTGACGTTGATCCCAAAACAACTCTTCGCTGGAAAAGGTTTCTCCTAACTTATTGCGTATCACAACATGTCCTCTAAGTTGCCATAGCTTTTTACTTGTAAAGTTCCAAGCTGTATCAGCCTTTACAGTGGCAACTATGCTAAAGATAGTATCGAACTGCTCGACATAGAGACCGTCCGGGAAAAACCAGTGAGGATCTTTCGCCCTGTCGAATATTTCCCATGTTTTAGCAATCACTTTATACCGTATGAGCCCCGAATCGGATATTAGCATGGTTACACTATCCGTATTCAAAGAAGGAACCTTATCAGCATCATAATGGAGGTCGACAGTACTCTTTACTTCTTCTTTACAGGATATAAAAAAGAAAGCCATAACAGATAAAAGGACTGTTACAACCGATAGATTCTGTCGTGTCTTTAACTGTTGCATTTTAAAAACAAGTAGCCCCAATATATTATTGAGGCTGAATATAGAGTTATATTTTGTTAGTCAATTTTCTTACGGAAGAACCAGAACTCATTGATATTCACATTTAGAGAAACTCCAAAATATTCTTCGGCAATCATAGTTTTAATCTGCGGCTTAATCTTCTTATATTCGAAGTTTAAATTAATATAAGAAACCCTTCCTCCCAGATTATCTTTTATCGGGAACCCAAATCCAAGAGTCGCACCATATTCTTTATATCCTTCTACTTTTTTCGTAGAGGCTTCAGTTACATTCAAATAAGAATTACTATAGTTAAGTCCTCCTCTGAATTTTATTTTTTTGAAGAAACTTCTATCATACGGATCAATCATATACTCGGCACCTACATTGTACCTCCATCTATTATTGAAACGTTCACTGTCGGATAGTTCATCTCCCATAAGTGAAGAGTATTTCACTCCATCCCATTTCTGATATGTAATATCAGCTCCTACAACTAGCCTTTCGTTACGTTTCCATGTAAATCCGGCTCCATACGTTTCTGGAAGACCTGCATTGATTCCATTATGAGTAATGGTATCACCGCTGGCAATACCTCCGGCAACATTTAGTTCGTAATGATAATTTGTATAATCTGCTTTGGAATTTATCTTAGGAGAATATACAGCACCTACAGTCAATACATCTTTCTTCGAAACAGGAAATTCATATTGAACACCAATATCAAATTTTGCAGCCTTTATTGAGAGTTCGGTATAATCGGTAGATGTATAACTATTTGTACCACTAGAGCCTACCGCAGGAAGACTTCTTGTATGATTCATCGTACCAAAAAGAAAAGATGCATTTGCTCCTACAGAAAATCCTTTCAATGGAGTAGCATAACCAAGTCCACCATAAACCTGGCTTAGTCCGCCCGATCCGGTGAACGATTTTGTATAAGTTACAGTACTACCGCTAGCAGTTTCTGTTGATCCAAATTTATATCCTACAGATGAAAAAGGAATTACTCCAAAACTCATACCAAGTCCCTTTTTGAGTGGTACTAAGATTGTGATATAATCTAATCCTCCGCTGTAATGAGAATCTGAATTTGTGCCGTCACTTAACTTACCCTTATTAAATGACACTCCCATATCAAATAAAAATGTAAGAGAGTCTACTCTCGAATACGAAGCCGGATTGAGAGGGTTTGCACTTTGACTATTACGCAAACCATATCCGATGCCTCCCATCGCTTTAGATGCACCTACCGACTGATCTCTCAGAACTCCATAACCATACCTACTGTAAGGGGAATTTGTTTGTGCCTCTATTGAGCATACCATAATAGCCGAAACGGCAAATAAAAGAAGTACTTTTCTCTTCAACATTATAAAATATAATATACAATTTATCTTTACTCTATCGGGGGTATTATATCCCGATGAAAATTACATCTGTTCTTGTTAAACTATAATTCACCTTTCTATAACAAAAAAACGAACACTTTATTATTTATAGAGGATAAATTATCTTGGATTTTTTATGGTTCGAAAGAAAATATATTATGAAAGTTAAAACATAAATATAGTATATGCCATAATTCTATAATCCAGTCACAAAGTCTCTTCAGATCTTAATCAAATTTGTGCAAAGTAAATTAAAAAAACTTAGTTAATCGAGTTTTTAAATAAAATGTCATATTTTTTTTGCCTTAAAAAGGTTAATTATCCTTATTTTGATACCTTTGTGAGTGACTTGAAAAATAATGAGGATACGAGATAAAAACTTTATAAACAATAAGTATTATCAAAAACTAGAACCGTTTAGGGACATCATCTGGTTCTTGGCACTTTTCCTGATATTCGAATTCATATGGAAGCTTCTTGTCCATATAGGAGACGATGAAAAAATACTATTGGTATTGGGTAAAGATCTCACTAGATATACCGAAGGTTTTTGTTTATGGACAGCCGAAACAATCTTCTGGCTCATTCATGACGTTTTAGGCAATCATAATTTTTTCATTAATGGGACTGTACTTCAATTTGAAGACTCTATACCGATCGATATAGTTTGGGGCTGTACGGGTCTGAAACAGCTATTCATGTTTACATTTATTCTCACATTTTACTTTGGACCGATAAAGAAGAAATTGTGGTATTTGCCCATGGCATTGCTTATTCTGCTGGTTGTAAATATCCTTCGCCTTATCGTTATCTTCTATATTATAAAAGATCCATTTCCCGAGTGGTTTATATCAGTAAACGAATGGTACAATAACCGTACATGGAGTAACACGAGAGAAAATTATTACCAATTCTACAAAGACTGGTTCAATGTATTTCACCGCGATATATTCACTTGGATATATTATGATGGTGTGATATTTATCCTGTGGCTTATATGGGAAGAAAAGATAAACAAGCCCTTCTCCCGATTGAAAGCAAAAATATCAGATTAACATCTTTACGATACTACTTGAACCGTCGCCCTCTGAAGCGCATATTATACAACGGTTGAATTATATCCAGAAGTGGAAGAGAAAAATAGAATTTCCCGGAGAAAAAGTATTGAGAAGATTTGTTCAGAATAATTAGTTGAGTCGTTAATCTTAGCAAGAAAAAGAAAACTGAGAGTCCCAGCAAAGCCCAGTGGCTGAAAAATATGCTATACACCACTAAAGCAATAAACAAAAAATAAAAGGTGCTACGAGTAATTGCTTCAAGTGAAAGCAATCTTGTCACTCGCTTATTCAGATATGGACGTATAGAGCAGAACGACCTTTTTATTTGTCTCCAGAGTGATAAGCCTTCTATATCTGTTTCCATAAAGCTATCTTGCACTAGAGATACAGATGTATTTGCCTCGTTCATAACTCGACTAATAAAGAGATCTTCCCCACTCTCTATATTCAATAGTGAAGCATATCCTTTGTGATCAAAGAATAAATGCTTACGGAAAAGAAGGTTGCGATAATTGCCTATATATGGTTTATTATTGAATACTGAGCATATACAATACATATTAAATAATAAGTTATCGAATCGAGCTAAGCGATTGAAGAACTTCTTGTTCTCTTTGAAGTACGAATACCCCAACACAACATCTTTATCGGAAGACAATTCACTCACCATACAAGAAATCCAGCTCTTGGATACCGGCTTACAATACGGCTCGGTAAATAGCAAAAGATCTCCTGTTGCTGCTTTAGCGCCTATCGTCAAGGCCAATTTACGCCTATCCATCTTTTTATCATTCGAGTAAGGAAGATAAGTATGGTATAAATTAGGATAACGAAGCTCTAATGACCTTAACAACACATCACTTTCATCGGTAGACCCGTTATTAACTACAATCACCTCGTAATCAAAAAAATCTTGTTCTAATATAACAGGTAAGTTCTCTGACAAACTATCTACCTCATTCTCAGAAATAATAATGACCGAAACTTTCTGCATAAGCTGAGCTGCTTTACCTGTATCCTCAGTATCTTTTACAGCCCGTCTATATGGCTTTCTATAATACAGAAAGTAATAAAACAACTGTATTATAAATAAAACAACAAAGACAGACAACCCAACAATCTCAGTCAGATTAAATTCGAAAGATGATAGTATTTCAGTCATTCCTATAGTGTGTATTATGAGAGGCCTTTAAACGATACAAGAGTCATACCGTAGTACGACCCTTGAAACATTATATGATAACGTACATTATTAAATTTTATCAGAGAAATAAGATTTAGGGATATCTCTGCAATTGTATTGAGATGCCATTATTTCACCGTATGCTCCGGCAGAACGTAACACCAACAAATCTCCTCTTTTAGACTCGTTCAGTTCGTAGTCTTTTACAAACACATCCGATGATTCGCAAATAGGACCTACAACGTCATACTTCTGTATAGGTAAATCGGAAGATATATTTTCCACCTTATGGTACGCCTGATAAAGAGCCGGACGTATAAGGTCTGTCATACCTGCATCTACGATAACAAAAGTTTTGCTTTCGCCGTGTTTTACATAAGTAACTTTGGTCACCAACGAACCGCACTGAGCAACAATGGCTCTTCCCAATTCGAAGTGAACAACTTGGCCGTCTCTCAACTTTAGTCCTTTATGAAATAACTCAAAGTAGCGTTGAAAATCAGAAATCGGATTTGCGTCCGGATCTTCATAGTCTATACCAAAACCACCGCCTACATTTATATTTTCAAGCTTCATTCCTTTAGCTTCAAACAAGTCCTGTAGTTCGTTTATACGATCACACAAAGGATCGAATGTGTGCACATCTTCGATTTGTGAACCTATATGAAAGTGAATTCCGATAAGCTTAAGGTTCTTCAACGACTTAAGTACCTCAATAGCATTATCAAGGTGAGCCATGCTGAATCCAAACTTATTTTCATTTAGCCCTGTAGTGATATATTCGTGAGTATGCGCATCTACATTCGGATTGATACGAAGAGCTACTTGCGCTGTTTTACCTTTCTTGGCTGCCAACTCATTTAAAACAACGAGCTCAGGCATCGACTCTACATTAAAGCAGAAGATATTAAGGTCTAAAGCCAAATTTATTTCTTTATCGGTTTTCCCAACACCGGCAAAAACAATCTTCGACGCAGGAAACCCTGCTGTTATTGCTGCCTTCACTTCATTTCCGCTTACGCAATCGGCACCAAAGCCTTCTGAGGCAATCAATTCCAATATCCTGCGATTAGCGTTTGCTTTTATGGCATAGTGTTGAATAAATCCATATTTTTTAGTTTCTTCTTTTACGATTTTCAGCGTTCTTTTCAACAAGTCTGTATCGTAATAGTAAAAAGGTGTCTCTATACCTTTCAGTTTATCAACAGGAAAATTTCCTTTTGTCATTTGAAATTAGAAAAATTAATTAAACAATTTATCATTTAATATTTGAAGTGTTCTCTCTTTATCTTTTTTATATATAAGGAACGAGAAATTATATCTGCTACCCCCGTAAGACAACATTCTCACCGGAATTTCTTTCATAGCTCCCATAATATCTACTGATATCCCTGAGTCTTGCGACTCCAGATCGCCAATGACTGATACAATTACCATATCAGGGTCTACTGATACCGTTCCATATTTTTTCAGATCATCTACAATGGCCTGAAGGTTACGGTCGTCATCGATTGTCAATGATACTCCTACCTCCGAGGTTGCTAACATATCCAAAGATGTCTGATAGTTTTCGAAAACTTCTGCTATTTTACGTAAAAATCCATGGGCAAGCAACATTTTTCCCGATTTTATCTTTATCGCAGTAATATTATCTCTTGCACCTACGGCCTTTATTACATTTGCTTCTGTCTTGTTAGATATAAGCGTACCTGCCGCATCAGGATATTGAGTATTCTTTAAACGAACAGGAATATCTGCAAGCTTAGCCGGAAGAATACTTGATGGGTGGAGTATCTTAGTACCGAAGTATGCAAGTTCTGCCGCCTCATCGAAATTTAACTGACGGATAGGTGCCGTTGCCTTTACATAACGTGGATCGTTATTCTGCATGGTATCTACATCCGCCCATATTTCTATCTCTTCGGCATTTACAGCTACACCTATCAATGATGCGCTGAAATCACTTCCTCCTTTACGCAAGTCGTCTATTTCGCCATAAGCATTTTTGCAAATATAGCCTTGTGTGATATACAAGTCAGCATCTTTAGACTCTTCCAATAATGCTGATAGTTTATCTTTAATATATACAGGATCGGGAGCCGAGTTTTTATCTGTGCGCATAAACTCTAGCGCAGGAATCAACACAGCATTTACCTTCTTATCCAATAAATACAGATAGAATAGCTCGGAGCTTATCAATTCACCTTGAGCCAGTACCACACGCTCTTCGAAGAGTGTGAACAGGTCTTTGGTAAATGTACGGATATAATCAAACTTAGAAATTAAAAGCTCATGCGCCAGTTTTTTCGACTCTCCATTTTCGAAAAGAGAATCAACCAGTTCTATATATTGCTTTTCGAGCCCATTTATTATTTCTATCGCTCCTTCTTGGTTCTTTTTATATAGGTAATCGGATATTTCAGTCAAAGCTTCGGCCGTACCACGCATAGAAGATAACACAATAATATTGCCATTATCCTTCACTACAATATCAGCCACTTCTTTTATTTTGTCAACAGTAGCTATAGATGCACTTCCAAATTTTTGAACTTTCATATTAGTACCTTATTTATAAATATTAGCCGTAACCAAGATGCAAAAGTACAAAAATTTTTGAGCCTTCATTTCAGATTTATACATATATTTACAATCAAGCTCTATTTTTATCAAAAAAATACACAATAATATATTTTTATTTAAGGCGACATCTCAAAACAACAACATCCACACAGGAGCACAAACACAAAACACTAAATAACAATCGATTAACATTATAAAACATCAATTTTCATTTAATATATTTCTGTATTTAACAAAAAGGCTTTACCTTTGCAGCCGAAAATCAAAACAAGGATATGCTAAGCGTAGTATAATTTGTTTTGTATCCCAAAAATTGGGAGAGCCATATTCTATTTCTGTGAGGCATTGGGATAAGGCTTTAGTGGTAACCAAATAATTATTTTATGAAGTATGCGAAGTATTTCTTGTTTGTAGGTATTGCTCTAATCGGCTTATCATCTAATACAACAAGAACTTCTGGGCTTTCTTCGGAAGGTATTTATCCGGGAAACCTGTTCCCTGATATCAAAAATTTAGAGAACAAATCAGGGACAAAAATGAACCTGTCTGATCTGAAAGGTCAAAAAATATTGGTAAATTTCTGGGCTGCTTACGATGCCCCTTCACACAAGGACAATGTGCTTTTTGCAAATGTAATAGAGAACAAAAAGTATCCTGTGAGAATGGTGTCTGTATCTTTCGACAAGAACGAATCTGTCTTTGAAAGAACGCTGACAATGGATCGCATAGACGCGAAGTATCAGTTTATAGCAAAAAACGATGCTTATTCAAGTTTATACGATCATTACCAATTGAGGAAAGGATTTAAGAATTACTTAATCGATGAAAACGGAGTAATTATGGCAATGAATCTTTCGCCCAACGATTTAGATCAGTTATTGAAAAAGAATTAATTGATTTCATTTATTATAAAGCGTTTCATTTCCAGAAAATGAGACGCTTTATTCTTTTTATTTTTATCTTGCAGCGTAAATCACAACAAGAATGACAAAGCGACAAAATACACAAGTCAACAAAGGCATAATAGCAAAAACACTCGACTGGGCTTACTCTAAAGCCGTAAGCGGATTTACCGGAGTAGACTCGGCATACGATCTGGGCAATAGCTACCTCGCACAAAAAGGTTCACTCGAAGAACAGGTAGATTCTCTTATCAAATGGCAAGTAGCCAAAGCTGCAACAAGCGGCTTTGTCACAGGGCTGGGAGGTGTTATGATAATGCCGCTGACAGTGCCGGCCAATATAGCCAGTGTAATTTATGTTCAGATACGGATGATTGCAGCCATAGCATACATGGGAGGCCACGATATTCGCGAAGACAGGGTAAAATCGCTGATCTATATTTGTATGGTAGGCAACGGAGCCAAAGAATTATTGAAGGATATGAGCGTAAAAGCCGGAGAAAGGCTAGCAGCCAAAATTGCAGAGAAAGTGAGTACCAATATAGCAAGCAAAACAGGGCAAAAGAGTGTTACCTCCCTAGGTAAGGCCGTGCCGGTATTGGGTGGCGTGGTAGGCGGCTCATACGATGGTATAACAACAAGAGTAGTCGGAAAAGTGGCAAAAAAGATTTTTATAGACAAACAAGCTTCAGAAAAAGACTAAAGCGAAGATAAAGCATCAGCCAAAAACATATTCCGTTGATAATACGAATCTTACACCTTGATCCTTTGCTTTATCAAAAATAGCCTTGGCACTTTCATTACCCGGATTTATCCAAGACATACAATCTGTGAGAACAGTTACTTTATTTGCCAACTCATCGCATTCATCGAGGATATCATTCAAAGAGCTGGCAACACAATAATCTGCCGCCTCACCCATCAACAACACTTCGTCGAAAGTATTCAGTACCGACAGCAAGGTTCTATTCAAATGGGTTCCCACCTCATTCTCCCACTCTACCGCCGCTCTAAAAATACTATAATGTTCTGTTGATTGCGAATATCCTTTATAGAACAACTCATACGAATGGTCATTATCAATAGCCCATTGGGTCAGGCTGTCAGTCAACACCTTATTGATTGCCCATCCCTCTGTACCTAAAATACAATGCATAGGCCATATTGTGCAGACTCCCCCCTTGGCCTCCAGTTGCTCAAGATAAGGAAGAGCCTTTTCTTTGTTAAATTGAGGTATCCAAACACCTTTTCTTACATCAGAAGCCGTTATCGAAGAAAATAAAGCCGGACGGTTTCCAAGCTCCCCTTTCCAATAACATTGATGTGCAATATGAATCGGTTGATGAGAGTCTAAAGTAAGTGCGATATAAGAAATTAGCTCCTGATTCTTTAATATAAAGTCTGCCATACGCTTTACGTCGGCATCCGCACCCTTTACAAACAGTTCTCCTGTTGGCAAGGTAAAATCATTTTGGATATCAACACCCAGTATAGCTACTTTTTTCATAATCTCTTGTATTTGTTCAATGTTATATTAGCTCTTACAAAGATACGACAAAAGGTAACAAAAGTAACACATATTTCACAGTTTCTACCGTGTCACTTTGGGCAATTACATATCTGTTATACGAGCCTACTGATGATAGTAACACCTTTATCTAATTTAGATAAATATAGGCAGAAATGATAAAAAATGCCGTATCTTCAAGCAATAAAATGAGTCTTATGCAAATACATATAAACAAAGGTGTTTTCTATTCATTTAAGATAAAAGATAGAAAACGATTAGAGTCCGGCATTCTACTGGTTGAAGGAGAAGACTGGGTACTGCTGAGTAGTATTTTTTCTGATTATATTGTAGATGGTTATATGCTCATCAATAAAAAGTATATAACATCTATACACCGAACCGAAAAAGAGATATTTACCGAAAAGGTACTGAAAGCCTCTAATAAAACCGACATTGTCCCATATATAGATATACCTCACTTATCAACGGATTCTCTTTTCAAATGGATTGAAGACAAACATATTGTTTTTCAGATAGACAACAGAGATGAGCATCAATGCTGGATAGGTAAAATATTAGACTCGACCAAGAAATCCATATTTCTTACGCCGCTTACACCTAAAGGTGAATGGGACAAGTCTGTATATTACGCTTTTCGCAAGGCCAATATTCGGATCATTTCCTTCAATAGTGATTATATCAATTCACTAATGGCGTATAACAAAAAACATATTGAAGAGAATGAATAACAACCTAAAATAATAAAAGATGCAGCTTAACAAATAATACGCAGACTAAATATCTATTAAATAAAAAAATAAGATGAAATGGGGAAATTTAAGACTTTTTGTTCCCAATTTTTTTTTATATTTTTACACCGCATTTACTTAAAGAGTACCAAAAGATTGTATGGAAGAAGAAAAGATAGTACTACCCGAAATAAATTATTCTGACGATGATATAAAAACCCTCGACTGGCAGGAACATATCCGCCGTCGTCCGGGTATGTATATAGGAAAGTTAGGTGACGGCTCATCTGCCGATGATGGTATATATGTACTTCTCAAAGAGGTGCTGGATAACTCCATTGACGAATATATGATGGGGTTTGGCAAAAACATCGATGTTTCTATCACCGACGGTGTTGTCAAAGTACGCGACCACGGACGTGGCGTGCCATTGGGTAAAGTAAAAGACGTTTCTTCGAGAATGAATACCGGTGCTAAATACGATTCCAAAGCTTTTAAGAAGTCTGTGGGATTAAATGGTGTTGGTATAAAGGCGGTAAATGCATTGTCTTCTTTTTTCCTTATTCAGAGTTATCGTGAAGGTCAAACAACTTCTGTAGAATATTGCAGAGCCATTGTAGAAAAAGAAGAAGCAATACACCCTACAAATGAAGAGAATGGTACTCTGATCGAATTTATTCCCGATGCTACTATTTTCACAGGATATACCTTTAGGGATGACTACGTAGAAAGCCTTCTTAAAAATTACGTATTCCTGAACACAGGGCTAACAATCACATATAACGGAAAGAAATTCCACTCCAAAAATGGTCTTGTAGACTTGCTAAATGAGTACATGACTTCCGAACCTTTATATCCTATCATCCACATGAAGGAGGCTGACATAGAGGTCGTGATCACACACACCGATCAGTATGGTGAAGAATATTACTCATTTGTGAATGGACAGCATACAACACAAGGAGGAACACACCAATCGGCTTTTCGCGAATCATTATCTCGTGTAATAAAAGAATTCTATAACAAGAATTTCGATTACGCAGATATACGTAGCGGAATAGTTGCGGCAATCAGTGTAAAAGTAGAAGAACCTGTTTTCGAGTCGCAAACAAAGACTAAACTCGGATCTAAAGATATGGGGCCCGGAGGTCCTTCTGTTCAGAAGTTTATCGGTGACTTCTTAAAGAAAGAGCTGGATAACTATTTACATAAGCATGCGGATACTTCTGAAGCTTTATTGAAAAAAATCCTAGAATCGGAAAAAGAGCGTAAAGCTATTGCCGGTGTAACAAAACTGGCTCGCGAACGTGCCAAGAAAGCAAACCTGCACAATAAGAAGTTACGCGACTGCCGTATACATTACAATGATACCAAAGGAGACAATTTGGATGAAACAAGCATATTTATCACCGAGGGAGACTCTGCAAGCGGATCTATAACTAAAAGTCGTAATCCAAATCTACAAGCTGTATTTAGCCTGCGGGGTAAACCACTGAACAGCTTTGGACTAACAAAGAAAATCGTCTACGAAAATGAAGAGTTCAACCTTCTACAGGCAGCTTTAAATATCGAAGACGGATTGGATGGGTTACGCTACAACAAAATAATTATTGCAACCGATGCCGACACCGACGGGATGCATATACGCTTGTTGTTACTCACATTTTTCTTACAGTTCTTCCCCGATCTGATAAAGAAGAACCATGTATATATTCTTCAAACACCTCTCTTCCGTGTACGCAACAAGAAAGAGACAATCTATTGCTATACAGAAGAAGAGCGACTGAATGCCATCAAAAAACTGGGTTCGAATCCAGAGATAACACGATTTAAAGGGTTGGGGGAGATATCTCCCGATGAATTCGTTCATTTTATAGGAAAAGATATTCGCCTCGACCGTGTATCGATGAGAAAAGGAGACTCGGTAAGCAATATGCTCAATTTCTATATGGGCAAGAATACACCCGAAAGACAAGAGTTTATTATCGACAATCTTGTAATCGAAGAAGATTAACAGCATTATATGAATAACAACGCACACGCAATTATCCTTATTTCATCGCCTGATCGTCCGGGACTGGTAGCCGCAGTTACCGATTTTATCAATATAAACGGTGGAAATATCATCAATCTGGAGCAACATGTAGATAAACAAGACAATACGTTCTTCATGCGTATAGAATGGGATCTCGCAAACTTCATTATTCCAAAGGAGAAAATAAGCGATTACTTCCAAACCCTATATGTGAACAAGTATAACATGACATTCAGGTTATACTTTAACGACCATACACCGCGTATGGCCGTTTTTGTTTCCAAAATGTCGCATTGCCTTTTTGATATACTGGCACGCTACACTGCGGGTGAATGGAAAGTAGAGATACCTCTTATCATCAGCAATCACGAAGACCTACGCTGGGTGGCAGAACGGTTTGGAATTGAATATCATGTACTAAAGCTCGACAAAGACAATAAGGACGAAATAGAAGCAAAGCAATTAGTTCTCTTAGAAGAAAAGAAGATCGACTTTATAGTTTTAGCTCGTTATATGCAGATACTGACCGATAAATTTATTGAGTCATATCCAAACAGAATAATCAATATACACCATTCCTTTTTACCCGCCTTTGTAGGTGCAAGACCATATCATGCGGCTTACGAACGAGGAGTAAAAATAATAGGGGCCACAAGCCATTATGTAACAACCGAGCTTGATGCGGGACCGATTATAGAACAGGATATTACACGTATCACTCACCGTGATAGCGTTGAAAATCTAGTGAGAAAAGGTCAAGACTTAGAGAAGATAGTACTCTCTCATGCCATAGAAAGTCACCTGAAAAGGCGCATATTGGTATATAAAAATAAGACTATCTTATTTTCATAAAGTACAAATATTCTGGCGTTTTATGTTATTTAATATACTATGGCTAGAAGATTTTAAACTATGTTTGGTTATATTTGTACTGCTTAAATATAGTCCACTTAAAATCTAAAAAAATATAATAATATTAATCTTAAATACGATCGTATGTTTAAAAATCATCCTAAAGGTTTATTAGCAGCATCATTATCAAATATGGGAGAGCGTTTCGGCTTCTATATTATGATGGCTATATTAACTCTGTTCCTGATGTCGAAGTTCGGATTAAATGAAACAACCGCAACTGTAGTTTACTCTATATTCTATGGTTCTATCTATGGGCTAGCACTTGTTGGTGGTATAATTGCAGATAGAACAAAAAAATATAAAAGTACCATACAAATGGGGATCATCATTATGGCGATTGGCTATTTAATAATTGCCATACCAACTCCTACCCCTGTTTCGAATATGCCTCTATTTCTGGTTATAACGTGTTTGGGGCTCCTTGCTATTGCTTTTGGGAACGGTTTATTTAAAGGTAATTTACAAGCTCTAGTCGGTCAGATGTATGACAATCCGGAATATGGGAAAATGCGCGATTCCGGTTTTTCTCTATTTTATATGTTTATTAATGTTGGAGCCATTTTTGCTCCTGTTATAGCCGTAGGTATGAGAAACTGGTGGCTAAAAGCCCATGGATTCCTATATAATGGAGCTTTACCGGAACGTTGTCACGAATACTTAAATGGCAATATTGGATCAGATAAGATTGCAGATTTTGAAAAGCTAGTTACTAGTGCGACTGTAAATAATACTCTACCTACCGATTTAACAAGTTTTTCAAACGAGTACTTGAATGTTTTTACTACTGGATTTCACTATGCGTTTGGCGTAGCTATTTTAGCTATGTTAGTTTCTCTAACAGTATATATGATAAACAAAAAAAGATTTCCAGATCCGGCTCAGAAAAAAGAAGCTGCTAATACAGCTGAATCCATATCCGAAAAAGAAATGGATATAAAAGAAATTAAACAGCGCCTGTATGCTCTGTTCGCTGTATTTGCTGTAGTTGTTTTCTTTTGGCTTTCTTTTCATCAAAACGGAGCAACCCTCACTTACTTTGCGAAAGATTATATTAATTTAGAAAGTATCAGAATTGATCTTGGTATTTTCGTTCTTGAAGGGGCTGAATTATTTCAATCAATAAACCCTTTCTTTGTTGTATTCCTAACCCCAATTATACTTGCTGTATTTGGTTGGTTACGATCAAAAGGGAAGGAACCGTCAACCCCTAAAAAAATTGCGATAGGCATGGGTATTGCCGCTATAGCATACGCCGTTTTATTAATAGGGACTATAAGTATGCCCGAGGCCTCAGAAGTTAAAGCTATGGCTGGTGGACTACCTGCAACAATGAAAGTAACTCCATTGTTATTAATTGTTACATATCTTATTCTTACAATAGCTGAATTATTTATCAGTCCACTTGGGATATCATTCGTATCTAAAGTAGCACCTCCTAAATATCAGGGGCTTATGCAAGGATGTTGGCTGGGTGCGACAGCTCTTGCCAATTCATTCCTTTGGATTGGAGCTGTTTTATATACAAATACACCGTTATGGTCTACATGGGCTGTATTTATTGCAGCATGTTTTGTCTCAATGATTATTATGTTTGCAATGTTGAAATGGCTTGAGCGTATAACAAAATAAGAATTATTATAATTATATAAAAACAATAACCCCGATCATTTTTAGATAATCGGGGTTATTTTATAATATAGAATGTAGTTTATTCTATCTCTTTTCCATCAATCTCAGGAGTGGTCTCAATCAAGTCTTCCTTATTTTCTTTCTTACTACGAAAAACAACAACCAGATAAATTATCGACAAGATAGAAGCAGCACACAATAAATATACGCCACTACCCGCTCCCGGCAGTTTGTAGAACAAGTTCAGAGAAACAATAAAAGCAAATATGCTTGTTATTAGTAAAAGAACTCTTGCTGTTTTTTGTCTTAGCATAATCCAAAAACCGATTGTAATCACACTAAACAAAGGCACTAAATACACCACATGCGTGCTATATATCCACTCTTTATTCTTGGAAAAGATCTTAATAAAGTTGGTAGCCTTCGTTATCTTTTTTTGCAAATCGGGCACATCCCACCCTACAATTTTAACACCCCACTTATCGAGCCAGGGAAGAAAGAAAGCTATAATAAAAAGTAGAGCAAAAATAAGCTCAAACGACAAATACCTGTTTTTCTTTTCCATACGATTCTCTATAATTCAATTTCATCGGCTGAAATATAGCCATGTGTTATACAATAGAAGATAAGTCCCGAAACTGTTTTTATTCCCAGCTTAGCTGTTATATTTTTTCTGTGCGAAAGCACTGTATTCAGGCTTATATTCAATTTATCTGCCACCTCTTTATTTAAAAGCCCTAATGCTATGAGACGAAGGACATCCAGTTCCCGTTCAGACAGAGGCTGCCTCTTGTTATCACGGCTAATACGACCGCTAACAAAGAGTTCTTGCAGATCTTCAATTCCAGATTCAGACAATTCGTCAATCATTGGTTTCAGCACCTTTTCTCTTATGCGATTATGCTTCTCCAGATCCTTCTGAAAGCTGTCTATTGTAAATATAACAGCGTAACACATGTTTTCATTAAAGTTGCCTGATATATGCTTTATTATAATGCTCTTGAGATCGGTCAACAAGGCAAGGGGAGCATCTCCTTTTACCATTCCTTGCTCTATCTGAACCATTAGTTCCTCTTTAAATTCGGAGAACAGCCGACTGATGAGCTTCATTTGAGCATTGTTGGGGTCGCTCATACCGACGAAAGCTTTCAAATGCTTCTCAAAGTTGTATAACTGCCCATGAATCAGATATGTGTCTGTCTGCTTCAAATACTTAATGACAAGCTGGATATCAAATTTCTGAAGTTTCTTTTGAGGAAAATAATCTTCATTAAGAAAAGTATTCAGTATTACAAGAAAAAATTCAGTATTTACTCCAACCGAATCGCATATCTCGCCTATACTTTTATCGCCAAGCCCGAGCTTGATCCCAAAGCGATTTACAACAGGTATCAGCTGATGATTATCCTCTATTACCTCCGATAAAATGGATGATGATTCTAAAAAAAGCATAACTTTAAGTTTTCATTTTTTCCGTAAACAAAAGTACAGATTAATTCTGAAAACATATTTCTATTTTATAGCAGTAATTTTATATTAAACCTATTATTACTCAATGCTTATAGATTTTAACAATAATCTGTTAAAAACAATCGATAGCAAATCTAGAGCTCTGTAATAAACAAATACGGAGGTCAATTGTTTAAATATTATATACAACGATAAAGAACACTATATATGAAAAAGATTTTATTCACGTGTATAATGCTCTCAGGACTGATATTCAGCCCTGTAAACGCACAAAATATAAATAATAACAATCAAAAAACAAGAACTATGAAATTTGAATTACCAAAGTTGCCGTATGCAACAAATGCTCTAGAACCTGTAATTGGTCAACAAACAATTGAATTACATTATGGTAAACACCTTCAGACTTATATTACAAATCTGAACAATCTGATTCAAGGTACTAAGTTTGAAAATGCAGACCTAGAAACAATCGTAAAAGAAAGCGATGGAGCTATCTTTAACAATGCCGGCCAGACATTGAACCACAACATATATTTCCTTTCATTCAGCCCTAACGGTGGCGGAGAACCTAAAGGTAAACTTGCCGAAGCGATCAATGCTGAGTGGGGATCTTTCGAAAACTTCAAGAAAGAATTTGTTACAGCCGGTACAGGTGTATTTGGTTCTGGATGGGTATGGCTTGCAAAAGATAATGCAGGAAAACTACAAATAACAAAAGAACCAAATGCTGGAAATCCTATTACAAAAGGATTAACTCCACTATTGGGCTTTGACGTGTGGGAACATGCATATTATCTAGACTACCAAAACCGTCGTGCAGACCATCTTGCCGAGCTTTGGAAGATTATCGACTGGAATGCAGTAGAAGCTCGCTATTAATAAAAAACAGCATTTAGAGATCATAGAAAAGCTCCTTAGTAATAGGGAGCTTTTTTTATATTCCATATCTTCATGTATCAATTGATATACTTTATTTCCTTCACAAACTCAAGAGCAACACTAATTTTTTAGTGCAACCCATTTGTATTGTTCCATTTTAAGGAAAGGCTCGAAATTAAAACTTAAATCTCCGTATTCTAATAGGTAAATAGAAGAATACGGAGTCAAATTGAAAAGGTTGGAAAGTCTGACTATTATAGATATTCTTCTCAATTCCCACTTTGAATAATTAATTTTTGAATAAATTATTTTGATGAGTAAGGGTACTACTGCGATCAGTTAATACATAGTATAGAATACCTGGAATTTCATTCTCCAATTTTTTAATTATGCATAATATACACAATATCTAAGAATGAAATAGATAAATAGATTTATATCATTGTTTTGTTTTTTTACTCGTATAAGTTTCAGTTATTCTTTAAGCTCTAACAAGAAATAAAAGAACGGAAAATAATTCTCATTTTGGTATTTTTTCTTCTAGAACAAAGTTCCCGAACGAGTCATAATAAATACAAGTTTTATTTGCTGTATCTATCTCCCATTTATAAATACCTGTTTCTGCCGAATTTTCACAAAAAGTAAAGTAATTAGTCCGACCCTGTTGATGTGCTTTCAGATACTCTCTAAACTTATTAATATCAGCATCTGATATTACATGTAATTTTTCATATTCAGCCTCCGAGAAAACTGTGTGACCTTCATTGCCGATATATTCTGCATGACCATCATTCACATAAATAGAATACCTTGATATCCCCATGGCAATAAGATCGCGGATATACTGAGGAAAATCAACACCACTCTTAACTTTAGAATGAGCGTCTTCTATTTCACGGAGTGTAAACATATTCACTATTTGATTCGATATTATAAACAAAATAATCAGATCAAATGTTCATTCAACCTAATATTTACGAATAGTTATAAGTATCTGAATATTTACACATTTTAGACAAATTGAATATTTTGATAAAATATTCAATAGATTGATAGAAAATTGAAAATATAATTTCAATTTTAAGATAAATAAAATATATACAAGACTACAAATTCTCTTTTCAATAAGACTAATTCTTCAGGTTTATTAAAAATAAAATGGATGCCATTTATATAATGACATCCATTTTATCTATGTTATATCTATACAATATTAATACACGTGTCCATCGTCTTTGAAATCTTTGACATCGAATTTTTTCTTTTCTAAGGAGTTCCAAGCATAGATAATATATCCTAATACAAATGGAACAAATAAAGAAACTACACTCATCACGGTAAGAGTAAACTCACTCGATGAAGAATTTTCGATAGTCAGAGAACTCTGAAGATCGGTAGAAGATGGATAATAAGCAGTATTGTTGAACCCTGTAATAAGTAACAACATACATACTGTAAGTACTGTACCCACTCCAGTAAACCAAATACCGGAATGATATTCCTTACTTAATAATGTTTTACCAATACCAAACAATACCAGCAAAACCCCAACAAGGAATACAATTCCTACGATCGGCATTTCTAACATGTTTAAGAAGTATTTGTATTGTACAAGTTCCACTACTTTTGTCACAGGATCTACAGCATAACCTTTTGCTAAGAACGTCCATATAACAAATGCAAGGAAGAATACAACAAAAGGAATAGCATTAAGTAGTAAATATTTTCTGGAACGACTTACTAATGTCGCATCTTGAAGACGGTTGATGAAGAACAAGCACGCCAATGTGCGGGCAAGAAAAAATACTGTTAATCCAAGCAACCAACAACGAGGATCAGCAAGAGCTTCTAGTCCGTGCCATTCACTCCCCCAACGGCTGATAACAGGATTCAAAACGTCTGTCATATTTCCTTTATTGACAGTAAAGTCTGATCCTGTAAAGAATGTAGCTAATGCCGCACCTACAAGAAAAGTACCTAATAGTCCGTTGCAAAACAAGAACCATCTGTAAGTATTACGCCCAAACACATTGCCTGGTTTCGACTGAAATTCGTATGATACAGCCTGCAGTACGAAGCAAAACAAAATAGCCATCCATACCCAATATGCACCACCAAAGCTGGTAGAGTAAAACAATGGAAAGGACGCAAATAATGCACCTCCAAATGTCACAAGGGTAGTAAAGGTATATTCCCATTTACGGCCTAATGCATTTACCAATATCATGCGTTCCTTTTCGTCTTTAGCTAATGAGAAAAGCATCGACTGTCCACCCTGAACAAATAAGAGGAATGCGAATATCCCCCCGATCAGGCATATAAGGAACCACCAATAATGTTGTAAAAATGAATAATCCATAGTTATATCTTTTTTTAGTTAAAAAATCAAGTTTTAGTGTGAGTCTGCCGGTCCTTTTTTAATCTGGTTCAGCATAATACGTATCTCTGCAATAAGTAGTGCCGTAAACAATGCCAAGAACAAACAGAAGGTTATCACTACAGATTGAGTAGATACCGCAGATACTGCAGCTTGCAGAGGAAGCACATCTTGTATAGCCCAAGGCTGACGACCCACTTCGGCAACGAGCCATCCGGCCTGACTTGCGACATATACTAATGGTATAGTCCAAACGCAGATCCACAAAAGCCACTTTTTCTGATCAAGATCTTTTCTTCGATAAGCAAAGAATGTCATAACCATGAACAATAGAATGAAATATCCACCCAGGTAAACCATAATATGGAAACTCCAATACACGGTTTTAGATAAGTTAGGAACTAACTGCTCGGGGCTATTAAGATAGCCATATCCGAAATAGGCAAAGTTAGCTTTCAATGTTTCTTTATATTGTGCTGCCGAAGCATCATCTCCATCTTTCTTGGCCTTCTTATAGTCTGCCAATGCCTGTATGGCAGCTTTACCTTTAGATTGCATTTCGGCAAAAGACAAGGCTGTTGTTCCATCCGGTTTTGGATAACCTCCATCTATGATATCTTTGATACCCGGCACAAATGCTTCCGTATCATAGAATGCAATTAGAGAGAGTGCACCCGGAAGTTTAATTGGAGGGAATAAGAACGCATCTTCGCCATCATTGAATGATTTTTTAGAAGGATTCGGAATACCAAAAAGGACAAGCCCTTCGTTTGTCCCCCCTTCATAGAGTCCTTCCATTACAGCCAATTTCATCGGTTGTTTCTCTGCCACTTGTACAGCCGAACCGTGACCTGTGTAAATAGTAAGTAAAGATGCTATAAGTCCGAAAACAGTAGCAACCTTCATACTTTGTTGAGCAAATTCTGTATCTCTTTTCTTAAGCATATACCATGCAGCTATACCCATCACAAATACAGCCCCCAAAATCCAACTGGAAAGTACTGTATGGAGGAACTTGTTTATAGCTACGGGTGACAATGCCACAGCCCAAAAGTCAATCATTTCGTTACGAGTTGTATCCGGATTAAATTCCATACCAATAGGGAATTGCATCCATGCATTAGCCACTAATATCCACACAGCCGAAAGGGTTGCACCTGTAACAGTTAACCAAGTAGCTGCCAAGTGAGCTTTTTTGCTAACACGTTTCCATCCAAAAAACATGATGGAAATAAATGTTGCTTCCATAAAGAATGCAACGATCGCTTCAATTGCCAATGGTGCGCCAAAAATATCTCCTACAAACCAGCTGTAGTTTGACCAATTGGTACCAAACTGAAACTCCATGATAATTCCTGTAGCAACTCCGATTGCAAAGTTGATACCAAAAATAACCATCCAAAATTTCGCAGTTTTTTTCCACTGTTCATTGCCTGTACGTACATACATTGTCTCCATGATTGCCATAATGACCCCCAGACCCAATGTCAAAGGAACAAACAACCAGTGATACATTGCTGTCATAGCAAACTGGCCTCTAGACCAATCTATTAACGATGCATTTAGTAGTTCCATAAATAATAATTTTATATTAGTAAATATATGAGGATTTTATTTTACTCGTTCATTGTGGATATCTTACTCAACTCTCTACTTACAGAATCAGCCTTCCTTTGGTTATTATCAAATTGAGACCTCTAAAAAGTTAGGAAAATTTGAATTTAGACATCCGCTCTATCATGTCTGTTTATTTTATTAAAATTGAAACTCTTTATATTCTAGTCCGAAGTTTTGCGCAACGGCCTTATATACAACGTCTCCTTTTACAATATTCAATCCTTTGCGTAAATCTTTATGCTCGCGGCATGCTCCCTCCCAACCCATATTAGCCAGATTTAATGCATACGGCAAAGTAGCATTCGTCAAAGCTAACGTAGAAGTCATCGGAACAGCTCCCGGTATATTGGCAACACAGTAATGCACTACATCATCAATAACAAACACAGGATCTAAATGCGTTGTTGGTTTTGATGTCTCAAAACAGCCACCTTGGTCGATAGCCACATCCACCATAACGGTTCCCGGCTGCATATCTTTGAGCATTGCCCTCGATATTACCTGAGGAGCCTTATCGCCTGCAATAAGCACAGCACCCACTATAAGGTCGGCATCTTTTATCAGCTCTTTTATTGTATGCGTATCAGAATATCTTGTTGTAACGTTGGCCGGCATAATATCGCTCAAGTAGCGAAGACGCGGAAGGCTCTTATCCAAAATGGTTACTTTTGCACCTATTCCGGCAGCTATCTTAGCCGACTGAGCACCTACAATACCACCACCGATTACAATTACATGCGCAGGTTTCACACCCGGAACACCTCCAAGCAAGACTCCTTTTCCCAAATGCGGTTTTTCGAGGAAGCGAGCTCCTTCTTGAATCGCCATACGTCCGGCCACTTCACTCATTGGTATAAGTAACGGCAACGAGCGATCGGGCAACTCAACGGTTTCGTATGCTATACAGATAGCTTTGCTCTTTATCATAGCTTCTGTTAGCTCAAGACTCGATGCAAAATGGAAATACGTAAACACTATTTGATTTTCGCGAATAAGATGATACTCTTGCGGGATAGGTTCCTTAACCTTCACAATCATATCCGAAATGGCATAAATTTCTTCTGCCGTAGTTAATATTTTAGCGCCGGAAGCTGTGTAATCAGTATCATTGATTCCGCTGCCAAGTCCGGCTCCGGTTTCTATACATACTTCATGTCCACAGACAACCAACTCATGCACACCTGCCGGGGTAATGGCAACGCGATTTTCAAATGCTTTCAGCTCTTTAGGAATACCAATTTTCATTTCTCTTGCTTTTTGTATTTATTTATAAAATACCTGATTTAAGCTTCTCCAATAGGACCGTTTATCGGTGGCAAAAAACCTGCCGAATTATCAACTTGTATGGATCCATTTTGAGATTCAAATCGGTTAATGTTTTCATTCAGAGCATACAACAAGCGTTTCGCATGTTCAGGGGTAATTACTATTCTCGATTGTACTTTGGCTTTGGGCATACCGGGCAAAATACGTACAAAATCGATAACAAATTCTGATGACGAATGGGCTATAATAGCCAGATTAGAATATATGCCTTGTGCAATATCATCCGGCAGTTCTATTTGAATTTGATTGTTCTGATCGTTGTTCTCCATAATTTAATTAGATTGTTTTTTTAGTCTATAACCCTTCATATACAAAGGAAATTAAATATCATAAAATAACAAAATATAACATCAACATTTTTATAATATAAATACTCTCTTTTGTGCCCATTTAAGAGGCCTTGAGATTATTATTATCTTTTTCTTCGTTATCAAGTGTTAACAGAACCTTCTCTTTCTTTTTTTTCTTGCTTAAAACCACTATTTGAGAAACAGTACCGATAAAACCTAACCCCAACATCACGAATTGCATTGTCTGATTATTTTTAAATACAACTAATGTAGTAAGAATTATCATAGTCCACATAATACCGATGGATATAAGCAAACCTTTTGTACTAAAGCCATTATTAACACGCCTGATATATGGTCCTGTTATCTTATGATCTAGCAATTTCTGATGAAGACGAGGCGAGCTCTTAGCAAATAAGACGCCGGTAAGGAGGATAAATGGTGTGGTTGGAAGTCCCGGAGTTACTATTCCCAATAGTCCAAGGCCTAATGAGATTAAGCCTAATATTATAAATAAATATTTTTTCATTTCCTATTATTGCGTATCGGTTCAGATAATGTATCCAAGCCAAAAACAAAGAAAGGAAAAAAGTATGAATAAATAAAATATAATTACCCTTATTAGTCTAGTGGTAATCGTTTAACAGGACAGAAATACTCTGAGCCTATCAAAAATGATCAAAGATAAAATGCACTTCTTGCTGACTCTTAGTATTATCAAAAAAAAGAATAAAATTAAAATGAGAACTTCTGTATAACTTAAATTTACTACTTTTGCATTTCAAAAAAATAAGTAATGCAAAAACATGATCTTTGTTGCATTGGGCATATTACTCTAGATAAAGTAGTTACACCCAAAAGCACAGTACATATGCCCGGCGGTACGGCTTTTTATTTTTCACACGCTATTCGTCATTTTACCGATATAAATTATACATTGGTAGCATCGTTGGCTCAGTCAGAAATGTCTGTAGTGGACGATTTACGTTCAAAAGACGTAGATGTGCATGTAGTACCGAGTAAGCACTCTGTCTATTTCGAAAACATCTATGAAGAGAATCAGAACAATAGAACTCAACGAGTGTTGGCAAAAGCTGATCCTTTTTCTGTTGACGCACTAAAAGATATAGATGCCAACATATTCCTTTTAGGTGCTTTACTTGCCGATGATTTCTCATTGGAACTGGTAGAATACCTTTCTAAAAAAGGCTTGATAGCGATAGACTCTCAAGGGTATTTAAGAGAGGTCAGAGACCAAAATGTCTATCCGATAGACTGGGCTAATAAAGAAGAGATACTAAAACATGTTCATGTTCTGAAAGTGAATGATCTGGAAATGGAAGTTCTTACAGGCATGAAAGACATTAAAGAGGCATCGAAACAACTTCATGCTTGGGGAGTAAAAGAAGTTTTGGTTACTTTAGGCAGTCTGGGTTCTGTAATCTATGACGGAAACAACTTCTACAAAATACCGGCTTATAAGCCAAAAGATGTAGTGGACGCAACAGGGTGTGGCGATACTTACGTTACAGGCTACTTATATCAGAGAGCTAAAGGAGCGACAATAGAAGATGCAGGAAAGTTTGCAGCAGCTATGGCCACGATAAAAATAGAAGGATCGGGCCCTTTCAACGGCACAAAAGAAGATGTTGAAGATCGGATTAAGAATGCCGAACAGATTATACCGGAATTTTAATTATCCGGAATTTATAATAATAAAAAAGGCTTTTAGACAACAACTAAAAGCCTTTTTCTATTTATAAGATAGAATATTTATTTTCTTAAATTCTTCACGAACGATACTGCAGCTATTATCAGTAATCCGACTACACTCATAATAAGATATGCCCATTTGGGTCCGTAAGCATCGGACACAGAACCGACAAGTAATGGGGAGATAAACGGACCAACGAAACTAATACTCGACATGATAGTTAACGCCGTTCCCACCGGAGTTTTAGCCTTATCTCCTACAATACTGTAGATAGTAGGCACAACGCAAGAAATCCCTAAACCGATGAGCATAAAGCCTATAGATGTGATAATTACTTTGGTGATTAAAGCGTCGGAATACCCGATAAAAAGGGACGAAATTATAAATCCTGCAAAAATAAGTGCCCCTGCTATTTGCAACACAGTCTTTTTCTGCCAAATAGTATATGCAAAGTTAGTAAGCATACGCCCCGCAAACATCATCACCATAAATACAAGAAATCCAACCTGCAATGATTCCGGTGCCTTGATCACAGACTGAAAATATACATCGCTCCATTCAAACATTGTATTCTCAACGATAAGAGCCAATAGCCATACCAATCCAAGCTGTATGAGAAGCGACTCCGGGAGATGCAACTTGCCTGTTTTCGCTTTAGCACCTTGCGCAACAGTTAAGTTTTCATCCTTTTCAATTGCTTTAGCAGGTTCTTGCAGATATTTGTAATTAAGCATAACAATGACTATAGCAAGCAAAGTCATACCTAGAAAATGATAGAAAGTAATAACATTCAGATTGATCATCGAATAACCAATAATAGCACCTATACACGCAGATAAGCTCCAACTCGCATGAAAAGTCGCAATTATGGGCTTTCCGTAAATACGTTCAACTTCAATAGCCTGCGTATTCAACGAAATATCAGTCATATTCCAAAATATACCAAATAAGAACAATGTTATCCCTAATCCTGTAATTCCGGGTACAATACTAACCAAAAATAGCGATAGGGCATATCCGATAATACTAATTAGAACCGTTTTTTTACTACCCAAGCGAGGAAGTAGAAAACCAACTGCAGGAATAGCGATAAACTTTCCCATCGGAAGTAGAAACATTAATAAGCCGTAGTGTAGATAACTTTCGACATTAAAGTCTTTCTTTATATCCGGAAGACGGCTGGCCCAACTGGCAAAGCATAATCCTTGAGCAATAAAAATAGATAAAACAGCATATCTAATTCTTTGTTTCGAATATGCCGGTTGTATTTCTGATGTCATTTCTTAGATATTTTTTTAACGATGCAAAGATAAAAGTCTTTGATGAAGATTAAGCATTATGTTTAAACAAATATTTATTATAATTGGCATGTAGAACAAATATCTATCAATATTTCGTATTTTTGCATAATTAGTTATTCTACATTCACATATAAAAGACATATTTTATGAAAAAACATCTATTCACGGGCTTTTTGCTATGCTTTTCTCTTGCTGTTTCTTCTCAAAGTATCACCGAGAAAGAATTGCAGGAAATACAGTCTAGCTTTAAAGAAGACCCTGCCACGAGAGCCATCCAAAACGTTCTGACATCAAATGCCAATATTACTGCAAATGCCTTAAACAACAGCCTTCAAGGGAAAATAGACCATTACTTCAAGTATCGGGTAAATGTTAAAGGTATCACCGATCAAAAAAGTTCGGGACGGTGCTGGATGTTTACATCGATGAATGTATTGCGCCCTTCCATCATCGAAAAATACAATCTGAGTGAATTTGACTTCTCTCACAATTATCTATATTTCTGGGATATATTTGAAAAATCAAATTTATTTTTAGAAAATATAATCGCAACAAGCAAAGATTCTTTCGATGATCGCACCGTAGAATATCTCTTCAAGTCACCTGTAAGTGACGGTGGGGTCTGGAATCTATATTACAATCTTGGACAAAAATATGGAGTTGTACCTCAAGAAGTAATGCCGGAAACAGCACACTCGAATAACACGAGACAAATGATTAACCTTGTAAACGAAAAACTGCGTTTAGGAGGATATAATCTTCGCGAACAAGCTGCTTCAGGGAAAAAAATGCAAGAGTTAAGAAACGAAAAAGCAACTATCTTAAAAGATGTATACCGGATTCTGGTTCTTTGCCTTGGCGAGCCCCCAAAACAGTTTACATGGAGGTATAAGGATAAAAACGGAAGTGTTAGAGAACTGAACAGCTATACGCCTCAACAGTTTTATAAAGAGATTACACCGGAAGATTATTCTCCGAGCAACTATATAATGATAATGAATGATCCTACACGTGAATATTACAAGTTGTATGAGATCCAGAATTATAAAAACACAATAGAAGGTATAAACTGGATATATCTGAACTTGCCGAATGAAGACATTAAGAAAGCGGCGTTAGCCTCTATCAAAAGTAATGAGCCGATGTACGCTTCATGCGATGTTGGCAAACAGATGAATAGAGAATCAGGTATATTAGATCCCGAAATGTATGATTATGAATCATTGCTGGGTGTAAATTTGTCGATGGACAAAAAAGCACGCATCTTAACCCGCCAAAGCGGATCGACACATGCCATGACTCTTGTAGGATGTGATACGGATATGAGCGATCAGCCTATTAAATGGGAGTTTGAAAATAGTTGGGGTGCAGCATCAGGGAATAAGGGTTACTTAACCTTTACTGATAAATGGTTCAGCGAGTATATGTTTCGTATAGTGGTACATAAGAAATATTTGGATGCGAAGGCTCAAAGTTGTTTGACTCAAAAACCGATACAGTTACCAATGTGGGATTATATGAACTAGCCCTTTTGTTAAATTATTTATAATAATCTTGTTCTTAGTTATTTGAAGACAAGTATCCATGGGGAGTAGGCTATTTCAAATGTTAAAATATTAAAGAGATTGGCTTGTATGGTTAGCAAAATTTATAAAAAATATGTTTTATAATATGTTTTTTTATTTGGCGAGGACTCATAAATGTAGTTCCTTTGTAATGATAACCAAACAATCTTTATTTACCTTAAAGCCTAATACCTAATTAACTCAAACATACGAGGAGGTTTCATTCAGAAGCCTCCTCGTATGTCGTTTTAGGCCTTTTGGAATTTCACTGCAGTCCAATTGTCTTTTTGTGTATTGTGACAGAATGTCAATCCATTTTTTTTGCATTCTTCGGTTATGGCAGGGATATCATCAATATAAAATCCACTCATATACAAGCATCCACCGTTGTTTAAAACAGACGCATAAGCATGAATATCATTCAGCAGAATATTTCTATTAATATTGGCTAATATAACATCGAAAGCCATATCCACAAGTAGGTTTGCCCCTCCTATCTTAACCGTAATGTTATCTATGCCATTCAATTTTATATTCTCCATCGCATTGTCGTATGCCCACTGATCAATATCTATTGCTTCAATCGGTCCGGCTCCCCGCATTGAGGCTAAGATAGCCAGAATAGCTGTCCCGGTACCCATATCGAGTAACGCTTTTCCTGAGAAATCTTCTTTCAATATCTCCCTTATCATCAGTTCGGTGGTTTGATGATGACCGGTTCCAAATGCCATTTTAGGATCTATATATATGTTATAATCATATATCGCCGGCGCATTATGGAAGGTACTTTGTATTATACATTTATCATCGATAATCAAAGGTTGAAAATAGTTTTTTTCCCATTCTTCATTCCAATTCTTTTCTTCTATTTCCTTATAAGTATAAGTTATCTTTGCTTCATAAGGAAAATTTTCTAAAATTTCGTTCAATTGAGCCTCATCAAACAAATCGCTTTGAACGTATGCCGTAGTCCCCAGTTCGTTCTCAACAAAGCTCTCGAAGCCTGTATCAGCAATAGTCGCAGATAGAATACTGTTAACTATCTCGTCGTTGGGAGAGCACGTAAAAGTCACTTCTGTATATTTCATATTAATATTAATTTGCGTTGTTGCAAAAGTAGTGTTTTATAATGAAGTCATCTTTGCTTTTTAGATTTAGTTTTACACAGCGACAAATAATCTTTCTGTGATTTTAAAAACAATAAATGCTTGCTATTCATCTAAAATACAACGGAATACACAAATATACACATTTTGTATATTTTTCGTCATATTATCTTAACAAAACATTAATAATGTGAAGATTATATTTTCAAATCTTTTCGTTTTACTTTGTGAAAAATTATAAATTGTGAGTATGAAACGATATTTTTCTATTTTCTTTCTATTTTCTATACTTTGTAGTACCTCCTCTTATGCTCAGGATTCTTTAGCCTTTAAACCATCCGGTAAGATTATTGCAAGAAGCTTTCTCGATTTCAGTAAAGGATTTGGTGATGATGACAAGTCTGGGTTTGATATCACAAGAGCTCTCCTTGGTTATAATTATAAATTTACACGCACGCTACAGGCTCAAGTCGTTATTGATGGTGCAGCCGGAAAAACATCATCTGATGGGCTCGAAGTGTATCTACGAAATGCCTTCGTAAACTGGAGCGACAAAGGTTTTAGTGTTAATGCCGGATTAATTGGGCTAATGGGATTTAGTGTGCAAGAAACATACTGGATGCATCGTTATGTGATGAAATCGTTTCAGGACTTAAACAAAATGGGACCAAGTGTAGATATGGGAGTAACGGCAGAATATGCGTTCAATCCGTATATATCGGCAGATTTAGGGATCACTAACGGAGAAGGATATAAGAAGATAAAAAAGGATAATAGTATGAAATATGCTGCCGGGCTGAGCCTTCACCCTACAAAAAATACGATACTCCGCATATATGGAGATGTTTATAATGAAAGTGAAAATTTGAGAGATGCTTTACCCGAAGGAGTTACAGATGCAAACTTTAAAGATCAATATACAATGGCCGTGTTTGCAGGGTACAAAGACAATAAGATCTCTGCCGGTGCTGAATACAACCGCGTTTTTAATAAAGGATTTGTTGAGAAGAAAGATTATTTCGGGTATTCTGTCTATACATCAATCGCACTGGCTCCTAAATGGAGAACATTTGCTCGTTACGATCTTGTAGACTCTTCGGCTCCGAATAGTTTTAATACAGCATGGAATAGTCTTGATGGTCAGTTGATGATGATCGGAGTAGAATTTCAACCGGTAAAACAATTGAAAATTGCTCCTAACTTTCGAAATCTGAATCCTGATCATTCAAAATCACAAAGATATTTATTTGTCAGTGTAGAGTTTAATTTGTAATATCTGCTTATTCTTTTCTATATTTAATATTAACTTAGCATACATGAATTATCCATGTATGCTTTTTTATTGCCTTTTAATTACATAATTAATACGATATAATGGCAAAAATTTCGATTTGGTTTCTTGCTATAGCATTGGCATTGTATATAATCCTTTGTGGTGCTTTCTACTTTTTCCAAGAAAGGCTCTTGTTCTATCCTGATAAGTTAGGCAAGGATTATAAGTTCAATTTTAAAGAAAATTTTGAGGGGCTATATATACAAACAGATGATGGAGTCAAGCTGAATGGACTACTTTTCAGAGCAAATGAATCCAAAGGATTAGTTTTCTATCTGCATGGCAACGCTGGAGCTTTGGATTCATGGGGAAATGTTGCTTCTGTTTATACAGAGTTAGGATACGATGTGTTTTTATTGGATTATAGAGGTTTTGGCAAAAGTGAAGGCGAAATTCGTAGTCAGAGAAGATTATTCGAAGACGTACAAACGGCCTATGATAAAATGAAAGAATTGTATGATGAAAATAACATCATCATATTAGGCTATTCGATAGGCACATGCCCCGCAACTTGGCTGGCATCAGTCAACAATCCTCACTTATTAATTCTACAAGCTCCGTACTATTCTATGACTGACATGATTCAAAATATCTGCCCGGTCATCCCTCGCTTTTTGATAAAATACAAACTAGAAACATATAAATATATTACTAATTGCAGAATGCCGATTGTTATTTTTCATGGAGATGCAGACATGGTTATAAATTATAAGAATTCGATAATGCTTAGTTCCTTGTTCAAAAAAGAAGATTCGTTAGTCATATTAACAAATGAAGGACATAATGATATAACATACAATGAACAATATAAGCAATTTTTGATTGACCTCCTGTCAAAATGATTCATTATTACTCATTTTATAAATAGATAGGCGTTTTACCTCGTTTTTTTCATTAAACAAATATCTATTGTGTACATTTGACATTTTTAAGATAAAACGCCGAGTTAGATTAAACCAATTCAAGTTTTATTAGTCTTAAGGATATATTACGACCAATAACAAACACATAAAACACATGAATATGCTATAAACACATGAGACAAAACTAAGATACCTAACTATTACTACAAAAATATTTATCTGCATTTTAATAACAACTAATATGATATCGCCATGAGACGAACAGTAATTCTTTTTGCCATATTGGCCACATTACTTATACCATCAAGCTGCAATCAGCGATCTGATAATAAAGAGAATAACAAACCTGATACTGAGATAAAAGATACTATAAAAGATGTATCTATAAACAAAGGTGGTACCGTTCCGGAGCAGATTCCAAATTATTTTTCACATTCGGATCGACCAAAAAGGGAAGCTACTTCGAATCCAGAAATCAACGATGTAATGGGTGTAAATTATGTTTTAGAACCACTAAAACCGAACAACTATGTAGCAGACTCTTATTATACTAATAATCAGAATGCGACGAACAATGTATCTAACAATTATCGAGATGACAACTACAATAATTACCCGATAGAATCTGGATATAATCAGTATTATTACGACAATTATTATAATTACTATCCTTCATATACAGATAATTACTTTTATTGGCATTACGACAATAGCTACAATTGGTATTATGACTATGACATAACTCCTCCGATTTGGAATAATAAACCTAACAGACCGAATAGACCAAGACCAGAAAGGCCGAGTAGACCTCACGAATCTCATCGACCTCAATTGCCGAATCGACCGAATCCTGATCGTAATCCAGACCGCAACCCGATCAACAGACCTGAACGTCCGGAACCTTCTCGTCCGACAGAACCTCCCAGACCAGAAATCACAGAGAGACCAACAACTCCGTCTATAAGACCTCTACCTGAATCGGTTTCAGGCAAAGAGAATATAAATACTGAAAAAGAACGCAGAGAAGCAGAATCACGTCGTCAACGGGAAGCGCAAGATAGACAAGAACAAGAACGAAGAGAAACAGAGTCTCGCCGTCAACGAGAGGCTCAAGAAAGACAAGAACAAGAACGAAGAGAAACTGAGTCTCGCCGTCAACGGGAGGCGCAAGAAAGGCAAGAACAAGAACGAAGAGAAACAGAGTCTCGCCGTCAACGGGAAGCTCAAGAAAGACAAGAACAAGAAAGAAGAGAAGCTGAATCTCGCCGTCAACGGGAAGCTCAAGAAAGACAAGAACAAGAAAGAAGAGAAACAGAGTCTCGTCGTCAACGAGAGGCGCAGGAAAGGCAAGAACAAAAAAGAAGAGAAACAGAGTCTCGCCGCCAAAGGGAAGCTCAAGAAAGGCAAGAACAAGAAAGAAGCAGACGTTAAAGCATTACTTATATTTTAAATTATATTATTATGAAGAATTTATTTTTATTGTTAATCGTAGCTATTACATTTTCTTTATTCTCATCATGTGAAGGACCTGCCGGGCCAATGGGTCCTTCCGGACAAAGTGGACTGGATGGGAAGGATGGTTATGGTACAAATTGGTACGTAACATCATTTACGATAAAACCCAATGAGTGGAAATTAGTAGGAGATCCGGGTGAACTTAATTCGCATTTCTTTGTAGACAAACCACTAAAAGAATTAAGTGACTTCATTTATAAAGAGGGTGCTGTTATTGGATATATTGAAACCGCCAAAGGTGTCAAAAATGGACTTCCTTATGTTTTACATCTAGGGGGAAAAGATGATAAGGGTGAATTTTTATGGACAGAGACTGCTGATTACGACTTTTATCCGGGTGGAGTCGGATTTTATCTTACATATTCAGATTTCAAGACCGAATATCGTCCTGATAAAGACAAAACTTTTTACATTGTATTGATGTGGTAAATATTTAAATATTTGATAATTATGGGCTTAATATGTTTAAGCCCATAATTATATAATAGGGTTAACTATTTAACGATTAATTCACTAAATTGAATCTTTTTATTATCTACCGGGACTATAAAGCATTAAATATAGGATTTAATTACTAAATTTGTATCTTATAAAATGAAAATTATTAAGGATAACTTTCTCTGAAAAAGACAAGTAAAATGAGAGTAAATAAAGTCTACCTCTGTTTTATTATATGTTTGTTTATATTTTCTACATCTGTAAATGCACAGAATGCAGGTCTTGTACGGCAACAGAAAGATAGTATTTTGAAAGATATAACAAATATAGACAGACAACTCAAGAAGATTTCGAATCGAGATACAACTAAAGGGTTTTCGGCTCCATTAAGAATCGACTCTGCTTATGCACAAGGATTAAATGCAAGCAACCTGCAACCTCTAAGAGATGAAAAAGGACTGCTTATTCTAAAAAAGGACTGGATGCCATTTGATGATCATGTATCATTTAGAGATACAGTGATTTTTGATCCGGTATTCTTACCTATTGTTTTTGATGGAAAGATATTACCGTCAGACATGGACTTCTTATCAAAAAAATCAGAAAGTGATACTAAAAGCGAGTTTCATTTGATATCTCCGGATAGTACTTTTGCCCCACAACTTGCTAGGGTAAAAGAAATAGAGGCTGAAAGAAGACAATACTACATGAATAACCCTCAAAGGGTTAAATTGAATGCGTTTCATTTTAAAGACATTCCTCTATTAAAGGAGACTATAGTCGAGAAAAAGAGTATATTCCAAGATTTACTTACAACTGATGACCCAATAGGTATCAATAAGCCGGAAGTAGAGAAAATACGAATTAAACCGGTGTATTGGATCAGAACAGGGGAACATTCATTGCAGATAAATCAGAATGAGCTTTCTGATAATTGGCAAAATGGAGGGAATAGCAACTTTAGCATAATTAATTATCATAAGCTAAATGTAAAGTATAAGAAAAACAAGACTAATTTCGAGAATACCTTCGAATGGCGTTTAAATGTTCAGCGAACACCAGCAGACAAGTTTCACAAAATAAGCATTATTGAAGATTATGTTAGGAATAGTAGCCTCTTTGGAATAACAGCATTTAAAAAATGGTCGTACAATATCAACTTAAAGATAGAAACACCAATATTCCAAGGTTATCCGGTAAACAGTGAATCAAGAGTAAGGTCTTTATTCTCTCCTTTAATAGTCAATTCGGGTATTGGTATGCGATACACTACAGAAAACATATCACCTAAAGATAAATACAAGCGATTAAACTTATCGTTAGAACTATCTCCTGCCTCTATAAACTACACTTTAGTTTCTGATAGCATGGTAGATGAAACCAGGTATGGAGTAGATAAAGGAAAGAAAAGCAAACTAGATTTAGGGTCTACTGTGAAGGCTGATATATCATACTCATTTAACCGATATAATAAATTCACAAGTCGAATTATGTATTTTACAAACTATGAGAAAATACTATTTGAATGTGAAAACAAATATACAATGAACCTAAATAGATTTTTATCAACTTCTATTTATTTCTACTTGCGCTATGACGATGGTGTACCTCCGACTAAAAAAGGAGATTGGGGATATTTTCAATATAACGAGATGGTAGGTTTTGGACTTACTTATACGTGGTAAAATATTTCCTTTTTTAACATCCTTGTAATCAATAAGTAACTCACAAGTATAGAAATAATTTATTTATTTACGCGTTTTTATTTGGAATGTTATGATTATTTCTATACTTTTGCACTCACAAGATCGCGGGGTGGAGCAGTGGTAGCTCGCCAGGCTCATAACCTGGAGGTCATCGGTTCGAATCCGGTCTCCGCAACTAAAAGAAAAGCAATCTCATTTGAGGTTGCTTTTTTGTTTTATATATTGATTTTGGAATATTTTACAATGCTTGCAAATGTATAATCAGAGAAACCAAGCATTGAAGAATGCAAGAAACATCCAGTCATCATTCGATAGAAATCTAATACTTTGAAATTTTTGTTTTTCTTCTCAATAAATTATACAACTTCTCTGTTGAAAGTGATATTGTAGTCCAATTGCCAACGGAATTATATTTACATAGTTGAGTTGCACTCCCTGTACTAAATCCAATAGAAATATTACCTACATAGCAGGTCGCGAATTGTTCTGTATAAACAGGATTTGTTACAATATCGTAGATATAATAAAACACTGAATCTTTCTCTTGTTCTGTTATGTCAAAATATTCTTGTCCTCTATTTATAGGCTCATATTCGATGACAGATTCATTGATTCTTACCTCTTTAAGGTCACATGTATCTCGAACTCCATAATTCTCATATTTATCAATAACTATTACCTGATTTTGAGATTCAATTCTAAGAGTTTTCCAACATATAGATTTTTTTTCTCTATTCCCTATCATTGATTGATCTTGATTTTTTTTACAAGATATTAGTATAAAAATAAGCATAAAGATAGATGGCAACAATACAGTTCTCATATCATATTATTTATATCATATAGAGTCTCAATCTGGAATAATTCCATAACAATCACCCTCAATTCCCAAACAAATCACTTTTATAGTCTAACAAAGCATTCAATAAGAAACAGAAAGGACTAAGACTTTTCATAATAACTGGCATAAAAACAAAAAAGGAAGCTAAAAAGCTTCCTTTATATTTTGTTATCCTGATAATTCTAATTAAGCAGGATGAATTGCTTCAGTTGGACAAGCATCAGCACAAGTACCACAGTCAGTACATGCATCTGGATCAATTTTGTAGATGTCTCCCTCTGATATTGCATTTACCGGACATTCATCGATGCAAGTACCGCAAGCAATACAATCTTCATTAATAACGTAAGCCATGATTTTTGTTTTTTAATATTATTACTAACTTTGATTTGGCAAATATAATGAGTTTTTTCTGTATCTAAAATAGATAGGATTAGATATTATTAATATTTATATTGTTTATATCTATTTATCAAAGACTCGATCAATATTATTTACCTGGCAATAAACTCATTATGAATAGTTTTTGTTTTGCATCAATAAAATCAAGAACTTGTTATTTTTACGCTTTCTAGATTAAATCATGCTATTTGCAATAACTAACAGCAAATTACGTTATTAGAAATAAATACTGAATTTTGAAACAACATAAATTAATACTATTATACTTATCTCTTATTGTCCTGTTTGGTATTAATATACAGGCACAGACTCGTAAACCGCAAAACCTGCCTTTTGCAGATCAAAAGATGTATCATTTGGGTTTCATGGTTGGATTCCAAGCACAAGACCTAATTATATCACATTCGGGCTATGTGGGAGATAATGGTGAAGCTTGGTTTACGGAAATACCGTCCTATTCGGTAGGGTTTAGTGTAGGTATGATAGCCGACAGATATTTGAATCAATATTTCAATCTGCGGGCCACACCTTCTCTACATTTCGGGGAAAGGCGTTTTGTTTTTAAAGAGCAAACCTCCGGCATAGAATACGAATCAGCCTTGAGGAGTAATTATTTAACGTTACCTCTTTATCTCAAGTTTAGCCCCGATCGTACAGGGAATTTCAGACCTTACCTGCTTGCTGGAGCATACGCAGCTTTAAATATCGGACAAAAGAAGAATGATATCCTTCGCTTTAAGTCTATGGACTATGGTTTGGAGTTTGGCGTTGGGTGCAATTTGTACCTACCGTTATTCAAACTATGCCCTGAACTAAAATTTTCGTTCGGACTGGCTGATGTCGTTAATAAAGACAGGTCAGATTTGTCTGATAAAGATTTAATTAAATATACCCAAGCGATTTCATCGGGAAAAACACGAATGATATCACTTGTATTTAACTTTGAATAATAGAGCGATCTTTTTTGATCATAATCGCTATACCTATCTTCTATATAGAAGATTCTTTGGAAATGAACACTACTGAAAAAAAGACCATCGGAAAGATGATTTACTTGTACTGTAAAGATAAACACGGTACAAGCCATGCCTTATGCTCGTCTTGCGCCGAACTGAATAATTACGCACAAAGAAAGTTAACGAAATGCATATTTGGTGAGGATAAACCTACATGCCAAAACTGTAAAGTTCATTGCTATAGTTCGGAAATGAGAGAAAGAATAAAAGAAATCATGAAGTACTCGGGTCCACGAATGCTACTTCGCAATCCTATTTTAGCAACTAAGCATTTGATCAAAGGATTGAGATCTCCTAAGAAAGCTTATCCAAAAAAACACGATTCGTACAGCTCAAAAGATAATAATCTAAAATAGTCATCGCCGCCATAGCCTCAACAATTGGTACTGCACGAGGTAGAACACAAGCGTCGTGACGTCCACGAGCCTTAAGGTCTGTACTATCTCCATCTTTATTTACAGTCTCCTGATGCATCAAAATTGTTGCCACAGGTTTGAAAGCTACACGAAAATAAATATCTTGTCCGTTTGATATTCCACCTTGTATACCGCCCGAATGGTTTGTCTTGGTTCCTATCTTACCATTATCGTTATAGAATACATCATTGACCTCCGATCCTCTGTGATTGACATCAAATCCATCGCCGTATTCAAACCCTTTCACCGCATTTATGCCAAGCATAGCATTCCCTAAAGCGGCATGTAACTTATTAAATACAGGCTCTCCTAATCCTACAGGAGCACCCTTTATAACGCACGAAATAACGCCGCCAATAGTATCTCCTTTCGACTTAACCTCTTCGATAAGTTCTATCATCAACTGCGCTTTCTCCGGATCGGGACAACGTACAGGTGTAGATTCTATAAGTGACAGATCATAATCCTTGTATAGTTTTTCGAGCTTTATATGTCCTACTTGCGAAGTATAAGCCAATATTTCCACTCCTAATTGTTTCAACGCAAGCTTAGCTAATGCCCCGCCTACACAACGAGCAATAGTTTCGCGGGCCGACGACCTGCCTCCTCCACGGTGATCACGTATACCATACTTCTGAGAATATGTATAGTCTGCATGAGAAGGACGATAAATATCTTTCAGGTTGTCGTAATCTGACGAATGCTGGTTATTATTTCGAATAAGAAATCCTATCGGTACTCCGGTTGTTTTACCATCATATATACCCGACAAGAACTCTACTTCATCTGCTTCTTTGCGAGGAGTCGTTATCTTAGATTGTCCCGGGCGACGGCGATTTAGTTCATTTTGTATAAACTCCATATCTACGGTTATCCCTGCCGGGCAACCATCAATAACTCCACCGATACCAGCACCATGAGACTCTCCATAAGAAGTAAGTCTGAATATATTTCCAAAAGTATTCATCGATAATCTTAAATATGATAATAATACAAAATTACATGAAATAATTTAATAATCGAGCAGATATATTAAAAGAGGGCAATTTCCCTTTTCTAAAATGAAAGAAGAAACACCCTCTTATTTTCTATATATTGAAGATAGTTTTCTTAGTTTTCTTTATTCTCATCCATCCTCAACACCTTTTTGTCTTCGTTCAGATAACAATTGACTGTATCATTGATATTATATATCCTATAACTGTTGTCATAAGACCATGTACCCTGAATGTATACCCGCAATAAGTAAGCCTCATCAGGTTTCTGACGTTTTTCTTTGGCTATTTTTTCGTACGATATCGGCTTAAAGTATTCCACTTTGGTTATAGTCCCATTATCTGCATCCCTGTACCTCATATGCTGCCTTACAGCATCACCCATTTTCTCCAGATTGTTTTGATAACTCAAATTACAAGAAGTCAATCCGATAGACAATAATAAAAAGAATATGTACTTTTTCATATTTTTCAGATTTTGTTATTCAAAATTACAGAAACCGAATATCAGAAACAAATAAAAAGCAAAAGTTATTTGCCAAAAAGAAGCAGGAACTGTCTTTTTATCATTTTTTTGTTACTAAATTAGCGATTCAAATGTATTCCAATTTAAGGGTTGCCTGAAATGAGCAAAAAAGGTTCGGAGAAATTTTCGCTAAAAAAGCGTTCTAAATCGGCTTTATATGCACTAAACGGTTTGAGAGTATTATTTTTGGAAGAGCATAATTCCCGTATACATATAGCTATTGTAATAGTTGTAGTTACGGCTGGATTTCTTTTGAAAATATCAAATACAGAATGGCTTGTTATATGTATTCTGATAGCGTTAGTTTTTAGCCTAGAGATAATAAATTCTGCCATCGAGAATATATGTGATTATATATCACCTCAGTGGAGCGAAGTTATAAAAAAAGTAAAAGACCTTGCCGCAGCTGCAGTTTTTGTATCGTCTGTAATATCTGTCATCTGCGGAGCTATTATTTTCTTACCCAAATTGTATAATTTATTTACATAAATTTCAAATACCAATAAATAGTTTCATTCAGTTAACGTTCTTAAAATGAAAAAATTAATTTACTTATTACTACCCTCTCTACTTTTCATATCATCCTGTAAAACAAAACCTTTAGAGCTGAATGTTATGACATTCAATATTCGTTTGGATGTTCCCAGCGACAGTCTTAACAGCTGGCAATACAGAAAAGACAATGCCGCTGAAATGGTTCGGATGAATGATGTTGATATACTCGGCATGCAAGAAGTTTTATTGAACCAGATGAACGACCTAAAAGAACGCCTGCCGCAATACACAGCAATAGGTGTAGGACGTGAAGATGGTGCAGACAAAGGAGAATTCAGCCCTATTTTCTATAAAAAAGATAGATTCTCGGCTATAGAGTCCGGCACATTCTGGGTAAGCGAAACTCCAGAATTAGCAGGTTCTAAGGGTTGGGATGCATCATACATACGTGTGGCAACATGGGCCATCCTAAAAGAAAAAGCTACGGGTAAAGAAATATTTGCTATTAATACACACCTTGATAACGATGGGTCGATTGCCCGCAAAGAAGGCGGGAACTTACTATTAAAGAAAGCTGAAGAGCTGGGAAAAGGTCTGCCGATAGTACTTACAGGAGACTTTAATGATACTCCGCAATCGGAAGCGATTAAAAATATTACAGATGCATCAAAGACCAATCACTTGTTAGACAGTAAAACGATTGCTCTAAAAACATCAGGTACAGACTGGACATTCCATAACTTTGGCAGACTAGCTGAAAGCGAACGTCCTCTAATTGATTATATATTTGTAAGTAAACAAATAAAGGTACAAGATTATGCAGTCTTGCCCGACACCTTAAACGGAACTTTCGTCTCCGATCATAAGGCGGTACTTTCTAAACTAATTATAGAATAACACTTTAAACATTAATAATATGAGGAAGTCTTTTATTTTTATCGCTTTACTAGCCATAGCCGGACTTGTCAAAGCACAAACAATGGAAAAACTACCTATCGATCCGCAGGTTAGATATGGGAAGTTAGAAAACGGACTTACATACTATATCCGTCATAACGCCTACCCTGAGAAACGAGCTAACTTTTATATCGCTCAGAAGGTAGGTTCTATGCAGGAAGAAGACAATCAGGCAGGATTAGCCCACTTTCTTGAACACATGGCTTTCAACGGGTCAAAAAACTTTCCGGGGAAAAAGACTATGTTAAACTATCTGGAGTCAATCGGAGTTAAATTTGGGGCAAATGTAAATGCATACACCTCATTTGACGAAACTGTATACAATCTGGATGATGTTCCCGTAGTACGTGATGCCATCATTGATTCATGCTTGATGGTATTGCACGACTGGTCTGGATTTATCGCTCTGAAAGATGAGCAAATTGATGAAGAAAGACTTGTTATAAAAGAAGAATGGCGTACCCGTAGCGGCGCTCAATACCGTATATGGGATAAGCAGCTACCTGTTATTTTCGAAGGAAGTAAATATGCCGACCGTATGCCGATTGGTAAAATGGAAATTGTAGAAAATTTCCCTTATCAGACATTACGCGATTACTACCACAAATGGTATCGTCCCGATTTGCAGGGTATTGTTATCGTTGGAGACATCAATGTAGATGAAGTAGAGGCTAAGATAAAAGCCATGTGGTCTGATATTCCTAAACCGGTAAATCCGGCAGAAAGAGTTTACTTCCCTGTTCCGGATAATGATAAACCAATTGTATCTGTTATTACCGACCCCGAGGCTGTAAGAACTCAAGTTACTCTGTATATTAAGCACGATGTAATACCTGCTGAGACAAAACAAACTCAGGAAGGTCTGATTATTAGCTTCATAAAAAGCCTTGCTTCGAATATGCTATCAGATCGCTTAGAGGAAATATCTCAAAAAGGAGATGCTCCCTTTGCAGCATCCTACGCATACGATGGAGAGTTCTTTGTATCAAAAACAAAAGATGCATGGACCACTATTGCGCTAAGTAAGGAAGGAAAAGTTGATGAGACTTTAGCGAGTCTTATAAGAGAAAACGAACGTATCAAAAGGTTCGGATATACCGATGCCGAAGTAGAAAGAGCAAAGGCTACCTTATTGGAACAATACGAAAATATGTATAACAACAGAAATAAAGAGCTTAACAACAGATACGTTCAAGAATATGTAAGAAGCTTTACTAGCGATGAGGGCATACCGGGTATAGAATACGAATATGATTTCGTTAAGAAGTTTGCTCCATTTATAAATGCTCAGGCAATAAACGCTGTTGTAAAACAATTGATTGCAGATAAGAATATTGTGATTACCGTAACAGGCCCTGAAAAAGAAGGACTTGTATATCCTACAACAGAAGAATTGTTGAATGTATTTAAGAAAGTAGAAGCCGAAAATATTACAGCATACCAAGAAGCCGTATCCAACGAACCTCTTGTAAGCCAATTACCAAAACCGGGATCTATCGTCAAGACTGAAGCTGACAACACCCTAGGGACTACCATATGGACACTATCGAACGGCATGAAAGTAGTTATTAAAAAAACGGACTTTAAAGATGACGAGATACTAATGTCTGCTCATGCTTATGGAGGAACTTCTATAATTCCTGACGCTGATATCTATAATGCAAATATGGCTTCAATGGTTCCATCGGTAGGCGGTATTGGCAATTTCAGCTCTACAGATCTAAAGAAAGTATTGGCAGGTAAATCTGCCAATGTAAACAATAGTATATCGGCTTATACACAAGGGTTCAATGGATCTTCAAACATGAAGGATTTGGAAACAATGCTTCAGTTGACTTATCTATATTTTACCGCTCCACGTAAAGACGAAGGCGCATACTCCAACATTATGGATTTGATCAAAAATCAGCTGAAGAACTTAACTTCCGAACCTTCGTTCATCTTGAATATCAACAAAACAAAAGCAATGTATGGAGACAACCCTCGCATGCAAGTTATGTTGTTAGAAGATGCAGAAAAGTTGAACTACGATCGTATTATTGAGATATACAAAGAAATATATGCAAATCCGGGTTCATTTGTTTTCAACTTTGTGGGTACAGTAGACGAAGCTATTCTGAAACCTTTGGTAGAGCAATACCTTGCTTCACTACCATCAGGAAACAAAGATGCTAAATATAAAAATGTAGATTCAAATATACGTAAAGGACAGGTTGAAAATGTTTTCGAACAAGAAATGAAAACACCAAAAACATCTGCATTCGAAATGTATAGTGGAACACTGAACTATGAGCAAAAAAATCAAATTGCACTATCTGCACTTAAACAAATATTGGATATTGTATATGTACGTACAGTAAGAGAAGAAGCCGGCGGCACGTATGGCGTTGGGGTACGCTCTTGGATCTCTCGCATTCCGGTAGGTCAGAGTGTATTGCAGATGTCTTTTGATACTGATCCCGAAAGAGTAGCATCAATAACTCCTATTATCAGCCGCGAAATAAATAAGATAGCAGAAAATGGTCCGGAAGATGCTGACTTCCTAAAAGTAAAAGAATATATGGTAAAGAAATTCCAAGAGGATGAAAAACAAAACGGCTATTGGGTTGGCATATTAGGTTCCAAATATTTCTACGGAGAAGATAATCATTCAAATTATCTAACTCTTGTGAACTCCCTTTCCAAAAATGATATCAAAGCTTTAACTAAACAATTGGTATCTCAAGGGAATCATATAGAGGTAATCATGAATCCCAAAAAATAAAAGCTGACTTTTAAAATTCACTTCAAAATAAAGAAAGCCGCCTGAAAATATCAGGCGGCTTTCTTATTTATATCTTCAATATCTAAATTACTGTCAATATCTGTAATTCATTATTGCACTCTATGAAAATCAGAATTTATTTCAATAGATTTTCAATTTTGTCTACTAAAACAGATTTCTGTGCTGCACCAACTTGTTTATCAACCACTTCACCATTTTTAATAAAAAGTATAGTAGGGATATTACGAATACCATACTTAGAGGTAATCTCGTCATTGTTATCCACATCTACCTTACCAATGGTTACTTTACCGGCATATTCACCGGCCAATTCTTCAACAATTGGGCCAACCATACGACATGGGCCACACCACTCTGCCCAAAAATCAATAACGACAGGCTTGTCCGATTTTAGAACATCCTCAAAACTTGCATCTGTAATTTCTAAAGCCATAATTTTTATCTATTTGTTTATGTATTTTATATATTAAGTCTATTTTATTTTTTCCTGTGCAAAGGTAAATAATCTATTTTAGATATAAAAATTTCAATTTACCTTAAAGACAAAACTTTCATTTTCTATCAGATAATCAATAAGTTCCTGTTTTACATTTATTTTATAGCTTCGTGAGAACAAGTCTACTTTCATATTTCGCTCTCCGTCTACTACTTCAAAATATAACAATGAATTACCCGGATTGTTTTTAGTTAAAGTTGATAATTCTTCTACCATCTGGGTATTCATGTCATGCAGGGGCAATGTAATGGTTATCTTTTCCACCAAAGTATCTTTTATGTCCGGCAACAAATGAATTGAGTTAATCTTAAGCTCCATCTGATTTGCATCATACTTACGCCCTTGCACACGCCCCCTTACAAATACATATAAACCGGGACGGCCATATTTACTAAAATTGATATAATCATCGCCAAAAAGAGGTATCTCTCCACTACCTGTAAAATCCTCTATACGCAATATCATATAGGGCTTCCCATTTTTAGTGATACCCTCACGCATACCACTGACCATCCCCCCAAAAGTAACTTCTTTGTTTTTTAACGCATCTTTATCCTCTATTTCAGACATACCTACATTACATACATAATTTAGGATAATCTTGTATTCATCAAGGGGATGGGCTGATAAGTAGATACCGATCAGCTCCCGCTCTTTATTCAAACGTTCCAGATCTGACCATTTCTCAACCTTAGGAATTTCGGGACGTGCAATATCAAACGAAGCATCGTCTCCAAACAGGGAGTTTGCAGCTTGATTTTTATCTATCTGAAACTTATTCCCGTAACGAATAAGCATATCTATAAATGTCTCGCCTTTACCATTCATTCCAAAGAATTGTTCTCGCGTCATTCCCTGAAAGTTATCAAAAGCTCCGGCCAAAGCTAAAGATTCTATATTCTTCTTATTACATGCACTAAGATTCACACGCTCTACAAAATCAAAAATATCTTTGAACGGACCATTATTTCTTCTTTCTTCTATGATATTCATTACAGCCCCCTCTCCTACACCTTTAACGGCTGCTAGACCAAAGCGAATATCTCCTTCTTTGTTCACCGAAAACTTAAGATAAGACTCATTCACATCAGGTCCAAAAACATTCAAGTTCATGGCTTTGCATTCGTCCATAAACTTGGTTATTTCCGTAATATTGGATAAGTTCCGAGAGAGAACCGCAGCCATATATTCGGATGGATAGTTTGCTTTCAACCAAGCCGTTTGATATGCAACCCAAGAATAACATGTCGCATGAGACTTATTAAATGCATACGAAGCAAATTTCTCCCAGTCGGCCCATATCTTTTCCAGTGTCTTCTTTTGATGCCCGTTCTTTGTTCCTCCGGCAATGAACTTCTCCTTTAGGGCATTCATCTTATCTATAAGCTTTTTACCCATGGCTTTACGTAGCTCATCGGATTGTCCACGTGTAAAATCTGCCAATAGACGAGAAAGTAACATGACCTGTTCCTGATATACTGTAATACCATACGTATCATTCAGATAACGCTCCATTATCGGAATATCATAACTGATTTCTTCCTTTCCATGCTTTCGGGCAATAAATGATGGGATGTAATCCATCGGCCCCGGTCGATAAAGAGCATTCATCGCAATCAGGTCTTCAAACTTAGATGGCTGTAACTCTTTCAGGTATTTCTGCATGCCGGCAGACTCGAACTGGAATGTACCTGTTGTTTTTCCCTGACTGTAGAGTTCATATGTTACAGGATCTTCCAACGATATACTGTCTATATCGATATCTTTACCTGTTGTATGTTTGATATTTTCAATTGCTTCTTTTATAATCGAAAGAGTTTTTAACCCCAAGAAGTCCATTTTGATAAGTCCTGTTTCTTCAATAACAGTACCTTCATACTGAGTAACCAAGATATTTTCGCCGGTCTCCTTATCCTCGGCCGTACTAACGGGTACAATATCTGAGATAGCCTGCTGTCCGATGATGATACCACAGGCATGCACACCTGTATTGCGAACATTACCCTCAAGCATCTGCGCATATTTTATAGTATCACGCATTATCGGATCATAGCTATTTGCAGCTTCTTTTAGCTCGGGAACATATTCAATCGCATCACGCAGTGTGACTTTTTTCTTATCGGGAATACGATCAGGAACAAACTTTGCAAGACGATTAGATTCAGACAAAGGCAGTTTTTGTACTCGAGCAACGTCTTTGATAGCCGACTTAGTCGCCATAGTTCCATACGTGATAATATGCGCCACACGTTCTTGTCCATATTTATCTGTTACCCACTTCAATACTTTGCCTCGCCCATCATCATCGAAGTCGATATCTATATCGGGCATTGATATACGGTCGGGATTCAAGAAACGCTCAAACAGGAGATCATATTTAATAGGGTCTATATCCGTTATGCCTAAACAATAAGCTACCGCCGAACCCGCAGCCGATCCACGTCCGGGGCCTACAGCAACTCCCATACTACGTGCTGCTGTAATAAAGTCCTGAACAATGAGGAAGTATCCGGGGAATCCCATGGTTTTCATCGTATTCAATTCAAAATCGAGCCGTTCTACAATCTCCTGATTGCGATCTTTTCCGTATCGTTTATCTGCTCCTATGATTGTAAGGTGTCGCAGATAGTCTGACTCCAATTTTATACGAATAACCTTATCATACCCTCCCAAACGGTGATATGCTTTTTCTCCAAATTCGAGAATAAGGTCTTCTTCGGAATACATTATTTTATACCCTTCTTCAGTTCCAAAGGAAGCATCGATCGTAAAGAAAGGCATCAATGCATCAGAGTCTATGGAATAGAATTCAACTTTATCCGCAATTTCAAGTGTATTGGTCAATACTTCAGGATGATCTGCAAAGATTTGATTCATCTCTGCTGTTGTTTTCAACCATTCCTGTTTTGTATATCTCATCCGTTTAGGATCGTCAAAATCTTTCCCGGTACTCAAACAGATTAGTCGATCGTGCGCATCGGCATCTTCCTCATCGACAAAGTGAACATCATTTGTTGCGATCACCTTAACCCCATACTTTTCACCGATACGAAGCAGTTCTTTATTTACCTTTTCCTGTAAAGGATATGCTTCAGCATTTGCGTCGGGACGGTTTGTTTTATGTCTCTGCAACTCGAGATAATAATCTTCACCAAAGAGATTTTTAAACCACTGAACGGTTTTTTCAGCCTCTTCTATATCATCAGCCATAATCTTTTTAGATACTTCACCTCCAAGACATGCTGTAGAGATAATAAGTCCTTCATGATATTTCTCGAGCAATTCTTTATCAATACGAGGACGCATATAATAGCCTTCTGTCCATCCGTACGAAATCATTTTGATAAGATTTTTATACCCGGTCAGATTTTTGGCAAGAACCACCAAGTGCCAACCACTCATATCCGGTTTACCTTCCTTCAGATGTCTGCTTCGACGTGCAACATAACATTCGCAACCTATAATAGGTTTAAACTTTTTAGCCTCTTGTTCCTTTATTTTGGTTTTTAAATCTCCTATCTGAATCGAGTTGTCTGATTCTTTATCTGCCTCTAATTTCTTTATCTCAGTTTTTAATTCCTTAATAGCAGCATCATATTTCGAATTTTTCTTTTTTACGTAATTGAAAAACTCTTTTATCCCAAACATTGCGCCATGATCAGTCAATGCAATGGCTTTCATTCCATCACCAACCGCTTTATCCACTAGCTTTTGAATACTAGCCTGACCATCAAGCAGTGAATATTGGGAGTGAACATGTAAGTGTACAAAATTATTCATATCTCAATCTTTGCTTTTTCACAATTTGTAAAGTTACTATAAATAGCCTGCCTTTACCACAAAAATACGCATCAGTTTTCAACAAATAATATCCGTTAGGTTTTATGCCCTTGTAGTCACCGAGATATAGACATGCAGGTTGTCAGTTATAAAACCAGAGCATTCACAAAACGCCATAAACAACTAATAATAAATATTTTAAAACACACAATACAATAATTAAAAACATCATACGGAAAACATGTGGTCAGAAATTATAAATACTGACAGTTTATTAGATCTATTGATATATTTTTGTAGCAGAAGCTAAATCAAACTAACAGCTTCCTAACCTTAACTTAGAACATTCTCATTGAATTAACAAACTTTACAAAACTTGAAAATGGTAAGATCCTCCGGATTTTACCATTTTCTACATCTAACATTATATATTAGGACTTCTAGGTTCGATTTATAATAACGCAGAAAATCAAATTCACACCAATGTAGTTTTATAATCACCAATATATTGGTACACAGAAAATATATAGCTAAATTTGTTTGCACAAAACTGACCGTATGATCAAGAAAAACATATTATTACTTCTCATATTTATATCTTCTCTTGCTTATTCACAGCAAATAAAAATCACAGGAAAAGTTACCAACCAGCAAAAACAGGTTTTGGAGCAGGTTTCTGTTTCTGAGATCAATAGCCGCAACGGAGTAACAACAAATGGCAGAGGCGAGTATGTATTATCTATACAACCTAAAGATTCGATTAAGATCATATTCTCTTTGATAGGCTATCAGCGTCATCAATATATAATATCTAAACCTACAAGTGATCTGGTACTGAACATCACATTAAAAGAAGACAATAATACTTTAGGAACCGTTACGATAGAAGGGCAACAAACCGTTACCACTGTTATTGAGCGAGTCGACTACTTGGCCACCAAACGTGCTTCAAACCCTTGGGGAAGTATAGAATCTCTCCTCGCAACTATGGGGGGAGTAAGCTCTACAAACGAACTGAGTTCGCAATACTCTGTACGTGGAGGGAACTTTGATGAAAACATCGTATACGTTAATGGAAATGAGATTTATCGCCCTCTCTTAGTGCGTTCAGCTCAGCAGGAAGGGTTAAGTTTTATAAATCCTGACATGGTGCAAACCGTCGGTTTTTCTGCCGGAGGATATAGTGCAGAGTATGGAGACAAGATGTCATCAGTTCTTGATATTACATATAAAAAACCTAAAGAGTTTGAAGCGTCTGCCTCTGCCGGACTTCTAGGGGGAAGTGTTCATATCGGTAATTCGACAGGAAAATTCTCGCAGATTACAGGAATTCGTTACAAAACGACTCAGTCCTTACTGAGCACTTCCGATACTAAAGCAGAATACGACCCTTCGTTTATTGATGCTCAAACATATATAACGTACGACTTGTCGCCCAAATGGGAAGTTAGTATGTTGGGAAACTATTCGCACAATACTTATGAATATACGCCCAAGACACGCAGTACTAGTTTTGGGACACTTACCATCCCTCGAAACTTTACCGTATACTTTGATGGATGGGAAAAGGACAGGTTTATTACTTACCAAGCAGCATTGACGCTGAAAGGTAGCATAAATGAAAACTTAAATATAGGTATCACCGGCTCTACATTCTCTTCTGACGAAAGAGAACGTTATGATATAGAAGGCAATTATATATTGAAAGAGCAGAACATAGTAGAGGGAAATGAAACCTTTGATGAGACGTCCCTGTTGGGGATAGGACGCTATATTGAACATGCACGCAATCAGGTGAAATCGGAAGTATATACAATCAGTCATTTCGGAGACTTTAAGATAGGAAATAACCTCTTGAAATGGGGGCTCACTTATCAACAAGAAAATGTAAGAGATAAGATCAAAGAGTGGGAAATGAGAGATTCTGCGGGTTACTCTCTACCAAATACAGGAATAGATGTCAATTTATATTCGAACCTGAAAGCAGATAATAAAATCAAGCCTTCTCGTTTCTCCGGATATATACAAGACACTTATAAACTTAATACAGACAATGGCTTGTTTATCATAAATGCCGGATTGAGAGCCAGCTATTGGACTTTCAATGAAGAACTGATAGTAAGCCCACGTGGAGCTATAGCTTTTGTGCCCAACGGAATGGAAAATTTCTCGATACGACTAGCGGGAGGCATTTATTATCAGGCTCCTTTTTACAAAGAATTCCAGAAAACAGTTAATCTAGATGGTAATAATGTTATCGAGCTAAATAAGGATATTAAATCACAAAAATCGATTCATATCGTACTCGGCACTGACTATTATTTTGGAGGCGGGGGAGAACATAACTCTCCACCGCTGAAGTTATCAGGAGAGATCTACTATAAAAAACTATCTGATCTGATTCCATATACTGTAAACAATGTAAAAATACGCTATTCTGGCGAAAATAGTTCCAAAGGGTTTGCTCTAGGGATGGACATGAAGCTATACGGAGAGTTTATTCCGGGTGTAGATAGTTGGATTAGTCTGGGTATAATGAAAACGCAACAGGAAATAGACGGGATAAAAGTTCCTCTGCCTACAGATCAACGTTTCAACTTTGCATTATTCTATCAGGACTATATGCCGGGATATGAACGCCTAAAAATGAGCCTTAGAGGTCTGTGGTCGCAAGGCTTACCCGTATCTGCACCATACAAAGGGTATGAAAACGGATATTTCCGCACACCGGCATATAAGCGTGTTGACATCAGTTTTTTGTGGCAAATACTAGGCGAAGATTTTGCTATACGCAACACAAACTCGCTATGTAAAGCACTAAAAAACATCTGGCTAGGAATAGATATCTTTAATATATTCGACATGCAAAATACAAATACGTATTACTGGATTACAGATATTTACAATCATCAATATGCCGTACCAAATTATCTGACAGGACGCCAAGTAAACGCAAAACTATTAATCGAATTTTAACTTATTTAATAAATTGAATTCAATTATATAAGGTTAAATAATATAACTTTACTATCAATCAAAAACGAACAGATTATGGAAAATTTTTCATTAGCAAATCCCGTAAAGATCATATTCGGGGAAGGAATGATCAAAGAGATTACAAACGAAATACCTCAGGGCAGTAAAGTATTGATGACTTACGGAGGAGGCAGTATAAAGAAAAACGGAGTCTACGATCAGGCAGTAAAAGCTCTTAGCGGTTACGAGTGGCATGAGTTTGGTGGAATAGAACCAAACCCACACTATGAAACCTGCATGAAGGCTGTAGCTGTAATAAAAGAAAAGGGTATCGATTTTATATTATCCGTAGGCGGTGGATCGGTACTTGACGCTACAAAGTTCATTTCTGCCGCAGTCTATTTCGAAGAGGGTGATCCTTGGCAGATACTGTCTAAAGGCAGCAAAGTAAAGAAAGCTATGCCTTTTGGAGACATTATTACATTGCCTGCTACAGGATCAGAAATGAATAGCGGAGCTGTAATAACCCGTGCCGAAACTCAAGAAAAACTTGCATTTGGTTCTCCCCTCACCTACCCTAAGTTTTCTGTACTTGATCCGACTGTAACATATTCATTACCTGCCCGCCAAACAGGGAACGGTGTTGTAGATGCTTTTGTACATGTTATGGAGCAATACCTGACATATAACGAAGGTAATTCTTTGCTGCAAGACAATATGGCTGAAGCTATTGTAAAAACATTGGTAGAAGAAGGACCTAAAGCACTGAAAGAACCAAATAGCTATGATGTTCGTGCTAATCTGATGTGGGCCTCAACATGGGCACTGAATGGCTGGATTGCCTGCGGTGTACCCGAAGACTGGGCTACTCACATGATCGGACATGAACTTACAGCTTTCTATGGACTTGATCATGCCCAAACCCTTGCTATTGTATTGCCGGGAGTAATGACAGTACTAAAAGATCAGAAAGGAAAAAAGATCACACGTCTAGGAAAAGAGGTATTTGGCATCCAAGGAAACGATGCTATAGATAGAACGATTAAAGCAGTGGAAGACTTCTTCGAATCGGTGGGTGTAAAAACTCATCTGTCAGACTACGGATTGGGCGATGAGGCTATAGATAAAGTAGCGGAGCGATTAGGAAACCGTGGATGGAAACTCGGTGAATGTCACAACATTACTGCTGATGTAATCAAAGACATTTTGACTTTAAGAAAATAAGCCGGAAATATAGAAAGTAAGCCGATAATTATATCGGCTTATTTTATAATCTGATCTTCGGAAACCTCGCTTAAATTATTTATTATTAATTCTTTTAGCTTTTCTTCCGGCAATATTACATTAAAGTTACCCCAAAAATTTCTGTCATACTGATACTTAGTATCTGAGAATATGTTTTGAGTAGGTATTCTTTCCTTTCGGGCAAAGGCATTTACATCCGTTGTATCTACCATACAGTTTACCATTTCGAACCACAGATATAATGGTGTGCTAAAAAGCTTTCGCTTTCTTTTCATCTTAAATTCCAGGTCCCCGCGAATATGGTTCACATAATAAATACCATCGTTGGATAATTTATACGAGACATTGTACCGAGCCTGTTGTAATGTTAGCCGAATATCCTTATTTTTTTTTCGAACATAAAGATCTGTAGCCTGTTGCACAAACTTGGGATTGATCTCGAAATGAGCTTCTATCAATGCATAATTCTCTGCGTCAATAAACAATTGTCCTTTAAACAAAGGTTCATCGATATATTCTTTCTGACAGAATGAAATAATATTCACCCTTCTGCCATCTACAACTGTAATATCTGTATGCCCATACTCATATTTATTTTGCTCTTCAGGCTTCAAAAAATCAGGTAAGTTCTTCACCAAATCCAATATCAGACAAGAATTAATACCGGATTTCATTTTTGTAAAGATTGTATCATTTTCCTGAATATTCTTAATACGGCGCATCTTTATAAGTTTTACCTGATCAAGATTTGCATTTACATCATAACCGGTCTTATAGATTTTAAGCACGGCCTCAGTAACATCTATATTGTTTTTTTTATGGTCTATACCTTCTCTGTAGAAGGTTGTAAGATAAACAGGCGAGGTTGAGTAGTTATTCTTACGATTCTCGAGCATACGGTTAACCTCTTCTTGAGGCTCAACTGCTCTAATTACCACCTCTTGCAATGGTATTATTCTAGGCTCAAGGACAAAACGAATATGCTGTCCGGCCAATAGTCCCACTTCCACTTCCTGACTTTCGTAACCTACATGTGTAAACTTTACCTTCGAATGACGAAGAGAATCAGGCAATATTAATTTGAATTCTCCATCCTGATTAGAAATCGTTCCTATTGTTGAGTTGCTGATTCCTACTGCGCTATAAGCTAATGGTTCTTCCGTAATCTGGTCGTATATTGCACCACTAAATGTAAAGAACTTTTTCTCTACACTATCTACCTTTTCTATGGAGATTACGGCATGTGTCTTTATCCGATCTGTAACTTGTAATAAAATATGATTTCCTACAACAGAAATCTTTAGTTGATTATTCCCGGTGATCGCATATATGGCTTCCCGCAATGTATATTCGCCTTTTGCAATCTTAACCTTCTTATCATTGTCTATTATCTGGCTATCATAGATAAATAAATAACCCGACTTGTCGGATACTTGCCTCAGCAGTTTATATACACTCTCTTTACTTTTTGGTAATTGTATCTTCCGATTTAGCACTGCGCCATCATCTGCCTGTAAAATCACTGCTACCATCATTAGCAATAACGATACAAGAATACGATGAAAGGTATTTTCAGCCGTATATTTCATGGCGGTTAATATATTATTTCTGTGATATAGATATCACATTATCTTGCTGTTTAAACTGCAAATTAAGAGCCATACAGATGAGTTGGGCCATTGTGGATGGAGTATCACCCGAAAAGGTAACTGTCAGTATACGATCTTGCAGTTCGGGTGACACTGTTAGCTGCTCTGCATCGGAGTTCATATTTATAACCCTCACAATATCCGACAATCGCTGATCTTTAAAATGAACCCTTTTGAGGTACGATTCAAACTGTGAAACATCTGTGGTTTTAACCTTATGTAGATTATCAGATTCCAAAAGAGCTGTTTCTCCAGCCCTTACATTTACTTTCTGCCCGTTCAATTTTGAAGTGACTCTTACTTCTCCACGCCGTACTGATAACGAAAATGAATTTTTATTTTCACTCTTCACATTAAATGAAGTGCCCAATACCTCAATAATCGTTTGCTGAGTTTCAATGACAAATGGCTTACTTGGATTTCGACTGATATCAAAAAATGCATTTCCCTCCAAAACAACCTCTCGTTTATCATCCGAAAAACGATTCGGATACTGCAAAGATGCTTGATCTGAGAGATATACTACCGATCCATCTTCTAAAGTAGAGATCAGAGTTGGAGCATCCTTTTCGTTATTTATTGTCAACATTTCATTGTGACTAGTCTTTTGTCCCCATATAACGAATACAGAAATGGCACAAATACATAAAATTGCAGCCACAGCCCCCCATCTTACCAAAGATGTACGTATGCTTGCTTTTTTCACTACTTTATTCTCCGGCAGCAATCCGTCACGATCGAGCCGCATATAAAGGCGATCCCAAGCCTGATCTGTAATCTTATTATTTGTTTCTTTCAAATTCATGATGCGTGTGTATATTTTTCTATTTCCTGTCTTAATATCTGATATGCTTTTGTCATTTCTGCCTCTACCGTTTTTATTGACACAGAAAGCAATTGTGCAATTTCTTTATATTTACGACCTTCCATCCGGTGCATTCTAAAAATGCGTAGTCGTCGCTCCGGTAACTGTTCCAGCGTACGATTTATAATATTCTGCAGTTCTTTATATTCAATCTGTTCTTGCGCTGTCGTTTCCGATGCTTCAAGCTTCCTGCTTAATACATTTTCGCGGTGACGTTCTTTTACGTACTGATGTTCGAAATATTGAAGCGACTGGTTACGTACTGCTCCATATAAATAACTCTTCATCGAACGGACAATATTCAAAGATTCTCGGTCGCGCCACAATACATAAAATAATTCCTGAACAATCTCTTCGGCTGCATCTTTACGACCAATTATGCCAAACGAGTACATGTATAAAGGCAGATAGTACTGGCGAAAAACCTGTTCGAAGGTTTCTATATCACCACACTTTATCTTCTTGAATATAAGCACATCGTTCAGCATAATAAGTACAATCACAAGTAAGACCAAATATAATAAATCATAACGAATTTATCAGTTACTTTGTTGTTTCTTTAATTTATTTACTGCCGATTCAAGCGACTCTGTAGGTTCTATAATGTTATAGCCCTCCCAGAAGTTGGCATCATAGAAGTTACTCACTTTGTCTGATAACGAATATCTGTCGCTAAATGCTTCTCTAGCCGGAATTTTAGCTATATTATTTTCTTGTCTGTCGGTAACAACCATCTCTGATATAATTGTATAGTTGGTAGAGAACAGCCTACGCTTATAGTCACATTTGAAACGGACTTCGTTGCGAACATAATTCAGATAGCTTTTCCCATTCTGCTGCTTATAAGTAACCAAATAGGCTACCTCTTCAGGTTTGAAATGCAATCTGAATGGTTTTTTACGAAGAATGGCCTGTGTAACCTTATTACGGTCGTCCATACTCAAGTTAAACTCTGCCCGTGAAAAAGCTAATGTTTCCTGATCAATGTACAAGTTACCATAAAACAGGGCGTAAGGCATAATAACCTGAGGCTCGAAACTTATCACATAATGAAGACGTTCGTTTATCATTACACTATTTTCCATCTTGTACTTATAGTAATGAAGAGACGCTTTATCTAACATTATATCTCTATTCTTTACAATATCCAAGTAAGTAGACAAGTTGGGACCTCCTATAAATTTAACAAGCAAAGTATCGCCGGGTTTTGGACTGAGTAGTTTCCTTCCTTTTAATACTTGTACTCTGTCTCCTGCATCCGATTCAGTATATGGGGTCTTGTAGATATCTATAACAGCCTCGGAGATGTTTATATAGCTTCGTCTTTTCTGTATAGTTTCACGATAGAACCCGGTTAAAAGGTTTGTCATCAAACTATTGTTATCGCCTATCTTATCTATGGCTTTTTCTACCAACTGCAACGGATCAGTAGATTCCACAACGACTTCTTTCAATCTGTTCTCATTACGTGTAAGGAAGATCGTAATATTACTCATATCCTGATCCGACAAAGGTACTCGCTGGTTGAAGTAACCTATGTGGGAAACTTCTATTGTTTTAAGATTCAGGGAATCTCTGACCTTGATGGTAAATCCTCCATCAGCATTCGATATCGTACCGATGCCGGTTCCGGGAACAGATATACTCACATATTCAAGAGTCTTCTTTGACTTTATATCCTTCACTACTCCGGTTATTGTAATATACCCTGGATCTTTGGCCGAATAAGTTGGAAGTGCTACACTCCAAATTATAAGGACTGTAAATACAGTTTGTATGAATTTTAAACATTTAGTTCTCATGGCTATATTGTTTTTAATGATGATTAATAAAACCGGTTGTACTATTATGATCGTTCAAAAAATGAAAACCCTATCTTTTATCAGATATTTAACATTTAATGAATGAAAGTTTAGTCCTAAAGAGATCTGAATATCAATAAAACGACACAAAACAAACAGCAAACAACTAACAATCTGCTATTTACACAACAAAAGCTTGTGATAATAAAATCACAAGCCTTTGTTTTCCTTATATTCTTATATTTTTATTTTGACACTTTCAGCTCGTTGATAAGACGAGGACAGTTCATTACCTTATCTATTATATAAAGTACATAACGTATGTCTACACTGATTGTACGTTGCAACTCTGGTTCGAACAAGATGTCACCACTCAGCGATTCCCAGTTACCATCAAAAGCAAGTCCGATTAGTTCTGCGTTTCCATTAAATACAGGGCTACCTGAGTTCCCTCCTGTGATATCGTTGTTCGACAAGAAGTTAACATACATTTTTCCATCCGCTTTGTTTGCATATTGTCCAAAGTCCTTACTTGCCAAATCGTCCAATATATATTGTTGCACACCGAATTCAGGATCGTTAGGGACTTGTTTATTCAATACACCTTGAGATGTTGAATAATAGTCGTAAGTAACCGCATCGGCAGGCTTGTATCCTCCCACAGAGCCATAGCTCAAACGTTGAGTGAAGTTAGCATCTGAATAAAATGCTTTATTCGGCTCCATCTCCATTAATCCCGCCATAAACAGACGACTGCCTTTATCTATCTGAGGATAATAAGGTGCAGAAGACTGACGTAACATGTTTAAGCATGGTTCTAAAGATTGAGCGAATGCAATTGCAGGGTCATTATTGATTGCCTCCTGATCTTCACTGCTTATTAGAGCTGTAGCAGCTTCCAAATTGGTAAATTTAGTATTGTTATAAAACCACTCTGCAAATTTATCATAGTCTCCACCAAATTCATCTGCAATCTTTGTATATACCGAAGGCAAGTATTCAGCAGGAACTCTTTCCGCATATATCTTTAGTAATGCAGGCATTACTTTACGATCGAGAGCCGGCTCATAATCTTTATAAAGCGGAGCTAAACGTTTAGTGAATTCTTCACCTTTATTTTTGTCAGGATCCATTCTATTTACAAGGAGTGCCGTATTTGCATAGCGGATAATTTCAATCCCATTAAAGAATGTTTCGTACAGATATGTCTGAATTTTAGATGTTTCCATTGTTTCAGTATACCCTTCTTTCACTAGCGTAAGAGCATCCCCGTATTTTGCTTGCAATGCCGGTTTTGAAGCAGCCCATTGTGCAAATTTTGCCTCAAGCTGTTCTTTATCTTTTATAACGTCAAGTTTAGCAATAGCTTCGTTCATCCCCATAGCATTCTTCCAGTAGTTGGAGCTTCCTGCATATTTAGAAGCATATTTGATACGAATAGCATCGCTTGCGTTCATATCTTTTCTCCAGATATCCTGTTTTGCTCCACGCACTTCAATACGAGGTTTGTGTTCCGATTCTACCATTTGGCTGATACCCCACGATGTCATATAGCGTTCGGTACTTCCCGGATATCCAATCGTCATGGCATAGTCGTTCTCTTTGTAACCCTTTAGAGAAACAGGAACTGAATATTTAGGTTTGTAAGGCACATTATCTGCACTATATTCTGCTGCACCATTGTCTTTGTTAGCATACACACGGAATACAGAGAAGTCGCCCGTATGGCGAGGCCACATCCAGTTGTCTGTTTCACCACCAAATTTCCCTACAGAAGATGGCGGAGTGAATACAAGCCTTACGTCTCTGAATACTTCGTATACAACAACATAGTATTTGTTGTGTGTATAGAAAGGAATTACTTGCGCTCTAAGAAACTTATTGTCTTTATACTTTTCAAGATATACTTGCGACAAAGAATCTATTTTCTCTTCACGTACATTCTCGCTATCTGTAGGTAATAATGTAGACGTTACAAAATCTGTAATGTCTTCGGTCTTCTGTAGAAAAGCAACAGTCAAACCTTCTGCTGGTAATTCTTCTTGAAATGACTGGCTTACAAAACCGTCTTTCAGATAATCATGGTCTACAGAACTTAGCTTTTGTATTGCATCGTATCCGCAGTGATGATTGGTGAATATCAGCCCTTGACGAGATACCGATACTCCGGTACAGCCTCTACCGAAAATAACTACAGCATCTTTCAGCGAAGGGTTAGTCTCGCTGTATATGCTATCAATAGGGAACTTAAATCCCAGCTCTTTCATGCGGGCAGCACTCTGCCTGTTGAGTTCTTTTAATAGCCACATTCCTTCGTCAGCCTTTACTCCGGCAACAGTAAGGAAAATTGCTAATATTAAAAATAGTTTTCTCATCGTTTTTAGTTATTATTAATTAATGATATATTTTATAATTAAATAGCCTTTAACCCACATTTACATAATCAACTATCTAAATGAAAGATACATCAAAAAAAGTAACAAAAGTAACAGTTTTTATCTACTTTTTTTAGTGTAACCTTTTATTCCTTATATAGCACACATCCCGCTTATATACAGATAATTATATTTAATTTTCACAACACGATGAAATAAGAAAGTGTCACTTATTTTTTTTATTGTTGTTGATATATTTACCAATGATAGGAATCTCTTTTAATGGTAAATCTTTCTTTATTATAACCGCTGTAAATATAACAAGGAATACGGTACGATATGCCAGTCGTAAGATTTCGTTATCTATCTGTGGATACATGGCAGCAATGTAAAATACGACAGCCAAAGCAAAGTATAAGAAAATGCGCTTCAGGTCATATTTTATCGGATAATATTTTTGTCCTATAAAATAAGATATACTCATTATAATCAGGTTACAAATCAGCGTAGCCCATGCACTGGCAATATAACCATAAATAGGAACAAAGATTATATTGATCGCAACCTGAAGGATACACCCGAATACAGAAAAATAGGCTCCGTATTTTGTTTTATCGGTTAGCTTATACCATACCGAAAGATTGAAGTACATCCCAAAAAATATTTCACCCATCATCGCAATAGGAACAATGACAGTTCCTACTGTATAGTTTTTGCTGACTATATATTTCAATATATCAAGATAGAACATAACAGCCAGAAAAACGAGCAATGCAAATATTACAAAATACTTCATTGCATCGGCGTAAGGTTTTGTACTGCTGTTTTCTTTATCTTTACTAAAGAAGAACGGTTCGTAAGCATACCTGAATGCCTGAGTAAACATCGTTATAATAACCGTTATCTTAAGGCAAGCATTGTATATACCTAATTGGCTGAAAGCTTCATCGGGATTATCAAATAAAAAAGGATAAGTCAATTGCGCTACAGTCTGATTTATAACTCCTGCCAGCCCCAATATTAAAAGAGGGAATGAGTATATCAGCATACGTCTGATCAGAGCATTATCAAACTGGAGCTTCACATTCTTCATTGTTGTCGGTATCAATAGTATCAATACCACCAAGCTAGAAAGCAAGTTTGCTAAAAAGATGTATCCAATACCGATCTCGGGATGAAAGAATTTATTAATAGCCAGGTCCGGATAATTTTTGTATAGCCAAGGACATAGAACCAAAAACAAAAGATTGAAAAATATATTAAACCCTATAAACGTAAGCTTCAATGTAGCAAACCGAATCGGTCTTTTCTGATAACGCAAATAGGCAAAAGGAATTGTCATAAAAGCATCCAGTGCCACTCCAATAGCCATCATCCAGATATGTTCCTTGTGTTCGGTATATTCCATCCATGACGAAATAGGATTGATGAAGGAAAAGCAAAATAGAATAAACAGCAGAGATGTTGTAGCTAATGAGATTAAAGATGTAGCATATACTTTATCCGGATTCTCTTCTTTCTTGTTCATAAAGCGGAAAAATCCGGTTTCCATGCCGTAAGTCAGCAAAACCATGAACAACGCAGTGTAGCCGTATATATAGCTTACCTTACCATACTCGATAGTATCAGTAAAAATATAAGTGTGTAAAGGAACAAGCAACCAATTAAATATGCGGCCAACAATACTACTCAATCCATAGATTGCAGTATCTTTTGCTAAGCTCTTCATTCCACTCCCTGCCATATAGATATATTTAGTTGGCTACAAAAGTAGTAAAAATAAATCATGAGTTGTATTTTATCACCTGCGAGTTAATTGCAGATTTTTACCCCTCAAGACACATCACTTAACCCCTTGATTGCGGCCACAATAGATGCCTAGGCAACTATAAAAAGTGAAATTAAATAATAATTTCTTAATATTATAAATTACCTTTGTGATAATAACAAATAAAAAAGGAAGTCCAAATGAATTATTATCATCTGTCTATATTGGTACATCGTCAGGCTATCAGGTATGGTAAGAGAACAGCTCTGAAATATAGAAACCCGTACGAAAAAAAATGGAAGAATATTTCATGGAATAAGTTTTCCGACAATGTAATGAAAACAGCCTGGGCTATGGCTGAAATGGGTGTAGAAGAAGGCTCAAGGATCGCTGTGTATTCTCAGAATATGCCGCAATATCTTTTTGCGGATTTCGGTACTTTTGCCAACCGCTGTATTTCAGTACCTATCTATGCAACATCATCACCGTCGCAAGTAGAATATATAGTAAAGGATGCCAGTATACAATTACTGTTCGCCGGAGAGCAGTTCCAATATAATAATGCATTTAAAGTGCAACAAAATTCGCCTGCATTAAAGAAAATTGTTGTATTCGATAATAATGTGAAATTCCATCCCGATGATAAGACTTCTGTCTATTTTGATGATTTTATTGCCACCGGTGAAAATTCACACACAGAGGTTATCGTGCGAGTACGCCTTAAATCGAGGAGAGAAGATGATATAGCTTGTATTATATATACTTCGGGTACAACCGGCGAACCGAAAGGAGTAGTATTACCACATTCCTGTTTCTCTCAGGTCTTCCGTATTCACGACATGCGTCTGCCTATGACTTCGAATAAAGACTTGTCGATGAATTTCCTTCCGTTAGCACATATTTTTGAACGGGCATGGACGTATTATACTATCCATAAGGGAATGACCATTGCTATTAATCAAGACGCAAAGGAAATACAAAAATCAATAAAGCAGGTTCATCCCACTATCATGTGTAGTGTTCCCCGATTCTGGGAAAAAGTGTATGCAGGTGTTCACGAAAAAATATCGAGCTCCAAAGGTCTGATGAAATGGCTATATACCGATGCCATCAAGACAGGTAAAAGATATAATCTGGACTTTAAAAATAAAAATCTACGAGCACCACTTGGTACTCGTATAAAGTTTGCTTTATATAACAATACTATATTTTTTGTCCTTAAGCTGGTTATCGGTATTGAGAAGGGAAACATATTCCCATGTGCAGGAGCTCCATTGTCTGACTCGATAATTGAGTTTTTACACTCGGTAAATATTCCAATAATTGTAGGTTACGGTCTCACAGAAACAACGGCTACCGTAAGCTTCTATCCTGACAAAGAATTTGTTATTGGGTCTATTGGCAGCGTAATGCCTGAAGTTGAGGTGAAGATTGATGAAACGAACAACGAGATTCTTGTAAAAGGAAAAACGGTGATGCGTGAATACTACAACAAACCAGAGGAAACAGCTAAAGTTTTCACCGAAGACGGCTTCTTCCGTACAGGAGATGCTGGGAAAATGGAAAATGGAGTGTTGTACATTACCGAACGCATCAAAGACCTGTTTAAGACAGCTAACGGAAAATATATCGCACCTCAGGCTATAGAGACACGGGTAGCCGAAGACAAGTTTATCGATATGATTGCGGTTATAGCCGACGAGCGTAAATTTGTGAGTGCACTTATTGTTCCAGACTATAAAGCACTGGAAGAGTATGCAAATGAGCACCAAATAAAATATGACAAAGTAGAGGACTTGTTTTCTAATGTAGACATCCTCCGTATGCTAGACGGACGAATAGAACTCTTACAAGCTCATTTTGCTCCATACGAAAAGATAAAAAAATACAGGCTACTGGCCGAGCCATTTACGATGGAAGGTGGTGAATTGACCAATACGCTAAAAATAAAACGTAAATTTGTAGCAGAAAAGTATAAGGATATTATCGACAAAATGTATAAAGAATAATATTAGCTAATAACTAATCAATCCTTTCGAATAGCTTAAAATTACGTAATGGCCGGAATTTATATTCATGTTCCTTTTTGTAAGACAAGGTGCATATATTGTGACTTCTACACACGCACAGATATGTCTCCGAAGTATGACTATGTTTCGGCTCTTTGTGAAGAGATAAAGCTACGTAAAAACTACATTGGAGACGAAGATGTAAAGACCGTATATTTTGGAGGAGGTACTCCATCTCAGTTATCTGAGAGTGACTTCCTCCGCATATTTGAAACTTTACACCATGAATTCAGGATAGCTCCCGATGCTGAGATAACAATGGAAGCTAATCCTGATGATCTCTCAGCTCATTATTTAGCAACCCTCAAAGAAAAATTACCGTTCAATCGCCTGAGCATAGGAATTCAAAGTTTTGACGATGAAGAGCTCAAATTCTTGAAGCGCAGGCATTCTGCCGATAAAGCAAAAGAAGCTGTCAGGATGTGCCAATCGCTAGGCTATAACAATATCAGCATAGACCTAATGTATGGTTTACCCAACCAGACAATGCAGATATGGGAAAGAAACCTCGAAGAAGCAATAGCTCTCGATGTACAGCATATTTCATCTTATCATTTGATCTATGAACAGGGCACAAGACTCTATCGTCTATTCAAAATGGGAGATGTAAATCCTGTTGACGAAGATCTGAGTGTAGATATGTTTTCACGAATGATAGAAAAACTTACCGCTGCGGGGTTTGATCATTATGAGATCTCTAATTTTGCCCGCCACGGATTATACTCAAAGCATAACAGCTCCTATTGGCTTGGGAAAAAGTATCTGGGACTAGGTCCTGCTGCACACTCTTATGATGGGCAAAACCGCTCGTGGAACGTTGCCTCTATATCAAAGTATATAGAAGGGATAAGGACTGAAAATCCAAATCTGGAAATTGAGGCATTAGATGAAAACACAAAATACAACGATTTTATTTTAACAGGTATGCGTACCAAATGGGGAGTAAACCTGTCTGAACTCGAATCCCTTTTTGGCACTAAAATGAAAGCATTCTGCTTGAAAAACGCACGAAAATATCTCGATCAAGGTTTCTTAACCGAAAAGGATAATATCTTAAAATTAACCCGACAAGGAATCTTTATATCTGATGGTATAATGAGTGACCTGATGTGGGTATAATTCAGAGTTTCTACAAAGGTTTTATCTAGCGGTAACATTTAAGAAGATTAAATCAACCCTCTTGATTTGAATTCAAGATATTTATTTATAGAATTGATAGTAAGGTTTTCTGGTTTTGAGAGAATCGTATGAATTCCATATCTATTGAGTTCTTTTACAATCAGGTATTTGTCATTCCATAGCTTTTCCGCCATTCCTTTCCTGAATATATCTTCCAATCCCGCAGGAGAAGACTCCAACACCTCGTTGAATTCAGAATTCAAGAAAAATGCAACCAGCACCAAATGATCTTTGGCCATGTGGCTGAGATATTTCAACTGGCGACGCATTCCATTTACAGTCTCAAAGTTTGTAAACAAAACAATCAGACTGCGTTGCGACAATTTACGGCGGACAGTAGCGTACAATCGCTCATAATCAGACTCTTTAAAATCTGTTTTCTGCGCATACAACGTTTCCAAAATCTTTACTCGTTGACGGCGTTGCCTATCTGCCGGAAGTATTTCATCTACATTCTTCGAGAAGGTTATCAGTCCGGCTTTATCACCCTTATTCAGTGCTGTGGTACTTACCATCAATGTGGTATTGATCGCATAATCCAACAGCGTCAACCCGTTGAATGGCATTTTCATCGTACGCCCTTTGTCGATCAAGCAATATACAGGTTGTGATTTCTCTTCCTGATAGGTATTTACCATCAGCTGGCTCATACGAGCAGTTGCCTTATAATTAATTGTACGAGGGTCGTCACCCAATACATAATGTTTGATATGATCAAATTCGGTAGCATGCCCTATGCGTCGTATTTTCTTAATACCATAGTCTGTAAGGCGATGCGATGCTGCCAATAATTCATACTTGTGCATCTCGAGGAAAGACGGATATACGGCAACATCTTTATTTTCGTCAAATATATAACGTCGTGTAACAAGCCCCAAGAGTCCCGCCACATAAACGTTTATTGCTCCGAATTGATACACTCCCCTTTCGGTGGGACGAAGATCGTAGTACAAAACTTCCGATTTGCGTACACCTATCGAAGTACTAAAGGTCAGATCTCTTTTTTGAAACTGAAAAGGTACTTCTTCTATAATTTTGATTGCAACCCTGAATGGGTATTTATTGGATACGGAAAGTGAGATTGTATTTACATCACCGTTCGATAACCTTTCGGGACAATTACGGAAAGCGTCTATCCCTCTTTTCTGTCGATAAAGAGAAAATGTATCCAACAATAAGAATACAGCCAATACGCTTATCACCACAGTCATGATGAAAAGTGAGGCCTCGAAAATATAAGATACGAAGTATCCCAACACACACAAAGCCAGTGTGAAGAAAAAACGGTTTGAGAGATAGAAACTCTTAAAAAGCCATTTTATCGGGGAACTTCCACTTTGTCTATCAGTTGACATATAATTGTATCGGTAGATGTACCGTCCATTTCTTTTTCGGGTGTTAATAAAATCCTGTGTCTAAGTACAGGCACAGCAACTTCCTTGATATCGTCAGGCGTAATAAAATCGCGTCCTCGAATTGCTGCCAAAGCTTTTGAAGCGTTCAGTATTGCAAGCGATGCACGAGGCGAAGCCCCAAGCGTTATCCATGGGCTCTGACGTGTAGCAGATACAATCTGAGCGATATATTCTAATAGTTGATGTTCAACCAGCACTTTATCTACTGCTGAGCGCAAAGACTTCAGTTTCTCTGCTGTTAAGACCGGACGAATACCTATTTCAGGAGATAGTTCACCTCGGTTTTGCCTGTCCAAGATATTTATCTCATCTACAATATTCGGATAATCGACTACGATTTTGAACAAAAAGCGGTCTAATTGAGCTTCGGGCAAACGATATGTCCCCTCCTGCTCTATCGGGTTTTGAGTGGCCATTACAAGAAATGGATAGTTCATTTTATATGTTGTTCCATCATTTGTAACCTGACGTTCTTCCATCACCTCGAAGAGTGCAGCCTGAGTCTTTGCCGGAGATCGGTTTATTTCATCAATCAGCACAATATTAGAAAAGATAGGCCCTTTCTTAAACTCAAACTTGGCAGACCCCGGCAAAAAGATGCTTGTCCCCAATACGTCCGAAGGCATAAGATCCGGCGTGAACTGTATACGGCTGAAAGCAACATCGATAGTCTTTGCCAGAAGTTTTGCAGATAAAGTTTTAGCAACACCGGGAACCCCTTCTACCAATACATGACCATTTGCCAAGATAGCAATTATCATTTGCTCTATCAACTGATGCTGTCCAACAACAACACGTCCAATTTCGTTTTTTATCTCCTGAACACTTTGGCTCAATTCGGAAAAATCTATCCTTGATTGAAATTCTAAATCCGACATATATTTTATTTTATTTGTTTTTTACCTTTCTATAAAATTCTTCCAACAGACTATTATATTGCAAGAATATATCGTTTGACGCATGAGGCAATATAATTATATCGTTATATAAATTAAATAGATTACTCAATTTGTCTCTCTCAACACCTGATTTCGCACTCAGCACATCCAAAAAGTCATCATTAATTTTCTCTGTCGACATGTAGTAATTCTTCCTTATATAGTCAAGGAAGTATGCATGTCGCTTTTCGGCAATGGTTTTAAAGTCTTTTTTGCGATAATACAAGTTGCTGATTGTACCTAGAAACTCTAACGAAGAGTTTATATGCGGTCTGATGACAGGTATAATCCGTTGAGTACGTTTCGCCCTAAAGATAACAAAGAGCAGCAAACCGCCGAGTATAAGATATAGTGCAATACGTAACAAAGGATTAGACAACATCGCTTTGAATATACTACTATTCGCATCAGTACCACCTTGCTTTTGATATTCGTCCCAAATAACTTTACTATTCTGTGGTAAAAAAGATAAACATCTGAAAGCAAAATCATATTTGTTTAGTTGTAGTAGATTGACATTAACAAAAGCAGAAGGAATTGTATGCAAATAGAAATGCCCTTTTCCATATTGTACTTCTATGAACACTGTATCTTTTTTGTTATTAAAGGCCAATGGACGTGACACCAATTTGCAACTATCTGTGTTAAGCCTTGTTTCACCAGTTATACCTGCAAAGTTATATTTCTGATGCGGAGAATCTATTAAATAATAAGCTGTATCTGCTTCAAAATATCTATGTTTTGTCTTTATACCTAAAGTATCCATCAGGCTCGAAGAAAAGCTTTCTGCCGAGATGAACACATTATTTCCCAAACCAACAAAATCGAGTAAATATTGCATATCTACTTTATCGAGTGTAAACTTGGTATTGATAAATATATATGCTGTAGTATCTATTTCTGCATCAAGACTTTTATACCATTCAGTAGGGTCAAAGTTCAGTTCCTCAAATCCTTGCTCAAGTACTGTATCGACTACCAGGTCGGTATTTACTTGAGTTGTATCAGACTCTTCAGTATAGTCATATTCATCGTCAGAGTCTTCATAATAACCTGAACCATACGAATCATAAGATTTGTCGTAGGAGAAGTATTCTTCCATGCTTTCTTTCAGGTTATTATATATTGGTGTGCGTGTAGATCGTATATTCTTTTTGTGAAAAATATCCCCAAGTAGCTCGTATGCAATGTATGTTCCGTATGGAGATGTCTTGGTATTTATAAATGTAGGTCTCCAATCTACAGGCTTAGGAGCTTTGGTTCGGGCATACGACAAACCAATCAATAAAAGGATAATCACCCCGATCAGAATTATTAGTTTCTTATCTTTCATGGTTTATCATTTTATTTAGGTCGCCCATACGAGAATCTACTTCAGTGAATTTACTCTCATCCAACTCGAATTCACCATACCATACATAATCAAAGATTAATGTAGTTTCAAGAAATTTGGAGCGCAACAAGGGATCCTGTATCTCGTACTGATAACTATAGTTGGTCTTATGGCTACTCCATTCTATAATGTCCTTATCAGACATTTGTTTCAGATTTTTCAGATATAAAAAACGGACAGCCAGGCGGTAATTTTTGTTTTTCAATGCATTAGATATTAATGCATCAAAATTCATTTCATGTACATTTTCTGTATAGATATCGATATCCGACTTATCTAGTTCTTTCTTACCCAATAATGTTCTGTAATCTACTCCGATAAGTTTTAAGACAATCAAGCATATTACAACCACTATAATAAGTAACACTACAATGCTCAGCATTCCTGATTTAGCGACCGCACCAAATAAATTATTGATAAAGTTATTGATTGCCAGCAATATCCGATCCCACCACGATAGACCCCTTTCTTCTTTTTTATACTGAAATCGCGCATCTTTTTTATATTCCTCTATCTTACTTTTATCGGGTATGCGGATGTTTACTTTTTCTTGAATGTGTACAGGCCTTGTTGTTGCAATAGAATCTGACTGACCAAAAAGATTTATGCACATACAAACCAAGAGCATTAATAAAATGCTCTTGAATATGTATATATTTTTATTTGTATTTACCACCCTAAGGGATATGTTGAAATATTAGTATTAATATTGAATCGGTTGGTCTTCTTCTTTATTTACACCAATCATATCTATTTCGTCTGTAACACCAATACCATCCAATTGGCTTCTATAACTAAAGTACATAACACCCAATACTATTATTAGTATAGGGCTCAACAACATGCGAGCTGTGTAACTCAAAGAGTATGTAAGGTATATATATATTTCGCTGGTAAGAAAATCTATTCCTAATAGATTACCGATCATCGTGCCATATACCGGAAGTGTAAACACAAAACCAATAACACTGGCTATAATAGAAAAAATGGTTATTAATCCGGAAGATATCCACCAATGATGACGAACAAGCTCAATACTACGCTGAAAAGTTTCTACCAGCCCCTTCCTTTCTATGATATATGTATAAAAATACAGTGAAAGGTATACCGAAATAATCAACCCGGGAATCAAACACAATATCCAACCTGCAGAAATCAGAATACCATAAATGATAGAATAACCGAACAAAGGAAGTGCTACTTGCTTCACTTTTGTCCAAACATCCTTACTATCTACCGTGCCATCTTTCGATTCGGCATATAATGCCATATAACACACAGGATAAAGGGACATTAAATATCCTGCTACCATCATAATAAATATACCAAGAAAAAATCGCCAATCAAATATAGATCGAAAAATTGCAAATGGATCGTCTTCATATTCTCCAATAGAAGTCATGCCCATATTCGAAAAAGAGAATAAATTCATAAGAAGATATGTAGCAATAAGTGTAATAGGTATAAATACCAATATACCCTTTAAGATTGCTCCATAATTTTGCTTAATGAATGCAATTGAAGTATCAAAAATACCGCTAAAGTCACGGCTTTGATATAACCTGATCTTTTGTTGTTGTTTCATTTGTTTTTTTATTGATGTAATAAGGATAATAGATAAAATACCATATAATAAATAAGGCTGACAAGCCAATTATTGTCAGATTAAAGTAAACCGGCATTTCGGTCAAACGAGTCAGATAACTCTCGATAAAAGCCGCTACAATAAAAACGGGGATCAGTGCAACAACTATTTTCACAGCATCTTTTGCACCTCTCTGTAATGACACTATGCGTTTGTATGTACCGGGAAATAAAATACTATTACCCAATATAAGCCCCGCACCTCCGGCTATTACGATTGCTGATATTTCTAATGTCCCATGCAACCAAATGGATATAACCGAAGTAAACAACAAACCTTTCTTAAAGAAAAAGTATTGAAAAACACCGAGCATTACACCATTGGAGAATAAGATATAGACTGTACCCATAGAAAATAAAACACCACCGATGAATGCATAAAACGCTACTCTAATATTATTGGTTGCTATACCGAAAAACATGGGAGCCTCATCCGAGCTTTTATATATAGCCATCGGATCGCCGCTTTCTATATTCTCGAGAGTTTGATTTACATATCCGGGAGTTAATATCTGACTGGCAAAAGCAGATTCCTGTTCTAAAGAAAATATTCCAAGTAAAACACCGGCAAACATAGTCAGAAAAGAATAAAGCATATGTCTGCGATATTTGTACATGATCAAAGGTATTTCTTCTTTCCAAAAACGGAAAAAGCGTCCTTTCTCTTTTTTCTTATACTGATATATATTGATAAAATAGCGTCCTGTAAGTTGATTTAGATATTTTACTGTTTGCGACCGCGGGTAAAACGTACGCGCATAAGATAAATCATCCGTGAGTTCAATGAAATTATCCGCTAATATTTCAGCCGGAATATCTTTTTCCTTGGTCTGGATATCTATTTCTTGCCACTTATCTCTATTTTGCTTGACAAATGCGGCCTCTCTCATCAAAAACTACAAGTTTGCATTTATAATATATTGTTTCAGCACAAATATAGCTCTTTGGTTAAAAAGAATGAAAAATTTGTACCATATAATCATACAAAAAACATAAATTTGTTCTTTATTTTTTAGTGTTTATGATAATAGAAGTACAAACAACCCAAAACGTAACAATAGACTACGAAACAGCCGGTGTCGGATACAGACTTTTAGCTTATATTCTCGACTGGGTTGTAATTTTAATTTGGTATTTAGGTTGGATTGGAATTATATCTCTTTTCTCCCAGGCCGGATTATGGAGTGCGTTTGATGGAAACACTGCCATGATATTTATAATTATAATAATGGCTTCCCCTGTACTTTTCTATGACCTCTTATTCGAAACATTAAATAAAGGACAAAGCATTGGCAAAATGATCGTAAAAATACGAGTTGTGAATGTCGATGGGACTGTTCCATCCGGAAGTTCTTATCTGTTAAGGTGGTTATTCCGGTTAGTTGATTTTACGTTTACAGAGGGTTTTCTGGCTATCATAATGATTGCTGTTACAAAAAAGTCGCAACGATTGGGTGATTATTTGGCAGGAACAACAGTCATAGACCTCAGATTGAATGCACGAAACAAAGAGTTAAAGCTTTCTGATCTTGATTTTCATGAAGACTATAAAGTTACCTATAAAGATGTTCTTGACAAGTTATCCGACAGAGACATTCAAACGATTACTTCTATCATAGATGACCAGCGCATGCAATACAACGAATACTTTAACCAGCGTTTGGCAGACAGAATAAAATCGATTACAGGCTATGACTATGATGGCCCTGACAGAATTTTTCTTCGAAAAGTAGTGACCGACTACAATTATTTAGCGGTACAAGAAGTATAAGTAATTATCAGGTAATATTAAGTTCAAGAGTCTCCCCTTCTTTTATACGCTTTAGGTGACAAAACAACAATTCACCATTTTCATCCCGTAAGTGCATACCGTTTCCTTCGCAATAACGAAAATATTTACAGTCTTTACATTCGCCCTGCCTCATCCATTTACGGTCTCGAAATGGCTGGTAACGATTCGACCATATATCCCAAAAGCTGTCTTTATATATATTTCCCTGAGTAAAATTTGACCGCAGATTAGGACATGCCGAGATAGAACCATCTACAAGTACCGATGCAATGTTGATCCCTGCATGACAAAAATAAAAATGATCTCGGATCTCAGTTTCATAATTGCCCACGAATCCTTCGCAACCATAACTGAGGTTTATAAGACCTTCTTTACGAGTGTGTTTTATAAATTCAAATAATTGCTTAAACTGAACCGGGGATAATTGTAGTTCCTTATGATCGGCAGCTCTTCCGATAGGAAACACTGTAAAAATACGCCATGATTTAACGCCGGTATCGATGAGAAGCTTTTTCAAGTCATTGAGCTGAGAAAATGTATCAGCCGTAACACAAGTAACAACATCAAATACAATATCTTTAGTTTGCGTCAGCATCGAAATAGCATTAAATGCCATACGAAAGCTATTCTTATTTCCACGCATTATATTATGCCTATCCTCAAGCCCATCGAGACTTATTGTCACCGAACGTAAACCGGCATCAAGAAGGCTTGTCAATCTTTTTTCGGATAAAAATAGCCCATTGGACACCATTCCCCACGGATATTCCCTTTTGTATAATTCCTGCCCACAGACTTCAAGATCATTACGCATCAATGGCTCACCACCTGTTATAACAATCATTGTATCATGCGGATTCACATGAGGGGTAACTTCATCTACCACACGTAGGAAGTCTTCCAAAGGCATATCTTTTTGCTTCATGTCTTTGTGACAATCACTGCCACAATGCTTACATGCCAAATTGCATCGCAAGGTACATTCCCAAATCAGATAGTTTAATTTATGTAGAGAGGTCTGATTCTTTTTATGCTGGCGAAACAGTTCTAAACCTAAACGCTTTCGGAAGGAAATGTCGTCTACACTCATTATTTTTCAGGATTAGATGAGTTAAGCTTTACAGTACCCAAATCCTTTGTCGTTTCGCCGGCATACCAACCACCGCTACCATTGGTAAAACTCGGATTATCAAACCTTACAGTATCTATCACTGTTTCCAATAATCCGTTTTTATCCCCATCAATATCTTCATATTTTATAACAAACTTCTGACTAGTCGGAAAGTCTTTAATCAATACTCTAAATAAACCTCTCGCATCGGTATTCACACTGTCTACATAGTATGCTTTTTTACTGTTAGAGCTATAATAATTAACTACTCCTAAAGCAACTTTCAGTCCCGAAACTTCTTTATCGCCGTTTTCTACCTTCCCTTTCACAATGAACTTAGCAGATGGAGTTCCATACTCATCTTTAGGATCAACTGTTGAGCATGATTGAAAACCTAGAAAAACAAGGACAAATGATAAAATCCTTGAGTATACAGAAAGAAGCTTAATTTTCATAAGTATATGTTTTAATAAGTATAGATTAAGTTATCTATAATTATGATGCATATAATACACAGAAAGTTGCATGAATAATTATTTCTTTGCAGATGGCTTAGCTTTTACCTTCGCACTTACCTTCGGTTTTGCTACAGGCCTCGCACTCTCAACTTTAGGCTCAGCCTTTGATTTAGTTGCTACACTCTTAGGTTTCTCTGTTGCCTTGGGTTTTATCGTTGTAGCTTTTGGTTTAGGCTTTAACTGAGTTTCCAGCTTTTCAATTTTGTCTTCCAGCTCTTCTATTTCATTTGCCTGATTGTGAATGGTAGTAAGCAATGCATTAAGCTCCTCATTATCAATAGAACTAGGAAATTCGGCTTCTACCCTTTCCTTGAAGTCGCTCAATACATTCATATAAGTATTAAATGCTTCGTATGGAGATGAATAAGGACTAAATGGCAACGCATTCTTTGTTCCCATATAATAAAAATGATCACTCGATTGCAAGTATATCCAGTCTTGTAATATCCGTCTCGATTGACTTAGGCGAACACGTTCCGCTATTTCATATAACTTATTGAATGCCTCTTCTTGCAATGTATTACCCAACCATGCCGAAACATCTTTTTCTTCACCTACCCATGATATAGGATGCATAGACGAAATAGAATCAACAGGCTTCATCGTCTTAAATATTTCTGATGGCGTAGCAAATCCAATGTTATTCTCAGCAGCGAAACGAGGCAAAACTCTCATAAATTCGAATATACCCGAGCTTTTCTTTTGAAAATTGCCCAATGCTTCATAATTCATAAACAGATTGATAACCTGCTCTTCTTTTGGTGTATTAGCAACCCAGGAAATAAACTTATCGGCAGTAAGCGGATACTCATTCCAGCTATAGTTCGAAAAACGAGTTGCAATATCGTCACTGAATTTTGAATTACGTAGCAGCAACTTCAGTTTTGGCTCTTCTGCTGCTTGATAAAGATAATTAGGACTTTTCCATCCGAGTGTTCGCTTAGCACCTTCAGTCAATATTCCTGTATAGCCCATTTCATAGACTAAGTGTCCAATTTCGTCAGAATATATTAACTCTGTGTTGCGAAATACCTTTGGACGTTGCCCGAACAAGCTTTCTATCTTATTGCTATGCTCATTTACTTGCTTCTTGAACTCTTCAGGGTCTACCAAAGAAGCAAGAGAATGTCCTTGTGTTTCGGTCAAAAACTCAACACAACCTGTATCTGCCAACTCTTTAAACCCGTCAATAACCTCAGGAGCATATATTTCCATCTGATCTAAAGCCACGCCCGAAATAGAGAATGCAACCTTAAATTTGCCTTCGTATTCTTTTATCATTTCAAGCACCAACCTGTTGGCAGGTATAAAAGAAACCTCAGCCACCTGTTGCATAAAATCCTCATTGGCAAAGTCATCATAATAGTAATGATCACCGCCAATGTTGAAAAATCGATAGCGCTTTAGCCTGTGAGGCTGATGTATTTGGAAATAGAAACATATATTTTTCATAATGTATTTTGTTTTTTTATTATCGACATAGATTGTTATAAATATCCCTTACCTTTTGTCCGGCATATTCCCATTTTATACTATCCACCTCTTCTTTGCCTTCTCTGCTCAGGAATTCAGACATGGCATCGTATGTACAAATAGAATATATAGCATCAGCCATAGCCTCAACATCCCAATAGTCAATCTTCACTGCTTTATCTAAGATTTCGGCACAGCCGGATTGTTTTGATATAATAGTAGGAATACTGCACTGCATAGCTTCTAGTGGCGAAATACCAAATGGTTCCGAAACCGAAGGCATTACATATACATCGCTCCGCTTGAGCATTTCATATACTTGTTTTCCTTTTAGGAATCCTGTAAAATGAAATTTATCCGATATCCCTCTTTCGGCTACAAGATAGATCATACGCTCCATCATATCGCCGCTTCCAGCCATTACGAAACGTATATGCTTAGCCTTTTCTAGTACACGAGCGGCAGCTTCCACAAAATACTCAGGGCCTTTCTGCATCGTGATACGCCCCAAGAAAGTTACAACTTTATCTTTCCCTTTTTGAGGCTCTATAGCGACAATCTCGGCACTTAATGGTTCTACTGCATTGTGCACAGTAGTCACCTTTGCAGGGTCTTGATGATATTTTTCAATTACTGTTCGCCGGGTCAGTTCACTCACACAGATAATATGGTCTGCGTAGTCCATCCCGTTTTTTTCCATTTGATAAACCTGCGGATTTACCTTGCCTCGGCTACGATCAAAGTCTGTAGCATGCACATGTATAACCAAAGGTTTTCCCAAAACATTTTTGGCATGTATTCCTGCGGGATAAGTCAACCAATCATGTGAGTGTATTATATCATAATTATGAGTGCGAGCAATCACTCCTGCCACAATAGAATAATTATTTATCTCCTCGAGCAAATTGTCGGGATAACGTCCCGAGAACTCGATACAACCCAAATCATTTGTATGCAGATAATTAAAATCGCCATAAATATGGTCGCGCAGATTATAATATTCCTGAGGATCCATATATTTCGACAGACGCTCACTCACGTAGTCCCAGTAAACCTCACGCCAGGCTACAGGGGTATTGCATGCTCCTATTATTTTCAGAAAACTCTGGTCTTCATCTCCCCAGGGTTTAGGTATAACAAATGTGATTTCCATATCAGGCTGCAAAGACATCCCTTTTGTCAATCCATAACTGGCTGTTCCAAGCCCGCCTAATATGTGGGGAGGAAACTCCCATCCAAACATTAATGCTTTCATATATTTTAGTTCGAAACTATTCTGTAAATTTAAAAATCTAAATCATATTGCATAAAGAGCTATTCTTTATCATTCAATATTCATCTCCAAACATTTTCTGTACATTGAGAGCAGTTATTATTCCGGCAACATTTATGGCATAAGAGATTTGTCCATGTCCGAAATAAGGGATACTGCCATCATATACAGAAGATAAAGAACCTATGCCATCGTTAGACATTTCGTCCTCAACACCAATCAAAAGACGGTCGAGAAAAGACAATCCACTCTGCTGAAATATTTTAAGGTAAGCTTCCTGATATGCCCGCAGCAGCCACGGCCATGCCGCACCATTAAAAGCACTGTAGAGGCGGTCATACAATGAGCCTTCGCATCTTGGACGAAAACCAATACTCTTCGGACTCAAGGAACGAATGCCTTTAGGTGTAAGCAATTCTTTAGTTACTATATCAATTATACTTTTACTTTGTCGCTTATCTAGCAATGGGTAATCGACAGCGATAGCCAATAACATATTGGGTCTGACACTCCAATCGACGAAATTACCCACAACATAATCGTACAAATAGCCTCCATCGTTAAGAAAGACTTCCAAAAACGATGTTTTTGTAATCTCAGCTAATAGAGCCATCTTTCTTTCCAGCTTCGGATTATCTTGATTGCGTGCTATTTCTTCATTAAACTTGAGTGCATTATACCAGAATGCATTAACCTCAACCAAACAACCTGTACGAGGAGTTAAATAATGTCCATCCGAAATCTTATTATGCATCCAACTCGGATAACCAACTTTATTGTCTACAGTAAGCAACCCATTCGTTAATGGTTTCAAGTTCGGGTGATTGCCTTCTTGTATAAAGCTTACGATCTGACTAACCAGACTAGCATATTTCAAATAAAAACGCTCAGAATCGCACATCTGAAACTTTTTAAGAGCACGTATCACCCATAAAAGAACATCTGCATCGCCTATATCCTTCAGGAATCCGGTAATAGGTTTTCCCTCCATAAATTGCTGAATTGTAGGAATAGCAGTATCAACAATCTCTTCAAAAGCATCTTTCTTGCCAACCCCTAGTGTAAGTCCTTCCAAAGCCATAAATTGCTCTCGGGTCTTAACCTCACCCCAAGGATAACCATTCAGTAAATATAGTTCATCTTTGGTGGGACGATAATAAAACTGATGTGCTGAATTTTTCAGACAGTTATAGAAAGAAGAGCGAGGGGTACGCTCTTTTATACCTTTTTCAAACGAAGAAACCAGTTTATTCGTATCTACGTGAATATCACTAGCCGAGAATATAACTGACTCACCTTTCTGTATAGGTAATTCAAAATATCCGGGCACATACAAATCTTCTTTGTATGGTAATCCGTGATTCATATCCTGCATATATTCCACACCTTTATACCAGTTTGGCTCGAAGACGAAATTTACAGGCTTATTAAACTGCATAAACAAATCGGGATAGCCGGTATACATACACATACTTATGCCATTTTCCACTTCCTTATATCCAAGATCTGCTATCGAATTCTCTTCCGTCAATTCGTTCACATCCCTAAATGCTAAGAATGGCTTGAAACGCATTGTTGTAGGCGAATGAGCATCTATCAGCGTATATCTGATAAAGATGGAATTATCCTCTAAAGAAAACATCTTCTCTTTAGATAAAATCACCCCCCCTACTCTATATATAGTTCGCGGCAACGAGTCGCAATCAAATTCTCGTATATATTTATGCCCCATCGGGCTATAATTATTTCCATCATATTTGTGTATCCCCAGATTGAAATCCGCACCATGCTGTATTACGGTTTCATCTAAGGATGATAGTAATACATGATTTGTATCACCCAAGCGGGGTACAGGAAGAACGAGTAGTCCGTGTTGCTTTCGTGTGTTACACTCTACTAATGTTGTACAGTGATATGCTCCCCTCCGGTTTGTTCTCAAAATCTCACGATAAAGCGAGTATTCGAGGTTAACCATCCGCGATTTATCAAATTTGAGGTAAGCATTGGTCTTTTTATAATTGTAATCCATAATGTTACTGATAGATTTTCGGTATTAATATGTCAACAAACAAGCTATATAAATTGAAACTCCTTTATACAACAAACTTTTTTGTTCTTAAAGATATGAAAAATGTTAACAAAAAGCGAAGCTTTAGGATATTTTATTAACATTACCTTATATACACTAATATTCAAATCAATAGACGTCTCTCTATTTAGAATAATTATATATAATAAACTCTTCCTTCTAAAACACACAAATAATTATCAATAAATACTTTATACGCAAATATTAACAAAGAGCACTTTAACTTATCTCAATAAAGTATATCTATTGATAAGTATTTTATATATTTGTACTCCGAAAAAAGGTAAAGTAAAAATTTTGAAATAAAAACAAGTATATGCTTTCATTTATTACCTGGGATGTAAACCCTGATGCTTTTGCTATATTGGGACGAGAAATACGATGGTATGGAATACTTTGGGCTACCGGAGTACTGCTAACAACTATTGTTGTGCAAAAAATGTACAAATCGGAAAAGCTGCCTGAGAAGTGGTTCGATTCGTTATTCATCTATGTTCTCACGGGCCTCATTATCGGAGCACGATTGGGGCATTGTTTATTTTACGACCCGGTATATTACCTAAGCAATCCGTTAAAGATGCTTATGGTATGGGAAGGAGGTTTATCGAGCCACGGGGGAGCGATAGGCATGACGGTTGGTATATGGCTATTTTCGCTCAGAGTTACCAAAAAAAGTATGATATGGGCTCTCGACCGGCTGATAGTAGGTGTTGCCATTGGCGCAACATGTATCCGACTTGGTAATTTAATGAATTCTGAAATATACGGAGGAATTACAACTCTTCCTTGGGGTTTCAATTTTGTACGCGACCCGCATTGGCATTTCCCAATAGCTGAAGGTGGCTCGAACGAACTGCCATGCCATCCGACACAAATTTATGAAGCATTGATTTACTTCGCTATATTCTGTGTGGGATTATATCTATTCTATAAAACAAATGCAAAAAACAAACAAGGTCTGATATTAGGAGTCTCTCTTATAGGGATCTTCCTTTCTAGATTTTGTATCGAATACATAAAAAATATACAGGAGCCATTTGAAGTTAATATGATAGCTACTTTCGGTATTAATATGGGACAATTGCTAAGTATCCCATTCGTACTATGGGGTATATGGCTAGTGTGGAATGCAACAAGAAAAAAAGCAACAATAGAAAGCAAAACAATAAAGAAGTAGAAGTAATTTCGTATGTTAAAACCAATTCCAATAGAAGATGACCTTTACTATATCGGAGTAAATGATCGCACTAAGAATCTTTTTGAAAACTTATGGCCACTCCCTAAAGGCGTATCTTATAATTCATACCTTCTTGTAGATGAAAAGACAGCTCTTTTTGATACAGTAGACGTATGTTATTCTGATATCTTTTTCCATAAACTGGAAATAGCCTTAAACGGAAAGTCTCTTGACTATGTAATCATCAATCACATGGAACCCGATCACTCTGGTTCTTTGGGATTGCTTAGAAACAGGTTCCCTAATGTACAGATCGTGGGCAACAAGCGTACGGCTGAGATGGTACAAGGATTTTATGGAATCACAGATGGAGTAAAAGTTATAGAAGACGGTGAAGAACTATCTTTGGGTAATAAACATAAGCTTATTTTCAATCTGACACCAATGGTACATTGGCCTGAAACAATGATGACATATGATACTTATCATAAAATCATATTCTCGGGTGATGCTTTTGGTACATTCGGAACTCTTGATGGTGGTATTACCGATGCACAACTACATCCTGAACGCTACTACGATGAGATGGTGCGTTATTATTCTAACGTTGTAGGCAAGTTTGGCTCTCCTGTACAAAAAGCACTTGAAAAGCTTAATACTCTCGAAATAAAATATATCTGTTCTACACATGGTCCGATATGGACTCTCGATGAGCAGATAAAAAAAGTAATCAGCATATACGACAAACTAAGCCGTTATGAAGGAGATGAAGGCGTTGTGATTGCTTATGGCAGTATGTATGGCAACACTGAGCAAATGGCTGAAACAGTAGCTTACGAACTGGCTCAACAAGGGATAAAAGAGGTTATATTACACAATGTATCGAAACGTTCACATTCATACATTATACGTGATATATTCAAATATAAAGGTTTGATCATCGGATCTCCTACATACAACAACAAACTCTTTCCTGAGGTAGAATATCTAATCTCGAAAATTGAGGGTCGTGATATGAAGAACCGTTATTTCGGATATTTCGGATCATTTACCTGGGCGGGAGCGGCAGTTAAGCGTTTGGCTCAATTTGCAAGCGACAGTAAATTTGAAGTCATAGGCTCGCCGGTAGAAATGAAGCAAGCTATGAACCTAAATACTTATGAAGACTGTGTTTCTCTGGGAAAGGCTATGGCCGACAGACTTAAACAAGACAGATAAGCTATTTGCCATTAAGTAGATATTATATAAAACAAAAGCCGTTCTTTGAAGAACGGCTT